>NZ_CANLVZ010000005.1 GCF_947494755.1 uncultured Tateyamaria sp.
ATATCCCAATGATCTGTTCTTCGCTGAAACGGCTTCTCTTCATCGTCTGTCTCCTCAGTTGGAGAACAGGCTAACTCTAAATGCCGGACTTTTCAGGGGAGCAGGTCAGTCTGCACCAATATCCTTTTTCCACCAAAGCGCGCCTTTGCTTAGTTTTTGAGGCTGAATTGCTATCATTGCTTCTACAGTACTATTCTCATCGTCTTCCGGGTCAGCCATTGATGAAATAGCGACGTGCAGTTCGACGTTAGACGCAGGGCTCACAGCAACGACGAGCCAACCCCAGTCCTCGCCACCGAGTCCCGGGCTGTCGTATCCGCGATCCATGAGTTCGGATTGAATTGCCTCGGCAAGCGAGAAACCGGACATGAAATTGTTCACCAATTCATCATCTTTAGGGTGACGCGGAAAACCTGGCGCTTTGACGTGCATGTGGCTCGTGATCATCTAAACGTATGCCTTTATGTTTCGTGGTATGCTCTTATTAGGCTAAGCTAAATCAGCGCGTCATGATATTGAAGTATGGGGAGGGAGACATTCAGATAGCATATGGGAATGTCAGTTTCGTCCTCCTCGCGCCCGTGTGAGCCTGGTGCAGCTAAGGTCTGCTTCGAGACCATGCCTACCAAATGCTGCGCGATGCCCAATGTCTGCTACAGTAAGGTTTGAAATTCAGGGCTAAACCGCCAGCCGAGGGCACGCAATGACTTTGGTTTGGGATCGTTGAGGGAGTATCCTCAAATCTTAAAGCGATGAAGGATAGTGATTGCAAATGCTTAACCGTGACACTCAGCCAAAGTCCGTGGGCATTGTGGGCGACGGTGACGATGTCGCCATCATCGAAGCCATCGAATATGTTTTCAAAATCGCGATTATGGATGAGGACGCCGAGAGCATTCGGACGTTGGAAGATGCACATTCGGTGATTTGTTCCAAACTGCGGAACGAGGAGAATGAGCAAACAAAGTGCCTGACAGCCATGGCGTACTACAGATTGAATCGTGTAATGCAGGACCGTGGAGAGGCCAGGCTGTCCGAACGCGTCGAAGCACCTGAAACAATACGCCCGCGAGAGTTTCACAGCAATTGGAGGAAGGAAGCGGATTGCAACTTCCGTTCCTAAGGACCTCAAGCGCTTGGGTGAACATGCTCGGCTGGTCAATCCTCGGGACGTGGGCAGCCGGGCCAATTTTGTTTTCCGGTTTATATGCAATTGCCGTCGGAATCCTGATCTTTGTTTTGAACATCGCAATCTGGCGGTACGCGACAAGTATCGATCAGCGCGTCTGGATATTCAAAGGGACGCTTGCTGACCTCTCACGGCAAGCTTCAAAGGAGAACATCGGCAAGCTTGTGTCCGAAGGTGGGAAGTGGAAGAGAGCTGATGTTTGGGCGGTAATGACGAAGATCATTTCTGATGAAACAGGCTTTCCTGCTGAAAAAATGCGGCCCGCTATGACATTCATCGACTAATCAACTTTTGTCTCCAGCAAGGCTTTTCAGTCCTGCGTTTTCTAATGTCTCCGGGCTGCTAACCCTTGATTCCGTTACGCCCAGTTGTAACAGCATGATTTGCTCAACAGGTGACATTTCTACTTAGATGCAACAAACGAAGCCCCACAGCGGACGTTCGTAACTGAGTCTTGAACGGCAGCTGTGTCCGCAAATCGACACTACCCTCATCCCTCTGTATCCAGCCAAACCGTCACCGGCCCGTCATTGGTCAGCGACACCGCCATGTCTGCCCCGAACTCTCCGGTCTCGCATGGCACCCCCAGTTTGCGCAGGCTCTGCGCAAAATGCAGGTAGAGCGCTTTGGCCTCGCCCGGACCGGCGGCCCCGGAGAACCCCGGCCTGTTCCCACGTGAAGTATCGGCGGCGAGGGTGAATTGGCTCACCACCAGCGCGCTGCCCCCTGTTTGCAGGATCGAGAGGTTCATTTTGCCGTCCTCGTCCTTGAACAGCCGCAGTTTTGAAACTTTGGCGGCAAGCGTTCCCGCCGTATCGGCGGTATCACCCGGCATCGCGCAGACAAGGATCACCAGACCCGGCCCGCTTTGCCCAATGACAGACCCATCAACCGTGACCTGCGCTGCGCTGATGCGCTGTAACAGCGCCCTCATGTATCGCGCCAGTCGATAATGTCGCTGACCGCGGCGCGCCCGGTCCGGAAACCGTTGGCCGGGTGATCCATATCCGCATAGCCGAACGAAATCGCGCACAGGATCATGCGATCCTCCGCAATATCGAAATGCTGGCGCACGAAGGGGGCTTGGGCGGCGATGGCGGCCTGCGGGATTGTGGCGACCCCTTGGGCCTGGGCGGCGAGGCAAAAGGCGGTGACAAAGCCGCCGGTATCCATCGCTCCGTAAGGTCCAAGGGCGGTGGGTGCGGTCACGATGGCCACGTGAGGCGCGCCGAACAGGCGATAGTTTTCCATCATTTGCATGGCAGAGGCGGCGCGGTCGCCCTTTGCGATCCCGACCGCATCATAAAGCTGAAAGCCGCAGGCGCGGCGGCGGTCACCGTAGATGCCGGGATAGCCTTCGGGCCATGGCAGATCAGGGGTAGGGACGGTAGATTGTGCCGTGGCATAGAGCGCGTCGCGGAAGGTGTCGGTGGCTTCCCCACGGGTGATGAGCAACTGCCAGGGCTGTGCATTGCACCAGCTCGGGACGTGCCGCGCGGCGTCCACGATAGCGCGGATTACCTCATCCTCGACCGGATCGGAGCGGTACGCACGGCAGGAAAACCGGGCCTCAAGCAGAGCCTGCAATGTCTCAAGATCACTCATTGTTGCATCGCCATGATAAAGCCGACGGCCCCGGCCACAAGAAGGCCGCACAAAACGGCAATCGCGATCTTGCCTTTGGACCAGGGCCGCTCGCCCTGCACCCGGCCGGTGCGCCCGTTGACCACAAAGCGATAGGTTTCGCCGCGATATTTGTAGGCGGCCAGCCATACCGGCAGCAGTACGTGTTTGAAGGTGATCGCCCCCAGCTTGGTGTCGACCGAGTGGATGCGCTGGCGGTCGCCGCCAATGTCGAACTTGATGTCGCGGGCAATGGTGCGGTCCATGATGGCACGGGCCTCTTCAAAGCCGGCCTCCAGCGCGACCGAATAGCCTTCCGCCCGGAACCCGGCGAGGAATTCAGGCGTATAGGGCTCCATCGCGCTGAGGTCCCAGGGTTCCAGCGCGTCGGTAAAGCGTTTGGGCAGCGAGGTGGATGCCAACACAAGCACATCGTCAAAGAACCGCGCCACGCGCCCCCGCACACCGCGCCAACGGACCTTGGCGACCTGTACCTGATGCCGTTTTCCGTCGCGCATAACGGTGCGCGTCTCGTAATAGACCGTGCCGCGCTCGCCTGTATAGGTGCTGCGGGTGTCTGCATCGAAGGTCCAGTAGGGCACATAGATGCCTTGCATCGCACGCCCCTTGCGCGCGTAGTCCTGAAGACCGGAGGGCGCAAACCACAAACTGCCCAGCCAATCCGTCATCGCTGCGCGGGCGTCCCGTTCGGCCAATGCAAAGGGCAACACTCCACGCGGTTTGATGTGGCGGTGCGCGCCGGTGTCGGTGACGACGGGGGTGGCACAGAAGGGGCATTCGGTTGCGTGGATGTCCGCGTCAAATTCGACCTGTGCGGCACAATTGGGGCAGGTGGAAACGCGCGTTTCCTCGATATCCGCGTTGGGCAACTCGGCGTTGAGGGCGGCGCGGTAGTCCAGTTCGGCGATGGCTGACACCGCCTGTGTCGCCGCGCCATCGATCATGCTGGTGTTGCCGCAGTGATCGCAGGTCAGCGTCCCGGTTCCCGGTTCAAACCGGAAATCCGCCCCGCAATTGTCGCAGGGAAATCGGTGGTCGGCGGGCGTCGTGCGTTGATCAAGGTCAGGCAAGTCGGTCATAGCAGTCCGTGCAGTGATGTGGGCGTGATGCGGCGCAGGGCCCCATCACCAAGGGCCGTGTGCCGCCAAAGATGAAAGATGGCGTGCAAAGCCGAGGCAGACAGCAAGTAAAAGTAAAGCGCGGACAGCGCCGGACCACCCCAGCTTTGTCCCAGTTGTACCCAGATCGTGATTCCGGCCACCAGCCCGAGGACAGCGTACATCCCCCAACTGAACCATGGGTGCGCGCGCCGCAACCCACCTTCCAGCTTGGGGCCGGGGCCGTTCATGAGCCCGCCCGCGAGGGTTGTGGCACACATCGCCAACCCGCTCAGCCCGAAGGCCCATGCAAGCATCGGGATCGGGCCGCCCGCAAAGATCAGCGCCAGCAGCACCAATGTCAGCCAATGCAATGTGATCGTGACGGTGCGCCGCATGAAACCCCTTTGACATTTCAGATGCGCAGTATGGCCCAACGCGGGCCAGAATGGAAAGGCACCCGCATCGACTCATCCACTCACAAGTGTTTGTGCAGGCGTTTGGGCAGCATGATCCGCAAGGCGTTGTCCTGCAATTTGTAGTGTCGCCAGATGTGAAACACGGCATGCACGCCCGCTACGATCCCGAGCGCATAGAATTCGATGATGTGTACCTGCCCGATCAAATGGTTCAGGTGCGGCCAGCCCATAGGCGGCGCAATCGGCAGAACACCTCCGGCTTTCAACAGCACAGCCGAGCTGAGCCCCAGCAGAAATCCGGTCACCGCGACAAAGAACAGCCCCCAGATCAGCGTCAGGTGCATGATGCGGTGCAGCGGGCGCAAGATGCCTCGCAGTTTCGGGCCCGGACGGCTCGCCAGCCCACGCCGCATCAGGTCCGCAAACCACATCAGCGACAGGGACACAAAGATCAGCGCGAGCATGGAATGGGCCTGAAAGGCGGCGGGGCCAAAGGGTGTCACATCCTTGGGCTGGACCAGGAGGAACCAGATGAACAGGGGCACGATCAGCCAATGCAGCCATTTGAGGGCGGTGCGGCGGGTTGGCAGATGGTGGCGCAGGGTCATGGCCCAAGCGTGGCCATGGGGTGGCCTGTGTCAAGTATTGCTGACTTAGGTCAGCGCCCACCACCAATGAGATTCGGGCAGGTCGGATGGGGTGCGGTCTGGATTCGGCATCGCTTCCAGCTCCGCCTTGGCACGGATATCGTCATCGAGTTCTTCGGTGTCGATCAGTTTGTCGATGGGCACCAGATCGGCATAAAGATCGTTGAAGGCCTCGATGTTCGAACGGCGATGGCAAATCGTGATCCAGTCGTTGCCGGTCAGTTCCTGCTGCATCCAGACACGCAGGGCCTCGCCACCATCCACGTCGAATGCGGACCAGGCCATTTCAATGGACGGGGCGCTTTGGGCCAGATGATCTTGCAGAACCAACGCGTCTGCGTCGTTCAGCCCTGCCCGTCGCGCTGTATCCAGCGTGAAACAATGACCCAGATAGGCCTGCACCTCAGCAAGGTGATCCGCGGCGGGCGTGGCCGCTATGATGGCAAGGCGGGTTGTCATGTCGGACAGACAATTGCTCAGAGTAGGGTCCATGAAATGTCCGATCTGTGAAGGTTAAAAGAACGAGGCCAATTCGGCATCTGCGCCTTTGACGGGAACGTAAGTCGTGAATCCACCTTTGGAAAACGCGAAAGACGTCGAGCCCGTCTGCCCCTTCGAATTGGTGCAACGGTCGCTGGTTGCCACGGCGTCGCGAGCTTCGGTCGTGTAGTGGGTCGCTTGTGAGTCCAGATCTCCATCGTGGAGGGCCCCGTACATGTCTGTGAAGTGTTTCAACAGATGATAGCCTGCGCTGACCTGACTGGTGAAGAGCAGGGTTGTGGCGAGACGCTCAAGTTCAGTTTGCATGCCGCTGTCGCTCGCCCCGTCCAACGCCTGGCTCGTCACGGGCGCTCCGCAAAAGATGGCCATGGCGTTGGTGTAGTCGTCGATGATCTGGCGTGCGTCGTCCAGTCGTTCCTGAGAAAGGGTATCGGCCCCCATGAAATCGCGCAGCCGGGCGGTGACCTGATCCTTGCGCCATTGTCTGTTCTGTCGTCGGGTGTTCGGCGGATCGTTCACGGGCAGTGGCAGTTGGTTTACCTCCGCTTTGATGCGCCGCTGGTCCGGTTCGATAATTTTGTAAAAGAACTCCACATAGGCCACGACGTCGCCGCAGCTTTGCGCGTTCATCTGCAAGGCCAGTTCGACGCCTCGGGTATTGATGGCGGCCTCTTCCGGGGATTTGTGGCTGATCTGTATTTGCGCCATCCGGTTCTTGTCAGCGGGTGAGGCATTGTCGAGAATGCCCTGTAGACCGTCAAGGTTGCCCGGCACCGCTTCGAGTTCGGTAATGGTCTTTTGAAAAGTTTCATCGAAACGGTATCGTTCATTGGTTGAGCGTTGAAAGCTCGCCAATGCCGCCATCCTCAAATCTTCATCGGTCTCGTTCAGACCAGCCAGCAGGTCGGTGAGCCTGCCATTTGCCATCAGCTCGTCCACGGTATCGGGGTGGATATCTATTCCGCCTTTGCGAGACTCGTTATCAGGCGCACCATTGCCACCAATCCGCAGCAGGGTTTTGTCCGCACGGCACGCCCCGAATGTTACGTTTGGGTAGGTGGCTCCGTGGCGCACAGTCAGGTTTTGCGCCGCAAAAGATGTGCGGTCGGGGACCCGGTCGAGATAGTTCGCAAGAAATGCAATCTGTGCGGTGGACAGCGGCATGTTGGGCGTCACCCTGAGTATCAGACCGCACCATTTGTTTGGCACCGGTTCCCTTTATCCGAGCATACGCACACCGCAGCCATCTGTCGAGACGATTGCGTATTGCCTCAGATACCCGGCGGTGGGGGCGGGGGCATGACTGTGAACAGCTGTGCCAGTTCCACCACATCCTCGGCCTTCATCCATCCGTCCTGTCCGGCGGTCCACACATAGCTGTCGCGCGTCAGATCACCGCTGGCCGCCATGCGGCCCAACTGCGCCTTGGAAAACGGGCCCGTGGTCGCGCCATCTTTAGCGACGTGCCACACGTGCTCGACCGGTGGGGGCGGAGGGGCTGCGGCCTGCCCACGTTGTCCGCCCCAAGGGCCTGCCGCCATCTGGCCCATTTGCAAGCCCATGGCTGCACCAATCCCGGCCTGCATTGCGTCCCCGGCACCGCCACCTTCGCGACCCAATGCCTCGGCGGCTTGGAACTGCATGTATTCGTTGAGATTTCCGATCACACCCATGGAGGAGCGTTTGTCCATCACCGCCTCGACCGCAGGCGGCAGCGAGATATTTTCGATATAAAGCTCGGGCAGGATCAGGCCGTATTCCGCGATCTGGTTGCTGATTTCCTTGGCGACGATCTGGCCCAATTCGCGGGTGTTGGCGGCCATGTCCATCACCGGGATGCCCGACTTGGCAAGACTGCGCGACATCTCCTGCACGATGATGTTGCGGATCTGAAAACTGATCTCGTCCATGGTGAACTCACCATCAGTGCCCACGATTTCGACCAGAAACTTGGCCGGGTCGGCCACCTTGACCGAATAGGTGCCAAAGGCACGCAGGCGTACGGGGCCGAATTCGGGATCGCGGCAGATGATCGGGTTCTTAGTGCCCCATTTCAGATCGTTGAAACGGGTAGTATTGACGAAATAGACCTCGGACTTGAACGGGCTTTTAAAGCCGTGATCCCAGTGTTGCAGGGTCGTCATGATCGGCATGTTGTTGGTTTCAAGCATATAAAGGCCCGGCGTGAACACGTCCGCCAGCTGGCCCTCATGCACGAACACCGCCGCCTGACCTTCGCGCACGGTCAGCTTGGCCCCGTATTTGATCTCGTGGCCCTCGCGCTCGAACCGCCACACCATAGTGTCGCGGCTGTCATCGACCCAGTGGATAACGTCAATAAATTCGCCAGAGAGGAAATCGAAAATACCCATTTGGGGGCTCCTTTTGGTCTGTCAAAGCGGCCCGTTCAGGGCTTCGCGAGCGAGAATGCGGACAACAGGGGCGGCGTCGGCCAAGGACACGCCGGGTGCCAGTCGGTCATCATACAGCATGGCCAGCAGCGCCTCGTCATGGTCCGTGAGCAACGCAAATTCGTCGTCATCGTTAAAGATCGACGGGCGCGCGCCGGGGCTGTCATTGGCCAGACCCAACCCTTGGGCCAGTTCTTCGTGGATGCAGGACAGGCGCAACAGATCCGGGTTTTCGGCGCGGATCACAGCCACCGCGGCAGTATAGGTCGACCGGTTCGCACCAGAGGCATAGGCGGCCACGGCGCAATAGGCATCCGTGGGCAGATCACGCACCGCCGCAAGGTTCGAGGTGGTCACGCCGGGCAGGCGTGGCGCGATCTTGTCTATGGTTTCGGCCCGGTCATCTTCGCTGACGAAAAAGACTAGAAAGTTGGGCGTGTCACTCACCGATACCGGATGGCCGGTGACCCGCGCAAGGCGGCGGGCATAGGTTTGAACGTCGGCCGAATCGCGGGCGCGTTGGCTGGGCGGCACCGAAGCACCAAAGGCCACGCCCATGCGCACAGGCCCCGACCAGCGCCGCAATTCACTTGGCACGCCGGTGCGCAATTCCCCACCTGCGTATTCATTGAAAAACACGATCTGTTCGAAATTGCGCGCCAGCATGTCCGAGGTGAAGGGCGTGTCCGGCCCTCCGCCATCCTGACGCAACAAACCGGCGGTTAACTGGCTCGACTGCACTTGCGCCAGATAGCTGCGCAGGGCGGCGCTCTTTTCGGATGTGGGCTGGACCGTGGGCACGGGTGGGGGGACCAACCCCGCCGGGCGCACGCGCGGGGTCAGCACCGGTTCGACCGGAACGACCATATCGCAGGCCGTAAAAAGGGCGAGGACGGCAAGGCCCCCCCAGATGCGTGCAGTCGATGTCGCCCGTGCCGTCAATGGATGTTCCTTAGCCCGGCACGGCGGTCCCGGCATTGTCGCCAACCCCGTCCTTGCGCGCCTTGGCCGAAGCGAGCGTGTCGCGCAGATCGGCCTCCATCTTCTTGAGGTCCTCTTCGGCGGCGGCGCGCCTGGCCTTGCCCTCGTCGGCGATCTTGAGGCTGTCCTCGATGGTGCCGATCAGGTCCGCATTGGCCTTTTTCACCGCCTCGATATCGAACACGCCCCGCTCCATTTCCTGCCGGATCATCTTGTTGCTGTCGCGCAGGTTGGCCGCGTTCGAGGTCAACAACTCGTTTGTGAGATCATTGGCGTCACGTACGGCTGCGGCGGCTTCGGCGCTGCGCTGGATGGTGACGGCCTGAGCCAGTTGGGTTTCCCAAAGCGGGACCGTGTTGACCAAGGTCGAGTTGATCTTGGTCACGAGACTTTTGTCGTTTTCCTGCACCAGCCGGATCGAAGGCAGCGATTGCATCGTCACCTGACGGGTCAGTTTCAGATCATGCACCCGGCGTTCCAGATCATCACGGGCCGCGCGCAGATCGCGCAGTTCCTGAGCGACCATGACCTGATCATCCTCGGGTGCGGCGGCCACGGCGGCCTCCTTTGCGGGAATGTCGTTTTCGTCCAGCTCTTTGATCTTTTCCTCGCCCGCCGCAATATAAAGCGCCAGCTCGTCATAGAATTGCAGCGTCTTTTCATAGAGAAGATCAAGCGACTTGATGTCTTTGAGAAGCGTGTGCTCATGCGCCAGCAGGTTGTCGGTGATCTTGTCGATCTGACCTTGCACCGTCTCGAACTTGGCGGTGAATTTCGCAAACGGTGCAGCGCGTCCGATCAGCTTTTCCCACCACGAACGATCCCGGCGCACATCGAGTTCCGAGATTGAAAAGCCCCGGATCGTCGTCACGATATTGCGCAGGCTGTCTCCGGCAGGGCCCACATCCTTGTTGCGCACGTCCTGCAACATAGCCTGAGAGATTTCCTGCAACTCGGCCTGCGCGGCCGAGCCAAAAGACACGATAGAGTTGGTGTCGGCCATGTCGATCTCACCCATGCGGGCGCGAATTTCAGCACCCACGGGGGCGTCCGCTTGGGCCAGCGGTACAATCGCATTGGCATCCGCAGGTTCGGGCAGCACAACGGCTGTGACCTCGTTCACTTCGGCAAGGGCGGTTTCAGCTTTTTGGCGGACGGTCTCGGACATGGTTTTGGCTACCTTACTGTTATTTATGTGTCTTGCTCGGGGGCGATGCGCACCCCTTCGCGCTGCAACCGGTCGCGCAGCACGTCGATTTCAATGTTGAGGTCGCTGCGATCTTCGATCAGCAGCTTGCGGGTGCGGGCCGAGAAATTCTCGCCCAGATCATCCAGCAACGCGGCATAATCGGCGCGCGCTTGCGGGTCCTGCGTGCGGGCATAGATGTCGGCGAATTTCACCGTCGCATCGCGCGCGCCCATCAGATAGACGCCCAGATATTTGCGCGCCGCCGTGAGATCTCGCGGGTCTTCCTCGACCGTGCGGATGAGGTCGCGCGCCACCGCCTTGAAGGTCTCGAGCTTGACCTCCATCTTGCGATCCTGCGCCCGTTTCAGCGCGTCCGTCATGGCGGCGAGATAGGCGTCAGCCTCGTCCACCACACGCGCCACGCGGTCCTGCTGGAAGGTATCGATGCCTTCCATACCCTTGTCGCGCATCGGGTCCAGCCCAAAGGCCGCTATGTGCAACCCACCTGCTGCGATCCCGTAAAGGATCGGCGCGACAAGGCCCGGTTCGGAGCGGTAGGCGGCAAAGGCGATGCCAACCCCGGTCAGCACGGAGGAAAACAGCTTGCGTGGAATGGCGGGACGTTTGGCAATTTTCCGTTCGTGATAGGCGGCCTCGGCCAGCAGGCCGCCGCGCAACAGCCACGCCGCCAAGGTCAGGATGGCCGCAGAAATCAGCGCGATGATCAGCCCGAAGGCCCCGTCATTCAGCGCCAGAAACACCATCGGGATCGCTGGCAGAAACAGGAGGTTTGAACGCGCGCCAATGGGATCAACCGTCGCCCCGCGAAAGGCGGGACGCTCGGCGGTGTCGCCACTTGTCCCATCGGGGCTGTATTTGCCGCCAAAGCGTTGCGCCATTGGGTTAAAGTCCCCCCAACAGGCCGGTGGTCACGCCAAACATCAGCGCGATCAGCACCGCATATGCGATCTTTTGAAAGCCGGTCGTTTCCATCATGCCCCTCGTGTCGATACCCGATATATAGGCGTTTTGCAGGTGCAGCACTAGTGGTGTGCGCTTTGCGCCGTACCGGGGCGCGCGCCTGTACGCCGCTCGGCGTTCAGCTTGCGGGTATAGCCCGATTGAATGACCTCAACCGCGACCAAAACCAGCACCGAGAAATAGAAGGTCGTCTTGGACATTGGAATGACCTCATAGCCAAAGATGCGCAAGGCAAGGCTCTCGTCATGCATGGCGTGGGCTGCAGCCTGTCCCGCCTCGCCTAACAGGACGACGCCCACGATCAGCAGGATGAACAGGCCCAGCACCTCGTACATCCGGTTCTTTTCGAGAAAGCGCGTGACGCCATCAGCCAGCACCAGCATCGCGAGGCCCGACAGCAGAATGGCCGTGGCCAGAATAATAAAGACATCTGTGATGGCGAGCGCCGACAGCACGGAATCGAATGAAAAGATTAGGTTCATCAGTACGATCAGCATCACCACCTGTGTCGCCGATTTGCCGGATTTCGCCTCAACATCCGTATCCAGATTGTGGATGGTCAGCATATGTCCGATCTCTTTTACAGCCGTATACATGATGAAAATACCGCCGAATATGAACACGCAGGTGGCAAAGTTGACGCCGCCGGTGATCACACCCTCCCAGTTCAGAATGGCAAAAGGTTCGGCCATGGCGTCAATCAACTGGATCATGGTGAACAGCAGGACCACCCGCAAAACCACGGCCAGAATGATCCCCCATCGCCGCACAGCCGCCTGTTGGGCGACCGGTGCGCGCTGACTTTCGATGGAAATATAGAGCAGATTGTCAAAGCCCAGCACGGCCTGCAAAAAACACAGCATCACCAGATTGCCCAGATTTTCAATCGTCAGAAGGTCGGCCATAGTCATGTCCCCGTTGCGTCATTGCGCGGTGTTTTGGTTCTGTCCCAAGGATTTAGACTTGGGGCGGCAAGAACAAGGGGAAATGTCGCACCACGCGCGCAGATCTGGGCGCAAGTTGTATTTGGCGGGCGGGCCTGTCGTGCCTATTGGGGTTTGCGCGTGCGCGCTTTGCCTTGTGCGGCCTTAGCGCGCGCTTGCGGGCCGGGGCGGCGCGCGCTTGGTTTCGAAATCGGCTTACGCGGTCCGCGGCTCACCTTGGGGGTCTTGCGCGCGGTGCCTGTGTTTTCCTCCTCCGTGTCCAGCCCTACCTGATCGCGCAGGATGCGGCGGCGGACTTCTTCGACCGCGCCGGGTTTCAGATCGCCAAGCTGGAAGGGGCCGTAGCTGATGCGGATCAGCCGGTTCACGACCAGCCCGATGCTTTCCATCGCGCGGCGGATTTCGCGGTTCTTGCCCTCGCGCAGGCCCACAGTCAGCCACGCATTCGCGCCTTGCTGACGGTCGAGCGTGATCTGCATGGGCTGAAACCGCTCACCCTCGACTGTGACGCCTTTGCGCAGCGGTTCAAGGCTGTCCTCCGTGGGCCGCCCGTTGATCCGCACGCGGTATCTGCGCATCCACCCGGTCGAGGGCAGTTCCAGCTTGCGCTTGATCCCGCCATCATTGGTCAACAGCAAGAGTCCTTCGGAGTTGATGTCGAGCCGACCCACCGACATCACGCGCGGCATGTCCTCGGGCAGCGCGTCATAGATCGTGCGCCGCCCCTTTTCATCCGCATCCGACGTCACCAGCCCAATCGGCTTGTGATACAGCCACAGCCGCTCGGGTTCCGGTTCGGCCAACGGCTTGCCATCGACGGTGATCTGGTCGGGCTCGGTCACGTTCAGCGCGGGGCTGTCGATCACCTTGCCGTTCACCGCGACGCGGCCTGCGGCGATGATCTCTTCGGCGCCGCGTCGGCTGGCGATGCCGGCACGGGCCAGCACCTTGGCGATGCGGCTGCCTTTTGGGGGTTCTTTATCCATGGCCTCGCTTTAGCGCGCCTCCCTCCCTTGCGAAAGGGGCAAGGGGCGTGGCAGGGACAACAGATGGAGTTTCGATCGTTCATGGATATTGCCTTGGCCGAAGCGCGCGTAGCGGGCGCGCGCAGCGAAGTGCCCGTGGGCGCAGTCGTGGTGCGCGATGGCGATGTGCTGGCTAAGGCCGGGAACCGGACCCGCGAACTGAGCGATCCTACCGCCCATGCCGAGATGCTGGCGATCCGCGCGGCCTGCGCCGCCCTTGGGTCCGAGCGGTTGGTGGGGTGCGATCTTTATGTGACGCTGGAACCCTGCGCGATGTGTGCGGCGGCCATTGCCGGGGCGCGCGTGTCGCGGCTTTATTATGCGGCCTCTGATCCGAAATCAGGTGGCGTCGCTCACGGCGCGCGGGTGTTTACCCACCCGCAGGCGCACCATGTGCCCGAGGTCTATGACGGCATCGGCGCGCGTGAGGCCGAGGATATGTTGCGGGCGTTTTTTGCTGCGCGTCGCTAGGTGTGGCGCGTGTTGAACCTGCGGATATGCATATTTGGGGAACAATGAAAGGCAAGTAGGCTTTTGGAGGTGTTGCGCGGGATTGACGCTTATTGTGAGCGGATGGGGCCGGGATACTGGGCGGAGCCGATCAATGCGGTGACCAATGCGGTCTTTGTCATTGCCGCCGTGATTATGTGGCGGCGCAGCGCGGACGTGCCTTTGGCGCGTGCGCTGTCGGTGATTTTGGGGCTGATCGGGTTGGGCAGCTATCTGTTTCACACCCATGCTCAGGTCTGGGCAGCCATCGCTGACAGCACGCCGATCGCGGCCTTTATCCTGGTCTATCTGTTTGCGATCAACCGCGATGTTTGGGGAATGCGCCCTTGGGTCGCTGGTGGTGCCACGGCGTTGTTTGTGCCCTATGCGGTGGTGACTGTGCCGATCTGGCAGGCCGTGCCCGTGTTGGGTGTTTCGGCGGGATATGTGTCGGTGCCTGTGCTGATCCTGATCTATGCCGCCCTGTTGTGGCGACGTACGCCTGCACTGGCGCGAGGCTTTGTGATCGGTGCGGCGATCCTGTTTGTCTCCTTGTTGGCCCGGTCGGTTGACGAAATGCTGTGCGCCCATGTGCCGGTCGGCACCCATTTCTGGTGGCACATTCTGAACGGGATCATGCTGGGCTGGATGATCGAGGTTTATCGCTGCTACGTCTCGGCCACCTGATGCACCTCAATCACATTGCCATCCGGGTCGTAGAAAAAGATCTGGTCCCAGCCCGCGACGGCCCGATTGCCCCAGTCGGCGTAGGGCACCCCGTGCGCCTCGAGCCGCGCCTTGAAGGCCGCCAGGTCGTCGGTGCGATAGGCGATGTGGCCATGGCTGACGGGATTGACCATCTGCCCGGCGTTGAAGCCCGCAAGCGGGTCCTTCTTCGCCAGATGGGTCTGGATCGCCCCATCGGTCACAAAGGCCACGTCGCCCGCATATCCCTTGTTCTTTTCCAAAACCGGCAGCCCGTCCGTTTCTGACGCCAATCCCAAGACGTCACGGTAAAACGTATCCATACGCCCCACATCGTCGGTCACAAGGTTCACATGGTGCAGCTTCAGCGTCATTTTCGCCCCCTCTTTGGCTCAAATCTGCGCCAAAGGGTGTGATGGGGCAAGGGCACAGGCTTGAAGGCGCATCACGCCCGCGCTAAAGCCCATCCCAGACACAACATCGAGGGTTTTCATGTCCATCGACGAAAACACAGCCGCACGCGTGGCGAAACTGGCCCGGATCAAGGTCGAGCCGGAGCATCTGCCCGCCTTGGCCGCCGAATTCAACACCATCCTGGGCTTTATCGAACAGCTGAGCGAGGTGGATGTGGACGGGGTTGAGCCAATGACTTCGGTGACGCCGCAACGCCTCAAGCGCCGTGCGGACGAGGTGACGGATGGCGCGCAACAAGCGCGTGTGCTCGCCAATGCGCCGGATGCGCGCGAAGGGTTTTTTGCCGTGCCGAAGGTGGTGGAATAATGGCTGCGTTGAACACATTGGGTCTGGCCGAGGCGCGCGATGCGCTGCGCAAGGGGGACGTCACAAGTGTCGAGTTGACTGACGCCTGCCTGACCGAGATCGAGGGCGCTGTTGCGCTCAACGCCTTTGTACATAACACGCCCGACATCGCGCGCGCCCAAGCGGCGGCGGCGGATGAACGGATCAAGACGGGCGATGCCCCGGCCATGTGCGGCCTGCCGATCGGGGTCAAGGATCTGTTCTGCACCAAGGGTGTGCCCTCGCAAGCCGGATCCCGCATCCTCGAAGGGTTCCTGCCCGAATATGAAAGCACAATCACGCAGCAGCTTTTCAATTCGGGCGCGGTGATGCTGGGCAAGCTGAACATGGACGAATTTGCCATGGGCTCGTCCAATGAGACCTCCGTTTACGGCAATGCCGTGAACCCGTGGAAGGTGGACGCGCGCAAGCTGACGCCGGGCGGGTCCTCGGGTGGCTCTGCCTCGGCTGTGGCGGCTGATCTTTGCCTTGCGGCCACAGGCACCGACACGGGCGGGTCCATCCGCCAGCCTGCGGCCTTTGTCGGGATCACCGGGATCAAGCCCACCTATGGGCGGTGTTCGCGGTGGGGCGTTGTGGCCTTCGCGTCCTCGCTCGACCAAGCGGGGCCGATGACCAAATCTGTGCGGGATGCGGCCATCATGCTCGAGGCGATGTGCGGGCACGATCCCAAGGATTCGACCTCTGCCGATCTGGCGGTGCCAAACTTTGAGGCGGCGCTGACAGGTGACATCAAAGGCAAGAAAATCGGTATTCCCCGCGAATACCGCATGGACGGGATGCCCGAGGAAATCGAGACGCTCTGGGCACAGGGGCGCGAGATGCTGGCCGATGCGGGGGCCGAGATTGTCGATATCTCTCTGCCCCACACGAAATACGCGCTGCCTGCCTATTATGTGATTGCGCCAGCCGAGGCCTCAAGCAACCTCGCCCGCTATGACGGGGTGCGGTACGGGCACCGCGCCACATTGGCGCAAGGGGACGGCATCACCGAGATGTATGAGAAAACCCGCGCCGAGGGGTTCGGGGCCGAAGTGCAGCGCCGCGTGATGATCGGGACCTACGTGCTGTCGGCCGGGTTCTATGACGCCTATTACAACCGGGCGCGCAAGGTGCGCACACTGATCAAAAAGGACTTTGAGGATGTGTTTGCCCAAGGGGTCGATGCGATCCTGACACCAGCAACCCCCTCGGCAGCCTTCGGCTTGGGCGAGGCGTCGGACGATCCAGTGCAGATGTACCTCAATGATGTGTTCACCGTGACGGTCAACATGGCCGGGCTGCCGGGCATCGCCGTGCCTGCGGGGCTGGACGCCAACGGGTTGCCTTTGGGCCTGCAACTGATCGGGCGGCCTTGGGAAGAGGGCGATTTGCTGAACACCGCTTACGCGCTTGAGGCGCGCGCCGGGTTTGTGGCCAAGCCGCAGAAATGGTGGTAAACCGGGGCAAACAACACCCAACAAGGGTTGAGCAGATGACAGTTTTTCGCAAATTCCTGATGGCGGGCACATGCCTTGCCGTGGCCGCGTGCCAACCCATTCTGCCCGAAAGCGGGGCGGGTGTGGGCGATCCGGGTCGGGGCGTCGGGTTCGACGACCCAAGCACCTTGGTCGCGCGTGAAGCCCGCGACGCGGAGTTGAGCCAGGACCTCAGACGATCCGGTGGTTCTCGTACGCAACCCGGCGTCTCTGATGGGCCGCGTGTCGGCGCGCCAGCCCTGCCGCCTGTGCGCAACACCACCAATGTGGCCGCCACGCAGCCGCGCAGCACCGCACGTGCCGTGAGCGATCCGGGCGGGCTTGACGCCGAACTGGCCCAGATTGCTGCCCAGAATGACGCATCGGCGGCGCGCAACAACTCCGGGCAGGGGGTGGTGAATGCCAGTCCCTCCAATGCGGCACCGGTGTTGCTGAACAATCCCGGCATCTCGGACGAGAACAACTTTGATGCGGTCGCCTCGCGCGAGTCCATCGAGAGTGACGCGGCCCGCATTGCGGCCAATCGCCAGCAATACGAGGTGGTCCAGCCCACAGCGCTTCCGTCGCGCACGGGCACGGCACAACCCAACGTGGTGCAATACGCCCTGCAGACGCGCCACCCAAAGGGGACAAAAGTGCATCGCCGCTTTGGCAGCAGCGCGGCCAAGGCACAGCGCAACTGTGCGACCTACAATTCAGCCGATGAGGCGCAGATCGACTTTCTGGCGCGTGGCGGCCCCGAACGCGACCGGCGTGGCATCGACCCTGATGGGGATGGCTACGCCTGCGCATGGGATCCGGCCCCGTTCCGGCGCGCCTCTGGTGGCTGAGATTGGTGGCCCTCCACCAGCACCCATCCCCCAATTGCGGACCGCGACGAAACGCGCTGACGCCGCGTTTTGTGGTGCTGCACTATACGGCGATGGACACGGCGCAGGCCGCGATTGAGCGGCTGTGCGACCCTGTTCACGAAGTCTCGGCCCATTACGTGATCTGCAAGACCGGCGCGATCACGCAACTGGTGGGCGAGGGCGCGCGCGCCTGGCACGCCGGGGCCGGGGAATGGCAAGGGCTTGACGACATGAACTCCCGCTCCATCGGGATCGAGCTCGACAATGACGGGCAGGGGCCGTTTGCCGAGGCATTGATGCACAGTCTTGAGACCCTGCTGACGCCCATGCTGCGGGCCTGGGACATCCCGCCCGCAAACGTGATCGGACACTCGGACATGGCACCGGGGCGCAAATTCGATCCGGGGCCATGGTTCGATTGGGATCGCCTGGCCCGTCAGGGACTGGCCGCCGCAACGATCCGCGCCACCCAAACGCGCACACCAGATTGGGACCAGTTTCGCAAACAAGCACAGGCGCTCGGCTATACGGCCAGCGCCGAGGACACGGATTTGCTCACTTCCGTGCGCTTGCGCCATCGACCCCACGCCCAAGGCCCGCTATGCGCGGCCGACATGAGCCTCGGCGATCTTCCTTAAGTTTCTTTTGACCAAAAATACCGCCGCCGGAGGCACCCATACACGCCACCAACGCGGACGGGCCATTGACGCGCTCCATCTGCACCGCGTAAAGGCCACGGGCGCGGAAGGGCGGATGGCCGCGGCGGCAACGTCGAGGAAAGTCCGGACTCCAAAAGGCAGCGGTGCCGGGTAACACCCGGGCGGGGCAACCCGACGGACAGCGCCACAGAAATGAAACCGCCCTTGCGCCTGCTTGCAGACGTTGGGGTAAGGGTGAAACGGTGGGGTAAGAGCCCACCGCGCGCCGGGCAACCGGGGCGGCATGGCAAGCCCCACCGGGAGCAATGCCAAATAGGGACCGCGTGTTGCGCAAGCAACGGGGCTGCTTTTGCCCCAGCAGGTCCGGGTTGGCAGCTAGAGGGGTGATGGCAACATCGTCCCAAGAGGAATGGTCATCTCGGGCGGGGCAACCCGCCTATGACAGAATCCGGCTTATAGCCCCTCCGCGCATCTAGCAGCTTTTGACGGTCTGACGGACAACCTCGGCCATGAGGGCCGCAGCGGCCTTGTCCCCGGCCAGCTTCACCTGATTAAGCGCACCCCAAAATCTGCGCGGGTTTCGGCGTCGGGTATCTGGCGTTGCGGGCAGGGCATGCGTTGACCTATGCCCTTGGGATCAGCCCTATCCGCAGTAGGTTCTGGATCGGCGGCATCATCGCAACCGTGGTCACAGGCTGGCCGCAGATCCGTGCCTTGTTTTGGTTGACAGGACAGCGTGCAACAGGCCCGGGGCGGAATCTCGACCGCCCCCGTCCAATTCGGTGAAACCGGGCTTGACTCGGGCATCGGTGCGGGTACAAGCGGCGCTCAATACGAATTTCCCGTTGGCGCGCGCCTTTGATGCGTGTCTGCGATGCAGGAGAATACCGATGGCGAAGCCAACCACGATCAAAATCCGCCTGAACTCGACCGCAGGCACCGGCCACTTCTATGTGACCAAGAAAAACGCGCGCACCATGACCGAAAAGATGGTCGTCAAAAAATATGACCCCGTTGTGCGCAAACACGTTGAATACAAAGAGGGCAAGATCAAGTAAGATCGCCTGACTTTGATGTTTCAGAGGGCCGCGCCGCAAGGACGCGGCCTTTTTCGTTTTTCGGGAGGGGTCCGATGCCCTGTTTCCAGCTGATCCGCCGCAGTGATGGTTTGATCTATCACTTTGCGCCGCACCACAGACGTACGCGCTGCTATCTGCGCGCCGACCGCCCCGATCTTGCGATCACGTGGGAGGATCGTCTGGGCTGGGTCATGCGCGATCCCGATGATGGGGCGCTGACCGGGCGGGTCTGGTCCGTCGCGGTGTCTGATCAGGGCGCAATCCCGCCCGCAAGGTGCTGGGTTACAGCCAAAGCGGGCAAGAGTTACGTCCATGATTTGCGCTATGATGCGTCAGAGGGTCGGCCATGAAGCGGGTGATGATCGTGGGCGGCGCAGGGTCGGGCAAAAGCACCCTCGCGCGGGCGCTTGGCGCGCGCACAGGCCTGCCCGTGCATCATATGGATCACATCCACTGGCTGCCGGGATGGCAGGCGCGCCCGCGCGATCTGCGCCGCGAGATGGCGCTTGAGGTCGAGCGCGGGCCGCGTTGGATATTCGAGGGCGGGTTTTCGACCACCTACCAGCACCGCCTGTCGCGCGCGGACACCGTGATCTGGCTGGACCTTCCCGTGGCGTTGCGTATGTGGCGCGTGACCAAGCGCCTGTTGGCCAACTGGGGCCAGCGCCGTCCCGACATGGCCCAGGGCTGCCACGAAGGGCTGCACAGCGAAACGTGGGCCTTCTATCGCTGGATCTGGGAGACCCGCAGCACGGGGCGGGTCCGGCTGGCAGACCTGCTTGGCACCGCGCCCGAGGGCGTCACAGTGCATCATTTCACCTCCCGCGCTGATGTGCGTGACTTTCTGAGGGTGTTGTGATGGATATTCGACCTTCCACCATGGCGGACCTTGCGGCGGTGGACGCGGTGTTGGCCCGCACCTATCCCAAGCTGCTCAAGGCCGACTACCCGCCCTCGGTGCTGGTCACAGCGCTGCCCATCATCAGCCGCGCGCAGCCCGCATTGCTGAAGTGCGGGACGTACTATGTCGCCGAGATCGGCGGAGCCGTGGTGGGCGCGGGCGGCTGGACACGCGATCGCGGCAACGCCCAACTGGGCCACATCCGCCACGTGGTAAGCGATGACCGCGTGCTACGCAAAGGGGTAGGGCGTGCACTGATGCGGCACAGTTTCGAGGCTGCACGCGCCGCGGGGATCACGCGGATGGAATGCTGGGCCACGCGCACGGCCGAGCCATTCTATCGCGCGCTGTGAGGGTGGCGCACCGGCAGGTGCGCCTTACGCCGTCTCGGGGTGCGTTGCGGGTGCCCCATCAAGCGTTGTGTAAGACCGGGTGTTGGTCGTGCGATCATAATGCAGGATCCGGTCATGCGTCGGATAGGTGATCACATCGTGCGGGGCGCGGGTTCCGATCACCACATAACGCACGGGAGCATCCGACAGGTTTTCTAGGCTGTGGCCGACAGGCTCACCCGCTTTCCAGCAGGCGGCGTCGCCCGCGTTCAACTCGGTTTTTGCCTCACCCTCGGTCAATGTCGCGGTGCCACACAGGATCAGTATCATTTCGTGCTCTGTCGCATGCCAATGGGTGTGGGACGAGTGGGAACCGGGCGGCAATTCTTCGATGAACGCACCGAACTGGGTCAGACCGGCGCTGTCGCTGATCAACTCTGCGCGGTAGGGGCCAAGCGGGCCGTCGGCACCCCCGGTGTCGATTAGCGCGTCGCCTGACTTGATCACTGTCATCGGACCACTCTTCTCAATGAAAAAGGGCCGGTCACGCGGACCGGCCCTTGATATTCTCGGCTGTCAGATCGCCGCTATTCTTGTTGACCCATGAACATCAGCAGGAACTGGAACATGTTCAGGAACGAGATGTAGAGGCTCAGCGAGCCGTCAATGGCCGCCTTGTCCAACCACTCCTGATCGCCATGCGCGGCGTGGGCCACGTATGTGTTCTTGATGTCCTGCGTGTAGTAGGCGGTGAGGCCTGCAAAGATCAGGATACCGATCATCGAAATGGCGTACATCATTGCAGGGGACTGCAGGAAGATGTTGATGACCATCGCAACGATCAGGCCAATCACGCCCATGATCAGAAAGGTGCCCATGCCACTCAGGTCTTTCTTAGTGGTGTAACCCCACAGGCTAAGCCCTGCGAACGCGATCGCGGTAACCAGGAAGGTTTGCGTGATCGAGTGGGGGGTGTAGACCAGAAAGATCGAGCTCATCGAGACGCCCATGACGGCCGCGAAGATGAAAAAGCCCAACTGCACGGCCGCGGCAGACCCACGGCGCATCAGCGAACCCCATCCAAAAAGGATGAAGGCCAGCGGCGCAAACATCACAACCCAACGCAGCGGCGTGGTATACAGCACTTCGCCAAGGCCGGTCAGGTATTGCCCTTCGCGCAGCGCGACTGTCGCGCCGGTCGGGTCGCTGGTGACGGCAAGGCCGGCAATGGCCCAAGCCGCTGCCGCCGTCATCAGCATGCCTACGGACATCGTGCCGTAGACTTTGTTCATGTGGGCGCGCAGGCCCGCGTCGATCTGGGCGGCTTGTGTTCCAGCCGCTGACCGGATCGTATTCAACTCAGCCATAATGACCTCCAAATTGATACATAGGGTCCGGTGAGGGTTCACCGGTCACGGATTTCCGCCCGCGTTGCCCTAAATATCGGGTCATGGCCCCTGTATTTCAAGGGATTTTCACCGCTCAGAGCGCCAATATCTGCGACATTCCGACCGATTTTGTCATAAATGTCGCGGAAACGGTCGCGCAGGCGGAAAACCAGGCCGTCGCCGGGTCAGGTGCGCCAGTTTGTGGGCACGTCCCAGATCGGCTTTGCCGCCTCGGCAGCAGCGCGGCTTGCGGTGACGCCGATGTCGTCCAAAGCGCGGGGATCAAGCTGCGCCAGTGCGCGCCGGGACCGCCAAACCGCCAGCATCGTCAAAATCGAACGGCGGGGCGCGCGAGGGTGTTTCGCGATTGTGGCGCGGGTGCTGATCTCTGTGAGGGCCATGTCCGTCTCCCTGGTATCTGTGATGTATTTCTGTCATCGCATCAAAACTGTTGATGTATATGGCATCTCGTGTCACATTTGCAAAACGAATGGTTGTGATTTGATGTATCAAAGGTGGTGATGTGAGAAATCTGGACATAACGACGCTGCGCTCCTTCGTGGCCGTGGCCGAGAGCGGGGGGGTCACCCGAGCGGCGGGGTTCCTGCATCTGACGCAGTCGGCGGTGTCCATGCAGTTGAAACGGCTTGAGGAATTGCTGGGCCTCGCGCTGTTTGACCGGTCCGGGCGCACCATTGCGCTGACGGCCTCGGGCGAGCAGTTGCTGGTCTATGCGCGGCGCATGGTGGCGCTCAATGACGAAGTCATCACGCGGCTGACGGATCAGGCCTATGAGGGTGAAATCTCGCTTGGCGTGCCGCATGACATTGTCTATCCGGCGATCCCGCGCGTACTGAAGCAGTTCCACGCCGCCTTCCCACGCGTAAAGGTGCAACTCGACAGTTCCTATACGCGCCGTCTAAAGGGCGAGTTTGCAAAGGGGGCCTGCGACATCATTCTGACGACTGAGACGGGCATTGATGCAGGCGGCGAAGAGTTGTGTCGCAAACCGCTGTGCTGGGTGGGCGCGCCGGGGGGGTCCGCGTGGCGGCAGCGTCCGCTCAAACTGGCGTTCGGGCGGCAATGCACCTTTCGCCCCCGCGTGGTCGAGCATCTGGACGAGGCGAACATCCCCTGGGACGTGGTGGTTGAAACCGAAAGTGACCGCACCATTGAGGCGACGGTCAGCGCCGATCTGGCGATCCACACGATGATCGAAGGCACCGAACCGCCGCATCTTGACCGGATTGATCACGGAGGCGCGCTGCCTGAGTTGCCGGTGCATCGTATCAACCTTTACGGCGCGACGGGGGCGGCAAACGAGGTGCAGGATGCGCTTGTTTCGCTGCTGCGCCGCGCGTTTCAGGGGCCTGATGCGGTGCAACTGCGGGCGGTGACCACAGTGTGATACACGCTCGATTCGCCTCTAACGGCCTGAAATTGGCCTGAAACCACGCTTTTTTGTAGAGGGTAACGTCGGGTAGGTTGGGCGCGCTGACGGAGACAAACCGTCGTTTGGATGAGCGCACTCTCGTATTGGTTGAAAATGACCACGACCGGGCTAAGGTATTGATTGTAACGCAACAAAGCTCATTAACCTTTTACTTTCAAAGCACTGGCAAGTTGCTGCTTTGTGCGTCGCTGCGATTTGGTTAATAAAACGTTAACTCTATCGGGGCGGCGGATTTCATCCGGAACTCGCCTATGGCGGGTGGTTTGCGTTGATAAAAGCACGCACTGCGACTAGGATGGTTCTAAAGGTCCACATTGCGAAAAAGGGTCCGGTTCGTCCTGGAAGCGGCTCCTCATTTTTTTTACCGCAGTGTATGAACCCAACCAGAAACGGAAACCGCATGGCACATATGGTCGACGCACACGTGGGCAAGCGCATTCGCCAGCGCCGATGGTTGATCGGGATGACCCAACAGAAACTGGCCGATATGGTCGGGATCAAATTCCAGCAGATCCAGAAGTACGAAACCGGTGCGAACCGCGTCAGTGCCTCGCGTCTTTGGGATATTGGCGAGGCGATGGGCGTGCCGGTCGCATTCTTTTTCGAGGGCATCAAAGAGGGTGACGCGACCTTTGAGCCGGTCAGCGGCGACGTGCCCCCCGATATGCTGAGTGACAAGGAAGCGATGGAACTGGTGCGCACCTATTATGCGATCCCCGAAAACCAACGCCGCCGCTTGTTCGAATTGGCCCGTGTTCTCAGCGACGTGGCCTGAGCACTGAGGGCTTGCGCTGTGCTGCCTGGTCTGGCACCGCAGGATCATGACTTACGACATCCATGATCTGACCGATGTGGCCCACGCGCTGGCCGATGCTGCGCGCGACGCCATCCTGCCCCATTTTCGCGCCACTGATCTTGCCGACGACAACAAGCTGGCGGATGGCTACGACCCTGTCACCATTGCCGACCGGGCCGCCGAACGGGCGATGCGTGCAGTGCTGGCCCAAAGGCGTCCGCAGGATGCCATTCTGGGTGAGGAGTTTGGGGCGCAGGACGGGACAAGCGGTCTGACATGGGTGCTCGATCCGATTGACGGCACGCGCGGGTTTGTTGCGGGTACGCCCACATGGGGTGTCCTGATCGCGGTCGGGCCAGACAGCGGCCCGGTCCTTGGACTCATCGACCAACCCTATATCGGGGAGCGGTTCGTGGGAGCGAGCGGCAAAGCGACCCTGATCGGCCCACACGATACCACATCCATCTCGACCCGCGCGCCGCGCGCTTTGAACGACGCAGTATTGTTCACGACCTTTCCCGAGGTCGGCACCGCTGCCGAGCGCACCGCCTTCGAGGCGGTGGCCGCGCAGGTCAAACTGGTCCGCTACGGTATGGATTGCTATGCATACGCGCTGATCGCCGCAGGGCAGGCGGACCTCGTGATCGAGGCGGGATTGAACAGCTATGACATTCAGGCCCCCATTGCCTTGATCGAGGCCGCAGGCGGCATCGTGACCGATTGGGAGGGCGGCCCGGTCCACAAGGGCGGGTGCGCGCTCGCGGCCGCGAATGCCGACATCCACGCCGCGGCCCTTGCGATATTGCGGGATGCGACATGAGCGAATGGCTGATCCGCCATGCGGCCCACGTGGTTACGATGGACGATGCGCGCCGTGTCCTGCGTGATTCCGATATCCGGCTGCGCGACGGCGTGATTGTCGAGATTGGCACGGACCTGGCCACCACCGGCGAGGTCGTGAACGGTGCCGGTTGCGTCGTGACGCCCGGCCTGGTCAACACCCACCACCATCTCTACCAGACAATGACGCGCGCAGTGCCTGCGGCCCAGAACGCACTGCTGTTTGGCTGGCTTCAAACGCTCTATCCGATCTGGGCGCGGTTCAGCCCTGATCACATGCACGTCTCGGCCCAGGTTGGGTTGGCCGAACTGGCTCTGTCGGGCTGCACGCTGACTTCTGATCACCTCTATCTCTATCCCAATGGCGCGCGGCTGGATGACAGCATTGCGGCGGCGGCTGAGGTGGGTCTCCGGTTTCACCCCACACGCGGCGCGATGAGCATTGGGCAAAGCGCGGGCGGTCTGCCCCCCGACACGCTGGTCGAGAATGAGGCGGCGATCCTTGAGGATTGTATCCGCGTCATCGACACCTTTCACGACGCGGACCCGGGATCAATGTGTCGCGTGGGTGTTGCGCCCTGTTCTCCCTTTTCGGTCAGCCGCGAGCTGATGCGGGACGCCGCAATACTGGCGCGCGACAAAGGCGTTATGATGCACACGCATCTGGCCGAAAATGACGAAGACATCGCATATTCACTGGATCAGTTCGGCTGCCGCCCGGGCCAATATGCGCAGGATCTGGGCTGGGTCGGACCGGACGTGTGGCACGCCCATTGTGTGAAATTGGATGCGTCCGAGATTGCGCTTTTTGCCGAAACCGGCACGGGTGTGGCCCATTGCCCCTGTTCGAATTGCCGCCTTGGATCGGGCATCGCGCCTGTGCGTGCGATGCGGGATGAGGGTGTGCCAGTTGGCCTTGGCGTTGATGGGTCAGCCAGCAATGATGCGGGCAATCTGGTGGCCGAGGCGCGTCAGGCAATGTTGCTGCAACGGGTCGCGCGCGGGGCGGATGCCATGTCAGCCCATGAGGCGCTCGAGATTGCGACACGCTGTGGGGCCGACGTGCTGGGGCGGCCCGATTGCGGGCGCATCGCGGTGGGCAAGCGGGCTGATCTGGCGATCTGGGATGTGTCCGGCGTGGCCTCTGCGGGCAGTTGGGACGCGGCGGCGCTGCTGCTGGCAGGGCCGACCACGGTGCGCGACTTGTTTGTCGAGGGACGGCAGATCGTGCGCGATGGGCATATGGTAACTTTGGATCTGGGGGCCGTTGTTGCGCGGCAAAATGCGTTGGCGCGAACATTGAGCGAGGACATGTGATGCGGTTTTTGGCATTGGTCTTAGTGATGGTTCTGGGGGCAAGTGCGGGCCATGCCGATCCCGCTGTGCTTGCAGCGGTGAACGCCGAGCGGGCCGCCAAAGGGCGCAGCGCCCTCGCCTATGACGCGCAACTTGAGGCGGCAGCCGCCGCACATGCGCAGGACATGGCGCGGGCGGGGTTCTTTTCGCATACAGGCTCGGACGGGTCCGACATCAGCGTGCGCCTGCAACGGGTCGGATATCCGTTCTGTTTTGGAGCCGAGAATATCGCGGCAGGGCAACGCTCGCTCAACGAGGTGATGGCGGCCTGGATGGGCTCACCCGGGCACCGCAAGAACATCCTGCACCGCAAGGCCGAAGAGGTTGGATTGGCGCAGGGGCCCGGCAATCACTGGGTGATGGTGTTGGGCACGCGTTGCTAGCTTTGCCGCAGGCAGCGCCCGGCAACCCATGTCTGGGCCACGGCGCGATCATCGCCCATCATGATGGTGGGAAAGACCGCATCCCAAATCGCCCCCGCCTCGCGCGCGCGCTGCGCGATTGCGGGGGTTGAGGCCAGGTCAAGCACGCAGATATCGGCCATCATACCCGGCGCAAGCGTCCCGATCTCATCCGATCGGTGCAGCACGGCTGCCGATCCGGCTGTGGCAGCCCACAAAAGCTGGCTGGCGTGAATGGCCTCGCCCCGCAGCTGCGCAATTTCGTACGCGGCAGCCATGGTGCGGAGCATGGAAAAGGACGAACCGCCCCCGGTATCGGTGGCCAGACCGACGGCCTGACCCGCGCGGCTGAGCCCCATGACGTCGCACAGACCTGATCCGATGAACGCATTCGACGTGGGGCAATGAGCAAGGCCCGCGCCCACATCGCGCAGACGGTCAATCTCTCGCGGTTCGAGGTGGATGGCATGGCCATAAACGCCGCGCGCGCCCAGCAAACCATACGCCTCATAGGTGTCGAGATAATCGCGCGCTTCGGGATACAAACCCTGAACCCAGTCGATTTCGTCCACCTGTTCGCTCAGATGGGTCTGCATCAGCACACCTGGATGCTCGGCCCATAATGCACCAAGGGCCGCCAACTGATCCGGGGTCGAGGTGGGCGAAAACCGCGGTGTGATCGCATAGCGGGCGCGGCCCTTGCGATCCCAGTGTTCCAGCAGCGCCTTGCTGTCGTCATAGGCGCTTTGGGCCGTGTCACGCAGACCCTCGGGCGCATTGCGATCCATGCATGTCTTGCCCGCTACCACGGCCATATTGCGCGCCGCACTCGCCTCAAACAGCGCATCCACGCTAGCGGGGTGGATGGTGCAGAAGCTGGCCACGCTGGTGGTGCCGTGATCCAGCGCGAGGTCCAGATAACGCGCGGCAATCTCTGCAGCATAGGCCGGATCGCCAAATCGCATCTCTTCGGGGAAGGTGTAGGTGTTGAGCCAGTCAATCAGCCGCTTGCCCCAGGAGGCGATGATCGCGGTCTGGGGATAATGCACATGTGCGTCGACAAAGCCGGGGCAGATCAGCCGCCCGGTGTGATCGTGATGCACGACGTCTGGGCCGCTCACGCGGGCGTCCTCGCCGATGGCTGCGATCTGGCCGTTCTCGATCAGAATGGCGCTGTTTTCGGCGATATGGACGGCGTCGGCCCAGGGCTGCGCCAGCGGGTTGCCCGCGTACTGCAGCACATGGCCGGTCAAAAGATGGCGTGATGTCATGGGCGTGATTATGGCCGTGCGCGGGGCGGGGCGCAAAGCGAAAGTCGCGCCGCGCGCTTTGCGCAGATGCGGGGCATTGTCAGCGAGTTGGGCGCACCCTATGGTCTGGGCGACACCACCTTTCATCACGGGGACCGGCGCGCCATGGCAGAGCAGATTGACGCAACAGAGCCCGGTGAGGCGGGGGGCGATGACAACGCCTATGTGCTTGAGCGCAAAGACGTATCTGCGATCCTTTATGCGGTTGATATTGAAGATCGCGACCAGCTGACCAAGCTGATGGAGCCGTTGCACGCGGCGGATATTGCCGACCTGCTCGAACAGATCAACGCCTTTGATCGCTCGCGTCTGATCCGGCTCTATGATCGCGAATTTGACGGCGAAATCCTGACCGAACTGGACGAGTCGATCCGCGAAGAGGTCATCGGCGTTCTGAAACCGACCGTGCTTGCCGACGCGGTGCGCGAGCTTGACAGTGATGACGTGGTCGACCTGATTGAGGATCTGGACGACGCGCAACAAGAGGTGATCCTCGAAGCGCTGGAAGAGGGCGACCGCGCCCTTGTCGAGCAGTCGATGAGCTTCCCCGAGTACTCGGCGGGCCGCTTGATGCAGCGCGAGGTCGTGATGGCCCCCGAACACTGGACGGTAGGCGAGGCCATTGACCGGTTGCGCAGCGCAGACGAGGACGAGTTGCCGGGCCAGTTCTATCATATCGTGCTGGTCGATCCGCGTCTGCATCCCGTCGGAAATGTGACCCTTGGCAAGTTGATGCGCTCACGCCGTGAGGTGCGCCTTGTGGACCTGCTGGAAGAGACGTTTCGCGTGATCCCAGCCAGCCAGGACGAAAGCGATGTGGCCTACGCGTTCAACCAGTATCACCTGATTTCGGCCCCCGTTGTGGATGATGAGGGCCGTCTGATCGGTCTGATCACCATTGATGACGCGATGGCTGTGCTGGATGAGGAACACGAAGAGGACATTCTGCGCCTGGCTGGTGTGGGCGAGGAATCCGCCTTGTCCGACAATGTGCGCGAAACGACGCGCCAGCGCCTTCCGTGGTTGGCGGTGAACCTGGTGACCTCGATTTTGGCGTCCCTGGTGATTGCGCAGTTCGAAATGGCCATTGCGCAGATCGTGGCGCTGGCTGTGCTGATGCCTATTGTGGCGTCCATGGGCGGCAATGCGGGGACCCAATCGCTGACGGTGGCGGTGCGTGCGCTTGCCACCAAGGATTTGACCGGTGCCAATGTGTGGCGCGTCATTCGCCGTGAGGTGCTTGTGGGGCTGATCAACGGCGTCGTCTTTGCCGTCGTGATGGGGGTTGTGGGCGTGATCTGGTTCGGCTCGCCCGCCCTTGGTTATGTGATTGCGGCGGCCATGGTCGTGAATATGGTGGTGGCCGGTTTGGCGGGCACCGTGATCCCGGTGGTGTTGGATCGGTTGGGGGTGGACCCGGCGCTTGCCTCGGGTGCGTTTGTGACCACGGTGACGGATGTGGTTGGTTTCTTTGCCTTTTTGGGCCTGGCCGCGCTGGTGTTGTTGTGACGGGCCGTCGGGCGGACGCTGTTTGTGCCTTGCACAAAGACGCCCCGCCCACCGACCCATGGGGTGCGCGTGCATGGATGTGACGGGCGAAAAGGCCGAGGTGCGCAAGGTCGCGCTGGCGCTGCGCAAGGCTGCCTTTGATCTGGATGGGGGCGGGGCGTCGGGCGTCCTGTCGTCGGTCCTTGCGGGGTATCGCGGTGTTCCGCTGGCGGGCTATATGCCCATCCGGTCCGAGATTGATCCCTTGCCTGCGATGGCCGAAGCGGCGGCTCATGGCCCTGTCTCTGTCCCGGTGATCGAGGCGGCGGGCGCGCCATTGCGCTTTTCACGGTGGGAGCCGGAGGGGCCGATGCGTGCAGGCCCCTTTGGGGCGTCGGTGCCTGTCGTTGATGACTTCTTTGACCCGGAGATTGTGATTGTGCCGCTGGTCGGCTTCACCCGCGCGGGCGCGCGTTTGGGATATGGCGGTGGTTTTTATGATCGCACCCTTGCGCAGTTGCGCGCGCGGCGGGCGACCTTGGCGATAGGCTTTGCTTACGGCGTGCAGTGTTTGGAGGCTCTGCCCTTGGAACCGACCGATCAAACGCTCGATATGATTGTGACCGAGCGGGATATTATTGACGTGACAGGGGGCTCCGCCCCCCGGCCATAGGCCGTCCCCCGAGGTATTTTTGGCGAAAGGAAAGCCGCATCCCTTTCGCCGTTTTTGATCCGCCTAGTGGTCGTGGGCGCTGTGGTCGGTCTTGATTTTGAGCCCCGGCGCAGGGCCATTAAGGTCATGGGGATCCTGACCGGCGGCGGGGATTGTCATCCATTCGGCCGTGCCGTTTGCGCAGGTTTGCAATGTGGGGAAAAAGACCATGTCCCCCTCGCTCCAGTCTCCGGCGAGTTTGGCGCGGAACGTGAACTCGTCGTAGTGCGCGTCGTCTAATGATCCTTCCCATGTCAGGGTTTTCACGCCTTCGGTGAGGGTATCACCGTAGTGGTCGTAGCTTTGGTCGTAGGTGCCGGTAGTGCTGGTCAGTGTCCAACCGGGTTTGGGCATGGGTTTCACCGCGATGACCCCTTCGGGGATGTGGATGTCGACGCGCAAGGTCGCCTCGCCGTCGCAGCCGTGGCCGATGCGCATGACGCCTTTATAGGTGCTGCCAGCGACAGCGCTTTGGGTTTCGAGTGTAGCGTGGGCCAATGCGCCCGTCGCGCCGAGGGCCAGTGCGGTAGATATAACGATGGGTTTCATGGGGTTTCCTTTGCCATGGGGCCCGGGTGCGACTGGTCAGCCCTGTTGCGGCACCCGGGAGGCGCAAAGGGGTCAGAGTATCATTTCGGAGGCCAAGGTCGGCGGCGCGCGTCCGCGTGAGGGCAAATCCTCGGGATCCTGCCGTGATGCCAGTTGGGAGGCATCGATCCGCGCCGCAGCGTGGTTGCGGGCCAGGCGCACCCAGTGGGGATCAAAGCTGTGCGCGTGCACGGGGGTCGCATCGGCGACACAGTCCAGCCCGTGAATTTCGACGTCCTCGACCGGTGCGCCGGTGTGACTAAGCGCGATCACGGCAATCTCGGAGCCGGTGCAGATCACGATCATCTGAAAGCTGCCGGGCAGGATCACAGCCAGCGTCGCACTTGCCTTGGGCAGCAGCGTGCCGAGGCAGAGCAGCAAAATGATCGCGCGACGCAGCATTTCACCAGCTAAGGCCGATCGTGGTGGCATCCCAAGGGGGCAGGCTGCCGCAGGTGTGTTTTTGCTTGCCGCGCGCCCGGAACGGGGCATATGGGGCTGGTATGAAGATATTGTTTTTGGGCGACGTGATGGGCCGGGCGGGCCGCCAGGCGATTGCGGCGCGCTTGCCGCAGATGCGCACGGATTGGGACCTCGATTTTGTGGTGGTCAATGGCGAGAATGCGACGGCTGGCATGGGCCTGTCGGGCGCACATGCCAAGGGGCTCTTTGAAGCGGGTGCGGATTGCGTCACCCTTGGCGATCACGCGTTCGATCAGAAGGATATGTTGCAGGTCTGTGAGGCTGAACCCCGCATCGTCCGCCCCCTCAACTTCTCCAAAGCCTCGCCCGGCAAAGGGGCGCGCCTGTTCACGGCGCGGGGGGGCAAGAAAGTGATTGTCGCCCAAGCCCTTGGTCAGGTGTTCATGAAGCGGCCCTTTGACGATCCGTTTTCGGCGCTTGAAACGGTGTTCCGCGCCCACCCCCTTGGCGGGCAGGCGGATGCGATCATCGTGGATTTCCATTGCGAGGCGACGTCGGAGAAGATGGCGATGGGCCATTGGTGTGACGGGCGGGCCAGCCTGATGGTGGGCACGCACACCCATGTGCCCACGTCCGATGCGATGATCCTGCCCAAGGGCTGCGCCTACCTCAGCGATGCGGGCATGTGCGGTGATTACAACTCAGTCATCGGAATGCAGCGCGATGAACCGCTGCGCCGCTTCATCACGGGCATGCCCAAGGACCGCTTTACCCCTGCCTTGGGCGAGGCAACCCTGTCGGGCGTCTATGTCGAGACCGATGCCAGTGGCAAAGCCACCCGGATCGAGATGGTGCGCCAAGGCGGGTTGTTGCAGCAAAGCGGCCCATGACCCGGCGCGAGATCTGGTTTTACGGCAGTGCTCTGGCGCTGTTCGGCGTGGGCTGGGGCCTTACCATGCCGCTGACCAAGATTGCGGTCAGCGAAGGATACGGGCATTTTGGCCTGATTTTCTGGCAACTGGCGATTGGGGTCATCGTGATGTCGACCATTGCGTTGGTCACGCGCAAGCGTCTGCCGATGGGGCGTGCGCAACTGCGTGTTTATGTGGTCATCGCGTTGATCGGGTCGGTCTTGCCCAATTCGGCGAGCTATCAGGCGGCGGTGCATTTGCCGTCAGGGGTGATGTCGCTGCTGTTGTCGATGATCCCGATCTTTGCGTTTCCGATTGCGCTGCTGCTGGCGCTGGACCGGTTCGAATGGCGCCGCTTTGGCGGGTTGGTCGCGGGGTTGGTGGCGGTGATGCTGCTGGTCTTGCCGGGCGCTGATATGTCAGGTGCGATCCCGGTGATGTGGGTGCTGATCGGCTTGGTGTCGGGGCTGTTTTACGCCTGCGAAGGCAATGTAGTGGCCAAGTGGGGGACCGCTGGGCTTGATCCGATACAGGTCTTGTGGGGTGCGTCGATCGTGGGCGCGGTGATCACCTTTCCACTGGCGCTTGGGTCCGGACAGTGGATCGACCCGCGCCCACCCTACGGTGCGCCGGATATCGCGCAGATCATCAGCTCGGTGCTGCATGTGCTCGTCTATGCGGGGTATGTGTGGCTGGTTGGGCGCGCCGGGCCCGTCTTTGCGGTGCAGATCAGCTATCTTGTAACCCTGTTTGGCATTTTCTGGGCGTGGCTGATCCTGGGCGAAGCCTATCCCCCCGTGATCTGGGGTGCTTTGGGCCTGATGTTGCTGGGCATGTACCTGGTGCAACCGCGCAAAGCACCGCTTGATGCGGGCGCGGCGATGGGGGAAACTGATCCGACGCACTGAGGGAGACGAAGTGGCACATGGGTCTGATTGAGCTATCGCAGACAGGCTATGCCATTTTGACGCTGACCGTGGTGGGCCTCATGTTCATCCTGTTTTTGCGCGAAAGTTTCCCGACCGAGGTTGTGGCGATCACGGGCGTGGGGGTCATGCTCGCCTCGGGTGCGTTGCCGTACGAGGACGCGCTGGCGGTTTTGTCCAACCCGGCACCTTGGACCATCGCGGCGATGTTCATCATCATGGGGGCGCTGGTACGCACGGGCGCGCTGGATGCATTCACGGCCATGGCCGACAAAAGGGCGCGGACCAATCCGGTGATTGCCATCGCGCTGTTGCTGAGCTTCGTCATTTTCAGCTCGGCCATCGTGTCCAACACGCCGGTGGTCGTGGTGATGATCCCCGTCTTTATCCAACTGGCCAAAACCATGGGGCTGGCCCCATCCAAGATGTTGATTCCGCTCAGCTATGCGGCGATCCTTGGGGGCACGTTGACGTTGATCGGGACCTCGACCAACCTGTTGGTGGATGGGGTTGCGCGGGCGCAGGGGCTGGCACCGTTCACCATCTTTGAGGTCACGCCACTGGGTATCATTCTGGTGATCTGGGGCATGATTTATCTTCGGTTTTTCGGGCCGATGTTGCTGCCGGATCGCGACAGCATGGCAAGCCTGCTCAGTGACCGCAGCCGGATGAAATTCTTTACCGAAGCCGTCATCCCGCCGGAGTCCAACCTGATTGGGCGCGAGGTGCAGGGCGTGCAACTGTTCAAGCGAGACGGCGTGCGCCTGATCGACCTCATTCGTGGCGATCAGTCCTTGCGGCGCAATCTGGAGGGGGTCGAATTGCAGGTTGGCGACCGTGTGGTACTGCGCACGCAGATGACCGAATTGCTGAGTCTGCAAAGCAACAAGGAACTCAAGCGGCTGGATCAGGTGGGCGCGGTCGAGACGACCACCGTTGAGGTTTTGATTACGCCGGGCTGCAAGATGATCGGGCGGTCGCTCGGCGCCCTGCGCCTGCGTCGGCGCTACGGGGTCTATCCGCTGGCGGTGCATCGGCGGAATACGAATATCGGGCGGCAACTAGATGAATTGGTTGTCAAAGTCGGCGACACGCTGTTGCTGGAAGGCGCGCCCGAGGACATTCAGCGCCTTGCCAATGACATGGACATGGTGGACGTCTCCCAACCCTCGCAGCGCGCGTTCCGCCGCAGTCACGCACCCATCGTTTTGACGGTCCTGATCGGCCTTGTGGTGTTCGCTGCGCTTGGCGTTGCCCCGATTTTCATGCTGTCGATTTTTGCGGTGGCCATCGTGCTGGTGACCCGCTGCATTGACGCGGACGAGGCGTTTTCCTTTGTGGATGGCCGCCTGCTTGCCCTGATCTTTGCGATGCTTGGGATCGGTGCCGCGCTTGAGGCATCCGGGGCCGTTGCGCTGATCGTGGATGCGCTCGCGCCGGGGTTGGCCATGCTGCCCCCGTTCCTGATCGTGTGGGCGATTTACCTGCTGACCTCTGTTCTGACCGAGCTAGTCAGCAACAATGCGGTTGCCGTGGTGGTCACGCCCATTGCGATTGGGCTGGCAAGTGCCATGGGGATCGACCCGCGCCCGCTTGTCGTGGCGGTGATGGTGGCGGCCTCGGCCTCGTTCGCGACGCCCATCGGCTATCAGACCAACATGCTGGTCTACGGCCCCGGCGGATACAAATTCACCGATTTCATGCGTGTGGGCATTCCGCTGAATCTGAGCGTGGGCCTGCTCGCCTCAGCGGTCATTCCATTCATCTGGCCGCTTTAGCAGACCGTCAAGGGGCGGATCGGGTCACTGGTGCGCCGAGAGACCGCGATGAATTCGCTTGGGTTTCCGTCATCGCCAAAGATCGCCTGCACCGTCACGTCCCACCGGGCGGAGGCACCCTTGGCCGTAGGGCATTCGGCAATGAAATGCGCAGTCTTGCCGTTTCGGGCCTGTACGATGGACTGTTCGATCAGCGCACTTGCATCCGAAGGCCACAGCGCGCTCCACCTTTGACCATAAACTTGGGAAAAATCATCAATTTCCATCGCGCACATGCCGTTCTGGCTCATGTAGGCGACGGTGCCATCGGGTCTGAGCAGTTTGACGCAATCGGCTGTGCAGGCCATCATCGCGGCCTCGCGTTCCGTATCCTCATACCCAAGCGCGCGCATCGCATCTGCATCACGCACGGGCCGTTCCAATTCCTGAGTTATTGTCATCACACCTCCAACCGGGCCTGACATATGCCCGAACTGGCACCACTTTCACCTTATGTTCCTTAACAAAGGATTGACGCCGTTGGCGTCACAGTGGTTTTCAGCCGAGGTACGCTCAGGCAATCGCGTCCGAGCGTCCTGCGTTTCGGCCGGAAAAGATGCATCCGCCCAGAAACGTCCCCTCAAGCGCGTTGTAGCCGTGATAGCCACCTCCGCCGAAACCTGCGACCTCTCCGGCGGCAAACAAGCCCGGTACCGTCGCCCCATCGGCCGCAATCATCTGGCTGTCGAGGTTGGTTTGCAGCCCGCCAAGAGTTTTGCGGGTGAGGATATGCAGTTTGACAGCGATCAGAGGGCCGTTGGCCGGGTCGAGGAATTTGTGCGGCTTGGCGGTGCGGATCAGCCGGTCGCCTCGATAGTTGCGTGCGGCATGGATCGCCATGATTTGCGCGTCCTTGGAGAACGGATTGTCGACCTGGGCGTCGCGCGCCTCGATCTGGGGGCGCAGCTTGGCCTCGGTGATCAGGTTGCCGCCTGCCACCTGGTTCATGCCGTTGACGAGGGCTGTGAGATCATTGGCGACCACAAAGTCCTCGCCCCGCTCCTTGAACGCCTCGACGGGGGCTGTCGCCTTAGAACCCGACAGAATGCGTTGGCGGATGACCTCGCTCCACTTTTTCGAGGTGAAATCCGGGTTCTGTTCGGAGCCTGACAGCGCAAACTCTTTCTTGATGATCTTCTGGGTCAGCACGAACCAACTATAGTCATAGCCCGTCTTCAGGATCTCGCGCAGGGTCCCCATACTGTCAAAACCGGGCAGGGCAGGCGGTGCGAAGCGGTTGCCGGTGGCGTCAAACCACATCGAGGAGGGGCCTGGCAGGATGCGGATGCCGTGGGCGGGCCAGATCGGATCCCAGTTCTTGACCCCTTCGGTGTAGTGCCACATCCGGTCGCCGTTGATGACATGACCGCCTGCGGTTTCGGATATACCGATCATGCGCCCGTCCACATGGGCCGGCACGCCCGCAACCATGTCCTTGGGCGCGGGGCCAAGGCGGTCGGTGGGCCAGACCTTGCGCACCATCTCGAAATTGCCGCCGATGCCACCCGAGGTCACGATGACCGACGGCGCGCGCAAGCTGAAGCCCCGCACCGGATCGCGGTTGGTCTTTTGGCCGCGCTCGGCGGTGTCTTCGGCCAGCACCGTGCCGCTGATTCCTTTGGCCGCGCCATTTTCCATGTCGATCCGGTCGACCTGATGGCGGAATTGGAAGGTAATGAGCCCGGCTTTTTCATGCTCCAGACAGCGGCGCACGAATTGTTCGATTATGCCCGGGCCAGTGCCCCATGTGATGTGAAAGCGCGGCACCGAATTGCCGTGCCCATCGGCAAAGCCGCCGCCGCGTTCAGCCCAGCCCACGACCGGGAACCAGCGATGGCCCATCGCGTGCAGCCAAGGCCGCATCTCTCCGGCGGCGAAATCCAGATAGGCTTCGGCCCATTTGCGCGGCCATGCGTCCTCGTCCCGGTCAAACTGTGCGCTGCCCATCCAATCGTTCAACGCCAACTGGCGGCTGTCGCGGATGCCCATGCGGCGCTGTTCGGGCGTATCGATCATGAACAGGCCCCCAAGGCTCCAGAACGCCTGACCGCCGATGAAACTGCGCGGTTCCTGATCGACCACGATCACCTGTTTGCCGCGATCCCCGAGTTCGGCGGCAGCGGCGAGGCCTGCAAGGCCCGATCCGATGATGATGGCGTCAGCACTGTCCATGGGCCTGATCCTTTAGCGGCTGCGATAGAAGGCAAGGAATGGGAGCGCGACCAAATACATCGTGATCCCGTAGACGGCGGCGGGCAGGGCCATCGCGCTGAACCCTTCGCTTTGCCCTGAGATCAGGGCGGCCAGCGTGATCCCGAGGGTCGCGTTCTGGATGCCCGCCTCGATCGAGACAGTTTTGGATTGGTGCCAGCCAAGGGCGGCGGTGCGCGCAAGCCCGAAACCGATCAGCAGCAGTGCGACGTTCAGGACGATCAGCGCCGGGCCAAGCGTGCCCAGATTCTCGATGAACGTGTCCCAGTTGCCGATCAGCGCTGCAATGACGATCAGGATGAACAATAGCGTCGCCAGTCGGGTCAGAAAGGAGTCGACGGCGGTCGCGAAACCGGGCGCAAAATGGCGGATCGTGACACCGATCAGCACAGGCAGGGTGGTGATCAGAAACATCGCAATGGCAAGGGACGTCACGGACACATCGGGCGCGGCATCGCCCATGAAATGAACCACGGCCCAAGCCGCGAGTACCGGCACGGTGAGGATGCTGAGCAGGCTGATGACAGCCGTAAGGGAAACGGACAGCGCCACGTCGCCGCGTGCCAGCCGGGACACCATGTTCGAGGTCACGCCACCGGGGCAAAAGCTGAGCAGCATGAAGCCGACCGCGAGTTCCGTGCCAAAGCCAAAGGCCAGAACGATGATATAGGTGACAATGGGCAGCAATATGACCTGCGCCACTGCGCCGATGGCAAAGGCCTTGGGTTGGCGCAACACGCGCGCAAAGTCGCCAAGTGTCAGCCCGATGCCAAGGCTCAGCATGATGATCGCCAGCGACAGCGGCAGCACCACGTTGATCAATGTGTCCATATGTTTGTCTCCCTGCGGGTCAGGTTACGCATGACGCGCAGGGGCGCGCAATGTTTACGCGCCGGCAGGGCGCAAGGTCAGAGCGGCCAGAACACGAGGATCGCGGGAATGGACACGGCGATCACGATGACCTCAAGCGGCAGACCCATGCGCCAATAGTCGCCAAAGTGGTAGCCGCCGGGGCCAAGGATCAGCGTGTTGTTCTTGTGTCCGATGGGCGTCAGGAAGGCCGAAGACGCCGCGACGGCCACAGCCATCAGGAACGGGTCGGGCGAGACGTCGAGCGAGCGTGCCATCTGGATGCCGACTGGTGCGGCCACAATCGTGGTCGCCGTATTGTTCAGCACATCCGACAGCGACATGGTCACCACCATCAGAACGGTCAGAACCGCCCATGCGGGCATGCCTTGTGTAAGGGTGATCAGCCAGCCTGCGATCAACTCGGTGCCCCCGGAGGTTTCAAGTGCTGCGCCGAGCGGGATCATGGAACCAAGCAGAACCACAACGGGCCATTCGATATGGGTGTAAAGCTCGGACAGGGGTACGATGCGCGTGAGCACATAGGCGATGACCACAAGCCCCAAGGCGATCGGTAGGTATAGCAGGCCAACGCTGGCCCCCAGAACCGCTGCGCCAAAAAGGCCAATGGCCATCCACACCTTGCTGTCCTCCGTCACGGCGAGGCCACGGCTTTCCAGCGGCAGGCAGCCCAGCCATTGGGTCACGTCCGCGCCCGTGTCGCGCGGCACAAGCAGCAACAGGATGTCCCCCGTCTGAATCTCGGTCTTGCGGATCTGGTTGGTGATGCGCACGCCGCGCCGCGACAGGCCCAACAGAACGGTGTTGCGCCGCCAGGCCAGCCCGACCATTTGCGCGGTGCGGCCCACAAGGCGGCTGTTTTCGGTCACCACGACCTCAATGATCTCGACGCCTTCACCGGCGGCGTTGAGTTTTTCCTCGCGTTCGGCATCGGCAACGGCCAAGCCGGTGGCGGCGCGGAATTCGTCCAGCGCATCGGGCGCGGCTTCGATGATCAGCGCATCGCCTGCTTTGAGTTCCGAGCTGCGCGCGCGGCCATAGCGCCGCTTGCCCTCGCGCAAGAGGCCCACGATGGCAACATCTGCCTTGTCGGCGTCCTCTTCCAACTCTCCGAGCCGCTTGCCGATATGTTTGCTGTCCTCGGGCACGACGAGTTCGGCGACATAGCTGGCCAGTTCTTCGAGTTCCGCGCAGGCATCCTCGCGCGCGGGGATCATGCGCCAGCCGACCAGCGCGACAAAGATCAGCCCCGCAACCGCCGCGACCCCGCCGACAGGGGCAAAGTCGAACATGCGGAAAGGTTCCCCCAACGCATCCTCGCGGATCGTGGCGATGATGATATTGGGGGGTGTGCCGATCAGCGTGACCATGCCTCCAAGGATCGTCGCGAAGCTGAGCGGCATGAGGCTGAGGCCCGGGCTGCGCCCTGCCTTGCGCGCGGTTTGCACATCCACAGGCATGAGCAGGGCAAGGGCGGCCACGTTGTTCATGAAGGCCGAGAGCACGCCCCCGATGGCCCCCATGAGCGCGATATGCCCGCCGAGGGCGCGGCTGGAATCCACCAGCGTGCGGGTGATCAGGAAAACGGCGCCCGAGCGCACCAGCCCCGCCGAGACCACAAGCACCAGGGCCACGACCAATGTGGCCGGATGTCCAAAGCCCGAGAACGCGTCCGCACTGGGCACGACCCCGAGCACGACGCCGATCATCAGTGCCGAGAAGGCCACGATATCATAACGGAACTTGCCCCAGAGCAGCATCCCAAAGACGGTGCCAAACAGGGTGAAGAGGATAATCTGATCTATTGTCATGGCCGCACCCTAGGGAGGCGGTGCCGGGCGTGCCAGTTGTTTTTTGCTTGTCGTGAGGGGACTTGGCCATGATCCGAAGGGCGCTGGCGCGACACGATGTTTCAGGGGGTGCTGCCCCCGTCGCTGGCGCGACTCCCCCGCGGTATTTTTGGTCAAAAGAAGCTTTGGGTTCAGAGCGGTGGGATGGTGCGATCTGGTGGTTCGGTCCAGTTCACATGAGGGCCTGTGGGGATGATGCCGAGTGGGTTGCGCAATTCTGAGGGGGAGAAGTAGCCTGCTTTGTAGATGTCGGGTTTGACGGTCTTTGCGATGCCCGGCACTGTATAAAGCGCGCGGGCGTAGTCCCAGAGATTGGGGTAGTCCGACAGCTTCTTGAGGTTGCATTTGAAAGCGTAGTGATAGGCCACGTCAAAGCGGGCGAGCGTGGGGAACAGTCTGAGATCAGCCTCGGTGAGGGTGTCGCCCACAAGTGTGGTGCGGGTTTTGAGGTGGTCTTCGATCTCGTCAAGTGCTGCAAAGAGGTCCGTTACAGCGCTGTCATAGGCCTCTTGGCTGCGTGCGAAGCCGGCGCGGTAGACGCCGTTGTTGATGCGGGAATGGATAAGGGTGTTCCAGCCGTCGATCTCTGCCTCGTGCGCTTTGGGGACCAGTCGGCGGGCGGGGTCAAAGGCGAGGGCCAGCATCCGAGTGATGTCCGCACTTTCGTTCGACACGATCTGTTCGGTGTCCTTGTCCCACAGGACCGGCACCGTGATCCGGCCCGTGTAGCCCGGGGTTTGACGGGCATAGACCTCGTGCACCGCATGTGCGCTCAGTTCGGGGTCGCTATAGGCCCCGCTTGTGTCAAACACCCAGCCTTGGTCGGTGCGGCGGGGTTTCGCGATGCTGATCGAGACGGCCTCGGTGAGGTTCAGCACCGCGCGCGCCAACAGTGTACGGTGCGCCCATGGGCAGTTCCACGCAACAAAGAGGTGGTAGCGGCCAGCTTGGGGCAAGTAGGAACCATCTGTCGTGATCCAGTTGCGCAGGGTGCTTTTGGCCCGTTCATAGGCCCCGCTGGCATCCGTATTCGGAGCCGGGTCATTGACGTCATAGGTTCCATTGATCATCACGCCCATGTGCTGCTGTCGCCTTTCGCTTTTGTGCGCAGATTAACGGCATCGTCGCGATTGGCGACGCGCATCTGCCCTGCATGTCCGCACAGGGCGGGCTTGCCCCGGCCCGCGCCCTTGCCCTATAGCATCGCGGAACGCATTTTCGACATATACCGCGACGGCGGAAGACAGGAGGCAGCGATGGCAGGCCACTCAAAATGGGCAAACATCCAGCACCGCAAAGGCCGGCAGGACAAGATCCGCGCCAAGTTGTTCTCAAAAATGTCCAAGGAAATCACCGTGGCCGCCAAGATGGGCGACCCGGACCCCGAAAAGAACCCGCGCCTGCGCCTTGCGGTGAAAGAGGCCAAGTCAAATTCCGTCCCGAAGGACGTCATCGATCGCGCCATCAAGAAGTCGCAGGCCGGGGACGGGGATGATTACGAGGAGATCCGCTATGAGGGCTATGGCCCCAATGGCGTGGCGGTGATTGTCGAGGCGATGACGGACAATCGCAATCGCACCGCTTCGACCGTGCGCTCCACTTTCACCAAGAACGGCGGCAATCTGGGTGAGACCGGCAGCGTGGGCTTCATGTTTGATCGCAAGGGGGCCGTCAGCTATCCGGCGGAGGTCGGCGATGCCGATACCGTCATGATGGCAGCCATTGAGGCGGGGGCCGAGGATGTGGAGTCGAGCGAGGACGGCCATGTGATCTGGTGTGCGGACACCGACCTCAATGAGGTGTCCAACGCGCTTGAGGCGGAACTGGGCGAGTCGGAATCGACCAAGCTGATCTGGCGGCCCACCACCACCACCGAGATGGACCTTGAGGGCATGCAAAAGCTGATGAAACTGGTGGACGCGCTGGAAGATGATGATGACGTGCAACTGGTCACGACCAATTTTGAGGCCAGCGACGAGGTGATGGCGCAGCTTGACGAGAGTTAAGTCGCCAGCCGGGGAAAGAGGCCCGTTCACCAGACGGTAGGGGCGTTATTCGGGGGCGCTTTTGCTCAGGGGGTGTTGCGCCCGCCCGTGCGGCTTCCCCAACGGTATTTCTGGTCAAAAGAACATTGGGTTGCTTGCGGGCCTGCACCTGAAACGCAAAACGCCGCACTGTTTCCAGCGGCGGCGCATCATCCATCCAGAAAAGTGGGGCGTTCCTTAAAAAAACAGTTGGCGGGCAACCTGGCTCCAGCTGGATCCGGCCACGGCGTGCGGGGCAGGGGTCTGGCGGCGCAACCGGCGCATCAGGCCCTTGAGATCGTTAAGCCGCGTGCGTGCAGCACTGCCTCCGGCCCGGCTTTGGACAGATAGAATCTTTTCCTGCGTTTGCAGGGCCGCTTCGATCAGCTCAAGATCCTGCTTGGTCAGGTCCACCGAATGTGTGTCGTCAAGCATCTTCATGCTTCCTCATTATACGAGCCCATCATATGGGGGCTATGGGGTAATACGCCAATCATCAAAGATCAGATCAGCGTGATACCCCCGTTACTTGTCAATTTCTGGCCACAGGCTCGATCTTGCCCAGATCTGATTTGGCCAGAGGGGTGGTCTTTCAGATAGATGGGGGGGGCTCAACCCGATTGCGCTGTTTATTTGTGCAACCCTGCTGTGCAAAAAACGTATAGCTTGGCACGCCTTGCCGCCCGGTCTTCATCCATCTAGTCAGGGTTCTGGTGTTTTTGGAGGCGTCTTTGTGACCAGTTTCGTTCCCGGGTTCCTTTTGTCGTTGTCGTTGATTTTGGCAATCGGGGCGCAGAATGCGTTTGTGCTGCGCCAGGGGCTGCGCCGGAGCCATGTGTTCTGGGTGTGCCTGACCTGTGCGGTCTGCGACGCACTGCTGATCGCGGCAGGGGTGGCCGGTTTTGGTGCGCTGTCCGAGGCGTTGCCGTGGTTTGAGCCTGTGATGCGCTATGGCGGGGCTGCGTTTCTGATGTGGTATGGCTGGCAAAACGCCCGTTCGGCCTGGCGCGGCACCTCGGCGCTGGATGCGGGCGGGCAGGAGACCCAAAGCCTGCGCGCGGCTGTTGGAACCGTCTTGGCGCTGACCTGGCTGAACCCGCACGTCTATCTGGATACGGTGGTTCTGATCGGTTCGATCTCGTCGCAATATCCCGATCGCCTGATGTTCGGGATCGGCGCGACCCTGGCCAGTTTCGTATTCTTTTTCGCGCTTGGATACGGCGCGCGCCTGCTTGCGCCTCTGTTCGCCAACCCGCGCGCGTGGCGGGTGCTGGATGCGATCATCGCGCTGACCATGTGGGCCATTGCATTGAAACTGCTGTTTTTGTGACCTTGCGTGCGCACGGGCTTTGCGCCTTGATGGCGCCATGACCGCCTCCCCCTCACGCCCGATGCTCGGCATCTTCTGGATGCTTGTCACCGGCTTGTGTTTCGTGGCCGTCACGGCATTGGTCAAATACATGGGTCCGCGCGTGCCCCCGGCCGAAGCGGCGTTCTTGCGCTATGTCCTCGGCCTTGTGTTCCTGCTGCCGATGCTGCCTGCGGTGCGTGCCGCCCATCTGACAGGTCGCCAGTGGGGGCTCTTTACCTTGCGCGGTCTGTTCCACTCGGGCGGTGTTATCCTGTGGTTTTACGCCATGACCCGCATCCCCATCGCTGAGGTCACGGCGATGAACTACCTCGCGCCCGTCTATGTCAGCATCGGTGCGGCGCTGTTTCTGGGCGAACGTCTTGCGATGCGCCGAATTGCGGCCATTCTGGTGGCGTTGATCGGCACTGCTGTCATCCTGCGCCCTGGCTTTCGAGAGGTCGAACCGGGGCATCTCGCGATGCTGTTCTGCGCGGTGACCTTTGCGGGGTCCTACCTGCTGGCCAAGATCATGGCGGACGAGGTGAAACCGGCGGTCGTTGTCGCCATGCTTTCGATCTTCGTGACGGCGGGGCTGGCCCCGTTCGCGGCGACCGATTGGGTGACCCCCAGTTGGAACGATCTTGGATTGCTGTTCGCGGTCGCCTGTTTCGCGACCGCAGGGCACTATACGATGACGCTCGCCTTTGCGGCAGCACCGGTGACGGTGACCCAACCGATCACGTTCCTGCAACTCGTCTGGGCGGTCCTGCTCGGGGCCGTGTTCTTTGCAGAACCCGTTGATATCTGGGTTATTTTGGGCGGCACGCTGATCCTCAGCGCGGTCACATTCATCACGTGGCGCGAACATGTGCTCAAGCGCCGCCCGATCACGCCGGTGAGCCCGGCCACCAAGCTCTAGCTTTTTGTTGATTGACGGATCAATAAAAAACCCACAAATTGCGCGTCAGTCTGGTCGCAGGGGGCATCAATGCCAAAAGTGGGAATGGAACCGATCCGCCGCGCGGCATTGGTAGAGGCGACGATCGCCGAAATCGGAGCCGCCGGGTCGCTGGATATCACCGTCGGGCAGATTGCCAAACGCGCTGGCATGTCGAGCGCGCTGGCGCACCATTATTTCGGCGGCAAGGATCAGATATTTCTGGCCGCCATGCGCCAGATCCTGAGCGATTTCGGGGCCGAGGTGGTCGCAGGTCTGCGGCGGGCACCAACGCCGCTTGCCCGGGCCGAAGCACTGATCACGGCCAGTTTCGCGCCCTCCTGCTTTGCGCCCGCCACGATCAGCGCCTGGATGACGCTTTATGCCCAAGCCGCCACGCATCCCGAAACCCGCCGTCTGCTGACCCTCTATCAACGCCGTCTGCGCGCAAATCTGACCCATGCGCTGCGCCCGCTCAGTCGCACACCCGATACCGATGCCGAGATGCTCGGGGCCCTGATCGACGGGCTCTATCTGCGTGCCGCGCTCGCCCCCGACACCATTCTGGCCGATGCCAAGACCACCGCGCTGCGCGCCCTCGACACCTTGATCGGACAGCCCACATGAGCCAGCCCAACATCCTCATCTTCATGGTTGATCAGTTGAACGGTACGCTGTTTCCCGATGGCCCCGCCGACTGGTTACACGCGCCCAACCTCAAGAAACTGGCCGCCCGTTCGACCCGCTTTGCCAATTGCTACACCGCCTCGCCATTGTGCGCGCCGGGGCGTGCGGCATTCATGTCCGGGCAACTGCCGAGCGCGACCGGCGTCTATGACAACGCCGCCGAGTTCGCCTCCTCCATCCCGACCTACGCCCACCACCTGCGCCGCGCAGGCTATCAGACCTGCCTTGCGGGCAAGATGCACTTTGTCGGCCCCGACCAGCTTCACGGGTTCGAGGAACGGCTGACCACCGACATCTATCCGCCTGACTTTGGCTGGACGCCGGACTATCGCAAACCGGGTGAGCGCATTGATTGGTGGTATCACAATATGGGCTCGGTGACCGGTTCGGGTGTGGCCGAGATTTCGAACCAGATGGAGTATGACGACGAGGTCGCCTATCACGCGACCCGCAAGATTTACGATCTGGGGCGGGGGCACGATGCGCGGCCCTGGTGTCTGACCGTCAGCTTCACCCATCCGCACGACCCTTACGTGGCGCGCAAGAAATACTGGGACCTCTATGAGGATTGTGAGCACCTGATGCCCGAGGTTGGCCCGATCCGGTATGAGGATCAGGACCCCCATTCCCAACGCATTCTGGACGCCAACGACCGCGACAACTTCAATATCACAGACGAAGATATCCGCCGCTCGCGCCGCGCCTATTTCGCCAACATCTCCTATCTCGACGACAAGATCGGCGAGGTGATGGAGGCGCTGGAAGGCACCCGGCAAGAGGCGATCATCCTGTTCGTCTCGGACCACGGCGACATGCTCGGGGCGCGCGGTTTGTGGTTCAAGATGTCCTTTTTCGAAGGTTCCGCGCGGGTGCCGATGATGATCTGTGCGCCCTCGATGACACCCGGCCGCGTCACCGACCCGGTCAGCAATATCGACGTCTGCCCGACGCTGTGTGATCTGGCAGGCGTGGATATGTCCGAGGTCAGCCCATGGACCACGGGTCAGTCGGTCGTGCCACAAGGGCAGGGGGTCGAACGCACCGAACCCGTTGCCATGGAATACGCCGCCGAAGGCTCCTATGCGCCCATGGTGTCGCTGCGCTATGGGAAGTGGAAGTACAACCGCTGCGCGCTCGATCCCGACCAGCTCTTTGATCTCGAGGCGGACCCGCACGAACTCACCAACCTCGCCGACGTCCCCGCCCATCAGGGCACGCTCAGCCAATTGCAGGCCAAGGCCGACGCCCGTTGGGACCTCGACAGCTTTGACGCGGCTGTACGCGCGAGCCAGGCGCGGCGGTGGGTTGTTTACGAGGCCCTGCGCGAGGGCGGCTATTTCCCTTGGGACTACCAGCCGTTGCAAAAAGCGTCCGAACGCTACATGCGCAACCACATGGACCTCAACGTGCTTGAGGAAAATCAGCGCTTCCCCCGAGGCGAATAGCTCTCTTTCATTGTTCCGATAAATATGCCCGCCGGAGGCACCATGACCTATCCAACCCAACCCACCGCCAGCCATTTCATCAACGGTCGATATGTCGAGGACAGGGATGGCGCGCCCATCGACGTGATCTACCCCGCCACCGGTGAAGTGATCGGGCAGGTCCATTCCGCAACGCCCGTGATCATCGACCAAGCGCTGGATGCGGCACGCAGCGCGCAAGCCGCATGGGCCGCGATGACGGGCACCGAACGGGGCCGTATCCTGCGCCGGGCCGCGGACATCATGCGCGAACGGAACCACGACCTGTCGGTGCTCGAAACCTACGACACGGGCAAACCCTATCAGGAAACCAGCGTCGTCGATGCGACCTCGGGGGCTGACGCGCTCGAGTATTTCGGCGGGATGGCCGCGACGCTCACAGGTGAGCATATCCAACTGGGCGAAGACTGGGTCTACACCCGCCGCGAACCGCTTGGCGTCTGCGTCGGGATCGGTGCGTGGAACTACCCAACCCAGATCGCAAGCTGGAAAGGCGCGCCCGCGCTGGCCTGTGGCAATACGATGGTGTTCAAACCATCAGAAACCACACCGCTCTGCGCGCTCAAAGTCGCGGAAATCCTGCACGAAGCAGGCGCACCTGCCGGGGTCTATAACGTGGTGCAGGGCTTGGGCGATGTGGGGGCTGCACTCGTGTCGGACGGTCGTGTCGACAAGGTCTCACTGACCGGATCGGTGCCCACGGGGCGCAAGGTTTACGCCGCGGCGGCTGCGGGCATCAAGCATGTCACCATGGAACTGGGTGGCAAGTCCCCGATGATCGTGTTCGACGATGCGGATGTGGAAAATGCGGTTTCGGGCGCGATCCTCGGCAACTTCTATTCCTCAGGTCAGGTCTGTTCCAATGGCACGCGCGTCTTCGTCCACAAGACCATCAAAGAGGCGTTCCTGTCCCGCCTCTCCGAACGCCTTGCCACCGCCGTGATCGGGGATCCGCAAGACCCCGACACCTCCTTCGGCCCCATGGTCAGCGAACGACAGATGGGTATCGTCATGGACTACATCGCCAAAGGGCAGGATGAAGGCGCGCGGCTGGTCTATGGCGGCAAGCGTCTGGACAAGAACGGTTTTTACCTCGAACCGACCGTATTCGCCGACGTCACCGACGATATGACCATCGCACGCGAGGAAATCTTCGGCCCGGTCATGGCCGTCCTTGATTTCGAGGACGAGGATGACGTCATGGCCCGCGCCAACGACACCGAATTCGGGCTTGCCGCGGGCGTCTTCACCCGCGATCTGGCCCGCGCCCACCGGGTGGCAGCCCGGTTCGAGGCGGGGACCTGCTATATCAACACTTACAATGACGCCCCAGTCGAGGCCCCCTTTGGCGGGTCCAAACAATCGGGCGTGGGCCGCGAGAACTCCAAAGCGGCCATCGAACACTACAGCCAACTCAAATCCGTCTACGTCCGCATGGGCGATCTCGAAGCGCCGTTCTGATGGAGGCCGATTACGTGATCGTCGGCGCGGGCAGCGCCGGGTGTGCCGTGGCCTACCGCCTCGCCGAGGCAGGCAAATCCGTGCTCGCGATCGAGCATGGCGGCAGCGATGCGGGCCCCTTCATCCAGATGCCGGGCGCGCTGTCCTATCCGATGAATATGGCGCGCTATGACTGGGGTTACAAAACCGAACCGGAACCGCATCTGAACAACCGCCGACTGGCCTGTCCGCGCGGCAAGGTGATCGGCGGCTCATCCTCGATCAACGGCATGGTCTATGTGCGCGGGCACGCTATGGATTTCGACCATTGGGCCGACAGCGGCGCGCGCGGTTGGGCCTATGCCGACGTGCTGCCCTACTACAAACGCATGGAAAACTGGGACGATGCTGGCCACGGCGGCGACCCTGCCTGGCGTGGCACAGATGGGCCGATGCATGTGCGGCGCGGACCGCGCGACAACCCGCTGTTTTCGGCCTTTGTCGCTGCAGGGCAGCAGGCAGGCTACGAAGTGACGGACGACTATAACGGGCACCAGCAGGAAGGCTTCGGCCCGATGGAGCAGACGGTGCACAAGGGCACCCGCTGGTCCGCCGCGAACGCCTATCTGCGCCCCGCGCTGAAGCGGCCCAATTGCGACCTGATGCGCGGGCTGGTCGAACGGGTGTTGATCGAAGACGGGCGCGCAACAGGTGTCATCCTGCAGGGCGGCCAGATTGTGCGGGCACGGGCCGAAGTGATCCTTGCGGCATCCTCCATCAACTCGCCCAAGATCCTGATGCTGTCGGGGATCGGCCCTGCCGCGCATCTGGGCGAACATGGCATCGACGTGATCGCGGACCGCCCCGGCGTGGGCGCAAACCTGCAGGACCATCTCGAGATGTATATCCAGATGGCCTCCAAACAGCCGATCACCTTGTATAAACACTGGAATCTGATCTCCAAGGCGATGATCGGGGCGCAATGGCTGTTCACCCGCACTGGTCTCGGGGCCTCCAACCAGTTTGAAAGTGCGGCGTTCATCCGCAGCAAGGCGGGCGTGCCCTATCCCGATATCCAGTACCATTTTCTGCCCATTGCGGTGCGCTATGACGGGCAGGCGGCGGCAGAAGGGCACGGCTTTCAGGCGCACACGGGTCCGATGCGCTCTCCTTCGCGCGGGGCGGTCACGTTGCGCTCGGCCAACCCCGCTGATGACCCCGTGATCCGGTTCAACTACATGAGCACAGAGCAGGATTGGGAGGACTTCCGCACCTGCATCCGGCTCACCCGCGAGATTTTCGCGCAGGACGCCTTTGCACCCTTTGTTAAGCATGAAATCCAACCCGGGCCGGCCTATCAGAGCGACGATGAGCTTGATGAGGTGATCCGCGAACACGTTGAAAGCGCCTATCACCCCTGCGGCACATGCCGGATGGGTGCGACCGATGATCCGATGTCAGTGGTAGACCCCGAAGGGCGCGTGATCGGCGTAAGTGCCCTGCGGGTCGTGGATAGTTCGGTTTTTCCGCGCATCACGAATGGCAACCTCAACGCCCCTTCGATCATGACGGGCGAGAAGATGAGCGACCATATTCTGGGCCGCGATCCGCTCGCCCGCAGCAATGATGCACCTTGGATACACCCCGCCTGGGCAACAACGCAGCGTTAAGCATTCCGCAAGAAGATCGGTTGATCTCTTAACGCAAAGCCGCCACCTAAGGGGGCATGTTAAGGATTTGTTCTATACTTGTTCTGGCTTTCTGGCCGGTCATGTCGCATGCGGATGTGTCCGGCGTGGTCCGCGTGATTGACGCTGACACAATTGATGTGGGCGGCACGCGCGTGCGCCTGCACGCCATCGACGCACCTGAACAGGACCAGACCTGTCTGACGGAACACGGACTGCCCTTTGCCTGCGGAATATGGGCGAGCGCGCAGGTGGACGCGGCCTTTGGCGGGCATATCGCGACCTGCGCACGGATCGATACGGACAAATATGGCCGGATGGTGGCGCAATGCCACGTCGGTGACCTTGATATCGGGCAAGAGGCGGTGGCGCAGGGGTGGGCCTTTGCCTATCGCCGCTACGGCATGGACTATGATCTGGATGAAAAGTCGGCTTATGTGGCCGATCGTGGGCTGCACGGCTTTCGGGTGCAATCGCCAGCGCAGTTCCGGGTGACCCGGGCCAAGGGACGGATTCCGCCTGACCCGGCGTGTCGGATCAAGGGCAACATCTCCAAGAACGGGCACATCTATCATATGCCCGGGCAAGAATTTTACGAGCGCACCGGGATTAACGAAACACGCGGTGAACGGTGGTTCTGCAGCGAAGCCGAGGCACATGCAGCAGGCTGGCGGGCCGCAAGGCGTTGATCCGTAAGGCGGATCCTGATCCGCCTAATTCACCGCATAGGGCAAGACGCCGCGCGTATCAGGATCGACGGACAACTGCCGTTCAAGCGGCGGGACTGAGCGTTGGTGGCACTTCTTGCGCTCGCAAATCCGGCAGGAAATGCCGATGGGTTCAAAGGCATCGGCCCGCCCCACATCCAGCCCATCCGCGAAAACCAGATCCGGCGCATGTTTCACCTCGCAGCCAAGCGCGATGGCATAGCGGCGCACAGGGGCCCCGAACCGACCGCCTGTTTTGGAGACATCCCGCGCCAGACTGACATAGCGCACCCCGTCCGGCGTTTCGGCCAGTTGCCGCAGGAATTGCCCCGGCTGCTCAAAGGCCCGGTGGACGTTCCAGAGCGGGCAGGCCCCGCCGAAGCGGGCAAATTGCAGCCGCGTGGCAGAGTGCCGTTTGGTGATCGTTCCAGCCTGATCCACGCGCACAAAGAAGAAGGGAATGCCCTTGGCACCGGGCCGTTGCAGTGTTGAAAGGCGATGGCACACCTGCTCGATCGAGGCCCCGAAACCTGTGGCCAGCTGCTCAAGATCGTGGCGTGTTTCCTGGGCGGCCCGCTGAAACGCGGCATATGGCATGAGGGCGGCCCCCGCGAAGTAGTTGGCCAGTCCGATCTTTGCGATGTCGCGCGCCTCGCGCGTTTGGAACCGCGCCAGATCCAGGGTCGCATCGAGCAAGGCGTTCTGGCGCAGGAGCGCGACCTGCAGCAGCATCTGAAATGTCTGGCTTTCATGCGCGGCTCGTGTCGAAATATGCAGCACGTGTGCGGCGCCGTCGTAGCGGCGCAGCATGTCGGTGTCCTCGAAGGTGACCTTGATGCCTGCATTCGACAGCGCCGAAACGGCGGCCACGCGGATATTGCCGTGCCGTCCCTGAGCCGTGGCAAAGTGCTCGGCGGCGCGGTCGACTGCATCAACGTAGTTATCGCAATAGTGGAAAAAGTCACGGACCTCTTCCCAAGGCGACGGATGGGCGCGGGCATCTTCGCGCCCGAGTGCCTCGTCCAGCGAGGCAAGCCGTTCGTGGGTTTGCCGATAGGCGCGGTGCAGGTCGATGAACGCATGGGCCAGCGCAGGGGCGTTTGAAGCTGCCAGCCGCAAATCGGCCAGCGGGGGCATGTCGCCGGAAAAGACCGGGTCGGCCAGTGCTTCGCGCATGTCTGACACCAACCGCTCGCCGTCGCCCGAGCTCAGTTCGGTGACGTCCAGCCCGAACTCCTGCGCGAGGCTCAGCACGACCGACGTGCTGACGGGCCGGTTGTTGTTTTCCATCTGATTGAGATAGGGCAGGGACACGCCCAGCTTGGCGGCGAAGTCCTTTTGCGTCAGCGCGACCCGCGTGCGCACCTCGCGCAATTTGGCACCGGCATAGAGTTTCGGGGCGGCCATAATGCGCGTCCTTTGCAAGTTTGCACTTCGCACATGCTAAGTTTGCAAACCGGCGCGCGCAACCCTCAGGCCAGCGCCAGCTTGCGTTCGCGCCGATAGACCGCGGCGATGGCAAGAAGGGCGCAGACGCTGGTGGCGAACATGATGTAGAGCAAGGGGAAGGCCCCCGTGTCCGGCGTCAGCAGGAACCCTGCGAGGGCAGACAGGGCGGCACCGCCCCCGATCATAATTGCCCCGCCAAGTCCCGACGCGGTGCCTGCAAGATGTGGACGCACCGACAGCATGCCTGCGGTCGCGTTGGGGATGACGAGCCCGTTGCCCAGGCCCACGAACGTCATCATGCCAAAGAAGCTGAGCGGTGTGCCCATCCCGAGCGCGAAGATCACCAGCGACACGAATGTCCCGAACGCATTGGCCAGCGACCCCCACAACACAAGGCGGTTCACGCCAAATGTCGTTGCAAATCGCCCGCTGATCCAGTTGCCGAAAAAATACCCTATTGCAGGTGCGCCGAAGTAGAACCCAAGCACGGAGGGGCTCATGCCAAACACCTCCGTACCCACGAAGGGCGCGCCCCCGAGATAGGCAAAGAATGATCCCGAGCAAAAGGCCGAGGCCAGAGAGTAACCCCAAAAGCGTGGTGAGCGCAGGAGTTCTGGATACTCCTTGAACTGCCCGATCAGGGATTTGGAGGAGGCCCGCGCCGTTTCGCCAAGGTCAGCGTAAACGAGCCAAAGCAGCAAACCACCCGTCAGGAAAAACAGCCAGAACACCGATTTCCAGCCGAACGCTTCTTCCAGTACGCCCCCAAGGAAAGGCGAGATCATCGGCACCACGGCCATGCCCATCGTCACATAGCCGATCATGGATGCGGATTGGTCGGTGTCGTATAGATCGCGGATCACCGCGCGGCTCAGCACCATGGCGACGGCGACAATGGCCTGACACATCCGAAACACCAGAAAGACTTCGGCATTGGGTGCATAGATGCAGCCCAGAGTGGCCAGCATGAACAACCCGATGCCCCACATCAGCACTTTGCGCCGACCCAAATTGTCCGAGATTGGCCCGATCACCGTCTGCATTACCGCTGACATTGCCAGATAAAGCGCGACCGAGAGCTGCATTTTGCTGTAATCGGTCTCGAAATAGGTGGTCATGTTCGGCAGCGACGGCAGGAACATGTTCATCACCATCGCAGAGACCCCGGCCAGCAGGATCAGTGTCGAAATGTGCGGTGGCGTGGTGCGGTCCAGATACCGGACTTTGGGAGGAGATTGCATATACACCGAGGTAGATCGGCCAATCTGAACTGTCCAGTGCGGTTATGCACGCGTGTCTGTGCTGATCCAGAAGCTTTGCGGATTTGCAGTTTGCAGGTCGGCCCGTGAATACACTTTGCAAATATGCCAGTTCGCCCATTCACCACGTGCGATGCCTCATGTATACAAAATCAAACCACCAGCGGAGACGGCATGACAGATATTCTGACCGAATTGGAAGCGCGGCGCGAACAAGCTCGTTTGGGCGGTGGTCAAAGCCGGATCGATGCCCAACATGCCCGTGGCAAACTGACAGCCCGCGAGCGGATTGATCTGCTGGTCGACGAAGGCTCGTTCGAAGAGTTCGACATGTTCGTCACCCACCGCTGCACGGATTTCGGCATGGACGCCCAAAAGCCCGCAGGCGACGGCGTCGTGACGGGGTGGGGTACCATCAATGGCCGGATGGTCTATGTGTTCAGTCAGGATTTCACCGTGCTGGGCGGGTCGGTGTCGGCCACGCACGCGTCCAAGATATGCAAGATCATGGATATGGCGGTCGAAAACGGCGCGCCGGTGATTGGCATCAACGATTCAGGCGGCGCGCGCATTCAGGAAGGTGTGGACAGCCTTGCGGGCTACGGCGAAGTGTTTCAGCGCAATGTGCTGGCCTCGGGCGTTGTGCCGCAGATCAGCGTGATCATGGGGCCTTGTGCGGGCGGGGCCGTCTACAGCCCCGCGATGACCGACTTCATCTTCATGGTCAAAGACAGCTCTTACATGTTCGTGACCGGCCCAGATGTGGTCAAGACTGTCACCAACGAACAGGTCACTGCCGAGGAATTGGGCGGGGCCACGACCCATACCAAGAAGTCGTCGGTCGCCGACGCGGCCTTTGAAAATGATGTTGAGGCGCTGGCCGAGGTCCGTCGCCTTGTCGACTTTCTACCGCTGCACAACCGCGAAAAGCCGCCCGTGCGCCCCTTCTTTGACGACCCGGCCCGCGCCGAGGCGAGCCTTGATACGCTGGTGCCTGCCAACCCCAACACGCCATACGACATGAAAGAGCTGATCGAGAAGCTGGCGGATGAGGGGGATTTCTACGAATTGCAGGAAGAGTTCGCCAAGAACATCATCACCGGGTTCATTCGACTTGAGGGACAGACCGTGGGCGTGGTGGCCAACCAGCCGATGGTGCTGGCCGGCGTTTTGGACATCGACAGCGCGCGCAAGGCGGCCCGGTTTGTCCGCTTCTGCGACTGTTTCGACATCCCGATCCTGACGCTGATCGACGTGCCCGGTTTCCTGCCCGGCACCACGCAGGAATATGGCGGTGTGATCAAGCACGGTGCCAAACTGTTGTTTGCCTATGGTGAGGCGACCGTGCCCAAGGTCACGCTGATCACCCGCAAGGCCTATGGGGGTGCCTATGTGGTGATGTCCTCGAAGCATCTGCGCGGTGATTTCAACTATGCCTGGCCCACGGCCGAGATTGCGGTGATGGGGGCCAAGGGTGCAACCGAGATCATCCACCGCGCCGACCTTGGCGATGCGGACAAGATCGCCCAGCACACTGCGGATTACGAGGCGCGCTTTGCCAATCCCTTTGTCGCCGCCGAGCGCGGGTTCATCGACGAAGTGATCCTGCCCCGCAACACCCGCAAACGGGTGAGCCGGGCCTTTGCCTCCTTGCGCAACAAGTCGGTTCAGACCCCTTGGAAGAAGCATGACAATATTCCGCTGTGATCAAGTGATGCGGGCGGGAACGCCTTGGGCACCCTTTGTGTTCGCTTTCGAAGGAGAGCGACATGGCCAAGGACAGACCCAGCATCAAGGACGAAGAAACATACGAGGCGCTGCGCAAGGATGGCGCCTCAAAACAGAAGGCTGCGCGGATCGCCAATGCGCAAGCCTCCGACGATCAGGACCCCTCCCGGAAGGGTGGCAAGGCCCCGCCATACGAGGAATGGACCAAGGACGAACTGTACGAACGCGCGCAGGAACTCGACGTCGAGGGTCGCTCGGACATGGACAAGTCAGAATTGATCGAGGCTCTTCGCAATACCTGATTGTGGCTTATGTCTGAGCGACAGTTTCATATGGTGTCTGAGGGCCCGCGCCCCGTCGCTCCTTTCTCTCACGCCGTCGAAACCGACGGTTGGGTGATCCTGACCGGTCAAATGCCCACGGACCCTGCCGCCCCGGATGCGCCCTTGCCCGAGGGCATTGAGGCGCAGACGCGGCGTGTGATGGACAATCTGAGCATTGTCTTGGGGGGTGTGGGTCTTGATCTGTCGCACGTGGTTCAATGCCGCTGCTATCTGACCGCATTCGATCGTGATTACGCGGCATTCAACAACATCTATCAGTCCTACTTTCCCGAAGACCGCCGCCCGGCGCGCACCACGGTTGGCGTCACGGCCCTCGCCGTGGGCGCGCTGGTCGAAATCGACTGCCTTGCGCGGCGCCCCTCATGAGCGCGGCGTGGCATATCCTGCGAGACGGCGAGGCGGTCACTCTGTGTCGCCATCTGCCACCGCGCTTTGATGTGTCGGCGGACACGACGATCGAGGCAGGACACCCGGTCCGGCTGGCCCATCAGATTCGCCAGGATATGTGGCGCGCTTTGCAAAAGGTGCGCGGGTTCTCTCCGGTGGTGGAACTGCGCCCGAGTGAGGTCGGGTGGGCTGTCACCGCCGGTGGGCGCATGTCAGGCAGGCCGAGCGCACGTGATATACGGCGCATCCAGGACACCTTGGCCAACCCCGCGAACCGGACGCGCTGGCTTCGTCACGCAGGAGGTGCGCAATGAGCCGCCGCAGCAGGCAAACACCAGAATGCAGCACAGTGCGGTGGCCTATGGCCGTACGCACAGCAACCCCGGAGGGAGGAGCCTTGCGCCGGATACGGTCAGGGGTCCGGGGTTGCGCTGCTGCGTGTCTGATGGCGTCGCCTGCGGTGGCGCAGGAGCAACCACAAGCCATCCGCGAGGTCCCCTCGGGGCAGTCATTGCGCCTGAGCGAGGTGCTGATCGACACGGTCGGCAGCGACAACTGGTTGCGGTTTCGCTTTCTGGCACCCCAGATCGCGCGGGATGGCGGCGATGTGAGCTACAGCGCGGCGGAACCCGACTTCATGCATCTCTGTAACCGTTTCGCACGGCAGTATATCGAAGAGTTCGAGCTTGAGGCCGATGTGATTGCGATCTCGATGATGGACCGGCCCGTGCCCTTCGGACAGTCGGACGCGCAGGCCACGCAGTTTTTCGAAGTGTTCCGCATTGCCGAAGACAGCTGCGTCTGGGATGGGTTTTGAGCATGGACGGCTGTGGCACAATTCCACCGTCATATGCGGCATTGCGGCCACAACCTGCGCAACCGTGTGCGGGGGCGTATCTTTTGTGTATTAAATCACGTATATCGGCCCGGAGGGAACTCCAAGGCTCCCTTACCTCGCATATGGTCCGCGCATTTGTGGGCCAAAACGTTGACTACAGGAGAGACAGATGTCGAAGAACATCAAAGTGTTGGGCATGGTTAGCCTCATGGTTCTGGTTGCCGCTTGCGGGCGCAACAACAACGATGAAGAGTTTGTGGTTGTGGAGCCTGAGCCCATCAGCCAGGAACCTGTGCAAACTGGCAAGTTCAAGTAATCGAGCAGGGCAGGCGGTTGCGCCTGCCCTCGCACCCCTCTCCGCGGAGGGCAGCGCATGCTGAAACATCGCGGCTTTCCCGGTCGGCTGACCGGCACAGATTTCCAGTTCACAATCCGCAGACCGAACCCCAAGGGCGTTACTCCGCTGACCCGCCGCGAGCGGTTTCCGGACCGTCGCCCCGCGGACAAGCGCGCTGACGCGGCCTTTATGGCAGCCCTTTGGGTGCAGTTCGGGGATGAACCGTTTGAGCGGGGCAATCTGGACGCAGGCCGCCTGTCATGGCTGTTTGGGCGTGAGGTTCTGCCTGCCACGGATCCGTTTGATGTCGCCGACTATGAGGCGCTGCTGGTGATCAACGAACCGGTGGCCCGCGCGGCCTTTCCGGACGCCTTTGAAACGGAGTGGAACGGATGATTTCACCCCAAAGTGGCGCATTCCCGCTGAAAGATTCCCGCATGCGGCGAAACTCGGCTTATTTTTGCCTGTGCGAAAAGGTAGGCTTGGCGCTTTGTATCGCTGCGTGCAAACGTGATTTCACAGTGGCGGTTCCCCAGTTTTATCCCGTCACTGTGTACCATTTCCGTACCCCTTCCCCTGGCGGGCAGCAGCCGTTTCACAACGACATGCTGCCCGCCTTTTTTTCGGCCCCCTGTTCCAAGTGTTTCAACGTCTCACGCAAACGCGTCGCTATGTTTCAGGCTTGGGGGTTTATTTTGGACCAAATGGTTTCTAATTCTGTTTCAGACAACAGAAAGGAACCAAACCCATGTCGTTCAAACTTGTATCCGTCGCTCTTGCCGCCACCCTCGGACTTGCCGCTTGCGGTGACACCATCGGTGAACAAGCCCTGTCCGGTGCTGTCATTGGCGCAGCCGGCACAGCCATCTTTAACGGTGACGCGGGCACCGGTGCCGTCGTGGGTGCCGTTGGCGGGGTCGCATATTGCCAGATCTCGGATCGCTGTAACTAAGCGGTCACGTACACGCGCGCCCCTTTTTTCAAATGACCGGGAACCAGATCAACATCTTCGCGTTCACTCGAAGACACTTCGAATAAACAAAGGAACGCACTCATGTCTTTCAAACCGGTCATTCTTGCCGCAGTCGCATCCCTTGGCCTCGCCGCCTGCGGTGACAGCGTCGGAGAGCAAGCCCTTATCGGTGGCGCTGTCGGCGGTGTCGGCACAGCAGCCCTTGGCGGTAACGCCGTTGCAGGTGCAGCCGTGGGTGCAGGCGCGAACGTCCTCTACTGCGATCAGAACCCCGCACGGTGCTGATGCACTGACGCGCTTAACGCGCCCCGTTTTCATTCACACGCAAACGTCGTTGTGCCCTTCGGCACAGCGGCGTTTTGCGTTTCTGCGCCCTGAATTACGTCCAACAAGTGAGGCCCCATGTTCAACAAGCTGCTGATTGCCAACCGGGGCGAGATTGCCTGCCGCGTCATCAAAACCGCGCGCAAGATGGGGATTACCACCGTCGCCATCTACTCCGATGCGGACGCCAAGGCGCTCCACGTCCAGATGGCGGATGAGGCGATCCATATCGGCCCCCCCCCCGCCAACCAATCCTATATCGTCATCGACAAGGTGATGGAGGCGATCAAGACCTCTGGTGCCGAGGCCGTCCACCCCGGCTATGGCTTTCTGTCCGAGAATGCCAAATTCGCCGAGGCCCTAGAGGCCGCCGGCGTTGCCTTTGTCGGGCCTCCCAAAGGAGCCATCGAAAAGATGGGGGACAAGATCACCTCCAAGAAGATCGCCAAGGAGGCGGGCGTCAGCACGGTGCCCGGAAATATGGGCCTGATCGCGGACGCTGATGAGGCAGTCAAGATTTCCAATGATGTCGGCTATCCCGTGATGCTCAAGGCGAGCGCCGGTGGCGGCGGCAAGGGCATGCGCATCGCCTGGAACGACGAAGAGGCCCGCGAGGGATTCCAGTCCTCCAAGAACGAGGCGGCCAATTCCTTTGGTGATGACCGCATTTTCATCGAGAAATTCGTGACTCAGCCCCGTCACATCGAAATTCAGGTCCTGTGTGACGCCCATGGCAACGGCATCTATCTGGGTGAGCGTGAGTGCTCGATCCAGCGCCGCAACCAAAAAGTCGTGGAAGAAGCGCCGAGCCCGTTTCTGGACGAGGCCACGCGCAAAGCGATGGGCGAACAGTCCGTCGCACTGGCCAAGGCGGTGGGCTATGCCAGCGCAGGCACCGTCGAATTCATCGTGGATGGGGACAAGAATTTCTACTTCCTCGAAATGAACACACGCCTTCAGGTCGAACACCCGGTGACGGAGTTGATCACCGGTGTCGATCTGGTCGAACAGATGATCCGGGTTGCGAACGGCGAGCCGCTCAGCATCACGCAAGATGATGTGACGCTGACCGGGTGGGCCATCGAAAACCGGCTGTATGCCGAAGACCCCTATCGCGGCTTCCTGCCCTCGATCGGGCGGCTGACCCGCTATCGTCCGCCCATGGAAGTGGCCGCTGGCCCGCTGCTTGAGACCGGGAAATGGCAGGGCGATGCGCCTTCTGGTGCAACAGCCGTGCGCAATGACACCGGCGTCTATGAGGGCGGTGAGATCAGCATGTATTACGACCCGATGATTGCCAAGCTGTGCACATGGGGTCCGGATCGCGCCACGGCGGTTGAGGCGATGCGCGTGGCCCTCGACAGTTTCGAGGTTGAAGGGATCGGGCACAACCTGCCCTTCCTGAGTGCGGTCATGGATCACCAGATCTTTGTCGATGGTACCATGACCACCGCCTTCATCGAAGAGCAGTACCCCGACGGGTTTCAGGGGGTCGAATTGCCCGAAGGCGATCTGCGCCGTGTCGCGGCGGCCTGCGCGGCCATGCACCGCGTTGCCGAAATCCGCAGGGCGCGTGTTTCGGGCCGGATGGACAATCACGAACGCAAAGTGGGCGCGGATTGGAACGTGGCAGTGCAGGGCCAATCCTATGATGTGGCAATCGACGCTGATCATGACGGGGCCACCGTGACCTTTGAGGGCGGTGAGGCTTTGCGCGTGTCCGGGCCGTGGACTCCCGGAGATCAACTGGCCGAGATGATCGTGGACGGCGCGCCCCTTGTGCTGAAGGTCGGCAAAGTGTCAGGGGGCTTCCGCATCCGCACGCGTGGGGCCGACCTCAAGGTGCATGTCCGCACGCCGCGTCAGGCCGAGCTAGCGCGGCTCATGCCCGAAAAGACACCGCCCGACACGTCCAAGATGCTGCTCTGCCCCATGCCCGGTCTGGTTGTCAAAATCGACGTGGCCGAAGGAGACGAAGTGCAGGAAGGTCAGGCGTTGTGCACCATCGAGGCGATGAAGATGGAAAACATCCTGCGCGCCGAGAAAAAGGGTGTGGTCGCAAAAATCAACGCGTCAGGCGGCGACAGTCTGGCCGTGGACGACGTGATCATGGAGTTCGAATAGGGTTCAGATGATTGCGTGCGCTGACATATCTGGATTTGGGCGCGCTCAGGAATCGTTGGCGCGCCGCTCGCGGATTTCACGCTGCCGCATTGGCATCTTGTCGATGGTCCGCGTGATTTCGCGCACATCCCGCGGGAACGGTTTGCGCAGTTTGACCCCACCGTCCTTGCCGATCAGCACAAGCATAAAGCCGCGCGGGCGCAGTTTTTCGCGCAGCGCACTGTCCACCGACGGGTCCGTATCCGTCAGCACGATGACGTCGCGATCCACCAGATCCCGCTCGCGGTTCTCAAGATATTCCATCTGCAACCGAAAGTTCGGGTCGTTTGGACTGTCGGCAAAGACGATGATGGGCCGCTTTTCCCAGACAAATTCGTTCAAATCTTTCATGGGCTCCTCCAGAAAGATCGAGGGTTCTCGGGATGTCTCGCCTTCGGCGGCTGCAAGTGAACCCCCTAAAAGGCTTGCAAAAACAATGGGTAGTACGTGTTTCATGCGGTCTCCTGTTGAGACCAATGTAGCGGCTTTTTCCCCGATTGCGACGTCTGGTACCATCAATTTTAGCTTTAATCGCTCCTCAAGCCCTTTGGGCGCACGCTCTGGCCATAACCGCGACGCATTTCGTCGTCGGGGACGCGCCACAGCATGTAAAGGGATCGCGATGAAAGTCATTTTGCACATCGGGGCACACCGCACCGGAACAACCAGCTTTCAGACCGTTATGCGCAAGCGGTGTCGATCGGGCGTTGATCCAAGTGTCGGGTTCTGGGGGCCGATGCGCACCCGAAAGGGTCTGTTCACCGGTATCCAACCCACGCCGGGACTTGGCAAATCTGCGTCGCGGCGTGCGCGGGGCCGTATCCTTTTGCAGATGGAAAAGGCTAGGCAGGCAGGCGTGAAGACCCTCATCGTCAGTGACGAGAATATGATGGGCATGCCTGGCCTGAACCTGCGCACGGGGCATCTCTATTCCGACGTGGGCGAGCGGCTTGCGCGCCACGTGGCCGCCTTTGACGGTCATGTGAACAAGGTGGTGCTGTCGGTGCGCGCGCAGGATCACTATTGGACCTCGCTGGCGGCGTTTGCGATCACGCGCGGCCACAACGTGCCGGACGCGGCGCAGGCAGGGCGTATGGTCCACAGCCCCCGCACGTGGCGCGATGTGATCGCCGATGTGGCCTGCGCCGCGCCCGATGCGAAAATCGAGGTGACCCCGTTTGAAACGACCATGGGTCGTGCGGATACGGTGCTGGGGGTCTGCCTTGGCCATCGCGTTGACGATGCCGGTGAGGGCGAATGGCTGAACCGCCGCCCCGAGACCGGCGCATTGCGCAACATTCTGGCGGATCGCGGCGAGAACCCGGATCAAATCCCCGCGGATGCGCTGCGGTGGAGCCCATTTGACGAAACGGCCCGCGCGACCCTGCGCGAGGTTTACGCCGACGACATGCACTGGCTGGTGGCCGGTGCAAATGGATTGGCAACCCTGACAGAGGAATTGGACCACACACGCGCGGGGCACACCCCGCCAATCGGTCCGCTGAACAGAGGACAAGGACATGACATCGAAGAAAGACGCATGGCGCACCCTCGCTGAGGCGGAACTGCGCGGCAAACCCGTCGACGATCTGACATGGAACACGCTCGAGGGGATCGACGTCGCCCCGATCTACACCGCCGATGATCTGGCGGATGTGACCCATCTGGGCTCCACCCCCGGTGAGGCCCCCTATACCCGCGGCGTGAAGGCGACAATGTATGCGGGCCGCCCGTGGACCATCCGCCAATACGCGGGTTTTTCCACGGCCGAGGAGTCCAACGCCTTTTACCGCCGCGCGCTGGATGCCGGTCAGCAGGGCGTGTCCGTCGCCTTTGATCTGGCCACGCATCGGGGCTATGACAGCGATCACGACCGCGTGCAGGGCGATGTGGGCAAGGCGGGCGTCGCCATCGACAGCGTTGAGGACATGAAAATCCTGTTCGACGGCATCCCGCTCGACAAGGTGTCGGTGTCGATGACCATGAACGGTGCTGTCATCCCGATCCTCGCCAATTTTATCGTCGCAGGTCAGGAGCAAGGCGTGGATACCGCAGCCCTTTCCGGCACGATCCAGAACGACATTCTCAAGGAATTCATGGTGCGCAACACCTATATCTATCCACCCGAACCGAGCATGCGCATTATTGCCGACATCATTGATTACACCTCAAACGAGATGCCGAAATTCAACTCGATCAGCATCTCGGGCTATCACATGCAAGAGGCGGGCGCGAATCTGGTGCAGGAACTCGCCTTTACCCTTGCGGACGGGCGCGAATACGTGCGCGCCGCCATCGCGCGTGGCATGGATGTGGACAAATTTGCGGGTCGTCTGTCTTTCTTTTTCGCCATAGGCATGAACTTTTTCATGGAGGCGGCCAAGCTGCGCGCGGCCCGCTTTCTGTGGCACCGGATCATGTCCGAATTCGAGCCGAAAAACCCCAAATCCTCAATGCTTCGCACCCATTGCCAGACCTCGGGCGTCAGCTTGCAGGAACAGGACCCTTACAACAACGTTGTGCGCACCGCGTTCGAGGCGATGAGCGCCGTTCTGGGCGGCACGCAATCGCTGCACACCAACTCGTTTGACGAGGCCATCGCGCTGCCCACGCAATTTTCATCCCGTATCGCACGCAACACGCAGTTGATCCTGCAGAATGAAACCGGCGTGACCAATGTGGTCGATCCGCTTGCGGGCTCTTATTACGTCGAAAAGCTGACCCATGATCTGGCCGAGGCCGCATGGGCGCTGATCGAAGAAGTCGAAGAGATGGGTGGTATGACCAAGGCCGTCGCTTCTGGCATGCCTAAGCTGCGCATTGAAGAGGCCGCCGCCACCCGGCAGGCCCTGATCGACAAGGGCGATGAGGTCATCGTGGGCGTGAACAAATTCCGCCTTGAGAAAGAAGACCCAATCGACATCCTCGACATTGACAACGCTGCCGTGCGCAAGAGCCAGATCACGCGTCTGGACCGCATCCGGGCCGAGCGGGACGAGGCTGCTTGTTCGGCGGCCCTCGCGGCGTTGACCGAAGCCGCCAGGTCAGATGGCAACCTGTTGGAAAAGGCGGTCGAGGCCGCCCGCGCCCGCGCAACTGTCGGAGAAATCAGTATGGCTATGGAAGAGGTATTCGGGCGCCACCGCGCCGAGGTCAAAACCCTCGCAGGTGTCTATGGGGCCGCCTATGAAGGCGACGCAGGCTTTGCCGCGATCCAGAAATCGGTCGAGGATTTTGCCGAGGCCGAGGGCCGCCGCCCACGCATGCTTGTCGTCAAGATGGGGCAGGACGGGCATGATCGTGGTGCCAAGGTGATCGCCACCGCCTTTGCCGATATCGGCTTTGATGTGGACGTGGGCCCCCTGTTTCAGACCCCGGCGGAGGCCGCGCAGGATGCGGTCGACAATGACGTGCATGTGGTTGGCATTTCGTCTCAGGCCGCAGGCCACAAGACGCTTGCGCCCCAACTGGTGCAGGCCCTCAAGGACGCAGGTGCCGAGGATATCATCGTGATCTGCGGTGGTGTGATCCCGCAGCAGGACTATCAGTTTCTTTATGATGCGGGCGTCAAGGCGATCTTTGGGCCCGGCACGAACATTCCCGATGCTGCACAGGAAATCCTGACGATCCTGCGCACCCCCTGACTGACAGGCGGGCGGGCGCGCGCGGTGCGGTCTCGGGTGCATAAGCATTCAGCACCGCCCCCGCGCGCCCGTGATCTCGGCCTATATCCCTCTTCTGTTTGGCGAAATGACCTGCGATAACTGGCGCAGGCGGCGCGCGCTGTCCATTGACCCCATGACAGGAGACGCCAGTGCAGTTTGATCATCTTGTGGTGGGCGCAACTGCGCTGGACGAAGCGCAGGCCCATGTCGAGGACGCCTTGGGCGTCAAGATGCAGCCGGGCGGTGCGCACGGCGTCTTTCAGACCCACAACGCGTTGTTGGGGTTGGAAGAGGGACTCTACCTCGAAGCGATTGCGCCCAATCCCGCGGTTACCGCCCCACCGCGTCCGCGCTGGTATGACCTTGATCGGTTCGATGGGCCTGCGCGGCTGTCAAACTGGGCTTGCGCGGTCAAAGACATGTCACGCGCGCTTGAGGACATGCCGGAGGGTGCCGGCACCCCCGTTGATGTCAGCCGCAGTGCCCTGATCTGGAAAATGGCGGTGAGCGAGGATGGCACCACGCCTTACGACAACCTGTGGCCCGCGCTGATCGAATGGCCCGAGGGTGTGCATCCGGCCAGTCAGCTTGAGCCGACGGGCATCCGACTCAAACGCTTTACCCTGGTGCATCCCGATGCTGACGCGCTGGCTCAGGCGCTGAGCGTGCATCTGACGGACGACCGGGTGATGATCGAGGAGGGCGCGCTGGACATGCAGGCCGAGTTTGACACGCCGGACGGGGTCCGCGTGTTGTGATCAAGCCTGCGACGCCAGAGGATGCCCAATGGATCGCCGATCTGTGGAACAGCATCATCACCGACACACTGGTGACGTTTACCACGATCCCGAAGACGTCCGCCGAAATGACCAGCCTGATCACCGATGGCCCCGTTCTGGTCCTGCCGGACGCGCAAGGCTTTGCCACGTTCGGCCCGTTTCGATCCGGCCCGGGCTATGCCCACACCGTAGAGCACAGTATTTTTCTGGTCCCACATGCGCGCGGCAAAGGGCAGGGGCGGGCGTTGATGCAGGCGTTGATGGATGAAGCGCGAACAAGGGGCGCGCATGTCATGGTCGGGGCCATCAGCGGTGCCAACCCGCGCGCAGTGGAGTTTCACACCCGCGTCGGTTTTGAACGGGTCGCGTTAATGCCGCAAGTCGGGCGCAAGGCGGGACAGTGGCTTGACCTGATCCTGGTGCAAAAGATGCTTGAGCGTCCCACGGGCGCTACAACATCGCCGGCCGATACCGTATAACCAGCGCTGATGTCTCTCTGGTCCCGCATATCCGATGCCATTGCCGCCTTGTCCACGGGCGAGGGGCTCACGGCTGTCTTTGACAAATTGCGCGCGCCACCCGAGCGCAGTGTGGCCTTTGCGATTGCGGTGATTGCGCTTGGGGCCAAGATGGCCAAGGCGGACGGGCAGGTCACCCGCGATGAGGTCACAGCCTTTCGCGAAGTGTTTCACATCGCCGCTCAGGACGAGGCGGGGGCGGCCCGTGTGTTCAATCTTGCCCGGCAGGACGTGGCAGGGTTCGAGGAGTATGCAACCCGTATCCACGCCATGTTTTCCGCTGAGCCCGAGACTCTGACCGATCTGTTGGAGGGCTTGTTCCATATCGCGATGGCGGACGGGTTTTATCACCCGAACGAGGATGCCTTCCTTGAGCAAGTGGCCCACATATTTGCGATTTCCGACACGGATTTTCAGGCATTGCGGGCGCGCTTTGTGCCCGATGCAGTGCCTGATCCTTACACTGTCTTGGGTGTCCGGCCCGACATGTCTTTGGAGGATATGCGCGCGGCGTGGCGCAAACTGGTCCGCGAAAATCACCCTGACGCGATGATGGCCCGCGGCGTTCCCGAAGAGGCCGTGCGTTTGGCCGAAAAACGCATGATCGACATCAACCGCGCATGGGAAGATATCCGCGCCAGCCACGGCTGATGCGCATTGCCACCTACAATATCGAGTGGATGAATGCCCTGTTCGATGATGCAGGCGCATTGCTGAACGATGATGGCTGGTCGGCGCGTTACGAGGTGACGCGGGCGGCGCAAACAGCCGCGTTGGTGACGGTGTTTCGCGCGCTTGATGCGGATGCGGTCATTGTGATTGAGGCCCCGGATGGCAGCCGCAAACGCGACACATGCGCCGCATTGGAACGGTTCGCGGCCCATGCCGGCATCCGTGCGCGCCGCGCGGTGGTTGGATTTGTGAATGAGACGCAGCAGGAAATTGCGCTGCTTTACGATCCCGACAGTCTCAGCGCGCGCCATGATCCGCAGGACCACGCTGGCGCGCCCCGCTTTGATGCGGCGTTCAAGATTGATCTGGATGTGGATGCAACCGAGGATTTGGTGGTGTTTTCCAAGCCGCCGCTCGAACTGGCGATCAAGACGGCCTCTGGGGTTGATCTGCATATCATCGGCGCGCATTTGAAATCCAAGGCCCCGCATGGTGCGCGCAACCGCGATGAGGTCATGCGCATCTCTATCGCCAATCGGCGCAAGCAATTGGCCCAGGCGATATGGTTAAGGGCGCGCATTGATGCCCATTTGGCGGCTGGCACATCATTGATGGTCATGGGCGACATGAATGATGGCCCGGGTCTGGATGAGTATGAGGACCTGTTTGGCCGCTCATCGGTCGAGATCATTTTGGGCGATGCGGACCGCGCCCTGTTTGATCCGCACGCGCGTCTCGGTTTGCAGCGCCGCCTTGGCGCGACGCCTACGACGGCACGCTTCTGGATCCGCCCCGAGCGGCGGTTTTTGCAGGCCTTGCTTGATTATATCATGGTGTCACCCGATCTGGCGGCGCGGGGGCCCCGCTGGCGCATCTGGCATCCGCTCGATGATCCGGAGTGCTGGGCGCAGCCTGCCTTGCGCGATGCGCTTGTTGTGGCCTCGGACCACTTTCCCGTCAGCTTGGATATTGATTTCTGAGCCCCCATATTAGGGTCATGAAACACGTGATCCTGTCCCTTTGCCTGATCGGTGCCACCCCTGCGTTGGCGCAGGAGGCTGACCCTGGCCCCTCGCTGATGGAGCGCGGCGTGCAGATGCTCATGGAAGGGTTGATGCGCGAAATGGAGCCTGCGCTGGAAGACCTGCAAGGGCTTGCCGAAGAATTTGGCCCGTCTTTGCAAGGGTTTATGCAGGAAATGGGGCCAGCTTTGCGCGACATTCTGAGCGATGTGCAGGACTGGAGCGTCTATGAAGCGCCCGAAATGCTCGACAATGGGGATATAGTCATCCGGCGCAAACCGAGCGAGGACGCACCTGTTGACCCGCCCATCGACCCAGACACGCAGATCGAAATCTAGCGGCGGCGCTGTTTGATCAGCACCTGCGCCTCAAGTGAGGCTGCCAGCGAATTCAACCGCGCCTCGGCCACCTCACCAAAGAGCGGCATCGCTTCGGCGGTGAGGTGCAATTCGAGGATTTTCTTTTTCGGGAACCAGCGGAATTCACCCCGCTCGGCATCCTTTTCCATCCACAGCATTGCGCCGAACCGCATCGCTTTGCCAACGATTTCCGCGTCTTTCTGCGTCCTTTCGTCAATTAGATCGTAAAGGTTTTCGAAATGGGTGCCTTCGCGCTTGTTCGTGTAACGGTGCAGCAGCGACAGGCCCAGAAAGATGCGTTCGGAGTGTTTCAGCCCGCCCAGGTTCGCCCGCGTGGCGTTGTCAAAACACACCTCGGCCCGGTAGTCGGGATGGGCGCGCCAGCTGACGTCATGCAGCAGACAGGCCGCCTTGATCAGCCGTTTGCGGTGGAACGGCGCAGATTTGAACAGCGGTTCGATGAATTGATACAGCAGCTTGCCAAAGCCCGGCACGCGCGCGTCTTTGGCCTCGGCAAAGCGGCAGGCTTCGATCAGGGGGTCGCGGTCGCGCAGGCGTTGGGGCATCTGTTCATAGAGCATCCCCTCGCGGATGCCGTAGCTCGATACCGCAATGTCCTTGGGGCTGAAGGATTTGACCAGCCGCGTCAGGACTTCGGTGGCCAAGGGCACCAGCGCCATCCGGGTCGAAGAGATGCCGCAAGCGCTGCGCAGGGCTTCGTGGTCTGGATGGTTGGCGATGAATTTTGCCGTCTGACGCACCGATTTGGGCGACATCCGGTATTCGTGCAGTACATGCAGCGGATATCCACGCCGGTGCATATCGACCCGTGCAATGGCCCGCCACGATCCGCCCACAAGGAACAGGCGGTCGCGCTGGACGCCCATTTGATCCTGGAGTTGCTGCATCGTCGCCTTGATATGCGCGGTGCGCCCCTTTTTGCCGCCTTTGAGTGTTTGCAGCTTGAGCGGGCCAAGGTCCGAAGTCTCGCGTCGCCCTACGATCCCGCCCGAGATTTCGGCCAGTTCCATGGACGATCCACCAATGTCGCAGACAAGGCCGTAAGAGCCCGGCCAGCCGAGCAATACGCCTTGCGCCGAAAGCCGCGCCTCTTCCCGCCCGTCGATCGTGCGCACATACAGCCCCGTTTCGCGTTTCACGTCGGCGCAGAATGCGGGTCCGTCGCTCGCGTCGCGCACGGCGGCGGTCGCAACGACAGTGAGGTCTGGCAGGCCCATCCCTTCGGCCAGCCGTTGAAAGCGGCGCAACGCGTTCAGCGCCCGCACGCGACCCTCGGGGTTGAGGTGCCCGGTGTCGGAGAGGCCCGCGCCCAAGGCGCACATGATCTTTTCGTTGTAAAAGTAGGCGGGGGACCGCGCCGCCCCGTTGAACACCACAAGCCGGACCGAGTTTGATCCCACATCGACGACCCCGACGCGGGCCAGCGCGCGCGCGGACGGGTCTTCAAACAGGGCACGCCCAAAGAGGCCCCCCTCGGCATGTGTCTCGACCAAAGCGTTCATGGACCCCCCGCGGTGCATGTCCCGCATCAGTGATGGACCAGCGGTGGGGTTGCGTCAATGCAGCTTCGTGCCGATGGGTGGCTCTGTTTCGGCGTTGCCGAAAGGCGCCCACCCGCCGACCCTTGGGGCTGCGCCCTTAATCTTCGGTATGGGTGAGTTTGGGCACATCCGAGGCCCCGGCTGATCCGCGCCCCGACAGCGAAGGGTTTTCCATGAAGAACCTATGGCAGTTGAAGGCGAACGTGCCTTCGGGCACGTCTGGCCGTGTAAAGGTGCCATCAGGTGCCATCACCCAGCTTTGGGCCACATCCGCGAGGTTGGCGGCCATGACCTGGCTCACGATCTGCGCCTTGACGGTCGCATTTTCGATTTCGATCAGCGTCTCGACGCGCCGGTTCAGGTTGCGCCCCATCCAGTCGGCGGAGGAGATAAACACCCGCGCCTTTTTGGACGGCAGGTCGTAGCCATTGCCGAAACAGACGATGCGGGAATGCTCTAGGAAGCGCCCCACGATGGATTTGACGCGGATATTGTCTGAAAATCCCTTGATCCCAGGCCGTAGTCCACAAATGCCGCGCACTACGAGACTGATTTTGACGCCCGCCTGACCGGCGGCATAAAGCGCGTCGATCACTTCGTCATCGATGATCGAGTTCATCTTGGCCCAGATGACCGCAGGTTCGCCGGCGCGGGCGTGATCTGCCTCGGCAGCGATCATTTCCAGCAGGCGCGGTTTCAGCGTCGTGGGCGAAATGGCGAGGTTGTCGAGGCCTTCGGGGGGCGCATAGCCCGACAGGTAGTTGAACACTTTGGTAGCGTCTCGTCCCAGTTTGGCGTCGCAGGTGAACAGCGACACATCCGTGTAGATGCGCGCGGTGATCGGGTGATAATTGCCCGTCCCGTAATGGGTGTAGGTCACCAGCGTCTTGCCCTCGCGCCGCACCACCGTGCTGATCTTGGCGTGGGTTTTGAGGTCGAGAAAGCCGTAGACCACATGTGCGCCTGCGCGCTCAAGGCGGCGGGATTGGCGGATGTTGGCGGCCTCGTCAAAGCGGGCTTTGAGTTCAACAAGGGCCGTCACCGACTTGCCGTCTTCTGCCGCCTCGCACAGCGCCTCGACGATAGGGGACTTTTTCGACGTGCGGTAAAGCGTCTGCTTGATCGCCACCACTTTGGGATCGCGCGCTGCCTGTTGGAGAAAGCGCACCACCATATCGAAGGTCTCGTATGGATGATGCAGCAGCATATCCTTTTGGCGGATGGCGGCCAGCATGTCGCCATCAAAGTCGGTGACCCGCTCGGGGACCCGGGGTTTAAACGGGGGCCAGAGCAGATCGGGGCGGTCATCGAGCACCAGTTCGCTAAGATCCGACAGGCCAATCATCCCGTCAACCTCGACCACTTCGGCCTCGCTCACACCGAGCTCTCCCATGATCACGGCCTTAAGCGTCTCGGGCGCGCCCGCCGAATGGGTCAGTCGGACAACTTCGCCCCGCTTGCGTCGTTTCAGGGCGACCTCAAATTCGCGCACGAGGTCTTCGGCTTCTTCCTCGACCTCAAGGTCGCTGTCGCGCAGCACGCGAAATTCGAAATGGGCCTTGAGCTGATAGCCTGGAAACAGGCTGGGGATGTTTAGGATCAGCAGCTCTTCGAGCGGAAGAAACCGGTGGCCCGGGCCGGGCAGCGCGATGAAACGGTCGATCTGGGCAGGGATCGGGAGCAAGGCTTGCAGCGAGCGTTTGTCCGATGTCCGCTCCATCTGCAAGGCGAGGGCATAGCCGGTGTTGGGAATGAACGGGAAGGGGTGTGCGGGGTCGATGGCAAGCGGTGACAGGACCGCGAACACTTGCGACAAAAACACATCTTCGAGAAAGGCAACGTCTTCGTCGGTCAGTTCATTGCGGCGCAGCACCGAAATCTCGTGCACTTCCATCGCGTCATGCAAGGCGACCAGCACGCGTTGCTGCGCCATCAGCAGGTTGCGTGCGTTTTCGTTGATCAGCACCAGTTGCTCGGCAGGGGTCAGCCCGTCAGCGGCGGGGGTCGTGTTGCCCGCAATCGCCAGCTCGCGCAGGCCTGCAACACGCACAGTGTAGAATTCATCGAGGTTTCCGGCGGAAATCGACAGGAACCGCAGCCGTTCCAGCAGCGGCACGCGCGGGTTTTCCGCCTCTTCCAGCACCCGCCAGTTGAAGCTGAGCCAGCTCAGTTCCCGGTTGAAAAACCGCCCCGGCCCGTCAGTGTCGATGTCAGGCAGCTCAATAGGCTCGGGAAACGGCGAGGACAGGAAATCTGCGTTTGTCATGCGGGGCTTATGCCGATCCGGTGTGAAGATTGAGTGACGGTTATCCCTCAGACTCCGCCGCTTTGTCCAGCAACTCAGCCGCGAGGGCCCGTGTGACGGCCTTTTTGCGCGCAAGGCTGGCCGCGTCCAGCCGGGCCACGATATCGCGCGCGGCGTCAAAGCTGCGCTCCATATGGGTGACGAGGTAGGGGATCACGTCGGGGCGCGGGTTCAACTGGCGATCCGCAAACAGCTTGGCCGTCACGGCGGCAAGCAGACGATCATCGGGCGCGTCAAGGGTGGCATGGCCCGCCGCGTCCACCCGGCTTTGCAGGTCCGGCAAGGTCAGCCGCCATAGGGCCGGGGCCAGCTTGCCGGTCATGAGCAGCGGCTGGCCTGCCGTTTGCAGCGCGTTGTGCAGGTGGAAGAGGGCGGTCTGGGCGTCCGGGTTTGCGGCAATTTCGTCCACGTCCTCGACCGCGAGGGGACTATCCGCGAGGCTGAGCACCGAGGCGTCTGTCAAGTCGGGCGCGGCGATGATCCGCGCGCCAGCATCGCAGGCCCACACATGGGTGAGGTGGGTTTTGCCCGACCCGGCTGGCCCGCTGAGCACCAGTTTGGGCGGCGTCCATGCGGCCCATCTGTCGATCATGGCGACCGCCACCGCGTTGGAGGGCGCGACCATAAAGTCATCCCGCCCAAGGGCTGTGCGCGCGGGCAGGTTCAGTCCCAGCTGTTCGGCCACGTGTCAATCCTCGGGGGGTGTGTCGGTCTGCGCCGAGGTGCCTTGATAGAGGCGGCTGTCTTTATACTGCTCGATGATGAACCGCACGATCACGCCCAGGGAGGCGGCGACGGGGACGGCCACCAGCATACCCACAAAGCCAAAGAGCGCGCCAAAGACCGACAGTGCAAGGATCAACCAAACGGGATGGAGGCCCACGCTCTCGCCCACAAGTTTGGGGGTCAGCACGTTGCCCTCAATCACCTGACCGACCATGAACACGCCCGCAACAGCCGCAATCCAGTGCCATTCACCCCAAAATTGGAACATGGCCAAACCAATGGCGAGCGCGCCACCGACAAGCGCGCCGACGTAAGGGATAAAGGTGAGCAGCCCAGCCACAAAGCCGACGACCAAGCCGAATTGCAGACCCACCAGCATCAGTGCAATGGCATAATAGCTGCCCAGGATCAGACAGACCGTGCCCATGCCTCGGATGAACCCGGCAAGGGTTGCATCGATCTCCGAGGCGAGGCGGCGAATGGTGGGGGCATGATCAAGCGGCAGAAGTGCGTCGACCCGCGCAATCATTCGATCCCAGTCGAGCAGCAGGTAGACGGCAACGACGGGCACGATCACGAACAGCACCACGACGTTGATCAGCCCTGCCGCCGAGGTCAGCGCAGAGTTCAGCAGCTGTCCGCCCCGCTCGGAAATGGTCTGCCCGATGGAGTTCAGCGACTGGCGCACGGTCGACCCTTCATCAAGCAGGCTTGGGAACTGTTCGGACAGGAACGTGCCGAAATCGCGGGCCAGCTTGGGGGCGACGTTGAAAAGCTGCACGGCCTGCTGCACCAGCGCAGGGATCACCAGCAGCGCAAGGATCACAAAGACGATGATGGCCGTGATCGTGATGATGGCGGTGGCCAGCGCCCGGCTGCATCCCCGGCTTTCGAGCCAATCGGCGACCGGGTCGAGGAAATAGGCAATCGCGGCCCCCAGAAAGAACGGCAAAAGCTGGTCGCCAAGCGCATAAAGCAGGACGAAAAAGATCGCAGCCGCGATCCCCCAATATTTGAACTGATCACTGACGGGCAGGGACATGGACGCCTCGGATGGTTGGTTGATGTGACAGATGCGGTGTTTTGGTCCGCGCTGCAAGTCCCCTGCGTCCTTGGGCGTGACCTTGCGGAGCACTGGCGCGCACGCTTTTTTGTTTGTGGCTTCGCCCTGGGGCTGCCGCGTCTTCGCCGGGAAGTGGTTGATCGCAGACAGGGCCGTTGCCCATGCCTGTGCTTTGTCCTAATCAGGGGCTCAAACCTGTCTGGGAGTGCATCACTTGCGTTTGAGCCGTTATTTTCTGCCCGTCTTGAAGGAAAACCCAAGCGAGGCGCAGATTGTCAGCCACCGCTTGATGCTGCGCGCTGGCATGATCAAGCAGGCCAGTGCCGGGATTTATTCCTGGCTGCCTTTGGGCTTCAAGGTGCTGCGCAAGATCGAGAATATCGTGCATGAAGAGCAGCAGCGCGCGGGCCACATGCCCATGCTGATGCCCACGATCCAGTCCGCCGACCTGTGGCGCGAGAGCGGCCGCTATGACGCTTACGGCGCGGAAATGCTCCGCTTCAAGGATCGCCATGAGCGCGACATGCTGTTCACCCCCACCGCCGAGGAGTTGATCACCGACATCTTCCGCGCGCATGTGGGCAGCTACAAGGATCTGCCCATGACCATGTATCAGATCCAATGGAAATTTCGCGACGAGATCCGCCCCCGCTTTGGCGTGATGCGGGGCCGCGAGTTCTTTATGAAGGACGGCTATAATTTCGATCTGACCAAGGAAGACGCGCTGCACGCCTATAACCGTCATCTTGTGAGCTACCTGCGCACCTATGAGCGGATGGGCCTGCAGGCGATCCCGATGCGCGCGGATTCCGGCCCCATCGGTGGCGACGACACTCACGAGTTCCTTGTGCTGGCCGAAACGGGCGAGAGTGAGGTGTTTTATGACAGCGCCGTCACCGATCTGAGTTTTGGGGATCGTGAGATCGACTATGATGATCATGCCCAATGTGCGGGCGTCATGGAGGAGTTCACGAACCTCTATGCCCGCACGGACGAAACCCATGACGAGGCCCTGTTCAACGCCATCCCCGAAGAACGCCGCCGGATCGCCCGTGGCATCGAGGTCGGTCAGATCTTCTATTTCGGGACCAAATATTCGGACGCTTTGAATGCCGTTGTTCAAGGCCCCGATGGCAAGCAGGTGCCGGTGCATATGGGCAGCCACGGCATCGGCGTGTCCCGCCTGCTTGGTGCGATCATCGAAGCCAGCCACGACGACAAGGGCATCATCTGGCCCGAGGGCGTGACCCCGTATCACTGTGGCATCGTGAACCTCAAACAGGGCGATGCAGAGGAGGACGGGGCCTGTGATGCGCTGTATCAAAGCCTTACGGCCCTTGGTCTCGAGCCGCTCTATGATGACCGCAATGAGCGTGCGGGGGGCAAGTTTGCCACGATGGACCTGATCGGGTTGCCCTGGCGCATCACGGTCGGACCGCGGGGCCTCAAGAACGGTGTGGTCGAGTTGACCTCGCGCCGTACGGGTCAAAGTGAGGAACTGCCACCCGAAGAGGCGGTGAAACGCGTGGCTGGGATCTACGCAGCCTTATGACGGGGCGCGCGCAATGATCTTGCGTGTTCTGGCCCTGATCGGTGGTCTGCTCGGCGGGGCCTCCGCCTCACAATTCCCCGAGTTTTCGCAGCAATACACGCAGCGCCTCGGCGGTGCGGTGGATGCACTTGCCGAGGTGGTGGCGGATTTCGACGCCTCGGCTACGGCGGCGGGGCTCAGCCGGGCTGAGGCGCTTGCGCAGATGCAGGGCACCCCGTTTCTGGAGCGGCGGCGGGCCGATATGACCCGCACATTTCAGCGCTATGACACGTTGCGCACCGATTTGCGGGTGCTGAATGATGCGGGTCCCTTCATGCGGGCCTATCACGGCGCGCGGATGACCGACGCGGATGTGGCCCGGGCCGCGATGCAGGCCTATCAACCGGCACTGCCACTGAATTTTGCAGGCGCAGTTTTTGCCGCGACAGGCTTTTTCGCAGGGCTGATCGTGACGTCGATCCTTTTGCGCGTGCTGGCGTGGCCCTTTTCCCGCCGATCCCGCCGCCCTCGCAGGGCTTGACGCGGACCGTCGGTGCCGCCACTTGTGGCCAAACCCCGAGCAGGAGCCGAAAATGGCCAGCCAAACCACCCCATTTGCCCCGTTTGAGTGGATGATCGCATGGCGCTATCTGCGCGCCCGCCGGGCTGAGGGCGGCGTCAGCACGATGACGTGGATCAGCCTGATCGGGATCACGCTCGCCGTTTTTGCGCTGATCGCAACGCTCGCCGTGCGTTCGGGCTTTCGTGCGGAATTTGTCGATACAATCCTCGGGGCCAATGCTCACGTCACCGTCTACCAAATCGGCGAAGTGACCGAGACGGGGCGCATTGATCGCACCATCGCGGACTACGAGGCGCGTGCTGCTGCATTGCGCGAGGTGACGGGTGTGACCCGGACCGCGCCTATCGTGCGCGGGCAAGTCATGGCGAACCTGCGCAGCCAGAACGCCGGCGTGCAGGTGTTCGGCATGAGTGCCGAGGACCTTGCCGGATTGCCCCGCATCGCCGATCCCGAGACATCCGAGGGGGACATCGCGCGTTTCGGTGAAGGGGTCGCCATCGGGTCAGGCGTGGCGCGCGAGTTGGGCGCGCAGGTCGGGGATCGGATCAAGCTGATCTCGCCCAATGGCGTGCGCACGGCTTTTGGCACCTCCCCGCGCATCAACGCCTACGAGGTCACCTATATCTTTTCCGCAGGGCGCTATGACATCGACCGGGTGCGGGTTTATCTCCCCCTGGCCGAGGCGCAGTCATTCTTTAACCGCGAAGGGGTGGTGGACGAGATTGAAGTCATGGTGGAAGAGCCCGAAGAGGTGGCGGACTACCTTGACGATATCCTGATGGTGGCCGGAGAGCGGGCGCAGGTCTGGACCTGGCGCGACGCCTCGGGCGGTTTCCTGCGCGCGCTCGAGGTCGAGGACAATGTGATGTTCATCATCCTGTCGATCCTTGTGCTGATTGCGGCCATGAACATCGTGTCGGGCCTGATCATGCTGGTCAAGAACAAGGGGCGCGACATCGGCATTCTGCGCACCATGGGCTTGACTGAAGGGTCGATCCTGCGCGTCTTTTTCATCTGCGGCGCATTCACCGGCATCATCGGTACGGCGATGGGGGTGATCCTGGGCTGCCTGTTCGCGATCTATATCGACCCGCTGTTTTCCTTCGTGAATTACGTGATGGGGGGCGGGGTTTGGGATCCGTCGATCAGAGGCATCTATGCCCTACCGGCCGAGTTGCACCTTGGCGACGTGCTGAGCGCGGTGGCGCTGTCACTGGGCCTCTCCTTTGTCGTGACCATCTTTCCGGCGCGCCGAGCGGCCCGGATGAACCCGGTTGAGGCGCTGCGTTATGAGTGATCCGGTTCTTGAGCTCAGCGACATCACCAAGACCTACAACAAGGGCGCACCGAACGCGGTGGACGTGCTGCTGGGAATCACGCTGGATGTGGCCCCGGGCGAGGTCGTGGCGCTGGTGGCCCCCTCTGGTGCGGGCAAATCCACGCTCCTGCACATTGCGGGGCTGCTGGACACGCCGGACACGGGCACAGTGGCGTTGTCGGGCCAGAACCTCACCGGGCAGTCGGATCGGCGGCGCACCTTGGCGCGGCGTGCGGATGTCGGGTTCATTTATCAATTCCACCACCTGCTGCCCGAGTTCTCTGCGCTGGAAAACATCGTCTTGCCGCAACTGAGTGCGGGTGTGTCCAAAGCGGAGGCCGAGACCCGAGCGACAGCGCTGCTCGACAAGGTCGGGGTGGCCCACCGTGCCCATCACCGCCCCGCCGAGTTGTCGGGCGGCGAACAACAACGGGTCGCCTTCTGCCGTGCATTGGCCAATGGGCCCAAGCTGCTGCTTGCCGACGAGCCGACCGGCAACCTTGATCCAACAACGTCCGATCAGGTGTTTGGCGCGCTGATGACACTGGTGCGTGACACCGGGCTGTCAGCGCTGATTGCGACCCATAATCTCGAACTGGCGGGGCGTATGGACCGGATTGTGCGCCTGGATGCAGGACGGCTGAGCGCGGGCTCCACCTGACGGAGCCTGTGGTCAACAAGGGCATCTCGGCTTTACCCTCTGTTAGGGATTCATAGTTAACCCATTCGCAAGAGGTTTGTAATGTCTGCACTTTTGACACTTTTGCTTGTCGGGTTCAGCCCGTTTATCGCCATTATCGACAAGTCCGACCCGTCGGATGGTCCCGACGACGAAGTGGCCGATGCGGACGCCCCCGAAAGCGTAACGCCAGAAACCGAGCCGTCGATCCCGGACCCGGCAGCGATGGGCGTGGCCCTGACCGGCAGTGAAGAAAACGAGATGCAGATCGGCACCGTGTTGAATGACACGCTGAGCGGTCTTGGCGGTGCGGACACCCAGACCGGCAATGCGGGCGATGACCTGATTGATGGGGGCGACGGCAATGATGTGCAAAGCGGCAACGCAGGTGACGATACGCTTGACGGAGGGCCTGGCGACGACGTGATGGATGGCGGTCTTGGCCAGGATATCCTGTTTGGCGGGGCGGGTGCGGACGCAATTGATGGCGCAAGCGGCAATGACACCTTGTCGGGTGGTGATGCGGCGGGGCCAATGGACGGCGCATCTGACACGCTTGACGGTGGGCCCGGCCAGGATGTCCTGATCCTGTCGGATACGGATCAGGGGATTGGCGGTCTGGCGGCGGATCGCTTTACCCTTGGCGTGGCCGAGACGGGGGCGATCACCATCATCGATTTCGACACGGACGAAGACGTGCTGGCCATCGAACAGGACCCCGATGATCCGGTGGCGGTCGACAGCCAGACGGTGACGCCGGACGGGTTGCTGATCACCTTCGATTCCGGCGCGACCGTCTTGCTTGAAGGGGTGAGCGCGCCGATTGATGTGGCCACCATCGATTTTGTCGATGTCGAGGATGATACGCCCGACGTTGTCACCTTCGAGGGCAATGACGGGGACGAAATCTTGGGTGCCCCGGCACCCGGCCAATCGTTGAATGCCGATCTGGCGGGCGGGGATGATGCAGCCACTGGCGGTGATGGCAACGACACGATTGAGGGCGGCACCGGTGCAGACACACTTACGGGCGGCGCGGGCAATGATATCCTGTTTGCCACCAGTGCGGATACGACCGAAGCGTCTGATACGGATGTCGACAGTCTTGAGGGCGGTCTGGGCGACGACACGCTGGTTCTGGGCACGGCGGATATTGCCGATGGCGGAGCCGGGGCGGATACGTTTGTTTTGCGTCAGGATGTCAGCGACACAGTGACCATAGGCGACTTTGATGCTGCGCTTGATGCATTGGTGGTCGAGGCGGATGATACGGGCACTGTCTCGGTGACGGGCCAAGAGGTCGTGGCCGCCGGTCTGCTGATCACGCTCAGCACAGGCGGTGTGATCGAGTTGCGCGGCCAGACAGTGGCGCTTGACCCCGACGACATACGCATCGAGAGCCCCGGAACGTCCAGCGCGGCTTGACGGGTGCCCATCCTTTTGCTCTGACTGTGCGTCGCGGCCATCGCCGCCAGGGACGAGCAGCGCATGACACAAATCACTTCGGCAGAGATTGAACGGACCGTGCAGGCCGCATTGATGGGGCACGGGGCCGGGGCCTTTGCCGCGGCCGAGGTGGCCCGGGCCGTGGCGCGTGCCGAAGCGGCGGGCAACCGCATCTGTGGCCTCTACTACCTCGAAAGCTACTGCCAGCAGCTTGAGACGGGGCGGGTACAGGGCGACGTGGTCCCTGTTGTGACCGCGCCCCGCCCGGCAACGGTTCATGTGGATGCGCTGATGGGATTTGCGCAACCGGCCTTTGCCTACGGGCTGGCCCCGGCGCTTGATGCTGCGCGCCAGTTCGGGGTGGCCACACTGGCGGTGGGTCATGCGCATACCTGCACGTCCTTGGGCTATTTCACCGAGCAGATTGCGCGCGCGGGTATGATCGGGCTCGGGATGACCAACGCCTCGCCCATTGTGGCTCCCCCGGGGGGGAAGACCCGCATGATCGGGACCAACCCCATCGCCTTTTCCGTACCGGACGGAGAGGGTGGCCTCGCCATGCAGTTTGACCAGTCCACAACGACCGTGGCCTTGGGCAAGATCACTATGGCCAAGGCGGCAGGCCAGCCCATCCCGCTTGGCTGGGCGCTGGACAAGGACGGCGCGCCCACAACCGACCCCGAGGCGGCATTGGCAGGATCGCTGGTGTCGATGGGGGGGTACAAAGGCTGGGGCTTTGGGCTGATGGCCGAACTGTTGACCGCAGGGCTGGCAGGTGGCGTGCTGAGCCGTGATGTCAAACCGCTCAAAGCGCCTGACGGGCCGCCCCATAATCTGGGCCAGTTCTATGTCCTGATCGACCCAAGCACGTCCGGCGTGTTCACGGACCGGGTTGCGCAGCTGACGGAGATGGTGGGTGAGGACGAAGGCGCACGCCTGCCCGGTCAGAACCGGGTCCTGGCTGATCCGATCGAGCTTGATCCCGCCGCATGGGAACAGGCGCAGGCATTGGCAGCCAAAAACGCCTGAGGCGCTAGGCCTGCTGCGTCAGCCAGACTCCCGCCGCCATCATCGCGATACCTGCAATCCGAGCAGCACCAAGGGCTGTTGCCTGCGCACCGAACAGTCCGAAATGATCAATGGCGGCGGCACTGATCAACTGCCCGAGCAACACAAAGAACACCGCATTGCCGATCCCGAAATGGGGGGCGATATAGGTGATCGACAGCACGTAAAACGCGATCAGCGCACCGGCCAGAAACAGATGCTTGGGCGCCTCTGCCAGCCGCACAAGGCCCTGAGCGCCGGTGGCTGCAAATACAATGCCCGATGTGGTCAGCGCGACGAGAAACAGGACGGTTGCAGCCGCCGCAGGACTGCCAAGGCGCACCCCAAGGGCCGCGTTCAACGCCGCCAGGATCGGAATGCCGATCCCGGCCAGCAGCATGATCATCGCATAATGCGCCATCGTTCCCCTTTCTTCGCAGTGGCGGACGACACGTCCGCCTTACGGTCTCTATCCACAGATGCCGTCCAATTCGACCCCGTCCCAGGGCAGGCGCACGTCTTGCTGGCGCGATTGGGGCAGGGGGGCCACGGGCATGGCCCTGGCGATCAGGGCGTGCAGCCGTTTGGTTCGCGGGGCCTGCGGGGCCAGCGCACGACAGCAAACGAATTCTTCTACGATGGAGCCTTGCTGCTCGAACCCAAAGTCGCCGAACACCCGGTCTTCGGCGATATCAAAGAGGTACGGATCCGCCCCGATCTGATGCTCACGCGCGGCCCTGAGGGGGGAGTATCCGGTGGTCTTGCGGTTTTGCCACTGCCACACATGTGTCAGCTCGTGGGCCAGCAACATCGCGGCAATCAGATTGATCTCGTCGGGGTAGTCGGGCACGTAATCGTCCAGATACCAATCCTCATCGAACAGCACCGTGCGCCACAAGGCGACAGCCGCCGGCTTGGCTGTGACGATTTCGGAGGTGGGCGGGGGCAGGATCAATTCGCGGCAAGTCGTGCGGGGCCGGGCCTTGCGCCGAAAGGTGACGGCGCGCGTGGGGGCCCCGTCCACGATCCGCACCTTGTCGACGTTCAGCGCGTCCCCGTGGATGGTCGCCGAAAAGGCCCGTTCAGTCTCGGTCAGGGGGCGGCCACAGCTCACCAGAAGTGTCAGGATAAGGAACGCGCGCAAAAACATGGCCCCAGTAGGGGGCAGATCGGGACGGGGATCAAGTCGCGAATGCGTGTTTCTAGTCGGGCACCGCAAAGGTGGCCGTGGCCAGCGCCACCGCCTTGCCCATCGGCAACGCGCTGAGGGTGCAGCGGGCAAAGATCAGCGCCCGACCTGCGCGGGTGATCTCGGCCTCTGCCAGGATCGTATCGCCCGTCGCAGGGCGCAGGAACTGGGTGTCGAGCGTAACGGTCGCCACCGGGGCCAACCGCCCCAGATGCACCGCCGTGGCCAGGACCATCGCAGTATCCGCCATCGCGGTCAGCGCCTGACCCGACACGATCCCGCCCACCCGGGCGATTTCGGGCGTAATCGGCATATCCAGCGTCACCCCGTCGGGGCCTGCATCATGCACGGTCGGGGCCAACGCGAGGACCCACGGCGCAAAATTGTCCTCAAGAAAGTGTTGTATATCAGGTACGTCCATCATGGGGGCACCATGACGCCAAGCGACGGCGCTGACAAGATGTCGCGGCCCCGTGAACAGAGGTGAAGAAAGCGGGGTTTATGTGTCAGAGCGTCGCACCCACCTGTTCTTCATGATCGCAGGGGATGGCCCCCGCGGCACACACCGCAGGCCCCGGTTCAGACAACAGGGCCTGCTTGGAAAGGAAAAGACCGATGGAAAAAGTAATCATTCCGACCGTGTTTGGATTTGCCGCCATGATGAGCCTGTGGGCCGTGGTTGGCGTCGTGGCCTGAGGGTCCGACCAAAGGTTTCGCGTTGCTGGTGCCTGGACGTCCCGGCGTGCGAAAACAGCGGCGGCGGAGGGTCCTTCCGGTTCCCTCATCAGAGTTGGACCCCCGCCGCCATACCGTTGCCCCTGAATTGCCCCGCTTTGGTAAATGATCGTTAACGTTGGTGGTGGCATACCGAGCCTCGATGACACGCTGGTCGTTGTCATCCTAGTTTGGTGGAGAGTTTGAGCGGAGGCGAAAGCCTTCGCTTTTCTTCTTGAATTGCAGTTTAAACCAAGCTGCTGTTTTGTTGTTGAAGGCCATGGTTTAGTTAGCTATTTGGATCCGGTGGACACGCCAATCGATACTTCGCTTTTGCTTCAACTATATGCTTGGCCAGGCTATGATTTCTGGGGAGTGTTGCTTGCATTAGTAGGTTTTTCAGCCTCGGTTCTATTTTCGCGGTCAGCAAATTCGTCCGCAAAAGCAGCAAGGTTGGCCGCTGAGAACGCGTGGCAATCGTTTGGAGTAGTTGACGCAACTGGGCGACTGGGTGTTGTTCAGAAAAGTTTGACGGAAATCCGTTTGCGGGCTGAGCGAGGTGAATGGAGCCAAGCCTCCGAAAGTTGTGAGTCGGTCCGCATAGCAGTTGCAACACACTTAACCTCAGAAAGACTATCCCTTTCGGAGGAAGCTAAGAAAAGCCTAACAGGATTACAGAGCCAGATGGCTACACTTCAAAAAACAGCAAACGAAATTTTGCATAACCAAGCCGATTACGATCTTGTAAAGATTAAGACCATCTTGTCTAAACTTTCCGAAAGTGTCGCGAAGGTACTGACTGAGCTTCAAGAAAAGTTGGAGAGAAACTGATGTCCGAAAAGTGGGTTCAATTGGTCGACAGAGTGCTGGATTTGACAAACGCCGGAAAATTAGAATGGCAAGAGACCTCAGATTCTGACATCTATCAAGTTGTTCTTGGTAAGAATGTACTGGATTTTGAGTCTGAGATGTTTGGTAATGGGTATAGTTTTAAGTTGCGGGGCCCCCATGGCAATATTGTTGAAAGTTTCTCAGCAAATGAGTTAACAGATATTTCCAACAAGAACTATTTTGATGCTTCGCAAAAATTAGTAACTCTCATTGAGCGGCAGATATCTGGAAAAGATCAATTGCTGGACGAAGTAATTGCAGAGCTTGACAAATTTAGGGACAAATTTTAGCTAAACATCCAACTCCTCCACAAACCGCGCGTTTTCCTGAATGTACTGAAACCGCATCTCCGGTTTCTTGCCCATCAGCCGCTCGACCAGATCGCCCGTCTCGCCCGGTTCGTCTTCGTCAATCGACACCCGGATCAGTTTGCGGGTGGCGGGGTTCATGGTGGTGTCTTTCAGATCCTTCGCGTCCATCTCGCCCAGACCCTTGAAGCGGGACACGTCGATGCGCCCCTTGCCGCCCAGGCCCGTCTCCATCAGCGCATTCTTTTCTGCCTCGTCGATGCAATAGACCCGGCGCGCGCCTTGCGTCAGGCGGAACAGGGGCGGGCAGGCCAGATATAAGTGTCCGGCATCAATCATGGGCCGCATCTGGGTATAGAAAAACGTCATCAGCAGGGCCGCGATATGCGCGCCGTCCACATCCGCATCCGTCATGATGATGACCTTTTCGTAGCGCAGGTCATCGACATTGAACTTCGCCCCCAGACCAACGCCAAGGGCCTGGGTCAGATCGGAAATCTCGGCGTTGGAGCCCAGTTTCGAGGACGCCGCCCCGAGCACGTTCAGGATCTTGCCGCGCAGGGGCAGCAGGGCTTGGGTCTTGCGGTCCCGCGCCATCTTGGCCGATCCACCCGCGCTGTCACCCTCGACGATGAACAATTCGGTCCCTTCGCGAGTCTTGGACGAACAATCGGTCAGCTTGCCGGGCAGGCGCAGCTTTTGCGTGGCCGTCTTGCGCGAGGTTTCCTTTTCCTGACGTCTGCGCAGCCGTTCTTCGGCCCGCAGCACCAGAAAGTCGAGGATGGCTCCGGCGGATTTCGTATCCGCCGCCAGCCAGTTGTCGAAATGGTCACGGACCGAGTTTTCGACCATGCGTTGTGCATCGACCGTGGCCAGCCGGTCCTTGGTCTGGCCCACGAATTCGGGTTCGCGGATGAAGCACGACACCAGCGCGCCGGCCCCCGTGGTCAGGTCTTCGCGCGTGATCGTGCTGGCCTTCTTGTTGTTCACCAACTCACCGTAAGCCTTGATGCCCTTGAGGATCGCGGCCCAGAACCCGGCCTCGTGGGTGCCGCCTTCGGGTGTGGGTACGGTGTTGCAATAGGATTGGATGAAGCCGTCGCGCGCGGGCGTCCAGTTGATCGCCCATTCGACCTTGCCCGGCACTTTGAACTTCTCGAAGCTGACCGCCCCGGCGAAAGGTGCGTCGGCATAAGTGGTCGCGCCTGCCATCACTTCGTTCAGGTAGTCGGCAAGCCCGCCGGGGAAGTGAAACGTCGCCTCCTGCGGGGTTTCGTCGTCGTTGATCGCCGTCTTCCAACGGATTTCGACGCCCGAGAACAGGTAGGCCTTGGAGCGGGCCATCTTGAACAGGCGGGCCGGTTTCAGCTTGAGCGAGCCAAAGATGTCCGCATCGGGGTGGAAGGTGACGGCAGTACCGCGCCGATTGGGGGCGGCGCCGATCTTGGCGAGCGGAGCCTGCGGCACGCCGCGCGAAAACTCCATCGCGTAAAGCTCTCGGTTGCGCGCGACCTCGACCCGCAAATGATCCGACAGCGCGTTCACCACGGACGAGCCGACGCCGTGCAGACCGCCGGACGTCTCGTATGAGTCGCCCGAGAATTTGCCGCCCGCATTCAAGGTGCAAAAGATGATCTCGAGCGCGGATTTCGTCGGATCCTTGGGGTGCGGATCGGTGGGGATGCCGCGCCCGTTGTCGCGCACAGAGACATGCCCGTTCTCGTGCAACTCGACCTCGATCCATGTGGCGTGGCCCGCGACCGCTTCGTCCATGGAGTTGTCGATGATCTCGGCGACCATGTGGTGCAGCGCACGGTCGTCCTTGCCCCCGATATACATGCCCGGGCGCAGGCGCACATGTTCCATATCCTCGAGCACCTGGATCGAGGATGCGTCATAGTCGGAAGGGCTCGGTGTCCCGCTCAACAGGTCAGGCATGGCAGCTGCTCTTTTTATCGTTGGTTGGTGCAACTATGCCAGAGCAGCGGGGCCGGGGGAAGTGGGGATGGGCCCTTAACTCTCGGGCCAGCGTTTGCCCAGATGCCCGCCGGTTTGCTGTTCGTCTATGACGCGCTGGTAGTGCGGCATGCTGTGGTCGGGCCCGAACACGGATGTGCGCGCACGGGCGCGGTGAACCTTGCCCATATGGTGAAACGAGCCGGGCAGGTTGCACACGTTGTCATCATCCCGGTTGATGCACAGGCACAGATGCGAGTGTTTGATAGGGCCCTGGCTGCGTCGGGGACGGGGGGCGGCAAAGCCGATGCCCGGCACGCCGTAGGTGCGCACAAGGATCTGTGTGGCCGCCGCACCAAGCGAGTGCCCGATGATATATTTGGGCAGCAGCCGTTCGCGTTCGAGCCAGGCAAAGATCACCTGCGCATGGCGCAGAAACCCCTGGTGCCAGATGGTGCCGGAGGCGCCCTGCTCGGTATCCTCGTCGTTCAGGCGGTACTTCTTCCCTCCGATATTGAGGACGCGCAGGTTGAATTTGAGGTAATCCGCCACCGAGTTCGAGCCCGGGATCAGCAGAATGTCCCCCTTTAGGAACAGCGCCTGCACGTCGTCCTGATCCAGCTCCTTGCGCAGGGCGGTCGCGATAGAGGCGTGGTTGCGTCCGTCATAGGAGGCGCGGGCCATTTTTGCGGCCAGACCGATATCGTAACTGTGTGCCATGTGAATACGTCCATTTGGAATGCGCGACCACTATGGCGCGAAACGGGTCATTGGCAAAGCGAAAGCCTCAAGGGTGCCAGCCGCGTACCAACCGGGCCACCTGATCGGGCTGTTGATGCAAGACCCAGTGATCGGCGCCCGGAATTGTTTTGCGCGTCAGGTCGGGCGCAAACTCTTCCAGCCCTTCGGTCGAAACCGGCAGCAGTGCCGTGTCCCCATCCCCCCAGATCAGCAGATGGGGGCACTGGACGCGTAGCCGGTCCAGCGGCAGGGGCGGCATGTCGACGGGCTGACCGGGGTCGGCCACGATCAGCGGCGAGGCGCGATACCAGTTGATCATGCCGCGCAGGCCCGATTGTCGCCAGATCGCCTTTTGCGCCTCGAGCCTGTCGCCGGCCAGCCACGACATATCCATCTTGGCTGAAAACAGCTGTAGCAGCTTGGCATGATCATCCGCCGTCAACGCGTCTTCAGAGCCGGGGGCGCGCAGGTAGTTGATGTATTGCGACGCCGCCGATTGCGCGCCCCCTGCTGCCATCGCCCGTTGGAAAGGTACGGGATGGACGCCGTTTGCGATGATCAGACGCTCCACCAGATCGGGCCGAACCATCGCGAGCCCGTAAGCGACCGAGGCCCCCCAATCGTGGCCCATCACGGTGATCGGGCCGTCAGAGCCGATCAGCGCCGCCATGTCCCCGACCAGTTTCGAGGTGGTATAAGCAGCCACGTCATCGGGCGCATAGCTTGCCCCATAGCCGCGTTGGTCGGGCGCGATGCAATGAAACCGGTCTGACAAACGCAGGGCCAAGTCGTCCCACGCGCCACCATATTCTGGAAAGCCGTGCAACATCAAAAGCTTGGGCAGGCCGGGATCGCCCCATTCGCGGATGGTGAAGGCGTTGCCGTCAAGGGTTTGCTGCGTGACCAGCATCATTCGTTGCGCTGTTTGGTTTCAAACCGCAACCCTTTGGCCGTGCGCGGCGCGAAGCCGGTCCAATAGGTGTGATCCTCGGTCTGCGCGCCATTGTCATCGAGGGCGACAACCCCGTCATCCGCATCCGGCACAAGGTCAAAGAATGCGGCTTTGTCCGCATCCCCTTTCAGGTGCAGGTCCATAAAGGCTGTCGCAAAGTGCTGTGCGATATTGTTCATCCGCGTCGTGTCCCAGACCGCATCGCCGTAGTGATCGAACGTGGTCGTCCCTGTTGCCTCTGACACCTCCCAGCTTTCGGCGGGCGCAGGCATCGGGGCGGCGGCATTGTGGTTGGCGTGATCAAAGGTCAGCAGGTGCCGCGCAGTGCCTACGGCCCCGTCGAAAATCCCACGGATCGCGTCATAGATCGACACGTCATCCGCACCGCCGGCCATCAGCATCGTGGGCACACGCAGGCCAGCCAGCCCCTCGGCATCCCAAAAGCCTGCATTGTTGCCCCAGGGCCCGATGGCGATGACTGCCTTGATCCGCGGATCCATAAGCGCTTCGTGGGTGTCCGACATGGCCACATGCTGTTCCAGCAGGCTCGCAGGCGCGCCCCAACTGAATTCGGTCGAGGCTTGGGTAACGCCCGCCCCGCCAAAGATCAGCGCGCCGTAGCCCCCCATCGAATAGCCGATCACGCCCGTGGAGGAGGCGTCGATGATCGCGCCAAGCGGCCCCTCAAGCGTGGCCATATGCTCGACCACAAATGCCTGATCCAGCGGGCGGTTCAGCAGGGTCGACCCGAATGCGCCCTGATCGGCATAGGTGCTGTCCGTGTGGTCAATCGAGACGGTCACGTATCCTTTCGAGGCGAGGTTTTCGCCCAGATGGCTCATCAGGTAGCGGTTGCCGGGATAACCGTGGCTGATCACGATCAGCGGAAACTGCGCATCTTCGGCGGGTGCTGCGTCGCGCGCTGCCCGGCCCGTCAGGGTCACTTGCGTGACGCCGTCCCGCAGGTTGGCCCTATATGTGCCCCCCTGCGCTGTGCCAAGCGCTGCGGGATACCAGACCTCAAGCGTCAGCGGACGCTCGTAACGGGGCACGTCCTTTCCATCGACATTCAGCACATCAATCGCGTCCGGAATGCTGGTGCGCAGCGTTTGCACCCCGATTGGAAACAGACCGAAAGCCGCAAGCTCGGGCGCGTCAGGCCGGATCTGGTCAATGGGGTTGGCCAGCGCGGCCGGGGCCACAAGGGACAATGTGGCAGCAACGGCGAGGGCGGATTTGCGGGTCATGTTGAGGGTCCTTTTGGTCGGCATCTTGGAAACTGGAGAACGGACACAACGCGAGACAACAGATTACACGACCACTGTGACAGAGCAGCGGGCGGGATCAAGCGGTTACGGATCATCCCTTGGGCCGCGCGAATTCCGCCGCTGCGTCAATCTGGGGCTTGAGCGTGGCGGGCCTGCCGCCTACATCTTTGCCATGCGCATGCTTTCCAGTCTCACCTTGGCCGCGGCCCTTGGCACCATACCCGTCGTGGCCTCCGCCCACCCCCACGTCTTTGTGGACACGACCTTGCGCGTTGTGACCAGTGCGGATGGCATGCTTGAGGGGATCGAGGTCAGCTGGACCTATGATGACTTTTATTCGCTATTGCTGTTCGCCGATCTGGGGCTTGATCAGGACGGCGACAGCCGGTTGCGCCCCGACGAGGTGCGCCGTTTGGATGGGTTCGATCTGCAATGGATCGACGGGTTCGAGGGTGACGCCTATCTCTTGCGGGATGGCGCGCCGGTCGAACTTGGTCGCCCGGAAGGGCGCGGCACCTCAGTGGCGGACGGTCGCATCACCAGCACACATTTTCGCCCCGTCTCGGGGCGTGCGGATGGTGTGGTGATCCGGGCCTATGATCCGACATTCTACACAGCCTATACGCTGGTCGGCCCCGTGGTCGTCGATGGCCCCTGTGAGGCCGAGGTGATCCCCGTGGATCTCGATGCGGCCTATTCGCTGGCCGAAGAGCTGCTTTATGGCGGCGATTACGATCCCGAAACCGAAGAGTACCCGCCAGTGGGCGAAGCCTTTGCCGACACTGTGACCCTGTCATGCGCGGGCTAAAGACCGGGGTCCTGGCGGTCGGCGCAGCCCTGTTAATCTGGCTGTTTGCGTTTGGCGGAATAAGCGACATCGGCACATGGGCCGCCGCGCAGCAGCGCGAAACCCAGAATGCACTGGCCGGTGGTTTGCGGGCCGTACGGGCGGGAGAGCCGGGGGCATGGGCCGCGCTGATGGGGCTGTGTGCTGCCTACGGATTTTTTCATGCGGCGGGGCCGGGCCACGGCAAATTGGTGATCGGCGGATATGGCGCTGCGGCGCGGGTGACGGCGTGGCGGCTGTCGGGCTTGGCGCTGGCCTCCTCGCTGGCGCAGGCGCTCACGGCCATCGTTCTGGTCGCGCTTGGGGCGTTTGTGCTGGGATGGGGTCGGGTCCAGATGACCGAGACAACGGAACTGGTCCTTGCGCCTGCCAGCTACGCCGCCATCGCGCTGGTCGGGATCTGGCTGCTGGTGCGCGGGGTGCGCCGTGTGGTCGCGATCAAACCGCCCACCCATGACATTGACGATGACGGTCATTGCCACACTTGCGGTCATGCCCATGCGCCCACCCCCGAGGAGGCCGCAAATGTCACATCTTTGCGCGATGCGCTTGCCATTGTCGGCTCCATCGCCATTCGGCCCTGCACGGGGGCGGTGTTCCTGCTGATCCTGTGTTTTGGTCTTGGCATCCCGTGGGCCGGTATTGCTGGGGCCTTTGTGATGGGGCTGGGCACGGCCAGCGTCACTGTGCTGGTTGCGCTGGCTGCAGTTGGTGCGCGCCAGTCCGTTCTGGCGGATTGGACCGGGCCCGGTGCGGCGCGGGCGATGGCGATGATCGAGGTGGTTGCCGGTGGTCTGATCACGCTCGTCGCGTTGATGCTGTTGCTGCCCTTGATCTGACGACGCGCAGTCCAAGGGCGGCATCCCGTCCCCCTCGGGCAGACAGGGGCTTTCTTTGCATAAAAAGCAGGCGTAAGGGTTGGGCATGTCCACCCGTTTCATGTCCTATTCCGCCCATGCGAGGGCCGTCCTTGTCCTTGGCCTGCCGCTGATTGGCGGGCATTTGGGGCAGGTGGCCATTGGCGTGACCGACACGGTGATGCTGGGATGGTACGGGGTGGACGAGCTGGCCGCCCAGACCATGGCGGGGTCGTGGTTTTTTGTGCTGTTCCTGATGGGGTCGGGCTTTGCATGGGCGGTGATGCCGATGGTCGCGTCCTATCATGCGGAGGGCGACGAGGTGAACCTGCGCCGCGCCACGCGCATGGGGCTATGGCTGAGCCTTGGCTTTGCCGCCCTGTCGATGCCGTTGATGATCTGGTCAGAACCGATCCTGCTGGCCCTTGGGCAGACCGAGCAGGTGGCCCGGGACGGGGCCGCCTATCTGATGATCGCAGGATGGGGGATCATCCCGGCGCTGATCATCATGACCTTCAAAAGCTATCTGGCCGCGCTGGAGCGCACGCAGATCGTGCTGTGGATCACGCTTGTGGGGGCGCTGGCCAATGCGCTGGCCAACTACGCCTTTATCTTTGGCAATTGGGGCGCGCCCGAGATGGGGATTGCGGGGGCGGCTGTTGCCTCTCTTGTGACCCAAGGTGTGATGCTGGTCGGCATCGTGGGTTATGCCGTGGTGATCCTGCCCGAACATGGCATTCTCAACCGGCTGTGGCGTCCTGATTGGGAGATGCTGGGCCGTGTGTTCCGCCTCGGCTGGCCCATTGGCCTGACGAACCTGAGCGAGGTGGGTCTGTTTGCCGCCTCGGCGATGATGATGGGCTGGTTGGGGACCATTCCGCTGGCGGCGCATGGGATCGCGCTGCAACTGGCTTCGATCACCTTTATGGTGCATCTGGGGCTGTCTAATGTGGCCACGATCCGGGCGGGCAATGCCTATGGGCATGGCGACCTCGCCCATATGGTGCGCGGTGCGCGGATGGTGATTGCGATGAGCCTTGCGATGGCATTGATGACCATCGTGTTGTTTGTGGTCGTGCCCGAGCCTTTGATCGCGCTGTTTATGAAAAGTGACGAACCGGCCAAGGCGCAGATTCTGGCCATCGGTGTTGCGCTGATGGCGCTGGCGGCGCTGTTCCAGCTTGTGGACGGGGCGCAGGTGGTGGCCCTGGGGCTGTTGCGCGGGGTGCAGGACACCAAGGTGCCGATGATCCTTGCGGGTGTGTCCTATTGGCTGGTGGGCATGCCAGCCTCTTACGTGCTTGGATTTGTTCTGGGCTGGGAGGGTGTGGGCATCTGGCTGGGCCTTGTGCTGGGACTGGCCTGTGCCGGCGTGGCGCTGATGTACCGCTTTTGGCAGGTGTCCTTGCCCCGGCTTGAGCGGACGTCCGGGACGGACGCTGTTTCCGTCCCCTGAACGGGGCCGCAAAGACGCCCCGCCCGCCGTCCCAAGCGCGCTACTCTTTCGAGGTGCTCATCAGCCGGTCGGCTTTCTTGCGCACCAGAACCGAGCGCAGATCGTGCATCGCCAGCAGCAGCGCATCCGTCACGCTTTCAAGTTGCGCGTCGCTGGCCTTGGATTGCGCCCATTGGGTGGTGAGGTTGAGGTAGTCCACCGCCCGGTGGATGTCGTCGATGTCGCGGTGCGCCAGCACTTCGGAGCGTTCCGCCATCCATGCCTTGATCCGGTCAAGATCGGCCTCGGATAGAGTGCGATCCCCATGGGGTTTGATCTCTCCGTTGCGGATATTGATGACCGCGATCTGGTCCATCTCGATCCGGCGCTGACGGTTTTCGGTGTCGACCCGAAACACAGCGGCACCGTTTTCGCGCACGCGAAAGTAATACTCCGGAAGCTCAGCGCCCATATTGTCCCTCGTTACTTGAGCCCCGCACAGAAAGTCTGGATGCGGGCGCAGGCCTCTTTCAGGGCCTCGTCGGACGTAGCGTAGCTGACCCGAAAGTTTGGCGATAGTCCAAAGGCCGCGCCAAAGACGACGGCCACACCTGTCTCATCGAGCAAGGCCGTGCAGAATGCCTCGTCATCCGTGATTTCGGTGCCTGCCGCCGATGTCTTGCCGATGCAGCCCGCGATTGAAGGGTAGACGTAGAAAGCCCCGTCCGGCACGGGGCAGGCGATCCCGTCTGCCGCGTTCAGCATGTCGACCACCAGATCACGGCGGCGTTTGAAGGTCTCGTTGTTGGGTGCGATGAACTCCTGCGTGCCATTGAGCGCCTCGAGCGCCCCATATTGGCTGATCGAACAGGGGTTCGAGGTCGATTGCGACTGCACCTTGCGCATCGCCTTGATCAGATCCTCGGGGCCAGCGGCATAACCGATACGCCAGCCGGTCATCGCATAGGCTTTGGACACCCCGTTGACCGTCAGCGTGCGATCATAAAGGCCAGGTTCGACCTGAGCGGGGGTGCAGAATTCAAAGCCGTCATAGACGAGGTGTTCATACATATCATCCGACATCACATGGACATGCGGGTGGCGCATGAGCACCTCGGTGATCTCTTTCATCTCGGCCCATGTGTAGCCGGCACCTGTCGGGTTCGAGGGCGAGTTGAAAATCAGCCACTTGGTGTTGTCGGTGATGGCTGCCTCAAGCTGGTCGGCGGTCAGTTTGAAGCCGGTTTGCAGCGATGCCTCGGCAATGACCGGCGTGCCTCCGGCCAGCAGCACCATATCAGGGTAGCTGACCCAGTAAGGGGCGGGGATCACGACCTCGTCGCCTTCATTCAGGGTCGCCATCAGTGCGTTATATAGGATTTGCTTGCCCCCTGTGCCCACGGTCACCTGCGCTGTGGTATAGGTCAGGTCATTGTCGCGCTTGAACTTGTCGACAATCGCCTGCTTCAGCTCTGGAATACCGTCGACGGGGGTATATTTCGTCTTGCCAAGGGCAATGGCGACGACTGCGGCATCCTTGATGTTTTGCGGCGTGTCAAAGTCGGGCTCGCCCGCGCCAAGACCGATGATGTCTTTGCCCTGGGCCTTGAGCGCGGCCACCTGACCTGTCAGTGCGACGGTGGGGGACGGTTTGACGCGGTCGAGTGTCGCTGAAAGGAATGTCATTTTGGCCTCTGGGCGTTAGAAGGGGTGCGACCCTCATAGGGGTGTGGCGCGCGCCGATCAAGCGGACGGCGTGCATATTGGAAACGCTAAAACGGAGATTTGGGCATGGACGATACGCAAGACTGGTACAGCGCGGATGCAGCGACCTTCGGAGATCGTGTGTCGGGCGCGCGCGAGCAGGCCGGGATGACCCAAAAGCAGCTTGCCAAGCGTCTTGGTGTGCGGGTCGCCACCCTGCGCGCCTGGGAGGATGATCTGAGCGAGCCGCGCGCCAACCGTCTGTCGATCATGGCCGGGCTTTTGAATGTTTCGATGATGTGGCTGATCAACGGCGAAGGCGAGGGGCTGGATGGTCCGGCGGAGGCTGAACCGCTGAGCAACGAGATGCGCGATATTCTGACCGAAGTGCGCGACCTGCGCGCCGATCTGTTGGCCCGGGCCGAACAGGTGGGCCGTCTGGAAAAGCGACTGCGCTCGACGGCCATGGTGGACAGCGCCCGTGACTGAAGAACTGCATGAACATCGGCTGAAACGGCTGCACATGCGCTCGATGCGGCGCGGGATCAAAGAGATGGACTTGATCCTGACCGAATATGCGACGCGCAACCTTAAGGATATGGACGATGCGGCGCTGCACACCTATGACGCGATGCTGAGCGAGAACGACCAGGATCTGTATCGTTGGGTGACGGGACAAGAAGTCGCCCCGGATCAATATTCTGATTTGATTTCAGATATTTCCAAGACGTTCCAGAGTTAAGATTTGCGGCCAATTCACGCTTAACTGAATATTTCCGAATCACCGTCATCTTCTGGTCCCGAGCAGTCCAAGTCGGAGAAGGCGGATGAGCATTCAGGACCCGATCAGCCAGATGTCTGGCATGGTCGATACACCAAAGAAAGACGCCGGTTTCATGATCGGCTACCTTGAGGCGCTGTCACTTGTCGAGCGCCTGCACCGGCTTTTGCTGGATGTGATCAAGGACGAATTCGAACGCGTCGGCGTGCTGGAAATCAACGCGGTTCAGGCGCTCTTGCTCTTCAACATTGGCGACAACGAGGTCACAGCAGGCGAACTGAAAAGCCGTGGGTATTATCAAGGCTCGAATGTCAGCTACAATCTGAAGAAGCTGGTCGAGATGGGATATATGCACCATCAACGATGCGAAATTGATCGCCGCTCCGTGCGTGTGAAGCTGACCGAAAAAGGGCGTCATATCCGCGATGTGGTGGCAGAACTGTTCGAACGCCACGCCGAAGGGCTGCAATCCAAGGGCGTGCTTGGCCCCGAAGGGATCATCGACATCACCGCCTCCCTCAAACGGATGGAGCGGTATTGGACCGATCAGATCCGCTACATCTATTAAGGGCGCACTTGGCCAAGGATGATGGTTTCCAACTCGCGCTCGAGTTTGCGCGCCATGGCGATGCCGTAGTCTTCGAACCCTAGGGCGGTCTCGACGAAACTGTCCGAACCGACAATCACATTGGAATGGAAATAGGCGGATAGCCCCGAAATTTCCGCCTGGCGAGTGTCCCCAAGGGTCGGCGCATCCGCGCCAATCACAAGCGCATTGATTGTTATGCCAGTGGGCTCGATCTCGGGTTTCACATCAACCGGGCGGGGGCCAAGGTTGGATTTGCCGTCTCCGGACAGATCAAGGGTGCGTTTCCAACACTCGGGGCGCTCGTTCAGATGCGCCACGCCTTCACGCATCGCCAGACCAAGGGCGGTGCCGGGCGTTGCCTGACGCCGTTCGGTGGCCCGCAACGCCCCGATGATCGCATTCAGTGCAGGCTCATTCACCACCGCAGTCCACGGCAGAATGACCGCCGGGTCCTCGGGCCCACTCCATTCATAGACAAGCAATTCGACGGGCGTGTCGGGCATGATCAGCAGGGCCTGCCGGACTCTCGCGCTGTCAAGCGCCGCGGCCAGCCCATCCATCTGCAATCGGTATTCTCGGGCATCAACCGAACCCGACACATCCAGCCCCAAGGCAAGCGCCTGGCGGCAGGCTGCATTCCCCAGGCCTGCCCAAAGGCATAAGGCCAGGGCTGGGATCAGGCCGGTCCTCACCCTTTGATCCGGGCCGGGGGCAATGTGCCGATGACGGGCGGGGTCAGTTCCCGCTCCAGCTTGCGGCGCATCGCGCGCTCATAATCCTCAAACCCCTGCGCCACTTCCAGAAACGCACCGGGCCCCCAAAGCACCTCGCGCTTGTAGAAGTCGATCAGCATGGTTTCAGACGTGAACTCTGCGGCATTCACCACCAATCCGTTCACGGTGATGTCGCGGAAGGCAAACTCGCGGTAGGCAAGCTGCGGGCCGAAGCCTTCGTTGTTCTGACCGTCCCCGGCCATGTCGATGGTCTGGTAAAGGCAGGACGGCGCGCGTTCGAGCATCTGCGCGCCAAAGCCCAACGCGTACCCCATCGCGGTCGGGAACTCATTGTGCGACCGGGTGCTGGCCGCGACCTGTTCGGCGGCCGCCACCAGTGCCGCCGGACTGTCGATCAGGACCCAGTCGAGCACCACCTCCTGATTGTAGCGGCCGGACCATTCGTAAACACCCAAGGCCACGGGCGAGTCATTTGCGAAAAATGCGGCCTGCACCTCCGGGGCAATCAGCGCGGCGACCAATCCGCCGCGCTGCAATTGATCTTCGGCGGCATCCACCGACGACGACACATCCAGCGCCAACAAAAGCGCCAGACGACATGCCGCCGCTGGTGATGCCGCAACGCACGCGGCCAGAATGGCCGCTGACCTTACCAATGGCCCGTGTTTTCCATGCTGGCCCAAGGCTCGGCTGGCGCAAGGCTGTCGCCTTCTTGCAGCAACTCGATCGAGATGTTGTCGGGCGAGCGGACAAAGGCCATGTGCCCGTCGCGCGGCGGGCGGTTGATTGTGACGCCATTGTCCATCAGCGTCTGGCACATCTCATAGATATTATCGACGCGGTAGGCGAGGTGCCCGAAATGCCGGCTGTCAGAGGGCAGCCCCTCATCGCCGTCCCAGTTGTAGGTCAGCTCAACCGGGCATTCGGGCTGATCGGGCGGCGCCATGAAGATCAGGCTAAATCGCCCCCCCTCATTGTCCATGCGCCGCGTTTCCTCAAGCCCAAGCAGCTTGAAAAAGGCCATTGTCGCGTCCAGATCTTTGACGCGCACCATCGTGTGTAAATATTTGATAGACATTCATATTCCTTTGATATTGCGGCTGCGCACCGGGCGAAACCCGCCCCTGACTTGCGCAAACCGATCCGAGAGTGCGGTGCGGCCCGGGCAGGTCCGGCGCATCCTTGCCCTAACTCTAGAGGCAAATGCGCGACTGTCAAAACCCACGACGCAAACCCGCCATCAAAATACAGACTTGTCATTGTGGGCGGGCAAGGGGCGCGAAGGTCTGCAAGGCACGCCGGCCAAAAAACACTGCGACAGGCCCGCATATAGCGGTTCCCGTAATCCAATCCACCATATAAGGTGGAGACCTGAGAGATTCTGTGGATAAAAGGACGCGCCAAATGCCGCTTAGCCCTGACCAGCTTGCCGAGATCGACGCGTTGCGCGCTAATCCTCAACCGACATTGCGCGCGACCGTGCCCGGAATGGAGGCGCATCTTTACAAAGCGCAGCCCGTTCTGGATCACGGTTTTGTCCGCGTCATCGACTACATGGGCGACGATTCCGCAATCTGCCAAGCGGCGCGCGTGTCCTATGGCAAAGGCACCAAATCCGTCCAGAATGACGAGGGTTTGATCCGCTATCTCATGCGCCACTGGCACTCGACCCCGTTCGAGATGTGCGAGATCAAGCTCCATGTGAAGCTGCCGGTATTTGTGGCACGCCAATGGATCCGGCACCGCACCGCGAACGTGAATGAATACTCGGCGCGCTACTCCATTCTGGATCGCGAATTTTACATCCCCGAGCCGGATGCGCTGGCGGCACAGTCTGTGATCAACAATCAGGGGCGCGGCGATACGCTGCAAGGGGCGGAAGCGGCCCGCGTTCTCGAGATCCTGAAATCCGACAGCAACCGCGCCTATGACCATTATGAGGCGATGATTTCGGATGAGGGCCAGTCCGGCCTTGCACGCGAATTGGCGCGCATGAACCTGCCCGCCAACATATACACGCAATGGTATTGGAAGGTGGACCTGCACAATCTGTTCCACTTTTTGCGGCTGCGGGCAGATGCTCATGCGCAGTACGAAATCCGCGTCTATGCCGATGCGATTTGCGAGATGGTCAAGGACTGGGTGCCCGCCGCCTATGCCGCATTCGAGGATTACCGCATGACCGGCGCGCAACTGTCCGGCAAGGGCGTGGACTGTCTGCGCCGCATGCTGAAGGGCGAAAAGGTCACGCAAGAAACATCCGGCATGAGCAAAGGCGAGTGGCGCGAATTCATGAGCGTGATTGACTGACGGCGGCGCCAGGCGTGAGCGCCGTCATTGTTTCCGATGCCGATCCAAACAGCGCAATGTGCCCCAAAATGGTTCCAGACAGCCAGCTTAATGCAAATTTTCTGGACTTGTGCGCGCCTCAAAGGCAGGGTGCCCCCATAGATATCGTGGTGAGTTGATAAAACGAGGGAAGATATGCGTTTCACACGAGCGATCACAGCCGCAGCCGTCTTGACCGTGATGGGCACAGTGTCAGCGCTGGCCCAGCAAACGGCGGGACCTAAGATTTACGCCTACCATAGCAGCCACAACTTTTGCCCCGCCGGGTTACAGCCGGTGACGATGGACGGCACGATCTGTTGCGGTAAGCCCAATCAGGGCATCAGCTATCAGCAGGCCTTGGCACACCCGGTTGCGAAAAAGCGCCACGTGCACCGCGTGCGCAAACAGTCAAGCTGCCCCGTGGGCACCAAGGGCTGCACCTTCGACTAAGTTCAGGCGGTGCAGGGCTGATGCCCTGCGCCACTTCTTTTTGCGTTCAGAGCAGTTTCAGGTCGCCAGCCATCTGACGCCCATCGCGCCCTTCCAGCATCTCGAAATCGACCTTTTGGTTGTCCGCCAGTCCGGTCAGACCGGACCTTTCGACGGCTGAAATGTGTACAAAAACGTCCTTCCCGCCCTCATCCGGTGCGATAAATCCGTAGCCTTTTGTGGTGTTGAACCACTTCACGGTGCCAGTTGGCATGGTCCGTGCCTCCTTTTGCCTTGTCGTGCCGCCCCCATTGCATACGGGGGCTGTGTGACGCCCAGTTGACGTAGGGGCCACATCTTAAAACATTGCCTACTTGCACGGAAATTCAAGGTTTAAGGGGTGCAATCGCGCCAGCCTGCCGCATAATTGAACGCAAATGTGAGGGTCAGTTATGGAAATATACGGTTTGAAAACCTGCGATACGTGCCGCAAGGCGATCAAGGCGCTGCCGGAGGCGCGGTTCGTGGATGTGCGCGCCGACGGTGTGCCGGGCGATGTGATGACGGCAGCCCATGCCCAATTCGGGGCGGCGCTGGTCAACACCCGCTCCACCACGTGGCGCGGGCTGAGTGAGATTGAGCGCGCCGCGGACCCCGAAGAGTTGCTGGCGCAGCACCCAACCCTGATGAAGCGCCCCCTGATCGCGGACAGGTCTACGCTTTACCTCGGTTGGACCAAAGATGTGCAGGCGGCCTTGGGCGTTTAGTCCACCGCTTTGGGCCGTGCCAAGGCCCGATCAAAGGACAGCGGCCCGGCCCCTTTGACCACCAGCACGATGAGCAGGAACACCCAAAGCGAACGCTGATCCATGATCAGGCTGCCCGATGGCGCATCAAACCATGCGCCCATCACCAGCCCATCGCCCCATTTGCCGTGTCCGTTCAGATCGGTCAGCGATTGCACGATGATGAAGCCGATCATGCCAAGGGACGCAAGCCGCGTGAACAGCCCTGCGATAATCAGCAAGGGCAATACAAATTCGGCGATTGTGCCAAGGGTCACGACCGCCCAATGATAGGTGCCCAGTTGGCTCACATCATAGCCGACGGCCTCCATCGTGCGGGGAAAAATCTGCGCATAAGCGCCGAGCGAGGGTTGGAAGATCCCCAACACACCCTCCCCAAGTTTGGTCAGTCCCGAAATCCAGAAATAGACCGCCAGGACGGCCGCAAACAGAAACCGTGCCAGCGTGGGCAGGATCCAGTCTGCCCGGTCGAGCGGTGCGAAAATCGTGTCATGCAAGCGGGTCAGGGCAGTCATAGGTCAGTCCTTTGGGGTCGTGAAATTGGCAATTGCGTTGTTCTGGATCAAAAGTGTGAGAAGCGCGGACAGATCAAAGCCGGGATCAACGGCCATGGCGCTGTCCTGGGCTGCGACCAAGGTCGCGCCGTCCATGATCTTGGTCAGCCACGCCGCCTGAGCGGGGGTGAGCGGGTGCGGTTCGGGGTCAAATTCGGCCCGAGTGATCAGGACCGGTTGGGCCATCGCGCGCGGTTTGGGCGCGCCACTTTGAGTGTTGTAGCGCCATATATCAAACAGCGGCCAGACACTCGGGATCAGGATGGTCGCGGGGGCCAAGGTGAGGGTTGAGGCCATGATCCGATCAGCGTCAAGCCTGCCCAATCGGCTTGCGTCAAACGGGTCCATATCGGCGGCGTGATAGGATTGACGCAGCGCCAGCTCAAGCCGGGCCACATCGCTGAGATATTTGATGTGGGAGAGGGGGGGAAAGTCGCTCAGAAACGCAGGCATGTGCGCGCCGTAATGCATCATCAATGGCGACGTGGGCGGATGCGTCCGCACAAACAGCCGGGCCAGTTGATCAAAGCTGTCGCGGCCCAACAGGCTGACCAGCACTGGAAATGCGGTCTTCAGCGCCTCGGTCAGCGCGACGGTGACATTGTTGCGATAGACAGCAAAGCGTTTGGTCGTGGGCTGGCCCGCCCCGTCGGTCAACCCAACCGGCACCGGCAGGGTGGGGTCCAGCAGGGCGGTGCGGAACTGGGTTTGATCGGCTGGCATATCAGGGTGCAGTTGCGGTTGCCAACGCGTGCGCGGCCCGCTCGGCTTCGGCCCGCAGCGTCGCCCAATGGGGCACGTCATTGTCCCACTCGACCAGCACCGGGGCGGAGCCTGTCGCCGCCAGCGCGTGATCCAAAAGCGCCCAGACCGGATCGGCTGTGGCGCGCCCATGACTGTCGATGAGGAGCGGTGCGCCCGCATCATCGGCATCCGCATCGTGTCCACCGACATGGATTTCGCCGACAGCATGGATCGGATAGGCGTCAAGGTAGCCCTCTGGCGTGTAATTCAGGTTTGTCGCCGAGATGAAGACGTTGTTCACATCCAGCAGCAGGCCGCAGCCGGTCCGCTGGACCAGTTCACTCAGAAAGTCGGTCTCGGACATAGTGCTGTCGGCAAAGGCCAGATAGCTGGAGGGGTTTTCGAGCAGCATTTGCCGCCCCAACACGTCCTGCACCTGATCGATGTGGCTGGCCACACGGGCCAATGTCGCCTCGGTATAGGGCAGGGGCAGCAGGTCATCCAGAAACTCGGTCCCGTGGGTGGACCACGCCAGGTGCTCGGAAAAACTGGCCGGTTCCAGCCATGTCATCAGCGACTTCAGGCGATCAAGGTGATCCTTGTCCAACGGCCCTTCGCCCCCGATCGACAACCCGACGCCGTGGACCGAGATTGCGAAATCATCCCGCAGCGCGCGCAGTTGTGCGTGGGGGCGCCCCCCATCGCCCATGTAGTTTTCGGCATGTACTTCCAGCCAACCGATCGGACCCGGTGCGGCACGCAAGTCACTGAAATGTTGGGGTTTATATCCAACTCCGGGGGCACATGGCAGGCGGGGCGGTGTGCGTGTCGCATCCAGCATGTCAAAGCCTCCGGTGTTGCATATGGTGCGCATGGCCCGATCCGAGCCGTGCGCGGTCATGCGTTATGCGGGCAGGTCGCGGTCCAGCTCTTCGAGTGAGCCTGTGCGGGGCGACCCATCTGCCAGATCGGGCAGGTCGATTTCGGCGCAGGTGCCTGCGTCCACAAGCGTCCAGGCGTTGCCCTGATAATCGACAGTGGATGTGCCTGCGCATGTGGTGCCCGGACCCGCGGCGCAGTCATTTTCGCCCGCAAGCGAGATGCCATAGCATTTTTCCTTGGCAGCCGCGTCTGCTGGGGTCGCGGTTTGGCTGGCAAATGCGGCGGCAACTGCGCCCATGATCGCGACGGATCTCATTGTGTTCGACATCTCTAAGGTCCCTTTGGTTCGATTTCGTAGATAGCCTTGGACTTTACATAGGGTGTGACCCCCTCAGTTTAACACTCACAAGCTGGTGTGTCACAGAGCCGTTATCGGATGTCAGCAGCTGCGCCGGAATTTCGAGCATTCCGGCGCATTTCTTTCAAAACCGCGCGTGAAATATTGCAAATCCCTCGGCTCAAAGCTGATCGGGTGGGGTTGCCTCGATCCGCAGGGCCTCCACCAGTGTGGCCAAATCCTGCACGCCGGTTTGCTTTTCACCCAAGCGGCGGACGGAGACGGTACGGTCCTCAACCTCGCGCGCGCCCACGGCGAGGATAACAGGGACTTTGCCCACCGAGTGCTCGCGGACCTTGTAGTTGATCTTTTCGTTGCGAATGTCGGCTTCGGCGCGCACGCCAGCGGCACGCAGCGCATCGACCACCTCGGCGATGTACTCATCCGCATCCGAAATGATCGAGGCCACGACCACCTGCCGCGGGGCCAGCCAGAACGGCAGTTTGCCTGCGGAGTTCTCGATCAAGATGCCGATAAACCGCTCGAACGAGCCAAGGCAGGCCCGGTGCAGCATATAGGGGCGGTGCTTTGCGCCATCTTCGGCGATATAGGTGGCACCAAGGCGTTCGGGCAGGTTCGGGTCGACCTGAAAGGTGCCACATTGCCATTCACGCCCGATGGCATCCGTCAGTTTGAAGTCCAGCTTGGGGCCGTAAAACGCGCCTTCACCCTCATCCAGTGTGTAGGGGTGACCGGTCGCCTTGATCGCATTCTCAAGCGCGCTTTCCACGTGATCCCAGCTTTCCTCGGACCCGACCCGTTTTTCGGGCCGCGTGGCGAACATGATCTCAAAGCTTTCGAAACCGAGGTCTTTGTAAACTGAGGACAGGTAGGTGATGAACGCGGCACATTCCGCTTCGATCTGGTCCTCGCGGCAGAAAATGTGCCCGTCATCCTGTGTAAATCCGCGCACGCGCATGATGCCGTGCAGGGCACCCGACGGCTCATACCGGTTGCAGGACCCAAATTCCGCCATGCGCAGGGGCAGGTCGCGATAGGACTTGAGACCTTGGTTAAAGATCTGGACGTGGCAGGGGCAGTTCATGGGTTTGAGCGCATTGATCGCCTTTTCACGGGCGTGATCCTCGTCCACTTCGACGATGAACATGTGCTCTTGGTATTTGTCCCAATGGCCCGATGCTTCCCACAATTTGCGATCAACGACCTGCGGCGTGTTCACCTCGACATATCCGGCAGCACGCTGTTTGCGCCGCATGTAGTCCTGAAGTGTCGTGTAGACGGACCAGCCATTGGGGTGCCAGAAAATCTGGCCCGGGGCCTCTTCCTGCATGTGGAACAGGTCCATCTCGCGGCCCAGTTTGCGGTGGTCGCGCTTGGCTGCTTCATCGAGCATATTCAGATGGGCGCGCAGTTTCTCCTTGCCGGTGAAGGCCACGCCGTAGATGCGTTGCAGCATCGCGCGGTCGCTGTCGCCGCGCCAGTACGCACCAGCAATCGACATCAGTTTGAACGCGTCGCCCGGCACCTGGCCAGTGTGTTGAAGGTGCGGGCCACGACACAGATCCTGCCAGTCGCCGTGCCAGTACATGCGCAGCGGCTCATTGCCCGGAATGCCTTCGATCAATTCGACCTTATAGGGCTCGCCCCGGTCTTCGTAGTATTTGATCGCCACATCGCGGTCCCACACTTCGGTGCGGACAGGGTCGCGTTTGTTGATGATCTCGCGCATCTTTTTCTCGATAGTGCCGAGGTCTTCGGGAGTGAACGGCTCGGCCCGGTCGAAATCGTAATACCAACCGTCCTTGATGACGGGGCCGATCGTTACCTTGGTGTCGGGCCAGATTTCTTGCACCGCGCGGGCCATGATGTGGGCCAGATCGTGGCGCACCAGCTCATTGGCCTGCTCTTCGTCGGCCATGGTGTGGATCGCGATTTGGGCATCAGCGTCGATGGGCCACGCAAGGTCCCAGTGTTCGCCGTTCACGCTGGCGCTGATCGCCTTTTTCGACAGGGATTTGGAGATGCTTTCGGCGACACCGGCAGGGGTAATCCCGGCCTCGTATTCGCGCGCATTGCCATCAGGAAAGGTCAAGGAAATCGGGGCCATATCGGCACTCCTCGTCAGTTTGGCGCCCACGGAACGCCCGGTTGCGGGTAATTGTGTGCGGCCCATGTCGCAGGCGGCGCGCAAGGCGTCAAGTCTGCGGTGCCCATCTGAACGGGCTTGATAATCGTTATGCGCAGAATGCGACAAAACGCGCGGTTTTTGCGACAATTTGTGCTGGACGTGGGGCTATCAACCCCTATTTTAAGGGGCAGTTTACTATCGGAAACTTTTGATCTCAGAGGGAACGCCGTGCCAAAGTATAACACCAATTTCGAATTGAGTGTCGAGGATCTGGACCTGATCGAGACGGCCTTGCGCGCCACGAAGCTGGCCAAGACGCAAAGTGACATCAAAGCCCGCGCGGCGGACGAGGATGTGATGCAGATCCATGATCTGCTGGGGCGGCTTCACAATCAAAAGACGTTTTTCCGCCCCGCTGACGGCACTTACGTCGGCGGCTGATCGAGCCTGATCGAAAATCGAGGTCCCGGGCCCGACCGGGGTTCAAAGCCGCGCCGTTCGTAGAACCGTGCGGCTTTTGCGTTGTCGGGATGCGTGCCGACCGTCAGGACTGTGCACCCGACCTTTCTGCAATGCGCCTGCGAGGCGGAAACCAACGCCGCCCCGACCCCTTGGCCGCGCCTATGGTCGCGCACGAAAAGGTGGTGCATATCCATCCCCCGGGCACCGAATTGCAGCTGCCCGAGCGGCAAAAGGGCGGCGTATCCGATCAACGCTGCATCCTGTTCGGCCACCAGCACCGTGTACCACGGACAGGTCCCCAACACGTCGCGCCGCAGGTGCGTCGGGTTGATGTTGGGCGTGTCGCCGTGATGTGCGGCCAGCGCACAGATCATCATGTGGAGGGCCGGGATGTCGGCAGGGTCAACAGGTCGGATGGTGAAGGTCATGTGATGTCTCCTGCGCCTGCGGCAGGCCAGAGATCAGCACAGGACCACCGCAGGGCGCGGCGGGTGTGGGCGTGGGGTCAGACACAGCCACAGGCGCGCGAGATATGCGCCTGCGTATAATATCCTTGGTGAACTGCATGTGTCATGGCGCACAGATTGGCCCGGTCCGGCTGGCGGGTCAAGCGCGATCAGCCGACCAGCAACCGCACTGCGATAGCCAGCGTGCAGACCCAACTGAGCGTAAAGATGATGGGCCGCACCGGAAACCGCGCCACCCCCGACACCATCCCAATGGCATGTGCAAGCCGCAACCAGAAGAAGGCGGCGCTGGCCCAGATCGTGACGGGTCCCGAGACCTCGAGACTGTGTGCGACCAGCACGACCAGTCCGAATGGCACAGCGGCCTCGATCAGGTTCAGATGTGCGCGGTGGGCGCGATGCACCCAGGCCGGAAATCCCGTCAGCGGGGGCGGTCGTTCAAAGTCGTCGATCCCGGTTTGGGGATGCATGTTCACGCCCACGATGTAGGGGATCCACATGGAGGCCGCGAGGATGGCTGTCAGGGTTAGATAGGTCAGTTCGGGTGTCATAGCACAGCTTTCGATTCTGAGCGGGGAGGGGGCCAGTCCCCGTCGCATCCGCGACTCCCCCGGAGTTTGTCTGGCAAGATGAAGGTGGGATCAGGCGCTTGCGCGGCTTCCGAAATGTGTGGGCTCGCCGGTTTCGAGCCATGTTTTCAGGCCCGCCGCCCACCGCGCCCATCCATCAGCCACCCCTTCACCGGGCACGACGGGGAAGGTCAGGTCGTAATGTTCAACCGTCAGCTTGATGAAGTCCCCTTCGACCTCGATGAGGTAGATGACCCGGCTTGGCGCGCCGCCGCCCTCCCAATTGGGCTCGAACGTGCATTCTATCCGGGATTTGGGATCACTGGTCAAAAGGACGTTTGACATCAGTTCGGTGCCATCGGGCAGAAACATCGTGGTGCGTGCGCCCTCGCGCGTCGCGTGGCTGGCCATGAAGTGGTAATGCGCCACGTTGGTCTCGTCCGACAGGGCATCCCAGAGCCGGTCTTGCGTGGTCTTGATATAGGTTTGCATGACAAAATCGGGTTTCGACATGGGCGAGGTTCCTTCCAGTTGCGATTTCAGGTCGAGAACTGCTCGGGCCGCCGGTTTGACGAGCAAAGGCTCTATCCAGCGGTCAATGGCTTCCTGCAGGGGCAGGGCGTTGAGGTAGTGATGCTTGAACCGACCCACCCTTTTGGTGGTGATCAGCCCCGCGTCTTCAAGGACGCCCAAATGCTTCATCACCCCAAAACGGGACATGTCCAGACAGGGCTGCAATTGCTGCAGCGTCTGACCGTCCTGTTCACGTAACGCATCCAGCAGCGTGCGACGGGCGGGGTCGGCGAGCGATTTGAACAAGGCATCCATTCCGTCTCTATATGTGATTATACAGTCACGTGACAAGATGGTAACCTAATAAATCTGACCCACGCAGGATGGACAGCGCGGCGGCACCTGCCCATGATCCGCGCAAACTGCCAGAGGACTGCCATGACCACCGCTGACTTCATTGACACAGACCAAGGGCGCCGCCTTGCCTATCACCGCAGCGAAGGGACAGGCCCGTGGGTCGTCTTCCTGGGGGGGCTGAAGTCAGACATGGAGGGCACGAAAGCCATCCATCTCGAGGCGTGGTGCCGCGCGCAGGGGCGGGGGTTTCTGCGGTTTGACTATTCCGGGCATGGGCAAAGTTCTGAAGCCTTTGAAGATGGCTGCATCGGGGATTGGGCGGAGGATACCGCCTTTGCGCTCGAGGCGTTGACGACGGGTCCGCTGGTGATCGTGGGCAGTTCGATGGGCGGCTGGCAGGCGCTGCTGTTTGCGCGCCATCATTCGGATCGCGTGGCCGGACTGGTGACCATTGCCGCCGCGCCGGATTTTACGGAAGACGGCTATTGGGCCTCGTTCACCGACGCCCAAAAACAGGCGCTGGCGCGGGACGGGCGGGTCGAGATGCCGTCGGACTATATGGAACCCTACATCATCACGCAGCGCCTGATTGAGGATGGGCGCAATCACCTGGTGCTGCGCGCGCCGCTGCCTTTGCCCTTTGCGGTGCGCTGTCTGCAAGGCACGGAAGATACAGCCGTCAGCACTGAAACCGCCGTGCGATTGCTGAACCATGCTGACTGCCCCGATATGCGTCTGTTGCTGGTGCGCGGCGCGGATCACAGGTTTTCCGACGGGCCGTGTCTGGGTCTGATCGAGGATGCGATTGAGCAGGTTCTGGAGACGGTGGCATGAGGCGATTTGGCAAGATATTGGGGTGGGTCTTGCTGGGCCTGATTGTGTTGATCGGGGCCTCGTGGCTGTTTGGCCCCTACGAGGATGCGACCCTGACGCCGCGCCCGGAGGCTGTGATGATCGACGGCGATCTGGATGCCCATTTTGCGGCCGTAGAGGCGGCATATGAGGACATCACCCCCGGCGTCGAAAAGCGGGTGATCTGGGCCGGACAGGCGGGAGCCAAGACCCCTTGGTCGATCCTGTATGTGCATGGGTTTTCTGCGACTTCCGAAGAAATCCGGCCAGTGCCGGACGCGGTGGCCGAGTCCCTGGGGGCCAACTTGATCTACACGCGTTTGCAAGGGCACGGGCGCGGCCCTGAGGCGATGGCCGAAGGCACGGTGCAGGGCTGGGTCGATGATCTGGCCGAGGGGATCGCGGCGGCCCGGGTCGCTGGTGAGAAGGTGTTGATCATCTCGACCTCCACAGGGGGCACTTTGGTGGCCGCCACGGCGCAGAACGAGGCGCTGATGGAGGACGTGGCGGGCCTTGTCTTTGTCTCGCCCAACTTTGGGATCAACAACCCGCTTGCGACTTTGCTGACATGGCCAGCGGCGCGGTATTGGCTGCCCTCCCTTGCCGGTGAGCGGCGCAGTTTTGAACCCTCCAGCGAAGCGCACGGGCGGTACTGGACCACGGAATATGCAAGCGTCGCCGTGTTGCCGATGGCGGTTCTGATCCAGGCCACAATGGCGATGGATCACGGCGCACAGACCCTTCCGGCGCTGTTCTGGTATGCAACGGACGACCGCGTGGTGCGGCCCGATATCACCGCCGAAGTTGCAGCCGCCTGGGGTGGCGACGCGCAGGTTATCAATCCTGTTATGGGCGAGGGTGACGATCCACTCGCCCACGTGGCGACGGGCGATATCATGTCCCCCGGACAGACAGAGCGGGCCGTCATCGATATGCTCGCCTTCGTGCGGGAGCTTGATCCGTGATGGATCAACGGGTGTCGCTGATCACGCTCGGGGCGGGGGATATGGAGGCGCTGGCGGCCTTTTACGAGGCCATGGGCTGGGCGCGGGTGGAGAGCCCCGACGGGGTGATTGCCTTTGATTTGATCGGGCAGACACTTGGCCTTTATCCCCTTGCCGCGCTGGCCGACGACATTGGTGTTGCGGTCGCGGATTTGCGGGGTGGGGCCATGACCCTTGGGCACAACGTGTCTGACAAGGCAGATGTCGCCCGGCTACTGGACCGGGCCGAGAGTGTCGGGGCCAAAATCCTGAAACCTGCGCAAGATGTGTTCTGGGGCGGGCATCACGGCTATTTCGCCGATCCCGAAGGGCACATCTGGGAAGTGGCGTGGAACCCGTTTTCACCACTCGGCCCCGAGGGTCAATTCCAGTGGAACGGGGCCGCGTAATGCGCCGTCCGGCCAGCATGTGGAGCCTCGAAAACTTGGGCCGCGTGCGGTTGTCCAAGCACTTTTACATGCGGGATTTCCTTTATTCGGAAATCGGAAATTTCCATGAAGTCAGGAACCTGCCGCGTGATCCTGATCTTGCGATTGAACATGGGCGGATGCTGTGTACGCAGTTGCTCGACCCGCTCGAAGAGACGTTTGGGCGGCTGGCGGTCCGCTCCGGCTATCGCTCGCCCGAGCTGAACCGATATGGCAACGAGAACAAGCTGAACTGCGCGCGCAACGACAATCCGATCGAGTGTCATATCTGGGATTGGGGCACCGGAGAGACGGCGATTGCGGGCACGTCCCTCGCCATCCCCTGGTTCACGGATCAATACGAACAGGGCCGCGATTGGCGTGATCTGGCATGGTGGATCCATGATCATCTGCCCTATTCGGGTATGTGGTTTTTCCCGAAACTCTGCGCTTTCAATCTGGATTGGCGGCCCACGCCGCACCGCATGATCGGCAGCTATATTGCGCCCAAAGGTCTGCTGTTGCGCCGAGGAGCGCAGCCTGCCGAACCGGCCAAGGCACGGGCCAAGCGATATGCCGATTTCCCGCCGTTTCGGGGAATCGCCTACCCATGATGCGGCGGGCGTCCATCGCACAGTGTCAACATATATACTTGCCCACCACATCTCGTTTTGGCGTTGACGGAGCCCCTCAAAATAAGGGATTTTGCCGCCACATTCGGACTGGGGGATGAGGGATGAAGCGATTCTTGGGGCTTGCGGCCGCATTCTGCGTTGCGTCGGGCATTTCTGCGGCCGCCCAGACCTGTGGTGGCAGTTACACGGTCAAGCGCGGCGACAGCCTGTCGGCCATCGCGGATGCGCAATACAAGAACGCCTCGGCCTGGACCGAAGTGCATCGCAACAACCTGTCGGTGATTGGTGAAAACCCCAATGCACTGCGGATCGGGATGCGGTTGCAACTGGGCTGCATCGCTGGCCTGCCCGTGGGTCTGGACGCGGGAACGCCTGCGACGCAGACGGCTGCGGCGGCACCTGCGCAGAACACCCCGCGCCGCAAATTGGAACAGACGATCAATTTGGTGACGGCAGGCGACTTTGCCCCTTTTACAGATCAGGCCTTGGACAATCAGGGCCTGATCACGGATGTGGTCAACACCGCGATGGGGCGCACGGCGTCGCGTGAGGGGTACAAGGTGCACTGGGTCAATGACTGGTCGGCCCACCTTGATCCGTTGATGACGAGTGCGATGATGGATATGGGCTTTCCCTGGTACAAACCCGATTGCGACGGATCGCCTGACAATTTCCGCTGTGCTAATTTCCACTTCTCGGATCCGATGTTCGAGATGCTGATCCTGCTGTTCGTGGACAAGTCGCGCCCCGTGCCCTTTGCCCAGGACGCCGATATTGAAGGGCGCACCCTGTGCCGCCCTGCGGGTTACTTTACCCATGATCTGGACCGCGCGGACCGGCGTTGGATCACGGATGCAAAAATTACGCTGAAACAGCCCGCGACGGTGGCGGCCTGCTTTGACATGCTGGTGTCGGGCGAGGTGGACGCGGTTGCGATGAACGAGTTTACGGGGCGTGCAGCGATCAAGGATATGGGCCTCAAGGATCAGGTCGAGGTGGTGCAGGGCCGCCCCATTTCCATCGAAGGGCTGCATGTTCTGGTGCACAAGGAACACCCTGACGCCGCCACGTTGATGGAGACGATCAATGGCGGTCTGGATGCGATCAAGGCCTCGGGCGAGTACCAGCAGGTGATTGACCGGCACATGACCAAAATCTGGGCTGATTTCTGAGAATGGGACGGGTGTGGGCTCAGCTTGGGGTGAGTGCGGCCGCAGTCCTTGGATGGGCCGGAGCGGCGGTTGCCTGTGCGCCCTCGCATGTTGTCGCGCCCGGTGAGACGCTGTTTTCCATCGCCGAAGAACAGCTTGGCGATCTGTCGCGCTGGTCGCTCATTTTCTACAACAACCCGGACATCCAGGGCGGCAGCCTTTTGGAGTTGCCTGCGGGTACCGTTCTGGCCATTCCGTGCCCGGATACGGCGGCAAGCGCCCCGGTCGCCACGCCAGAGCCGGTCGCCGCGCCCGAGCCCGAAACATTCGTGCCTGACCCGACGCCGCTGTTGCAGGACGAGGCGGAGCTGCGCCTTGTCACAGCGTCAAACTACGCGCCGTTTACGGATCTGGATTGGCCGGGGCAGGGGATGTTGACCGAGTTGGTGAATGCGGCACTGGAGGAGACGCCAAATCCGCTGACCTATTCAATCACATGGGAAAACGATTGGTCCAAGCACCTGTTTCCCATGCTCGATTCCAAAGAGTTCGACATGGGCTTTCCCTGGTATCAGCCGGATTGCACGGGCAATCCAACCCATGAGCGCTGTGCCAATTTCCACTTTTCCGAGCCATTGGTCGATCTGGTGATCCTGCTGTTTTCTCGCAGCGACGCGCTGTTGCCGTTCGAGAGTGATGCGGATCTGGTGGGCAAGACCCTGTGCCGCCCTGCAGGCTACTTCACCCACGATCTGGACCGCGCGGATCGTCGGTGGCTGTCGCAGGGTTTGATCACGCTTGAGCAGCCAAGCTCACCGGATGCGTGTTTCGAGATGCTGATGGCCGGCGAGGTCGATGCAGTGGCCCTGAACGAGTTTTTGGGTGTGCAGAAGATGTTTGAACTGGGCCTGACGGACAAGGTCGCGCCCCTGTCGCGTCCTTTGTCGGTCGAAGGGCTGCATGTGCTGATCTCCAAGAAACACTGGCGCGGGACTGCACATCTTTATCGCTTCAACGCCGGCCTGGCCAAGCTCAAGCAGACCGACCGCTACAACGCGATTGTCAGCCGCCATCTGGCGCTGTTCTGGGATCAGATCAAACAGTGACCGGGGGCTTGTGGCGCACGGGCGCAAGGGTCATTGTGTATCACACAGGCAAATCAGCAGGCAGCAGATGGCGTTAGAAGCAAGGCGGGTACATGGCTGAGCCGTTGGTATTCCTTCCCGGTATGATGTGCGATGCGCGCCTGTTCGGGCCGCAGATCGCGGAGTTGTCGTCGGAGTTTTCGGTGATGGTCTCGCCGGTGACCCGCGGCGAGCGGATCGAGGAGATCGCAAGCGGTTTGCTGGACGAGTTGCCTCAACGCTTTGCGCTGGCGGGCCTGTCCATGGGCGGGATCGTCGCGATGGAAATCTTGCGCCGCGCACCCGACCGGATCACGCGGCTGGCGCTGATGGACACCAATCCGCTGGCCGAGACCCCGCCAGTGGCCGCGGCGCGAGAGCCACAGATCGTCAAGGCGCGCACGGGCCGGATGGCCGAAGTGATGCGCGAGGAAATGAAGCCGAACTATCTGGCACCGGGCCCCTATCGAAACGAGATTCTGGATCTAGTGATGGATATGGCCGAAGCGCTTGGCCCGGAGGTGTTCATCCGCCAGTCGCGGGCCTTGCAGCGGCGCCGTGATCAACAGGGCACATTGCGCAAATGCCGGGTGCCGACCCTGGTTTTGTGCGGGGCGCATGATGCATTGTGCCCGGTCAAGCGGCACACCTTTATGGCTGAGTTGATCCATGGCGCTGAATTGCGGGTGCTTGAGGATGCAGGCCATTTGCCCACGCTCGAAGCGCCAGCCGAGACGACGGCCGCACTGCGCGACTGGCTGAAGCAGCCATTGATTTTGCGCTAAAGCTTGATCCGAAGGGCGCTTGCGCGACACCCTGTTTCAGGGGGCTCTGCCCCCGTCGCGTGCGCGACTCCCCCGCGGTATTTTTGGTCAAAAGAAATCTGTAGGGCGGGCGATTTGTCCACCTGTCAGTATTTGGGCAAGTGCAGGTTGTCGCGTTCGGCCGGGCTGACCAGATAGATGTCGCGCACCGGCGTGTTGGTGGCTGCATCAAAGAATGGCGTTTGCTTCCACTTTCCATTCAGGCGGCGGGGCAGCACCCGTGTGAGCATTCCGAGGATGAACGCGGCAGCCCCTTCATGGCCGCGTTTGCCGTTGGGCTTGCGCACAAAGGCGCGTGCCTTGATGGGGCCAAGGGGGCTGTCATCGGCCAGCCGGTCCGTGCGCAGTGATGTGAATGGGACTTTGGCGGAGCGTGTGGTGAGAAACATCATCGCGCCGCAGCATTGGGCCTGCCAGCGCAATGCGCCTTTTTCCGAAAGGGAGAAGACGGCCAGTTGATCGAGCCCATCGTCGAACCGCACCCGGTCCGGCGTCGTCTGGTAGAGTTGCACCGCGCCCGGTGCCGGATCGGGCTGACCTGCAAAGACTTCAGCGGCGCGGCAATCGTGGCAAAAGCACTCGGCGCGGGTCCCATTGTCCGGCGACACCCCTAGCAGGGTGCCCCGCAGCTTGTTGCAGTCACAGGCGAAGGGAAGATCGACGCCTGCCATGGATCACGCTGCCCGGTTTTTGTTGGCCGCCTTCTTTGGTGGCGGTGGCGAGTTTGCGTCTATGAAGTCGAGCACCAGAGGCCGGATGTTGTTGCGCCAGCTGCGCCCCGCAAAGATGCCGTAATGGCCTGCGCCCGGCTCAACATGGCTGGCCTTTTTGCTGTCGGGAAGCCCTGTGCACAGATCGAGGGCGGCGACGCATTGGCCGGGTGCCGAAATGTCATCATCCGCACCTTCGACGGTTTTCACGGCCACGGTCGTGATCTTGCCGATATCGACCCGCTTGCCCGCCACGGTGAACAGGTTCTTGGCAATCTCGGCCCGTTTGAAAATCCGGTCCACGGTCGAGAGGTAGAATTCCGCCGTCATATCCATCACGGCCAGATATTCGTCGTAGAACTTGTTGTGTTTATCGTGGTCTGCCGCATCACCCCGGGCAACGGCACTGATCTGGTCCTGAAACGCCTTGGAGTGCTTTTCACTGTTCATCGACATGAAGGAGGCCAATTGCAGCAGGCCTGGATAGACCATACGCCCCACGCCCGGGTATTTGAACCCGACGCGCTGGATCATCATTTCCTCAAGCTGGCCCATGGTGACCCTATGCCCGAAGTCGGTCACGTCCGTGGCATTTGCATTGGGATCGATCGGCCCGCCGATCAGGGTGAGCGAGCGGGGCTGGGCCTTGGGGTCTTCTTCCGCCAGATAGGCGGTGGCGGCCAGTGTCAGCGGGGCCGGCTGGCACACGGCGATCACGTGGGTTTCGGGGCCCATATGGCGCATGTAGTCCACCAGATAGAGCGTATAGTCCTCGATATCGAACTTGCCAGCGCTCACGGGGATGTCACGCGCATTGTGCCAATCGGTGATGTAGACCTCGCAGTCGGGCATCAGGGACATCACGGTCGAGCGCAGCAACGTCGCGTAGTGGCCCGACATGGGAGCGACCAGCAAAACTTTGCGCTTGCGCGGCTTACGGCCAACCACATTGAAGTGCAGCAGGTCCCCAAAGGCCCCGGCGACTTCGATATCGACGCTGACCAGATGATCCTTGCCGTCCTCTTCCGCTGTAAACGAGGGGATGTTCCAATCGGGTTTGACCACCATGCGCTGGAATGTGCGTTCTGTGACCTCGCCCCAGGCCCGCATCATTTCCATCGCCGGGTTGGGCACCATCGCGAAGGCCGGATAGGCCCCGATGGCCTGCGCAGTGGCACCGAGCCACTGGTTTGTGTTCCGCATGGTTTCCATGAAGTCGTAGCTGGCCATAAAGCGCATAACATTTCCTTCGTACCCTAGGGGCCGGTGCATGCCGTGCGCATACATCGGACGGTTTGTCGCTTTGCCCCCTGAAACATGCGACCATACATACAGGCGGTGCGTTCCCAAGCGCACATGCTGCATGTGCAAACATTACGAGGAAGACATTAATATGACAACCAACGACACAACAGATGGTGTCGTCTCTGGCGAAAACCTCGACAAATTGAACACAAACTTGCGCAAAGTTGAGGAGTTGACGCAGCGACTCACGCAGGTTTTGACGCACCGCAGCACGCATAACGCGGCCCTTGATGGTCCGAATCAGGAGTTGTTCAACAAGGCGGCCACCGCCTATTGGCACGAAGCCTTCCGTGACCCGGCCAAGGTGCTTGAGCATCAATTGCAGTTCTGGTCAAAATCCGTGACCCATTTTGTCGAGGCCCAACAGGTGCTGGCCAGTGGCAAGCTGGCAGCCCCCGCCGATCCCGGCCCTAAGGACCGCCGCTTTGCCAATCCGCTCTGGGACACGCACCCCTATTTCAACTACGTCAAACAGCAATATCTGATCAATGCTGCCGCCGTGACCCAAGCCGTCGAGGATGTGACGGACATGGACCCGGCTGAGAAACAACGCCTTGCTTACTTCTCGCGTCAGATCGTGGATATGATGTCGCCGACCAACTTTCTGGCCACCAATCCGGATGCTTTGGAAAAGGCTGTCGCGACCGAAGGGCACTCATTGGTCAAAGGGCTCGAGAACCTGATTTCCGATCTTGAGGCCAACAATGGCGAGCTGATCGTAAAACTGGCGGATGACACCGCGTTCGAATTGGGCCGCAACATCGCCACTACGCCCGGCAAGGTCGTGTTCCGTAACCGCATGATGGAGCTGATCCAGTACACGCCCACCACCGAAAAGGTGCACAAGACTCCTGTGGTGCTGTTTCCGCCGTGGATCAACAAATTCTACATCCTCGACCTCAAGGAACAGAACAGCCTTGTGAAATGGATTGTCGAGCAGGGGCACACCCTGTTCGTGGTCTCGTGGGTCAACCCGGATGCGGCCTATGCCGGTGTCGGTCTCGAAGACTATATCAATGACGGATATCTGGCCGCCATCGGAGAGGCGAAGGCGATCACGGGTGAAAAGCAGGTCAACGCCATCGGTTACTGTATCGCGGGAACCACACTGTCGCTGACCCTGTCGCTGCTGAAACAGCGCAAGGACAAGTCGATCAAATCGGCGACCTTCTTTACAGCCCTGACGGATTTCGGCGATCAGGGGGAGTTTGCACCGTTCCTGACAGACGACTTTATCGATGGAATCGAGGCGGAATGCGCCGATAAGGGGATATTGCCCTCGGTCATCATGGCGCGCACCTTTACCTATCTGCGCTCGAACGACCTTGTGTATACCCCCGCCATCAAAAGCTACATGATGGGAGAAACGCCGCCCGCCTTTGATTTGCTTTATTGGAACGGGGACGGGGCAAACCTGCCGGCTAAGATGGCGATGCAATATCTGCGGGGTCTGTGCCAACGCAACGAACTGGCCGAAGGCGGCTTTGATCTGATGGGCCATCACCTGACGCTGGATGACATTGATGTCCCACTTTGTGCGATTGCCTGCGAGACGGATCATATCGCGCCGTGGAAGGACAGCTATCGCGGCATTCAGCAGATGGGGTCCAAGGACAAGACGTTCATCATGACCCAGTCTGGCCACATCGCAGGGATCGTAAACCCGCCCTCCAAAAACAAGTACGGTCACTATACAAACCCGGACCTGAAGCTGGATCACGAAGCATGGCTGGCCTCGGCTGACTTCAATGAAGGATCGTGGTGGCCTCGGTGGGGTGCCTGGCTGAAAAAGCGGGCAGGGGCCATGGTCAAGGCGCGTGAACCGGGTGATTCTGAGCATCCCATCCTCGGAGATGCCCCCGGAACTTACGTAAGCGTCAAGGCAAAGTCCTGATTTCGCTCACTCTTTCCCTTGGGTAAATCTTTTTTGCCGCAGCGCAGCATTTTTACTTGAAATGCCGCGCTGCAGCATACATATTGCTCTCAGACGCAGGAAACGCGAGAATGATCTCGCAGCGATAAGAGGAAGAGTACCATGGCTAAGACAACTACACCTGACATGACCGCAATGTTCAAAGACGTGATGGGCTCGTTCCCCGTCGACACAGCGGCTATGGAAGACGCGTTCAAGACAGCGACATCGCTGAACGAAAAACTGAGCACCGTCGCTATCGACGCCGCCGAAAAATCGACAGAAATCTCGTCCAAGTGGACAAAAGAAACTCTGGCGAAACTGGCAGACATGTCCAAAGCGAAAACCGAGCCAGCTGACTACGCCAAAGCGATGACCGATTTCGCCTCCGCTTACGCCGAAGTGACATCCGAGCATATGGCCGCCTTCGCCGAAGTTGCGAAGAAAGTCCAGATGGACACAGTTGAGCTGATGATGGCCGCTGGCAAAGACATGAGCGAAGACGCGCAAGCCGCCGTAACCAAAGCAACAGGCGACATGACAGCGGCTGCGAAAAAAGCGACTGCTGGCAAGTAAGCACTATCGAGATATCGCGCCGTATTTCCTCCCTGAAATGGTGCGATGACTTTGGCGGGTCCCTGCTTGGGATCCGCCTTTTTCGTGTCTGCCCTACTTTTTCAGATGATCGGCCAGCCAGTCATAGACCCGGCGCACGCGCGGTGTGCTGCGCAGATCGGGGTGGGCCGTGAGCCACATGGGCACGATGGCCAACGTCTCGGCACCGGACACACAGATCAGGTTGGGGTCCGCATCGCCGATGCTGCGCTGCATGAACCCGATGCCTGCACCGGCCTGTACCAGCGCCCAACAGACCACCTGATCATCGCTGCGAAACGCAAAGAAGTCGCGATTGACCTCGTGCCCGGCGGCCCGGAACCCGTCAATGATCAGTGTCGAGCGGTCGTAGCCGATCACATCGTGGTTCAGCACATCTGCAATGTCTTTGGGGGCTCCGCGCCGCGCGATATAGCTGCGCGCCGCATAGGCGGCGACCGGCATGTCACGCAGATGCCGTGTGATGACATCGTTCTGGGTAGGGCGGTACATGCGCAACGCGATATCCGCCTCGCGCCGCAGCAGGTTGTCGGTGCTGTCCGAGGCGACCACCTCGATGATGATGTCCGGATAGGTGAGCCGCAGCGCGCTGATGGCGTCCGGCAACAGATAGGCTGCAACCACCTGGCTTGCCGTGATCCGCACCGTTCCGCTCAGATCGCTATGCGTGCTTTTGGTATGAAAACGCGCGGCGGCATCTGACATTTGCATGGCATGTGCCATCAACTCGGTGCCCGCAACGGTCGGCGTCATCCCCCCGAGGCTGCGATCAAAGAGCCGCGTGCCCAGATCGCTTTCAAGCGCCGTGATGTGGCGCGACAAGGTGGGCTGGCTGGTCCCGACCGCACGCGCCGCGGCTGACAAGGACCCGTGTTCGGCCACCGCAGCAAAGGATTGGATGTGAGACCAGTCAGTTTGGGACATTGGCATGTATCCATTTTTGAATAGACAATATCAGATTTGACCAAATGCTATTCGATTTTGACTCGCGTATCTATCCCCCTAGAGCAACCCAACAAGGAGAAGTGACATGGAATCGGTGATCGTTTTAGGTGCAAAAGGACGGTTCGGACGCGCGGCTGTGGCCGGATTTCGCGCGGCAGGGTGGCGGGTGACAGAGTTGGCGCGCGCCTGGCCCGAAGAGGGGACCGGCCGTGTGACTGCGGACGTCACGGACACAGCGGCGGTCGTGCAGGCCTGCATGGGCCATGATGTGATCGTCAACGCGGTGCATCCCCCCTATCCGCAATGGAGCGAGATGGTGCCAAAGATCACCTCCACCGTGATTGCCGCCGCCAAGGCAAGCGGTGCGACCGTGTTGATCCCGGGCAATGTCTACAATTACGGCACGAGCATGCCGGAACGGTTGTCGGAAACCTCGCCGTGGGTCGGCGATACAAAGAAGGGCGCAATTCGCATCCGTATGGAGAGTGCGTTCCGCGACAGCGGCGTGCGCACCATCGTGCTGCGGGGCGGCGATTTTATCGACGGGGCCGACACGGGCAACTGGTTCGAGACATATATCACCGCCAAAGCCGACAAGGGCAAGCTGACCTATCCGGGCAAACGCGACCGGGTGCATGCCTGGTCCTATCTGCCGGATATGGGCCGTGCGGCGGCTGCATTGGCGGGCAAGCGCGCTGAGTTCAGCAGCTTTGAGGAGTTCGGGTTTGGGGGCTATGCGCTCACGGGCGACGCGCTTATTGCTTTGACCGAGGGCGCTTTGGGCCGCCCCATGAAAGTGTCCGGCTTTCCCTGGTTTGCCATCAAGACCATGGCATTGTGGTCGCCGCTGATGCGCGAAGTGCTCGAGATGCGCTATCTGTGGAACGCGCCGCATCATCTGGATGGATCCAAATTGCGCGCCGCCTTGCCTGATTTTGTGGAGACGCCGGTCGAGGCGGCCTTTGCGCAGGCCCTGTCAAAGCATACGCAAGCGAATGTTTTGCAATCGGCTCTAGCGTGATGGATGGCTAATTTTCCCCAAATGCGCGCAACGCTTTCTTTTTGCGAAACCTGCGCCTAAGCTGCAATGCAGCGAAACCGGGGAGAGCGGCACGTGACAGACAAACCAGCACCATTGTTGATCAAGCGCTATGCGAGCCGGCGTCTCTATAACACCGAGACCAGCGATTATGTGACGCTCGAAGATATCTCGGGCTTTATCCGGGATGGGCGCGAGGTGCAGATCGTGGACCTTAAGACCGGCGATGATCTGACCCGCCAATACCTGCTTCAGATCATTGCCGAACATGAAAGCCGCGGTGAAAGCGTTCTGCCGGTGGATGTGCTGAACGATCTGGTGCGCAGCTATATGGGGGGCGGGGTGTCTGTTGTGCCCCAATTCCTGCAAGCCTCGTTCGAGATGCTGCGCGATGGTCAAAGCAAGGTGGTCGAGAATATGAGCGCCATCAATCCGATGACCAAGATGCCCGGTTTCGAGGCGATGCAGGCGCAGCAAAAAGCCTTTATGAAGGCGATGACCGGGGGGATGCCAACGCCCTGGACGGGTGCCGCGACATCTGGCCCTGAAGCCTCCGATGGGTCCGAAGATCTGGAGGCCATCAAGAAGCAGTTGGCCGAGTTGCAGGAAAAACTGTCCAAGATGAGCTGACGGTCGGGCGCACCACAGGTGCGCCTTACGTGATTGGCGTGCGGTATTTTTCTTGGCTGATCCAGTCAAAGTATCGCTGTCTGAGGTCCGTCGCCACTGGCCCCGCCGCCCCGTTCGAAAAGTGGTGTTGGTCGACCCGCGCCACCGGAATGACCCCACCACCCGAGGACGACAGAAAGACTTCGTCGGCGCGCCACAGTTCTTCGAGCGGCAGGGGCCGCGTTTGTGTCTTCAGCCCCGCCTCTGCGCACATTTCCAGCACTGTGGCCCGCGTGATCCCGTGCAGAACGCCATGGTCTGAGGTCACAACCGTGTCCCCAAACACTCCAAATACGTTGAACCCCGGCCCTTCGGTCACATTGTCTGCGTGATCCAGTAGTATGGTCGTCTCGAACCCGTTGTCCTTGGCCTCGAACAGGCCGGATGTGAAATCGCCCCAGTGGTAGTTCTTGACCCGTGGGTTCACGCTGTCGGCCGGGATGCGGCGGACGGATTTGGCGATCCAGACCGAGGTGCCTTTGGCCGCAGTCTCGGGCGTCACGATGTGCACATACGGCACGCACCATGCGTAGAAGTGATTGGCGCAGTCGCGCGGGTCCCGGCTGCCTGCCACCGGGTTGCGTCCGCGTGCAGCTACCATCGCCACATAGGCGTCGCTTAGGCCTGACGCCTTGACCATGGCGTTGAGCGCGCTGCAGATGTCGCACCGGTCCATGCCAATGTCGTATCTGGTGGCGGTCAGCGAGGTGATAAACCGCGTTACATAATCGTCCAGCCGGAAGAACGCGCCCTGCCAGACCGGAACCACATCATAGGCGATGTCGGAATGCGTCAGCCCCCAGTCCGTGACCGGGATTGCGGCTTGGTCGATGGGGATGATCTGGCCACCCATCCAGGCGGCCCCTTTGGAGAGGTCTGTCATGGGCCGCAGCGTAGTGGATCGCGTAAAGAGGTAAAGAGGCTCCGGCCTCCAGCCAAGAGGCGGGGATACCTTGAGCGGGGGCTCTGCCCCCGGGCTTACGCCCTCCCCCGAGGTATTTGGGGCGAAAGGATGATGTGGGGTCAGGTGCCGTAATTGCGCTGTGGTTCAGTTGCGTGGCTGATGGCCGTCAGGAGGACGTTAGCCACATCGTTGAGCGTGTCGGTGGGCAGATGTACGGGCAAGCGCACATCGCAGGCCCGCATCAGCATCGCCCGCGTTTGCGGCAGGTCCGGCAGGTCGGGGATGAATTGCCAGTTCCAGAACGCCCGTGCGTTGTCGGCGCTGGCACCGAACACCTGCACTTTGACACCGTTTTGTCCCGCAACGGCGACGAAATCCCCAACCTCCTCATCGCTCATGCCGATCAGGTTGAACTGGATGGAATCCGGTGCACGCTCCTCCCCCGGCAGGGGGGTGGGGACTTGAATATGGGCGCTTTGCCCGAGCAGGTCGGCGACATGATCGTGATTGCGTCGCCCGTCCGCCACTCTGCGCGCAAGGTGGGGCAGTTGCGGGCGGATCACAGCGGCGCTGAGGTTCGAGAGCCGCAGATTGTAGAGCGGCAGCTGGTTCTGGTGCGCGTCAAAGGCGTCTTGCAGCACCGGGTGCTTTTTCCAGTTATGTTCATAGGCACCTGACATGATGATCGCCCGCGCAATCAGGTCTGCATCGTCAGTGATCATGATCCCGCCTTCGCCTGCGTTGATCATCTTGTAGGACTGGAAGGAAAAGCAGCCCACCCGGCCCATCGTCCCGATCTTGGCCCCGTTCCACGTGGTGCCGAGCGAGTGCGCTGCATCCTCGATGACAGGCACATCGGCGGCATGACACAGCGCCATGATCGCGTCCATGTCCGAGGTATGCCCGCGCATGTGGCTGACAATCACCGCGGAGACGTCCGGCAGCTTGGCAATGAAGTCGTCGATATCAATGCGGTAGTTGTCACCGACTTCGCATAGCACAGGCACGCAATCGGCGTGCACGACCGCCGAGGGCACGGCCGCAAAGGTGAAGCCGGGGATCAGCACGCGCGCGTCCCGCGGCAGGTCGAGCGCCTTGAGCGACAGGAACAGCGCGGCCGAGCAGGAGGACACGGCCAGTGCAAACTTGCTACCCATCATCTGCGCAAATTCGGCCTCGAGCAGACTGACGGGCGCGTCGCTGGCGGCGGTGTAGCGGAACAGGTCACCTGAGGCGAGCAGGCGGTCAATCTCGCTGCGGGCTGCAGGGGGGATGGCTTCGGCGCTGTGCATATCTGGCAGGGACATATTTCAGAATCCTTATGCTTGGTTTTCATATCTATTAAATCAGCAGCGGCGCAAAGGAAACAGTTTTGTGAGCGCAGTCTCAAACGGGCCGATTGCGTTCAGAGGCCTAAACGGTCGCGCAGGCTGTACCACGTCATCGCAAGCGCCAGCAGGGGCGTGCGCATCCTCATGCCACCCGGAAAGGCGGGGGTGGGGATCGCGGCCATCGTGTCGAACCCGGCCGCATCGCCTGCAATCGCGTCGGCCATCAGCTTGCCTGCATGAGTGGCCGTGCCGACCCCGTGCCCGGAATAGCCCGAGGCGGACAGGATGTTGGGTGCCACCCTTGCGAGATAGGGCAGCCGTTTCATCGTGATGGCCAATGTGCCGCCCCAGGCATAGTCGATAGGCACCTCGGCAAGATGCGGAAAGATCTGGGTCATGGGTTTGCGCACTTTGGCGGCGATATTGGTTGGAAAGCGGTAGCCGTAGCTTTCCCCACCCCCGAACAGCAGCCGATTGTCGTGGCTGAGACGAAAGTAGTTCACCACAAAGCGACTGTCAGACACCGCGATGTCCTTGGCCAGCACGCGGGCGACGTCAGGGCCAAGAGGGGATGTGGCCGCGATAAAGTTGTTGATCGGCATGACGCGTGCCGCGACCTGTTGGCTGAGCCCGCCCAGATACCCGTTGCAGGCCAGAACCACATGATCGGCCGTCACCGTGCCAGATGCTGTGCGCAACCGAGAGGGCGCACCTTCGGTGATGTCCTCGACCGCGCTGCCTTCGTAGATTGTAACGCCAGCCGCCTCAGCCGCGCCCGCCAGCCCGAGCGCAAAGCGCAAAGGGTGCAAGTGGGCAGCGTCCCAGTCGACAATGCCCCCTTTGTAGGCGGGTGAGGGGCAGACAGCGTAAAAGGCCGCCTCGTCCAGCACCTCGACCGGGTAGTCATAGTGCGCGCCCATGTGATCGGCGTAGGCGCGCAGATCGTCCACATCCGCCGCGCTTTCTGCCGTCCAGGCAACACCTGGGCGCAGATAACAATCGATGGCGTGATCCGCGATCTGGGATTTGACCAGCGCCTTGGCCTCTTGCCCAAGCGCCCATAATTTGGCCGCATCCGCGCGCCCCAACATCTTTTCCAGATAGGGTTGTTCGACCCGCTGGCCCGAGCCCAATTGGCCGCCATTGCGACCTGATGCGCCAAAGCCGACGCGCTGCGCCTCAAGGATCGCCACGGACAACCCGCGCTGCGCCAGATGAAGGGCAGCGGACAGGCCGGTATAGCCCGCTCCAACCACGCAAATATCCACACGGACCTCGCCGTCAAGCGCCGGGCGCGGCCCTGCAATGTCTGCCGTCGCGGCGTACCAACTGTCGGGATAGGCCCCCGCCCGGTCATTTGCGTGAAGCAGGTTCACCTTCGTTGTTCCCCAAAAATCTCCCCCGGACGGGCGGGCGGTGATTTACACATTCAGTAGCAGATGTTCCCGCTCCCATGGCGAAATCACTTGCAGGAACTCGTCATATTCAGCGCGTTTCACGATGGAATAGACGCGGGCAAACTCTGGGCCCAGAACCTCGTGCAGGTCTGTGGCCGCATCAAAGAGATCGAGCGCCGAGCCAAGCACGCGCGGAATATCACCGTCCCCCTCATAAGCGTCACCCTTGAACTGTGCCGAGGGGCGCTGTTCGTTCACAAGCCCCAGATAGCCGCAGGCCAGCGAGGCGGCGATGCCAAGGTATGGGTTGCAATCCATACCCGCGATGCGGTTTTCGACGCGCCGTGCCTGCGGCTCGGAGAGAGGAATGCGGATGCCCGTCGTGCGGTTGTCGCGCCCCCAAGCCAGGTTGATCGGGGCCGCGTGATCTTTGACATAACGGCGATAGCTGTTCACGAAAGGGGCCATCACCGCCAGCGCGGCGGGCATATGCGTCTGCAGACCGGCGATGAAGTGAAAGAACGCGTCTGTGTCCCCGCCCTGCTTGCCGACAAAGATGTTCTGGCCCGTTTCCGCATCCAGCACCGAGTGGTGGATGTGCATGGCCGAGCCGGGTTCGTCCTCGATCGGCTTGGCCATGAAGGTCGCAAAACAGTCGTGGCGCAGTGCTGCCTCGCGGATCAGCCGTTTGAAATAGAACACCTCATCGGCGAGCTTGACCGGATCACCGTGGCGCAGGTTGATCTCCAATTGGCCCGCGCCGCCTTCCTGCGTGATGCCGTCGATCTCGAACCCCTGCGCCTCGGCAAAATCGTAGATGTCGTCGATCACGGGGCCGAATTCGTCCACCGCCGTCATGGAATAGGCTTGGCGTGCGGCTGCGGGGCGGCCCGACCGGCCCGTCATCGGCCTGATCTCTTGCGCAGGATCCAGATTGCGCGCGATCAGAAAGAACTCCATTTCCGGGGCCACAACCGGTTTCCAACCCCGGTCATGATACAACTGCACAACGCGTTTTAGCACATTGCGCGGACTGAAGGGCACCGGATTGCCCTTGCGATCAAAGGCGTCGTGGATCACCTGCAGCGTCCAGTCGCCCGTCCAGGGGGCGGCCGTGGCCGTGCTCATGTCGGGGCGCAGGATCATGTCCTTTTCGATGAAACCGTCCTCGTCCGCCGCCTCGCCCCAATCCCCGGTGATGGTCTGGTAAAAGATGCTGTCGGGCAGGTGGAAATAGTCCTGCTTGGCGAATTTGGAGGCGGGCACCGCCTTGCCACGCGCGATGCCGGGCAGGTCGGAGATGATGCATTCGACCTCGTCCAGCCGCTTGCCCTCGAGGTAAAGCAGCGCGGCTTCGGGCAGGTCGGGAATGGTCGTGTCCGGGATCGGACTCGGGTCTGGGAATGAATTCATGGCTCAGGCTCCTCGCTTGAGAAAGGCGGCCATGTCATCGGCAATGGCGGTTTGATCGATGGGCGCGTGAAGCGCGGCGCGGGCGGCGTCAAGATCATCATCAGGCACCACGCCGGGGCCGCGATGGGTGGCAAGGGCCTCCACCATCGGCGCGCCGAATTCGGGGTGCGGCTGGATCGTCCAGATGCGATCCCCATAGACAAGGGCCGCATTGGCGCAGAAGTCATTCGAGGCGATGACCTCGGCCCCCTCGGGCACCTCGATCACCTGATCCTGATGCCAGGCGTTCAGGGCAATATCCCGGCCCCGATAGGTATAGCCCTTGCGGCCCACCGACCAGCCGCCATCAAATTTCACGACTTTGCCGCCCATGGCTTGCGCGATGATCTGATGGCCGAAACAGATGCCGACCATGGGCCGGTCGGCGGCATGGATGTCGCGGATCAGATCCTCGAGCGGCGGGATGAACGCGTGATCCTCATAGGCCCCGTGTTTCGAGCCGGTCACAAGCCAGCCATCACACGCCTCAGGGCCGCCCGGAAATTCCATGTCCACCACGTTGAAGGTCTGGAATTCAAAGCCGTGCCCGCCCAGAAGCCGCGCGAACATGGCATCATAATCCCCGATATCGCCCAACACTTCGTCAGGGGCGTGGCCGGTTTGCAAAATGCCGATTTTCATGGATCACCTGAGGTTTACGCCTCTTTGATAAAGTGCGCGTCAAACCGTGTCGAGGTAGATTTCGGTTTGCTCGTCCGTGCTCAATTCCGCCATTTCTCGGGCCTCTTGGCGCTTGGTCATGACCATGTTGCGGATCAGCTCGGCATCGAAAATGCGCGCGGTCTGCGTGCTTGTCTCGAACGCGTCTATGGCGGCCTCCCAGGTGCCCGGCACTTGCGGCAGGTCCTGGGCATAGGCGTTGCCGGTGATGGGCGCGGGCGGCTCGGCGGCGTCCTCGATCCCGTTAAGGGCAGCGCCGAGGACGGCGGCGATAGACAGGTAGGGGTTCACGTCCCCCCCTGCGAGGCGGTGCTCGATCCGACGTGCCGCTGGTGGGCCTGATGGGACGCGGATCGCGGCGGTGCGGTTCTCATACGCCCAGGCGATACCGGTGGGGGCGTGCGCACCGGGCACAAAGCGTGCATAGGAATTGGCGTGCGGCGCAAAGATCAGGGTCGAGCCGGGCATGGCCTGCAAACAGCCCTGCACCGCGTGGCGCAGCATGTCACTGCCTTGATCGGTGCCGTTGTCAAAGACGTTGCGCCCTTCCGCGTCCAGCACCGAAAAATGCATGTGCAGCCCAGAGCCTGCGTAATCCTCGTAAGGTTTCGCCATGAACGAAGCCGCAAAGCCATGCTTGCGCGCCATGCCCTTGACCAGCATCTTGAACAGCCACGCGTCATCCGCCGCCTTCAGCGCATCGCCCTGGTGCATGAGGTTGATTTCGAATTGACCGAGACCCGCCTCTGAAATGGCGGTGTCGGCGGGAATGTCCATCGCCTCGCAGGCATCGTACAGCTCGGTAAAGAACCCGTCGAACTGATCGAGCGCGCGCAGCGACAGGATCTCGCCCGCCACACGGCGCTTGCCCGACCGGGGCGAGGGCGGCACGCGCAGCCGCGCGCCTGCATCGTCGATCAGAAAGAATTCAAGCTCCACCGCAACAACGGGTGTCAGCCCCTTGTCCTTGAACCGCTTTTCCACGGCCGCCAAGGCGTGGCGCGGATCACCCATGTAGGGGCGGCCATCCTCATGCGACATCCAGATCGGCAGCAGGCCCGTGGGCGTGTCGAGCCACGGCATCGGCACAAACCCCCGCTCGGTGGGGTGCAGGATGCCGTCACGATCCCCGCTTTCCATCACCAGCGGGCTGTCCTCGATATCCTCGCCCCAAATGTCGAGGTTCAGGACAGACATGGGAAAGCGCGTACCTTCGACACTCACCTTGTCGGCAAAGCGCACCGGCACACGCTTGCCCCGCGCGACCCCGTTAAGATCAGCCGCCGCCACACGGATCGCGCGGATTTCAGGGTTCTCAACCAGCCAGTCGTGCATCGTGGTCTTTCATTGTTCTACAAATATGCCCGCCGGAGGCATGAAATCCTTGGCTCAGCGGATGAGGTTGGGGCGCAGTTTGAGTTTCTGGCCTGTGTTGGCCGGTAGATGTCGGTTGAGGCGCGTGTTCACAAGTCCAAAGCAGCTGATGATGAGCAGGGTTAGCAGGATGAAGTACATCGCCAGGATGGGGTAGGGAATGAAGGGGTTGAACGTCTTGTCGGCAAAATAGCTCGCGTAATAGAGCGCGTCGCCACGTTGCTGCCAGGCCGGAAAGCCCGAGAAATAAACCAGCGTGGTGGCGTGAAAGAGAAAGATCGCCTCGTTCGTATAGGCGGGCCAAGCCAGACGCAGCATCGTGGGCCACACGACCCGGCGAAAGCGGGACCAGCCCGAGAGACCATAGGCGTCGGCGGCCTCGATCTCCCCTTTCGGGATGGACTGCAGGGCACCGTAAAAGATTTCGGCGGAATAGGCAGCGGTGTTCAGAAACAGCACGATCAGCGCGCCGAGCCACGCGGCGGTGAAAGGCGAAAAGAACGGATAGACCCCCTTGAGGCTCAGGAACACGAAATAGGCAAAGAAGAACTGGATGAACAGCGGCGAGCCGCGGAACAGAAAGATGAACCATTCGGCAGGTTTGCGAAACAGCGGCTTGGCTGACGCCTTGCCAATCGCCAGCGCAGTGGCAAAGAAGAAGCCGAAGATCAGCGCAAGCAGACCGAAATAGACGTTCCAGATCATGCCCGACCCGATCAGGGTGAACTGCTGGCACAGGGTGAAATCCTCACGCGGCAGCAACCGCTCACCGATTCCGATGGCGCGCAGGCCGTAATCGGCGATGGTCTGTACGCAGCTCATGCGGCTTTCCTTTGCGCTTCACCGCCGGTGGTGGCTTGCCCGAGAGTGAGCCGCGCCATGATCCGTTCCAGCACCACTTCGGAGGCGCGGGTGAAGAGCAGATAAAACACCAGAAGCGCCAGGAAATACCACATCCGCCAGTCGCCGTGGGGGTATTCGGTGAACCGTTCGGTCTTGGTGCCGCCCAACTCGCGCGCCCAATAAACGATGTCCTCGACGCCGAGCAGAAACAGCAGTGGCGTCGCCTTGATCAGCACCATCCACAGGTTCGACAGGCCCGGCAACGCATAGACCCACATTTGCGGCACGAGCACCCGCATGAAGGTCTGGCGCGGGCTCATGCCGTAGGCTTCGGCCGTTTCCAGCTGCGCGCGCGGCACGGCGCGCATCGCGCCGAACAGCACGTTGGCGGCGAAAGCGCCGAAGACGATGGCAAAGGTGAAGACGGCCGTGAAAAATCCATAGGTTTCGTGGACCCATTGGGGGGCGGTGCCAAGAGGCATCTTGGCCGCCGCGCAGACCACGAAATCATTGCCCTGCCGGATCGGCTCGGACCAGTCAGGGCAGAGCGCACGGTGGCGCACATATTCGATCATCTGATCCAGCGCGATGACGAAAAACAGGAAAAAGGCGATATCGGGCACGCCGCGCACAATCGCGATATAGCCTTTGCCAAGCCATGAAAGCGGCGCGATGCGCGAGCGTGCGGCGGACGCTCCGGCAAAGCCAAAGGCGAGCGCAGCAGGGGCGGTGATCGCAAGTAAAAGCAGGACCGTCAGCACCGACCAATAGATCGACATGTGCTTGCCCGTCGTCAGATAGCACGCCATCCACTGCCAATCGGGCAAGCTGCTTGGATCTGTGCAAAAGCTGAAAATGGCGGGCCTCGTATCAGGCGTGGTCAGTGCATATTTTTGGAACAATGAAGGGGAGGGTACGTGACCCTCCCCCGGTTTTTTCTTTAGAAACCGTCGCCGATTTCCCATTTTGCGATCAGTTCATTGAGCGAGCCGTCTTCTTTCATCGAGGTGATGGCCGCGTTGAACTTGTCCTTCAGCTCCGTGTCGCTTTCGCGCAGGCCAAGACCGACGCCGCCGCCGATCAGCTCTTCTTGTTCGAGCATGACCAGATCCGCGTCGGACTCCGCGATGGGCGTCAGGAACGCCTTATCGGCCAGAACCGCATCCGCTTCGCCGTTTTTCACGGCAGCAACAGTTTCTTCGGGCGTTGCGAATTCGACCAGTGTGGCACCTGTTTCAGCGATGAAAGCGGCCTGGATCGTGTTGGCCTGCGCGGCCAGTACGCCCCCTTCGAGGTCCACGTCTTCGGACGCTGCGACATAGGCGGAGGGGTCAGGCAGCGTGTAGTTCTGTGTGAAATCAATCACTTCGTCACGCTCGTCCGTGATGGACATGCCGGCGATGATGACGTCGTAGTTGCCCGATACGAGGTTGGGAATGATGCTGTCCCATTCGTTGGTGACCCACTCGCAGGTCAATTCGGCGCGCGCGCACAGCTCGTCGCCCAAGTCGCGCTCAAAGCCTGCGACTTCGCCCGCGTCATTGATGAAGTTGTAGGGAGGGTAGGCACCCTCGGTGCCCATGCGCACGACCGAGTGGCCGTCGGCAAGCGCAAATGTAGCCGTCAGGGCGACCGCAACAGTGCTGAGAAGAATGGATTTCATGAGTGATAACTCCCGTTTTTTGTTTTTGGGTTACGCGGCGTGGGTGGATGATAGAAATCCACGCAAACGTTCGGATTTAGGTGCGCCGAACAGCTGGTCCGGTGCCCCTTGTTCTTCGATCAGGCCCTGATGCAGGAACACGACGTGATCACTTACGTCGGCGGCCAGTTTCATGTCATGGGTCACGATCAGCATGGTGCGTCCTTCGGCAGCCAAGTCTTTGATGACGCGGACGACTTCCTGCTCGAGTTCGGGGTCTAGGGCGCTGGTGGGCTCGTCAAATAGCAGAGCCTCAGGTTCCATGCAAAGGCCCCGCGCGATGGCGGCGCGCTGTTGCTGGCCACCCGACAATTGCGCGGGATAGACGTCGCATTTATCGCCAATTCCCACCTTGTCGAGATAGCCGCGCGCGGCACTTTCGACCTCGGCCGGGTCACGGCGCAGCACGGTCACGGGCGCCTCCATCACGTTTTGCAGGATGGTCATGTGGGCCCAAAGATTGAACTGCTGGAACACCATCGACAGGTTCGTGCGGATGCGCAGCACCTGTTTGGGATCGGACGGGCGGCGCGCATGGGCGCTGCCTTTCCACGCCACCGGTTCGCCCTTGAACAGCACCTCGCCCTGCTGGCTGTCCTCGAGCAGGTTGCAGCAGCGCAAGAGCGTGGATTTTCCAGAGCCGGACGAGCCGATCAGCGACACCACATCCCCCCGCTTGGCGGCGATGTCGACCCCCTTGAGCACCTCAAGTGCGCCATAGGCTTTGTGGAGATTTTTGATCTCGATAACGGGTTGGTCGGTCAAGGGGCAGGCCCATCTTGGTTTTATCAGCGGGTATATGGGCGCAGAATCGGTGCCAAGTCCACGGCCAAATGCCTGAGAGTGCACATGGATTGTGCGATCTGGCGCCAAGTGATGCCCGAATGATCAGGGCATCGGTGGTATAGGTTGCGCGCGGTAGGTCGCCTCATTGATGTCGACCAACCCTTTGAGGTAAAGGATCGCGCGGTCCGCCTCGGACATGGCCTTGATCGCGCAGGTCACGGCGCGGGCAATGGGTTTTGGATCCCGCTTGCGGGCGGTGATCAGTGGCAGGCCGGGCGTGGGGGTGGTGCGCATGAAGGTCTCGAGCCCGGCGGCAGCATCGGGATGCGCCGCGCTCCACATCAGATAGGTGACGACGTCGATGCCTGCGTAATCCGCCGCACCGTCCAATACCGCCTGGATCGAGGCGACGTGACCGCCTGTTTCCACCTTGTTCCCAGGGGTTTGGCCGATCGACGATATCTGCGCATAGGGGGCCGCCCAGCCCGATTGGGACAATGGGTCGTTATAGGCCAGCCGCCCTGTACGTGTCAGCTCACGCAGGTTGCGGGTGTCCCGGCGTCGGCGTACGATATAGCTGTAATAGTATCCCGGCGGGCAGTCGCGTAGCCCGTAATCGGGGGTGCCGACCAGCGTGACCTGTCCGAACAGCCGCGCCCGATAGGGCAGCCCACAGGTCTGGGAGATCAACAGGTCGGGCGATTGCCAGCCTTTCCACATCTCCGTAGTGCGGTCGAGCGCATGCGGTCCATAGCCCAACTCGGCCCGGATGGCGGTCCAGAGGCGATCATGTGCAGCGGTGGCATGCGGCATGTCGTACATGCCAAGGGATGCGATCACCCACCAACCCTCTGTCGGGCAAGGGCACTGTCGCGGTCGGTGATGCCAAGCAGGTTCGAGACCAGACGCAACAGCGCATCCTCTTCCTGCGCGCGTTGGCCATCGGCCAGCACGACCTTCCACAAGGCCTCGATCACCCCGAGGCGGTGCTCATAGGCGACCGCGTCCTTGATGGCGCGGGTAAAGCGGACGGTGTCGGGGGCCTCGGCTTCCATCGCTTCGGCTTCGACGCGTAAGTCATTGGCACCGCTGGCTGAAAGCCCGTAGCGATCCTGCGTGATCGCGTCGATCAACCGCTTTTCATCACCGGAATAGTCATTGTCTGAGCGTGCGACACGCACAAGCAGCGCGGTCAGAGCCAAACGCGCATCAGAGTCGGTGATGGGCGCGGGTTCAGGCTGGATCAGCCGTTTTAGGAGGTCCTGGAACATGAGTGGTACATAAGGCAGTGCAACGGATTAACCAAGCGCGCGTGTCTTGATATCCGCGCTGTCCGCCGGGGTGATGCCCATTGCCGCCTCGATCTGGTGCAAGCTGTCTTCTTCAATGGCGGCGTGTTGGCCGTCAGCCAGCAAGACCTGCCACATCGACAGCGCAAGCCCCAGGCGATCGGCGTAGGGCACCGTGTCGCGCAGGATTTCGGCAAACTCAGGCGTGCCAGGTGCGTGGCGCTCAAGTGCTTCGCAGGTGGCGCGCAGCTTGGCCGCGTCCAGGGGTTTGAGGTTGAACGTCGCCGACAGGATCTTGTCGATGGCTCCCACTTCGGCGGCTTGGTATTCGCTGTCGGCCATCGCGATCCGCACCAAAAGCGCACCCAAGGCCAGTTGCGGCGTGGGTTCGGGCAAAGGCTGGGTGGTCGGCGGGCGTTTTGGAAATAGGCGTTCGAACACGTGGGGTGAACCCTTTAACTGAGAGTGTCGAAGCGAGTTTTCAGAATTGCAGCCTGCTCGGCAAGCCCAAAGGGGGGGCGAATGACGAACAAACCTGATCCAATCATGCCGTGCCCGGGCCGCGCGGGCGGGAATGAAACCTCGTATCGCGCGCCGTCGGGATGGTCATTTTTTAGTGTTTTCAACATCCTATGATGTGCGCCTGACGTGAGGACTGGATACCACAAAACGATGATCCCGACGTTCCATGCGCGTGCGTATTTTTTGATGTGGCCGGGAATGGTGTCGTAGTCATCCTTGATCTCGTAACTGGGGTCGATCAGCATCAGCCCCCGACGCGGTGTGGGCGGCAGCATCGCATGGCCCAAGGCAAACCCGTCGGTGCGCCGGCAGGTTGCGGTGGGCAGGGCCAGTTCAAGGGCACTGTGCTCGGCGGGGTGCAGTTCAGCGACCGTAATCTGATCGGTGTCGCGCAGGCGCTGTATTGCGATCATAGGCGAGCCGGGATAGGAATTTTCTCCAGCTTTTTCAGAAGTTTGGCGCAGGGACTGCATGTAGGGATGATCGCTGTCAAACCAATGTCTGACGCGCGCGATCCCCTGTGCGGCCTCACCGGTTTTCAGCGCCTCATCGGCGCTCAGATCGTAAAGCGCGCGCCCCCCATGCGTCTCGATATAGCTGACCGGTTTGTCCTTGCGCGTGAGGTAATCCAGCATCCAAGCCAGCAGGCTGTGCTTGTGGACATCCGCCAGATTCCCGGCGTGGTAGATGTGTTGATAGCTGAGCATGTGGCGCGGTGTAGCGGAAAGAGCGGGCAGCGCAATGCTGATCGTGTGGCAGGCGAATCATATGATGGGCAATGTCAGTCGCGCCGTGGCAGCTTGAGGTAGACCATCCGGGCTGTGGCGGCCCCCACCAGCAGGCTCAGGCCGATCTTGGTCACGATCTCCATCGTGCCGTCGATCAGCGCCACATGGGCAATCGTCGTGGCCACGATCAGGATGGCCACGCTCATGTGCAGGACGCGCCACATCGAAAGCCTAAGGTGCCGCCGAAACACTGCCAGAGCGGCTGCGCAAAACACCGCCCACATCGCAGTCACACCCCAGATCGAGAACGGGGTGGGCGAGGACAACAGCAGTGCATCCACCACATCCGGCGGACTTGTGATCCACAATCCGACCACATGGGCAACAACCGCCGCCACCAACAAGGCTCCGATCCCACGATGCACCCGCCGGGCGCGCATTGGGTGCAACCCCGGCAGCGCGTTGGTCGCCAGCAGCGGTTGGAGCAGCAACAGGCCCATTGCAAAAATGCCCGTAAAACCCGAGGCAATGTAGATCCCGCTGCGCCACGCCAGCAGTGGACTGGTCACCGCCGCGATCAACGGCAGGGTCACGCCAAGCGCAACACCGGCCCAGATCAGCGCGGTGCGCAGGCCCGACTGTCCGTGGCGCACCGTCAGTTCAGGCCGGTTGCAAGACGAAGGCCACGTCCAGCGTCGTGTCGGACGCGCTGCGCATCACCGGGCGCAGGAATACGGTCTGGAAACCGTTGCCATCCAAGTCGGCGTCATAGGCGAGGTGGCCATGCGCCTGCCCAAAGGCGGGTACGATTTGCGGCATATCCATCTGAAAGCGGCCATTGGCGTCCGTCAGCGTGGCCCCGTGGCTGCGCTGGTCGCGTTCGTGCCCTTCGGTGGTGTGCGCCCACATCTGGATGCGCGCGTTGGCAATCGGGGTACCGTCACCGGCACGCCGCACCGTGCCGGTCATCAAAAAGCCGCCGCCGCCGATGCGTTCGACGATGGGCGCACCCGGCAGATAATTGTTGGCCCCACCGCGCATGGTCGGTGTGGGGGCGACCCCTTGGGCGCGGGCGGGAATGCCGAGGGCGGTGGTCAGCAAGGCGGCGGAGCCGGTCGCAAGCACCGTGCGACGGGGGAGGGTGATCATGGCGGGTCTCCTCGATGTGTGGCGGTTCCTCTTGAGGTAAGAGGATATCACGCCGGATAAACCGGGGTCACGGGGTCGTGATGGGGTCGCCCGCGGTCAGAGCTACCTGATCGACATGGCGCTTGTCCCAGAACCGCCCCTTGACCATCCACGAGTAGCCAAAAGCGTAGAGGGCGATTGCTTCAAAGATGAGGGTACCGTTCAGGTCGTTCCAGTGTGGGATAGGTTCGCGGGTTATTTTCTCGACTACGATGTTCGAGCCGATAGCGGCAATAGACGCCACCATGACCCATCCGCATGCCCGATAGATCCGGTTGCGCCGCAGCTTTTCGGGACGGATGTCGCCGGTGGCCGGGTCGATATCGCGCTCGGGCACGATGCGGGTGAACACGTAGCGGGAGAAGTAGGCGAGCACCACAAACAGGATCGTGGCGCTGATAAAGTGTGCAGTTGAGGTCCAAGGCAATAGCGCAAAGGGACTGTCAAAGGTTGCTGTGATGATGTCGTCGTTCAAAGCGAGGTCGGCAAAGACGCGCCCTTCCCATGTTGGCTCCGTACAACCCGCGCCTGCGGTGGGGAACAGGGCCACCCCCCAGGCGAAGGGGGCCGCGAAGTTGGCGAGGATGCGCTCGCCATCCGAATGTCCCTGCCAGGCCAGCAGGTAGGTACCGATAAACAACAGGCAGCCGATAAAGACGCTGCCCCAAAACTGTGCGTAATAATAATGCGAGATGCTGTCGTAAAAACACGTGGACAGTAACAGCCCCACAAGGATCATAGCGGTCGGCAAACCGACGGCCACAGCACCCACCAGAAAGGCTGAGCGCCGCTGGTTGATCTGCGCGTCATGGCTCATGTTGATATGCGGCTGATAGCGGCGCTCGCCAGTCTGAATGGCGGTGCTAATCATGGTCATCGGGGCACTCCTTGAGGCGCGTCCCAAAGGTGCCATAGCTGCCGATTCCCGCAAAGCGGATCAGACGAGGCGGCTGACGTCCCTTGCGGCGCGCACAAAGTCCTGAAACAGCGGGTGCGGCTCAAAGGGTTTGGATTTCAGTTCGGGGTGGAATTGCACCCCGATAAACCAAGGATGATCCGACCATTCCACGATCTCGGGCAACTTGCCGTCGGGCGACATGCCCGAGAAGCAAAGCCCGGCCCTTTCAAGCTGTTCGCGGTAGGCGATGTCCACCTCGTAGCGGTGGCGGTGGCGTTCGTCGATGGCGGTGCGCCCGTAGACCTCGGCCACGCGCGATCCTTCCTTGAGCGTCGCATCGTAGGCCCCAAGGCGCATCGTGCCGCCTTTGTCGTCGCCCACCTTGCGTTCAACCTTGTGATTGCCCTGCACCCATTCCTTGAGGTGATAGACGACCGGCTCGAACCGCTTTTTGCCCGCCTCGTGATCAAATTCTTCGGAGCCAGCGGCCTTGAGGCCCGCCACATTGCGCGCCGCCTCGATCACCGCCATCTGCATGCCCAGACAAATGCCCAGATAGGGTACCTTGTGGGTGCGCGCGAATTCGGCGGCCTTGATCTTGCCCTCGGTGCCGCGTTCGCCAAAGCCGCCGGGGACAACGATGGCATGGAACCCGTCAAGGTGCGGGGCCGCGTCGGCATTGTCGAACAATTCGGCATCCACCCACTCGATCTTGACGCGCACCCGGTTGGCCATGCCGCCATGGGTCAGCGCCTCGGCGATAGATTTATAGGCATCCTCAAGCTGGGTGTATTTGCCCACGATGGCGACCTTTACCTCACCTTCGGCGTTGTGGATGCGGTCGCTGACATCTTCCCATTTGGACAGATCCGGCTTGGGCGCGGGGCTGATCTGAAAGGCGTCCAGCACGGCCTGATCCATGCCCTCACGGTGATAGGCGAGGGGGGCGTCATAGATGGTGGACAGGTCCTGGGCGGCGATCACCGATTCAGGGCGCACATTGCAAAACAGGGCGAGTTTCTCGCGTTCCTTGACGGGGATCGGCCCTTCGGAGCGGCAGACCAGAATGTCAGGCGCGATCCCGATGGAGCGGAGTTCTTTCACCGAGTGCTGCGTGGGCTTCGTTTTCAACTCACCGCTCGCCTTGATATAAGGCAACAGGGTCAGGTGCATAAAGATACATTGCCCGCGCGGCTTGTCCTGACTGAATTGCCGGATCGCTTCAAAAAACGGCAGCCCTTCGATATCGCCCACTGTGCCGCCGATCTCGCAGAGCATGAAGTCGACCTCATCATCGCCGATATTGATGAAATCCTTGATCTCGTTTGTGACGTGGGGGATCACCTGAATGGTCTTGCCCAGATAGTCGCCGCGCCGCTCCTTTTCGAGGACGGTGGAATAAACGCGACCCGAGGACACGGAATCAGTCTTGCGCGCCGCCACCCCGGTGAAGCGTTCGTAATGACCCAGATCCAAATCGGTTTCTGCTCCGTCATCGGTCACGAACACTTCGCCATGCTCGAAAGGCGACATCGTGCCGGGATCGACGTTCAGATAAGGGTCGAGCTTGCGCAAGCGCACCGAAAACCCACGGGCCTGCAAAAGCGCGCCCAATGCGGCCGAGGCCAGACCCTTGCCAAGCGATGACACAACGCCGCCGGTGATGAAGATATAGCGTGCCATATGGTGGTGGTCTCCCGTGGTTCATGCAGGCCAAGGCCGAATGCGGGCGGCGCAAATCAACGCTCCCCACGGGGCCTCAGTATAACAGGATTCGCATTGAAGGGGCAAGGCGCGCGCTACATGATGTTATAGCGCGTTGATTGCCCTCAAGATTTCGTTAATCGGCGCTTGGCACCAGCGGGGCGTCATCCCCTGCGGTCGGCGGCAAGAGATCGCCCCCGGGCGGGGCAAGGTCCGCGTCAGGGGTGTTTTGCGCAGGCGGTGTGATGCCCAACTGGTCAATGACGGATGTGCCCGAGGCATTGCGCGCCGCAATGATCGTCAGCGTGATTGAGGTGATGATAAAGCAGATCGCGAGCACCCAGGTCACCTTCGACAGGGCCGACGCCGCAGACCGGCCCGTCATCGCGCCGCCACCGCCGCCACCACCCATGCCCAGACCGCCCCCTTCGGAGCGCTGCATCAGCACCACGGCAATCAGGCCGAGCGCGAGGATCAGATGGACGATGAGAACGACGTTTTCCATGTGAGGGAATTGCCCTTTCAAGCTGCGCGATGGGCGGTATCTATGCAAGAACGCCCCCTCCCGCAAGTCGCCTTTTGCCCGCACGCGCGCGCGGCTGCATGTGGTCGGTTGGACGGCGTGCAAAAACGGGTGGATATTTGGGTTCGCCTGTCCCAAAGTCGAACGCATGCCCCATGACCATTCTGATCACGCTCACCCGCACAGCCTGCTGCCGTCTGACCCTGCCTTGCGGGTCAAGGCGCTTGAAACGATCCTGACGCAGAAGGGGCTGATTGATCCCGCCGCGCTGGACGAAATCATCGACACCTACGAAAACAAGATCGGGCCGCGCAACGGAGCCCATGTGGTGGCCCGCGCCTGGGCGGACCCGTACTTTAAGGCGGCTTTGTTGGAGGATGCGGACGCAGTGGTGTCCGAGATGGGATATTATGGGCGCCAAGGCGAACATATGGTGGTCGTCGAAAACACGGCGCAGGTGCACAACATGGTCGTGTGTACCTTGTGTTCCTGTTACCCGTGGCCGCTGCTTGGCATTCCGCCGGGCTGGTACAAATCCGATGCCTACAGGGCGCGTGCGGTACGTGAGCCGCGCAAGGTGCTGGCCGATTTTGGCGTGACGCTGCCCGAAGACACCGCCGTGCGGGTTTGGGATTCGACAGCGGAAGTGCGCTATCTGGTGCTGCCGATGCGCCCGGAAGGGTCCGAAGGGCTGGAAGAGGCGGGTTTGATGGACCTTGTCTCCCGTGACGCGATGATTGGCTGCGCGCTGGCGGGCACCCCATGAGCCGGGTGCATGATATGGGTGGCCGCTTTGGCGACGGGCCGGTGATCCCCGAGGAAGAGGGAGTGATGTTTCACGCCGATTGGCATCCCCGCGCGTTGGCCGTGACTCTTGCCTGCGGTTCGCTTGGGCTGTGGAACATTGATGTATCGCGCCATGCCCGCGAGTCGCTGGCCCCGATGGACTATGCGCGATTTTCCTACTACGAAAAATGGATGGCGGCGCTGGCTGACTTGCTGGTAGATACAGGCGCGCTGAGTGCGGATGAGCTGGCCCAAGGCAAAGCGTCGAGCGACAGCCCCTTGGCCGCCAAACGGCTGGAACCGGGCGCGGTTGCGGCCGTGCTGGCCAAAGGGGGGCCTGCCGACCGGCCGAGCACCGTGCCCGCGCGGTTTGCACCCGGCGATACGGTCGAGATCAGAGCGTTTGCCGAAAACGTAACCGTGCCCGGTGGCCACACCCGCTTGCCCGAATACGCGGCAGGGGCCAAGGGCACCATCCTGCGCCTGCACGGCAGTCACGTTTTGCCCGACAGCAGCGCACATCGCTTGGGCGAAGCCGCCGAACCGCTTTACGCAGTGGCCGTGCGCGCCGTTGATATCTGGGCGCATCCCGAACACCCGCAGGACGAGGTGATCCTTGATCTGTGGGACAGCTATCTGGCACCCGGATGAGGCCCGAACCGGCATTCGAGGCCCCTTGGCATGCCCAGGTCTTTGCGCTGACGGTGCATCTGAACGAGGCGGGTGTCTTTGCATGGCCCGATTGGGCTGCGCGGTTTGGGGCGACCCTCAAAACCCATGGGCTCAGCAAGGATCTCAATGGCGGCGATGATTATTTCGCGGCATGGCTGGAAACGCTTGAAGCCTACCTCGCCGAATTGGGTGCGGCCTCGCCAGACAAGGTGCGCGAAGCGCAGGCAGCATGGACAGCGGCCTATCTGGCCACACCCCACGGCCAACCCGTCACGCTGGACTGAAAGACCCCGTGCCCTTCATTGTTCAACAAATATGCCGGGGGAGGCCGCAGGCCGGGGGCAGCGCCCCCAGCTAAGCCGCGACATGGCGCGTCTTACTCGTCCACATCATCCATATCTGCCTGACCCGACAGATAGCGGCGCACATGGCTCCAGCTCAGACCAACCCCAAGGACCAGCGACAGCGCCAGAAGTGCCAACCACACGTTCAGCCCGGGATTGTCGAGTTTGAGCACGCCCAGATCATAAAGAACCCACAGGCTCGCCCCGACGACGGCCAGAACCAGCGCCATGCCGAACCCGCCGATTGAGCGCAGCGTTGCGCGTAGATAGATGATGTATCCAATCAGCAAAAGCAGCCCGGCCAGCACCGCGATGGACAGGTTCTGCGCGCCGAAGTCTCGGACCCAGGCCACGTAATTGTAGGCCGTCGGGTTGTAGGTTGCGGCCAGCAGCCCAAAGGCAAACAGCCAGCGCCAGAGAAAGCCCATATCGGTCATCCGTGCGTTGTTATGGGCGTGCTCATGCCGCGAAGTCGGGTCTGTTGCAACTGTGGGATGCCTCCGGCGGCGGTATTTTTGGTCAAAAGAAACATGTCCGCAGGCTTTGCGTCAGATACCGGTTTCGCATGCCGCACAGCCTCGCTATACGGGCGCGGGTTTGCATGAAAGGGATCAGCATGGCCAATGTGGTGGTTGTCGGCGCGCAATGGGGCGACGAGGGCAAGGGCAAGATTGTCGATTGGCTGAGCGAGCGTGCCGATGTGATCGCGCGCTTTCAGGGGGGCCACAACGCGGGTCACACGCTGGTCATTGACGGGGCCGTCTACAAGCTGCATGCGCTGCCATCCGGCGTTGTGCGCGGCGGCAAGCTGAGCGTGATTGGCAACGGTGTGGTACTTGATCCCTGGCACCTGATTTCCGAGATCGAAACGCTGCGCGGTCAAGGGGTCGATATCTCGCCCGACACGCTGATGATCGCTGAAAACACGCCGCTGATCCTGCCCATTCATGGAGAGTTGGACCGGGCCCGCGAATCCCAAAACTCCGTGGCCAAGATCGGCACCACGGGCCGGGGCATTGGGCCGGCTTATGAGGACAAGGTCGGTCGCCGCGTCGTGCGTGTGGCAGATCTGGCTGACGCGGCAACGCTTGAGCTGCGCGTGGACCGTGCGTTGATCCACCACGACGCGTTGCGCCGCGGCCTGGGGCTGGACCCTGTCGACCGCGACGGTCTGATCGCCAAGCTGAAAGAGATCGCACCGGCCATCCTCGAATACGCCGCCCCGGTCTGGAAGGTCATGACCGAGGCGCGCAAAGCGGGCAAACGCATCCTGTTTGAGGGCGCGCAGGGCGCGTTGCTGGACATCGACTTTGGCACATATCCGTTTGTGACGTCCTCGAACGTGATTGCAGGGCAGGCGGCCACGGGCGTTGGGGTCGGCCCCGGTGCGATTGATTTCGTGCTGGGCATTGTCAAAGCTTACACCACGCGCGTGGGCGAGGGCCCATTCCCGACCGAACTTGAGGATGCGGACGGTCAGCGCCTTGGCGAGCGGGGCCACGAGTTTGGCACCACCACCGGGCGCAAACGCCGTTGCGGCTGGTTTGATGCCTGCCTTGTGCGCCAAACCTGCGCGACCAGCGGCGTGAATGGCATCTCGCTGACCAAGCTCGATGTGCTGGACGGGTTCGAGACCCTCAAGATCTGTGTGGGCTATGAATTGGACGGCAAGCAGCTGGACTATCTGCCCACCGCCGCTGATCAACAGGCCCGCTGCACACCCGTTTACGAAGAAATGCCCGGTTGGTCCGAATCCACCGAAGGCGCGCGCAGTTGGGCCGAATTGCCGGCCAATGCGATCAAATATGTGCGCCGCGTCGAAGAGTTGATCGACTGCCCTGTCGCCCTACTTTCCACCTCACCCGAGCGGGAGGACACCATTCTCGTCCGGGACCCATTTGCGGACTGAAGGGGTGCATATGGCACTGGCGTACAAGACCCGAAAGCGGCTGGCTTTGGCCATTCTGATGCTGGGCGTGCCGCTTTACATCGTGGTGGCAGTAACGGTCGTGGGCTGGTTCGAGCGGCCAGGCTTTTTGGTCGAGTTGTTGATCTACATCATCCTCGGGGTGATCTGGGCCTTTCCACTCAAGTTCGTCTTCAAAGGGATTGGTCAGCCTGATCCTGACGCCTGAGCGGCCTTCCACACTGATTTTTCCAACGCGTAGCACATCCACATCCCCGGTGATGTGCCCAAGGGGCGTTCACGCGTTTCGATGTATTTTGCGCCCAGTTTTGCCGTCGCTTTCTGCGAGCGGATGTTGCTGGGATCGATATGGAACCACACGCGGTCCACGTGGCGAAATGCGTGGTCCAGCATCAGGGTTTTGAGGTCTCGATTGGTGGTGCCGCCCCAATGCGCGGTGGTCAGGAATGTGAAGCCGATCCCGATTTCGCCGGGGCCTTCGGGGGCGGGGTAGTAGCGTGAGCATCCGATCACCGCATCGCTGCCCCGTTCCGTGATCACAAGGGTGCCGCCCGCATCAAGCAACATGTCGAAATAGGGGGCAAAGACCTCTGGCTTATGACGATCCCGTGCGGGATGGCCTGTCCAGATCGCCGGATCACTGGCCGCTGCGGCGAGGGCTGCGTGGTCATCAAGGCGCAGCGGGCGCAGATGCAGCGTCGGGCCTGTCAGTGTGGGTTGATCGGGAAATGTCATGCCGGTCACAGAGCATGAAAAAAGGCGCTCCGACAAGAGCGCCTTTTTCGTGATTATCGCTGTGGCCGGTATCAGCCAGCGGCGCGTTGATCAGGGCGGTAGCCGATATCACCTGTCACGGTAAAGCGGCCCCCCTTGATCTTTTCGATCTTGCCTGCCCGCAGCAGTTGACCGAACGAACGCAGCCCGTCTTCGCGGCTGAAGTCGCGTTCCTCCACCTGACGCACTTTGCTCATCAACTGGGGACGCGAGAATTGATCGCGGCCCTCGACAAAGCTGAGGTAGCTGGCCGCCGCCTCAAGCAGGTCGGGCAGGGTATGCGCGCCCATGTCCGAAGCGTAATCGGCAAAGTTGCCTTCGTCCTCGGTGTCGTGGGTCACCTCTTGTACGGCAGCGACGCGGCGTGGGCGTACGGGGCCTTTAGGTGCGGCCTCAACATCGACGCGCTGTTCTGCGACGAGTTTCAGAGGGGCGGGACGTTCGGCCGAAGGCCGCTCGCCGCGGCTGCTGGATACGGTGGGTCGGCGGGGTTTGACGACCGAGGCCAGATCAGAGCGGAACGCCCCTTCTTCTTCCTCGTCCTTGCTGCCGATCCCGGCATCCGCCTTTTTGGCGGCCACAGCGGCCTTGAGATGGGCAAACGCGTTGCGGCGGCTTGAGCCTTCGGGTTCGTCCATCTGATTGTCCGCCTCGGCCATCAGGCGCGAGACATCATCGTCGTTGACTTTGGTCTCCTCGGACTCTGCCTCGGCTGCAACCTCGATATCTTCGGCGATATCGTCCTCAACGAGGTCATCCTCTGCAATGACGTCGTGTGCGTCGGCGTCTTTGGAAACGTCATCTTCTGCAATGTCGCCTATCAGATCTTCGTCAAGGGCGTCTTCGAATGTGGCGTCGTGCGCGTCGTCGGGCAACTCCGCTTCGACCTGCGCAAGGTCTGCCAGCAGTTCCGCTTCCTCTTCGTCGGACAGGGTCGAGGTGGCGGTTGCGTCGTCGTCTGCGACTTCCTCGATCTGGCCTTTGGCGATGGCGGCATCGATGTCGGCGCGCTTGACCTTGATCACACGGGCGCGGCGCGGCGCGGGCGCGGCGAGGTCTTCGTCCTCATCGGCGTTGATCGCTTCGACGCTGTCCTCGAACAGGTTTTCCTCGGCTTCGGCGGTGTACACCTCGTCCTCTGTGTCGCGCGCCATCAAGGCGGCCAGCGAGTCGAGGCCCAGATCATCATCGTTGTCTTGCGATGTCTCTTCTGCGGCGTCGGACGAGATGTCGTCCGACATGTCCGACGCGATATCGGATTGTTCGGCCACGGCCTCGTCATTGGTGTCAAACCGCGAGAGGATCGACGAGATATCATCCTCGTCTTCAGCGACGTCCGCTTCGGTGCTATCCTCATCCGACTGCGCCGACTCAATGGCGTCTACCGTTTCGGCGACGAAGGCGGATTGGTCGGTGTCCGCCGCAATCGCGTCATCCACGTCTTGGGACGGCGCGAGGTCTTCGGCGTGTTCGTCTTCGAACATCGCATCCTCGTCATCGTCGTCCTGATGCTGGGACACCACGGCCCGGATGCGTTGCAGCTTGGCTGCGATGCTGTCGGGCGCAAGGGTAGCGGCGTCTTCGACTGCGTCAGTGGCGTCTTGCGCGGTCATTTCAGGGGCCGCATCTTCGGTCACATCCGCAAAGAAAGCCTCGGCGCTGTCTTCAATCTCGGCGACGTCCGTTGTGTCATCGGCCTCAGCGACGGCCTCGGGCAATACCGGCTCGGGCGTGATGTCTTCGGCGACGGGTGTGGTCGCCTCAACGACGTCCTCTTGAGTCGGCTCCTCGACGTCTGCGACCTCGGGGACTTCGGCGGTTTCAACCTCAGCCTCTTCAACCTCGGCGATGTCCGGCACCTGCTCTGGCTCGGGGGCCTGTTCTGGCACGGTCACCGGGGCGAGGGCGGCGGCTGCTGGCGCTTGGGCCACCTCGGCCTCACCTGCGCTCAGCACGATGCGGCCCTTGTCCTCGCGCGCCTCGACACGTCGCGAAATCTCGCGCTCTGCGATTCGTGCCAACATTTCAGCGTCGGGTTGCGGAGGCTCGGCCCCGAAATATCGGTCGTCAGAGGCCAGATCGCGGAAATATTCTGCAATCGCCTTCATCGTGCCGAAACTATCGTCAAAGCCTTCCAGCGTGCACGAGAAGGTGCCGTAGGAGACCGTCAAAATCTTATTGTTATTTGTCATCGGATGCTCGTCCTCTGCCGATTTGCGGAGGTTTCTATAGGGCGCAATGCCGGACCAAAGCGGCCCGAATCTGTGCCGAGGAGGGTATCATTTCGCGGCGACATTGTGATCTGTTTCCGAAAAATGCATTAAAAACCCATGACCATGCAGATTGTTCACAGTTTTGACCCTATCACCTTGTTGGGCGGTGGGGAGGCGTCTGTCGCGGATGTCATGGACGCGGTCGCCTTGGCCCCCACCTGCGTCGCGGCGGACGGAGGTGCTGAACTGGCGGACAGGGCCGATGTCGCCGTGGCGGCCATCATCGGTGATTTTGACAGTGTGTCGCCCCAGACCCTTGCCCGCATTCCGCCCGACCGCCAGATCAGGGTCAGCGAACAGGACAGCACCGATTTCGACAAGGCCCTGCGCCATATCGAGGCCCCTGTCGTCGTCGCCGTGGGCTTTACCGGGGGGCGTGTTGATCATCACCTTGCCGTTCTTCATGTGCTGGCTGCCCGCCCGGAGCGCCCTTGCATTGTGCTGGGACCAAGCGAGGTCACGTTTCTGTGCCCGTCTGACGTGACGCTGCCGACCGAGGACGGGGATACCGTGTCCTTGTTTCCCCTTGGGCCGGTGGGCGGTGTGTCAGAGGGGTTGCGCTGGCCGATCGAGGGATTGCGCTTTGATCCTGCCACGCGCATCGGGACGTCGAATATGGCCACAGGCCCTGTCAGCTTGCAGATGGATGCGCCCTGCATGTTGGTGATCCTGCCCCGTGCGCGGCTGGCGGGGGTCATACGGGCGCTGGCGTGCGCGCCTCAAGCTGCGCGATGGCCCGCTCGCGAAATACGATATACAGACCCGCCCCAACCGTGATGCAAATCCCGATGGCGGCCAGCCCGTTTGGCAGATCGCCAAAGATGGCGAGGCCGATGATCGTGGCCACGGGAATTTCGAGATACTGCATCGGCGCAAGGGTCGCCGAGGGCGCATAGCGCAGCGACCATGTCATCAACAGATGCGCCAGCGTGCCAAGCACCCCAATCGCGATCAGTTGGAACAGGGGCATCTCGAACAGGGATGTCCATTGATCACCGGGCAGCGAGATGTCGAGCGTGACAAGCTGCAATGCGGGCAGGTCAGCGCCTTGGGTCAGCCACAGGATAGGCCCCATGATCATCATCGCCATGACCCCGCTGACCGCTTGCAGGCCGACCGGGTCGGTGTCCTTGGCGATATGGCGCGTGACCAGCATGAAGAAGGCAAAGTTGATCGCCACGGCCAGCGGCAGCAAGGCGGGCCAGCCCACCTCGGCAAAGCTGGGTTGAACCACCAGCAGCGTGCCAACAAAGCCGACCACACAGGCCCAAAGGCGGCGGCTGCCCACCTCTTCGTTCAGCACGTATTTGCCGAGCAGCATCATGATGAAGGGCATGACAAAGGCAATGGCGACCGCATCGGCCAGTGGCAGGAATTTGAGGGCCGTGAACATTGCCCCGATACCGACGATGTGCAGCACCGTGCGCAGCAGCGTCAGCCACAACACCCGCCCCCGAATCCGCCAGGCCCGCCCGGTCACCCAGATCAGCGGGATCAGCAGGACAACTTGAATGCCAAAGCGCACAAATAGCAGTTGCCCAAGCGGGATGGACCCGCCCAACAGTTTTGCAAACGCGTCACCCATGGGGGCCACGACGCAAAAGCCCAGCATAAGCATGATGCCGAGAAAGGGGCGGTCTTGAGTCATTGCTGCACGGTAGCAGCGGATCACGCGAACACAACGTGGGAGTTGCTGCGGTCATGATGCGCGTTGGCGTCAGAGCGTGCTGGTGCGGTCCGCTGCGTGGGACTGTTTCGCGGTCGCGAAAGGCGCCCACCCACCGACCCTGCCGCGCGGGCCTCAGCAGTTGGGGACGTTGACGGCCAACCCTCCCAGGGAGGTTTCCTTGTATTTCTCGCTCATATCCGCGCCTGTCTGGCGCATGGTTTCGATGCATGCATCCAGCGGCACAAGGTGGGTGCCATCCCCGCGCAGGGCCAGCGAGGCGGCGCTGACCGCCTTGATCGCCCCCAGTCCGTTGCGTTCGATGCAGGGCACCTGCACGAGCCCGCGCACCGGATCGCATGTCATTCCCAGATGGTGTTCCAACGCGATCTCCGCCGCGTTTTCGATCTGTTGGGGGGAGCCGCCCATCACCGCGCACAGCCCTGCGGCCGCCATGGCCGCCGCACTACCGACCTCCGCTTGGCAGCCCGCTTCGGCCCCGGAGATAGAGGCGTTGAATTTGACCAGACCGCCAATGGCGGCTGCTGTCAGCAGAAAGTCCTGCATATGCGCCTCGGAGGCCCCCGGCACATGGTCGAGGTAATAGCGCAATGTTGCGGGCAGCACCCCCGCCGCTCCGTTGGTAGGGGCGGTCACGACCTGACCGCCTGCCGCGTTCTCCTCGTTGACGGCCATGGCATAGACGCTCATCCAGTCGTTGATCGTATGCGGCGCGCTTTGGTTCAGCCCGCGCTCGGCGATCAGGGCGTCATGAATGCCCTTGGCCCGGCGTTTCACGGATAGACCGCCCGGCAGGGTTCCTTCGGTCTCAAGCCCACGGTCGATGCAATCGCGCATCACCTGCCATAGCCGCTTGGTCCCCGACTTGAGGTTTTCGGCCCCGCCGCGGGATTCCTCGTTTGCTTGCTTCATCTGCGCGATGGTCTTGCCAGATTGCGCGGCCATTTCCAGCATCTCGGCGGCGGATTTGAACGGGTAGGGGACGGGGGCACCCTCATCCGTGGCTTTGCCCGCAGCGAGTTCCTCTTCGGTCATGACGAAGCCGCCACCGATGGAGTAGAACACTTGCCGCAAGGTCACGTCCCCTTGCGCATCCGTGGCCATCAGGATCATCCCGTTGGCATGCCCCGCAAGTTGCGTGTCATAGTCAAAGATCAGGTCGGTCTTGGGATCAAACCGCAAAGGTCCGAAGCCGTCAGGGTGCAGGGTTTGCGTGGCGTGCAGATCTCCAAGCACCTGTTCGGCACGGTCATGGTCGTATGTGTCGGGCACAAACCCGGCAAGGCCCAGTATCGTCGCTCGATCTGTCGCATGTCCGACCCCGGTGAAGGCAAGGCTGCCATGCAGGGACGCCTTCAGCCCTGAAAACTGGAAGGGCGAGGCGCGCATCATCTCCAGAAACCGTGCGGCAGCCACCATAGGCCCCATGGTGTGGGACGAGGATGGGCCGATGCCGACCTTGAACATCTCGAATACGGACAAAAACATCAGAGTGCGGATCCTTCCGGGGGATTGGGTCGTGCGGGCGCGGTAAACGGGGTTGCGCCAAGCCCTTCGGCCATCTGGGCGCGGCCTGTGGCGGGCAGGGCCTCAACGTGGGCACAAATGCGCGCCAGCGCCGGTGTGTCGGCCAGCGAAAACCAGGTGCGATCCTCGGGGCCGTAGATCGCGCACCAGCGTAGCATCGTTGCGATATAGAGGTCGATGACCGTTACCTCTGTCTGTGCGAAAGCTGACGTTTGCGCGGTGTCCAGCGTCGCGAAATGGGCGCGCAACAGCCGCTTGGCCCCGGTCGTGACCATCTTGCAGGCCTCTGGATCATCGCCGACCAGCTTGTGCGGATAGAACAGCAGTTGCAGGGCCGGGTGTACGGTGTTGGAGCAGAAGAACAGCCACTTGAGGAAGTCGGCGCGGCGGCTGTTCTGGGTGCCGGGACCCAGATCGCCATGCGTGTCGACCAGCCAAAGCAGGATCGCGCCAGTCTCAAAGAGTGGGCCATGCGGCGTGATCAGCGTCGGGATCAACCCGTTGGGATTGAGTGCAAGATAGGCCGGGTCGCGTTGGCTGTGCGCCGCGCGATCCACCAGCGCCGTCTCGAACGGCACGTCCAGGGCGTTGAGCGCCAGTCGCACGATCAGCGATGCGTTGTCGGGGGCGTAGTGCAGCACGTAAGTCATGGGCCAGTGATAGCGCGCGGGCGCACCCCGTGCACTGCCCTAAAGCGACCGTTTGGTCGGTGATTTGGTCAGGCTTAACCCAGACTTAACCCTGATGGGATTGGATCGAAGCAGGAGGATGTCACGATGCGATGGATTATTGCGGTTTTTGCCTTGATTGCCTGTTTGATGCCCTGGCGCTTTGCGTTGGCGCAGGATGTGTCGGGGCAAGCGTTGTTGGAGGTGCTGGTGGCGCGCACGCCGGGGACCACGCTGGATCGAATGCGCACCCGTCCCGAAGCCTTTGTGGAAGAGGCGGCGGGGCTGATCCTTGGCTACGGAGGCCGGGACGGTCTGCGAGCCGCCCATATCGAACAGGCGATTGCGGCGGAGTTGGCCCGACTGCGCGCCCGCGAGATGCGTCGGCTGCTTGAGGCGGATCTGAACGGCGATCTGGCAGTGACCCGACCTGAGTTGAACGTGTTGCTGGGCGCGGCAAGTGCAACGATGCGCGGCCGCTTGCTGGTCTGGTTTCGTGCGGCAGATGTGAACGGCGACCACGTCGTCTCATGGGGCGAGATACGCGCGCATGCCAGCCGCAAGGCACAGGTTGCGATGGGTCCACATGCAGCGGATGCGATGCGCGCGATGATGACGTTTGATCTTAATCGCGACGGCGCGGTTGAGATGTCCGAGGTGCTGGATGTAATGAATGCGCTCAAAACGCCGGCTTGAGTAGTGCACCGCCTGACGGATTACCAAGTCCTTTAAGGGGGCATGCCCCCCGTGTTGAGCGATACACCTTCGCCGACCAAGGTGAACACCCAAACCCCCTTGGGGGGTCGCAACGCACCGCGCGGGGTCGTATAAGCGCCTCAACACACGGGGAGTCGCCATATCATGACCGGAGAATTGTCACCCATCGACAAGGCGAAGTTCGTCGCCGCCAAACGTGCGGCGGACTATGTCGAGGATGGAATGCGCGTGGGCCTTGGCACCGGATCCACAGCGGCCTGGCTGGTACGGTGTCTGGGCGAACAGGTGCGCGATGGCGGATTGCGCTTCAAGGGTGTGCCGACCTCGACCCGCACGGCTGATCTGGCCCGCGAAGTCGGCATCGAAGTGATCTCTCTGGACGAGGCGAAGTGGCTGGATGTCACCATTGACGGCGCGGACGAATTTGATGGGGACCTGAACCTGATCAAGGGCGGGGGCGGCGCACTGCTGCAGGAAAAGATCGTGGCGACCGCCTCTGATCAAATGGTGGTGATCGCCGACATCGGCAAAGAGGTCGAACATCTGGGAGCGTTCCCCCTGCCGATCGAGGTCATTCCCTTTGGCTGGCAGACCACCCAGGCCCTTGTCGAGGAAACCCTTATTTCCATGGACGTTCTGGGCCGCCAGTCCAGTTTACGCATGAACGGAGACCACCCCTTTGTCACGGATGAGGGGAACTACATCATGGATCTCCATTTGCAGCGGATCGGCAACCCGCGCCAGCTCAGCCTTGTCATCAACCAGATGCCGGGCGTGGTTGAAAACGGGCTCTTTATCGATATTTGTGATGCTGTCGTGATTGGCTATGGTGATGGCCGGGTCGAGGTGCGAGATATCAATGAAGGCACGGTCGAACAGGAGCGGCTTGATTTCCTCGAGACGGACAACCTGTTCACGGACCTTGCAGACTAAGAACCAAAGGCGGCTGACATGGCGGACTATGACTACGATCTGTTTGTAATTGGTGGCGGATCGGGCGGGGTGCGCGCGGCGCGTGTGGCCGCTGGTGAGGCCGGTGCCCGCGTCGCACTGGCCGAAGATGATCGTTATGGCGGCACTTGCGTGATCCGGGGCTGTGTGCCCAAAAAGCTGATGGTCTTTGCCAGCGAATTTTCCGGCATGCCGGAGCTTGCCCGGGGCTATGGCTGGGACATGAACGAGGGCGCGTTCCACTGGGACAAGTTTCAGGGCCATCTGACAGCCGAACTTGACCGTCTTGAAGGGATTTACCGCAACCTGCTCAAATCGTCCGGCGTCGATACGTTTGACGCCCGCGCCCGTCTCAAGGACGCCCACACGGTGGAGCTGTCCACGGGGGAAACCAAAACGGCCAAGACGATCCTGATTGCAACCGGCGGCCATCCGGTGCGCCCCGACATCCCCAATGCCGATCTTGGGATAGTGAGCGACGATATTTTCCACCTCAAGACACTACCCAAATCCATCCTGATCATCGGCGGCGGCTATATCGCCTGCGAATTTGCCTGCATTTTCAACGGGCTTGGGGTCGAGGTGACGCAGTTCTATCGCGGGGCCCAGATCTTGCGCGGCTTTGATGACGAAGCCCGCGGGTTGATCGCCGAGGCCATGCGCGAAAACGGGATCAATCTGCATTTGGGAACCAACATTGTCGAAATGGCCCCGGGCGGTGGCGATTACGACGCCGTCAACGGACCCACGGCAACGGACGCGGCCATGGGGGCCGACGCCAAACAATCGGCTGCTTTGATAGCGGCGCGCTCCGGCGACGGGTCACAGTCGGTCTGGGTCAAACCCACAAGCGGGGACGCGCGCGAATATGACATCGTGCTCTTTGCCACGGGTCGCGACCCAAACACCGCCGATCTGGGGCTGGAAGAGCTTGGCATCAAAATCGGGCGCCGCAAGGAGATCGTGGTCGATGAATACTCCAAGACGGCCGTGGACAGCGTCTATGCCATCGGGGACGTCACCAACCGCGTGAACCTCACACCGGTCGCCATCCGCGAGGGTATGGCCTTTGTCGAAACGGTGTTCAAAGACAACCCGACCGCTGTCGATCACGACCTGATCCCGTCGGCGATCTTTACCCAGCCCGAAATGGGCACCGTGGGGTTGAGCGAAGAGGACGCGCGCGAGCAGGAAGAGATTGATGTCTACTGCACCTCGTTCCGCCCAATGAAGACGGCTTTTGGCGGCAAGAATAGCCGCGTCCTGATGAAGCTGGTGGTCAGCCAGACAACCCGCAAGGTTCTGGGTTGTCACATCGTCGCGCCGGATGCGGGCGAAATGATCCAACTGGCGGGTGTCGCCATCAAAATGGGCGCAACCAAAGAAGATTTCGACCGGACCGTGGCGGTTCATCCGACCATGTCCGAAGAGATCGTGACCATGAAGACGCCCATGCGCACCGCTTGAATTTTCGATATCTAGACACAAGTGACAAGTTAAGGTGCGGCACATGTCGCACGACAAGAGGAGAACTACACCATATGGCTGGCAATACAGGCGGCCCCTGGGGGGGTGGCGGAAATTCGAACGGCGGGGATGACGGGCGCAAAAACGGCTCGCGTGAGCCTGGCCGTGGCAGCGGCGGGCGTCGGCCCGGTGATGACGGTCCGCAAATCCCCGAGATCGATGAGCTGGTCAAGAAAGGCCAGGAACAACTGCGTGTCCTGATGGGCGGTCGCGGTGGCGGCGGCACAGGTGGGGGGCGTGGCAATGGCGGGGGCTCCGGCCCGTTCCTGACCCGCGGCACGCTTGGCCTTGGTGCCTTGGCCGCGATTGTACTCTGGGGGATGGCCAGCTTTTACACGGTCCGACCCGAAGAACAGTCGGTTGAGTTGTTCCTTGGCGAGTTCTCTGCCATCGGCAACCCGGGTCTGAACTTTGCGCCCTGGCCCGTGGTCACAGCCGAAGTGATCCCCGTCACCCGCGAACAGACCGAAGAGATAGGAGTGGGCGGACGTGGGGGCGATGCGGGTCTGATGCTGACCGGTGACGAAAACATCGTCGACATCGACTTCCAGGTCGTCTGGAACATCAACGATCCCGCCAAGTACCTGTTTAACCTGCGTGATCCGCGCCCGACCATCCGCGCTGTTGCGGAATCGGCGATGCGTGAGATTATCGCGCAGTCGGACCTGGCTCCAATCCTCAACCGGGACCGTGGTGCGATTGCCGTGCAGCTGCTCGACCTCATTCAAAACACGCTCGACAGCTATGACAGTGGTGTGACGGTCATCCGCGTGAACTTTGACAAGGCCGACCCGCCGCAATCCGTGATCGACGCCTTCCGCGACGTTCAGGCCGCTGAACAGGAACGGGATCGTTTGCAAAACGTGGCGGATGCCTATGCCAACCGTGTTCTCGCCGAAGCTCGTGGTCAGGCCGCGCAGCTTCTGGAAGAGGCCGAAGGGTATCGCGCTCAACAGGTCAACCAGGCCGAAGGTGAAGCGTCTCGTTTCTCCGCCGTTTTGGAAGAATATGCCAAGGCCCCCGACGTGACCCGCAAACGTCTTTATCTTGAAACGATGGAGCGTGTGCTGGGCCGTGTCGACAAGGTCATCATTGACGAAAACGGAGGCGACGGCCAGGGCGTGGTGCCCTATCTGCCGCTCAACGAACTGCGTCGCAACACTACTGAAGGGACAAACTGATGCGTAAATCTGCGTTTCTGATCCCCGTCGTCGTGGTGGCTGTGGCCATCGCATTGTCGGCACTTTACATCGTGGACGAGCGTGAAAAGGCGCTTGTGCTGCAATTCGGCCGCGTGGTCGATATCAAGGAAGAGCCCGGGCTTGGGGTGAAAATTCCCCTGATTCAGGAGGTCGTGCGCTATGATGACCGGATCCTCAGCCGTGACGTCGAACCGCTTGAAGTCACGCCGCTGGATGACCGTCGTCTGGTGGTGGATGCTTTTGCGCGGTATCGGATCGCTGATCTGAATCAGTTCCGCCAAGCGGTTGGTACAGGTGGTGAAGGGGCCGCTGAACGCCGGATCGATGGTATTTTGCGCAACGAACTGCGCGAAGTGCTGGGTTCGGTGTCGTCCAACGACATCCTGAGTTCGGATCGTGCCGCGCTGATGCTGCGCATCCGCAATGGTGCGATTGCCGAAGCCCGCGCGCTTGGCATTGAAGTCGTGGATGTGCGTCTCAAGCGGACGGACCTGCCTACCGAAAACCTCGATGCAACCTTCCAACGGATGCGCGCCGAACGTGAGCGTGAGGCGACGGATGAAAGGGCCCGTGGTAACGAGGCCGCCCAACGGGTCCGCGCGCAAGCTGACCGTACGGTGGTTGAGCTGACGTCGGATGCGGAACGTCAGGCCGAGATCATTCGCGGTGAAGCGGATGCGCGCCGCAACGCCATCTTTGCCGATGCGTTCGGGGCCGATCCTGAATTCTTTGAATTTTACCGGTCGCTGACAGCGTATGACCGCGCGCTCGGGGCGACGAACTCGACCATGGTGATGTCGCCGGACAGTGAGTTCTTCAACTATCTGAAGTCCGATCAGGGCGCGCGGAGCCTTGAGGGGGAATAACCCATGGCATGGGTGCTTCTGGCCCTTGGCCTTGTGATGATCGTGGAGGGGCTGGCCTATGTGCTGGCCCCTTCGCTTATTGAACGCGTCCTTCAAGTGCTGCGCAGCCTGCCCGAAGGCGTGCGCCGCCAACTGGGTGCGCTGGTGATGGTGTCGGGTCTGATTTGCGTGTGGCTTGCATTCTATATCGGCATTTGACCGCCCCGCACGTGTCTCGCGTTCACACATTGGTAACGGGATGTTGAAACCAAGCGCGACAGAGCCATCTTTAATGTTGCAAGGATGCAACCCTACATGCACCCTGTGTGCAAACGCACATACGTGTGTGTGTTATTCGGCCGGACTGGCCACCAAGACGAAGCAGGAGAGACCTGATGCAGCGACAGGCAATTGCCCTTTCGAGACAGCTTATTGATGTGAATTACATCCGCGCCCTCTGGATGGGCGCGCTCGCGCTGGCCTTTGTGCTGGTGCAAACCGTGACGGCCACGGCCCGCCCCGAAAGCCTCGCGCCGCTGGCGGAACAGATCAGCCCATCGGTGGTCAACATCACCACCTCCACCGTGATTGAAGGACGCACAGGGCCGCAAGGTGTTGTGCCCGAAGGCTCCCCCTTCGAGGACTTCTTTCGGGAATTCCAGGACCGCAACGGGCAGGGCGACCGCCCCCGCCGCTCATCCGCTTTGGGTTCGGGCTTTGTGATTTCCGAGGATGGCTTCATCGTCACCAACAACCACGTGATCGAAGGTGCCGACGAAATCTTGATCGAATTCTTCAACGGTGACGAGCTTGAGGCCGAATTGATCGGCACCGACCCCAACACCGACATCGCCTTGCTCAAGGTCAGCGCAGAAGGCCCGCTGCCTCATGTGCCCTTCGGCAACAGCGATGAGGCGCGTGTGGGCGACTGGGTCATTGCGATGGGCAACCCGCTTGGCCAGGGCTTCTCGGTGTCGGCCGGGATCGTGTCTGCGCGCAACCGCGCCCTCAGCGGCACCTATGACGACTACATCCAGACCGATGCGGCCATCAACCGGGGCAACTCGGGCGGTCCACTGTTCAACATGGACGGTCAGGTGATCGGCGTGAATACCGCAATCCTGTCGCCCAATGGCGGCTCCATCGGCATCGGCTTTTCCATGGCCTCCAACGTGGTGACCCGCGTAGTTGATCAGTTGCAGGAATTCGGCGAAACCCGCCGTGGCTGGCTGGGTGTGCGCATTCAGGACGTCACCGAAGACATCGCCGAGGCGATTGGCCTTGAGGAAGTCGCCGGCGCGTTGGTCACCTCAGTGCCCGAAGGCCCGGCACTTGAATCAGGTATGCAGGACGGCGATGTGATTCTCAGCTTTGCTGGCGTGGACGTGGCCGACACCCGCGGTCTGGTACGTCAGGTCGGCAACAGCCCCGTCGGTGAAACCGTGCGCGTGGTCGTGTTCCGTGATGGCGAAACCGTGACATTGCGGGTGACCCTTGGCCGCCGTGAAGAGGCCGAAGGTGCAACGCCTGCGGTGGCAGACACACCTGCCGAACCCGAAGAGGCCGAAACCAAAGAGGTGCTTGGCCTGACCCTCAGCACGCTGACGGATGAGCTGATCGAACAGCTGAGCGTGGGTGAAGGCCAACAAGGTCTGGCTGTGACGGACGTGGATGAAACCAGCGAAGCCTATGAAAAAGGTCTGCGCGCGGGCGACGTCATCACCGAAGCCGGACAGCAAAAGATCGCGAGCATCGCGGATTTTGAGACCCGTCTGGCCGAAGTGAAAGAGGCAGGCCGCAAGTCGCTGCTGCTGCTTGTGCGCCGTGCCGGTGATCCGCGCTTTGTGGCGCTCAGCCTTGCGGAGTGACTCCACCCCTCTGAAATGACAAAAGGCGCCCTTTGATCGGGGCGCCTTTTTCGTTGGGTCGTTTGGTTCGGTTCAGCCGAGTTCTTGAAGCCGGGCGAGGGCCTCTTGCAACTTGCCCTCTTCCTCAGCGCGCGCATCAAGGTTGGCTTGCGTTTCGGCCACCACTTCGGGCGGCGCGCTTCGCGCGAACTTGGGATTGTTCAGCCGCCCACGCAGCCCGCCCACTTCCTTGGCCAGTTTCCCGAGCGTCTTTTCCAGTCGCGCGATTTCTTCGGCGACGTCGATCACACCGTCCAGCGGCAGGCCAAACCGCCCGCCTGCCAGCCCAAGTGTCACGGTGCCTTTCGGGAAGTCGTCCACCTCGTTCAACTCGGTGATGCGCGCCAGCGCGTTGAATGCGCTTTCGTTCGCCTCCCACGCAGCCCGGGCCGCATCCTCAAGGCCCACGACCACCATCGGGATGCGTGCGCCCGCAGGCACGTGCATCTGCGCGCGGGCCGAACGGATCGCGTCGATTGCACTTGTCACCCAGCCCAGTTCCGCATCCGCACTCGGGTCCGCCAAATCGGCTGCGCTGTAGGTCGGCCAGTCGCCATGCACCAGCGGTTTGGGCCGCGCCGTCTGGCCCCACAACTCTTCGGTGATGAAGGGCATTATCGGGTGCAGCATCAAGAGGCACTGATCGAGCCCCCACGCATAGACGGCACGGGTTTCGGTGATCTCGGCCTCGCTACCGCCCTCGAAAATGGGTTTCGTCAACTCGATGTACCAGTCGCAGAACGTGCCCCATGTGAAGGCGTAAAGCGCGCTGGCCGCATCGTTGAACCGGTATTCGGCGAGGGCTGCATCGACCGCCTCGCGGGTGCGCGCGACCTCGCCCTTGATCCAGCGGTTGGGGGTCAGGGTGGCGGCGGGCACCGCGTCGGAATGGGCGACCTCAAAGGTGCCGTTGCGCTCGCCAAAGCTGGCGGCGTTCCACAGTTTCGTGCCGAAATTCCGATAGCCTGCGATCCGTTGGGTGTCGAGTTTCAGCGCACCCCCAAGCGAGGCCATGGCCGCATTGGTAAAGCGCAACGCGTCCGCGCCAAATTCGTCGATCAGATCGAGTGGGTCGATGACGTTGCCGGTCGATTTCGACATCTTCTTGCCCTTGGCATCGCGCACAAGGCCGTGCAGGTAGACGTTCTTAAACGGCACCTGATCGACCACGGCCAGCTGCATCATCATCATCCGCGCGACCCAGAAAAACAGGATGTCCTGCCCGGTGATCAGATCGGAGGTCGGGAAGTAACGCGCGAGTTCGTCCGTGTCCTCGGGCCAGCCAAGCGTGCCGATGGGCCAGAGACCGGACGAGAACCACGTGTCGAGAACGTCCGCGTCCCGCCATAACCGCACGGGCTGGCCGTCCTCGTGATAGGTCAGCGCAATCGCCTCATCCGCATTGGCGGCCTCTTCGTCCACGAGGAACCCTTTGGCACCGCTGTTCATGTAATACTCGACCGCGAGTTCCAGCGCCTCGGCATGGGTGGGCGCGCAGAAATGTTGCGGGTTCTGAATATCCCATTCGTCGGATTCGGTGCCGTCGGCGTTTTCGATGTGGGTGACACTTGGCCCGTACCAAACCGGGATCTGATGCCCCCACCACAACTGGCGCGAAATGCACCAAGGCTCGATATTCTCGAGCCAGTGGAAATACACTTTTTGCCCGCTTTCGGGCATGATTTTCACATCGCCATTGCGTACCGCGTCCAGCGCCGGGCCGACGATCCTGTCAGTGTCCACGAACCACTGATCTGTCAGCAGCGGCTCGATCACCACTTTTGAGCGATCCCCGAAAGGCTGCATGATCGGCTTGTTCTCGACCAATGGCATGGCCTCGACCGTCTCGTTGCCCTCCGCGTCCGTGACTGGCACCATGTGCATCACGGCCAGCCCTTCGGCGGTGATGTCAGCCACGACTTTCTTGCGCGCCTCAAACCGGTCCAGCCCGCGATATTCGTCCGGGACAAGGTTCATCGCCGAGATCATCGCCTCGTCAAAGTCGCGTTCCCCGTTGGCGATGGCTTGGGCAATCGCGGCCTCGACCGCGTAGGGCTGCCCGTCGTCGCGCATCCGCGCCTTTGTGTCCATCAAGTTGTACATCGGGATGCCGCCGCGCTTGGCAACCTGATAGTCGTTGAAATCATGCGCGCCGGTGATCTTGACCGCGCCCGACCCGAAATCCTTGTCCGGGTACTCATCGGTGATGATCGGGATCAGGCGGCGATGTTCCTTGGGGCCAACCGGAATTTCGCAGAGTTTGCCCACGATGGGGGCATAGCGTTCGTCGGATGGGTGCACGGCCACGGCCCCGTCGCCCAGCATCGTCTCGGGGCGGGTGGTGGCAATGGAGATATAGTCGCGTTGCTCCTCCAGCGTGACGTTCCCGTCTTCGTCCTTTTCGACGTAGGTGTAGGTCTCTCCCCCCGCGAGCGGGTATTTAAAGTGCCACATGTGGCCGGGCGTTTCGATGTTCTCGACTTCGAGGTCCGAAATGGCGGTCTCGAAATGCGGGTCCCAGTTCACCAGCCGCTTGCCGCGATAGATCAGGCCCTTGTTGTACATCTCGACAAAGACTTTGATGACCGCGTCGTGAAAGTTGCCTTCCTCGCCCGCCGGTGCACCGGGGGCGCCGGACATGGTGAAGGCCTCGCGCGACCAGTCGCAGGACGCGCCAAGCCGCTTGAGTTGGGACACGATGGTGCCACCGCTTTCGGCCTTCCACTCCCACACTTTTTCGGTGAAGGCGGCGCGGCCAAGCTCGGCACGCGAGGGTTGTTGCTGTTCGGCGAGACGCCGTTCAACCACCATCTGCGTGGCGATGCCCGCATGGTCCGTCCCCGGCTGCCACAGCGTATCGAACCCGCGCATGCGGTGCCAGCGCACCATGATATCCTGTAGCGTGTTGTTGAACGCGTGGCCCATGTGCAGCACGCCCGTCACGTTGGGCGGTGGGATCATGATCGCATAGGACGAGGCCCCGTCGCGCGCATTTGCGCCCGCCTTGAAACAACCCTGCGCCTCCCATTCAGCATAGATGCGCGCCTCGACGTCTGCGGCGTTGAATTTTCCAAGGGCCATGGCGCGTATCCTCTGTGTTCCGTGGCCCGTGAGATAGCCGCGCGGGCCTATGAAGGAAAGGGGGTTTTGGGGGCCGCGACGCTGCGCTAGCGCGCGGTCTATGAACGATGCGACACACGGACCGCCCCTCGGGCTTGTCGAGATACTGTGGCGCTTTGGTGGGCTGTGGCCCTTTGGTCTGTCTGTGCTGTGCGTGATCCTGAGCGCGGCGAGTTGGGGCTATGGGATCAATGCCGAGTTGGCCACCGGCCCTGAGGCGGAAGACTCCAGAAACTGGGCAACCCTTTTGCGCACTTATGCCTTGGGCGCTGGTGGGGCCTGCCTGATCTGGTTGCTGGTGATCTGGCGCAACGCGGTTGAGGCGATCCGCGCGCGCAATTTCGGCGTGGCCGAGCAGGCCGAGGTCATTGAAGTCCGCGAAGTGCGGGAATGGGCCCTTAAGGTCAATCGCGAGATTGAAGGTTATGTGCTGGTCTGGCGCGATGCGTCCGGCAACCGGCGCAAAAGCCTGCAAACCTACTCCGATGAGCGCTATGTCGGTTACCGGCCCGGCACAAAGATCGAAGTGTTTCGCGACAGCCGCAACCGCATATGGTGGGTTGGCGATGTCGGTCCACGCCAAAGGGCGTCAAACGTGCCGTCCGTGTCCAAATCCTAGTCGCTTACGGCTCTGGACACTGCCCGCGCAACCGCTAGGTTCGCACTCAACCAATGCCACTCCAGCCACAGGAGCGTTCCCCATGGAAAAGTTCGGAAAAAGCCAGTCAGTCACGCGGCGCGAAGATGTGCGGTTCTTGACCGGAGAGGGGCGCTATGTCGATGACATCGCACCTGCAAATGCGCTGCAGTCTTTCGTGTTCCGCTCGCCCGTCGCGCATGCGGTGATCACGGAACTCGATGTGGCGGACGCCCGCACGGCAGAGGGTGTGCACGCGGTTTATGTGCTGGCCGATCTGGAAGCGGCGGGCATGAAGGTGGGGATGCGCGGGGCCACCATGCCCAACCGCGACGGAACCCAGGGCGCGGCCCCCGAACGCCCCATTCTGGCGCGCGACCGGATGCGCTTTGTGGGTGAGCCGGTGGCGATGATCGTGGCCGACACGTTGGCGCAGGCGCGCGATGCGGCGGAACTCATCATGCTCGACTATGACGACCTGCCCGCCAAGATGGACATTGACGCAGGGGGCGAGACGCTGCACCCCGAAGCGCCCGAGAACATCGCCTATGATTGGGAGATGGGGGATGCGGATGCGGCCGAGGCGGTCTTTGCCAAGGCGGCCCGCGTCATCAGTCTGGATGTGGGCGACAACCGGGTCATCGTGAACTCGATGGAGCCGCGCGGCTGTTACGCAGAAATGGAGGGCGACCGCCTGCATGTGGCCATCAACGGCCAAGGCGTATGGGGCCCCAAGGACCAGTTGGCCGAGGCGCTGAATGTCGATCCCGAGACCATCCGCGTCACCAACCCCGACACCGGCGGCGGGTTCGGGATGAAGGGTATGATGTACCCCGAATATTTCGTGCTCGCCCATGCCACCCGCGATCTGCGTCGTCCCGTGCGCTGGATGTCCGAACGCACCGAAGCGATGCTGAGCGACAATGCAGGCCGCGATCTCACCTCGCTGACCGAACTGGCCTTTGACGAAAACAATCGCATCATCGGCTATCGCGTCCATACGAAGGCGAATATGGGGGCTTACAACTCCCAGTTTGCCCAAGCGATCCAGACCCAATTGTTCAGCCGCGTGCTGATGGGGGTTTACGATGTGCAAACGACCTATCTGCGCTCTGTCGGGTATTACACGAACACCACGCAAGTGGATGCCTATCGCGGCGCGGGCCGCCCCGAGGCGATCTATATCCTCGAGCGCGCCATGGACCGGGCCGCGCGCGAGCTTGGGGTCGATCCGCTCGAGCTGCGCCGCATCAACTTCATCAAGCCCGACCAGTTTCCCTATGCCACGACCGTGGGCGAAACCTATGACGTGGGCGATTTCAACAAGGTGCTGAGCCGCGCCGAGGTCGAGGCCGACATGGCCGGGTTCGCCGCGCGCAAGGCGGCGGATGCGGATCGCGGTCTGCTGCGCGGGCTTGGGGTCTGTTATTACATCGAAAGCATCCTCGGCGATCCAACCGAAAGCACCAAGGTGGAATTTACCGATGAGGGTCGGGTCAACATCTATGTTGGCACACAGTCGAATGGGCAGGGGCACGAGACGGTCTATGCCAAGTTCCTTTCGGACCAGACTGGCATCCCGGTCGAGATGATCGACGTCGTCCAAGGCGACAGCGACCGGATCAAAGTCGGGGGCGGCACGGGCGGGTCGCGGTCCGTCACGGTTCAGAACAACGCGACCCTGTATACGGTGTCGGCGATGACCGAAGCCTTTGCCGCCTTCCTGTCGGACGAGATGGGCGTGCCTGCGGCCGAGATCACCTTTGATGATGAGCGATTCCGGGCCGAAGGGTCCAACATGACCCCCACCATGCTCGAGGTCGCCGAGATGGCCCGTGACAAGGGGCGCGACGATCTGATGGTGCATGAACGCCGCGTCAAACTCGAGGCGCGCAGCTTTCCAAACGGATGTCATGTTACAGAAGTGCAGATTGACCCGGACACCGGTGTCACGACTGTTGATCGCTATACGGTCGTGGATGATTTTGGCAATCTTATCAACCCGATGCTGGCCGAAGGCCAAGTGCATGGGGGCGTTGTTCAAGGTATTGGTCAGGCCCTGACCGAGCATGTTCAGTTCGACGAAGATGGCCAACTGCTCACGGCAACGTTCATGGATTATGCCTTGCCGCGCGCCGATGATGTTCCCTACATCGGGTTTACGTCAGAACCGGTTCCGTCAACGGCCAACATCATGGGGATGAAGGGTTGCGGCGAGGCTGGTACGGTCGGAGCATTGGCAGCGGTGGCCAATGCGGTGCAAGATGCACTGTGGGATCACGGTGTGCGCCAGGCGGATATGCCCTTCACACCGATGAAAGTGTGGGAATTGCTTAGGAATGACCCTATCGCGGCTGAATAAATCGATTGCGGGCTGGCTTCAAAGCCAGTTCGGAAAAGGTTTGCCGGAGGTGACGCCTCCGACCCGCGGACAGACGACGCATGTGATCATCATCGATGGCACGATGTCGTCGCTGGATGAGTGTGACGAAACCAACGCGGGCCTCACCAACAAACTGGTGGCTGAGATGGGCAGCGCGGTGTCGCTTTACTACGAGCCGGGTTTGCAATGGTCTCATTGGCGTCGCGGTGGCGACGTCATTTTCGGGCGCGGCATCAATCGCCAGATCCGTGGGGCCTATGGCTATCTCGCCTCGCGTTACCGGCCCGGCGACAAGGTGTTTCTGTTTGGCTATTCGCGCGGGGCCTATGCGGTCCGCTCGCTTGCCGGCATCATCGACCGGGTTGGGTTGCTCAAACCCGAGGCCGCGACCGAGCGCAATATTCGCGACGTCTACCGGTATTACGAATGCAATCCCGAAGGGGCAACGGCCAAGATTTTTGCCGAAAACAACTGCCACCAAGCGGTCGAGATCGAGATGATCGGCGCTTGGGACACGGTGAAATCCCTGGGTCTCAACATGCCCTTTCTGTGGCGCCTCAGCGCGCCGCGCCACGCCTTTCACAACCACCAGCTTGGCAAATCGGTCAAACGCGGCTTTCACGCGCTGGCCCGCAACGAAACCCGCGTCGCCTATGCGCCGGTGATGTGGGACACGACCGACGATTGGGACGGTCATCTCGTGCAGATGTGGTTTCGCGGGGTGCATGGCGACATTGGCGGGCATTTGTCCGGCAAATACGGCTCGCGCCCCTTGGCCAATATCCCGTTGGTCTGGATGCTTGAAATGGCCGAATGCTGTGGGCTGCCATTGCCCGAGGGGTGGGCGAGCCGCTTTCCGCAGGACCCCACGGCACCTTCGATGGGGTCTTTTGTGGGCTTCGGGCGATGGTTGGTGACGCGCAAGCCGCGTAAGGTCGGCCTTGACCCGTCCGAGCGGGTCCACCCGTCGGTCGCTCAGGCCCCGCCGCCCAAGGGCTGGGGCGAGTGGGTCGCAGGCCTGCGCGGATCGGCTGCCAAGGACGTTCTTTGAGTCGCTGTCAGGGTTTCAGTGTCATGATGATGCAGGTGGTTGAGCCGGTGGCATAGAGTTTGCCGTCCTCAACGCCGCGTATTTCGCCTGATGCGACACCTGTTGAGCGTCCCGAATGATCGACGACGCCCACACAGTCGATTTCCATACCCAACGGTATCGCGCGGGTGATGTTGATCTTGTATTCCAGCGTTGTGTAGACCGCGCCGCGCGGCACTTTGGTCATCACAGCACAGGCCATCGCACTGTCGAGCAACGTGCCGTACCAGCCCCCATGCACCGTGCCCATTGGATTGGTGACGGTGAATGCAGGCGCGCCGCGAAAGGTGACCCGACCGTCCTCAACCGCATGCAGCGTATATCCCATCGTCTGCGCGATGGGCGGTCCGGGCAGCGTGCCCTCGAGTATCCCGCGCATGAAGTCATAGCCCGACATGGACAAAAGCTCGTCCCGACTAAGCAGCTCGGCGACAGAGGTGGCTATGCGTGGCATGGGCAGGGTCCGGTGATTGTTACACCGGTGAGGTTAGGTGAGCCAGACCGATCGGTCTAGCCTCTGCTTATGCCACATTCCGAATTTGTGAGGGACGGACCAGACCAAGCGCGCGGCAGACCTTGAGCGTCAGATCGGGGCGGTTGAGCGTGTAGAAATGCAACGCATCGACCCCTTCATCCGTCAGCGTGTCACACAGGTCCGCACAGTGGGTCAGCGCGAACAATTCGGCGCGGTCTTCGCGCTCGGCGCGGTCAAAGGCGGTGCGCGTCACGGCCGAGATCGGTGTGCCGCATTTTTCTGCAAAGGATTTGGTGCGGCTCCAGTTGCTGACCGGCAGGATACCGGGCGTGATGGGCGCACTGATGCCCGCATCGGCACAGGCATCACGAAACCGCAGGAAGGTGTCTGCGTCAAAGAAGAATTGCGTGATCGCCTCGGTTGCGCCTGCGTCCAGCTTGGCTTTGAGGAAGTCGATGTTTTGCGCCATGGAAGCTGCATCGGGATGGCTGTCGGGATAGGCCCCCACACGGATTGTGAAATGGCCGGTGTCAGCCAGCGCCTTGATCAGCGCAATGCTGTCGGCAAAGCCATCGGGGTGCGGTTGAAAGGCTCCGCCATCCGGCGCATCCCCGCGCAAGGCCACGATATCGGTCACGCCCGAGGCGGCGTAGTTGCGTGCGGTGCGCATGACGTCCTCCCGGCTTTGCCCGGTGCAGGTCAGGTGTGCGGCAACCCGTAGGCCGGACGTCTTGCGCAAGGTCTGTGCGGCCTCTTGCGTCAGGGATTGGGTCGAACCGCCCGCCCCGTACGTCACCGACACGAAACGCGGCGCAAGCGGCGTCAGCGTCTGCACCGTGTCCCAAAGGTGAAACGAGGCATCCAGTGATTTTGGCGGAAAGGTCTCGAAGGACAGCGCGGTCATGGCAGGGCTCCTTTGGGCTTGTGTCGAGTATGTGGCAGGGCGTATCTTGAAGCAAATTCATAACTCTCAAGATAAACATGAGGATCACATGCATATCGAGTTTCGCCATCTGCGCACGATCAAGGCCATTCACGAGGCGGGCGGGCTTGCGAAGGCAGCGGACCAATTGCACATCACCCAGTCTGCCCTCAGCCATCAGGTGAAGGGTCTTGAGGATCAGGCGGGGGTGGAGCTGTTCGTGCGTCGTTCGAAACCGCTCAAGCTGTCGGCGGCAGGTATGCGCCTGTTGCGCCTCGCCAATCAGGTGCTGCCGCAGGTCGAGGCGATGCAGGCCGAGTTCACCGGTCTGCGCGATGGATCGTCGGGGCGGATGCACATCGCCATTGAATGCCACGCCTGTTTTGAGTGGTTGTTTCCGGTGCTTGAGGTGTTTCGCCGGTCGTGGCCGGATGTGGATGTGGATATCCGTCCCGGTCTGGCCTTTGACGCGCTGCCTGCGCTCATGAAGGAGGAGGTCGATCTGGTTGTGTCCTCGGACCCGGAGGATTTGGCGGGTGTCGCTTTTGTCGAACTCTTTGATTACGCGCCTGTTTTTGTGGCCGCCAGCGCGCACCCTTTGGCGCAGAAAGATTATATCGATGCGGCCGATTTTCGCGATCAGACCCTGATCACCTATCCGGTAGAGCGGACCCGGCTGGATGTGTTTAGCCAGTTGCTGATCCCGGCCAAGGTGGAACCGGCAGCGGTGCGCCAAGCCGAATTGACGGCGGTGATCCTGCTGCTGGTGGCGTCCAATCGCGGTGTGTCGGTGCTGCCCGACTGGGTGGTGCGCGAGGTGAAGTATTCGAGCGACTATGTGACCCGGCCCCTGACAAAGGACGGGCTGACCCGCCGCCTTTATGCTGCGGTGCGCGAGGATGATCTGGGCAAGCCCTATATGGACAAGCTGATCGAGTTGGCCCGCGTAGAGGCGCGCAAACTGCAATCTGTGTGACGGGCGGCGGGTGGTACTGTTTGCTGGCGCAAAGGCACCCACCCACCGACCCTTTCAGATCACCTTGACGATCTGCTTGCCGCGATTGCGCCCTTCGAGCAGGCCGATGAAGGCCTCGGGGGCGGCTTCCAGCCCTTCGGCGATGTCCTCAACCACTTTGATGTCGCCGGATTGCACTTTGGGTCCGACCTCTCGCAGGAATGCGGGAAACTGATCCCAATGGTTCGAGATGATAAATCCGTTCACGCTCAGGAACTTCACGAGGATCGGCCGCCAGAGTGCGGGCGCTGACATTGCTGCCTCTGCCCCTGCGCCAAGCCCGCCTGCGTTGTACCAGGAAATCATGCCGCAAATCGGAATGCGCCCGTGCGGGTTCATCAGCGGCATCACCGCCTCCAGCACTTTGCCGCCCACATTTTCGAAGTAGATATCGATGCCGTCGGGGCAGGCGTCTTTGAGGGCACTGCGCAGGCTGCGTGCATCCGCGTGGGCGCGGTGATCAAGGCAAGCGTCGAACCCGAACGTGTCGGTGGCCAGCGCGCATTTGTCGGCACCCCCGGCGATGCCAACCACCCGCATTCCTGCTGACTTCGCAAGCTGCCCAACCATCGAGCCGACCGGCCCGGTGGCTGCAGCCACCACCAGCGTCTCGCCAGATTTGGGCCGTCCGTAGGCGTTGAGCCCATGCCAGCCGGTAAAGCCGGGCATGCCCAGCACCCCAAGGGCTGCGGTGGTGGGCCCGCGCGTGGGGTCGAGCTTGCGCAAGGTGTTTGCCGCAGCCACCGCATGTGTCGCCCACCCAAACATCCCGAACACCATATCGCCCGTCGTAAAGCCATCGGCATTCGAGGTCAGCACCTCGCCCACGCCGCCGCCTTCCATTGTGCCCCCCAAGGGCACGGGGGCGGCATAGGATTTGGCGTCATCCATCCGCCCGCGCATATAGGGATCAAGCGACATGTAGTGGACACGCACCAGTACCTCGCCCTCTCCGGGGGGCGGCACATCGCTGGTCTGCATCTCGAAATTGGCAGGGGTCGGCGCGCCGTCGGGGCGGCTTTTGAGGGTGATGTGGCGCATATGGTCGGGCATCGGACGCTCCTGTGATGTGTCCGTCAGCCTGCACATCCCGCGCCCCCCTTGGCAAGGGCATCCATGGGGCGTATAGCGCGGCTCTGGCCCCCTCATCCCTCGGAGAGACCTCATGCAAGGCAGCGCAAATCTGAACATCATGATGAAGGCCGCGCGCAAAGCGGGCCGCTCGTTGGTCAAGGACTTTCGCGAGGTCGAGAACCTGCAGGTGTCGATGAAGGGGGCGGGTGATTTCGTCTCCAAAGCCGATATCGCCGCCGAAGAGATCATACGTGACGAGTTGCGCACCGCCCGGCCCACTTATGGCTGGCTGGCCGAAGAGGGCGGCGAGGCGGATGGCGAGGACCCCACGCGTCGCTGGATCGTGGACCCGCTGGATGGGACCACAAACTTTCTGCATGGGCTGCCCCACTGGGCGGTGTCCATTGCGCTGGAACACAAAGGGCAGGTCGTGGCGGGCGTGGTCTATGATCCGGCCAAGGACGAGATGTTTTTTGCCGAGAAAGGGCAGGGCGCGTTTATGAACGACACCCGCCTGCGGGTGTCGGGGCGCCACAAGATGATCGAGGGGCTGTTTTCGACCGGCCTACCGTTCGGGGGCCGCGCCGACCTGCCCGAGACGCTCAAGGAATTGGCGCGTGTCATGCCCGCCTGTTCGGGTGTGCGTCGGTTCGGGGCGGCGGCGCTTGATTTGGCCTATGTGGCGGCGGGCCGCTATGATGGCTATTGGGAACGTCGTCTCAATGCCTGGGACATCGCCGCAGGTCTGCTGATCGTGCGCGAAGCGGGTGGGCTGGTCGAACCGCTCACCCCCGGCAAGGACATGCTTGCCGATGGCGAGATCATCTGCGCCAACGAGGGTCTGTTTTCCCCGTTGGCCAAACTGGTGCGCGCCTAGTTGTCGCGATCGGACGGGTGGTTGATGCCATCGGTCCACGGGATCGGCTCGTGCCGGGCCGGGTTCACCCCCTCAAGCGTGCCCATGTTCACCCCGATCTCATCCGGGTCCGAGCGGCGATTGTGGTACATGTAGATACCGCAGATTTTGCAGAAGTGGTGCTTGGCGGTCTTGGTGCCCCATGTGTAGGTCGTGAGCGCATCAGCCCCTTGGATGACCTGCACGCCGTCCTTGGGCGCGGTAACGGCCGGGGCAGCGCGCCGGGCACAGAACGAACAATCACAACGCCCCGCCGTGCTCAGCCCGTCAGTCAGCGTGACTTCAAGCACAACCGCGCCGCAATGGCAGGACGCTTTCATCGGCGCACCTTTGGGATGCTTGAGCGGGCATAGACCGCTTCAGGATGAGGCGGCCGCCCATGGGTGCGGTCCCAGAATGTTGGCCCGCCAAGGCGCAGCCACAGCGGCGCGGTCAGGATCAGCCCTGCGATAAAGCCACCCGCGTGGGCCCAGTAAGCGACGCCTCCGGCTTGTGGATCAGAGCCAAGACCACCCATGAATTGCATCCCGAACCATACCGCCAGCATGATCCAAGCCGGGATGGGAAAGATTTTGACGTAGACAACCAGAAACAGAAAGATATCGACCCGTGCGCGTGGAAACAGCAGCAGATAGGCCCCCATGACCCCGGCAATCGCACCCGATGCCCCGACCGTGGGCACAAGTGAGTACGGGGCGGACACCACGTGGATCAGCCCGGCCGCAATGCCCGTGACAAGATAGAAGCCAAGGAAGGGCAGATGGCCCATCTCATCCTCCACATTGTCGCCAAAGATCCACAAAAACAGCATGTTACCGATCAGGTGCATCCAGCCGCCATGCAGGAACATGGATGTGACAAGCGTCTGAAAGCCATCTCCGGTCGAGATGCGCGCAGGCAGGATCGCGTAGGCGTTGAAGAAAGCGTTGATCGCACGCGCGTCGTCAAACAGTCCGACATAAGACACGAACATGCCGATATTGGCCGCGAGCAGCATGTAGGTGACATAGGGCGTGCGCCCCGACGGATTGTGATCGCGGATGGGAAACATATGCGCAGGCTGTGTCAGTCACACGGGCGGGTCAAGTGATTGTGTCGTGCAGCTGAGAATCGATATGGTACGTTATCCGAACTATATGGCGCGTGTCTGACAAAGGAAGCTCTGCATGAAACTTGGACTACAGATCGTCGTGGGGGTGCTGAGCCTGATCCCCGGGTTCTACGGGGTGGTAAACCTTTGGGTGGGGGCAGCGCGGTTCTTGCCGCCCGAGGCCGTCAATGCCGCAATAGACAGCCAGTTTCGGTTCCAGTCCGGCGTCTATTTCGGGCTCGCGGTGATGATCTGGTACGTGATCCCGCGCATTGATCGTGAGGTTGCGTTGTTTCGCATGATTGCGCTCGCGATCTTTGTGGGCGGGGTGGGGCGCGTGGTATCCTGGGTCACTGTGGGTCAGCCGGATGCGATCATGTCAGGGGCGACGGTGCTTGAACTGACCGTGCCCCTGTTGATCATTTGGCAAAACGCGATCCGGCAGAGCGCGGCCTAGCTGGCCGCCCCAAGCAGTGCCGCGTTCCCGCCCGACGCGGTTGTATCGACGCAGATGTGCCGCTCCACCGTCGCATGGGCGCGGTCGGGCGTGCCGGTGATCAGCGGGATGATCGCAGTTTGCCGGGCGGCAAGGGCACAGGCCATGGCGCGCCCCGTTTCGCTATCCCCCCACCACAGAACGCCGCCATACTCGGGGCCATCCGTCAGATCGGTGGGAGTGATCTGGCCCGTCGCCTGCACGGCCTGACCGCCCAATTTGGTGATCGCTTCGGCTTGTTGTGCCGCAGCATCCGCACCCGGACCAGCGCAGAGGATGGCGGGGCGGGCGCGGTGGCTCAACACGTTGGACTCGCCCGTTGGTCCGGGCAAGGGCATGTCGCCAAAGCTGACGCGCGCCGGTGTTGGAAGTGCAGGCAACGCCGCATCACTTGTCCATGTGCCAGCTTGCGGCGTGGCACCACCTAGGCGGAACCGGGACAGATAGTCCGGCCCGCCTGCTTTCGGCCCTGTGCCGGAAAAGCCAATACCACCAAAGGGTTGGCTGCCGACAATAGCCCCGATCTGGTTCCGGTTCACATAGATGTTGCCTGCCAAAATTCGATCCGACACGTGCTGCACCCGGTCATCGATGCGGGTGTGCAGCCCGAAGGTCAGCCCGTAGCCCGTTGCGTTGATGTCGTCGATCACCCGGTCCAAATCACGGGATTTGAAGGTACACAGGTGCAGAACGGGGCCAAAGACTTCGCGTTTCATGTCGCCGATGCCATCGACCTTGATCAAGGTTGGGGCGACAAACACGCCGTCCGTGGGCGTCTTGAGACGGTGCAACACCCGACCTTCGGACTGCGCGGTGGCGATATGGGCGTCGATGCCTTTACGGGCGTGCGTGTCGATCACAGGCCCCACATCGGTAGGCAAGTCCCACGGGTTGCCGACGCTCAGCGCGTCCATGGCCCCCATCAGCATCTCCGTGAAGGCGGGCGCGATATCGTCCTGCACATAGAGGCAGCGCAGTGCGGAACAGCGCTGGCCTGCGGACTGGAACGCGCTTTCGACAATGCTGCGCACCGCCTGTTCGGGCAGGGCGGTGCTGTCCACAATCATGGCGTTCAGCCCGCCGGTTTCCGCGATCAGCGGGGTGCCGGGGGCGGCGTGTTCGGCCAGTGAGGCGCGGATGCGCAGGGCGGTGGCAGTTGATCCGGTAAAGGCCACGCCACCCACGCGGCTGTCTGCCGTCAGGGCCGCCCCTACATCTCCATCACCGGGCAAAAGCTGTAGCGCGCTCAGCGGCACGCCCGCCTCGTGCAGCATCGATACGGCGCGATGCGCGATCAGGGGTGTTTGCGCTGCGGGTTTGGCAAGGACTGCGTTGCCCGATGCAAGGGCGGCTGCAATTTGGCCGGTGAAAATCGCCAGCGGAAAGTTCCAAGGCGAGATGCACACGAAAGTGCCTGCGGGTGCGTCATTCGTTGCTTGCGCTGCATAATAGCGCAGAAAATCGACGGCCTCGCGCAGTTCGGCAACCGCGTCCATCAGAGTCTTGCCAGCCTCTCGGGCCAAGAGGGCAAAGAGTTCGCCAAACTGCGCCTCATAAAGATCCGCAGCCGCATTGAGCACCGCGCGTCGGTCAGCCACCGGCGCATCCCACAGCTGCGCATCACCATAGGCCTGCGTCACAGTCTGGGTGGTTGCCGGGATGACAGTGCCCACCAGGTCATTCGGATTGGCGGGGTTGAGGACCGGGTACGCCGTGCCATTGGTCGCAGTCACCGTCACGGGCGCAGCCGTCCAGTGATGCGCACGAAACGGATCGCGGGCGGCGTCGATCCGCGCGAGCGTTGGCGTGTGCGAAATGTCAAAGCCGACGGAATTGACCCGCTCTGGCGCGAACAGCGCCGGGCCGGTTGGGATGGTGACGGCGGCATCTTCCAGTGCGGCAAAGGGGTCAGCGGCCACAACCTCGGGCGGCACATCTTCGTCCACGATCTGGTTCACGAAACTGGAGTTCGCCCCGTTTTCGAGCAGCCGTCGGACAAGATAGGCCAGCAAATCCTTGTGCGCGCCGACCGGGGCATAGATCCGGCAGCGCGTGCCCTGTGTGCGTAACACGATGGTGTGCAACGCCTCGCCCATGCCGTGAAGGCGCTGAAACTCAAAGGGCTGCCCGTCGGCCATATGAAGGATTGCCGCCACGGTATGGGCGTTATGCGTGGCAAATTGCGGATAGATGCGATCGGTCATGCCCAGCAGGCGCCGCCCGTTGGCGATGTAGGACACGTCCGTCGCGGGCTTGCGGGTGAAGACGGGAAACCCGTCCATCCCCTCGACCTGCGCGCGCTTGATTTCGGTGTCCCAATAGGCCCCCTTAACCAGCCGGACCATGATCTTGCGGTCGTGGCGGGTGGCCATGTCATAGACCGCCTCAATGGCCGCGCCCGCACGCGGGCTGTAGGCTTGCACGACGATGCCGAACCCGTCCCATCCCTCAAGCGCTGTGTCGCCCATCACCGCGTCGATCACCTCAAGGGACAGGGACATTCGGTTGGCTTCTTCGGCATCGACATTCAGCCCCATGCCAGCCGATTTCGCCAGCATCGCAAGCGAGCGTAGACGCGGCACCAGATCGCGCAGGACGCGGGCCTCCTGCGCGCGCTCATAGCGGGGGTGGAGGGCGGAGAGTTTGACGGAGATGCCCGGATTTTCGCGGATATCAGCGCTGGCGCAGGCTCGCGCGATGGCGGAAATCGCACGCGAATAGCTGAGATGGTAGCGCCGCGCATCCGCATCCGTCAGCGCCGCCTCGCCCAGCATATCGTAGGAATAGGTGAAGCCCTTGGCCTCCATCCCCGCCGCGCGGTCCATCGCGCGATCGATATCCTCGCCCAGCACAAACTGGCGGCCCATCTCCTTCATCGCCCGGCTAACGGCGGCACGAATGACCGGCTCGCCCAGGCGTTTGACCGCTCCGCGCAGGTGTTTGATGGGGCCGGGCTGGTCATCGTCCAACACGCGCCCTGTCAGCATCAGCGCCCATGTGGACGCATTCACGAGGCTTGAGGTGGAATGGCCCATATGCTTGCCCCAGTCGGAGGGCGCGATCTTGTCTTCGATCAGGGCATCAATGGTGTCGGCATCGGGCACGCGCAACAACGCCTCGGCCAGGCACATCAGCGCAATGCCTTCGTCGGTCGACAGCCCGTATTCGGCCAGAAACACTTCCATCAGCCCTGGCGCGGCGCTGGTGCGGATGCCAGTCACAAGGTCGGCGGCCTGTGTGCAAATGGCGGTGCGGTCCTGTGGTGACAGATCGGCCAGCTGGATCAGATCGGACAATGCGGCGCCAGGATCGCCATACATGCCCGTATCCAATGCTGTTGCCATGTCTTGCGCTGTATCACGTGCCATCGTGCATTCCCTTTTCCGCTTTGATCAGTGTAACAGGGTCCGCAAAGTGAATTTCATCGAAATGCGCGGTCAATACAGGTCATATGGGTAAAATACCATGAAACAGAAGTCATCCCGCCTGTCTGGGCTTGATGCGTTTGATCAGGCGATTCTGGTCGCCCTGGCCGAGGATGGGCGGATGAGCGTCACCGACCTTGCCGCCCGCATCGGTCTGTCCAAATCCCCCACCCAGGCCAGGGTGCGGCGGCTTGAGGCGACGGGAGTCATAATGGGCTACCGCGCCCTGCTGGATCCGATCCTGTTGGGGCTGGATCACGTCGCCTTTGTCGAAGTGCGCCTCAGCGATACCCGCGAGGCAGCGCTAAAGGCATTTAATGAGGCCGTTCAACAGGTTGCAGAGATTGAACAGGCCCACATGATCGCAGGTAATTTCGACTATCTGCTCAAGATACGCACCCGGAACATGGCGCAATATCGCGCCTTTCTGGGAGATGTCATTTCGACGTTGCCCTTTGTCGCCTCCACATCGACCTTCGTGGCGATGGAAGCGGTGAAAGAGATCATGCTGCCCGGTATCGACTGACCTTGGCGGGTGCGCACTTGACCTGCGGTGCGTGGGGCGCATCATTCAGGGATGAAACACATTTTGCTTTTGCTGGCCTTCGCCGCCCCCGCCTGGGCCGAAACGTGCCCCGATCTGCCCGACTATTCCGACGAATTAACCACCTTGATCGAAGCCGCCCGCTCCGCGCCAGACGAACAGGCAGGGCGGCCCATTTCGGATCAGATGTGGCAAATCTGGCTGCGTGCACCGGACGCTGCGGCCCAGGAGGTGCTGGACCGGGGCATGCGCCAGCGCAACAACTTCGATCTGATCGGCGCCGTTGCCACGTTTGATCAGCTTGTCGCCTACTGTCCTGACTATGCCGAAGGGTACAACCAGCGCGCGTTCAGCAACTTTCTGGGTGGAAATTATGAGGCCGCCTTGGACGATCTGGATGCCGCCCTTGCCCTGTCGCCGCGCCATGTGGCGGCCCAATCAGGGCGCGCGCTGACGTTGATGAACCTGGGCCGAAGAGCCGAAGCACGGCTTCAACTTTTGGCAGCGGTCGAAAACAATCCATGGCTGTCGGAGCGGGCATTGCTGGCCAAGGGGGCCGCATTGGGGCCGAACGGCGAAGATATCTGAGACGCTCTTGAGGTGTGCCGCCCGATTGCCTAACAAGAAGGCATGCGGGCGTGATGGAATGGTAGACATACCAGACTTAAAATCTGTTGGGGCCTCGCCCCGTGTGGGTTCGAGTCCCACCGCCCGCACCAAACTATCAAGAGAATCAACCGATTATGCCGGTCACTCCCTGCGTTCGACATGAGATCTTGATCCCCGTTCAGAAAAGTGAGGTGCGTGCGGTCGGAATTGTCCCGAAGCGCGACAGAGCGAGGGTCCTGACCCTAGACCGCAGGACCACGTGCGGGCGTCCCCACATCCCATATCCGCTGGCATTAAGGGAGTGGTAAGGCACGTGCGATAGGAGATCGGAACCGCGCCCCTTCAAGGTTGAGTGGCGCTTTCGGTCAAGGATCTTTCGATGGGCTTTTTCGACACTCTCAGGAAAACCGGATACCGGTTGAACACATTGCTCGTCAAATCGGCGCTGCTGACGGGTGTTTTGACAGTCGCCGTCTTGTCCGCGCAGACGACGATTGATCACCGCGAAAAACGTCTGATGGCAGCCGATCAGATGTCGGCACGGGCCGTTGATGTAACCCGATTGCTGGCGGATCAGATGGCTGGGTCCATCAAGTTTGGCAATGAGGTGGCCGTCGCGGACATCTCCACCGGGGTTGTTGAAACTGCGCAACCCGATGCCATAGGTGCGTTTGTGACGAATGCCGATTTGATTGTCATGTTCGCGAGTGAAGGATTAGACGGCAACAGATCGACGTTCATGGATTTGGCCGAACGGTCCCTTGCCAATGGTGAACTTGTGACATCCGATGACGGTTTATATGTCGCGGCACCGGCGACCTTTGGCGGTGAAGGGGCGATTGCAGGCGTTGTCGTCACGGCGTGGACCAATGACCACGTCATGGCGCAGGTTATCGCGGCTGAGCGGAGGGCCTACATCATCGCAGCCTTCATGTTTCTGGCGACCATGATGATGGCGGTGACGTATGTCTGGTACGCGGTGTCGCGTCCGGCCCTCTATTTGGGCCGATCCATGGAAAAGATGGCGCGCCGCGTCTATAATATCGAGATTCCTTACACCGGCCGTCGGGATGAGATCGGCGAAATCGCCCGCCAGATTGACGGGTTTCGCGTCTCCTTGTCCAAGGCAAAGCGGGCCCAACGCGACAGCGCCTTCAAAAGTGCAGCGTTCGAGGGAAGCACCGCGCCCATCATGATGGTGGATGAAGCCTGCAAGGTGATTTTTGTGAACCCGGCATGCTGTACGTTGTTGTCTCAACTGATGCCCGATTTGACGGAAGTCTGGCCTGATGCCGTCGATGGGGCTTGGGTCGGTGCGGATCTGACGACCATGTCCGGGGTCAAGAACGTGTTTGCCCAGGTCGGCGAGGCAGATGGTCAGGATGACATGTCGTTTTTCAGCCGGATCGGGGCGCGTCATGTCCGGATCAAACTCAACCCGGCGCGTGACCATAAGGACAGGCTGATAGGTGCCGTCATTGAGTGGAGCGATCGCACCAGTGCGCAGCGCGATGCGGCGGTTTTGCAGGGTATCGATACGACCCAGTTGCGGATGGAATTTGACGGGGCAGGGCGGTGCACGCTGATGAACGAGTTTGCAGCCAAATTGCTTGGATATGCCGAGGATCGTCCGAATAATTTGATGCTTCATGACATATTGAGTGACACGCAAACAGATGCCGCACTCCCTTCGAACTTGGCGGTCGCGGCGCTGTCTCACGCCTCGGTTCACGGTAAGATCGATATTCAGAGCAGGGATGAGGTGTGTCTGGTTGTTGATGGCGGCTTCATCACGGTCAATGCCGAGGACGGCAGCGTCGAACGCAGCATCCTCATCGCGTCCAATGTGACACAATCCGAGCAGGATATCCGGGCCGCGCGCCTGGATCAGGCTCGGGTCAGCGAAGAGCAGATGCGCGTTGTGCTGGCGTTGGGTGATGCATTGCAACGTTTGGCCAATGGGGATTTGACGACAGAGCTGTCACAGGACATTCCCGAGGATTATCAAACGCTTCGGACGAATTTCAACTTGGCCTTGGTCGCTCTGCGGGATGCGCTGACGACGGTTGCACAAAACGTGCACTCCATCCGTAGTGAAACGACCGAGATCACCAGCGCGGCTGATGACCTGTCACGCCGGACGGAACGGCAGGCGGCAACGCTGGAAGAAACCGCAGCAGCACTTGATGAGCTGACCTCGTCTGTCCGGTCGGCGGCCGAAGGTGCCGATGCGGCAAGCAAGATGTCGGGTGAGGCGCAGGCCAACGCTGAAAGAGGCGGCGAAATTGCCGGTCAGGCGGTTCACGCGATGGACGGGATCAAGACGTCTTCCCAGGAGATTTCGAAAATTACCAGCGTGATCGATGATATCGCCTTTCAGACCAACCTGCTGGCTTTGAATGCAGGCGTGGAAGCGGCGCGCGCGGGTGAGGCGGGGCGCGGGTTTGCGGTTGTTGCCACTGAAGTACGCGCCCTAGCGCAGCGATCATCGGATGCGGCACGCGAGATCAATACACTCATTTCAACAAGTGCCGAGCAGGTCGAACAGGGTGTAGAACTTGTGGACCGGACTGGAACAGCGCTGTCGGCGATTGTGTCGTCGGTTGCGGAAATCTCGGAAAGGGTTGCCGAGATTGCGAGCTCAGCGCGCGAGCAATCCACTGGTTTGAACGAAATCAACGTCGCTGTGAATGAGCTGGACCATGTCACGCAACAGAATGCCGCGATGTTTGAAGAGACGACAGCTGCAAGCCATGCGTTGACATCCGAAGCTGATGCGCTTGCCGCCGCCGTTGCCAAATTCCAACTTGGCGACGCAACGCAGGCCAAAGAGCCGGTTCCTGCGCCGACAGCACCTAGACATGCGTCCGCTGCCACGGTTGTTGGAAACACGGCACTGGCTTTGGACACGGAAATTGCCGCGGTGGAGACTGGTTGGGAAGAGTTCTGACCCAGACCTCTGACGGATCAGGGTGTGGACAGACTATGGCAGGGCCCGACGCCCACTCTGATCACATCGGATAGCAAGCGCCGCAGCAGTCCTTAGTCACGGGTGCCGGAAAATTGTTCTTTCCATTTTTCGGTGTCTTCACTGGTAATCTTTGTGAACAGATTGTCCGGCACGGTGAATGGGTGGTCGGGCGACAGCTGCGTGAGGGCTTGTGCCATATCCGACGGCCATTGCGCGTCTTCCACACCCATTGCCATCAGCATCTTTGCCGAGGCATCCGGGATGAAGGGGGACGACAAGGTCCCGTAAAGCGCGATGAGGTTCAATCCCATCCGGATTTGCATGGCGGCCGCTTCCGGATCTTCCTTTATGGTTGTCCATGGAGCACAGGATTGCAGATACTCGTTGCCCGCAACCCAGATGGCGCGCAATTCCTGAGCGGATTTGCGGACTTCCATCGCTTCCATCATGGCGACGTAGCGCGCAACGCGGGCATCCAGATCCTCGATCAGGGCCTGCTCGCGCGGCCCGTAGGCCGCCCCGGCCGGCACGGTTTCACCAAATTTCGAGCGGCAGAACTTTGTCACCCGGCTGACGAAGTTCCCCAACACGTCGGCGAGGTCCTTGTTGACACCCTGCTGAAACAGTTCCCACGTGAACTCCGAATCCGAGGTTTCCGGGCAGTTTGACAGCAACCACCACCGCCAATAGTCAGCGGGCAAAATCGCAAGAGCCTGATCCATGAACACGCCCCGGCCCTGGCTGGTCGAGAATTGGCCACCATCATAATTCAGATAATTGAACGATTTGAGGTGATCGACCATTTTCCAGGGCTCTCCCGAGCCAAGCAATGTGGCGGGAAAACTGAGCGTATGAAACGGTACGTTGTCCTTACCCATGAACTGGGTATAGCGCACATCGCCCGCGCCCTTGTCGGTGCGCCACCAGCGTTCCCAATCCGCGTGCCCGTTTGCGTCCGCCCATTCGCCCGCGCATGCGATGTACTCAATCGGGGCATCAAACCAGACATAGAACACCTTGCCTTCCATCCCGGGCCATTCCGCATCGCCGCGCCGCACCGGAATGCCCCAGTCAAGATCGCGCGTGATCCCGCGATCCTGTAGACCATCGCCGTCATGCAACCACTTTTTGGCGATGGACGTGGTCAGCACGGGCCAGTCGGTCTTGCTGTTGATCCAGGCATCAAGGTCGCCCTTGAGGGCGGATTGGCGCAAATACAGGTGCTTGGTGTTACGCACTTCAAGGTCCGTAGAGCCGGAAATGGCCGAGCGCGGTTCAATTAGATCAACCGGGTCAAGCTGTTTGGTGCAATTCTCGCATTGATCGCCGCGCGCCTTGTCATATCCGCAATTCGGGCAGGTCCCCTCAATGTAGCGATCCGGCAAATAGCGCCCGTCGGCGTTGGAATAGACCTGCTGCTCGGACACTTCGTGGATCAGATTTGCGTCCGCCAGCCGCCCGGCAAAGTGCTGCGTCAAGGCGTGGTTCTGGGGCGACGACGAGCGACCGAAGTGATCGAAAGACAGTCCGAACCCCTTTGCGATCTCGGCCTGGACCGCGTGCATCTCGGTGCAGTATTCCGCAACCGGTTTGCCCGCCTTGGCGGCTGCCAATTCCGCCGGGGTTCCGTGTTCATCGGTGGCGCACAAGAACAGCACTTCGTTGCCCCGCGCACGTTGGTAGCGGGCATATAGGTCGGCGGGCAGTTGGCTCCCGATCAAATTGCCGAGATGTTTGATCCCGTTGATATAGGGAATGGCGGATGTGATCAGGTGACGTTGCATGGCGGGCCTTTGGATGAATGTCGCCCGTGTACCAGCGCCGCGCGGCAGGGAAAAGGCCCTGTCGGCCCTAGTGGCGATCCCGGCTGCGCCCGGTCAGCCGCCCGATCAAGAACGACGTGCGCGGTGCGTAAATATAGGCGGTGCGTTTGCTGGGCGTGGCGCGGGCCCGCATCCGGGCCAGACCGAACAGGATCAGTCCGCCATGCCCAATCGCGATCATGGCAAACAGCGCCGGGGGCCCAAAGTTGTCGATGAGCGCCGAGGCGGTGAACGGTGCTGCGATTGCACCAAGCGCGAAATAGAACATGAGCGCGGCCGACAGCTCAACCCGTTCAGAACTATCAGCAAAATCATGGGCATGGGCGGCAGCGACGGAGTAAATCGGAAAGGTTGTCAGCCCGAACAGCCCGGCCGACAGCATGATCCCATAAGTGCCCAACCCGGCGCTGAGTGCTGTGATCGCACAACTGCACATGGCCGCCGCCGACAGCCAGATCAGAACCCAACGACGGTCATATTTGTCAGCGATCCAGCCCACCGGATATTGCGCCAGCGCGCCGCCAAGCACGAAAGACGCCATGAACCAAGCGATTTGCGGTGTCGTTAGCCCGACCTCCTGCCCATAGATCGGGCCCACCATTCGAAAAGAGGCGCTTGAAAGCGCGGCGACGATCACCCCCGCCGCCGCCAATGGAGAGCGTTGCGCGGCCAAGCGCGGGCGCAGCCGTGGGGCATCGGGTGTTTCGGGCTGTTTGATTGTGGTCAATGTCAGCGGCAACAGAGCCGCGCAGCAAACAATTGCAAGCAGATTATAGCTGACATAGCTGGCTGGTTCGAGCACCCCAATGACCAGTTGGGCCGCCAGTGATCCGCCCATGTCGATCAGCCGATAGACCCCCATGGCCCGCCCACGGGACTCGTTGGTGACCTTGGCCTGCAACCACGCCTCGACCACGGTATAGCAGCCCGCCACGCACATGCCGGACGCCACCCGCATCAAGGCCCATGCGATGGGATCGACGATCAGCATATGCGCGATCAACCCGATTGCACCCGCTGCGGTAAAGGCGGCAAAGGCGCGCGAGTGGCCGACACTGCCCATCAGGCGCGGGGCCCACCAGCATCCGATGAAAAACCCCAGGAAATGGGCCGAGCCGAGCATGCCGATCTCTTGCCGTGTGAAATCGAGCGCGAGGCCCGACAGGGCGTCCAATGGCCCGAGTGAGCCGGAGCTGAGCTGCAACAGAACAACGGACAAAAAGAGAGCGGCAAAGGAAATGATCAGGCGCATATGGGAGCACCTTGGCGTAGGTGGGTGCGCGGTCCATGTGCGGATTCGACCGCCGCGCGTCGTTTTTATCCGTTTGCCGAGATTTCTGCGGTGATGTCGATGCCCACGATGTCTTCGACCAGATCGGGATAGCCGACGGCCCCAAAGTCGCGCCGGTTGATCTGGCTTGAAAGCTTGACAATGAGCGCGCTGAAATCATTGGAACTGCTGCCGCGTGCGCGGAACAAGCCTGCCTGAAACTGAATGAGGCGGGTCACACCGCGCAGGGTCAAATCCCCCCGCAACGCGGCTCCGTCCGAAATACGCCCGCCCGGTCCCAGTATCACTTGGGTCGAGCGGAAGCGCGCCAACGGGAATTCTGCGGCGTTGAGCACGCTGGCCGACTTCAACGCTTCGGTGGCAAAGATCAGCCCGGTGCGTGCGGCCCGCACGTCGGCCGTCACATCTGCGGTGGAGGCGGCGAGATTGGTGGGATCGACTGTCACATCCGCTTGGGTGATCGGCACGGTGCCCTGCACGCGGTTTCCATTCAGCACGAATGTATAGGTGATGGTTGAGCGGCCGGGCGCCAGACCATAGGGCTGCGGTGCCCCGATGCTGGGCGCTGCAATCGAGGCGAGGGCGAGTGTCAGAAACTGTCGGCGAAACATGCGCGTGTCCTTTTCGGGCATGAAGTTATGTCAGGGTAACACGGCAATCCGCGAATTTATGCGCGGACACATGTTGTTGATATGTGGGCGAGGGCTGAACCTGATGATGGTCCGCCCGTGATTTTACTGCCCGAGGGTGCTGGCGAAAATCTACTTGCCCGTGTACGCCGCACCGCTAGGGTCAGCCCCGATCACAACTCAAAGGACATCCCCATGGAAAGACGCAAACTCGGCCGCACGGATATCGACGTCTCGGCCCTGTGCCTGGGGTCAATGACCTGGGGCACCCAGAACACCGCCGAAGAGGGGCACGCCCAGATTGATCGCGCTTTGGACGCGGGCATCAACTTTGTCGATACGGCTGAGATGTACCCCGTCAATCCGGTCAGTGCCGAAACCATCGGGCGGACTGAGCGGATCATCGGCCTGTGGGTCGAGCGGGGCGGCACCCGTTCGGACATGGTGCTTGCAACCAAGCATTCGGGGGCGGGGTTGTCCCATGTGCGCGATGGCGCGCCCATCACGGCGGACACAATCCCTGCGACCATCGAGGGCTCTCTGCGCCGTTTGCAGACGGACTACATCGATCTTTACCAGTTTCACTGGCCCAATCGCGGCAGCTACATGTTCCGCCAGAACTGGACATTTGACCCCTCCGATCAGGACCCCGCAGCCGTGCGGCAGAATATGGAGGACTGCCTTGGCGCGTTGCAGGCCGAGGTTGATCGCGGCACCATCCGCGCCTTTGGTCTGTCCAATGAAAGCGCGTGGGGAACGGCTGAATGGCTTTCGGCGGCTGCGCGCAATGGTGGGCCGCGCGTGGCGTCGATGCAGAATGAATACTCGCTGATGTGCCGGCTTTACGACACTGACATGGCAGAGTTGAGCGTCAACGAAGACGTTGGTTTGCTTGCATTTTCCCCGTTGGCCGCCGGGCTGCTGACCGGCAAGTACCAGGGCGGCGCGGTCCCGGACGGTTCCCGCCTGTCGTTGAGCCCGGATCTGGGCGGGCGCAAGACCGCGCGCGCGTTTGAGGCGGTGGATGCTTACCTTTCTGTGGCGGGGCGGCATGGGCTGGACCCTGCGCAGATGGCGCTTGCGTGGTGCATGACCCGTCCCTTCATGACCTCTGTCATCTTCGGGGCGACAACTCTGGATCAATTGGAGGTCGCGCTCGGGGCTGCTGATCTGACACTGAGCCAAGAGGTGATGGACGATATCGACGCTGCTCACCGTGCCCATCCGATGCCGTATTGACCGGGCTTGCGCTTATCTTTGAGGTGAAAGCGCCTGCCGTGTCTTGCGCGGTTGCTCTCCAAAGCGCGCCATATAGGCACGGCTAAAGGTCGAACCGGACGTGAAGCCGGTGGCCAGCGCCACTTGCTGAACGGTGTCCATGCCGATGCTGAGCAGGCGATGTGCCTCTGTCAGTCGCAGCGCGAGATACTGGGCCTTGGCAGTCGTGTTCAGGACGTCGCGGAAATGCAGTTGCAGGTTGCGCGGCGTTAGACCCAGTTGCGCAGCGATGGCGGGCAGGGGCAGGGGATGTTCCAGATGCGCCTCCATCAGTCTGTGGGCGCGGGCGGTCATGGGGGTGTGCGGTCGCGTCGGCGGGTGGCGCATCTGCGGATCCGATGGGGCCGGGCGACTTGTGTGGATAAAGCTCGCCGCGACTTGCGCTGCACAGCGGGCCCCTGCTTTGAGCTGGACCAGGTGCAACATCATATCAAGCGCGGGGGCCGCCCCACCGCTGGTCCAGCGTTGATCTGACACCACGTAGCGCGCGTTGATCGTCTCGACCTCTGCAAAGGTGGTTGCGAATTTGTCCAAGTCTTCCCAGTGGGTTGTGGCCTGTTTCCCATCCAGAAGCCCGGATTTGGCCACGACCCACGGGCCCCCGTCAATTGCGAGGACGGTCGTGTCCGGCTTGGCCAGGCGACGCAGGCTGGCCATCAAATGGGGTGTGGCCTAGGCATCAAGGTCAAAGCCCGCCACCACGATCAGTACATCACAGACGGGCACGCGGTGCAGCGGTGCAGCCGCCACCCGCAACCCACTGGTCAGCATCACATCCTGGGAACTCGGCGTCGCGAACTGCCAGTCAAACACCGCGCGCCCGGCCTGCCGGTTCGCCGCCCTCAGCGGATCAACGGCGGCGGCAAGCGACAGCGTGTTGGTGTCTTGCAGCACAAGAACTACGGTTTTTGTCATTTTCATTCGTTTTTTGACAAGTTTGTTGTCCCTTCATCCGCAAACTGGCGAAAAACGCAAGGATATAGACAGATGCCGCTCGCCATGAACACCGATGTTTTCATCACCTGCGCCGTAACCGGATCGGGCGGCACGCAGGATCGCAGCCCCCATGTCCCACGCAGTCCAAAGAAGATCGCCGACAGCGCGATTGCGGCAGCCAAGGCGGGCGCGGCGATTGTACACTGCCATGTGCGGGACCCCGAAACCGGCGCGCCGTCGCGCAAGCTGGATTATTACCGCGAAGTGACGGACCGCATTCGCGACGCCGATGTGGATGTGGTGCTGAACCTGACGGCGGGCATGGGGGGCGACATGATCTTTGGCGACGTCGAGTCACCGCTGCCCTTGCAAGAGGCGGGCACCGACATGATCGGCGCGTCGGCCCGGGTCGCCCATGTGGCCGAATGCCTGCCCGAGATTTGCACGCTTGATTGCGGCACGATGAACTTTGCCGAGGCCGATTACGTGATGACCAACACGCCCGGCATGTTGACCGCCATGGGGTCGATGATGACCAAGCTGGGAGTGAAGCCCGAGATCGAAGCCTTTGACACTGGCCATTTATGGTATGCAAAACAGCTGGTTAAGGATGGTGTGCTGGACGCGCCCGCCTTGGTTCAGCTGTGCATGGGGGTGCCATGGGGCGCGCCGGATGACCTCAATACGTTTATGGCCATGGTCAACAACGTGCCGGATGACTGGACGTTTTCGGCCTTTGGATTGGGACGCAACCAGATGGCCTACGTGGCCGCTGCGGTCCTCGCAGGGGGCAATGTGCGCGTCGGTCTTGAGGATAACCTGTGGCTGGCCAAGGGTGCGTTGGCCCAAAACTGGCAACTGGTCGAGCGGGCCGGTACCATCATCGAAAACATGGGCGCACGCGTGATCGGACCTGCCGAGGTGCGCGAAAAACTGGGCCTTGTGAAACGGGCCCCGGGCGCTTGAGCGTCGCGCGCGCATTTGTCGTCACGCTGTTTGGGTTGGCGCTGGTGGCCTGCGCACCGCCGCCAGACGACGGTGCCTTGCGCGATCCGAATGCGCCGATTGGAGTGACCAGCCGCTATGACGACGCCCGGTTTGGCGGTGCATGGCAGGTGCGCGGAGCATATCCGGTAGATGGCGACCTTGTCACGGTCGAACGGCTTGAACGAGCCCAAGAGGGGGCTGCGTGGGTTCTGGCCGCTCAGCCATGTCCGACATGTCCTGTCAACCAGACCACATGGGTGGCCGAGGTCGATGTGCCCGGTGCGGACCGGTTGCGCAGCCCCACGGGCGCGATGCGCCGCGCTGTGGTGATCTGGGTGGACGAGGGGTTCCGCACAGCCGCCATTGCCGATCCGGATGGGCAATTTGCGTGGATCCTTGATCGCAGTGCGACAGGCGGGGCGGATCGCATCGAGGCTGCCCGTCAAATCCTTGAGTTTTCAGGCTTTGACCTTGCCACCATGCAGGTGCGCCCCTGATGGACAACGTGCTGATCTACGCAGGCATTCCGGTGCTGGCCGCGCTTGCTGCCTATCTCTGGACATGGACGCCGGTGTGGTTGGGCGGGCTGCTTGTCGGTGCGGCAGCGGCGGGGGCCTATGCTGCGGGCGTTCTGGGCACGGCGTGGAGCATATATGGTCTGATCGTGCTTGGCCTTGGCTGGATTGGCGCGGTGATAGGCCACCGCTACGGCGCGGATGAAGAGACGGTGGCGGGCCTTGTCTGGTTCATCCTGTCGGTCCTTTGCGTGCTGATCTGGATCATTGGCCCGGAGGGCCTGTTTGGCTGAAGGACGCGCCTGAGAGCGTCGTCAAAAAAAGGAAGGGGGCTGTAATGTCACAGACAGCGGCGATCATTGGCGGAGGTGTCATCGGCGGCGGTTGGGCCGCGCGGTTCTTGCTGAATGGCTGGGACGTGCGGGTGTTTGACCCGGACCCGGATGCGGCAGACAAGCTGGCCCCGGTTTTGGCACAGGCGCGCCGGGCCTTGCCCAGTTTGGTTGATGTGGCGCTGCCGCCCGAGGGGCGTTTGACCTTTCATACCGACTTGGCGGAGGTCGTGACAGGCGTGGATTGGATACAGGAGAGCGTGCCGGAACGTCTTGAGATCAAACACAAAGTTCTGGCCGACATTCAGGCGGCCTGCCCGGAGGACGCCATCATTGGCTCTTCAACCTCGGGCTTCAAGCCGAGTGAGTTGCAGCAGGGCGCGGCGCGCAAGGGGCAGATCATGGTCTGCCATCCGTTTAACCCGGTCTACTTGATGCCCCTGATCGAGGTCGTGCCGTCGCCGGACACCGACCTCGCGCTGGTCGAAAAGGCCGAACATATCCTGCGCTCACTCGGCCACCACCCCCTGCGCGTGCGCAAGGAGATCGACGCCCATATCGCTGATCGCTTCCTTGAGGCGGTGTGGCGCGAGGCGTTGTGGCTGGTCAAGGACGGGATCGCCACCACCGAAGAGATCGACGAGGCGATCCGTATGGGTTTCGGCATCCGGTGGGCGCAGATGGGTCTGTTTGACACCTACCGCACGGCGGGCGGCGAGGCAGGGATGCGACATTTCATGGCCCAATTCGGCCCGGCCTTGCAGTGGCCGTGGACCAAGCTCATGGATGTGCCCGAGTTTACCGACGAATTGGTCGAGTTGATCGCGGGCCAGTCGGATGCGCAATCGGGCCATATGAGCATTGCCCAGATGCTGGCGGCACGTGACGACAATCTGGTGGGGATGATGCGTGCGCTCAAGGCCAATGACTGGGGCGCGGGGGCGGTGATGAATGCGCATGAGGCGCGCCTGAGGGCCAGCACGGTGCTGGGCGCGCATGTGGATCAGGTTGAGGATGTGTCGGTGCCGCTGCTGACAGTGCGCCGTGCGGTGCCGCTCGATTGGACAGACTATAACGGGCACATGAACGAGGCGCGTTACTTGCAAGCCTTTGGCGATGCGACGGACCGGTTCATGGGGATGATCGGCTGTGATGCGGATTATATCGCGACGGGCGGCAGCTATTTCACCGCCGAGACGCATATCCGCCATGTGGATGAGGTGCGCGCGGGGGCCGTGATCGAGGTGCGCACCCAAGTGCTGGCTGGAGCGGGTAAGAAGCTGCATCTGTTCCACGAGATGTTTGAGGGCGAGCGGCTGTTGGCGACGGGTGAGCATTTCCTGCTTCATGTGAGCCTTGAGACCCGCCGCCCGAGCGATCCGGCCCCGCAGATTGTGCAGGCACTGGACCGTGTGGCCGAGGCCCATGCCGGGCTGCCCACGCCCGAAGGCGTGGGGCGTCACGTCGGACAACGGCCATGAGCCGCGTTCTGATCACGGCGGGTGCGTCCGGCATCGGGCGCGCCATGGCCCATGCGTTTGATCGATCCGGCTATGAGGTGTGGGTGTCGGATGTGGACGCTGCGGCTGTTGCTGCGCTGCCGTCTCATTGGCACGCGCATATGTGTGACGCAGTGGATGAGGCCGGTGTTGCCGAGCTGATCACGCGCGCCGGACCCTTGGACGTGCTGTGCGCCAATGCCGGGATCGCAGGACCAACCGCACAGGTTGAGGATGTGGACTTGGCTGCTTGGCGCGCGTGCGTGTCCGTTAATCTGGAGGGGGCCTTTCTGGCCGCCAAACATGCGCTGCCTGCAATGAAGGCGGCGGGGCAGGGGACGGTGATCTTTACCTCGTCAACGGCGGGGATTTACGGCTATCCCAACCGCGCGCCCTATGCGGCTGCCAAATGGGCCATCATCGGATTGATGAAGACCGTCGCGATGGAGGCCGGGCCCTTTGGTGTGCGCGCCAATGCGATCTGCCCCGGTGCCGTGGAGGGGCCACGCATGGAGGGCGTGCTGGCCCGCGAGGCCGCGGCCAAGGGCATGAGCCGCGATCAGGTCTATGCGGGCTATGCGGCGGGGACGTCGATGCGCAGCTTTGTGGAGGCGGAGGATATTGCCGATATGGCCCTGTTTTTGGCCTCGGATGCCGCGCGGCGTGTATCGGGGCAGGTGATTGCGGTGGATGGGCATACCGAAAACCCCGATCCCAAGCTTTAGGCCGGTGCGCGGCTCTGTTTGCCTGTCGGCAAAGACGCCCGCCCACCGACCCGGAGGCGACGCCTAATTGATCAACATGCGCAGACTTTCGAAATGCTCGGGCATATCGCGCGCTGTATGCGCCGCCTGCCGCACCAGATCGTCAAAGTGCAGCGATAGCGTTTCAATCCGTTCGCGATCCCGAAACGCCATATAGTGCCCGCCCGTATAGAGCACGGCGAGCAGCGGACCGAAGACGGTGATGGGCGCGGAGTAGAGCGCGCGTTGATCAAACAGGTACAGCCGCAACCGGGGGTAAAGGTGGCGCGACAACTCAAGCAGTTGATCCAGTTGGTCATGCCGGGTTTGCGCGGGCAGACCTGTGTAATAGCCCGTTCCCGCCGCAAAACTGTGCAGTTCAAAGATCGGCAGCGCGATTTCATAGTCTGATTGCGCCGCCCGCATCCAGTTCAGCCGATCCCGTGAGGCATTGATGGCTTGGGTTGTGGTGCGGCCGAGGTGGGGGCGATATTCCCATTCGAGCATGGCGTTCGTTTTCAGCATATCGGGCAGGCCCGCTGGCACGTGCCGGATTTTGTAGCCTGCCGCCTCCTGGTGCCAGCCAAAGATCCGCTCATCAACGAGCGCGCGCGGCGCGTGGGTCAGCGATAGTGCTGCGGCGGTCAGAGCGGCTGCGCTTTCGGGCCGATCGGATAGGCCCAGCAACCAATCTGCCGACACTCCAAGCGCCTGCGCACAGGCCGCCACCACATGCGCGCCCGGCAAACGCGCCCCATCGTCGGACAAGGCCTGGCTGATGGTCGAGCGGTCCGTGCCGATGTGGCGCGCCAGCGCGCTTTGGGACATGGACCTGTCCTGCATGGCCCGCTGGAGGCGCTGGCGAAACCGATCCGCCCGGTCGCGTTTGTCGAGAATGTCACTCATCTGGTGGTTTTTGTCACAGAATGAAGGCTTTGTTAACATCTTTCGGAATGGCTACCCGCGGATCATGTCCCTAGCCTTAGCGTGTCTTTCTTACCCAAAGCAGCTTGTATCAGTGCCCTCTCAAAACGCGTCCCGTCGCTTGCCCAGAGCTCGCCCTGCGCGGGTGGAATGGATCACGCTTGCTCTGTTTGCCGCCTGCCTATCGGGCTGGAGCGTTGGAGTTTTTTGGCTCTCGTCCGTCTCGACCGGCATTTCGGTCGTCGCGGTTGGAGTGATGCTGGTGCTGCACGCGTCACTCACCCATGAGATACTCCATGGGCACCCGTTCCGGTCCCGGCTGGCCAGCGAGGCCCTCGGGATGGTCAATCCGGGCCTATTTATCCCCTATCTGCGGTTCCGCGACACCCATTTGGCGCACCATCAGGACGCAAACCTGACAGACCCTTATGACGATCCCGAAACGAATTACGTGGATCCCGTCCGATGGCGACAGCTTCCAAGGGCAGCGCAGCGCATGCTGGAGGTCAACAACACCTTGGCCGGGCGCATGCTGATCGGGCCGCTGATGGCGCAGGTCTGTTTCACGCGCTCAGATTGGGCGGCGATGCGGCGCGGGGATCGACAGGTCATCCTGGGCTGGGTGCTGCATGTGCCGGGCGTGCTGGCGGTGCTGTGGCTGGTTGCCCTCTCGCCGATGCCCATCTGGGCCTATCTGCTGGCCTGTTACGCAGCTCTGTCCGTCCTGAAAATCCGCACCTTTCTGGAACATCAGGCGCATAGCAAAGCGCGCGGGCGCACGGTGATCATCGAAGATCGCGGACTCCTCGCGTTTCTGTTTCTGAACAACAACTTCCACGTGGTGCATCACATGCATCCCGGCGTGCCGTGGTATCGGCTGCCGGGCCTGTACCGGGCCCATGCGGCCCGCTATCTGGCCTGCAACGAAGGCTACCGCTATCGCAATTACGCGCAGGTCTTTGCCCGGCATTTCTGGCGGGCCAAGGACAGCGTGCCCCATCCGCTCTGGTCCTCTGATCGCTGATCGGTGATAGAGGGCCATGGCCCTTTGGATCCCCATCACCCTTGCAGCGGCGTTCTTTCAGACGTTGCGGTTCATGTTGCAGCGACAGTTGTCGCTCAAGACGCTGACGCCGGGCGGCGCAACGCTGGCGCGGTTCCTTTATTCCGCGCCTTTGGTGGTGGTCCTGATCACGGTCTATATGGGCGCGCGAGGCCAGACATGGCCCGCCTTTCCACCTGCATTCTGGTTCTACGGGGCCGCAGGTGGACTGGCGCAAATCCTCGCCACTGTTGCCACAGTCAGCCTGTTCAAGTCGCGCAATTTCGCCGTCGGGATCACTTTCAAAAAGACCGAAACCATGCAGGCGGTTCTCGTGGGTTGGCTCATTCTTGGCGATCAGGTCACGACCTTCGGGTTTGTGGCTATCGGGATCGGGCTGGTTGGGGTGCTGTTGCTGTCCACGCCCCCGGACCTCTCGGGTTTTCGCTGGCGGGACATGGCCAACCGGTCGGTGGGGCTGGGCCTGAGCGCCGGTATTCTGTTTGCGGTGTCGGCGGTCACGTATCGTGGCGCGTCCCTGAGCCTTGGATTGGACGACCCGCTTGCGCGAGCCGGTCTGACGCTGGCAGCAGTGACAACGATGCAGACGATCGCGATGCTGGTCTGGCTGCGCCTGCGCGATCCGGGGCAGGTCAGCGCCGTCTGGGCCGCGCGACGCATCGCGGTTTGGGTGGGCATGATGTCGATGGCCGGATCATTCTGCTGGTTTGTGGCCTTCACGCTGCAGAATGCGGCCTACGTGAAGGCTGTCGGGCAGGTGGAACTGGTGTTCAGCATGCTGGTCACGGTGCTGATCTTTCGGGAGGCGATCAGCGCGCGGGAATGGATTGGCATGGCGGTGCTGATGACGTCGATCCTGATGCTGGTTGCGACCATCTGAAGGGGCCACCGTAAGGCGGACGTGTCGTCCGCCACCATCACGCTCAGTTCTGCATCACTGTGCCGCGCAACCGCAAGAACAGGCTCTCTTCATCATCATTCTTGAAGTAAGGCACGCTCGCGGGCGGGGCCGGATCGGTGAGGCGGGCGCTGATCTCGCTCAGTACGACTTCGGTGATAAAGGGCATGTCAAAGCGGCGCATATCTTCCAATGCGACCCATTGCAGATGCGATAACTCGTCCGAGGCCGCGCTGAAATCATCCGGGTCCGACGCCAGATCACCCGCATCAATCAGGAAAAACCGCGCATCAAAGCGGCGGGGCCGCCCCGGCGGGGTCAACGCGCGAAACACGAATTGCAACGGTGCGGCATGGGGCAAGTGTCCGGTGGCGGCAAAGCCCTCCCAATCGGGGGGTGGCGCATCCCATGTGCCGGGCCGACCCAGGACTTGGCCGGTCTCTTCGAATAACTCACGGATCGCGGCGACGGCCAGCGCCGGACCAATGTCCGCGGCGCTCTCCTCACGCAGCCGTTGGTCGTTTGGCGCGCTAAGCGTTGAACTCAGGGGGATCGCATGATCGCCTGCATCCACGGCTCCGCCCGGAAAGACGAACTTGCCCGGCATGAACACGGCCTTCGCCCCGCGCTGACCCATCAGAATGCGCGGCGACGTGGCGCGGTCGCGCAGCACGATGACGGTGGAGGCATCGCGCACTTGGGTCTTGTCGATGGGATCCGCTGTCATGTCTGCGCCTTTGATCTGTGATCCGGGGGCGTGTCGCTAGGTCTGTACGTGCCCGAACCCGCCCATTTGCCGGGCCCACTGAAAGGCAACAATCGCCCCCTTGAGCCGCGGCAGAAGGTACAGCGACAACCCCACACAGCCAACCGCAAAGATGGTGAACAGCACAAGTGGTTCCGGTCGCCATGTCACAAAAACAACGTGCAACAGCGGGGCCATCAGGTGTCCGACCAGCAGAATGGTGACATAGGCGGGCCCGTCATCAGCGCGGTGATGGCTGTAATCCAGCTTGCAGACCGGGCACGAAGGGGCCACCTGCAAATAGCCCTTGAGCAATTTGCCCTGCCCACAGCGGGGGCACCGGTTGCGCCAGCCCCGGAACAGGGCCGGGCGAAGCGGGTGCTGTGCTGCGCCGTCTGCGATGTGGTCGGTGTGCATGATCTGCGTCCTTGATGCCCGCGTGGCTCCCTAAATGGGCGCTGCGCGTGCAGAACGAAATGGTGCAAAACGTCCTTGCGTCGCGATGTCGCGCGCCACCCCCCAAAACCAACAGCGAAATTTTTTCGACGGAATGCGGTGCGGGGCCCGTTTGATCGTCATGAGGCGCTCGGAGATGACCCTGACGCCCTCGATCCAAAAACGGAGAACAAGATGAAAAGCACAACCTATATCGCACTGGTCGCAACCATCGCTTTGGGCGTGAGCACAGTGCTGGCGATGGCCGCCAACCAGGGACCGGATTTCGGCACATTGGACACTGACGCCAACGGCGAAATCACGATGCAAGAGTTGCAAGCCCGCGCCGCCGCCCGGTTTGACGAGGCGGACACGAACGCCGACGGCTTTCTGGACCAGGCCGAGATCGAAGCCCGCGCCGCCGCCCGCAGCGGCGACCGCGCCACCAAGATGATCGAACGGATGGATGCAAACGCGGATGGCAAATTGTCACCCCAAGAGATGCAGAACAAACGCCGCAACCCCGCCCGCTTCTTTGAGCGCATGGATGCCGACAACAATGGTGCCATCAGCGAGGCCGAATTTGAAGAGGCCCGTGCCAAGATGCAGGACCGTCGCGCCAAGCGCATCAACAAGAACTAAGTACCAGAGCTTGGCCCGCCCCTTGCACAAGGGGTTGGGCCAAGGCTACGCCGGACAGATGACCATGCCGCTTGATACCAGCCCCGACACGGATGATGCCGCGTTTCTTGCGCGATACGGTCGTGGGGATGCGGCGGCGGCGCGTAGTCTCACGGTGCGCCTTGTCCCGCGTGTCCACGCTCAGGCCTACCGGATGCTGGGCGATGCGGCCGAGGCCGAGGATGTCGCCCAGGAGGCGATGATGCGGCTGTGGAAGATCGCGCCCGACTGGCGTGAGGGCGAGGCGAAAGTCTCGACCTGGCTGTTTCGGGTGGTGGCCAACCTATGCACGGATCGTCTGCGCAAACGCCGGGGCGGCAATGTCCCGCTTGAGGATGTGGCCGAACCCGCTGATCCCACCCCCTCGGTCGAGGCGAACATGCAGACCCGCGCCCGGCAGGATGCATTGCGCGCCGCCCTTGCAGAGTTGCCCGAACGCCAGCGTAATGCGGTTGCGATGCGCCACTTTGACGGGGCCTCGAACCCTGAAATCGCTGCGGCCCTGTCGATCAGCACCGAAGCAGTTGAAAGTCTGACCGCACGGGGCAAACGCGCCCTCGCACACGCACTGAAAGGGCAGGCCGATGCCCTTGGATATAAAGGATGACGGATATGACCCGCCCCCCAGACCGCCGCGATGATGCGGCTTGGCTTGACGAGATGCTGGATGAGATGGCCGGGTCGGATGTGCCCGCCCCCGCGCCGGATCTGATGGCCCGTGTTCTGGCGGACGCAGTTGCGCAGATGCCCCCGCCGGGCGGCGCGCCCGCCTCTGCCCCGCTCTGGCGTCAGATCGTGCGCGGCCTTGGCGGGTGGAGCGCTGTGGGCGGTCTGGTGGCAGCGGCGGCCACGGGCTTTGTCGTGGGGCTTGGGGGGCTTGAGACAGTTGGTGCAGACGCGCTCTGGTCGGATACATATTATGACAGCTCAACTGCGCTCGACGCATTTGGCTGGGATTACGAGGAGGGCTGAGCATGAATGACTCCCCCGAACAACGACGCTGCCCGGTGTGGGTGAAGGTCGCGTTGGGCCTATCGCTCGCGCTTAATCTGGCGGTGGCGGGCCTGGTGACTGGCCTTGCCTTGCGCGCTGGCGGTGGGCCGGGGGGCGCGCGAGCGCCCGGCATCGGGTATGCGCTGCCCTATGTCGTGGCGTTGCCACGCGAAAGCCGGCGCGCTGTTTTTGATGCGGTGCGTGAGAATCCGGCCTTGCCGGACCGTCGGGCACGGCGCGCGGATTATGCAGCCATGGTCGGTGCCTTGACGCAAGACCCCTTTGATCGGGGCGCGGTGCAGGCCATTCTGGAGCGCCAGCAAAATGGTGTAGCAGGCGTGCAGCGTGCCGCCCAATCCAAGTGGCTGGATGTGGTTGCCGCCATGCCCGCCGAGACGCGCGCGTCTTATGCTGCGCGGATCGAAGAGGTTCTGAAACGTGGCCCGAAGCGGTCCAACCGCGGCCCTAAACCCTGAGGTTTCAGGCCGCTGGACGGCTGAGCGTGACCCTGTCGCGCCCTTTGGCCTTGGCCCCGTACAGCGCCTTGTCCGCCCGGTCGAGCAGGGTTTCGGGGCTGTGCGCCGACGTTTGTGCGGCCCGGTTGGTGGGATCATAGACCGTCATCCCCACGGAGATGGTGGCCGGGATGCCCACGGGCTGTCCCGGCACCTCAAACGCGGTGTCGCGGATCACACGGCACAGCCGTTGGGCCGCCTTCTTCGCATTGGCCAGTTCTGCGCCCGGCAGGACGATTAGAAATTCTTCGCCCCCGATGCGGGCCACAAGATCAACCGCCCGCAGGTTTTCGCGCAGCCGTGTGGCCGTTTCCACCAGCACCGCATCACCCGCCGCATGGCCGTGGGTGTCGTTGATCGCCTTGAAGTGGTCCATGTCGGCCACCATCACGGCAAAGGGCTTGCCGGTTTGGGCCGCCCGTTCGGCGATCCGCGCCAGATGCGGCATCGCATAGCGGCGATTGTGCAGCCCGGTCAGCGGATCGATCACCGCGGCCTCAATGCCACTGCGCACCGTGTCGCGCAGCGCATCCGTCATCCGCTTGCGCGTCAACTGCGCCGCGAGCCGCAAGGCAAGTTCGGCAGGGTCGCGGTCAAAGGCCATAAGGTCATTAGCCCCCATATCCAGCAATTGCGCCCCAAGTCGCGCATCCGGTTCGATCAGCACGGCCAGAATGGCGCTGTGGCGGGTGTCGGCATGGCTGCGGATCGTGGCCAACAGGCCCAGCATGTCGCCCCCCGTTCCGGGTTCAACTACCAGGATGAACGCATCCGGGGCGTGGCCGGGGCTGTGATCACTGACCGCATCCCCCGGCAGGCACGTGCTGAGCGTGGCGGTGGATTTGCGCCCCAAGGCCGGACGCCACAGCTCGATACAGGTCGGATCGTAAGAGACGATGCGCGCATGTTGGGCCGGGCCGAAATGCGCGTTGGGTTCCGCAAAGCCAAGTGCCCGCGAGGTGCCATCGCGCAGTTTCCATTCGCTGGCCGACGCATAGGCTCGGATCACACTGCGGGCACGGGCCAGCAGCAACATATCCTCGACCGGCTTGGGCAACACATCATCAACGCCCGCAGCCAGCAATTGCAGCCGCGCTGCCGGGGCATCATCGCTGCTCAGCACGATCATCGGCACTTTGCCCGCAAGGCCCGCCTTGCGCAGCCGCGCCATCAGGCGCAGTGGCCCGCCATCCGGCAACGTATCGGCGCACAGGATCAGGTCCGGCGTCGATTGGGCGATGGCCCGCATCGCGTCCGCCACGCTGTCGGCCTGGGCCATGTCATAGTGATTGGCTGCAAGTTTGACGCGCAGGACAATGCGATTTGTCGCGATGGGGTCTATGACGAGGACCTTGCCATGCATCTTATGTGTCCAATTCCAAACAATTAACGTACGTTTGTTTTTTGTTGGTTTAGGTTAACAAAGGGTTTCGAAATGGCCGGGAAGGGCTTTTGACATGGCGATGTCGCAAGAATCCGCCGAAGTGATCGGCTTAAAAGCGCTGGCATGGCTGGCGTCCCACGAAGAATTGCTGCCCGTCTTCCTTGGCGCGACCGGTGCAAACGAGGCTGATGTGCGCAGCGGTGCAACCGATCCGGCGTTTCTGGGGGCGCTTCTGGACTTTGTGATGATGGACGACGCGTGGGTGCGAGAATTCTGTGACGGGGCCGGCTTGCCCTACGAGCAGCCCATGATTGCACGTATGTCTTTGCCCGGCGGCGGTCAGGTGCATTGGACATGAGCGCGCCGGTGCGCGGCATCATCTTTGACAAGGACGGTACCCTATTCGATTTCGGCACCACGTGGGAGGCGTGGGCCGCCGCCTTCCTGCTGAACGCGACCGACAATGACACCGTGCGGGCGACCAAGATTGGCCATGCCATCGGCTTTGATCTGGCCAAGCGCAAGTTTCGCCGCGACAGCCTGGTGATCGCCGGCACGGCTGGTGAAATCACCGACGCCCTGTTGCCGCATTTTCCGGGCATGGGGCGCGACGCGATGCTGAACATGCTGAATGCCGAGGCCGAAGTCGCGCCTCAGGCCGAGGCCGTCGCACTGGCCCCGTTCCTGCAAGGCTTGCGCAGGCGCGGCCTGGCCCTTGGCGTTGCAACGAATGATGCCGAAAGCCCGGCACGCGCGCATCTGCAGGGGGCGGGTGTCGTCGATCTGTTCGATTTCGTCGCTGGCTTTGACAGCGGCCATGGCGGCAAACCGGCCCCGGGCCAATTGCTCGCATTTTGCGCGCAATGCGGGCTGGAGCCTGTCGATGTGATCATGGTCGGCGACAGCTTGCATGATTTGCGTGCGGGGCGCGCGGCTGGAATGCGCACTCTGGGTGTGTTGACAGGCATGGCAAGCGAGGCCGACCTTGCCCCTCTTGCCGAGACGGTCCTGCCTGACATCGGGCACATCCCCGCTTGGCTCGATCAGCAGGGCGTTTGAGGCAAACGGCACTCCGTCCCTGAAAAACGACACTTCCGGTCGCTATTGGCAATGTGATCCGCCGCCCGCTGCGCTGTCTTGGTGCGACACCAAGGCAAGAGGGCGATCACATGAGCGATACCGGTCAAAGGCGCAGAACACGTGGTGGCGGACGGGCAGGGGCCGCTGCACGACGCGGTGGGGCCGTGATCGAACAGATGCCGTGGAACCCGCCGATGATGATCGACGCCCCGATTGAGCCGCTGAAACCCGAAGGCGTCGCTGCGATCCATGACGGTGCAATGCGCATCCTCGAAGAGATCGGCGTGCAGTTCCTGAACGAAGAGGCCCTCGGGATCCTCAAAGAGGCGGGGTGCAAGATCGATGGTGACATCGTGCGCATGGACCGCGATTTCGTGATGGAGATGATTGGCAAAGCCCCGTCCGAGTTTACGCTGACCCCGCGCAATGAGGCCCGCAAGATCACCATCGGCGGCAATCACCTGACGTTCGGCAACGTGTCCTCCCCTCCCAACTATTGGGATATGGAGATCGGGACCAAGGTCGCGGGCACCCGCGAAATGTGCGCCAACCTGCTTAAGCTTACCCAGTATTTCAACTGCATCCACTTTGCAGGCGGCTACCCGGTGGAGCCGGTCGATATTCACGCCTCGATCCGGCATCTGGACGTCGTCTATGACAAGCTGACGCTGACGGATAAAGTCATGCACGCCTACTCGCTAGGCAAGGAGCGGGTCGAGGACGTGATGGAGATGGTGCGCATCGCAGGCGGCCTTACCCATGAGGAGTTCGAGGCGAGCCCGCGGATGTATACCAACATCAACTCGACCTCACCGCTGAAACATGACCACCCGATGATTGACGGATGCCTGCGGCTGGTGCGGCGCGGGCAGGCGGTGGTCGTGACGCCGTTTACCTTGGCGGGTGCGATGGCCCCGGTGACGATGGCGGGGGCGGTGGCCCAATCGATTGCCGAAGGGCTCTGTGCGATTGCATTGTTCCAGTACGTCGCGCCGGGCTGTCCCTGCGCGATTGGGACGTTTACCTCAAATGTGGACATGAAGTCGGGCGCGCCCGCCTTTGGCACCCCTGAATACATGCGCGCGACGCAAATGACCGGCCAATTGGCGCGGTTTTACGGGTTGCCTATGCGCTCGTCGGGGGTGTGCGCGGCGAACGTGCCGGACGGGCAGGCCATGTGGGAGACATCCAACAGCCTGTGGTCGGCGGTGCATTCGGGCACCAACATGGTTTACCATGCCGCCGGCTGGCTTGAGGGCGGGTTGATCGCAAGCCCCGAGAAATTCATCATGGATTGCGAGATTTTGCAGCAAATTCAGCGGTATCTGGATCCTTCGATCACCTCGACGGCACCTGACGACATCGCACTCGATGCGATCAAGTCGGTCGGCAATGACGGGCACTTTTTTGGCATTCAGCACACGCAGGATCGCTATACGACCGCGTTTTACCAGCCCTTCCTGAGCGATTGGAAAAACTACGAAGGATGGGAGGTCGCGGGGGGTATTTGGACGCCCGAACGGGCTCACGTGATGTACAAAGACATTCTCGCCAATTTTGAAGCCCCCGAGATGGACGCAGCCATTCACGAAGAACTTGTGGCCTTTGTCGAACGGCGTAAAGCCGAAGGGGGCGCGCCGACCGACTTCTGATGAGGTCCCGAAAAATAGCTCAAATTGCATCTGTTATCTGAATATTTAGAGCTGACCGTGCATGTATGGCGCGAAGATTTGGGATATCTGCGCGATGCATGGTCTGATCAATAGGGCAATCCAGTGCTTTGTCACTGACAGTTACGGCGCTGACAAATGGGTCGAAGCGACCCGTGTGGCCGACCTTGATTTCGTCGAATTCGAGGCGATGTTGACCTATGATGATGACATTACCCCGGCTTTGCTCGACGCGGTCAGCGATGTTCTGGACCGTCCCCGCGACGAGGTGATGGAGGATATTGGCACCTATCTGGTATCCCATCCCAATGTGGAGGCGCTGCGCCGTCTGTTGCGTTTTGGCGGGGTGACCTTTGTCGAGTTTCTGCACTCTCTCGATGATCTGCCGGATCGTGCGCGCCTTGCGGTGTCCGATCTGAACCTGCCGCGTATCGAATTGCGCGACCATTCCCCCACCCAGTTCAGCCTGATCTGCCAAAGCCCTGTCGCGGGATATGGTCACGTGATGATGGGCATATTGCGCACCATGGCGGATGATTACGGAACGCTGGCCATGCTCGAACATACCGGGGCTGGCAACGGGGTCGAAACGATCTCCGTCTCTCTGATCGAAACCGAGTTTGCGGAAGGCCGGGTGTTTGACCTCGGCGCGCGTGCCTCATGAGTGATGTCGGCCAAATGTACCAGACCTTGGATGTCTTGTGCCCGATGCATGTGGTGTTGTCGGCGACCGGTCATGTGACCCATGCCGGGCCAACGGTGCAGAAGCTACGGCCTGATACGGCCATGATCGGGCGTCGGTTCCTCGAAATTTTTGACCTCAAACGCCCGCGGGCGATCTCGACAATGGACCAGTTGCGCGATACCGCAGGCACAAAGTTGCATTTGCAGCTGCGCGATGCCCCCCAGACCGAAGTAAAAGGTATTCTGGTGCCAGGGTTTGCGCCGGATCATAGCATCGTGAACCTGTCCTTTGGTATTTCCGTTGTCGATGCGGTGTCGGACTATGCGCTGAGCAGCGCTGATTTCGCGGCCACGGATCTGACGGTGGAAATGCTGTATCTGGTCGAGGCAAAGTCGGCCGCCATGGACGCCTCGCGCAAGCTGAACCTGCGGTTGCAAGGCGCGATGATCGCCGCCGAAGAACAGGCGTTTACCGACACGCTGACGGGGCTGAAAAACCGCCGGGCCATGGATCATGTGCTGGCCCGTCATATCCAATGGGACACGCGCTTTGGTCTGATGCAGATCGATCTGGACTGGTTCAAAGCGGTGAACGACACCCTCGGCCATGCGGCAGGAGATCATGTGTTGCAGACTGTGGCCCGCGTCATGGTCGAGGAAACCCGTGAAACAGACACCGTGGCCCGTGTCGGTGGTGATGAATTCGTGATCATCCTGCCCCATGCCAAAGGGCCCGATAGCCTGCTGAGCATCGGTCGGCGCATCATCAAACGACTGTCCCGACCGATCCCCTTTCAGGGGGAGGAGTGCAAGATTTCAGCCAGCATAGGCGCCGCGGTCTTTGAGCCGGAATCAGGCCTGACAGTGGCGGAGATTCTCGACAATGCGGATGTGGCTTTGTACGCCTCCAAGCATGGCGGGCGCAGCCAACAGACCATTTACCACCCGGACCTGCGCGCACAGACACACAACCTCGCGCCGCCGGTCGGGCGCGCCGATACCCGGACCGCGTAGATCGCAGGACATTGGCAGGCCTGAGGCTTTGCCACCGTGGACGATGAGTCGGCCTTGGATCGGCAAATTCCAAGGCGCGCCCCATTTCCATCCGGCTCCGTTTGCAGGATGTTTTGACCGTTGTGGTCTTTGATCCCTGTAAGTATTTGATGCGCCTTCGTGATGAGCGCGGTTTGCCGGACCAACCATTCCCGCAAAGTGTCAGGATATATTTACACTTGAAATTGTAAGTTTTTGCTGACACTCTGGCTGGTACAGTGTGTGTTTAGAGGCGACAGGACCGGGGCATGGCAAGCCTGATTCTGGCGCAAAGCTTCGAAACACGGAGGAATGAACGTGGCGGATAGTGACGACAAAGTGTGGCCGACGGGGCTCACGCTTGAAGAGGCTGAGGAAGTCCACAGCTACCTCATCGATGGGACGCGCGTCTTTGGCGCAATTGCCCTTTTGGCCCACATCTTGGTCGCTGTGTCGACCCCGTGGTTGGGATAGGGGAGTCCTCACATGAACAATGCAAAAATGTGGTTGGTCGTAAATCCAACAGTTGGTGTGCCGCTGTTTCTGAGCGCGGTTGCGGTCGGATCCTTCGCGGTTCATGTCGCAGTGCTCAGCAACACATCCTGGGTGTCTGACTTCTTGTCGGGCAACGAACTGGGCTCGGGTGACGAGGTGTCTGCAAGGCTGCTGCCGAATGCGGACACAGATGTGGCCAAGGCGACTTACGTCGTGCCCGGCGCGGATGGGTCACGTGAAGTGACGATCATCATGTCCGATGGCACGCCCGTCAAAGCGATCCTGCAACCATCTGAGTTGCATGCCGCGTCAGGCGCAACGCCACTGATCTCGCAATAAAACACATCAGCCCGCGCTGTAGGCAGGGCGGGCTGAGCACGTCCAGGGGCGGGCGCGCGACGCGCGGCACGTCGGAATATGGCGGACCACGCATGTTCGACTATCGTACATATGCAACGCGGAAATTGGCGGCTGTTGGCCCCAAATATCTGCCGTTTGCGGATGTGGCGAGTGACGAGGTCCCCCTGTCGCGTCTTTTACGTTTGTCGTTGTTTCAGGTCACTGTCGGGATGGCGTTGGTGTTGCTTGTCGGCACGCTGAACCGGGTGATGATCGTTGAGCTGTCAGTGCCCGCGACGCTTGTGGCGTTGATGCTGGCACTGCCTTTGATATTTGCGCCGCTGCGGACCCTGATCGGTTTCAAGTCGGACACCCATGTCTCGGCCCTTGGCCTGCGCCGCGTGCCCTATATCTGGAAGGGCACATTGCTGCAATTTGGCGGCTTTGCGATCATGCCCTTCGCGCTGCTTGTGCTGTCGGGATATGGCGAGGCGGTCGATGCGCCCCGCTGGATCGGATACAGTTCTGCGGCGCTGTCGTTTCTGCTGGTGGGGGCCGGGGTGCACATGGTGCAGACCATCGGCTTAGCTTTGGCCACTGATCTGGTCCCGCAAGAGGATCACCCCAAGGTCGTTGGACTGATGTATGTCATGTTGTTGCTTGGCATGGTCGCGAGTGCGCTGGTTTTTGGCGCGCTGCTGGAGACCTACACGCCGGGCCGGTTGATCCAAGTCATACAGGGGGCGGCCGTCGCGACGGTTGCGCTGAACATGTGCGCCATGTGGAAGCAGGAGGCCCGCAATCGCCCCCGTGCAGCTGCCATGAAGGCCGCGCAACCCGTTGAATTTACACACGCCCTTTCCAGCCTTATCAAGGCCAAGGGCATGACCTGTTTGCTTGGCGTGATCGCCCTGGGCACATTCGGCTTTGGTATGGCGGATGTCCTGCTGGAACCTTACGGCGGACAGGTTCTGGGCCTGTCGGTGGCGGGCACGACCAAGCTGACCGCACTCTTGGCAGCCGGAACACTTTGCGGCTTCGTGCTGGCGGCGCGCAATCTGGGGCAGGGCGGATCGCCCACCCGGTTTTCCATGATCGGGGCGGCCATCGGTATCCCCGGGTTCCTGGCGGTCATTGTGTCGGCGCAAGGCTTTGGCATCCCGTTGTTTCTCGCAGGCACGCTGGCCACCGGGATTGGCGCGGGCCTGTTCGGACACGCCACTTTGACTGCGACCATCCGCAACGCGCCCAAGGACCGCATCGGCCTCGCGCTTGGCGCGTGGGGTGCCGTGCAGGCGACGGCGGCGGGCATCGGCATTGCTTTGGCCGGGATTGTGCGTGATGTCATTGTGGGCTGGCACGGCGATGTTGGACGCGCCGCGCAAACGCCCTACACTTTGGTATTCATGATAGAAATCGTGTTTCTTGTATTGGCCATTCTGATCTTGCTGCCGACCTTGAAACGCCCTTTACGACCTAATGATCGGCTGGAACTGTGCGCGCCTGCTGAACCGACAAACCAAAATTCAAACCCGGTGGAGGTTCCATGACCAATATTATCTCACGTGTATTCGAGGATGAGGCCGCAGCCCGCTATGCGGCCGAACGGATCGTGTTTCGCGGGGTGCCAAGCCGTGACGTCAAAGTGATCGCGGGCTCGGATGCCGAGGCCACGAACGCCAAGATGGCCCAAGCCGAAGTGGATGACGGCACGATGAGTGCATATGCTTCGGCGCTGGAGAAAGGGCAGGCCGTTCTTGTCGTGCGGGCCACCTACAAACCGCTGACAGCGGCCACGGTTGTGCGCGATCTGCTGTCCAAGATGGACACCATCGATGTTGGCGATGTGGTCGAGGATTACTACCGTGTCGATGGCCCCGAGGTCGCCTCCAGCGTGCTCAAAGAGCATCCGCTCTTCCTGACGGTGCGGTTTGACCGCACGGGGTATTCCGGTGGGCCGGTCACCAAGGGTCTTGGGTGGCGCATGCTCAGCCAGCGGCGCGCCCGCACCTCGGCCATTCGCGGCGGTGGGTTCAAGTCGCGCGTGTTCTGGCCGATGCCCCTTTTGTCGACCAAACAGCGCAAGAAGTCCGTTATCAGCGGCGGGCGATACATGTCCAAGGCGTTCTGGCCAATGGCGCTTTTGTCGACGAAGCCCCGTTCGAATTCGGTGATAAAGGGCGGTGATTTGCCCTTGTCGCGTGCCTTGGGTTGGCCTGCCGTCAGCTGATCACACCCCACATCTTTCGAGCGGCGTACCCATCGGGGCGCGCCGCTTTTTCATGCGCTGCGTCAAAGGCTTATGCGCGCAGCGTCTAACCCGTTGGTCATCTTGAGTTGTGCGGAAAGATGCAATTGGCATCCCGTAGGGGAATCGAACCCCTCTTTCCAGGTTGAAAACCTGGCGTCCTAACCGATAGACGAACGGGACACAAACTGTGAGCGGTGAGATAGGCGTTTCAGGGATAAGGCGCAACCCAAAAAGTTATCAAAATGATTTATCTCTGTTCTCAGGCCAGGGCGGCATCCTCCAGTCTCAGCTGCACCGATTGACGTCCCCGGAAACTGTTGATCTCAAGCCGTCCGGCCAAGTGAAACGGCGCGCCCCCATGGTCGATCAGCGCTTGCCCCAATGTGCTATCAAATGCGCCAAAGGCAATGGCATCGAGCCGCGCACCGCCGGTTTCGCCGAATGTGACCTTGAGGTGCGTTTCCCCGACCCGGCGCGCATTCAGGATCCGCATGCCGGAAAACGCATAGCGGGGCGCGGGCGCACCTGCGCCGAACGGGCCCGCCGCGTCGATCTGTTCCAGCAATTCAATGGTTGCCGCGGCGGGCATCAAGGCCCCGTCCAATCGCAAGTCCGCAGGCCCGAGCGTGTCGGCCCCCTGACGCGCCAGCAATTCGCTCAGCCGCGCCATTGCGGCCTCGATCTTGTCTTCTGCCACGGTAAGCCCCGCAGCCATCTTGTGCCCGCCGCCCTTGATCAGCAGCCCCTCGGCGGCCAGCCGTTGGATGGGTGCGCCCAGATCAATGCCCGACACCGACCGCCCCGATCCTTTGCCGATCCCGTTCTCTATCCCGATCACGATGGAGGGACGGTTTGTCGCCTCTTTAAGCCGGGCCGCCACGATCCCCACGACACCGGGATGCCAGCCCGCACCCGCCGCCCAGGCCAAAGCGCCATCGGTTCCGCGCGTCTCGCTCTGGGCGATGGCCTCGGCGCGCACCGTTGCCTCAATCTCGCGGCGATCCGCGTTCAGGGTGTTGAGCCGCTCGGCCAGCGCTTCGGCCTCGTGGGGGTCTTGCGTGCTCAGCAAACGTGCGCCCAGATCGGCCTGGCCAATCCGCCCGCCTGCGTTGATCCGTGGGCCAAGCATATAGCCCAGATGGTAGGGCGTGGGCGCTGTATCCATCCCCGCAATGTCCGCCAGTGCCACCAGGCCGGGCCGATCCCGCCGCCCCATGACGGTCAGCCCCTGGCGCACAAAGGCCCGGTTGACCCCGATCAGCGGGGCCACATCCGCAACGGTGGCGAGGCCAACAAGATCCAGCATCGACATCAGGTCGGGCCCTTGCGTCCCGGCCTCGCGCATCTGCCGCCCGGCCTCGACCAAGACTAGAAACACCACCGCCGCCGCACAGAGGTGCGCCAGGGCTCCGTCTTCGTCCTGCCGGTTGGGGTTCACGACGGCCAGGGCCGAGGGCAGGGTTTCGCCGCCCAAATGGTGATCCAGCACAATCACATCCGCCGCGGAGGCCGCGTCAATCGGACCATGGGACAAGGTTCCGCAATCCACGCAGATGATCAGATCATGGCGCGCGGCGAGGTCCGCCATGGCGGCCTCATTGGGCCCATACCCTTCGTCGATTCGGTCGGGGACATAAAGCGTCGCGCTGTGGCCGAGCGCGTGCAGCCACGTGATCAGCAGGGCCGCCGAACTGCCCCCATCCACGTCATAATCGGCAAAGACGGCGATGCGCTGGCGCTGCTCGACAGCCGCCACAAGACGCGCGGCGGCAGGCTCCATATCCCGCAAACTGCGCGGATCGGGCATCAATGCACGTAAAGTCGGTGCCAGATAGGCGGCGGCCTCAGAGGCATCGACACCCATCCGGGCCAGGATCTGACAGACGGGGCGGGGCAGGCTGCTTTGCTGGGCCAGCGCCTCTGCCGCGCGGCTCAGCTCAGCGTCCGGGCCAACCCAACGCCGCCCGGTCAGGGACTGCTCTACATCCAGAAATGCCATTCGCCCCCACTTCCTTTCGCCAAAAATACCTCCGCCGGAGGCGCACCTCAATGCACGCGCGCGCCGGATTGTAAGGCGGACGTGTCGTCCGCCAAGACCTCAGACGGTGTGGGTCGGGGTGCGGTAGCTCATGCGCCGCACCGATCCGGTTTTCGAGCGCATCAGCAGTGTTTCGCAGGTCAACCAACCCGGTTCGCGGTGCACGGCGGCCAACAATGAACCGTCCGTCACGCCCGTCGCGGCAAAGATCACATCCTGCGTCACCATCTCGTCGCGCGCATAGATCCGGTCCAGATCGGTGATCCCGGCCTTGGCCGCACGGCCGCGCTCGTCATCATTGCGGAACAGCAACTTGCCATAGATCTGGCCGCCCATGCACTTTAACGCGGCGGCCGCCAGCACTCCCTCGGGCGCGCCACCTTCGCCCATATACATGTCGATGCCCGTGGAGGGGTCGGCGCAGTGCATGACCCCCGCCACATCGCCATCGGTGATCAGACGGATCGACGCGCCGGTGCCGCGCACCGCTTCGATCATCGCCGTGTGGCGGGGACGTTCCAGAATGCAGACGGTGATGTCAGAGGCTTCGCAATTTTTGGCCTTGGCCAGCGCATGCACACGATCGGCGTGATCCATCTCGAGCGTGACGGTGTCGGTCGCAAAACCCGGCCCAATCGCCAGTTTGTCCATATAGACATCCGGCGCATGCAGCATCGATCCGCGCGGCCCCATCGCGATGACGGTCAGCGCGTTGGGCATGTCCTTGGCCGTCAGGGTTGTGCCCTCAAGTGGGTCAAGCGCGATATCCACCCCGGGCCCGTTCCCGGTGCCCACCTCTTCGCCGATATAAAGCATTGGCGCTTCGTCCCGTTCGCCTTCGCCGATGACCACCACGCCTGCAATGTCGAGCAAGTTCAACTGTTCGCGCATCGCGTTGACGGCTGCCTGATCGGCGGCCTTTTCGTCGCCGTGCCCGACAAGGCGGGCCGAGGCGAGCGCGGCAGCCTCAGAGACACGGGCAAGGCCCAATGACAGCAAACGGTCCTGAAATTGTGCAGTGGCGGTCATGGCAAAATCCTTTTTGTGAAAATTTCGGGCACTAGGGTCAGACAGATTCGATGCGCAACACAACCGGTTCGGAGGCAATCACGCCAGTGCCATCCATGGCGGCAAGGGCCGTATCAAGGGCTGCGCGGGTGCATTTGTGCGTGACGATCAGCACAGGTGCGGTCGTATCGTTATGGCCATACTGGCGCATGCGGTCGATGCTGACGCCCGCTTCGCCCAGAACGGTCGCGATCTTGGCCAGCGCGCCTGGTTTGTCCACGAGGCTGGTGCGCAAATAGTAGGGCGCAGGCAGCAGGGAGGTGGTGCGCGTCGCCGCCTCAAGCCCTGTGGCGGGTTGGCCAAAGACGGGCAGGCGCAGACCGCGCGCGATGTCGGACACGTCGCCCATGACGGCGGAGGCCGTAGGCCCTTCGCCCGCGCCGGGCCCGCGCAGGACCACCTGTTCCACCGCGTCCCCTTCGATGGCGACCATGTTGGTGCCGCCCTGCAATTGTCCCATGGGCGAGGTCGCAGGCACAAGGCACGGCATCATCCGCTGTTCGAGGCCGCGCCCGGTTTTCTGGGCGACCCCAAGCAGCTTGATCTTGTAGCCCATGTCGTCGGCATGGCGGATGTCATCGATGCTGACGCGCTCGATCCCCTCAAGCTCGATCCCGTCGAAATCAACGCGGGTGCCAAAGGCGATGGCTGACAGGATCGCCAGCTTGTGCGCGGCGTCGATCCCGCCGACGTCCAGTTGCGGATCCGCCTCAAGATAGCCAAGTCCGTCCGCTTCGGCGAAGACGTCCGCATAGGGCAATCCGGCGCTTTCCATCCGCGTCAGGATGTAATTGCACGACCCGTTCATCACGCCCACGATCCGGGTGACCTGATTGCCCGCGAGCCCTTCGGTCAGGGCCTTGATCACAGGAATGCCGCCAGCGACGGCCGCTTCATAGCGCAAAGAAACCCCGGCGGCTTCGGCCGCTTCGGCGAGCGCCTGCCCGTGGATGGCCAGCATCGCCTTGTTGGCGGTGACCACATCCTTGCCCGCCTTGATCGCGGCCTCGACCGAGGCTTTGGCAGGTCCGTCGGTGCCGCCCATCAGCTCGATATAGACATCCACATCGTCGCGGGTGGCGAGGGCAACGGGGTCATCTTCCCAGGCATATCCAGACAGGTTCACGCCCCGGTCCTTGTCCCGGCTGCGCGCGCTGACGGCCGAGATGGTGATCTCGCGCCCGGTGCGTGCGCCCAGAAGGGCCGCGTGTTGGCGTACGATCTTGACCACACCGATCCCGACGGTGCCCAGACCCGCAATACCAAGGCGCAGGGGAGTGTTCATGGCGGAATCCTTTTGCAGCAAAAGCGCAGTGCGCGGCATTTCTGGCGATGTAGCGGGTTCCGCCGGGCGGTGCAATTGTCCCTTGGGCGCGCTCGCGCCGGATTAGCCGAGCCGGTCCTCGATGCGCCGCCGGGTTGCGGCGTCAACGATGGGTCGGCTTTGCAGGGACTGTGCCCGTGCACGCAGCGACGCGACCCGTGCCTCTAGCGTTTTGGTGGTGTCGGTGGGATCGCTCACGATGGGTGCGGCCTGTGCTTCGAACGTTTCGAACGGGATCAGGGTGGGGAAATTCGCCTTTTCCACCTCCGGCGAGATCGTGCCATCGAGCTCGGGAAACTGGGTGCATCCGCTGCAGGCGAGGGCAAGGATCAGAAAGGTGGCACGCATCTGGCGGGGTCCGGGTTCGGAAATGTGTTACGGTTGTGATGCACCATGGCGCGCGCGCAGGCAAGCGTGGCTTGCAGTGGTGGTGTATGAGCGTGCTTGGATTTAAACGGGTGTTCAGTTAAATCTGGCCCATGGCGCGCACAGCAGGGTCCCATTCCGATATCACCGGTCCGCGTGTGCGCGAAGCGGCCTTGCGCCTGTTTGCCCGCCACGGCTTTGCCGCGGTGTCCATGCGCCAGATCGCGTCAGAGGTCGGGGTGCAGGCGGGCGCGCTTTATAACTACACCCCCGACAAGCAGACCTTGTTGTTCGAGTTGATGCGCAACCACATGAATGAACTGCTCGCCGCGATGCGCCCCGATCCGGCCGGCTCACCTTCCGCTCAGCTTGACGGGTTTGTGCGCTTTCACATCGCCTTTCACCACGCCCGCCCGGATGCGGTGTTCATCGCCTATATGGAGTTGCGCAATCTCGAGCCGGAGAATTTCGCCACCATCGAAGCCTTGCGCCGTCAATACGAGACGGTGCTGGAGGATATCCTTTGCGCGGGCGTCGATGCGGGGCTGTTTGATGTCGCCGACACGAAGGTGGCGACATTGGCGGTGATTGCGATGCTGACGGGGGTCACCACTTGGTTTCGCCCCGATGGCCGGCTGAGTCTGGGTGACGTGCAGGACCAGTATTGCCAGATGGTGACCCGTCTGGTCGGTGCGCCGGGTGGCTCTGTTTGAGCGGACGCTCAAAAACGCCCACCCGCAGACCCTTGGACAGCGCCTTAATGCGCGGGTTTGATGAAAGTCCCGTTTTGCAGATCCCGCATGGCCTGTTGCAACTCGCTTTGCGTGTTCATCACGATGGGGCCGTGCCATGCGACGGGTTCGTCAATCGGCGCGCCCGAGATCAGCAGGAAGCGTGCGCCCTCCGGCCCGGCCTGCACCGTGACCTCATCCCCGGTGCCAAACCGGATCAGCGTGCGATCCCCCGACAGGTCCCGAATGTTGAGTTCCTGTCCGGCCACCTCTTTTTCCAGCAGCACGCCTGCGGGGGCTGAGGCATCGACAAAGGCTGCTGCCCCGCCGAAGACATAGGCGAACGCGCGTCGATAGGTGTCGATGGCAAAGGTCTTTTTTACCCCTGCGGGCAATGTGATGTCGAGGTATTGCGGATCGGCTGCGATCCCGTCCACGGGTCCGGTTACCCCCCAAAAGCTGCCAGTGATCACTTTGACGCGCGTGCCGTCATCGTCCGTCACCACCGGAATATCCGCACTGGTGATGTCCTGATAGCGCGGCGCGGTCATCTTTTGATCTGCGGGCAGGTTCCCCCACAGCTGGAAGCCGTGCATCTGCCCACGCGCGTTCCCTTGAGGCATTTCCTGATGGAGGATGCCCGACCCGGCCGTCATCCACTGCACATCGCCCGCCCCCAGGGTGCCCTGATTGCCGAGCGAATCCCCGTGTTCAACCGTGCCTTCAAGCACGTAGGTTATGGTTTCGATGCCCCTGTGCGGGTGCCACGGAAATCCCTTTTCGAAATGCGCCGGGATGTCGTTGCGGAAATCGTCAAATAGCAGGAAGGGGTCAAGCTCGCTTGGGTCCTGAAAGCCGAAGGCGCGGTGCAGATGCACGCCCGCACCTTCCATGGTGGGCATGGCCTGGCGGGTCTCAAGGGTGGGTCTGATGGACATGGGTGCGCTCCGGCGATCACGTTGGGCGCAGCATACCCGCCCGCCCCGCTGGCGCAATTGCGCAGGGACAAACGGGTGGTGTGCGTGGATGATTGGATGACGGGAACCACCACGACCGTTTGGTTCTCTCATTCCCGAGGACCTGTATGTACAGGTGGGTGCCAGGTAACCGGACCAGGATCCGGACAGAGCCAGCGCCCTCGGAATTGCTTAAGGCCACCGGAATGCAACCTGTCACGAGAAGGGCAGAACCCGTCACGCATTCACATAGGTGCGCGCGCAGGGCGGGGCAAGGGCCGGTCAGATGCAATCGACGCCGGTGCCGCGCGCTTGATCATCGGGGCAGTGCCCCGCCTGATCGTCTGGGCGACGTCCTGCTCAATCGTCGTGGATGTGTCCGCGCATCTGCATAAGGTGATCGTCCCATCCTTTGTCGAGCGCGAGCGTCAGCCCAAACGCGACCTCGCCTTGGGGCAAGCCGCTGTGTTCCAGGGCAAGTTGCGTGCCGCCCGGCACCTCTGTCAGGATCCATTTGACCGTGCTGACCGCGTCACCCATCGGCCCGACCGTAAAGCTGTATTCCAGATGATCAGGCGCGTTGGCCACGCGCACCTCGCCCCAGATCAGCTTGTCGCCGCTGGTGGTGCCGAACATTTCGAGCGGTTCACCCGCCTTGAGCGGCCCCTTGGGTGCATGAAACCACTTGGCAAGATGCTCGGGCTGGGTCAGATAATCCCACACCATTTGCCGTGGGGCCTTGAGAAAGATGGTTTTGCGCAGAACGGTGTCGGTCATTGGGTGTCCTTTTCGATGGCGGATTTGAGGTCTGACAGGCGGTCATCCCAGAACTGGTCAAAGATTTGCAGCCAGGTCAGCACGGGGGCCAACCCATTGGGGTTCAGCCGATTGATCCGTTCGCGCCCCCGCACCTCGACGGTGATCAGCCCGCCGTCACTCAGCACGGTCAGGTGCTTTTTCACAGCCGCCCGCGTCATGTCAAAGCGCGCGCTGACCTCGGCGATGGTCATCGCCTCGTGCCGCAGCAACTGGATGATCTCGCGCCGCGTTGGATCAGCGAGCGCGCGAAAGGTGGATTGTGTGGGATCGCTCATGGATTTCCGCTAAATGATGCCATTTGGTATCATTTAATTAGATACCTTTTGGTATCACGTCAAGGGTTGCCGTTACGGGCCCTAACTGTCGGGTGGCGTAAACCCGTAACGGGCCAATTCCTCGGGCAACAGCACATAGATCTCGTCCGGCGGGGTAGAAAGGGCATGCTGCATGACCAGCGGGTCGATCCCCATCTCGTCGAGGTACGTCATCACCTCGCCCTGTCCGCGCTGGATATCCTCGACCGCAAAGGCGGCGGGCAGAAACGTGTTTTCGCCGAAATAGTGTTGATGCACACCCACCGTCGCGTTCGCGTCGATCTCGCGGCTGGTCCCGGCGGCGAGAAGGTAGGGGCAGGCGGACATACAGAACTCACCCGAGAGCATACGCGTCGTCATCCCTTCGGCACGGATGTGGCGCCCGAGCTCCAGCGCGTCGCTGACCGAGCCGCCGGGCGATTGCAGGATCAGCGTTTCCGGGGTCGGCTCAGCGGCGTTGATCAAGCCGATCAGGCGCGGCGCGTCTCCTGCGCGGATGCCGCCCTCGAGCCGATAGGTCGCCCCGTCGGTCTGTGTCAGGACCAGCCGGTCGGGCAAATCACCGGGATCGCGCGCGGGCTGCATCGTGGGGCGGTCCCTGTCAGGGCGAAAGGTGCGGCGCTGGTCGCCCGGGCGCACCGGCTCGGTCAGGCGCGGGGCGTCTGGTCCGAAACTCGGCAGGCGCAGCCCTTGCATATCGCCAAGGATCAGCAGACCCCCAAGGCCAAGCTGAAAGATCAGCACGCCCATAAGGACGCGCGCCACCGGGCTGCGGGGCTTGGTGGCCTCCTCGCTCATTCGGCGGCCTTGGTCTTTGTGGGAAGTGGAATGTCGGGGGGCGCACTGTGCGTTTCGTGATCGGTCATGGCGGTTTCCACGTCCCGCGCGGCGGCAAGTGCGGCGCGCAATTCGGCGAGCGTCAGCGTGTCTTCGATGGCGGTGCCTTCGCGCCCGCCCCGGATGGCGGCTTGGGTAATGGCCACGATGAACACCAGCACGGCGGGCAGCAGGTCAATCGCAATGGCCCCGGCCCATGAGGGGATGAAATTGCGCGCATAAAGGATCACGGCATCCGCCGATGAGATGGGCGTATAGGTCACGTCGGGGGGCGGTTGCTGGGCCTGCACCGCTTGGGCGGCGCGTTCGAGCGTGGTGGCACGTTGGGCCAGTACTTCGAGGACCGAAGTAATCGTGGCAGCTTGATCGACGCGGCCTGCTTCGGTTTGCCCATCAAGTTCGGGCAGCACGACCGAGGCGGCAAGGTCCTGCGCGGCCCGTTCGACCAGCGGCGCGATAGAAAGCTGGCGCAATTGTGTGATCAGGCCCGCCAGACGCACGGCCTGTTCGGAGAATTCGACACTGCGCGCCTCTACGGGGCCGGGTTCGACGGTGAGCGCGCGCATCCGGCTGAGGATCGCGTTGCCCTCGGCAAAGGCGGATTGCACCAGAGGGGTCTGCGCGCTGATCTGGCCCTCAAGGCCCGACAACTCCGCCGCTTTCTGGCGCAGCACGCGGAACACCGCACCGCGTCCGGCGAGGCCCGACAGGGCCCCGGCCGCTTCCTGCTCGGACAGGTCTTCGAAGGATTGGCGGGTACGGGCCACGTCGCGCTCCAGCGATTGGGCGGTGATCGCAACTTCATGCGCCCGCTCAAGGCTGGTCTGATAATCCTGCACTGTCTTGGCGAGGTGCTGTTCGACGGCGGCGGAGCCGGCCAGGGCCGCCGCATTCAGCCAGGACGACATGGCCACAATCGCGAGGGAGCCGACGCCCATGGTGAGGATCAGCCCCACCCGCGCCTGCGCTGAGCGCACCGCCGGAAACAGGCGCATCATGTAAGACCAGAACACGAAGATGCCGACCGATACGGCGACGGAATAGGCGATGGCGGCAAACACCGACATGGCCCCGTTTTCGTCCAGCAGCGAGGACACGCCGAGATAGGTGTAGATGCCCGATGCCACCGCCAGCACCCCGAGGGCGGTGCCAGAAAATGTATCGAGCCAGCCAAGGTGCCCTTCAAGTTCGCGTGCATAGCGTACGCCGCGCGCTTGGGTGTCGCTCAGGCGGGGTTGGTTGGTCATAAAGGTCCCTCGTAAATGATCTGTTAACGTAAGGCGGGGTGGACGGATCGCCAAGGGGCTGATCTCGCGCTTGCTTTTGTTCAGGGTTTGTTCGTATTCTGCAGTATGCAAGGCGCACAAGATCTTTCAGTGATGATGCCGGGCCAGATGCTGGCGCGGGGCGTGTCGCGCCATCTGGCAAGTCTTGGCTGGGTCACGGTAGAAGAGCTGGTGCCCGCGCGCGGCTTGCGTGTGGACGTGATGGCACTGGGCCCGAAGGGCGAGATTTGGGTGGTGGAGTGCAAATCCAGCCGTGCGGATTTCATGACGGATGCCAAGTGGCAGGGCTATCTGGAATGGTGTGATCGGTTTTTCTGGGCCGTCGACAGCGATTTCCCCGTCGATCTGCTGCCCGACGACAGCGGCCTGATCATCGCGGACGCCTATGATGCAGAAATCATCCGGATGGGCCCCGAACACAAGCTCGCTGCCGCCCGGCGCAAGGTCATGGTACAGAAATTCGCGACCCATGCGGCGCGCCGTTTGCATAGCTTGCGCGACCCCGGCGCGGGGCTGGCGTGGTGATTTGATTGCCAAAAACCGACCGCCTACCGAAAATCGGGTATGGAGACGGCGCGAAATCGTCCCATCTTGGGTGACAACCCTATTTGAATACGTCTAGATGGGCTTGGAAACGCGCGTTTTTCCGCGAAAACGGCACGGGCTTGGCCTGTGCCGTGATCATGCGGGCGCTCGCTATACCAGACCAAAAGACCACCGCCGCAGGAGTTCGCGTGTCCCTCTTCTTTATCGTTGCTCTTCCGTTCTTTGGTGCATTGCTGCCGGGGCTCATGAATTCTGCGGGACGCTCGGCGTGCGCGGGGGTGACGTTCACGGTCTCGCTGGCGGCGTTTATCGGATTGCTCACCAATCTGCCGACGGTTCTGGCGGGCGAGGTCGTCACGGCCGGTGTCGATTGGATGCCCGTGCTTGGGCTGAACTTCACGCTGATGCTCGACGGGCTTGGCTTTTTCTTTGCGTTGCTGATCCTTGGGATCGGGCTGCTGATCATCGCCTATGCGCGCCACTACCTGAGCCGCGACGACAATATGGGGCAGTTTTTCACCTACCTGCTGCTGTTCCAAGGCGCGATGGTGGGAATCGTCCTGTCCGATAATATATTGCTTTTGCTTATTTTCTGGGAGCTCACGTCGCTGTCTTCATTCCTGCTGATCGGGTATTGGAAACATCTGCCGGAAGGTCGCCAAGGCGCGCGTATGGCGCTGACCGTCACTGGCATGGGTGGCCTTGCGATGATTGGGGGGATGCTGATCCTTGGTCAGATTGTGGGCAGCTATGATCTGAGCGTCATCCTGCAAAACCGCGATTTGATCCAAGCGGATCCGCTTTATGTCCCTGCGCTCATTCTGATCCTGCTGGGCTGTTTCACGAAGTCCGCACAGTTCCCGTTCCACTTCTGGCTGCCGCACGCCATGGCGGCCCCTACACCGGTCTCGGCCTACTTGCACTCGGCCACGATGGTCAAAGCGGGCATTTTCCTGATGGCGCGCATGTGGCCGGTGTTGTCAGGCACGACGGAGTGGTTTGTGATCGTGACCACGGCAGGACTGATCACGATGGTTTTGGGCGCGATCATTGCGCTGTTCAAACATGATCTCAAGGCGCTGCTGGCCTTTTCGACCGTGTCCCATCTGGGCCTGATCACGATGTTGCTGGGCACCGGCACAGCCTTCGGGGCGATGGCCGCGATGTTCCATATCCTCAACCACGCGACTTTCAAAGCGGCCTTGTTCATGTCCGCAGGGATCGTCGATCACGAGACCCACACCCGCGATATTCGCCGCCTTGGTGGGTTGCGCACCCTCATGCCGATCACCTTTGTCATCGTCGTGCTTGCGGCCTTGTCCATGGCGGGTATTCCGCTGCTTAACGGGTTCCTGTCCAAGGAAATGATGCTTGAGGAAGCGACACATACCGTCCTGTTCAATTCCCCATGGCTGGTGCCTGCGTTGGCCACGTTTGGTTCGCTTTTTTCGGCCGCCTATTGCTTCCGCCTGATCGGGCACACGTTCTTTGGGCCGGTGCGCGATGACTACCCGTCCAAGCCGCATGATCCGGGCTTTGGCCTGTGGGGGCCACCCGCGTTTCTGGTCTTGCTGGTTGTGGCCATTGGCGTCGCACCTTTCCTGGCCGAGCCGTTTGTGAAAATGGTCACCGCCTCCGTTCTGGGCGGTGAGGCCGAAGTGCCCAAGGCCTATTTCAAGATCTGGCACGGTCTGGTGCCCGCCCTGTTCATGTCGGCGATCGCGGTTGTTGGTGGGCTTGTCCTGTTGGCGGTGTTCAACCCGGCCTTGCGCCTATGGGACCGCGCCCCGCGCCCCGAAGCCAAGACCATCTTCGAAGCGCTGGTTGAGGCGGTGGCAAGCCTTGCCCGTCGCCTGATCCTGCCTTTGCATAACGGAGCCTTTTCGCGTTACGCGGCCATCGGGTCGGTGGCGATTGTCGTCCTTGGATTTCACGCGTGGAGCACGGGCACTGTCGGCCCCGCCACCCGTGTGATGCAGGACGTGACCCCTGTTTCGGTGGCTGGGTGGGCTATGCTGGTGGCCGCTACAATCGGAATGGTATTCCTACACCGCAACCGCTTTTTGTCGCTCATCCTGATCGGGATTGTCGGTCTGATGGTGTCCATCGGTTTTGTCTTTTTCAGTGCGCCGGATCTGGCGATGACCCAGTTCACGGTCGAGGTGGTGACGATCATCCTGCTGCTGCTGGCGCTGAATTTCCTGCCCAAGCACACGCCGGTCGAAAGCACGGTGCTGCGCCGCGTGCGCGACACCGGCATTGCGCTGTTCGGGGGGCTTGCGACCTTTGGGCTGGCCTATCATTACCTGCTGCGCGACGCGGTGACGGGACCCATCTCTGAGTTCCATCTGGCCAATTCCTACAAAGGCGGCGGGGGCACCAACGTGGTCAACGTAATCCTTGTCGATTTCCGGGGCTTTGACACCTATGGCGAGATCATCGTGCTGGGGATCGCGGCCCTGCTGATCTATGCGCTGACCGAGACCCTGTTGGGCGGGCCTGTGCGCGCACGCCTGCTGAACCGCACACCGGATGCGGCGCGGGCAGGGGATGCACATCCGATGATGATGGTGGTCCTGACCCGTGTGATCATGCCGGTCGTGTTGATGGTCGGCTTCTACATCTTTTTGCGAGGCCACAACGAACCGGGCGGGGGCTTTATCGCGGGTCTGATCGTTTCCATCGGGGTTGTGATGCAATACATGGCCAGCGGGTTCAGCTGGACCTCGGCCCGTCTGCGTTATCCCTATCACGGGGTGATCGGCGCAGGGGTGCTGATCGCGGGGCTGACCGGCATCGGGTCGTGGTTTGTGGGCAAGCCGTTCCTGACCTCGGATTTCACTTATGTGCGCATCCCGCCCTTCAACGAGTTCGAGCTGGCCACAGCCGCCCTCTTTGATCTTGGCGTGTTTCTTGCTGTCGTCGGCGCGGTGATGTTGTCGCTTGAGAGCTTCTCGCGGCTGGCGCGTCGCGCCCATGTGCCCGACAACGAACACCCGATGGATATCGACCCGTCGCGCGATGACAAACCGGTGCCCGGCACCCCTGCTGCACAGGGGGGCGTGTGATATGGAACTGCTTGTCGCATCCGCCATTGGCATCATGACCGCGGGGGGGCTGTACCTGCTGCTGCGCCTGCGCACCTTCCCGGTGATCCTGGGCATTTCGCTGCTGACCTATGCGGTCAACGTGTTCCTGTTTGCCTCGGGTCGCCTGACCATCGGCGCGCCGCCCATTCTGCGAGATGACATCACCCGCTATGCCGACCCGCTGCCGCAGGCCCTTGTGCTGACGGCCATCGTGATTTCGTTCGGGATGACAGCCGTTGTCGTGATGATCGGTCTTGGGGCGTATCTGGGTTCCCACGACGATCACGTGGACGACCTGCCTGAACCGGATGCAGATGCGTCGGAGGGCCGGTCATGACCCATTGGATCGTTGCGCCGGTCATTCTGCCCGCACTTGTTGCGCCTTTCATTGTGTTGGCGGCCCGGTACCACATCGGCATCCAGCGGGTGTTTTCGGTTGTGGGGGTGCTGGCCCTGATCGCCATCGCGGGCGGGCTGACATGGCAAGCCTCTGACGGCACGGTCACCCTGTATCAGCTTGGTGATTGGGCCGCGCCCTTTGGCATCGTACTGGTCGGGGATCGCCTGTCGACCATGATGGTGCTGCTGACGGCGGTGCTGGGCCTGTTCGTGCTGCTCTATGCCATCGGGTCGGGATGGGATGATCGCGGGCGGCACTTTCACGCCCTGTTCCAGTTTCAGCTGATGGGAATCATGGGCGCGTTCCTGACCGGCGACCTCTTCAACCTTTTTGTCTTTTTCGAGGTGCTGCTGATTGCCTCATACGGCTTGATGATCCATGCAGGGGGCAATGACCGGCTCCGGGCAGGCGTGCAATATGTGCTGTTCAACCTGATCGGCTCGACCCTGTTCCTGTTCGCGCTCGGGGCGATTTATGCCGAAACGGGCACGCTCAACATGGCCGATCTGGCCGAGCGCGTCCGCCTGATCGACGCCGAAGAGACGGTGGGCATCCGCGTGGCCGCCGTGCTTTTGTTGCTGGTCTTTGCAATCAAGGCCGCGCTTGTGCCGCTGCACTTCTGGCTGCCGTCCAGCTATGCCGAGGCACCCGCACCGGTGGCCGCGCTGTTTGCGATCATGACCAAGGTGGGGGCCTATGCGATCATCCGGGTCTACACGCTTGTCTTCCCGCCTGACCTTGAGGTGACGCAGGGCCTGCATGATCTTTGGCTGTTGCCCGCCGCGCTGGTCTCGCTCGCTATCGGGATGATCGGCGTGCTGGCCGCGAAAAAGCTCGACCGGCTGGTGGCCTTTTCGGTGATCGGGTCGATGGGGATGGTGATGATTTCCATCGCGCTGTTCACACCCGAAGGGATCGCGGCGGCGCTCTATTACATCATCCACTCGACCCTTGCCGGGGCCACGTTGTTTCTGATTGCGGACCTTGTGCGCTGTTCGAGGGCCAATTTGCAGCTGACCCCGCAGGCCCCCATGGCCGGTGCCGCGCTGACGGCGGCTTTGTTCTTTGCCGGGGCGATTGCGATGGCGGGTCTGCCGCCGCTTTCGGGGTTCCTGGGAAAGCTGCTGGTGCTGGATGCTGCTTTTGACACCGACCTTGTGGTCTGGATCTGGGCGGTCGTGCTGACCTCAAGCCTGATCAGCATTCTGGGATTTGCGCGCGCCGGCAGCGTCCTGTTCTGGAAAGCCCACAGCGTCACACCGCCCGAAGGTGAAACACCGCTGCCCCGGCCTGCACCGCTGTCCTATGTGGCCGTTGGCGGGCTGATCGCGCTGCTTGGGCTGCACACCGTTTTTGCAGGCATTGTGCACGGATACACGACCACCATGGCCCGCGATCTGTTTGCGCCGGGGACCTATATCGAGACGGTTGTGGACACGCCGGGCAAGCTGAGCAAACCCGACATCGACAAGGCCGCCGACAAGGAGGATCACTGACATGACCCGTGCATTCCGTTGGCTTCTGCCGCACCCCTTCCTGACACTGCTGCTGGCGGTGGTCTGGATATTGCTGCAAAATCAGGTGTCTGCCGGGATGGTGGTCTTTGGGATCATCCTGGGCGTGATCATCCCGTGGATGACGGCCGTCTGGTGGCCTGACACGCCGCAGGGGTTTCATCTGGGCAAGATGGTCAGCTACTCGATCATGGTGATCTGGGACATTCTGGTGGCCAACGTTGAGGTCGCGTGGATCGTGCTGACCGTCCCGAATGCCAAGCTCAAACCTGCATGGATCGTGATCCCGCTGGATTTGCGGCAGCCCGAGGCGATTACGGTGCTGGCGGGCACGATCACCCTAACACCCGGCACCGTGTCGGCGGATTTGTCGGATGAAGGGCACTCGCTGCTTGTGCATGTACTGCACACCGATGACCCCGATGGCGTCCGCGACGAGATCAAGACCCGCTACGAGGCCCGCCTTAAGGAGATTTTCGCATGAGTGCCGCCACTGATTTCATGAATACCGCGCTGATCATCACGTTCGTGGTGATTGTGCTGGCGCAGGTTCTGTCGATGGTACGCCTTGTGATGGGGCCGACCGCTGGCGACCGCATCCTGGCGCTGGACACGATGGTGATCAACGCGCTTGGGCTGGTTGTGCTGCTTGGGATTTATCAGGGCGTCCAGATCTACTTCGAAGTGTCGCTGCTGATTGCGATGCTGGGCTTTGTATCTACTGTCGCACTGGCGCGGTTCATTTTGCGGGGGGATATTATCGAATGATCGAGGTCGTTTTGACATATGCCGTTGCCGTCTTCCTGCTGATCGGGTCCGGCTTTGCCATTGTGGGCGTGATCGGGCTGCTCAAGTTCAACGACTCCATGACCCGCCTGCATGCGCCGACCAAAGTGGGCACTGTGGGGATTGGATCGCTGTTGATGGCGTCGATGCTGCATTCCTACACACTTGGCGAGACGTCCATGCATGAGCTGCTGATCATGTCGTTCCTGTTCGTGACCGCGCCGATCTCCGCCCACTTCATCGCCAAGGTGAACATCCATCGCCGTGCCTGCGACACGCCGCCGTCGCCGCCGCGCGATGACACATGGTCGACCCTCAACGTGCCCGAAGCGGACCGGGCCCTGGAAACCATCAAGGCCCCCTGAACGGAGATCAGACGGCGCGGGCGGCTTTGGCTGCGGCCCGAATTTCGTCCGCGATTTCCTCGGCCTCTTCGGGGTCGAAATCCATGGGGACTTCAACGCCTTTTGCTTCGATATAGATGCGCACCATGCCCTGATCGGTTGGGCCGATCTGCATGTTTGCCTCAATGTCGCGTTCGCTGTTGATACCCATGGTCGCCTCCGCTCTGGCCTGAAGAACCTGTGCTATCGCGCGGCCCCTTGAAAGGCAAGATCGCGGGTTGCAGGATAGGGCATGAGCCCGATCACCTTGCGCCCCTTTCGCCCCGAAGACACCGATTGGCTGGTCGAGCAACACGGCCTCCAATATGCGCAAGCCGAAGGGTTTGACGCCAGTTTCGGGGTGCTGGTGCGCGAGATTCTCGAAGGCTTCAACGCTGATCACGACCCTACTTGCGAACAGGGCTGGATTGCGCAGGCCGGTGATACGCGCCTGGGGTCCATCTTTTGCGTGCGCCTCAATGATCGTACCGCCAAACTGCGCCTGTTTCTGCTGGTGCCGGACGCGCGCGGGCAGGGGGTTGGAGCCAGGTTGCTTGCGGAGTGCATGGGCTATGCCAGATCCAAAGGGTATCGCGGCATGCAGCTATGGACCCATGAAAGCCACCGCGCCGCGTGCGCCCTCTATGCGCGCACCGGTTGGCAGTTGGGCGACAGCCGCCCGGTCCGATCCTTTGGACAGGATTTGGTCGAACAGATATGGTCCTACCGGTTCTGACGCTTTTTCTGGTTTTCACGGTCTTGCAATCGCGCGACCTCAGAGGTATCTCAGCCTCAGTGCCGCCTTAGCTCAGTAGGTTAGAGCGCTTGATTGTGGATCAAGAGGTCCCTGGTTCGAGACCAGGAGGTGGTACCACCCCCCCCCTTTTTTAGGTTAGTCCAGCGTTATGGTCCGGCGCAGCGTGCCCGTCACCTGATCAAAGATCAGGATTTCGTCCGTTTCGGTCACCACCGCGAACCAGTCCGAGCCGACGGTAAAGGCGGTCGCCACAGCGCCGTCCGGCAATGTCACCTGTTCGGGCAGTACCATCGGAGTGGGGTCCGCATTCAGGCGGATGACAAGCAGTCCGATCACCGTTAGAACGCCGAAAATCATGATGGCGGTCAGCACCGTCACCAACCGGCGCAGGAACCGCAGATTGGTCGGTTCGATAGGGGTTTCGATGTCGTCCAACACCATATCCTTTGTGATCGGCGAGGCACCCCCGCCGCGCCTTGATAAGGCCATTGCGCGCGACGTGCCAGAGGGGGCGGCGCTGTCGCGCACCCGGCTCGCCCGTCTGGTGGCGGACGGGGCGGTGTCCGTCGATGGCATCGTGACGGTCGATCCCAAGGGACGCGTGGTCGCGGGGGCGGCGATCACGGTGACAGTGGTTGAGGCGCAGGACAGCCATATTGCGCCCGAAGACATCCCGCTCGAGATCGTACACGAGGACGGCGACCTGATCGTGGTCAACAAACCCGCGGGCATGGTTGTGCATCCTGCCCCCGGCTCACCTTCGGGCACTTTGGTCAACGCGCTGATGTTTCACTGTGGCGATGATCTGTCCGGGGTAGGGGGGCTGAAACGCCCCGGCATCGTGCACCGGATCGACAAGGACACAAGCGGACTGTTGGTCGTGGCCAAATCCGACGCCGCCCATCACGGGTTGGCCGATCAATTCGCGGCCCACACGGTTGAGCGCTACTACCGCGCTTTGGTCTACGGTGTGCCCGATGCGGCCGATCCGCGTCTGCGCGGGATCAAGGGTACGAATTTCGAGTCCGGCAATGTGCTCAAGATCACGACCCAACTGGCGCGGCACAAGACGGATCGTCAACGCCAGGCGGTGCTGTTTCAGGGCGGGCGGCATGCGGTGACGCGGGCGCGGCTGGTCGAACGCTATGGCAGCCCCGAAGTGCTGGCGCAGATCGAATGCTGGCTCGAAACGGGGCGGACGCATCAGATCCGCGTGCACATGGCCCATGCCGGACATGGGCTGGTCGGTGATCCGGTCTATGGCGGGCGGCGCAAGCTGGCACGCGGCGCGCTCAGTGATGCGGCGGCGGTGGCCGTTTCCGGCTTTGGGCGTCAGGCGCTGCATGCGGCGGTGCTGGGCTTTGATCACCCCATCAGCGGCGAACAGATGCGATTCGAGGCCGCCTTGCCCGAAGACTTTGAAACACTTTTGGCCCTTCTGCGTTAAGGTTTTGTTAGCTTGGCTGTGCAACATCGCCGTGCGACCCTGGGTTTCTGAAATGATCAGCACGTGCGCGTGAGGGCCGGGCTGCGGGGCTGCACATTCAGGATCGCGCATGCCAATATCACACCAACCGACGACCCTCGCACCTTGAAAGGGTGTGATCGCCGTCCCATATTCAATGTTAAGCCTCTAAACATGAAAGGTTTGAGGGGCACCAGGAGGGACAAAATGGCCAATTACGCAAATCTGCCCGCACCCACCCCCGAGGGTGGATTGAACCGCTATATGCAGGAAATCCGTAAATTCCCGCTGCTTGAGCCGGAAGAAGAATACATGCTCGCCAAGGCCTGGGTCGAAAAGGAAGACACCGAAGCGGCCCACCGGATGGTCACAAGCCACCTGCGTCTGGCCGCCAAGATCGCCATGGGGTATCGCGGCTACGGCCTGCCGCAGGCCGAGGTGATTTCGGAGGCCAATGTGGGCCTGATGCAAGCCGTCAAACGGTTCGACCCCGAAAAAGGCTTTCGCCTTGCGACCTATGCGATGTGGTGGATCCGCGCCTCGATCCAGGAATATATCCTGCGCTCGTGGAGCCTTGTGAAACTTGGCACCACCTCGGCTCAGAAGAAACTGTTCTTCAACCTGCGCAAGGCCAAGAACAAGATCGGCGCGCTGGAAGAAGGCGATTTGCGCCCCGAGAATGTGGCACGTATCGCAACCGACCTGGGTGTGACCGAGAGCGAGGTGATCTCGATGAACCGCCGCCTGTCGGGCGGGGACGCATCGCTGAACGCCACTGTCGGCTCCGAAGGTGAGGGGACGATGCAATGGCAGGACTGGCTCGAGGATGAAAGCGCCGACCAAGCGGGCGACTATGAGGCGCAAGACGAGTTGGAAGTGCGCCGCGAGATGCTGGCCGAGGCGCTGGACGTTCTGAACGAGCGCGAGAAGGATATCCTCACGCAGCGCCGGCTGGCCGAAAAGGTCGTTACGCTCGAGGAGTTGTCCGAGCAGTACAAGGTCAGCCGCGAACGCATCCGTCAGATCGAGGTGCGCGCCTTCGAAAAACTGCAGAAGAAAATGCGCGATATCGCGAAATCCAAAGGGTTGATGGCGACCGCCTGACCCGACCCCTTTTGAGATGTGAATGGCCCTGCCATTGTGCGGGGCCTTTTTCGTTTTGATGCTGGCCGGTGGGTTCCACAGCGGTGGGGCTGACGCGTTGCGATGCTCACATCGGGTGCTATGTTGCAGAGTGTTCAGCTGTGCGAGGTCACCATGTCAAAGCCAATCAGATGGGGAATTTTGGGGGCGAGTAACTTTGCGCGCAAGGATATGGCCCCGGCGATCCACGCCGCGCAAGGTGCGGAACTGTCCGCTTTGGCGACGTCAGATCCAGCCAAGGCCGGGCCATTTTCCGCGTTTTGCCCCGGCTTGAAGATCTATGACGGCTATGACGCCCTGCTGGCCGATCCGTCGATCGACGCGGTCTATATCCCGCTGCCCAATCATCTGCACGTGGCGTGGTCATTGAAGGCCATGGCGGCGGGTAAACATGTGCTGTGCGAAAAGCCAATGGCGATGGCAGCGTCCGACTATGACGCGCTGATCGAGGCGCGCGACAGCTCCGGTCTGTTTGCGACCGAAGCCTACATGATCGTGCATCACCCCCAATGGCACCGCGCCCGCGCGCTCTATCAGGCGGGCGAGATTGGTAAGCTGATCCACGTGGATGCAATGTTTTGCTATGACAACGGGGCCGACACGGCCAACGTGCGCAATCGTCCCGAAACCGGTGGCGGCGGTATCCCGGATATCGGCGTCTACACCTATGGCGCGACCCGCTGGCTGAGTGGGGAGGAGCCGGTGGAAATCACCCACGCAGATGTGGATTTCGAGAATGGCGTCGATGTGCTGGCGCGCGTCGCCGCCCGCTTTCCCGGGTTCAACGCCCATTGGGTCACCTCGATGCGCATGCACCCCTATCAGGAGATGACGTTTTTCGGCTCCGATGGGGTGATCAAATTGACAGCGCCCTTCAATGCGGGCGGTTTTGGCACCGCGCGGTTAGAATTGCAGAAGAACGTGCATGGGGGCGGGCGCCCGTCGTCGATCACCGAAGAGCGGTTTCCGGGCGTCAATCATTACGTTCTGCAGGTCGAGGCGTTCTGCGCGCATCTGCGCGAGGGGGCACCCTATCCCTGGCGGCTTGAGGATGCGCGCGGCACGCAAGCGGTCATTGATGCGGTTTTTGCCGAGGCAAGGGGGTAGATATGGCGGGCGGATGGGCCAAAGACGGCGCGGTGAGCGAACAGATCGAAGCGTCGATTTCGGACGAACTGGCGCGGATGAAAGCGCGCCGCGCCCCGGTGGGGGAAAGCGCGAAATATTGCGCCGAGTGCGAAGAGCCAATCCCCGAAGCGCGCCGCGTGGCCCTGCCGGGCGTGAAGTTGTGCGTTGACTGCGTGGCTGAGCGGGATGCGGCGTTCAAGGGACGGGGCGGGATCAATCGACGGGGGTCGAAGGATTCGCAGTTGAAGTGATTTGGGGGGGTGAACGGCGGGTGTGAGCCCATACCTACCAAACGCAGCAAGCTCCTGCTAATCCACACGAACTGCAAAACCTAAGCACCGAAATCTTGAGAGTGGGAAATGTCAGAAACGGTAGAGATTTACGTCTATTTAGAAGATGAGGGCGTCGATGTTTGGCGCCCAACCACAGCCAAATCGTTGGGCGAGGGTAGATATCTGCTTCAGGCAACACCCGACTACGATCCAGATTTGGAAAAGTGGGAGTTTGTTCCAGGAACCGTAGTGTCTAGTCGAATGAGAAGATTTGAAGGAGGGCCGGAGCAAAAGCGAGTAGTTGTGCCAGTTAATTGACCAAAGTCCGCTTTGTTCGCAAAGCGGACATTCGTGTCCAAGCGCTTGTGGTCTTTCGACAATCCAGACGGACATCCCGCGCGCAGGACAGTTATCCTTCCATCGCTTCCAATTCATCGATAAACCCCGAGATCATCGACAGCCCTTTGTCCCAGAATTTCGGGTCCGAGGCATCAAGGCCGAAGGGGGCCAGAAGCTCTTTGTGGTGTTTGGAGCCACCCGCTTTGAGCATATCGAAATACTTGTTCTCGAACCCGTCTGCACCCTCGGCATAGACCGAGTAGAGCGCGTTCACGAGCCCGTCGCCGAAGGCGTAGGCGTAGACGTAGAAGGGCGAGTGCACGAAGTGGGGGATGTAGGCCCAGAACGTCTCGTACCCGTCCATGAAATCGAAGGCGGGCCCAAGCGACTCTGCCTGCACCGACATCCACAGCGCGTTGATGTCTTCGGGCGTCAGCTCTCCGCCGCGCCGCGCCTCGTGCAGTTTGCACTCAAAGTCGTAGAACGCGATCTGGCGCACGACGGTGTTGATCATGTCCTCGACCTTGCCTGCCAGCATGACCTTGCGCTGCGCGGGTGTTTCGGCGCCGTCCAGCATTTTGCGGAAGGTCAGCATTTCGCCAAAAACCGACGCCGTTTCGGCCAGTGTCAGCGGGGTGGAGGAAAGCATCTCGCCTTGCCCCGCCGCGAGCACCTGGTGGACGCCGTGGCCGAGTTCGTGGGCCAGCGTCATCACATCGCGCGGTTTGCCGAGGTAGTTCAGCATCACGTAAGGATGGACGTCCGTGACCGTGGGATGGGCAAAGGCACCCGGTGCCTTGCCCGGTTTCACGCCCGCATCAATCCAACCCTTGTTGAAAAACGGCTGCGCCAACTCCCCCATGCGGGGATCGAACGCGTTGTAGGCGTCCATGACGGTTTTCTCGGCCTCGTCCCAGTCCACGATACGCGGATCTTCCATGGGCAGGGGCGCGTTGCGGTCCCAGACCTGCATCCGCTCGAGCCCGAGCCATTTGCGTTTAAGTTCATAGTAGCGATGGCTGAGTTTGGGATAGGCGGCGACAACGGCGTTGCGCAGGGCCTCGACCACTTCGGGTTCGACCTGGTTGGACAGGTGCCGCCCCGTTTGCGCGGTGGGCATGCCGCGCCACCGGTCGATGATTTCCTTTTCCTTGGCCTGTGTGTTGTGGACGCGGGCAAAGGTCTTGATGTTGCCGCTGAACACTTCGGCCAGTTCGCGTGCGGCGGTTTCGCGCTTCTTACGGTCGGGATCGGTGAGGAAATTCAGCGTGCCCTCGATGTTGAGCAAATCTCCGTCGATGTTGAATTCCAGCCCGGCAATGGTTTCGTCAAAGAGCCGCTCCCACGCGTCGCCGACGACACCGAGATCGTGCAGAAACTTCTCCATCTCATCCGAAAGCTGGTGGGGCTTCATCGCGCGGATCTTGTCAAAGACCGGTTTGTAACGCGCCAGATCCGCATTTTCGGCCATGGCTTTGTCCAGGTGGTCGTCCTCGAGCCGGTTGAGTTCGAGCGTGAAGAAGACGAGCGGGGTGGTGAAGTTGGTGATCTTCTCCTGGCAATCGGACATGAATTTTGCCCGGCCGGCATCGGTGGTCAGTTGGTAATAGCGCAGACCCGCGAAGGACATGATCCGCCCTGCGATCTGGTTGATCCGTTCCTGGCGGTGAATGCAGTTGAGCAGCCCTTTGGCGTCGAGTTGGTCGAGCTTGCCTTCGTAGTCGGTCGCGAAACTGGTGCACGCCGTTTCCAGCCAATCAAGATCGCGCTTGAGTTCGGGCGCGTTTTCGCCGGCGTAGAGGTCATCGAGATTCCATTCCGGCAGATTGCCCAGTGGCTCGCCCCCTGATTGAGTGGCAGCGTCGCAAACGGGGAAGGGCAGGTGCAGCATGGTGAAAAACCTCGTGTTGTGTTGCGCAATAGGTATGGGTGCGAGCCTGCGGGGGCAAGGGCGATGCCGTTTGTTTCGCGCGCCGACAGGCTGGGGGCCAGCCCCCATACCCCCGCGGTTTATCTGGCGAAATGAAAGCGATCAGGTCAGGAACAGGCGGTTGGGTGTGTCGACGAGGATTTTTTGGCGTTCATGGGGGCGCGTGATTGCGCTCAGGTGGTCTGCCAATGTGGCGGCGCGCGGCATTTTCGCCTTCCCCAGCATGATGTGTGGCCAGTCCGAGCCCCAGAGGCAGCGATCTGGGTTGGCGTCGATCAATCGCCGCATCAGTGGTTCGGTCTGCGTGATGTCGCGTGTGAGCCGGTAGGGGGCGGAGAGTTTTATGTGGATGTGCCCTTCGCTGAGTAGCGCGCAGAGCGTGTCGATGGCGGCGCGATCCGGCTTGAGCGTTGTGGGCCAGCCGCAATGGTCGATGACCAGCGGGACGGGCAGGGCGCGGATATCGCTCGCGAGTTCAGCGACATGTTTGTCTGCGTGCAGCAGCATCTGGATGTGCATGCCGTGGTCTGCCAGCAGCGGGGCCATCGCCTTGGCCCCGTCCCATGTCAGCACACCGCCATGCACGTAATTCAGTCGCACCGCAACGCAGTTGGCGCGCGACAGGGTCCGCACAGCCGCAAGATCGGCCCCGTCGGGCAGTAGCCCCACCCCCTTGAAGTCAGCCCCGAGCGCTGCGACCGCATCACAGGTGACCGCGTTGTCCGTCCCGTAAAGGATCGAGTGTACGATCAGCGCGTGCGCGCAGCCCAGTGCCGCAAGGTGGTCCCGCAGCATCGCCAGCCAATCGTCAAAATCGTGCCCGGGTGCCGGGTTTTGTGCCCGGTTCGGTGACAAGGGGTGTTGTGGGCCGCCGAGCATGTGCACATGCGCGTCCCAAGCGCCTTTTGGCAAGGGATGCGTTGGAGGCGCGGGGGCGAATGGCGGGTCGGCATTATCCATAGGTTTTCAGCATTTCTTTCAGATCATCGAGGCTGTTGGCCTCTTGCAGGGGTTTGTCACGGCGCCAACGGGACATGCGCGGAAACCGCAATGCCACGCCGGATTTGTGACGGGAAGAGGCCTGTATCCCCTCGAAAGCGATTTCGAAGACGTGGTGCGGTGTGACGCTGCGCACGGGACCGAACCGTTGCACGGTGTTCTTTTTCACCCAAGCTGTGATCTTGCGAAACTCTTCGTCCGTCAGGCCGGAATAGGCTTTGGTGAAGGGGACTAGGTCGTTGCCGTTCCAGACCGCGAAGGTGAAGTCGGTAAACAGATTGGCGCGCCTGCCTGACCCGGCCTGAGCATAGATCATCACCGCATCAATGGTCAGCGGGTCGAGTTTCCACTTCCACCAGTCCCCTTTCTTGCGCCCCGTCAGGTAGGGGCTATCGCGGCGCTTGAGCATCAGCCCTTCGGCCTGGGCCTCGCGCGCATTGCTGCGGGTCTGGGCGAGGGCGCGCCAATCGTCGAACGCGACGGTGGGCGAAAGCTTGATCGGCGCGTCCTCGGGCAGACCTTTGCAGAGCTTTTCCAGCAGGGCACGGCGGTCTTTTTGGGCGGTGTCGCGCATGTCCTGTCCCTGCCATTCCAGCAGATCGTAGGCATAAAGGATCACCGGCGCGTCCTTGAGCAGTTTTTTGGGCACGGTCTTGCGCCCGATCCGTTTCTGCAAGACGTTGAAGTTCTGCGGGACGCCATCGCCCCAGGCCAGAATTTCCCCATCCAGCACCGTGCCATCGGGGATGAAGTCGCGCGCCCGTGCCAGTTCGGGAAAGCGGTTGGTCATCAACTCTTCGCCGCGCGACCAGACAAAGTGTTGCCCATCGCGCAGGATAAGCTGGCCTCGGATGCCGTCCCACTTCCACTCTGCCTGCCAATCCTCTGGCTTGCCTAGATTTTCCGGTTCACTCTCGAGCGCGTAGGCAAGGTAGAACGGGTAGGGACGCGAGGCGTTCGCCGCCGGGTCAGCAGCTTCGATGAGGCTGTGCCATGTGACGTCGGCCGGGTTCCAGTCGCCCATCAGCCGGTGCGCCATTTCGGCCTCGTCTCCGCCTGTGGCGCGGGCCAGCGCGCGGGTCATCAGCTTTTGACTGACGCCGATGCGGAAACCACCTGTCAGCAGCTTGTTGAAGAGAAACCGCTGCGTGGGATCGAGGGTGCGCCACGCCTCAAGAACAACCACTTTGCGCGCGCTTTCCTCGACATCAGCGAGGGCGCGCAGGGTATTGATCCAACGCGTTAAACCGAGATCAGAGGTTTCATCAGGCGGCGGCAGCACCAGCGCGATGGTTTCGGCCAGATCGCCGACGATGGGATAGGCTTCCTCGAACAGCCACAGGGGGATGTCCGCCACTTCTGCCGCCCATTCGCGCAGCCGCGTCGTGGTCACGGCCCGCTTCGGGCGACGGCCGGAAAAGATCGCGATGGTCCAGACCCGGTCACTTTCGGCAGCGTTTGCGAAATAATCAGCGAGGGCGGCGACCTTGACGGTTGTTTTGGTGGATTGGTCGATGGCGTTGAACAGGGCAGCGAAATCTTTCATGCCGCGTCCTCAGCTTCGTCCCCACCGAATTCGGTTGGTACGACCTCGGCAGTCCAACCTTCGGCATTCAGGTAGCGCGCGAAGATATCCGTGTAACCATGTGTGACGTATATGTTTTCCGCACGGGTTTCCTTGATTGCCGAAAGCAGTCCGACCCAATCGGCATGGTCGGAAATCACAAACCCCCGATCCCCGGCGCGCCGACGCCTGATCCCGCGCACAGCCATCCAGCCACTTGCAAAGGCGGTTTCCCGCGCCCCGAATTTGCGCGCCCATGCCGAGCCAAGCGCTGATGGGGGTGCCAGCACCAGCGCGCCGGGATGATCCTTGGGAGTCAGATCGGCATCGGCGCGGATTGTATCCACCAGATCAATCCCCTGATCGCGCATCACCGCATTGGTGTTTTCAATCGCGGTATGGGTCAGGATCGGGCCGATCTCGGGGTTCAGCATGCTCATGAGGCGCTGCGCCTTGCCAAGCGCGTAGCAGCCCAGAAAGGCGGTCTTGCCCGCCGCTGCGCACCCGGCCCACCAATCATTGATCTGGGTCGCGATGACGGCCTGATCCTGCCAGCGAAAGACCGGCAGGCCAAAGGTGCTTTCGGTGATGAAATGGTGACATTTGACGGGTTCAAACGGGGTGGACAGCCCATCATCCACCACCTTGTAGTCGCCCGAGGCGACCCAGACCTCGCCTGCGACCTCGACCCGGATCTGGGCCGAGCCGGGGACATGGCCTGCGGGATGAAAGGACACGGTGGCATCGCCGATCACACGCCGTTCGCCATATGTGATGGTGTCCAAAGCGATATCACCAAGCCGGTGGCGCATCACGGGGGCCGCGATATCGCTCGCCAGATAGTTGCCCATGCCCCAACGCGCGTGGTCCGCATGCCCGTGCGTGATCAGGGCGCGCGGTACGGGGCGCCACGGGTCGATATAGAAATCGCCAGCCGCGCAATAGATGCCATCGGGGGTAAAGGTCAGCACACTCATGCAGACCTACTTAGTCTGTCACGGCGCATACGCCAGCGTCAGGCAGCCTTTTCGAACCGCGTGGCCAGCGTGTCGAAGATGCGGGTGCGGGTTTCGGGGTCTTCCATCAGCACTTCGTGCTCGCCACCTTCGATCATGTGCAGGACGCCGTCTGACCAGCTGTCCATCCGCGCCTCGATCCGACCGATATGCACAATCCGTTCGTTGGTTCCCAGGAATGTATCGCATTGCAGGTCCGGGGCCGGCATTTGCGCCAGCGCAAGCGTTTCATCCAGCGCCTCACGCAGCCACACAAAGCTGGGTCCGCCAAGGGCCAGTTCGGGATGAGCCTGCAATTGCGTGCGCATCATGTCGTACATCTCGACATCGGTGGTGAGCATATTGTCGTCAAAGGGGGCCGTCAGTACATATGAATCGATAACGGTGCCCGGTGGCAGGCGGTGGCCTTGGCCCAGAACCGGCATCACCCGGCCCAATGCCCAGGCCACCGGTCGCAGGTGGGGCGAGATGCGGATGCCCCACATCGGACCGGTAAAGGCGGCCGCTGCCACCTCCAGTCCTTCGTGCAAGGCGCGCAGCCCAATGCAACCGCCCATCGAGTGGCCAAGCAGAAAGAAGGGCTTGGGCAGGTTCAGCTCGTGAGCCGCGTCGACTGCGGCCACCACGTCACGCTGATAATCGGTAAACACCTCGACATGGCCGATGCGGCCATCATCAAGCAGGCGATCTGCAATCCCTTGCCCCCGCCAGTCCACCGCAACGGTGGCAAAACCGCGCGCCGCCAGATCGGCAGCGGCGGGGCTGTATTTTTCCACGTATTCGGTGCGCCCCGGAAACAGCAGGACCGTTCCCTTGGGGGCATCCGGGGCAAAGACCCCAATCCGGATGCGCACCCCGTCCGAGGTTTTTGTCCAGTAGGCTGCCCCATCCAATGGTGCGGGGCTGACGTCGGAAAAAAGAGGGGCAGCCTGCAAGGTCATCAGGCCAGAACTGCCGCCAGTTTCATCGCCATGCCCATGTCACCGTCCACCTTCAGTTTGCCCGTCATAAAGGCCGAGGTCGGGTTGGTTGAGCCGTCAAGGATCGCCTTGAACGTCTCGACATCCGCCGACAAGGTCACATCCGCTGCATCATCCGCCGCACGTGCGCCGCTTTCATCAATCATCACGGCCCCTTCGCCTTCGATGTCGAATTTCGCGGTGCCCGAAAAATCGGCACCCGCCAGCTTTTCGTTCAGAACGGTTACGGCTTCGTTTACTGTGTCACTCATCTTTGATGCCTTTTTGTTGGTTGGCTGGCCTGTCTTACTAGAATTCGCAGGTTCGCCTGTTACATTGACAACTATGGGCACTCGACTTCGCAAACTCTACCCTGTCGTCACGGCACTTTTACTGACAGTAGGGAATTCCTTACCCGCATGGGCGCAATCTTCATTGGACGAGATGAAGGATGCGTTACGCACCGCCGAACCGGCGGAGGCTGCGCGCCTCACCCGCGAGATCGAGCGGGCGTGGGCGCAGTCGGGCTCTACGGCGCTTGATATGCTGCTGCGCCGGGGCCGCGACGCGCTTGAGGACGATAACGCCGACATCGCGATTGAGCATCTGACGGCTGTGACTGACCATGCGCCCGAATTTGCCGAAGGCTGGCATGCGCGTGCCACCGCCTATTACATGAAGGGGCTTTACGGCCCGGCACTGGATGACTTGCAGCGCGCCCTGATCCTGAACCCCGACAATTACAACGCGATCTTTGGTCTGGGCGTGATGTTGCAGGAATTTGGCGACTATGTCCGTGCCCGCTCGGCCTTTGAACAGGTCCTCGACTTGCATCCCAACCACGAAAACGCCACCAAGGCGCTCGAGCAGCTCAAAGCCAAAGGCATCGGCCGCGAACTCTGAACCAGACGAGGCCGCCAAGCGGGAGAAGTGCGATGTCGGGCGACGCGCGGGTGGTGGCAGTTCTTGGCCCCACCAACACAGGCAAGACGACCTATGCGATCGAACGGATGCTGGGCCACCGCACGGGTGTGATCGGCCTGCCGCTGCGCTTGCTGGCGCGCGAGGTCTATGACCGGATCGTTGCGTTGCGCGGCCCTTCGGTTGTGGCACTGGTCACGGGCGAGGAACGCATCGTCCCGCCGCGCACGCAATACTGGGTTTGCACGGTTGAGGCGATGCCCGAAGGGATGGGCATTGATTTTCTGGCCATCGACGAAATTCAACTGTGCGCAGATCCAGAACGCGGCCACGTGTTCACGGATCGCCTGCTGCGCGCCCGCGGCCTGCACGAGACGCTGTTTCTGGGGGCTGACACCATGCGCGGCCCTATCGGCGCGCTGGTGCCAGAGGCGCAATACATGCGCCGCGAACGCATGTCGCAACTGGTCTATTCGGGGCAGAAAAAGGTCAGCCGGATGCGCCCGCGCAGCGCCATCGTCGGGTTCTCGGTGGATAATGTGTACGCCATCGCCGAGCTGATCCGCCGTCAAAAGGGCGGGGCGGCTGTGGTGATGGGCGCGCTGTCCCCCCGGACGCGGAACGCTCAGGTGGATATGTACCAGAACGGCGAGGTCGATTTTCTGGTGGCGACGGATGCCATCGGGATGGGGCTGAACCTCGATATCGACCACGTGGCCTTCTCAAGTCTTACGAAATTTGACGGGCGGCGGATGCGCCCACTCGCGCCAAATGAACTGGCCCAGATCGCCGGGCGGGCCGGGCGGGGGCAGAAGGACGGGACCTTCGGTGTCACGGGCGATGTCCGCCCCTTGGACGAGGGCACGGCGCAGGCGATCATGGATCATCGCTTTACGCCCCTCTCAAAGCTGCAATGGCGCAATCACGCGCTGCAATTTGGCACCATCGACGCGCTGGTGCGCAGCCTCGAGGCCCCGCCCGATCACGAGGTTTTGGTGCGCGCGCGCGAGGCCGATGACCTCATGGCGCTGAAATCCCTGTCCGAAAGCGCCGAGGTCACCGCGCGCTGCACCGACGCGCTTTCTGTCCGTCTGCTTTGGGATGTGTGCCGCGTGCCCGACTTTCGTGGTATCAGCCATGCGGAACATTCCAACCTTTTGGACGTTATCTTTCGGTATCTCCATGAAAGGGGCACAATTCCAAACGATTGGATGGCACGCCAGATCAAGCGGATTGACCGCAGCGACGGCGATATCGACGCGATCAGCAAGCGATTGGCCTTTATCCGCACATGGACCTACGTGGCTCAGCGGAAAGGGTGGGTTGACGACGAAACCCATTGGCGCGACGAGACGCGCCATGTAGAAGACCGACTGTCAGATGCTCTGCACGAGAAACTGACGCAAAGATTTGTAGATCGGCGCACCTCTGTGTTGTTGCGCCGGCTAGGACAGAAGGAAGCCATGGTGGCCGAAGTAAACGATTCTGGTGAAGTGACTGTCGAAGGCGAGTTCGTCGGCAAATTGGACGGCTTCCGTTTCAGCCAAGACAAAGGCGCAGGTGCGGCCGAGGCCAAGACGATCAAGTCCGCTGCCTTGCAGGCGCTGGCCCCGCAATTCCACTTGCGCGCCGATCGTTTTTACAACGCGCCAGACACCGAAATCGACTTTACCGAACAGGGCGGCCTGATGTGGGGCTCTGCTGCGGTTGGTAAACTGGTCGCGGGGGCCGAGCCTCTCAAGCCTATGGTCGAGGTCTTCGTGGACGATGTGGCGGGCCCCGAGGTTGCCCAGAAGGTACAGCGCCGTTTGCAGCATTTCATCGACCGTAAGGTGGCGGCCCTGTTTGAGCCGCTTATGAACATGCAGCGTGACGAGACGTTGAACGGTCTGGCCAAAGGCTTTGCCTTTCGGATGATCGAAGCACTTGGCGTGTTGCCCCGTGCGGCTGTCGCGGAGGATGTCAAAGCGTTGGATCAGGACGCCCGCGGCGCGCTGCGCAAGCATGGTATCCGTTTTGGTCAGTTCACCATTTTCCTGCCCTTGCTGCTGAAACCCGCCCCGACGCGCCTGCGCCTTGTGCTGTGGTCGCTGTCGCAGGGCCTTAGCGAATTTCCTGAAAGCCCGCCCCCCGGTCTGGTCACGGTGCCTGCGATGGTGGACGGCCCCCAAGGGGTCGATACGATGTCGGGCTATCGCAACGCTGGCACCCGCGCGATCCGCATCGACATGCTGGAACGCCTCGCCGACATGTTGCGGGCCGAGGATTCACGCGGCGGGTTCGAGGCAAAGGCCGATATGCTCTCGATCACCGGTATGACACTGGAACAGTTCGCGACGCTGATGGAAGGTCTGGGCTACAAGGCCGAAAAGGGCGAGCGCGAGAAGGTGAAGCCTGCTGACGCGGTCGTGACCAAGGATGCGACGCCGGATGCGGCTGACATTCCGGTTATGGATGCGGCTGACGCCACGCTACCCACTGCCGAAACAATGCCCGCCGATGCGCCTGAGCCTGTGGCAGATGATGTGGTCGCAGGCACCGAAGAGATCGCGGATGCAGGGCAAGCGCCGATCATCGAAGAGCCTGCCGAAACGCCCGATGTTACTGCCGAAATCCCGGTCAACTCCGAGACCGAGATCGACCCCGGCGCAGCCCCTGATGCGGCTGTGGCTGGCCCCGAAACCGAGGTATTCTACACCTTCACTTGGGGGCGCAGCGCGCCAAACCGTCGCCCGCAAAACGGAGGCAAACCTCGTGGCAAGCAGGGCACACCCGGTGGCAAGGGCAAGGGCAAAGGCCCGCGCCGCGACGGGGGCGACAAGTCGCAAAACTTCTCGGCACGGCCCCCCAAGAAGGAAAAGGCCATCGACCCTGACAACCCGTTCGCCGCAGCCCTCATGGGGCTCAAGGACGGCAAATAAGTGAGCGCATCGGCGGACAAGCTGCGGCTGGACAAATGGCTGTGGTTTGCCCGCTTTTTCAAATCCCGCTCACTGGCGGCCACCCAAGTGGGGGCAGGCAATGTGCGGGTGAATGGCGAGCGGGTCAGCAAGTGCGCCACCACGATCAGTCCGGGCGATGTGCTGACCTTTTCACAAGGGCGTGTGGTGCGCATCGTCGAGGTCGTGCTGCTTGGCACCCGGCGCGGTCCGGCCCCCGAGGCGCAAACGCTTTATTCCGATATGTCGCCCCCACCGCCGCCAAAGGAAACGCACGTTCCCGAAAACCCCCGATTTGAAGGAAAAGGACGCCCCACCAAGCGCGACAGACGCCAAGGCGATCTTTCCCGCGCACGCCACCTTGAATGATCGCGGCGGCTGATTTAGCTAGGCGGCTGACCCAAACGAGACGAGCCCCCGCATGACCTATATCGTCAATGACAGCTGCATTGCCTGCAAATACACGGACTGCGTTGAAGTCTGCCCCGTGGATTGCTTTTATGAGGGCGAGAACATGCTGGTGATCCATCCCGACGAATGTATCGACTGCGGTGTTTGTGAACCCGAATGCCCTGCTGATGCGATCCGCCCCGACACCGAACCGGACATGGAGAAGTGGGTCGAGTTCAATCGCAAATACTCCGAAATGTGGCCGGTCATCATCACCAAAAAAGACCCGCTGCCCACCGCCGACGAGATGGACGGCAAAGAGGGCAAGATGGAGATGTTCTCCGAAGCGCCCGGCGAGGGCGGCTAAGCGCCGAATCGGTTGGACCGGCTGCACGCCCGGTTCTGCTCGCGAAAACTGAGACGCAACAGCTTGGAAATACAGCGCCTTTTGAAAGTTTCCTTTAGGTTAGCTTTCGGAAGGGCGTTTTTTGTGCTATAGTGCTCCCACAATTGACAAACGGACGTTCTGAGACCTGCCGTTCACTCCGGCGGGCATATGAAATCTTGACCCTGACCCGCAGCAAGACGTGGCATCACGTGCCCCGCCTGATGCGGTTTTGACTGTGTAAAACGGGGCGAGTGCGGGGAATGACCAATGTCTTATGAGGATCAGGAATGACAAAATCTAAGAAACTCGACTTCCGCCCCAACGAATTTGTGGTCTATCCGGCCCATGGCGTGGGCCAGATCGTGTCCATCGAAAGCCAAGAGGTTGCAGGCATCGCCCTTGAGCTGTTTGTGATCTCGTTCGAGAAAGACAAGATGACCCTGCGGGTGCCCACCAACAAGGCGACCGATATCGGAATGCGCGCCCTGTCCAGCCCCGACGTGATTGCCCACGCGATGAAGACCCTCAAGGGCAAGGCCAAGGTCAAGCGGGCCATGTGGTCGCGTCGTGCGCAGGAATACGAGCAAAAGATCAACTCGGGTGATCTGATCGCCATCGCCGAAGTGGTGCGCGACCTGCACCGCACCGACGATCAGCGCGAGCAAAGCTACTCCGAGCGTCAGCTTTATGAAGCCGCGCTTGAGCGGTTGACCCGCGAAGTCGGTGCCGTCTCTGGTGGGGACGAATTGGCCGCGGCCAAGGAAATCGGGGATGTGTTGACCAGCCGCGTTGCGGCTTGATCTGACATTCCAGTTCTTAGAAAGGCGCGCTCCGGTCGGGGCGCGCTTTTTTATTGGGTCAGAGCGATGAGGGTCAGCAGCACGGCGATTTCGGTGATGACTTGCGTCGCGCCGAGGATGTCACCCGTCTGACCGCCGAGTTTCGCCTTGGCGATGCCTCCGATCAGTGCGGTGACAAGAGCTGCAATAATCAGCGCCACCAGACCGGCACCCCCCGCGCAAATCAGCGCGCAAAGTGCTGCCAACCCAACGCCGATACCCACGGACAACATATCCGGCGCGCCCACGCTACGCGCCAACCCGTCCTCGCGCGCGTGGGGCAGGGCGTGCATCAGCACCGGCATCATCGCGCGCGACACCACCAGGGCGGTGATAAGCCCGGTCCACGTAACCTCGGCAAATCCAAGCCAGCGCAGACCCATCCCGAGGATCAGCGCCAGCACGCCATACGCGCCGATCCGGCTGTCTTTCATGATCTCAAGGCGGCGGGCAGGATCGAACCCGCCCCACAGCCCATCCGCACTGTCGGCCAGTCCGTCCTCGTGCATCGCACCGGTCAGGATCACCAGCGCGGCGAGGGAAAGGCCCGCGATGATCGCAGGGGGCAGCCCGAAAACGCTAAGGATTGCGGCAAGCGCGCTCACAATCAGCCCCAGAATTGCGCCCACAAGCGGGTAGGCCCAGACCGCGCTTGCACCATGTCCGAAGACGTGATCGGGCAGGTGCGGCAGCGGCAGGCGGGTCAGCAGAACCAGCGCCACGGGCAGGTCCCAGACCCGGGAGACGGGGCCGATGTCGGTTTCTTTTGGTCCCATGTCCGGTCCTGACTTGCGGGGGTCGCGGCTTTGGGTAAAGACCGACGGACCAACAGGCAAGGAAAACAGGTATGAGTTTTGACACACTGGATGAGGTGCGCGCCCTTTTGGCCGATATCCCGGGCCCGGACGCGGATGCCATTGCCGGGGCTGCGGCGCGCAACGGGCAGTTGACGAAACCTCCTGGTGCTTTGGGGCGGCTTGAGGAGCTGGCGCAGTGGTATGCGGGTTGGCGCGGTGATGTCCGCCCCGAAATACGCGCTCCGCAAGTGATCATCTTTGCAGGCAATCACGGGGTGGCGGCGCGCGGCGTGTCTGCTTTTCCGCCCGAGGTGACGGTGCAGATGGTCGCGAATTTCGAACAGGGTGGGGCGGCGATCAACCAGCTTGCCAAAGCCTTTGGCGCGCGCATGGATGTCGTGCCGTTGAACCTGAACAGGCCCACGGCGGATTTCACCGAAGGTCCTGCGATGCGCGAGGACGAGGTTGTCGCGGCCCTGCGCTCAGGCTGGGACGCGGTGGATGCGGCCACGGACCTGTTGGTGGTCGGCGAAATGGGGATTGGCAACACGACCTCGGCCGCTGCGATTGCAGCGCGCCTGTTTGGCGGGGACGCGGGCGACTGGACGGGCCGGGGCACCGGGGTCGAAGGCGACGCGCTCGCCCTCAAGACCGAGGTGGTGGGCGACGCATTGGCAGCGCACGGGGCGGCGACCGACGGGCTGGATGTCCTGATGCGCCTTGGAGGCCGGGAGTTGGCGGGCATGGCCGGCGCGATGCTGCGCGCGCGGGTGTTGCGCATACCGGTCATCATGGACGGCTTTATCTGCACGGCGGCGGCGGCCTGTCTGGAACACACGGTCAAAGGCGCGCTCGATCACGTCGTGGCGGGCCACCAAAGCGACGAGGCTGCGCATGGGGCGATGCTGGAGGCGTTGGACAAAGCGCCGCTGCTGTCGCTTGGTTTGCGTCTTGGCGAGGGGTCGGGTGCAGCACTCGCGATTGGGGTGCTGAAAGGCGCGATTGCGTGCCATTCAGGCATGGCCACTTTCGCCGAAGCGGGTGTGTCAGACGGATAGGCCCGGCGGGCGGGATTGTTTTGCACTGTGGCGCAAAAGGTGCCCGCCCACCGACCCATGATCACGCGCGCTTGGGTTCTTCCTGTCGTGCGGAGAGGGACAGTTCGAGGTCTTTTTCCAATGCCTTGGCCCGCGCCACATAGGCGTCGTTCCTGGACGTGGGCACATTCGGGTCCCACAGCTCGGCCAGTTCCTTCACAGCCTCGCGGTCATGGGCGTAAAAGACGCGCTCCGCTTCGGCGGCCTCGTAGTCACTCAGCCCAAGGTTTTCCAGCGCATAGCGTCCCGCCCGCAGCGAGGCGTCAAACATCTCGCGCACGATATCATCGGCTCCGGCCTGATAAAGCTTGTAGACATGCACCCGGTCATAGGCCCGCGCGATGATGTGCAGATCGGGGCGCACCTTGCGCGCATAGGCCACCAGCCGCGTGGACACCTCTGGATCATCCAGAGCGACCACCAGAACCCGGGCGGTATCGAGCCCTGCGGCGTTCAGAATATCAGGGCGGCTTGGATCGCCAAGGAACCCTTTGAACCCAAAGCGCCGCATCAGCGTGATGGTTTCGATATCGTGATCCAGCACGACGGTGTTGAAGCCCGACCCTTGCAGAAGGCGGTTCACGATCTGCCCGAACCGCCCGATCCCGGCGATGATGACCGGGCCTTCCTCATCGATCTCGTCGGCTTCCACATCCGCGGTCGCATCGCTCATGCGTTGGGTGATCACCTCGTAAAGGATGAACAGCAGCGGCGTGATCAGCATAGTGAGCGCCACAACCAATAGCAGCGTTTCGGCTACATCAGTCGGGATCACCCCCTGACCAACCGAAAAGGCGACCAGCACAAAGCCGAATTCCCCCGCTTGCGCGAGGCCGAGCGTGAACAGCCACCGGTCCCGGCCTTTGATCTTGAAGGCCACCGCAAGGGCATAAAGCACGAGGCCCTTGATCGCGATCACAAGAATGGCCATCGAGATCAGCGCAGGCCAATCCGCAAACAGCAGCGCAAAATTGATGCCCGCCCCGACGGTGATGAAAAACAGACCCAACAGCAGCCCCTTGAACGGCTCGAGGTCGGATTCCAGTTCGTGCCGGAATTCCGAGCTGGCCAGAACCACGCCCGCAAGGAACGCGCCGAGCGCAGGGGACAGCCCCACGAGCATCATCAGGAACGAGATCGACACGACGATCAGCAGGGCCAGAGCCGTATACATCTCGCGCAGATGCGCGGCATGGATGAAGCGGAACACCGGGCGGGTCAGAAAGACACCCGCAAGGATCACCGCAATGACCGCACCAATGGTCACAAGCGTGACGCCCCATGCGGGCAGGCCATCCACAAGGCTCATCGCCGCGTCGCCGTGACCGCCGCCGTGACCATCGCCATGTTCGGCGCCATGGGGCCGCTCGATCGAGCCGTCTGGGGTGATCGACATGGGCAGCGTGACAATCAGCAGCGGCAGGAAGGCGAGGATCGGGATCACCGCGATATCCTGCGTCAGCAACACCGAAAAGACCGAGCGTCCGCCGCCCGTCTGCATCAACCCCTTTTCCGAGAGGGTTTGCAAAACGATGGCCGTCGAGGACAGCGCGAGAGTCAGACCGATGGCAAGGCCCACGCCCCAGGGTTGGCCATAGGCGATGGCCACGCCCATCAGAGCCAGCGTGGACAGCAAAACCTGCATGCCCCCCAATCCAAGCAGTTTGTGGCGCATGTCCCACAAGGCGCGTGGTTCCAGCTCGAGCCCGATCAGGAACAGCATCATCACCACGCCAAATTCGGCAAAGTGCTGCAAGTCCTCGGTTTCAGATCCCACCAGCCCCAAAACAGGGCCAATGATGATCCCGGCCGCCAGATAGCCCAGCACCGAACCCAGCCCAAGCCGGGCTGCGATGGGCACTGCAATCACGGCGGCAGCGAGGTAGATTGACGCCTGATAGAGAAAGCTTTCCATCAAAGTCTCCGATTTGCGACGCGCCAGGACGGGCGGGTCAATCAGGTGGGCAGGGGGCCATCCCGTTTGAGTTGGTCCATGACGATCTGGCTGTGCACCCGCGACACCGCCGGATGGGGCAGCAGCACGTCATGGATAAGGGTGTTTAACGCGCTTAGGTCGGCGCAGTACACCCGCAACAGGTAGTCCGCATCGCCCGTCATGGTCCAGGCACTTGTGATCTGGGCCTGCGTGTTCAAAAGCCGGGCAAAACTGGCCGAATGTTCGGGGCCGTGGGTGCTGAGGTGGACCTGAACAAAGCCCTGCACGCTCAATCCCAGGGCCTCGGGGTTCAGCCGTGCGACATAGCCCTCGATGTAACCTGCCGCCTCGAGGCGCTGCCTGCGCCGTCCGGCCTGGCTGGGCGACAGGTTCAGCACATCGCCGAGGTCCTGTGCGGTCAGGTGCGCATTCTTTTGCAGTGCAGCCAAAAGACGGGTGTCAATCGAATCGAGCATATGCGGGCTTTCTGTACGGATCGCATAAACTATGCGGAATATCCGCGCCCTGTGAAAGCGGCGTGCGGTCATTTGCGCAGAATTCACAGTGACGAAGGCGTATATTCCGATCAAACATACTGTCAGGAGGTCACCCATGGGTCCGTTCCCGCACAATGCCCCGAAATCGCAGATCACCGAGGCCAACCCCATGGGCACCGATGGTTTTGAATTTGTCGAATTTGCCAGTGCCGATCCGGACGCCCTGCGCATCTTGTTTGAGCGTATGGGCTATCAAAAGGTGGCCAAACACAAGGCCATGGACATTGAGCTGTGGCAGCAGGGTGATATCACCTACGTGCTGAATGCCGAAGCTGGCAGTTTCGGGGCCCGCTTTGTCGAAGAACACGGGCCATGCGCCCCGTCAATGGGCTGGCGGGTTGTGGATGCAGGCGCTGCGTTCAAACGGGCGGTGGATCTGGGCGCGAAACCCTATGAGGGGGCTGGCAAGGTGCTTGATGTGCCCGCGATCTACGGGATCGGCGGCAGCTTGATCTATTTCGTGGACCAGTACTACGATACGTCTCCCTATAACGGCGAATACGAATGGCTGGCGCCATCCAAGCCGCGCGGCGTGGGGTTCTTTTACCTCGATCACCTGACGCACAACGTCCACAAGGGCAACATGGACAGGTGGTTCAGCTACTACCGCGACCTGTTCAACTTCAAGGAAATCCGGTTCTTCGATATCGAGGGCAAGTTCACCGGCCTGTTCAGCCGCGCGTTGACGTCCCCGTGTGGGCGCATCCGCATTCCGATCAACGAGGACCGGGGCGAGACGGGGCAGATCGTGGCCTACCTCAAGAAGTACAATGGCGAGGGTATTCAACACATCGCGGTGGGCTCTGATGACCTGTATGACAGCACTGACATCATCGCCGAAAACGGGCTGAAGTTCATGCCCGGCCCCCCGGATGCGTATTACAACCTGAGCCATGACCGCGTTGTGGGGCATGACGAGCCGATTGAACGGATGAAAAAGCACGGCATCCTGATCGACGGCGAAGGGGTTGTGGATGGGGGCGAGACCAAGATCCTGCTCCAGATATTCTCCAAAACGGTGATTGGCCCGATCTTTTTCGAGTTCATCCAGCGCAAGGGCGATGACGGCTTTGGCGAGGGCAACTTCAAGGCGCTGTTCGAAAGCATCGAACAAGAGCAGATCAACAGCGGTGAATTGTCAGCCAGCTAGGGCCTAGCCCTTGGGCATCTTCAGCACGAGGTTGCGGCTGCCTTTCTGATAGCGCAACTCGCTGTCGCCGATGGCCGAAATCCGCCCCCCGTCAAAGCGATCCCCGACCTGCACCTTTTTGTAGCGCCCATTGCCAAGCCGCACGAGCGCGCGGCGGTTGGACGGTGTGCCATAGACCCCGATCAGGTTGGCCTGACGCAGGTTCAGCGCGTTCTTCACCGTGGCAGAGCGCGCAACGGACGCGGTGGACGGAATGGCGGGTGTGACCGACCGGGGGGCCACGGCGGCAGTGCGCACCGGTTCGGGTTTGGGGGCCGCACGTTGGGCGCGGGCCACAGTGCGTGCAAAGTTTCGGGGTCGCACGTTGGGACGTAAAGTCGTGACCGAGGCAAGGACCGCTTCTGCCACCGCATCTTCGATCTCCGGATTGGGTTCGACGGCGTTTGCGACGACCTCTTGCGGTGCTGCGGGGCGCAGACGGGGGCGTAGCGCGGCCAGTTCGGTGCGTGACAGCCCGCCAAGCGTTGCCCGTTCGTTTTGTTCCACAAGGTCGGTGGGCCGGGGCTGTGGGCGGACCTGCGCCAGCGCGGCAGTGGCCGTGTCAGGCACCGGATCAACGTCGCGGCGGGCCCGCTCGTCAGGTGGTGTCAGGGCAGGGCGGCCCAGAAAGACGGTGAACCCATCCGGGCTGAGTGCGCCCTCAATCGTAGGGATGATGCGCCCCTGATCGTCGCGGGCATAGCTTGTACCGGGGGCGGCAGGCGACGAGATCACCGGCAGTGCCGCGTCCGTCAGGAATGAGGGCGCACTTGGCAAGGCCACCGCGTCAAGGGCCGGGCTGATGGGATCAATGCCGGTGACATACAAATCCTCGATTTCGATCAGGGCCGCAGGGGCCGGGGGCACGTCCGGCGCCTGTGGCCAGATGCCGGTCACCGCATAGCGCGCCTCAAGGGCTGCAAGATCGAGTTCTGCGGTCGGGGCCGGGTCCGGCAAAGGATCGCGCAGCGCATCCAGCACGGCGGCGTCTTCTTCCGTCAGCCCATCGCTCAGGCTGTTATTCAGGGACGCTACGATCACATCATCTGCGGTCGTCTCGTCAGGGTCAGTTGGGATCGTGGCCCCGACATCCTCGGCCAGCGCTGCCTGGGTGTCGTCGGGTAGGGTCGAGGCCAGCGTGCGTTCGCGCCCTGGAAACAGTTTGGCCAGCCCATCGTCAAGAAAGACAGAGGCCCAGGCCGCCACACCTGCCAGAAAGACCAGCAAAATGGCCGTCAGGATCAATCCCAGGAACCGGGGCTTGCCCGCGACCGCCCCATCCGCACGCGCCCCGAAGACGGTCATGCGTTGGGCTTCTGGTGTCCGCTCGTTCGCCGTACGGGCGGCGACCTGTGGCTGGGGCGCCGGCACGGGGGCGCGGCGGCGCGACAAGAAACTGTTGGAGCGGGCCGGGGCCGGATCAGCGGGCGGCGGCGGGGCCACAGGTTCACTTGGCGCGGGCACCGGGCGCAAGCTGGCCGTGGCCGCCTTTGGCGGAGCCAAGGGGGTGATCGGTGCCGCCTTGGGCGCGGGGGCAGGCGCGGCAGGGCGCGCACTTGGCGGGTCGCGCGTCACCCCGCCCAAAGGCGTCAGGGTGGTCGATGGTGTTTGCCGTCTGCGGGTTGCAAAGCCAAGCAGGGCAGGTGTGTTGTCGGTCTCGGTCTCGGTCTCGGTCTCGGTCTCGGTCTCGGTCTCGGTCTCGGGTTTGGCGGTGGTGTCCGCCGTTGCATCCGGTTTCTCAGCAACGACATCGGCGGACTTTGCCACAACCCTGGAAGGCGGCTTGGCCTCCGCCTCGTCCTTGGCCACCTCGGGCTTGGGTGGTTCGGGCTCGGCAACGACAGGGTCCGGCGTAGGCTCGGCGACGACAGGCGCGGTGCGAGGCTCAGGCTCGGTCACCACTGGCTCGGGTTCAGGCTCAGGTACAGGCGGCTTTTCAACGATGACCACACGCACGCCATCCGCAACCACCACCTCACCCGGAGCCAGCAGCGTATTCGCCTGCTCCGTGGGGCCGAAAAACGGTTCACCGGGAAAGGTGTCGCCCTCAGGCTTGGCGACAAAGCTGACGGGTTCGAACTTGTGCTCGACCGCAAAGGCTTCGGCCTCGGCCAGCGTCTCGCGGGCAACGGCGGCCACGTGGGTCGTATCCCCATTGGGCGAGACATCAAAGACCAGCGCATCGACCGGATAGGGCGTCGCGCCATCCAGCGCGTCGCGGGCGGCATCCCTGCGCGCCTCGGTGTCCAGCGTGCCCGTGTCGAGGGTCAGATATTTGATCTGGCTGTCGGGCAACACCAGCTTGCTGCGCACGGGCTGATCATCAACGCCCTCCCCCTTGGCGCGCAGCTGCGCAAGCTCACCTGCGAGGTCCTCCGCCTCGAGCGAGACCTCCCCCACAAGATGCCAGCCCCCCGCCGCACGGTGCAGCAGCGAAATACCGTCAGCAGACAGAGAGAGCGCGAAATTTGGCTTCATATCGGATGTGTACCAACTATGCGGCGTAGAGTGAATGCGACCTGCGTTCATAAATAGAATAAAGCAGGAGTTTGCCCATGCAAAGCAAAAGCCCGTTAAAGGACGCGCTAAGCTTGCATGATGCCGAGCGGTGGCGCATATTTTCTGCCCACCACATCCATGGATTTTGAGGAATTACACCGTGAAATCAATCCTTTTGAGCGTGATGATCATGTGTTTCACGACCCTGACGGTGCGGGCGGAAACGCCACCGCCTTTTGTGTCCGTGACGGGGGAAGGGACAGTGACGGTCGTACCGGACATGGCCGTGATTTCCTTGGGTGTCTCTCATCAGGACAAGACGGCCAAGGCAGCGATGGACGCGGTCAGCGCCGATGCGCGGGCCTTGCTGGCCCGATTGGCGGAACTGGGCATAGCGGCGCGGGATGTGCAGACGGATCAGCTGAACGTGTCGCCTGTGTGGGAGCAGGTGGACAACGCCCGTCGCGTCGTCGGGTTTGCCGCGTCCACAGGCGTGTCGGTTCGGGTGCGCGCATTGGATGATCTGGGCCTCATCCTCGATGAGGCTTTGGCGGCGGGAGCCAATACATTCAATGGGTTGCAGTTCGACCTTGCAGAACGGCGCGAAGCCGAAGCAGAGGCCCGCGAGGCGGCGGTGCGCGACGCGATTGCCCGCGCAAACGAAATGGCAGGCGCTGCGAACCTCGCCCTTGGTCCTGTGCGCAGCATGGTCGAGCAGGGCAGTGGTGGCGCGCCTCAGATGATGTCGATGGCGCGATCCGAAGGTGTGCCCGTTGCGGTGGGTGAGTTGTCGGTGTCGGCGCGTGTGGCCGTGACTTTTGACCTGACCCAATGATTTAGATGCCGCTTGCGCGACGATATTTTTGAGGGGGCGCTGCCCCCGGCCTTCGGCCTCCCCCGCGGTATTTTTGGTCAAAAGACGGGGAAAGGTAAGGCGGAGGTGGCCTCCGCCCCCTCCGGTTTTAGCTGACCGCTTTGCTGAGTGCCTGATCGAGATCGGCGATCAAGTCGTCCGCATCTTCGATCCCGATGGAGACCCGCACCACTTCGGGGGCCGCTCCGGCGGCGCGCTGTTGTTCTGCCGTCAACTGGCGGTGCGTGGTCGACGCCGAGTGGATGATCAGCGAGCGTGCATCGCCGAGGTTCGCCACGTGGCTGAAGATTTCCAGCGCGTTCACCAGCTTGACGCAGGCGTCGTAACCGCCCTTGACCGCGAAGGTGAACAGACCCCCTGCACCGCGCGGACAGATCTTGGCCACCCGGTCGAAATAGGGCGAGGATTCCAGCCCTGCATAGGTGACGTAGTCCACCCTGTCATCTGCTTCGAGCCATTGCGCGATCTTGGTCGCGTTCTCGATATGCCGGTCCATGCGCAAGGACAGCGTTTCGGTGCCCATCAGCGTGTAGTGCGCGGCCTGAGGGTTCATCGTCATGCCCAGATCGCGCAAGCCAATGGCGATGCCGTGGAAGGTGAAGGCGAGGGGGCCGAACGTCTCGTGGAACTTCATCCCGTGATAGGCGGGTTCGGGCGCGCTGAGTGAGGGGAACTTGTCATTCGCGGACCAGTCGAACTTGCCCGAGTCCACGACGCAGCCCCCTGTGACCGTGCCGTTGCCGGTAAGGTATTTGGTGGTCGAGTGGACGACCAGCGTGGCCCCGTGTTCGATGGGACGGCACAGGTAGGGTGTCGCCGTGGTGTTATCCACGATCAGCGGGATTTCAGCCGCATCCGAGATGGCCGAGATCGCATCGAGGTCGGTGATATAGCCGCCCGGATTGGCGATGGATTCACAGAACACAGCCCGTGTGTTGTCATCGATGGCCGCCTTGACCGCATCCACATCGTCGAAGTCGACGAATGTGGCCTCCCACCCGAAGCGCTTGATGGTCTGGCTGAACTGGGTCACCGTGCCGCCGTAAAGGCGTGTCGAGACGACCACGTTCTTGCCCGGGCTCATCAGCGGGAACAGCGCCATGAGCTGTGCGGCGTGCCCCGATGAGCAGCAAACCCCGCCCGCGCCCCCCTCGAGGGTGGCGATCCGTTCCTGCAGGACCGCCACGGTGGGATTGGTCAGGCGCGAATAGATGTAGCCGACCTCTTGCAGGTTAAAGAGGGCGGCGGCGTGCTCGGCGTCGCGAAACACGTAAGCCGTGGACTGATAGATCGGCGTTTGCCGCGCCCCCGTGGCCGGGTCGGGCCGTGCGCCTGCATGGATCTGGAGGGTGTCAAAGCCGTATGTGGGTCCGTCGGTCATGGGTCAGGTGTCCTTGCTGCCTGGGCGATCTGTCGGCACCATGGATAGGCAAGCGCGCCGGCAGGGGCAAGGGTGCCTTGACCGAGTCAGGCACCGACCACGGCAAAGCGCTGATAGACCTCTGGAAAGGCTGCGACCTGATAATCGATCATCTCGATCACCGGAAACAGCTGGCCTGCGTCCTGAAACAGCGCATAGCGCACCTGGCTTATGCGCAGGCAAACCCCGTGCGCATCAAAGTGGTCCCATTCGACCCACACATTGGAATAGCCCTGGGCGGGCATGCCTTGCGCCACGATCCGCGGCGTGACCCGCACCACACCCGCCGCGCGTATCGTGTCCCGATAAAGCGCGAGGCCCTGCACCAGCGTCCCGGATGATCCAAAGACCGACAGGTGATCGCCCGCATAGAACGGCACGGGATAGCAAAGATGCTCCGAAACGTCGGCCAGCCGGTCTTCGTTGAAGGCATGGGCGAGGTTGGCGAGAAACTTGGCGTTAATGTTGGACATGGCGCGGTCCGATCAAGACGATGTGCAGTTTATTTGACTGATTGGTCAATTAACACTTTTGCGCGAAATGTCAGCGCGCAAATCCAACCTGCCGTTGTGCCATTTCGCCGCGCACAAAAACGCAGAGCGGTCATGCGTCTAGCGCATCCAGAATCCGTTGGACTTGATCCGGTTGCGGATCGCCTGTTCGCGCCGTGGCATGTCGTTCTGATCAAACAGTGCCCGCACCTTGGCCCCGCGCCCTTGAAACACCATCCGTTTGATGGGGTCGTAAGATTTCAGCACCTTCTTGATCTTGTTGGGGGCCGCCACGCTTTCCAGCGCCGCAATCACCGCGTCGCTTTCGCGGGCATAAAGCATGGGCAGCAACCGGTAATGGCACGAGACCGGCCCGTCGAGATAGTCATGCACCGCGCTGTCGCGCCCCCCGCCAAAGCTGTGGATCACCAGCGGCAAGGCCACCTGATCCAGCCATGGATCAAGTGTCTGACACACCAGTTCCTTGGGTGGGTTGTCCCGGATGCGCAGCGCGTATTCGAGGAACCGTTCCCCGAAGGCATGTGGGCAGGCCCCAAAGAAGAAGCCCGCGTTGAAATAAAGGTAGCGTGCCCAGTATTCGTCCGGTTCGGCCAGATCGAGGCTGCTTTCGAAGTCGAGGCCAAAGGCATCATAAAGCGATTTCCACGTTTCGGTGTAACCAGGGCCGTAAAGCTCGATCTCGGGCCATGTTCCTGTGCGCCGCAGCGAGGCCGAGGGCGTGTCAAAGTCGAAGGGTACTGCGCCCAGATCGCCGGTGATCAGCGTGTCGCTGTCAAAGAACACGAAGGGTTCGCCCTTGGGCAGGGCCGTCAGCATCTCGATCTTGTTGCCATAGGCATAGGCGTGGCCAAAATGCGCGCTTTCGAAGGGGATGATTTCAGCCCCCAAGTCGGTCAGCGCGTCGCGCAAGTCTTGCGGCGCGATGCGTGGGTCATTGGGCCAGAGGGGGCCGGTTTGCGGCTCTGCAATCAGCACGCGGCCCTGAAATGTGGGCGCATTGGCCCGCAGCGAGGCCACGAACAACAGCGCTTCGTATCCGAGCCGCCCGTTTTGCCCTACAAGGGCGACGTTAAACGGTTTCGGGGCCTTGGATTCTTTTGTCGATTTGCGTGCCATATGCCTGCGATATGCTCAGATCAGGTGGGCAGGGTTGGCCCCGCCATTTGCCCGAGTATAGGCCGACCAGACCGCCCGCGCCAAGACAGGTATCTGCAATCAATGCGGGTGATGCGCAATTCACTCAGGCGGCGGGTTCAGCACGTCATAGAGCTTTTGCAAGAGGCTCAGCACCAGAAACGCGCCAACGGCCCAGATCAGCAACTCGAACGGTGCGAAATCCGTGCCGCGCAGCCACTGACCCAAAAGGCTGCCTTGCGGGCGCAGCGCCTCAATCCCGAACAGCCCGTCGCGCGGCCAGAGCGAAAACGTCCAGAACCGTGACAGGTAAAACAGGATAGCCGCGACCGATGCGGCAAGGGTCAGCCAGAAGATCCGCTTCATTCGCTCAACTCGATTGTGTCGGTGTCGATTTCCCAGACCAAAAGGTCTCCGCGCCGGGTCAATTCGCCCTCCGCAGTGATGTATTGGGCCACGAAATCATAGGCTTCTCGGGGCAGTCGGGTGCCGCCGGGGCCGGTGACCAGCAGGAACTCCTCGCCCAGAACCGGTTGGGATGAGACGAAGATCGGCGGCACATCCCCAAGCAGGCACAGGTTGGCGCAGGCCTTGTGCGCAAGTCCACGACCCGGGCGCATCGCCCCTGCCAGACACTTGCCGTCACAAATCTCGCCGGTCAGTTGCCAGCGCCCTTGGGGTTCGACGGCGATCTCGGGGGCTTCACCTTCGGCGGCCTGCAGGCCATTGCGCCCACCACGCACCTGCATCATGTAAAGATCGCCACGTTCCAGAACGACGCCGGATACCTGGGCTAACTGGCCGTTCAAAGGCATCGCCCGTCCATCCACGCCGGACTTGCCGCCCGCCGTCATCATGAAACTGTCGCCCGGTTTGATCCGGTCATTGCCCTCGACCACATGGATGACGGGGTAGGGAGTCATCTCGACCACGCCCACCACCGTCTGGCGGCCATAGTCAAAGCGGAAGGCACCGGGGCCGGGATCATCCTGCGCCGCGCCCATCAGGAAGCCTGCACCGGCAAGCCCTGCAATCAGCAATACGCACGCGCTCAGCAGGAAGGTCCGCAACGGGCCGGGGGCTGGCAGGTAGCCGACGAAAAAGGGTTTCTCGCTCATGCGGGTTCTCCCTCTGGTGTTGGTTCCGTCGCGGCCCCGGGCAGTGGCACCGGGTCCACATAGGTGCCGGGTGGATTCGCGTCCGGGTGGACCTCGACCATGTCCCCGACAAGGCGCAGCCGATAGGTGGGCACCATTTCGGTAAACGGCGCGGGCGAGCGGCCCGAGCGGACATCGTATTGGAACCCGTGCCAGGGGCACGTCACAAGGCAGTCGATGATCTTGCCCTCGCCAAGGGGCCCGTTCTGGTGGGCGCAGGCATTGGCGATGGCTGAAAGCTGCCCCTCCATCAGAAAGATTGCAACGCGGTCGCCATTGGCCAGCCGCTTGATCTTGGCAAACCCTTCGCGAAAGCTGGAGGCGGGGCCGACCTTGACCCATGCACCATCCTTGGACACCGGGTCATTCCGCTCGGACCACCACGCTGCCAGATGCAGCACGATCACGGCTGCGGCCCCGGCCATGAACATGACCGTAAAGACGTGGTTTTGCTGTTCTTGCAGGATGCCAAGCGAGATATGCGCAGCAACCGAGAAATAGGCGGCATAGATCAGATAATGCAGTCGCTTCCACACGGGCGGTGTCAGGAATTTCAGCCAAAAGTCGTGGCTCGTGGCCGCGAGGATCATCAGACAGATCAGTGCAAAAATCCCAAAGAGTTCAAAGGGAAAGCCCGCAATCTGGCCAAAGCTGGAATTTGCATAAAGCAGGCCGACGTATTTGTCCGAGCTGGAAAAGTTGAAGTACCAGTTGAGGATGTAACCAGAATGCGTGATGGCCACAAAGGTCGTCATCACCCCGAAATGACGCCGGTTATACAGCAGTGGCAGGAACCGTTTATCAAGTCGCGCGGCAGGGCCGATGCACAGGATCACCGTCAGCATCATGAAGGCGCAGGCTCCAAAGGCGCGCGCGTTGTGGATTTGCGGATCGACCGCGCGTTCATGGTCCAGCGCCTCGGGCGACACATACAAAAAGAGCCACAGAAAGGCGGCCACTGCGGCCAGCATCACAGCATCATAGATCCACTTGTTCGGGTTCCATTGAACCGGCGTGTACTTGACGCTCATTTGCTGGCCCCTTCGCTCAGTTGGACGGGGGTGATGTCTTCGGGCCATGTCTGACGCACCGACAGGCCGGTGATGACGATGACCACGATCCCGATGCTCATCGCGATGACGGCGAGGCCGTAGCCCTTGCGCACCGGGCGGTAGCGATCAGCCCATGCGGCGCGCTCGGTTTCGATCTGCCACCAGCGCCACAACACGATGGGCCAGATCAGCAGCACACCGGGAATCAGCAGCGGGCGAAAGATGTAGGCCCCGCGCGCGTCTTCATCTATGCGATCAATGCCGATGGTGATGAACAACAGCGCCACAAGTGCCCCGATGATCCCCCATGTCTGCATGCCCATCACAAGGGCCTGTGCCACGTCCATTCGGTCATTTCCTTGCAGTTTGGTGTCCGACTTGACGTTGACCTTAACAAGGGTAAGCAACCGGACCCAACCCCAAATAAGTCGCACGTGGCTGACACAGCGGGAATGTGATCAATTCCCTGTCACTCTGTGCCGGTTCCTGCATTGAATTCGCAAGAATGTGGAAATTGGACTGTAAGATCAGGCCGCATTGGGTCTATGACTCGTCGTATCTTTTGCCAAATACTTGGGCACAACAGGGAGAACTGAAATGAAAAAACGTGTTTTTGCCAGCGCACTTGTGCTGAGCAGTGGGCTGGCCTCCATGGCCGCGGCGGATTGCGGCGAGGTGTCGATCACCGAAATGGACTGGGCCTCGGCGGCTGTGGTCACCAATGTGTCCAAGTTCCTGCTCGAGCAAGGCTATGGCTGTTCGGTGTCCATCGTTCCAACCACAACTGTCCCCGCCATGGCGTCGGTCGCCGAAACGGGCGAGCCTGACATTCTGACCGAGCTGTGGACCTCCTACACCGAAGTCTACGAAGAGCTGCGCGGCGAAGGCAAACTGGTCGAGTTGTCCAAGGTCCTGTCCGATGGCGGGGTCGAGGCGTGGTGGATCCCCGACTATCTGGCCGAGGCGCACCCCGAACTGACCACCCTTGAGGGCATCAAGGCCAACCCGCAGCTTGTCGGTGGCCGCTTTCACGACTGCCCGTCGGGCTGGGGCTGTGACGTGACCAATAACAACAACTTCAAGGCCGCCGGTCTGGCCGATGCGGGCGTCGAACGCTTCCAGCACGGCTCGGGAGAGACATTGGCGACCGCCATTGCCGCCGCCTATGAGGCGAAAGAGCCCTGGTTCGGCTACTACTGGGCCCCCACATCGGTGCTGGGCAAATACCCTATGGTTCAGGTCTCGATGCCGGAATATGACGCTGACACCCACACCTGCAACGGTCTGGAAGACTGCGCGACCCCCGGTCTGTCCGCCTATCCGGTTTCGAACGTGGTGACAGCCGCGACGCAAGCCTTTGTGGACCGCGAACCCGAGGCGGCCGCCTTGATGGGCAACGTGACCTTCACCAACGCGCAGATGGGCGAAGTGCTGGCCTGGCAGGAAGCCAACCAAGCCTCGAACGAAGAGGCGGCGGTCTACTTCCTAACGACCTATAAGGACACGTGGGGCGACTGGCTGAACGATGCGGCCCGCGAAAACCTAGCGGCCTTGCTGCAATAACCGACCCACCCCGCGCCGCCACAGTGGTGCGGGGTGATCCATACCAAGAACAAACCCCACGAACGGGGTGACAGGGGGCGCAACATGGCGCAATACGAGGCGGTTTTCGACACGCTTGGCCTGCGGGACTGGTGTGATGCGGGCACGGGTGAGGCACCTGTGTCCATGGCCCAATTGCTGGCCCAGGCCAAAGGCGGCGGAACCGAAGAGGCGGGCAGCGGCCTGCCTTTTCCCTCGCTTGATGTGCTGCACGAAGCCTGTCCGCGTATCGGCCAGACCCGTGATCTGACCGAGGGGCTTGAGCAGGGGTTTCTGTCGATCAGGTCCGAATTGAAATTCGTGCTCGACCCGATCACCCAACCGCTCAGCTGGATGCTGGACGGGACGTTGTTTGTTTTCGAAAGCGCGCCGTGGTGGGTGATGATCCCGGCGCTTTTGCTGGTGTCCTGGCTGGTGTCGCGGTCCCGTTCGGTCACCGGGTTCGTGGCTTTCGTCCTGCTGTTTTTCGCCTTTATCGACCACTATGAGGTCGCGATGCAGACGCTGGCCATTGTGTTTGTCTGCACCGGCATATCGGTGCTTTTGGGAGTGCCTATCGGGATTGGCATGTCCAAGTCCGACACCGCCCAACGCAGCATCGTGCCGCTCTTGGACCTGCTTCAAACGCTGCCCACATTCGTCTACCTGATCCCGTTGATTTTCCTGTTTTCCGTCACGGAATCAAAGCTTTATGGGATCGCGATCATCCTTTACGCCATCGTGCCGGTGATCCGGTTGACGGATCTGGGCATCCGGCTGGTGGACAAGGACGTGATCGAGGCGGCAGATGCATTTGGCCTGACATCGCGCCAGAAACTGGCGCGGGTGGAGTTGCCGCTGGCTTTGCCCAACATCATGGCTGGCGTGAACCAGACGATCATGATGAGCCTTGCGATGGTGGTCATCGCCTCGCTGGTCTCGGCACCCGGTCTGGGCGTGCTGGTGCTGCGCGGTATCCGCAGCCTTGATCTGGGCGTGGGGATCGTGGCGGGCCTTGGCATCGTGTTGCTGGCGGTTGTGCTTGATCGGGTCTCAAAGGCGGCACTGGCCCGCGTTGATACTCAGAGGAACACGAAATGAGCGGTCAGCCCAAGGTCTCGATACGGGGTCTCTACAAGATCTTTGGCCCCGATGATCGCGCGATGGTGCCCCATGTGCAGGGTGGCATGGACAAGGCCACGCTGCTGGATCGCCACGGCCATGTGCTGGGTCTGCAGGACATCAATGTCGACATGCAACCGGGTGAAATCACGGTGATCATGGGCCTGTCCGGGTCGGGCAAGTCCACGCTGATCCGCCATCTCAACCGGTTGATCGAACCCTCGGCGGGTGAGATCCTTGTGGATGGCACGGACGTGATGGCGCTTGGCGACAGGGATTTGCGCCGCTTGCGGCAGAAACAGATGTCGATGGTGTTCCAGAAATTCGCGCTGTTGCCGCACAAGACCGTGCTGGAAAACGCGGCCCTTCCATTGAGCGTTCAGGGGGCGGACGCGCAGACGCAGGACCGCGAGGCGCGCAAGTGGCTGGCCCGCGTCGGCCTTGACGGGTTCGAGGATCGCTACCCGGCGCAGCTATCGGGTGGCATGCAGCAACGGGTGGGAATCGCGCGCGCGCTGACCGCCAACACAGACATCATGCTGATGGACGAGGCGTTTTCGGCCCTTGATCCGCTGATCCGCACGGACATGCAGAACCTGCTGCTTGAGCTGCAAAAAGAACTGCAAAAGACGATTATCTTCATCACGCACGATCTGGATGAGGCGCTGAAGCTGGCAGACCATCTGGTGATCCTCAAGGACGGTGCGGTTGTGCAACAGGGCGAGCCACAGGGCATCCTGCTGGCCCCGTGCGATCCCTACATCGAAGACTTCGTGAGCGACATCAATCGCGCGCGGGTCTTGCGAGTGCGTTCGGTGATGGGGCCTGTGACCGACGATACGTTCGATGGGGATGTCGAGGCGGCAAGCAACCTTGAAGACTTGATTGCCCTGTCGGATGGGGACACCAATCACTGCTACCGCGTGCTGGAAGACGGTGCGGTGGTGGGGCAACTCGATATGAAGGACCTTGTTAAAGCCCTTGTGCCACGTATTTCGGGCGGCTCTTGATGCGCGCGGCGGTGCCTTGTTCCTGATCTGCGCCTTGTCCGGCTTTAATCAATTGACCTCCGAATATGAATGCCGCAAAGGTACCACGGATGGTTTCCAGCCGCCCGAAAACGCGTCTGGGATGAAAAGGGAATTCGGTGAGGACGCGCACACACGCGCCAAATCCGGAACTGCCCCCGCAACTGTGAGCGGTGAGCGACCCCGATGAACACCACTGAGCCGACGCAGGCTTGGGAAGGTTCGGGCAAGCATTGACCCGCAAGTCAGTAGACCTGCCATCAGCGGCATCTTGGTGCCGTCAATGCAACTCAACCCAGACGGGGTGTCTGGCTCGGAGATCATGATGGCGACACGCGATACCCTCGTGGTTCAATACATGTCCGCTTTGCGCCCCGCACGTTCGCGGAGGGCGACATGGACAGACATCAAAACCACAGAATTACAGTGTGCACGTCTTGCACACATACAGGCACGACCTGTCGACCGGGCTTTGCCCTGATCCAAAAGCTGCGCACCGCGATCGAGGCGGCAGGCCCGGCGATTACGGAAGAGTTCGAAGTGTCGGGCGTGGCCTGCATGGCCGGGTGTGACCGACCCTGCACCGTGGCCTATCAGGCCAGCCGCAAAGCCACCTATCTGTTTGGCGATATCGATCCGGACGTGGATGTCGATGATCTGGTTACCTTCGCGCAGACCTATTCGGACCTGCACGACGGCTGGTGCGCCTCCGGTGAGCGGCCGGGTAAGCTGCGCGGCTCTACGCTTGCGCGGATACCGTCGGCAATGATCACAACAGAAGCCAGCATTGTGCGCGCGTCATGACGGCCGCCGACCTCGCGGTGCAGGGGGTCAGTTGGGCCCCGGCCAAAACCGCCCAACCTGTGTTGCATTCCACCACGTTTCACGTGGCGGCGGGGCGCATCCTCGGGGTCGTTGGTCCGAACGGGGCGGGCAAGTCGACCTTGTTGCGGCTGCTCTATCGCTTCCAGCGCCCCCACACCGGACAGGTGCTGGTGGGCGGTCAGGACATCTGGTCAATGACCGCGCGCCAAAGCGCACGCCGGATTGCGGCGGTCCTGCAAGAACAGGCCTCAGCCTTTGGGTTGACGGTGCGCGAGATTGTCCGCCTTGGCCGAACGCCGCACGTGTCGGGTTTTGCCGCAGACGGGGCCAGCAGCGAAGCGGTCGTGGACGATGTGCTGGCCACGCTCAGCCTCGCGCCCCTTGCGGATCGGGATTTCGGGACCTTGTCGGGCGGTGAGCGGCAGCGGGTCATGGTCGCCCGTGCCCTCGTGCAAGAACCCCAGGTGCTGATCCTTGACGAGCCTACGAACCACCTTGATGTCCGCCACCAGCTTGAGGTCATATCGCTGATCCGCAGCCTTGGGCTGACCATCGTGGTGTCCCTGCACGACCTCAATCTGGCCGCTGGCATCTGTGATGATGTGCTGGTCTTGAACGACGGGTTTCCGCAGGGATTTGGCCCGCCCCAATCGCTGCTCACCGACCAACTCGTCTCCGACACGTTCGGTGTCGCGGCACAGCGCGAGCATCTCAGCCTCAGCGGCGCCGCTCATTTTTCCTTCACCCTTCCAAACTAAAAAAGAAGCCCGTAGATGAAACGCACCCTTACGACACTGGCCGCGCTCTTGCTTGCAGGCGCAGCCACGGCCCAGACAATCGTACAAAGTTGCAACCGCACCGTCACATTCGATGCCCCACCTCAGGCCGCGATTTCCAATGACGTGAACCTGACCGAAATGATGCTGGTGCTGGGCCTTGCGGACCGCATGGTCGGCTACACTGGCGTGTCGGGCTGGAAAACGCTGGACGAAGAGATGACCGCGGGCATCGAGGCCTTGCCCGAGCTTTCGGCCAAATACCCGTCCAAAGAGGTGCTGATCGGGGCCGAGGCTGATTTCTTCTTTGCCGGCTGGAATTACGGCATGAAGGTCGGCGGCGAGGTGACGCCCGAAACGCTCGAACCGTTTGGCATTCAGGTCTACGAACTCACCGAAAGCTGCATCCATATTGGCGCGAAAGAGGCGGCCTCCATGGACGACATGTATAATGATCTGCGCAATCTGGGCGCGATCTTTGATGTGTCGGACCGGGCTGAGGGGTTGATTGCAGGCTATCAAGCGGAACTCGCGACCTTCCTTGACGCGGAGCCACCCCTGGACGCTGCCCCGCGTGTCTTTGTCTATGACAGCGGCGAGGACGTGCCCTTTACCGCCGGTAAGTATGGCATGCCCAATGCCTTGATCGAAGCTGCAGGCGGCACGAACATCATGAACGATCTTGAGAAAAGCTGGGCAACGGCAGGGTGGGAAGCCGTGGTCGAGCGCAATCCCGAAGTCATCGTGATCGTGAACTACGGCGAAGTGACGGCTGACCAAAAGCGGGCCTTCCTACGCTCGAACCCGGCTTTCGCGGACATTGATGCGGTGCGCAATGACCGCTTTGTGGTGCTGGAATATGTCGAGGCGACGCCGGGGCCGCGCAATATTGAGGCGGTCAAGACCCTCGCCGCCGCCTTCCGGGCGGAATAGCCCCACCTGCAATGACACAGCGACCGGCACACACACGCCTCACGACCTCCCACGGCCTTTGGGTCACGGGTGGCGCGTGTGTCGTGGCCCTGTTCGGGTCCTTGTCGATTGCGGTCAGCGTGGGGGCCATTGCGGTCCCGCTCGAGACGGTCTGGGGCATTTTGATCAACAAGATCGCCCCCGACACGGTGGTGCAGCATTGGACGGCGGGCCGCGAGGCGATTGTCTGGGACATCCGGCTGCCACGCGCGATCCTCGCGTGTCTGGTGGGGGCGGGTCTGGCGATGGTGGGTGCCAGCCTTCAGGCAGTGACGCGCAATCCTTTGGCAGACCCGCACCTGCTTGGCATCTCGGCGGGGGGCGCGTTCGGGGCCATTTTGGCGCTGTTGCACACTGGGCTGTTCCTTGGGTTGCTGACGGTGCCGCTGCTGGCCTTTCTGGGCTCGCTTGGGGCGACACTTATCGTGCTGGCGGTGTCGCAATTCGCATCGGCCACCAGCGCCGACCGGTTGGTCCTGGCGGGCGTTGCAGTGTCGTTCATCGTGATGTCTGCGGCAAATGTGCTGATCTTTCTTGGCGATCCCAGAGCGACGCACACTGTTGTGTTCTGGATGCTGGGTGGGCTGGGGCTGGCGCAATGGGGGCAACTGATCTACCCGGCGGCGGTTTTGCTTGGTTGTGGCGCGTATCTGTGGCTCAAGGCGGGCACGCTCAACGCCATGACGGTAGGGGATGAAACGGCCACGACCCTTGGCATCCCTGTCGACCGTTTCCGGCTGACGATCTTTGTGATCGGGGCGCTGATCACCGGGGTGATGGTCGCCTTTTCGGGGATCATCGGTTTTGTCGGCCTTATGGTTCCGCACATCGTCCGGCTGCTGGTGGGTGGGGATTATCGACGGCTGCTGCCCATCTCGGGGCTGTGCGGCGCGATCTTTCTGGTCTGGGCGGACATCGTTGCCCGCACTGTTGTGGCCCCCGAAGACATGCCCATCGGCATCGTGACCGGCCTGATCGGCGGCGTCGCCTTCGTGTGGTTGCTGCGCAAGCGGATGAACTGAGGCTGATCCACCCCGCACAACGGACCGTAGACGCGATATGCTGAGGAAAGTGGTGGGCGACCCTGGAATCGAACCAGGCGTGCGTCTCCGCGAGGGAGTTACAGTCCCCTGCCACACCTTGCGGCCTGTCGCCCACTGCGCCATTAGGGCGTAAACCCAAAATGGCGTGAGCGCGTGACTAACGGCCCGCCTCACAAGGGTCAAGACACGAAATGCAGGCCATGGCCCAACCAGCGCAGGCCGAAGGGGATAAGATGAAAAAACCCAAATGGGTCGTCGAAAAAGAGCAGGCCAAAAAGGCGGATGCGGCGGCAACGCTGTGGCTGTTCGGTCTGCATGCGGTGCGGGACGCATTGGTCAATCCAAAGCGTACCAAGCTGCGCATTATGGTGACGCTGAATGCGCAAACCAAACTGGCGGACGCGATTGCCGAGGCGGGCATGCAGCCCGAGATCGTCGATGCGCGCAAATTCAACGCCCCAATCGACCCCGGCTCGGTCCATCAGGGAGCGGCACTTGAGGTCAAACCGCTGGATTGGGGCAGCCTCGAGGATGTCGCCATCGGGGCGGCCACGCCGCGGCTGATCCTGCTCGACCGGGTGACGGACCCGCACAATGTGGGTGCGATCCTGCGCTCGGCCGAGGTGCTGGGGGCCTCAGCGGTTGTGGGCACGCGCCACCATGCGGCCCCTGAAACCGGCGCGCTGGCCAAATCGGCCTCGGGCGCGATGGAGCGCCAGCCATATGTGCGCGTGCGCAACCTGTCGGACGCGATTGTGGCGTTGCAGGGCATGGGCTACCTCGTGCTTGGCCTGGACGGCGAGGCAGAGCAATCCGTTGAGGGCGCGCTCAAGGGGCAAAAAGACCGCCCCGTGGCGCTTGTTCTGGGGGCCGAAGGGCCGGGATTGCGCCAAAAGACCAAGGAAACCTGCGACATGTTGGTCAAAATCGACGCGGCAGGCGGCTTTGGGTCCCTCAACGTCTCAAATGCGGCCGCAATCGCCTTATATGCAAGCACGGACCACAGCTGAGGAGGCGACCATCGGCTACCCCACGAAAATCGGAACGTGCTGTTATTGCGGCACACGGGCGGCTTTGGTCCTGAAGGGGCAGACGCGGCATGAACTTGCGTGTTCCAGCTGCGGGGCCCCGTTGCACAACCTCAAGATGATGCCCAAACGGGCCCCTGCGGCGCGCGATCCTGTCCATCGATCCAAACCTTACGAAAAGTCCGTCAAGCGGCAGGTGAACAAACCCGTCAAGAAAAAGCACAAACGCAAAAAATCGCGTTGGGCGGATTTGTTCGAGGATGCGTTTGATATCATTGAGGATATCTTTGATTGAGCGGGACACCGCCATGGCCCGTCCGCAAAATTGCCGATCCGCATTTATTTTTCGTTCACAGGTTTGCGAGAAGCTCTTTCACAGCGTCCCGTGCACCATATCTGTTGTGGTAAGCGATGGGTTTGGAACACCCGACGCCTGAGTTTACTGTCCCTCGTTCCATACCTTTGCGCCCCTTTCGCTTTGCGATCGGGGCGTTTTTTTGTCAGCGTGGTGCGAAACGCAAAGGGGGCGGCATGGACGAGACATATACGGATCAGCATCTGCGCGATGTTCTGAAGCGCACCAAGGTCGTCGCCGTGGTGGGTGTGTCCGCAAATCCGGTGCGTCCCAGCTATTTTGTGGCCCGCTATCTGAAACTCAAAGGCTTCACCGTGATCCCGGTCAATCCGATGATCGCGGGGGAAAACCTATTCGGGGCCACTGCGGTTGCGACATTGGCCGAGATCACAGCGCCAGTGGATATGGTCGACATCTTCCGCCGGTCCGAAGCTGTCCCCGAGATTGTGGACGAGGCATTGGCCACCTTTTCGGACCTCAAGACGATCTGGATGCAAATTGGAGTGCAGCACGAAAAGGCCGCCGCAAAAGCCCGCGCGCGTGGCGTCACGGTGATCCAGAACCGTTGCCCGAAAATCGAATATCAGCGCTTGTTTGGTGAGTTGAGAATGGGCGGCTTCAACACCGGGATCATCTCGTCAAAGCTCTGATGTCGGGCCCCTGAACAGCACGAAAAAGGCCCGCACCCCTGCTGGGTCCGGACCTTCAAATGCTTTGCGACAGCGTGCTCGGATCAGTTGATGCGTGTCCATGTCTGCCCGCGACAGATCGGCCCGACGCAGCCCGACACTTTCAGCGCGTTTCCGTTCAGCGACATCTTCGAGCGGTAGGTCTTGTCCACATCCGGTGCCCAGATCTTGCCACCCGAATAGCTGCCGTCGCCTTTGGACTGCATGTCCCAGATGATGGCTTTGCCCACGGACGACGTGTCGTCGCTGCCCACCACTTTGGTGATGGTGCCGCAGATGTTCGCCCCACATGGCGCGATGGCTACATGCAGGAATGCGCCTTCGTCGCTGGCTTCGGTTTTCCAGGTGCCCGCAACAGGTTCGGCAAATGCCATGCCCGCGCTTGCGATGGCCACACATGCGGCTGCAATCAGGTGTTTCATGTCGTTCTCTCCTCCGTACTGCCCGAAACTCTGGGGCATCGACGTGCTGCAAATCAACAATGACCTAGGGTCGCGTTGCAAATTGTGACGTAAGGTGCCACTTGGCCCACATCAGTTTCCAAAAGGTGCAAAGCCGATGATCCTTTACCCCGCAATCGACCTCAAGGACGGGCAGGCCGTGCGACTGGTGCATGGTGATATGACCCAAGCGACCGTGTTCAACGATGATCCTGCCGCGCAGGCACAGGCCTTTGTCGAGGCCGGGTGCGAATGGTTGCATCTGGTTGACCTGAACGGGGCATTTGCGGGCACGCCGGTCAACGCCGCCCCGGTTGAGGCGATCCTGAAGGCCTGCAAGGTGCCCGTGCAACTGGGGGGCGGCATCCGCGATATGGCCACCATCGAGATGTGGCTGTCCAAAGGGTTGCAGCGCGTGATCCTTGGCACTGTGGCCGTCGAAAACCCCGATCTGGTGCGCGACGCGGCCCGCGCGTTTCCCGGTCATGTGGCCGTGGGGATTGATGCGCGCGCAGGCAAGGTCGCGACCAAAGGTTGGGCGACCGAAACGGATGTGGATGCGACGGACCTCGCGAAATCCTTTGAGGATGCGGGCGTGGCGGCGATCATCTACACCGACATCAACCGCGACGGGGCGATGGGCGGGCCGAACATTCCGGCCACTCAGGCGCTGGCAGAGGCGGTCAGCATCCCGGTGATTGCATCGGGGGGCGTGTCCTCGCTGGCGGACCTCACTGCTCTAATGGCCACGGGGTCCATCGCCGGGGCCATCTCGGGCCGCGCCCTTTATGACGGTGCGATAGACCTCAGTGAGGCGCTCGCGGTCCTAACAGCATAAGAAAACGGGCACATGTTCATGCGCCCGTCCTTCATCAAAACAGCCCTGAGTTACTCCGCGACTGCGTCCGTGAACTTGCCCAAGGCACCGGTCATCACGTTGATATAAGGCGCATCCTCGGCCACTCCGCCCAATGGGCCCAGCATATCGGCAGGCTTTTGATAGGCGATCCAGGTCTGGCCCCCATCCTCATAGACCAGCACCTTGAGCGGCAGGAACAGCCCCGACACCGGGTCATCCTTGATTGCGGGCGTGCCGACCTTTGGATTGCCAAAGATCAAAAGTTGCGAGGCCCCGATGTCCTCACCAATGGATTGCGCACCCGCGCCATGGTCCACGCGCGCGAATATCTTGAGGCCCGCACCTTCCATCGCTGCAACCAGCTGGTCCACGGTTTCAGCCACGCCTGCTGCCGCCTTCTTGCGTTCGATTCCATTGTCACCAGCCATTGCGGCCCCCGTCATCGCCAAAATAAACCCAATCGTCGCAAACAGTCTCATCGCAATTCTCCCTTAAGTGCCAGCCCACAGTGCCATCACGCACGGACAATACCAGCCACGTTCGCGTGACCAGCCAAAGCCCGCCGAAGCAGCAGGGCCCGCAGCCCCTTTCGCGCCCGCGCAAAGCACACTATCAAGCCCCCATGTTGAAAACCCGGATCATCCCCTGCCTCGATGTCGCCGACGGGCGCGTCGTCAAAGGCGTGAATTTCGTCGATCTCGTGGACGCAGGTGACCCTGTGGCCGCCGCAAAAGCCTATGATGCAGCCGGCGCGGACGAGCTGTGCTTTCTCGACATCCACGCGACCCACGAGAACCGGGGCACGATGTTCGATCTGGTGCAACGCACGGCCGAACAGTGCTTTATCCCGCTGACGGTCGGGGGCGGGGTACGTACGGTCGCGGATGTGCGGGCATTGCTGCTGGCGGGTGCGGACAAGGTGTCGTTCAACTCGGCTGCCGTTGCCGATCCGGACGTGCTGGCGCGCGCCGCCGACCAGTTCGGCAGCCAGTGCATCGTCTGCGCAATCGACGCCAAGACGGTCAGCCCCGGCAAGTGGGAGATTTTCACCCATGGCGGGCGCAAACCCACGGGCATTGACGCGGTGGATTTCGCGCGGACCGCCGCCGCCAAGGGGGCAGGGGAAATCCTGCTGACGTCGATGGACCGCGACGGCACGCGGGCAGGCTTCAATCTGCCATTGACCCGCGCGATCTCGGACGCGGTATCGATCCCCGTGATCGCCAGCGGTGGGGTGGGCACATTGGATCACCTCGTTGACGGTGTGACGCAAGGCGGCGCATCGGCGGTACTGGCGGCATCGATCTTCCACTTTGGTGATTTCACGATTGGACAGGCCAAGGCGCATATGGCCGCCGCTGGCATCCCCATGAGGCTGACATGACGCTAGACGATCTCTTCGCAACCATTGAGGCGCGCAAAGGGGCTGATCCCGACAGCTCATGGACAGCCAAGCTGCTCGCCAAGGGCCCTGAAAAATGCGCCGAAAAGTTCGGCGAAGAGGCCATCGAGGCGATTATCGAAGCGGTGAAGGGCGACCGAGCGGGGCTGACATCAGAAGCCGCAGATGTGCTTTATCACCTGCTGGTCATGCTGGCTGCGCGCGATGTGGCGCTTCAGGATGTGATGGCGGAGCTCGACCAACGCCAGAGCATGTCCGGTCTCACCGAAAAAGCAAACCGTCCCTGATCTTCTTTTGGCCAAACATACCGCGCGGAAGGCTGCAATGCCCGGGGGCAGAACCCCCATGTAAGGCGCAGGTGTCCTGCGCCTCGCCGGTTCGGTTAAGGGGCCCAGGTCAAGAAGTTGCGGATCATGCGCAGCCCCACATCCTGACTCTTTTCAGGATGAAACTGCATGCCCAACATCGTATCGCGCCCGACCACCGCCGTGACATCACCGGCATAATCCACATGCGCCAGCCGCAGTGCCGGATCGGCGACCTCGAAATGATAGGAGTGCACGAAATAGGTGTGATCGCCACTCACCACACCCTCAAACGCGGGATGCGGCGCATCCAGAACCAGATCGTTCCAGCCCATATGCGGAACCTTGAAGCTCTGATCAGCGGGCACAATCGGCACCACCTGACCGCCCACCCAATCGAGACCCGGCGTGTCGGTATATTCGCGCCCCCACGTGGCCATCAATTGCATGCCGACACAGATGCCCAGAAACGGGCGGCCCTTGACCTCAACGGCCTCGACCAACGCCTCGTAAACACCCGCCCCGCGCAACGCGGCAGCACAGGCCGGAAAGGCCCCGTCACCGGGCAGCACGATCCGGTCGGCCCGCGCAACCACATCCGCATCGGATGTGACGACAACGGTGCCCGCATCCGCCTCGCGCGCCATGCGCTCGAACGCCTTATGCGCTGAATGCAGATTGCCGCTTTCGTAGTCGATCAGAACCGTGAGGCTCATAGGGTGCCCTTGGTCGAGGGGATCGCATCGGCGACGCGCGGATCAACCTCCAGCGCGATGCGCAACGCACGCGCCACCGCCTTGAAGGTCGCCTCGGCAATGTGGTGACTGTTGAGGCCATGCAGCATGTCCACATGCAGCGTGATGCCGCCATGGGTCGACAGCGCCTGAAAGAACTCGCGCACCAGTTCGGAGTCAAAAGTCCCGATCTTCGCCGTGGGCAAATCCACATTCCACACCAGAAAGGGCCGGCCCGACAGATCAAGGGCCGCGCGCACCAGCGCGTCGTCCATCGGCAACAGGCAGGACCCATAACGCTGAATACCTTTCTTGTCGCCGACGGCCTCGGCCAGCGCCTGACCCAAAGCGATGCCCACATCCTCGACCGTGTGGTGATCGTCGATATGCAGATCGCCCGCGCAGCGGACTTTCATGTCGATCAGCGCATGCCGCGCCAACTGGTCCAGCATATGATCAAAGAACCCGACCCCGGTCTGGTTGTCATATACACCCGTGCCATCCAGGTTCAGTTCGACCGAAATGTCGGTTTCGGCGGTGGTGCGGGTCAGGGTGGTGCTGCGCATGGGGCAGGCCTCCGGTTCGAAAATATGCGTTGGCGCTTCTATAGGGGGCAGGGCGCGCGTCGCCAAGGCCCACCGCGCCGGTCCTTGCGCCACCCCCCTCCGACATGGCACTAGACTGGCATATCTGTCACGAAAAGGGCCTGCCCGATGTCCACTTGCGTCTTTATCCAGATCCGATGCCGCCCGGGATCGACCTACAAAGTGGCCGAAGAGATCGCGCTGCGCGAAATCCACTCGGAACTCTATTCCACCTCCGGCGACTACGACCTGCTGATGAAGGTCTATATCCCCGAAGGTCAGGACGTCGGCAAATACATCAACGACCAGCTTCTGGACATTGACGGGATCGAACGTTCGCTGACCACCATGACGTTCAAGGTGTTTTAGCCGCGCGGCTGACCGACACCGATTGGGCCACGAACCCGGCCTGCCCAAAGACATTCAGGAACGCCACGTCCGCCGCGTCCGCGCCGACACCGATCCGCGCCATCGTGTCGGGGGTCGCCATGCCGGTCGGGTCCACCAAATGCCATGCCCCGTCCAGATAGACCTCTGCGACGGCGTGAAAATCCTGTGGGGTAACATCCGGCGCATAGACGCTGGCAAAGCGCGCCGGGATGGTCGAGGCCCTCGCCAGCGCAATCATCACGTGGGCATAATCCCGGCAAATCCCCTGCCGCTGCACAAAGCTGTCGATGGCCGTGGTCTGGGCGTTGCTGACGCCGGGCACATAGGAAAACGCACCTGCGATCCAGTCGTTGATCGCCGCGATCCGCGCCCCGCCCTGAAGACCGCCAAACTCCGCCGCAACAAAGGACTGGAACTCGTCTGACGGACAATAGCGCGATGGCATCAGATAGCGGACCGTGTCCCCGGGCAGCAAGTGAGGCGCGACCGCGTCGAGGGCTTTCAGATCAGACACAGGCCGATCAACCCGCACCTGCGCCGTATAATCGCAGTGAAACGGGCCGGTCGCGCGCAGCCAGATGCGCTCCCCGATCCCGTCCTCGGCAGCGACGCGCGCAAAATGCTGCGTCTCGGACGTCGCGATATGGGCTGACAGCAGGTGTTGGTCGGGCAGGGGGGCGGCCTCGATCTGCACCAAGAGGTCCACGGGCGCGGGAAGGTCGTATTTCAAATGAACGTCGATATCCAGGATCAAGGCAGACTCTCCGGCTGATGTGGCGTGGATCGCCAATCTGTGGTGCGAAAAACGAAAGGGCCTCCCGAAGGAGGCCCTGTCATCGTGATCTCTCCAGCCCGGGTGCAGCTGGAAAATTGGAGCGGGCGAGGCGATTCGAACGCCCGACCCTAACCTTGGCAAGGTTATGCTCTACCCCTGAGCTACGCCCGCTTCCTTGGGTGAGCCGGAGATACTTACCCCTGCCGCGCGCTGCAAGTGGAAAAGTGCGGGGCTGTGCAAAAAAAACTTGAGGGGATCCTGTTGCGCTGTCGAAAATTTTGAAGCGCTGTGCGACGGAAACAGAACTGGTGCGCGTATGACCCTCATGACCCACCGCGCTGTTGTTGTCATCCCACGGCCCGATCCCGCCAAGCAAAAGCTTTTGCCCCGGAGACTGATCATGACCTTGTCCCAACTCAAGACGACGGCACTGATCTTTGCAATCGCACTTGGCTGTGCGGCCCAAGGCGATGCCCAGCCCATGTTGCGCCAGCACGCCGGCACCAAGGCCGAACCGGTCGCCTTGGCCCGCGCAGTGCAGCGCGTATCGGGCGGGTCGGTCACGATCACCCAGACTGGGCGTACCGACACCATCACATCCAAGGTTGTGCCGACCCATGCGGTTGGCCGCTGTCCCAATGCGGACAATCCGAACCGTGTTTCCGCCCAATCCCACACGTTCCGTGTGCCCGTCAGTCCCAAGGTCGGCCACGCCACGCCTTTGCAACGGGGCCATGATCACCTCGTCTGAGTATCCCGGCGGCACATAGGCCTATTTTCTGACGGATACCTACCCGGTGATCCCGCGCTGCCGTATGGGCGCGCCGGGCAAGGGGCTTTCCAGATGCTGAACGTCAGGTGCGCTGGATCAGATCCCACCGGCTGCCGAAGGGGTCGACAAATACCGCCACGGTTCCATATGGCTCATGGCGAGGTGCTTCTTCGAACCGGATGCCGTGGGCGCGCAGGTGGTCATAGTCGCGCGCAAAATCATTCGTGCCCAGAAACAGCCACACCCGGCCCGCGCCCTGATTGCCGATGGCAGCCTCTTGGACGGGGCCATCTGCACGGGCCAGGACGATGCTCGTTTCGGCATCCGGTCCGCGGACTTCAACCCATCGTTTGCGCCCTTGGTCGATATCCGCGACCAGATCAAAGCCCAGCACCTTGCAAAAGAAATCAATGCCCGCATCATAGTCGGGGACAATGTACGTAAATGCATGTATGTCCATTTGTGCACAATTAACCTGCTTTTATGGGTGTATATTTGCAAATTTGAACGCTTATAGTGGTCCGGAACATGCCGATATCCCGGCCTTAGTTGAGGAGATAGACAATGTCGATCAGAGAGAATGTACAAGCCGTTATCGATGGCACCATGCGCGGTGAGATCCTTGAGACCTTTGAAAAATACTATGCCGAAGATGTGGTGATGAGCGAGAACGGTGTCGAAGACCGCGTCGGCAAGGATGAGAACCGCAAGTTCGAAGAGATGTTCGTCGGCAACGTCGAATTTCACGCCGCCAGTGTGGGCCGCGTTGCGGTCGATGGCGATCAGGCGGCGGTCGAGTGGGTGTTTGAAATGACCCCCAAGGGCGGTGAGCGGATCACGCAGCGCCAAGTGGCCTTCCAGACGTGGAAAGACGGGAAGGTCGTGCGCGAGGTCTTTTACTACAACAAGGGTTAGGCCCGCGGGCTGCGCACCGCATGGGCCAGCACGATGATCAGTGCTGCCAGCACCGCCAACACGCCGAACCCGGTGCGCAAGGTCGTGGCGTGCGCGATAAACCCGATCAGCGGCGGGCCCAACAGCAGCCCGCCATAGCCCAAGGTCGCCACGCTCGCGATGGCCGTGCCGGGTGGCAGGTGCGGATCGTTTGCCGCGCGCGAAAAGGCCAGCGGCATGATCACCGCATAGCCAATACCCATCAGCCCAAAGCCGACCAGCGCGGCCGCATAGGTGGCAAAGCTCACCGCGCAAAGGGTGCCTGCGGTCGCGAACACGCCAGCGATCCGCGCGGTTGTGACTGGGCCGAACGCTTGGGTCACCTGATCCCCCATCAGCCGTGTGATGACCATGGCGACGGAAAACACGGTATAGCCAAGGGCCGCATTTGCAGCACTGACTTGTGCGATATCGACAAGGAACAGGGCGGACCAATCGACCATGGCCCCTTCGCCCATGGACGCGCAAAAGGCGATCATCCCGACTGCAACCAAAGCGCCTCGCGGGATCGGAAACAGCGGAGTGCTTTGGGTGGTGTCCTGACGCGCAGAGGTCCATGGAATCCACGCCATGGCCAGTGTCAGCGCCGCAATTGCGGCAGCACCCGGAACGAAATGCGCCGCGATGCCGACGCCGTACAGTTCCGCCCCATAACCCGATGCCGCCCCCAGACCGGCCCCTAGGCTGAACATCGCGTGAAACGAGGACATGACCGGGCGCGCGATATGCCGCTCTGCCTCTCCAGCCCATGTGTTCATCGCGACGTCCATCGCCCCATGGGTGGCCCCGAACAGAAACAGGGTCAGCGCAAGAAGGGGCACATTGGGTGCAACCCCGATCAGGCACAATGCAACGCTGTAGGCGGCGGCGATGTGCAGGGTGAGCCGCGCAGCGCCCAGCTTGTCCGCAAAGCGCCCCGCAAGCGGAAAGGCGGTGATCGCGCCACCCGCAAGCAGCAAGAGCAGCCAACCAAGATCGCCCGCATCCAGCCCATGCACCTGCGCCACTGCGGGGATCCGCGAGGCCCACATACCGTAAAGCGCGCCGTTCAGGACGAACATGGCCGAAACGGCCATCCATGTGGCACGATTGGTGGGGGTTTTCATGTGGCGTCCTGAATTTCGCTGGGCGTTGATGTGCAGCCTTTCGGACCGCCATAGGCTTGGCAAGCGAATTTCAAACCGCTTTGAGGGCTTGTTTCAAACTGTCAGATGATGTGTGGCACCGTTAGGGATATTGGCGGCCTTGGCATTTGAATTGGGTGATAGGCCCACGCGCCGCTGCCGGTCTACCAGTCGATGGTTTCGACGAGGGCAAGGGCGCGGTCGGGCTCGACCTGCCAGCAGCAGGCGATTTCCCACGCCAGTCTGGCACGCTCTGCCTCGGGGCTGCTATCGCCTGCCAGGGCAAGGTCGAACAAGGTCAGATCAAACCGTGCCTCGTCCCAGTCGATCACGCTGGCTGTGCCGTCCTCGTCCACGAAGATGTTCGGGGGGCCAAGATCGGCGTGCACAACGGAGTGCGGCTGGCTTGCGACCGCAGACCACGCTTGCCGGATTTGCGTAATCACGCGCGCTGGCATCAGTCGCAAATCCACATCACCCCCATAGTCGGACGTGATCAGGTCGGAGGCGCTGGCAAATCCGGGGCGTTGGGGGAGGGAGTCGCAAGCACGATGAAACGCCTGAATTTGCACCGCGATTCTGCGCGCATCTGCGGGCCGCCCCGGTAGGTATGGCTCGCAGGTCCATCCCTCCACGCTCAAGGTGCCGGTCCCGCCGCGGATCAAACGGGGCACGCGCAAGCCGGCGGCTTGCGCGGCATCATGAACCGGGGTTAGCCACTCCAGCGCCGCTTCGGACCGCCGGGTTGTTTTTAGAATATGGCCACCCACCTGCAGCACCGTATTGCGGTGCCCACCGCGCAGGGGAACGGGGCTCCCCGTCAGCCCCCAAGCGGACAGCGGCGGCGTCATTCAAACTCGACAAGCAGGTCCTTGGCGTCGATCTGCCCGCCGGGCGCGATATGCACCGCCTTGACCACTGCGTCGCGCTCGGCGTGGATGCCCGTCTCCATCTTCATCGCCTCAATGGTCAGCAGCAGGTCGCCTTCGCTCACCTCCTGGCCCACTTGCACACCAACGCTGGCGACCACACCCGGCATGGGCGCGCCCACATGCGCGGCATTGCCCAACTCGGCCTTGGGACGCTGCACCGTTGTCGATTTCACCATGCGGTTCGGGACGCGGATGACGCGGGGCTGGCCGTTGAGCTCAAAAAACACCTTGGCCTCGCCGTCCTCGTTCGTCTCGCCGACCGCTTGCAGACGGATTTCGAGGGTCTTGCCCGGGTCGATTTCGGCGGTGATCTCTTCGCCCGGCTGCATCCCGTAAAAGAACGTCTTGGTTGGCAGGGTCCGAACGGGGCCGTATAGGCGGTGTCGGCCCATATAGTCGAGGAAGACCTTGGGATACATGAGGTAGCCCGACAGGTCCTCATCATCGACCTCGCGCCCTTCGAGCTGCCCAGACAGGTCCGCGCGTGTCGCTTCAAGGTCGACGGCAGGCACATCCGCGCCGGGGCGGGCGGTGTTGGGGGCCTCGCCTTTCAGGATCTTGGTCTGGATCGCAGTCGGGAACCCGCCCGGAGGCTGACCGAGATTGCCGCGCATCATGTCCACGACTGAATCGGGGAAGGCGACGTCCTTTTCGGGGTCCTCGACCTCTTCCCGGGTGAGGTTCTGGCTGACCATCATCAGCGCCATGTCCCCCACCACTTTGGAGGACGGCGTGACCTTCACGATATCGCCGAACATCTGGTTCACGGACCGGTAAGTGCGCGCGACCTCGTGCCAGCGATCTTCAAGCCCCAGTGAGCGGGCCTGTGCCTTGAGGTTGGTGAACTGCCCGCCGGGCATTTCGTGCAGGTAGACTTCGGAGGAGGGAGCTTGCATCCCGCTCTCGAAGGCGGCGTAATGATCGCGCACCGCCTCCCAATAGTCCGAGATGTCGCGGATCGCATCGACCGAAAGGCCAGTGTCGCGGTCAGTGTGCTGCAGTGCGCCGACCACCGTGCCAAGCGTGGCTTGCGAGGTATTGCCCGACAAGGCGTCCATGGCGCAATCGACCGCGTCCACACCCGCCTCGGCAGCAGCAAGGATCGTCGCACAGGCGATTCCCGCCGTGTCATGCGTGTGGAAATGGATCGGCAAGCCGACCTCTTGTTTCAGCGCACGCACCAGCACGCGCGCGGCTGCCGGTTTCAGCAAACCCGCCATATCCTTGAGGCCCAGCACATGCGCGCCCGCGTCTTTCAGCTGGTTGCCCATATCGACATAGTATTTCAGGTCGTACTTGGCCCGATCCGGATTCAGGATGTCGCCGGTATAGCAGATCGTGCCTTCGCAGACCTTGTTCTGTTCCTGCACCGCGTCCATCGCGACGCGCATGTTTTCGACCCAGTTGAGGCTGTCGAACACGCGAAACACATCGACGCCCGTATTGGCCGCGACGCGCACGAATTCCTGCACCACGTTGTCGGGATAGTTGGTATAGCCCACCCCGTTGGCCCCGCGCAGCAGCATCTGGGTCATCAGGTTCGGCATCGCCTCGCGCAGGTCGCGCAGGCGCTGCCAGGGACATTCCTGCAGGAACCGATAGGCCACATCGAACGTGGCCCCGCCCCAGCACTCCATCGAGAAAAGCTGCGGCAAGTTGGCGGCATAGGCGGGGGCCACCTTGATCATGTCATGGCTGCGCATCCGCGTCGCCAGCAGGGACTGGTGCCCGTCGCGCATTGTCGTGTCGGTGATCAGCAGTTGTTGCTGCGCCTTCATCCAGTCCGCGACGGCCTGGGGGCCCTTTTGTTCCAGCAGGTTGCGGGTGCCCATCTGGTGTGAGGGGTCGGCCTGCAAGGCGGGCGGCTTCGGGGGCTTGAGATCTGCGCGGGGGCGGGGACGGTCCTTGACCTCCGGGTGCCCGTTTACGGTGATGTCGGCGATATAGGTCAGCACCTTGGTGCCCCGGTCCCGGCGGCGCTTGAAGGTGAAGAGGTCCGGCGTCTCGTCAATGAACTTGGTGTGGTAGGTGTTGTCGAGGAAGGTCGGGTGTTTCAGCAGGTTTTCCACGAAGGCGATGTTGGTGCTGACACCCCGGATGCGAAATTCGCGCAAGGCCCGGTCCATCCGCGCAATCGCCATTTCGGGGGTCGGGGCCTTGGCGGTGATCTTGGTCAGCAGGCTGTCGTAATAGCGGGTGATGACCCCCCCCGCATAGGCGGTGCCGCCATCGAGGCGAATGCCCATGCCTGTCGCCGATCGGTACGCGGTGATACGGCCATAGTCGGGGATGAAGTTGTTCTGCGGGTCTTCGGTCGTGATCCGGGTTTGCAGCGCGTGGCCGGTCAAAACCACATCCCCTTGCGTGGGCTTGCCGGTGGCTTCGGCGATGGTCTTGCCCTCGGCGATCAGGATCTGGGCGCGCACGATGTCGATACCGGTGACTTCCTCGGTGACGGTGTGTTCGACCTGCACGCGCGGGTTCACTTCGATGAAGTAGAATTTGCCCGTTGACATATCCATCAGGAATTCGACGGTGCCCGCGCATTCATAATTCACATGCTTGCAGATCTTGTAGCCCAGATCGCAGATTTCGACCCGCTGTTCGGGCGTCAGGTAAGGGGCGGGCGCGCGCTCGACCACCTTTTGGTTGCGACGCTGGACCGAGCAGTCGCGCTCAAACAGGTGGTACATGCCGCCATGCTTGTCGCCCAGAATTTGGACTTCGACGTGGCGGGCTTTGAGGATCATCTTTTCCAGATACCCCTCACCGTTGCCAAAGGCGGCCTCGGCCTCGCGTCGCCCTTCGAGCACTTTTTCCTCGACCTCTGATTCATCTGCAATGGGGCGCATGCCCCGACCGCCGCCGCCCCAAGAGGCCTTGAGCATCAGCGGATAGCCAACCTCTTTGGCCTCTTTCTTGATGGCCGCCATGTCGTCGCCCAGAACTTCGGTGGCCGGGATCACGGGGACGCCCGCCTCGACCGCAACCCGGCGCGCAGACGCCTTGTCGCCAAGGGCGCGCATGGTTTCGGCGCGGGGACCGATGAAGGTGATGCCGTTTTGTTCGCAGGCATCCACGAAATCGGGGTTTTCAGACAAGAGGCCATAGCCCGGATGGATCGCATCCGCCCCGCTTTCGCGGGCTACGCGGATCATTTCCTCGATACTGAGATAGGCGGCCACCGGACCCAGACCCTCACCAATCCGATAGGCTTCGTCCGCCTTGAAGCGGTGCAGGCCGAGCTTGTCCTCTTCGGCAAAGACCGCAACCGTCTTTTTGCCCATTTCATTGGCTGCACGCATGATGCGGATCGCAATTTCACCCCGGTTTGCGATGAGGATTTTTTGAAACTCGGGCATGACTGGGGATCCTGTGTATGGGTACTCAAAGGGCAGCGTTGAGCGGCTTTTATGACGTTTTCGCAAAGCAGTATACGCGTATTTTTGGGTAGGGTGACAGGGTGTGGGATGAAAAATGCTGCGCAGCGGCATGAATGATGCTGCGTGAGCACAGGAAATTCGGCTTGGCGCTTAATGGAATGTCAGGGTTTGCCCGACATACAGGATTGCAATGTCCCGTGCGGGGTTTGAGGGTCTGATTTTGATGTTTCGTACAGTGTATTCCAGCTCCGCCAAGGCGGTGCTGTCCCCCCGAGGTTGTGTCGCAAATCCTGAACATCTCGCGGCGCAATAACGCGCGCGATGGGATCACCGGGCTGCTTGCCTATCACGACGGGCGGTTTTTGCAGGTGCTTGAAGGGCCTGAGGGCGCGGTGGCGGCCTGTCTGGCCCGGATCAATGTCGATCAGCGTCATACCCGCGTGCGCACCTTGTCCGCCGGGCCGGTCAAGGCCGCCCTGTTTCCGAAGTGGCGCATGGGATATGCCACGCCGCAGGACTTGCAGCCCGCCGCGCGCGACAGCCTCGCCGAATTGTCCGCCTTGGCCGACATTTGCCGCATCGGTGGCACTCCGGATCCAAAGGTGGAGCAGCTGGTGCGCAGTTTTCTGGTGAGTTCGGGGGCTGGCTGGACGCTGCCCGCCGGATAGGCCCTGGCGCTTAGACCTCGTGCGTCAGGACATCTGGCAGGTTGCCGAGGGTGCGCGCCCCGATCTGCCCCATGCAGGATTTCAGGTCTTCGCGCAGGATATGTGCCAGATGATCGGGCCCGTCCGGGCCAAGAGCGGCCAGCGCATAATGCCAGGCCCGTCCCATCATGACGAAGCTCGCGCCCATCGCCATGGCCCGCAAAATGTCGAGCCCGCCTTCGACGCCGCTGTCAAAGATGATGGGCAGCTTTGTGGCGCGCCGCACGTCCGGAAGCACTTCAATTGTGGCCGGTGCCCCGTCGAATTGCCGCCCCGCGTGATTGGAGACCCAGATCGCATCGACTCCCAACTCTTCGAGCCGCTCGGCATCCGGTCCGCGCATGATTCCCTTGATTACAAACGGCCCCTCCCACGCATCGCGCAGCCACGACACATAGTCCCAATCAGGTGAGGTGCGCAGCAGATAACCCACATGCGCCGTGACAGGCAGATTGGCGGTGGCCTTGGTGGTGTAGGCATCAAGCATCCGCATATGTGGCATGCCGGTGCGCGCCATGCCCATGGCCCAGGCCGGGCGCTGCGCCACCTGCGCCAGCAAGCGGGGCGTCAGTTTGGGTGGATTTGTCAGCCCCGAGCGTGTTTGTCGTTCACGTCGTGAGGCAACGGGCACGTCCACCGTCAGCACCAGCGTCTTGAACCCTGCCGCACGTGCGCGGTTCAGCATATCGGTGCGAATGCCCTCATCGCGCGGCGGGTACATTTGGAACCATGCATGGGTGCCAAGGTCGCTTTGGATATCTTCTGGGGCGGCGGTGGCCACGGTTGACAGGGAATAAGGAATGCCAAGGCGCGCGCCGGCCCGTGCCAGATGCCGTTCGGCATTGGGCCACATCAACCCCGACATCCCCACCGGCGCGATCCCGACGGGCAGGGGCATCTGGTGCCCGAACAGCTCTGTGCTGAGGTCTGGATCAAACTCGCCATGTAGCACCGAGGGGATCATACCAATCCGATCCAATGCGGCGCGGTTGCGGGCCTTTGCGGCCTCGGTCCCCGTGCCGCTGTCAAGGTATTCCCAAACGAATTTGGGGATTCGCCGCTGTGCGCGAGCGCGCAGATCGCTGAGGGCTGGGTATCGGCTGGTGAGGTCCATGGCGCGGACTATGGAGAGGCGGGCGGCGCGCTGCAAGCGGGTGTTGCGCGGGGGGCTAGCCCCCTTGCGCCCTGCGGCCTCACCCCCGGAATTTTTTGGAATGGAAAAGAAGAACAACGCGCGAACACGTGTCTTTCCCTTTCGCGCTTGAGGCGATAGATTGCAGTCATGAGCAGTTATGATGAATTTGACGCCTTTGAGGGCGCATCATTGTCGGCGCGCGCGATGGCGGCGCGCCCGCAGCGCTATCTGGAGGGGTTGAACCCCGAACAGCGCGCGGCCGTCGAAAAGCTGGACGGACCCGTGCTGATGCTGGCCGGCGCGGGCACGGGCAAGACCCGCGCGCTGACGGCGCGAATCGTGCATCTGCTCAACACAGGAAACGCGCGACCCAACGAGATTCTGGCGGTGACCTTCACCAACAAGGCCGCGCGCGAGATGAAGAACCGGGTGGGTGCGATGCTCGGCGGGCAGATCGAAGGGGTGCCGTGGCTCGGGACGTTTCACTCGATCTGCGTGAAGCTGCTGCGGCGTCATGCGGAACTCGCCGGGTTGAAGTCAAACTTCACCATTCTGGACACGGACGATCAGATCCGCCTGATGAAGCAGTTGATCCGCGCCGCTGGGATCGACGACAAGCGCTGGCCCGCGCGCCAGCTCGCCAATATCATCGATGGCTGGAAAAACCGTGCACTGACGCCGGACAACGTGCCCGCGTCTGACGGCGGGGCCTACAATCACAAGGGCGTCGAGCTTTATGCCCAGTATCAGGCCCGCCTGCTGGAACTGAACGCCTGCGACTTTGGCGATCTGCTGCTGCACATGGTCACCATCTTTCAGAACCACCTCGACGTGCTTGAACAATATCAGCGTTGGTTCCGCTTTATCCTCGTGGACGAATATCAGGATACCAATGTGGCCCAGTACTTGTGGCTGCGTTTGCTGGCCCAAGGGCACAAGAACATCTGCTGTGTTGGGGATGATGACCAGTCGATCTATGGCTGGCGCGGGGCAGAAGTGGGCAACATCCTGCGCTTTGAAAAGGACTTTCCGGGCGCGCATGTGGTGCGGTTGGAGCAGAACTACCGCTCCACCCCGCATATTCTGGCCGCCGCCTCGGGCGTGATCGACGGCAATGAAAACCGTCTGGGCAAGACGCTGTGGACCGCAAAGGAAGAGGGCGAGAAGGTCCGCCTGATCGGCCATTGGGACGGTGAGGAAGAGGCCCGCTGGATCGGCGACGAGATCGAGTCCGCTCAGCAGGGCACGCGCGGTATGCGCCCGATGTCGCTGGATGAGATGGCCATCCTCGTACGCGCCTCCCACCAGATGCGCGCGTTTGAGGATCGCTTTCTGACCATCGGTCTGCCCTACCGCGTGATCGGCGGTCCGCGCTTTTACGAGCGGATGGAGATCCGCGACGCGATGGCCTATTTCCGCGTGGTCGTCAGCCCCGAGGACGATCTGGCGTTTGAGCGGATCGCGAACACGCCCAAGCGCGGGCTTGGGGACAAGGCGCAGCAGACCATCCAGATCACCGCCCGCGCCAATGGCGTGTCGCTGGTCGAAGGCGCGCGTCTTGCGGTCGATCAGGGGCTTATCAAGGGTAAGGGCGCCACCGAGTTGCGCACGCTCGTCGAGGGTATTGCGCGCTGGCATTCCAAGCTGCGCGGCCCCCGGATCGAGGTGGTCGAGGATGACCGCGTTCTGGATGACGGCGTCGTGCCCTTGCGCAGCGAATACGGCCCGCCGCCCGTCAGCCATGTGGAACTGGCCGAGATCATTCTGGACGAAAGCGGCTACACCGCCCACTGGCAGAACGACAAGACGCCCGAGGCGCCGGGGCGGCTCGAGAACCTCAAGGAACTGGTCAAGGCGCTGGAGGGCTTCGAGAACCTGCAAGGCTTCCTCGAACACGTGTCTCTGATCATGGACAACGAACAGGATGACGCGGGGGCCAAGGTGTCGATCATGACGCTGCACGCGGCCAAGGGTCTGGAATTTCCCTGCGTGTTTCTGCCCGGTTGGGAGGATGGCCTGTTTCCGTCGCAAAGGTCCATGGATGAAAGCGGGCTCAAGGGACTCGAGGAAGAGCGGCGGCTGGCCTATGTGGGCATCACCCGCGCCGAAGAGGTTTGTACTATCAGTTTCGCGGCCAATCGGCGGGTGTTCGGGCAGTGGCAATCCTCGCTGCCGTCGCGCTTCATCGACGAATTGCCCGAAGCGCATGTGGATGTGCTGACGCCGCCGGGTCTATATGGTGGCGGATACGGTGCGGCGGCCCCCTCCATGGGGGAATCCCGGCTGCATCAGGCGGCGGCAGAGGCGAATGTCTATAACTCGCCGGGCTGGAAGCGCCTGCAATCGCGCGCGAGTGAGCGGCCCCTCAGTCAGCCGAAAGAAACCCGCAGCACGGTGATCGACCTGGATGCGGTGTCCAGTTTCACGATGGGCGAGCGGGTGTTTCACCAGAAGTTCGGCTATGGCGCGGTTGTAGGGATCGAAGGAGAAAAGCTCGAGATCGAGTTCGAGAAGGCCGGGCTGAAGAAGGTCATCTCGAAGTTCATCACAGGCTGCGACGACATTCCATTTTAGCGGTTGCTTTCACGTAGGTGAAAGCAACCAGTGGCAAGGACTGCTTTCTGCAAGAAAGCTGTCAGCCACCCCCTATCGTTCAACTC
>NZ_CANLVZ010000006.1 GCF_947494755.1 uncultured Tateyamaria sp.
GCTTCTCTTCATCGTCTGTCTCCTCAGTTGGAGAACAGGCTAACTCTAAATGCCGGACTTTTCAGGGGAGCAGGTCAAGATGTCCGCGCTGCACACGATTACCCTCGCCAATCTGACGAATGAGTCACCGCTCAATCACTGCTTGGGAAACCAGAAAGTCATCGACTCCATCAGCCGAGGCATCCCAATGATGTGTCAGAAGTTGGATACGTTCGTGGAACAGCTCGGAGACGATTATGCTGCGCACAGCGGATGCTGCCTCGCAGAACCCTCACGGCTCGATCAAATTGATCAAATTCCAAACCGACCCGGCAATCACCGAAAAAGCTAACAAGTTGGAAAAATGGTGCCCCCACACGGACTCGAACCGCGGACCTACTGATTACAAATCAGTTGCTCTACCAGCTGAGCTATAGGGGCTTTCGGCGCGAGGTCTAATCAAAGTCGCCAGCGCACGCAAGATGGTTTTGCATAACCAGCAGAGGTTTTATCCCGCCGTAAAACAGGTATACCTCGATACCGAACACACCAGACATGATCGAGGTCACAAACGATGCAACTGGTTCTGCATGCAGGCGCGCATTTTACCGAAGATGAACGGCTTGTGCGCTGTCTGCTGCGCAACAAGGAACAGTTCTCGAACCGGGGCGTGGCCGTCCCCGGTCCGGGCAAATACCGGGTGTTGTTACGCGAAACGCTGGATGCGCTCGAGGAAGCCCCCCCCGCCCCCGAAGCGCGCGATATCCTGTTGGACGCCATCCTCGACGAGGAAAGCGCGGATCGTATGATTCTCAGCCACATGTACCTGTTCGGTGCGCCCAGAGCCTGCGTGCGGGACGGGATCATCTATCACAGCGCCCCGCAGCGGCTCGCGCATCTGTCGTCACTCTTTCCACATGACGACATCGAAGTGTTTCTGGCCATGCGCAATCCCGCGACCTTTCTGCCGGCCTTGTTCACCAAAGCGCCCCAATCAGATATGGAGAGCTTTTTGCGCGGGGCGGACCCCACTGAAATCCTTTGGTCCGATACGATCGACCAGATCCGCACCGCCGCGCCCCGCATCACGCTCACCACATGGTGTTTTGAGGACATGCCGATGCTCTGGGCTCAGATCATCCGCGAGATGGCGGGGCTTGAGCATGGTGAAAAGATCATCGGGGGCTTCGATCTGTTGTCCGAGATCATGTCCGACGAAGGGATGCAGCGGTTTCGCGCGTACCTGCACTCGCACCCGACCATGACCGAAATGCAAAAACGGCGGGTGATTGCAGCGTTCCTCGACAAGTTCGCCATTGACGACGAGATCGAAGAGGAACTGGACGCGCCTGGGTGGGACGACAGCACGGTCGAGACGCTGACCGAGATTTATGAAGAGGACATGGCGCGGGTGGCGCGGATCCCTGGGGTCACATTCATCGCGCCCTAGACTGATTCAGGAGCGTCGCGCAGAGGCGCGTCAGGCCATGCCAAGCGCCTCTTTGTACATCTCCAACACCGCTTCTTCTTCGGCGATGTCGTCCTTGTCGCGTTTGCGCAGCGCGATCACCTTGCGCATGACCTTTGTGTCATACCCGCGGGCCTTGGCCTCGGCCATCACCTCTTTTTGCTGATCCGCCAGATCGCGTTTCTCCATATCCAGACGCTCGATACGCTCGATGAACTGGCGCAGCTCGTCTGCGGTGACGCGGTAGCTTTCGGCATTGGTGGCGGTGTCGGTCATGTGAGGCTCCTGACGCTTGAGGGTGACCTGCGGGATAGCCGGGTGCACCCCGCCCTGCAAGAGGGTTTGCGGCGGCAGCGTTCTTGCCAACCGCCCGGCCCTGCGGTAGCCCTGCGCGCATGGAAAATACAACGACTTTTAACGTGTTTGAGGCCCTGGTCTGGGGCGGCGCTGCGGTATCTTTGATTGGTCTTGCGGGGCTGATCTGGTGCATCGTCAAAGTGTGGCGCGCGCGCCGGGCACAGCTTGATGACGCGGGGATGCGCGCAGTGATGGCGCGGGTCTTGCCGCTGAACATGGGCGCGCTGTTCTTGTCGGTGATCGGGCTGATGCTCGTCATCGTCGGTATCTTTCTGGCTTAGGGAAACGGGCATGCAGGTTGAGTGGATATACGGATTGGTCGGCGGCGTGCTGATCGGCAGTGCGGCGGCGCTGATGTTGCTGGGCAACGGGCGGATCATGGGGGCCAGCGGCATTGTCGGTGGGCTGATTGATGGGACCACAACCGACAGGGGGGCGACACTTGCTTTCATCGCCGGATTGATCGGAATGCCCGCGCTGATGAGCCTTGGGGGCTGGCAGGTCGACACGCAGGCCAGCTCGGCCCCTCTCCTGTTGATTGCTGGCGGGTTGGCCGTTGGGATAGGCACACGCTTTGCCAATGGCTGCACGTCCGGGCACGGGGTCTGCGGGATGTCGCGCCTGTCAGTGCGCGGTTTCGCGGCGACGCTGGCCTATATCGGCGCAGGCGCGCTGACCGTGACGGCGATGCGGATCGGGTTGGGCCTGTGATTCGGTTGATGATTGCAGCCCTCAGTGGCGCGCTATTTGGCGCGGGCCTGCACATTTCCGGGATGACCGATACGGCGAAAGTACGGGGCTTTCTGGACTTTGCGGGCGCGTGGGATCCGACTCTGGCCTTTGTGATGGGCGGTGCCATCCTGCCGATGGCAGTGGCATGGCGGATGACGCGCGGGCGGGCTCCGCTCGCGGGCAGCACGTTTCCGGCCCCACCACGGCACGAGATCACCCGCCCGTTGATTGTTGGTTCGGTGCTGTTTGGCATTGGCTGGGGGCTTGTCGGGTTGTGCCCCGGCCCTGCCTTGGCGTCGCTGAGTTACGGTGGGTGGCAGGGTGTTCTGTTCCTCGCGGCGATGCTGGCGGGCATGGGCGCTGTGCCCCGGCTGCGCCGTGCGCTGGACAGTGCCGAGACGGCGGCATAGCCTGCTATCATGGATATCAGACAAATCACCCCGACCTATTTTGTGGCCCCGCAAGTTGACCCCGCGGACATGCAGGCCGTCGCTGACGCAGGCATCACAACCGTGATCTGCAACCGTCCGGACGCCGAAGTGCCACCCGCCTTTCAGGCGGATGCGGTCGAACAGGCGGCGCGGGCGGCAGGGCTGGAATTTGTGCGACTGCCTTTGACGCACCAGACCATGAACCCTGAAAATGTGGGCGCACAGATGGAGATCGCCGCCGAGGCGCAGGGTCCGGTGTTGGCCTATTGCGCTTCGGGAACACGCTCGACCGTGGTGTGGTGTTTGGGGCAAGCCGACAAGATGGCTGCGGATGACATTCTCGCCGCGGCCCGCGCGGGCGGATATGATCTGGATAATCTGCGCCCGACGCTTGCGGCGATTGCGCAAGCCTAGGCCCGCTAACCTACGTTTCGCATGGCGAGATCGGGCAAGTCCGCAAGGTCTGGCAAGTCCGACAGGTCCGGCAAGTCATCCAGATCCGGAAGCGTTGTGTCATCGGCAGTGACAACGGGTGTTGCAAGATCAGGCAGGTCTGACGCCGCCAAATCGGCCTCGAGGGCGGCCATGGTCGCCTCCAACTCTTGATTACTGACGTCATCGGCGTCCTCTGCGCGCCGACGGCCGGTCTCGAATTCTTTGACCTGAGGCATGTCGACCATTGGTTCATCACTGGCCCGGCGCAGCGGTTGCGAGGCATGCAGCGGTTTGCGCTGCGGCTTGACCGCGCGCATGCCGTCCACCTGCCCCACAACGCCACGCCCGACAATGCGCCCCGTAGTCGTCGTGATCTGCACCGAGGGGAACTGGCCCGGCGTGAGCGGGAAGGCGTCACCAACCGCCAACGCGCGCACCGCGCTCAGCGGCAATTCCATCTGACAGATCACCATGTTCAACTCTGCGTGCAGGCCCATCACCGTTGACGACAAATCAGCCGCCGGACCGTGAAGTGTCGCGCCGTCCTCAGTCCCGTCATGCGGTTCTTCCCGGGCCTCGGGATTGGGCAGGATCAGAGTGATCTCACCCTGTCGAGCGCCGCGCGCCATATCCACGGTCAGTTTGACTCCGGTGTATTCCGACGCCTCGAGGGCCATGGCCAGCGTGCGCGACGACTCAGCCTTGGCCCCGAAAGAAAAACCATCGATCAGGGCGCGATCATCGGCGTCGTCCAATATGTCTGTCACCCGCGCGATCACCGCATCCAAAAGAGGCGCACACACGGCCGCATCGGTGCGGGTCATGGGCCGGGTCAGCCCCTTGTCAGGCTGCACTTTTCCCATGGTTTGCTGCTGGATCAGCCCGCCCACCACGACCGGATCAATCATCGCCGCCCCGACACAACCGCGCGGCCCGTCCATCAGCATCAACAACACCTCGTCGTCCAGCATGTCAGGCACGGCCTCACCGCTGACCTCTTGCACGACCGCCCCGATCACGGCCATGGGCAGATCCATCAGCGTGTCCGCCACCTTGGCCATGCTCAGACGCATCGCCTTTTGCAGCGTCATCGCGCGCGCGTCACGCTCTTGGCGACCAGCGGCCGCGATGCGCCCCAACACGGTGTCTGGTTTGGTGTCGCCCATATCCTCCGCCGCTGCACGGCTCGCCATTACGCGCTCAGGTCTAGTACGGATTGGTTACCAACCGCTTTACATCACAGCAGTTTTTCAAGCGATGCTATTGCGCGGCCAGCGCGGCCTGAGTGGGCAAATGAACCGTAAACGCATTGCCCGACGGCCCACCCAGAAACGAGATTTCGCCCCCAAGCCGCGTCATGATTTCGCGGCAAATCGCAAGGCCAAGACCCGCGCCCGCCTCGTCATTGTCACTGATCCGGGCAAATTTTTCGAAAATCAGCGCCCGCGCCGCCGGGGGAATCGGCATGCCGTTGTCCGAAAAGACGACCGCAATCGCACCGTCCTCCTGACGCACTTCGATCACCAGACGGGGTTGCTCTGCCTGACAATATTTCTGTGCATTTGTAATCAGATTAATGAAGACCTGCGTAAGCCGATCCAGATCGGTGGTCAAAGTCACCGCCTCGTCCAGATGGCGACGCCGGATGTCCAGTGCGCCGGTCCCGCTGGCTTGCGCCGTCAAGATCGCCTTTTCCAGCACAGAGCTGAGCGTCCCCGTCTCAAAGTTCAGATTGACCTGCCCGTTTTCCAACACGCTGAGGTCCAGCAGATCGTCCAGCAACCGCGTCAGGCGGATCGCCTCCCCATGGATGATGGAGGCATATTTCGTCTTTTCGACCTGCCCCAGCCCATCCGTGTCCCGCAGGATCTCCGAAAACGAGCGGATCGAGGTCATTGGCGTGCGCAACTCGTGGCTGATCTGGCTGAGGAAAGCATCCTTTTGCACCGAAAGCGCGGTCAACTTGGCATTGGCCTCGCGCAGCTTGCCTGCCGTGCGGCTCAGCTCGGCGGACTTTGCCTCAAGCTGGTTGGAGTATTCGAGGATCTGTGCGGATTCGTCGGCCACCGCCATCAGATCCTGCACCGATACCGATGCCCCGCCGACCAGCTGGCTGATCATCGCATGGGCGGTTGCGGCCCCAACCGAGCCGGTCAATTCACGCTCAAGCTGTTGCAGGAAACCCGGTGTGGGTTCGGGCAAATGGCCTTGCACGCCTTGGCGCGCCGCCTCGGCACGGAACAGATCGAGCGCCTCGGTCGCCCCCAAAATCCGCTGCGTCATGATCAGCAGATCTTCGGATGTGGCAAGGGCCGCGTCCCAGCCCCGCGCTTGGGTCGAATGATCAAAGACGTTGACAAATTGCGCGCCCTGCAACCGCTCAAGCGGGCCAGGAAAGATGAACAGCGACACGATCACGAAAGCGGTCGTGTTCAGCGTGATCGACCACACAATTGCATGGACGGTCGGGTCCAACCCGCTGATCCCGAACAGGGCCTGCGGGCGCAACCATGACAGACCGAACAGGCCCGTATCGAAGGTGGCAACGCTCAGCACCGCGCCGGGGCCAAAGCTGGGCAGGAGCGAGCAGAAGACCCAAACTGAAAAGCCAACGCACAGCCCGGCCAATGCCCCCCATCGGGTCGCACCGCGCCAGAAGATACCGCCCATCATGACCGGCAGGAACTGCGCCACGCCCGCGAATGAGATCAGGCCCATCGCCGCCAGTGCCGAGCCACCGCCCGAAAAGCGGTAATAGAGATAGCCAAGCCCGATGATCATGAGGATCGAGGCACGCCGCGACAGGATCACCACATTGCGCACGTCCCCCGACACCTGCGCACCGGGCCCCTGCAGGTTGAGCCACACTGGCATCACCACGTGGTTGGATACCATCGTGGACAGCGCCAAGGTTGCCACAATCACCATCGACGTGGCCGATGAAAACCCGCCCAGAAAGCTGAGGGTGGCCAAGCCCACCTGCCCTTGCGCCAAGGGCACGGTCAGCACGAACAGATCAGGGTTCGACCCCGCAGGCATCAGATCAAGACCGACGACTGCGATGGGCACCACAAACAGGCTCATCAGCAGCAGATAGACCGGAAAGGCCCAGCTTGCGATTTGCAGGTGCCGCTCGTCCTCGTTCTCGACCACCATGACCTGAAACATGCGGGGCAGTGCCAGAAAAGCCGCCGCCGACAGGGCCGTGAGCGCCACCCACCGGCTGCGATCCATGTCCCAGGCCCCAATGGGTGAGGCGTCAATCTGCTCCATCATCGGGGCGAGCCCGCCCGCGACGCCCCAGACGACAAAAATACCGACCGCCAAGAGTGCAATCAGCTTGACGACGGCCTCGACCGCGATGGCGATCACAACGCCGTCGTGGCGTTCATTGGCGTTGAGGTTTCGCGTTCCGAACAGAACGGTAAAGATCGCAAGCCCAAAGGCGACCCAGAACCCGGCGATCAACTGGTTGAGCGGGGCATCCCCGCCGGGTTCCGAAAAGATCGACAGGGACAGCGTGACCGACTGCAATTGCAGCGCGATATAAGGGGTCACACCGATCACGGCCATGATGGTCACGACAATAGCCAGCAGGTTGGACTTGCCGTAGCGGGCGGAAATCAGGTCCGCCACCGACGTGGCTCGTTGCGCGCGGCCAATGCGCACCAGCTTCCGCAAGGCCCACCACCAGCCGATCATAACAAGGCTGGGGCCCAGATAGATCGTGACAAACTCCATCCCCGACCGGGCGGCATAGCCGACAGCACCGTAAAACGTCCACGCGGTGCAATAGATTGACAGGGAAAGGGTATAAACGAGCGGAGAGCGCAGCCACCCGCCCTTGCCACGCTGTGCAGCGCGTTCCGCAAGATAGGCGATGGCAAACAGAAAGATGACGTAGCCAAGGCTGACGCCGATCAGCTGATTGACGGACGTCACCTAGAGGGCCTCGTCGTCTTGGTCGGCGGAGGTGTCGCGACGGGCAAACAGGACCGCCCAGAGCGCAAAGGCCGCCATGATCAGACCGATCCACACCACAAAGACATAGACAATCGCCGACGACATCGCCATCGGCTCGGGCGCGTCAGGGCCGTCCGCAACGGTCGGCCAGAAGACGGGCAACAGCCACAGCGCGATGCCGGCAATCGGCAACAGCCGCAACGCATCCATCAGGCGGCGGCGGCGATACCCGCGTTGCTCGAGGAACACAGGAGGAGAGGCACCGGCGTCACTCATTGGGCCAGTTGGACAAGGTCACGCACGGCCGTCATCACTTCGGTGTTGGAAAACGGCTTGGTCATAAAGCGGCTCACCCCCGCCTTTTCGGCCTGCTCGCGGTCGCGCGACTGGCCGCGGGCGGTCAGCATCAACACAGGCATCTTGGCAAAATCAGGATCGGCGCGCACTTCGGTCAGGATATCCAGCCCACTTTTGCCCGGCAGCATATAGTCGAGGATCACCAGATCGGGGCGCATGGCCAGGATCGTGTCCACCGCCGTCGCCCCATCCGAATGGGTATCGACCTGCCAGCCTTCACGGCTGAGCAGAAAACGGATCGCTTCAATGATATTGATCTCGTCTTCGACGAGCAGAACATGCTTGCCCATGCTCTTTTCCTCCCTGATCGCGCCGCCTGCGTGGGGTCTTCGACCTCTTCTGAGGCGCGTGTTAACTATGTGGGGTTTTGCGCGTTCTGTCAAAAACCTCAGAACCCGTCGCTGAGGATCGACGGTTCGCGCCGCGCCGCGCATCCGGCGACCGGACAAATCCGGCAGGCGGCTCCGATTTCGGTGGAGGGGGTGCCTTCGTTTCGGGCGGCGTTCGGCACACGCACAATCAGCATCGTGGCCTCGATCAGCGGGGGCACGTTCAGCACAACCCGGCCCATCGGTTGGGCCGTGGCATAGCAATCAAACACCGCATCTGCGCGCCCGGCCATGCGGACACGCTGGTGCACCACCTGCCCCGCCTGGCCCAAGCCATGAAACAGCGGCCACAGCGGGCAGGCCGCCCCGAACCGGGGGATCGTGAACCCCTCGATCGCTTTGCGAAACAACAGGCTGCCCGACCGGTCCGACACCACAAGGCCGCAGCCATATTCGGGCACTGACGCAAGGCGACGCATGATCCGCGCAATCGAGACCCCGAACTTTTCCGACAACTCGATCGGGTCGGTGATATTGGCCGCCAGCGCGGCGCGCAAATCCGACATGGCAACCCGCGTGCTGTCTGCCTTGAGGCGGGTCAGAATACCGACGGCGATGTGACGCGATGCATGGGACGACAATTCGGGGGCGGCGGCGATCAGCGCGGAGACATCCGTGTGCCCCTCTTCCAACGCGTCAAAGCTGTAGTCATGGGCGACCAGAAACGCCTCTACCTCTTCCTGGGGCGAACTGGTCGAGGCCGCCTCGCCGGTTTCGGCATCCAGAAATCCGACGAGGGTTTTGGAACTTTCCGCAAGGCGACGGCTGTCGGCATCAATATTGGCATGAAAGCGGTCGCGCCATTCCGGAGCGATGTCCTTGTCCTCGGCCAGAATCGACGCGGTGGACCGGATCGAGGCGGCGGTGGACAGAACCTCGTGAACCGACGCGGCAAGGGCCGGGTCATGGGCCAGCCGGTCACTGAGGGATTCCACCGTACGCTCAAGTCCGGCGATCTTGCGATGGGCCGCCGCCAACGCCTCGGCCCAGCCGGGAAAGCGGCCCGCGAATTCCTCGGCGCGCATCGCTTCGGCTTCGGGCATGGGGGTGCCTTCGCCCGCATCCCGCAGGGCCGCGATCAGGGCGGCCTCGGCCCCTTCAGTCAGGGCAGAGGCCTCAACTGCGAGCGCCTGTGCAATGTCGAGGAGCAGCTTGCCCCCGATTCTGCGGCGGTTGTGTTCGATGAGGTTCAGATACGAGGCGGAAATGCCGATCTGACGGGCCAGATCAGACTGCTTATAGCCTGCCATCACGCGGCGTTCGCGGATGCGGGTGCCGGTCAGTGCCTCACGGGCCATAGGCTGCATCCCTTGGTTTCATGTTCCATTTCAACGCGTTTCTGCGGTGCAACATAATAAATTTTACAACTCGCGCCGCAGCCTTGTCGATATATTTACAAAATAATCGTGAGAAACAAGGGGTTTATTGCGCAATTTTCGAAAACCGGGGCATAACTAATTTGCATCAAAAGGTGCCGCGCACCCCTGCCCGAAGAAGCAAGGAGGCGCATTTCAACATTTGGGAGGATATTTATGTCCAAGATGAACCTGACACGTCGTGGCGTGATCCAAACCGGCGCAGTGGCCGGTGCTGCTGGTCTCACGTTGCCAACGTATCTGCGCGCGGACGGCCATTCGGGCTTTACCAACGCGCCCGAAGGCAGCTCGGTCACACTGGGTTTCAACGTGCCACAAACCGGCCCCTACGCCGATGAGGGCGCGGACGAATTGCGCGCCTATGAGCTGGCGGTCGAGCACCTGAACGGTGGCGGCGATGGTGGCCTGATGAACACCTTCTCGTCCAAGGCCCTGCAAGGCAACGGTATTCTGGGCAAAAAAGTCGAATACGTCACAGGTGACACGCAAACGAAATCGGATGCGGCCCGCGCCTCGGCCCGCTCGATGATCGAAAAGGACGGAGCCGTGATGATCACGGGAGGTTCGTCCTCGGGTGTGGCTGTGGCCGTGCAAGCGCTGTGCCAGGAGGCGGGCGTCATCTTCATGGCGGGTCTGACCCACTCCAACGACACCACCGGCAAGGACAAGAAGGCCAACGGCTTCCGCCACTTCTTCAACTCCTACATGTCCGGTGCGGCGCTGGCACCGATCCTGGCCAACAACTACGGCACGGACCGCAAGGCCTACCACCTGACAGCCGATTACAACTGGGGCTACACCACCGAAGAAGCGGTGCGGACCTCGACCGAAGCGATGGGGTGGGAAACTGTTGCGGCTGTGAAAACACCGCTGACACAGACCGACTTCTCCTCCTACATCGCGCCGGTTCTGCAATCGGGTGCGGACGTTCTGGTGCTGAACCACTACGGCGGCAACATGGTCAACTCGCTGACCAACGCGGTGCAGTTCGGTCTGCGCGACAAGCAGGTGAACGGCAAGAACTTCGAGATCGTCGTGCCGCTCTACTCTCGCCTGATGGCCAAGGGTGCGGGCGCAAACGTCAAAGGCATCTTCGGGTCCACCAACTGGCACTGGTCGCTGCAGGACGAAGGCTCCAAGGCGTTCGTGCAATCCTTCGGCACCAAATACGGCTTCCCGCCCAGCCAGGCGGCGCACACCTGCTACGTTCAGGCGCTGCTTTATGCGGATGCGGTGGAACGGGCCGGGTCGTTCAACCCCTGTGCGGTTGGCGAAGCGCTTGAGGACTTCGAATTCGACGGCATGGGCAACGGCCCAACGCTCTATCGCGGCGAAGACCACCAGTGCTTCAAGGACGTGCTGGTCGTGAAAGGGAAAGAGAACCCGACATCCGAGTTCGACCTTCTCGAAATCGTGGAAGTCACGCCCACCAGCCAGGTCACGTATGACGCGTCGATCTTCGGCGGTGAGCTGGGGGCCTGCAACCCAGGCGCCTAAGCGGCTCGCAACAAGATCGGGGTGGGCAGGATTGCCCACCCTACCCTGCCCCGGCGCGCGCTGGTGTGGCACCTCTTGCTCAAACCAAAGGTCTGTCCGATGGAAGCGATCATCCTTCAAGTTCTCAACGGGCTCGACAAGGGCTCTGCTTATGCGCTGATTGCGCTTGGCCTTACGCTCATCTTCGGCACCTTGGGGGTCGTCAATTTTGCCCACGGCGCGCTGTTCATGATCGGCGCATTCTGTGCGGTGACACTCAGCCGGATCATTTCGCTGAGCCACGAGGTGGTGGACGAGACCCAGACCGACTTTCTCGGCAATCCGCTGAAGGTGGAAGTGCCCTATGTCTATGACTGGTTCGGGCAGGCCGCCGGCGATACGATCATCGACTGGGCCGTGCCTTTGTCGATCATCTTCGCAATCCCCGTCATGGTCGCCATCGGCGTTCTGATGGAACGCGGGCTGATCAAGCACTTCTACAAGCGCCCCCACGCGGACCAGATCCTTGTGACCTTCGGCCTTGCCATCGTTCTGCAAGAAATCATCAAATACTATTACGGTGCCAACCCGATCCCGACCCCTGCCCCTTCGGCTTTTGTGGGGTCGTTCGATTTCGGCATCATGCTCGGGTTCGAGCCCAACCAGATCATCTATCCCTACTGGCGGATCATCTATTTCGGCTTTGCGGCGATCATCATCGGTGCGGTCTTTGCCTTCCTGCAATTCACCACCTTCGGGATGGTTGTGCGCGCCGGCATGGCAGACCGCGAGACGGTGCAACTGCTCGGCATCAATATCGACCGCCGCTTTACGCTGATGTTCGGGATTGCGGCGGCCGTCGCGGGACTGGCGGGGGTCATGTATACGCCGATCAACTCGCCCAATTATCACATGGGCATGGACTTTCTGGTGCTGTCCTTCGTGGTGGTCGTTGTGGGCGGCATGGGCTCTTTGCCCGGTGCGGTTGCGGCGGGCTTCCTCCTCGGCATCCTCGAAAGCTTTGCCTCGATGCGCGAAGTGCTGAACGTGCTGCCCGGCCTCAACCAGATCATCATCTATCTCGTCGCAATCATCATTCTGTTGACCCGTCCCCGGGGCCTTATGGGCCGCAAGGGCGTGATGGAGGACTAAGCCATGTTCGGACTTGAAGCCAAAGACTTTCGCCTTCTGCTGCTGGTCGCTTTGCTGACCATGGCCGCGCCCTTCATCCTCAACCCCTTCCCGGTCGATTCCGGCATGGCCCAGTTCAACGCGGGCTACCCGGACCTGATGCAGCGCTTCGTGATCTTCGGGATCTTCGCGATCGGGTTCAACATCCTGTTTGGGCTGACGGGGTATCTGTCCTTCGGGCACGCAGCTTTCCTGGGTGTCGGCTCCTATGCGGCGATGTGGATGATGAAGCTGCTGACGATGAACGTGATCCCCGGCATTCTGGTGTCGGTCGTCGTGGCCGGTATCTTCAGCCTCGCGGTGGGCTGGATCAGCCTGCGCCGCTCGGGCATCTACTTTTCGATCCTCACGCTGGCCTTTGCGCAAATGTCCTATTCACTGGCCTATTCGGTGCTGACACCGATCACGGGTGGCGAAACGGGCCTGCAACCCAAGGTCACCGATCCGCGCATCCTGGATGCCGCGCTGACGGGCAACGCACCCAAAGCCAACCTCTTCGGCCTCGAGATGGGCAGCAGCACGGACCTCGTCATGGGCGGATGGGTCTTCACCTTCAATGTGGGCTACTACGTGGCGGCTGTGGTGATGATCTTTGCCTTTTACATGTCGATCCGCATCTTCCGCTCGCCCTTTGGCATGATGCTGCGGGCGGTGAAATCCAACCAGCAGCGGCTGAACTATACCGGGCTCAACGCCAAACCCTACACGCTGGCGGCCTTCGTGATCTCGGGCATGTATGCCGGGCTTGCGGGCGGGCTGATGGTCGCGATGGACACGCAAGTGGGGGCCGAACGGATGTTCTGGACCGCCTCGGGCGAAGTGGTCCTGATGTCGATTCTGGGCGGCGTGGGCACGCTGATCGGGCCGGTGCTGGGCGCGGGCGCGATCAAGTACATGGAAAACATCCTGTCCAAGATCAACAAGGATATCCTCTATGAATGGTTCGCCTTCCTGCCCGATGGCTTGCAGGACTTCGTCATCACACTGGTCTATCCCTTCATCGGCAAAGGCTGGCACCTGACCCTCGGGCTGATCTTTATGGCCGTCGTCATCTTCCTGCCCGGCGGGCTGGTCGAGGGCGGACAGCGGATCGCGGCAATGTTCAAGCGCAAGAAGCCATCCGACAACACGCCTGACGGCAAAACCACACCTGCGGAATAAGAGGGGGAACGATCATGGGAATTCTCGACGTCAAAGGTGTCGGCAAACGGTTCGGCGGGCTTCAGGCCCTTGGGGACGTGAATCTGAGCGTGGCGGAAAACTCGGTCCACGCGATCATTGGACCCAACGGGGCGGGCAAGTCCACACTGCTCAACTGTCTTGTGGGCAAGCTGATCCCCGACACAGGGTCCGTCATGTTCGACGGTCAATCCGTGCTGGGGCGCAAACCCTACGAGATCAACCAGATGGGTATTTCCCGTGTGTTCCAGACACCGGAAATCTTCGGCGATCTGACCGTGATGGAAAACATGCTGATCCCCTGTTTTGCCAAACGGGACGGGGCATTCACACCCAACGCCTATGCCGCGATGCGCAAGGACACCGAAATGCTCGACCGGGCTGGTCACATGCTCGAAGAGATGAACATGGCCGACAAGCGGCACATGCATGCCGCGTCCCTGTCGCGCGGCGACAAACGGCGACTCGAGATCGGGATGTGCCTGTCACAGGAACCACGCCTGTTGCTGCTGGACGAACCCACAGCCGGGATGGCGCGGGCGGATACGAACAACACCATCGATCTGCTCAAACAGATCAAGGATGACCGGGACATCACCATCGCCATCATCGAACACGACATGCATGTGGTGTTTTCACTGGCCGAAAGGATCACGGTGCTGGCGCAGGGCACGCCGCTGGTCGAAGACACGCCGGACAAGATCAAGGGCCACCCCAAGGTGCGCGAAGCCTACTTGGGCGAATCCCAGGACGCCGCCTGACGCGGGCGGGCGACACGCCCGCCTTACGAAGACCAACACAAACGTAAGGCGGAGGTGTCCTCCGCCTTACCGCGCCACCAAGCGAGGACACGACCATGAACGTCAAACCATCCTTCGAAAAAGGCATCAACCACGCCGCCACCGCCCCGGCCTTTTTGTCGGTCTGGGATATGCACGCCTATTACGGCGAAAGCTACATTGTGCAGGGCATAAGCTTTAACGTGCACGAAGGAGAGATCCTCGCCCTTCTGGGCCGCAACGGAGCGGGCAAGACCTCGACCTTGCGCTCCATCGCGCGTATTGGCGATCCGGAAGTGACTCAAGGCGAAATCTGGCTCGATCACCAGCCGCTGCACAACATGTCCAGCCATGAAGCGGCCCAGCTTGGCCTCGGCCTCGTACCCGAAGACCGGCGCATCATCCCCGGCCTCACGGTCGAGGAAAACCTCAAGCTTGCCCAGATCGCGCCCCCCATCGGCTGGTCGATCGAGCGCCTCTATGATCTGTTCCCCCGCCTTGGCGAGCGACGCATGCAAGAGGGCACAACGCTGTCGGGCGGCGAGCAACAGATGCTCTCCATCGCACGCGCCCTGGCCCGCGACATCAAGGTGCTGCTGCTGGACGAACCCTATGAGGGGTTGGCCCCGGTGATCGTGGACGAGATCGAAAAGACGCTTGGGATCATCAAGGAACAGGGGATCACCACCATCATCGTGGAACAAAACGCCGTGCGCGCCCTGCAACTGGCGGACCGGGCCGTGATCCTCGACACCGGCGGGATCGTTTTTGACGGCACCGCCGCCGAAGTGCTGGAAAACGAAGAACTGCGGTCCGAATACCTGGCCATCTGAACCCGATTTCACGCACGAAACACAAATCCGGTCCCAAGGGGCCGGATTTTTGCGTTCCCCAAGCTCCACGCAGGCCAAAGAACCGGCTCAACTGCGCTTTTCACATCCAATTCCAGTCGCTATACAAAAGGCCGAGCATTGGCGCGTGCCCTTACGGCAGGCAGCTACAAGCCATCTGTTGAGGACAAGAATGACAAAAAAACCCCATGACGCGGACGTGGCCTTTATTCAGGCACTGGCCGAATTGCTGCGCGAGAACGACCTGACCGAGTTGCAGGTGAAACGGGAATATGGCGAAGATGACAGCCTGAACGTGCGCGTCTCTCGTCAGATCATTCAGCAGGTGTCAGCCCAGGTGGCCGCCCCTGCACCAGCCGCAGCACCCGCACCCGCGGCGACCGCAGCTCCGGCCGCGGCGGCTCCCGCAGCGCCCACCGATCCGGCCAGCGACCCCGGTGCCGTGACCTCGCCCATGGTCGGCACGATCTACATGCAGGCCGAGCCCGGCGCGCCCGCCTTTATCAAGGTTGGCCAACACGTGGGCGAAGGCGACACCCTGCTCATCGTTGAGGCGATGAAAACCATGAACCACATCCCCGCCCCCCGCGCAGGCACCGTCAAACGCATCCTTGTGGATGACGGCGCTGCGGTCGAATTTGGCGCACCTTTGGTGATCCTCGAATAAGGGGCTGAGCATGTTCAAGAAAATCCTGATTGCCAACCGCGGAGAGATTGCGCTGCGCGTCATCAGGGCTGCGCGCGAAATGGGCGTGGCCACGGTCGCGGTCCATTCCACAGCGGATGCGGACGCCATGCATGTGCGTATGGCCGACGAGTCCGTGTGCATCGGCCCGCCCGCCTCCCCGCAGTCCTATCTCAGCTTTCCGGCGATCATTTCGGCCTGCGAAATCACCGGGGCCGAGGCGATCCACCCCGGCTATGGCTTCCTGTCCGAAAACGCGCAATTCGTGCAGATCGTCGAAGATCACGACCTGACCTTCATCGGCCCGACCGCCGAACATATCCGCGTCATGGGCGACAAGATCACCGCCAAGGACACGATGAAAGCGCTTGGCGTACCCTGCGTACCCGGCTCGGACGGCGGTGTCGCCACACTTGAAGAGGCGCAGGCGATCGGGGCCGAAATGGGCTATCCCGTCATCATCAAGGCGACTGCGGGCGGCGGTGGGCGCGGCATGAAAGTGGCCGAAACGGCGGCAGACATGGAACGCGCGTTCATGACCGCACGGGCCGAGGGCAAATCGAACTTCGGCAATGACGAAGTCTATATCGAAAAGTACCTGACGACGCCGCGCCATATCGAAATCCAGGTCTTTGGCGACGGCAAGGGGCGCGCGGTCCACTTGGGCGAGCGCGACTGTTCGCTGCAACGCCGCCACCAGAAAGTGTTCGAAGAGGCCCCCGGCCCCAGCATCTCAGCCGAAGAACGGGCCGCCATCGGCAAGGTCTGCGCAGATGCGGTTGCCCGCATCAACTATATCGGCGCGGGCACCATCGAGTTCCTCTATGAAAACGGCGAATTCTATTTCATCGAGATGAACACCCGCCTGCAGGTCGAACACCCCGTGACCGAGGCGATCTTTGACGTGGACCTTGTACGCGAACAAATCCGGGTGGCCTCGGGCATGGACATGTCGTTCACACAAGACGACCTCAAGATCCGCGGCCACGCCATCGAGGTGCGCATCAACGCCGAAAAGCTGCCGGAGTTCCGGCCCTGCCCCGGCAAGATCACGCAATATCATGCGCCGGGCGGTCTGGGTGTGCGAATGGATTCCGCGCTCTATGACGGCTATTCCATCCCGCCCTATTACGACAGCCTGATCGGCAAACTGATTGTGCACGGACGTGACCGGTCCGAGGCGCTGGCCCGGCTCAACCGCGCGCTTGGCGAGTTGATCGTGGACGGGGTCGACACCACGGTGCCGCTGTTCCACGCGTTGCTGGCTGAAAAAGACGTGCACACCGGGGACTACAACATCCACTGGCTGGAAAAGTGGCTGGACGCACAGGCGGAGTGACCGGAGGCGCCCGGCCCAAGCCTGTCTGGCAAGGCAACGGGATGACATGACAGAGCGGGTCCTGACCCCGGAACTGCTGCTGCAAGGCTACGCCTCGGGCATCTTTCCCATGGCAGAATCGCGTGATGATCCCGAGATTTTCTGGGTCGATCCCAAACTGCGTGGGGTGCTGCCGCTAGACGGCTTTCACATGTCGCGGTCGCTGATGCGCGACATGCGGCGCACCGACTGGCGCTTGCAGACCAATACCGCGTTTGAGGCTGTGGTCGATGGCTGCGCCGACCGGATTGATACGTGGATCAACCCCGACATCCACCGCCTGTATCTGGAGTTGCACCAGATCGGCCACGCCCACTCCTTTGAAGTCTGGGACGAGGCGCGGTTGGTCGGCGGGGTCTACGGGGTGACGCTTGGCACCGCGTTTTTTGGGGAAAGCATGTTCTCGCGCGCCACCAACGGATCAAAAATGGCACTGGCGGCGGCGGTCGATCACCTGCTGCGCGCCAGATTCACATTATTTGACACCCAGTTCATCACGCCGCATCTGGCCAGCCTTGGGGCTATTGAAATCACCCGCGCCGCCTATCACCGGAAACTGGCGCAAGCCATGCGGCAGGAGGCTGCGTTCTCAAACGTGCCTCAGGCGACGCTTCAAGAGGTTGTGCAGCGGATGACCCAAACGTCGTAACGGGCGTGTTCCATCGCGTTGAGCGCCGGGGCGGACGCGATCATCCAGCCTGAAAACACGGTGCCATCACGACCCGTCTCGGTGATTTCAAGACCTGCAAAGGCGTTGCCAGACAGGTTGCCCGCCGGATAGCGGCATTCGGTCAGGGTGATGTTCAGACGTTCAAATGTCGCGGTTAACCCTGATCGCATTTCGATATCGACCACATTGCCGCTGAATTTATCAAGGCCGCGCAGGACAGCACCCGTCGCGGTCTCCGTCTCTTGCTGCGCACCAGCACTGGTGGCAAGCAACATGCCAATAACAAGCGCGGCGTGCATTTTCATTCGCTGTCGCCTCCGGAGACAAATTTCAACAGCAGGGAGATCAGGCTGACCGCGCCTTGGGTGTCGGTGATCTCGTCCCCCGGCTCGTAATAGAAGGGAGACCCACCGGGCACGATTTCCACGAAATTGCCGCCCAACAAGCCCTCGGAACTGATTACGATGGCGCTGTCGTCGGGGATTTGGGTGGTGGCGCGCAGAGACACAATCGTGTCGGCGCGGTAGGTTTCGGGGTTCAGATCCACATCCGTCACCGTGCCGACCTTGACCCCGGCCAGACGCACATCGGTGCCCACTGTCACGCCCTCAAGGCTGCGAAAGCTGGCATTGAGCGGGTATGTGGCGGCGCCTGCATTGCCCAGGCCCGCAACCTGCGCGCCATAGACCGCAAACCCGATTGCCGCCGCCAGTACGACGCCCCCCACAAGCACTTCTGCGGTGTTTTCCGCCACAGCTGCGTCCCTATTCCGGGGTCCAGGCTTCGTAATCGGACCGGTCCGCAGGCTCGACCCGGCGCAGTGAGCCGGCAGGCGCATAGGCCATGGCGGTCCCTGTGAGGTTCGGCTGATGTGGCTTTTCCCAGTCTTTGCGCTTCAGCGGTTTGTCGGTTGGCGGCTCGTTCCATGTGCGGTGCAACCAGCCGTGCCATTCGGGGTCAATGCGGCTGGCCTCGGCCTCGCCATTGAAAATCACCCACCGTTTGCTGTCATCGGCATTCTTGTAGAATGTGTTGCCCTCGCTGTCGGCACCGACTTTGGTGCCCTTGCGCCACGTGAACAGTTGCGTGTTCAGCGTCTGCCCGTTCCACCAGGTCACTGACCGCAGCAAAGTGTTGAGAATGCCCATGTTTCGCCTCCGACGCTTTGGGTAAGTCTATGCCGTATCGCGCGCGCGCCGTCCAGAGGACACGCGCGCGCATCAGGCAGGGATCAGCGCAGTCACTTCGATCTCGATCCGGAACTTGGGATCAAGCAGCCCGCATTCAATCATCGTGGCCGCAGGTGGATGCGCACCAAAGGTCGCCGACAGGATCGGCCAGCACGGTTCGAACTCAGCCCGGTCCGGCAGCATATAGGTGACGCGCACCACGTTCTGCCAGTCAGCCCCCGCCTCGAGGAGTGCTGCGTGGATGGTTTTGAGCGCATCGCGACACTGATCGGTGACCGTCTCGCCCTGCCCCACGGTGCCCGCCACGTGCACCCAACCGCCTGCGACAACGGCGCGGCAATAGCCTACTTTGGGTTCGAACTCACCGCCCGAGGAGATGCGTTTGATGGTCATGTCCGGCCTCTGGTTTTTGGGCGTGCCACAGGCACGCCTTACGGGGGATGTGAAAAAAGCGCGCCCGCAAGCACGCCCTTTTTGTTCAGCGACGCACCTCGTTCAACCAGCCGAGGCAGGCTCTTTCTCCGCATCCGCGTGAATCATGAGCGGCGCGGCGTCCGAGTTCACTGCCTCTTCGTTCACGACCACTTCGGTCACCGACTCAAGACCCGGCAATTCGAACATTGTGTCGAGCAGGATATCTTCGAGGATCGAGCGCAGACCCCGCGCACCTGTCTTGCGCTCAATCGCGCGTTTGGCGATGGCGCTGAGGGCGTCGTCGGTAAAGGTCAGTTCGGTGTCTTCGAGTTCGAACAGGCGCTGGTACTGTTTCACCAACGCGTTCTTGGGCGCGGTCAGGATGGTGACAAGCGCATCCTCATCCAGATCCTCAAGCGTCGCCAGAACCGGCAAACGACCCACAAATTCAGGGATCAGACCGAATTTCAACAGGTCTTCGGGTTCGAGATCGGTAAAGATCTCGCCCACGCCGCGATCATCATTGTCACGCACATCCGCGCCAAAGCCCATGGCCGAGCCTTTGCCACGCGCCGCGATGATCTTGTCGAGACCCGCAAAGGCCCCGCCGCAGATGAACAGGATGTTGGTTGTGTCCACTTGAAGGAATTCCTGCTGCGGATGCTTGCGCCCGCCTTGCGGGGGCACGGAGGCAACGGTGCCTTCCATCAGTTTGAGCAACGCCTGCTGCACGCCCTCACCCGATACGTCGCGGGTGATCGAGGGGTTTTCGGATTTGCGCGTGATCTTGTCGACCTCGTCGATATAGACGATGCCGCGTTGGGCCCGTTCGACATTGTATTCCGAGGACTGGAGCAGCTTGAGGATGATGTTTTCGACATCTTCACCGACATAGCCCGCTTCGGTCAGGGTCGTGGCATCCGCCATGGTGAACGGCACATCCAGAATGCGCGCCAGCGTCTGCGCCAGCAAGGTCTTGCCGCACCCCGTGGGGCCGATCAGCAGGATGTTGGATTTCGCCAGCTCGATATCGCCGCCCTTCTGGGCGTGATTGAGGCGTTTGTAGTGGTTGTGCACGGCCACGGACAACACGCGCTTGGCCGTCGCCTGGCCAATGACGTAATCGTCAAGCACGCCGCAGATATCCTTGGGGGTCGGCACACCGTCGGTGGATTTGAGGCCGGACGCTTTGGTTTCCTCGCGGATGATGTCCATGCACAGCTCGACGCACTCATCGCAGATGAACACGGTGGGGCCCGCAATCAGTTTGCGCACTTCGTGCTGGCTCTTGCCGCAAAAGCTGCAGTAGAGGGTGTTTTTGCTGTCGCCGCTCGAATTCGTGGCCATGTCGCGTCCTTCCCGGCTGGATGCCGCAATTTCTGGTGCCGGAATCCCGCCCGGCGCGCCCCGCGTGACTGCCAGCTTAGGCCAGCCCTGCGGGGTCCACAATCGTCTTTTTGCGCGGCCCTTGCGTCAGCCCGGACCGCGTCACGGACACCCCTGTCACAGGGGCGTGCACGCATCAGGCGTCCGCGTCTTCCGCCTTGCCACGGCTTTCGACGATTTCATCGACGTGGCCCCATTCCTTCGCCTCTTCGGGCGTCATCCAAGTGTCGCGGTCCATTGCTTTCTGGACCGTTTCATAGTCCTGACCGGAATGTTTGACGTACATCTGATACATCCGCTCGCGGGTCTGTTCGATGTGGCGGGCCGAAATCAGGATGTCGGCGGCCATACCCTGCGAACCCCCTGAGGGCTGGTGAACCATGATTTCGGAGTTGGGCAACGCGAAGCGCATGCCAGGCTCACCCCCGATCGCGATGGCCGACCCCATGGATGCCGCCATGCCGCAAATCAGCGTCGAAACCTTGGGCCGAATGTACTGCATCGTGTCATAGATCGAAAAACCGGCTGTCACTTCGCCACCGGGCGAGTTTACATACATGCTGATCTCCTTGGAGGGGTTTTCCGCCTCAAGGTGCAACAACTGGGCGACGATCAGGTGGCTCATCCCGCTGTGGATCGGGCCGTTGATGAAAATGATCCGCTCTTTCAGCAGGCGCGAAAAGATATCATAGGCCCGTTCGCCCCGGCTGGTCTGCTCGACCACCATCGGGACCAGATTATTGGTGACGTGTTGGAATTGTTCAATGGGATCGCGCATGGAGTCCTGCCTCGTCGAATATTTGCGAGACCATACCCGCAAACAAGTTACCCGAGTCTTAGTATCGCCTTTTGGGACCTGCAAGGGCACCTGCGCGCTTGAAGCCGCTTAACTGCCCGCTACGTCGCCCGCCATGAGTGACGCATTGACCCGTTTTCCCCCCACCCGCACCGCCGCCCTTGAGCGTTTGCAGCGCTTCGTGCCCCACGCCGGGCGCGACTATGCCGCCCGGCGCAACTATGATCTGGGTCGGGATGGGCATGCGGGCGTGTCGACGCTATCGCCCTATCTGCGCGCGCGTCTGATCACCGAGACCGAGGTGCTGCATGCCACCCTCGGACGTCACAGCCCCGCAGCGGCGGAAAAGTTCATCCAGGAGGTGTTCTGGCGGACCTACTGGAAAGGCTGGCTGGAGATGCGCCCGGCCGTCTGGGGCCAGTACAAAAGCGCGCTGAAACAGGCGCTGAATGATGTGCAGACACAGGCGGGCCTGCGTGACCGATGGGAGGCGGCCTGCACCGGCCAAACAGAGATTGCGTGCTTTAACGCCTGGGCACAAGAGCTTGTCGAAACAGGATATTTGCACAATCACGCCCGGATGTGGTTCGCCTCGATCTGGATTTTCACGTTGCGTTTGCCGTGGGAGTTGGGGGCGGATTTCTTCTTGCGTCACTTGCTGGATGGTGATCCCGCGTCCAACACGCTCGGCTGGCGATGGGTGGCGGGGATTCAGACGCCGGGCAAGACCTATCTCGCCCGCACCTCCAACATCTCGAAATTTACAGAAGGGCGGTTTGCGCCAAAATGGCAGCTTGCGGGCGAGGCTGTCGCGCTCTCGGGGCCACCCGTCCCGCCGGTCTCGGCCTTGCCCGAGGCGGGGCGGTTTGATCCGGCCAAGCGGACCGCGCTGATCCTGCATGACGCGGATATGAGCCCATCCTACCTGATCGATGCCGGTTTGCGCCCTGCGGTGACCACGATCCTGCGCACCCGGTCGCATCTTTCCCCGCTTGAGGTTGCGCCCCACGTCACAGCATTCGCCGACGGTGCCCTTGAGGATATGATGGATCGCTACGCCTCACCCCTTGGGAGCATTTCAAAAACGGCTGCAACGCCGGATGATCTGATGGCATGGATTGCGCGCACAGACGCAGAGCAGATCGTGACACCTTACGCGCCCGTGGGGCCTGTGGCGGATCTGTTTGGCGCACTGTCCGACATGCCGGATGCGCCGGACCTTGTGCAAATCCGCCGCCCCTATGACAGCGCCGCGTGGCCGCATGCAACTCACGGATTCTTCCGCTTCAAAAAAGAAATCCCCGCGCTGCTGGATCAACTGCGCGAGGAGAAAGCCGCCTGAGCGCCACCTATTTCAGACAATCCGCTAGCGACGTGGCCATACCGCGCAGCAATGCCGGATAAAGCGTTGGTCCGACCTCAAGGGCGGCCCCCATCGGGTCCATCTCACCAAGCTTGATGGTGCCAAGCGCGTCGAGCATGCCACCTGCAAATTGCGGCTCGCGCATGGCGCAGACGGCGTCGAACTCGGCAACCTCGTCGCGCAACTCAGCTACCCGAGCAGGACTTGGCGCAGCAGCGTCGCTGGCGGACACAGCGCCGACAGCTTCGACCCCGAAGCGGTTTTCAAAGTAGTGATAGGCGTCGTGGAACACGACAAAGGGGCGGCCCACCACGGGGGCTAGCATTGATGTAATTTCACCCTGCAAGGCGTTCATATCAGACGAAAAAGCTGCCGCATTCGATGCATAGACATCACCGTTTTCGGGGTCCTTTTCCGCAAATACCTGTGCAATGGCCTGCGCCCAGATTACGGCGTTTTGCGGGTCGAGCCAGGCGTGCGGATCAAAGGCACCGTGATCGTGGCCTGCGTGGGCGTCCGCGTGGTCTTGGTCCGCGTCATCGTTATAGGCCTCACCGGCGTGGCCATCATGCGCGTGTTCGTCGTGGGCGTGGTCGTGATCGGCGTCTGCCTTCACCTCGTCTGCGTGCTCATGGTGGGCATCGTCATCATGGGCGTGCTCATCACGATCATCGTGGTCGTGCTCCGCCTTCGCCTCCTGTGCGTGATCATCGTGATCGTCGTGGTCATGCGCCTCATGTTTGGCCCCATGATCATGGTCGTCGTGACTGCCAAAGGCGGCGTTCTCGCGCATCTCGAGCAATTGAGTGCCCGGCAAATCAAGCAGCTCGATCACCTCTGCCCCTGCCGCAAGCTCCGTGATCAGACCCTCAAGCCATGGGGCCAGCCCTTCGCCCACCCAGACAACAACGTCAGCCTGGTCCAGCGCGCGAGCCTCGGAGGGGCGCATGCTGTAGCCGTGCGGCGAGGCGCCGGGCGCGACGATCAAATCCGGCTGCCCAAGATCGCCCATCACAGCGGCCACAATGGAATGCACCGGTGCAATATCGACCGCCACTTTCGGAACTTCAGCCGCAGCCGTCCCACCCCACACACATGCCGTCACGAGAATCGCCCGCATCCTGATCTCCAATTCGTACGTTATATCATAACATTTCTGCGCTCTTGCTAAATGTAATACTATAACATATCAAGCCGAAAGATGCAGGCTTATTCAGGACAGCGCCATGACAGCCTTCGGGTTCCAACCCCACGATCACACCGACTGCATCCGCACAACGCTGGCGCAGGCGGATGCCTATTGTGCGGAGCACAAGCTGAAACTCACGCCCATACGGCGGCGTGCGCTGGAGATTTTGCTGGCCGAGCACCGCGCGCTCGGGGCCTATGATCTGCTGGCGGTCCTGGCCAAGGATGGACTGGGCACCGCCCCGCCCGTCGCCTACCGCGCGCTTGATTTCCTAACCTCCGCCGGTTTTGCGCACAAGATCGAGGGGCTGAACGCCTACATCGCCTGCGCCCATTTCGGGGCCGATCACAGCCCGGCCTTCCTGATCTGCACCTCCTGCAAGTCGGTGGCCGAAGCGGAAACCACAGCCACCCAGGGACGCCTGGGCGAAGCCGCCCGCGCCGCCGGGTTCGCCATCAGCCGCACAGTGGTCGAGGCTTTGGGCCTGTGCCCGCAATGCCAAGAGGCCCCATGCGCCTGATCACCACCACCGGTCTGACGCTGAAACAGGCGGGCAAGACTGTGCTGCGCGATGTGAACATGCATATCGACCGCGGCGAAATCGTCACGCTTGTCGGCCCCAACGGATCGGGAAAATCTACTCTTGTCAAAGGTTTGATCGGCGCACTTAAACCGGAAGCCGGCACCGTGGACACTCTGGACAACCTCCGGATCGGATATGTGCCACAAACGCTGCATATGGACGGGTTGTTGCCGCTGACGGTAGCGCGGTTCCTGTGCCTGCCTCATCGTCACAGCAAGGACGCCATGGCACGAGCGCTGACCGAGGCCGGTGTGCCCTCTCTGGCAGGCACTCAAATGCGCGCCCTCTCCGGTGGGCAGTTTCAGCGCGTCCTGCTGGCGCGGGCGCTGTTGATGGCACCGGACCTTTTGATCCTTGATGAGGCCACGCAAGGGTTGGACCAGCCCGGCGCGGCGGCGTTTTACCAGCAGATCGCGGATGTGCGGCGCGATCTGGGCTGCGCCGTGCTGATGGTCAGCCATGATCTGCACGTGGTCATGGCGGCCTCGGACCGGGTGTTGTGCCTGAATGGCCATGTCTGTTGTGAAGGCACGCCGGACGTGGTGCAGGACGCCCCCGAATACCAGGCTCTCTTTGGCACCGGCACCCAAGGCGCGTTTGCGATTTACCGGCACGACCATGACCACGCGCATGATCACGACCACGAGCATGACCATGCTTGACGATTTTCTGGTGCGTGCGGGACTTGCCGGGATTGGCACGGCGCTGGCGGCTGCGCCCTTGGGCTGCTTTGTGGTGTGGCGGCGCATGGCCTATTTCGGAGACGCGACAGCCCACGCCGCCCTCCTTGGTGTTGCGATGTCGCTGGCGCTGCAAGGGCCGATCATGCTCGGGGTGCTCTGCGCTGCGCTGCTGATGGCGCTGATGGTGCAGACCCTGTCCGGGCGCGGTCTGGCCGAGGATACGTTGCTGGGGGTCACCGCCCATTCGGCCCTTGCGGTCGGGCTGGTCGCGGTGTCGTTCCTGTCCGGCGTGCGAGTCGATCTGATGGCCTATCTGTTTGGCGACATTTTGGCCGTGTCCAAGGCAGACCTTGCGGTCATCTGGGGCGGGGCGGCAGTGGTAATCAGCTTGATGCTGTGGCGCTGGCAACGGCTGCTCACGGCCACGCTGAACCCTGATCTGGCACAGGCCAGCGGCATTTCGTTTCGCGCCGAGCAGCTGGTGATCACGATCGCTCTGGCTGTCACTGTCGCCGTCGCGATCAAGGCGGTCGGAGCCTTGCTGATCGGCGCACTGTTGGTCATCCCGCCCGCCGCCGCCCGCCCCCTTGCGCGCACGCCCGAGATCATGGCGCTGTTGACCGCATTGATCGGCAGTGTCGCGGCCATTGCGGGTCTGGGCGCGGCATTCCAGTTCGACACCCCCACAGGGCCGACAATCGTCTGTGTGGCGGCGGGCATTTTCACGATCACCACCTTGGCGGGCCGGTTCGGACGGCAGAACGGGTAATGGGTCGGTGGGCGGGGCGGCTTTGCGCCAGCAAACAGCGTCCGACCAGCGGCCCGGATCACACCCCCAGATAGGTGTCCGCGATGTCGGATGAGAGGGCCGCGATCTCCCCGCTCCAGACCGAACGTCCGCGTTCCAGCACCACCGCCCGGTCGGCAATCCGGCTGAGTTCGGCCAGCGACTTGTCAACGACCAGCAGCGACAGGCCCGCTTCGACCTTCAACGTGCCCAAGGCGGCCCAGATTTCCTGTCGCACCACGGGGGCCAGGCCCTCGGTCGCCTCATCCAGCACCAAAAGGCGCGGATTGGTCATCAATGCACGCCCAATCGCCAGCATTTGCTGCTCGCCCCCCGACAGGCTGCGCGCCACCTGATCGCGCCGCTCGGCCAGGCGCGGAAACAGAGCCGAGACAGCCGCGACATCCCAATGCCCCGGTCGCGCCGCTGCAATCAGATTTTCCTGCACCGTGAGCGGGCCAAAACAACGCCGCCCCTCGGGCACCAGGCCCAGGCCTGCGCGCGCGGCCACATGGGACGGCACCCCGACCAAGTCCCGCCCCGCAAACCGCACCGATCCCCGCACGGCTTTCAGCATTTGAAACAACACCTTGATGGTCGAGGATTTGCCCATCCCATTGCGCCCCATCAAGGCGACAACCTCACCCGCTTCCACACTCAGATCGACGCCAAACAGCGCTTGGCTGGCCCCATAGGACGCTTCGATCCCGCGCATCTCAAGCAGGCTCATGCGCTCACCTCGTCACCCAGATAGGCGCTGCGCACCTCGGGATGGGCGCGGATGTCGTCCGGTGTGCCCGTCGCGATGATGCGCCCATAGACCAGCACCGAAATGCGATCCGCGAGCGCAAAGACCGCATCCATGTCATGTTCGACCAGCAGGATCGGAGCCTCATGACGCAGCTCATCCAGAAACCCCGTCATGCGTTTGGACCCTTCCGCCCCAAGGCCCGCCATCGGCTCGTCCATCAGAAAGGCACGCGGCTGCAAGGTCAGCGCCACGGCGACCTCAAGCAGACGGCGCGCACCGTGGCTAAGATCAGAGGCGCGCTTGGCGGCGACATCTTGCAGGCCGACGCGGTGCAGGGCGGCCTCGGCACGGGTGCGCACGGCCCTGTTGCCCAGAACGGGTCGGATAAACTGCCATACACCGCCCTGCGCGCCCAATGCCCCGAGCATCGCGTTCTGCAACACCGTCATCTCCATCGCGAGGGCGCTGACCTGAAACGTACGGCCAAGACCTGCGCGCGACCGGGCCACTGTCGTCCAGTCCGTGATGTTCTGACCGTCAAAGAATACCTCACCCGCATCCGAGGCCAAGCCGCCCGCGATCTGTTTGATCAAGGTGGACTTACCCGCCCCATTGGGGCCGATCAGCGCGTGAATCGCGCCATTTTTCAGCGAAAGCGTCACATCATCTGTCGCCTTCAACGCCCCGAACGACTTGGACACGCCGCGAATATCAAGCACCGGATCACTCATGCGCCACCTCGCGCCCCACAAGCGATCCGATCACTCCGCCCCGCGCAAACAGCACGACCAACAACAACACGGCGCCGACATAGATCAGCCAATACTCACTCACCCCGCCCAGCACATGTTCAAGGGCCACAAACAGGCAGGCCCCCACCACCGGGCCGAACAATCGACCAATGCCGCCCAGCACAATGAAGATGATGAACTCACCCGACATCTGCCAACTGAACATCGTGGGCGACACAAAGCGGTTGAGGTCGGCAAACAGCGCCCCGGCCAGCCCCGTGACCGCGCCCGAAATCACGAAGGCGACAAGGCGCAGGCGAAACGGGCTGATGCCGACTGTCTCCACCCGCTCCGCGTTCTGGCGCGCGGCACTCAGCGCCAGCCCAAAGGGTGCGCGCGCGATGCGGCCCATGCCCCATAGGGTCAGTGCCAGCAGCGCGAACACGATCCCAAAGAACTGAATCGGCACGTGTGTGTTCAGGCCGGGAAAGTCGTTTCGGACATAGATGCTCAGCCCATCCTCGCCACCATATGCCGGCCAGGAGATCGCGAAATAGTAAAACATCTGCCCAAAGGCGAGCGTGATCATGATGAAATAGACGCCCGAGGTGCGCAAACACAGCAACCCGATGCACAGCGCCACGAGCGCGCTTGTGAGGATCGCCACCAGCCAGATGACCGGCATGGTTTTGGTGCCTTCGATCAGGACCCAACTGTCGATGATCGGGGTATAGCTTTGGGCGTGGCTCGCCAGAATGGCCATCGCATAGCCGCCGATCCCGAAGAACACCGCATGCCCGAGGCTGACCAGACCGCCCAGACCAAGCGCAAGGTTCAGCCCCGCGGCGGCCAAGGCCAGGATCGCCGCGCGCGTGGCCAGCGTGATGATAAACGGTTCGTCCAGGGCCAAAGCGGCCAGCGCGATGCCCGGCAAGGTCAGGAAAATCAACGTATTGAGGATATTCTCCGTGCGCATCATGTGGTTCCATACAGGCCGGTCGGGCGGAATATCAGCACCCCGGCCATGAGGATGTAGATCGACATGGACGCCAGCGCCGCACCCACGGACGTGGCCGTCGCGCTGTCGACGAACAGGCCAAAGAGCACCGGCAATAGCACCCCGCCCAACGTGTCGGTCAGACCCACCAGCAATGCGCCCACCAGCGCCCCCTTGATCGACCCGATCCCGCCGATCACGATGACCACAAAGGCGAGGATCAGGACAGGCTCTCCCATCCCGACCTGAACTGACTGGATCGCCCCCACCAAAGCCCCGGCTAATCCTGCAAGAGCCGCGCCAAGTGCAAAGACAATCGTGTAAAGCCGAGAGATATCAACGCCCAGGGCCCCGATCATCTCGCGATCACTTTCGCCTGCGCGGATTTGAATGCCGATGCGGGTGCGCGCAATCAACTGGAACAGCCCAACCGCGACCGCAAGGCCCACTGCGATGATCAGCAAACGGTAGGCCGGGTATGCGATCCCCCCCGGCAACATGACCGGCCCTGCCAGCGCGGCAGGCACATCAAGGTAGAGCGGGAACGACCCAAACGCCCACCGCGTCCCTTCCGACAGGATCAGGATCAGCGCAAAGGTGGCCAGCACCTGATCAAGGTGGTCACGGTCATAAAGACGGCGGATCACGACCATCTCGATGATAGCCCCGGCAACCGCAGCCGCCGCAAGGCTTGCGGCAAGGGCCAGCACAAACGACCCCGTTGCGCCCGCCACTGCGGCGGCTGCAAACGCACCGATCATATACAGTGATCCGTGCGCCAGATTGATCAGCCCCATGACGCCAAAGATCAGCGTCAGACCGGCGGCCATCAGGAACAGCATGATCCCCGACTGCACCCCGTTCAGCACCTGTTCGATCAGTAAAATCGGCGTCATCAAGCCATCACTATCGCATGAACCTCACGCGACAGCCCTTTGATATACATATGGGAAGTGGGTGCGGGACAGAGCGCACCCGCCCGTTACATCTGGCAATCGACGCCGTAGGGATCGCTGTAGTTTGCCGCAGCAACACCCAAGGTGCGGTTGGTTACTATGTCACCTTCTTTGACAACTTCGCGCAGCACGATGTCCTGCACCGGGTGCTGGTTCGGCGCAAAGCTGAACGACCCGCGCACGCTGTCAAATTCAGCCGCTTGCAGAGCCGCACGAAAGGCGTCCTGATCATTCACATCCGCAGCCGCCACCGCACTCGCCAGCAGCAATCCGGTGTCGTAACCTTGAGCGGCATAGATCGATGGCAAACGCCCGTATTCTGCCTGAAAATCGGCCACGAATTTCGCGTTAGCAGGATTGTCCGTGTCCTTGGCCCAGTGTGCTGTATTCTTCACACCCAAAGCGGCATCGCCAATGGCCCCCAGAATGCCTTGGTCAAAGCTGAAGGCGGGGCCGACGATGTTTTTCTCAACACCCGATCCAGCCAATTGCTTCATGAACGAAATGCCCATGCCGCCCGGCAGGAAGAAAAACAGGGTGTCGGCATCGCTGGCGCGCAGTTGCGCAATCTCGGCGGCATAGTCGGTCTGGCCGAGTTGGGTGAAAATCTCCTGATCAATGTCACCGCCAAAGCCACGCTTGAAGCCCGTCAATGCGTCCTGACCTGCGGGGTAGTTGGGTGCCATGATGAAGGCGCTCTTTACCCCGTTCTCCGCCGCCCACTTGCCTGCGGCCTCGTGATAGGCGTCGTTCTGCCATGCCACGTTGAAATAGAGGGGATGGCACCCCTTGCCCGCCAGCGCGGACGGCCCTGCATTGGGGCTGACATAGAACTTGCCCTGCGCAGTGGCCGACGGCACCACGGCCATGGCAAGGTTTGACCAGATGATCCCGGTCATCACGTCCACCTTTTCGGACTGGATCATCTTGTCGGCCAGTTGCACGGCGATGTCGGGCTTGCGCTGATCGTCTTCAATCACCGTCTCAATCGCCTCATTGCCCTTCGTCGCCAGCAGGAATCCGTCGCGCACGTCGATCCCAAGGCCCGCGCCGCCGCCCGAAAGGGTCGTGATCATGCCCACCTTGATCTTGCCGCTGTGCCCATCGGCCAACGCGCCGGTACCAAGTGTCGCAACGCATGCGGCGACCACCAACTTTTTGAACATCATGTCTTTTCTCCCCCTGAGGTCTCAGCCGCTTTGCGGCCCTGTTTGTGTGCGTGATTGACTGCGATTGCGACCATGGATGTCAAGCGGTCATGTGACCCGCGATCTGGTCAGATAGTCCGGGTTGTCCCACAGCCGGTCGCGCATAACCGTCTCGATACGATCGACCGCGCGGCGCACATCGTCGTGATCGACATAAAGCGGCGTAAAGCCAAAACGCATAATGTTCGGTGCGCGGAAATCGCCGATCACGTCGCGCGCGATGAGCGCCTGCATCGCCGCATAGCCCTGCTCGAACGCGAAGGACACCTGGCTGCCACGCCGCGCACTGTCGCGCGGACTGGCGAGCGTCAATTCGGGCACGCGCGCCTCAACTTCCTTGATGAAGGTTTCCTGCAATGCCACCGATGCAGCGCGCAAATCGGACATATCGACGTCCTCCCAGACCTCAAGCGCGGCCTCAAGGGCCGCCATCTGAATGACCGGAGGGGTCCCAACGCGCATCCGCTCGATGCCCGGCGCAGGGCGGTAGCTGATGTCGAAAGCAAAGGGCGCATCATGGCCCAGCCACCCGGCCAAAGCGGGATTAATTGTGTCGGACAAGTCCTTGCGAACATATATAAATGCAGGCGCGCCGGGGCCGCCATTAAGGTATTTGTAGGTGCAGCCTACCGCGAATTCACAGGCACAACCCACGACATCCACCGGGACGGCCCCTGCGCTATGCGCCAGATCCCAGATCATCACCGCACCTGCCGCATGCGCGGCTTGGGTCAGGGCCATCATATCATGCATCCGGCCCGTGCGATAATCCACTTGGGTCAGCATCACCGCAGCGATCGTGTCATCGATCGCGCCTGCGACGTCTTCCGGGTCGACCACCCGCAACTCATAGCCCGCATCCAGCGTGCGGATCAGCCCCTCAACCATGTAAAGGTCGGTGGGGAAGTTTCCGGAATCACTCAATATTATACGGCGATCGGGACGCATCTTGAGAGCGGCGGCCACGGCCTGGTAGACCTTGACCGACAGCGTGTCCCCCATCACCACCGTGCCTTCCGGGGCTCCGATCAGGCGGCCCACTTTATCGCCGATCACACTGGGTTGCGCCATCCAACCGGCACTGTTCCAGCCCTTGATCAGCTGGGCACCCCATTCATCCGCAAGCATGGAGGCGACCCGTGCTTTCACCGATTTCGGCAACGGCCCAAGCGAGTTGCCATCCAGATAGATCATCCCCTCGGGCAAATCGAAAAACGCTTTATTCAGAACCATCTACAACGCACCTCTCACGTGCCAGAGTTCGGGAAACAGCTCAACCTCGAGCATTTTGCGCAAGTAGGCAACGCCGACCGTCCCGCCGGTGCCCCGTTTGAACCCGATGATCCGCTCGACGGTGGTGACATGATTAAAGCGCCAGCGACGGAAGTAATCCTCGAGATCGACCAGCTTTTCGGCCAGTTCATAAAGTTCCCAATGCGCGCGCGGATGCTCATAGACCTGCTGCCAAAGGTCCTGAATGACGGGTTGCGGCACCCACGCGCTGTGGCTCGGCTCACCCGCCGGATCCGGTACGTCAAGGCGCTGTGCCAGCAAACTCAGCGCAACCTGATAGAGACTCGGCTGCGCCAGTTCCGCCTCAAGGACGGCATGGGCTTCGGGCTTGTGTTCGTGCACTTTTTTCAGCGCGACCTGCCGGTTCCCGAGCAGGAATTCGATCATGCGATATTGGTTCGATTGAAACCCCGACGAGTTGCCAAGGCTGGGGCGGAAGGTTGTGTATTCACTGGGTGTCATGGTGCGCAGCACATCCCACGCGCCGTTCAACTGCTCGAATATCCGCGCCACGCGGGCGAGCATTTTGAACGCGGGCCGCAGATCACCCCCACTGATCGCGTTGCGTGCGGTCTGAAGCTCGTGAATAGCAAGGCGCATCCATAGCTCCGAGGTCTGGTGCTGAATGATAAACAGCATCTCGTCATGGGCGTCCGAGCGGGGGTGCTGCGCGTCAAGCAGCGCATCCAACCCAAGGTAGTCGCCGTAAGACATGTCCTTGGCAAAGTCGAGTTTGGCCCCATGATGATCGGTCATATGCGCACCGCGTGTGATCTGGTTTCTCCGGAACGGTGGCATTTCGGCCATGGCGCGGCAAGGTGCAATATGGGGCGTGGAAATGCGGCCATTCGACTGATCAAATCGGCAGACGGCACCCCTAAGCCTGTGGTTTCGTCGTCGCCCCCACCACCAATTCAACCGGCAGCGCCACGCGCCGCGCTGCGGCCACACCGTGAATACGCGCCAGCAAATGACGCGCGCCTGTCGTCCCCATTGCCTGCAACGGCGTGCGCACCGTGGTCAGGGGCACCGGCAGAACAGCCGTCAAATCCAACGAGTTGAAGCCACGATGCCGATCTCATCCGGCACGGACAGCCCCGCGGTCTGGCAGGCCGTCAGCCCTCCGAAAGCGAGATGGTCGTTGAGGTAAAAGATCACGTCAGCACGGCTGTGTGCGGGCCCGTTCAGGATGTCGCGCGTCGCATTTTGACCCGCCACAAACGGATTGCGATCCCCTGATCGCGCAATCCGCACCTCGCCCCGCCCCGCAGCGGCATAGCGGGCCGCAAACCCGCTCAGGCGCGCCTCAGCCCGCGTGTCGCGCCCTTCGGCGGTGCCCACAAAGCCGGGCCGGGCATAGCCCAGATCACGGCAGTATTGCGCGACCTCTTGCCCGGCGGCGTGGTGGTCAATACCGACGCAGACATCAATCGGGTCATCGGTCACGTCCCAAATCTGAAGCGTTGGAACCCCCGCACGGCGCAACGCGTCGCGCAAGGCGGGGTGGTGATGCGTGCCCGTCAGGATCATGCCCGCCGGACGCCATGTCAGTAGCCGTTCCGCCCATGCAAATTCGATATTCACATCATATTCCGAGGTGTCCACGACGCTCGAGAACCCCGCACTGTCAAAGGTGCCGCGCATGCTCGCCATGATCTCGGCAAAGACGTTGTTGAACAGGTTGGGCACCGAGATCCCGATCAGATCCGAGTTCATCGTAACCAGTGAACGCGCGCTGCTGTTGGGCATGTAATTCAGACGCCGGGCGATTTTCAGGATCTGCGCGCGCTTGGCTTCCGACACCCCATCCACACCGCGCAAGGCGCGTGACACGGTTATCAAGCTGACCTGCGCCACGTCCGCTATGTCTTTGAGAACGATGCCTTTTTTCCGTGCGCCGTGGCGGCATGTGTAATGCGTTTTTCGGCCATTCAACCCATACAGATACGTTAAGGTTAACGCTGTAAATCAGCAAGCGGGGTTTGTGGATTGTGCACACCGTGTCACGTTCACGGCCTGAAATGTGGTCATGTGTTCGGGGGGAAACGTGCCAGAAATCGTTTTCGACAAGGTCGAAAAAAGCTATGGATCGGTACGGGTGTTGCCGCCCCTCGACCTCACATTGAATGATGGCGAATTCACGGTGCTGGTTGGCCCATCAGGATGCGGCAAGTCAAAGACATTGCGTATTCTGGCAGGTCTTGAGACCCTCTCGGGGGGCGAGATTTTCTTTGACGGCAAACCCATCAGCGCGCTTGAGCCCGAGGAGCGCGACATCGCGATGGTGTTTCAGGACTACGCGCTTTACCCGCACATGAACATCGCGCGCAACATGTCCTTTGCGCTGCGTCTGGCCAAGGGCCCCAAGGCCGAGATCAATGAAAAGGTGCAGAACGTCGCCGATATTCTTGGCATCGGCCATCTGCTTGAGCGCAAGCCGGCGGAACTGTCCGGCGGGCAGCGTCAGCGTGTTGCGATGGGCCGTGCGCTGGTGCGCGATGCGGGCACCTTCCTGTTTGATGAGCCATTGTCGAACCTCGACGCCAAGCTGCGCGGCAAGATGCGCACGGAACTGGCTGAAATGCGCGACCGCATCGACAAGAACATGGTCTATGTCACCCACGATCAGGTCGAGGCGATGACCTTGGGCGACCGGATCATCGTGATGTCCGAAGGGGTCGTGCAACAACAGGGCACGCCCGAAGAGTTGTTCAAGTCTCCGGTCAATCTGTTCGTAGCAGGGTTCATCGGCTCACCCCCGATGAACTTCATCGAGGGGCAGATCATCGAAGAAAACGGCGTGCTCGGGGTCAAAGGCGCGGGCTTTCACCTGCCCCTTGGCGCTGAAACCGCCGCACGGGTCAAGGATGCGACAGCGCGCGATGTGACCGTCGGCCTGCGCCCTTCGGCCTTCGCGATCAACACGCCCGAGGCGGAGGCGACGATGGATCTGCATATCGTGGTGTCCGAATATCTGGGTGCGCAATCGGTGCTGTCCACGCGGTGTGGATCGGCCGAAATGCTGGTCGAAATTCCCAGCATCGCGCCCCTGCCTGCGGGCCAGACGCACACATTTGCGGTGAACACCGACGAAATCATGGTCTTTGATCGCGCCAGCGGTCTGCGGCTGTGACCCGATAAAAACGACGGCACAAGGGAGGAACCAAATATGCTGAATTTCAAGACGACATTGACGGCGACCACCGCCGCACTGGCCATCAGCGCGGGCGCGCTTTTTGCCAATCCTTACGCGGAATACGAAGGCACGACGCTGGTAGTGAACTTCCCCGCGCACCCGCACTACAACGCCGCGATCCAAGTACTGCCCGAATTCACCAAGCAGACCGGCATCGAGGTCGAGGTGGACCAACTGCCCTACCTCAAGATGCGCTAGCGCCAGACGCTCGAACTGGCGCAGGACGAGGGCGAATATGACCTCATCTCCTACGTGGTGTTTTCCAAGGCGGACTACGTGTTTGCCGATCAGCTCGAAAACCTCGCCAAGTATTTCATGAACCCCAAGCTGGCCAAACCGAACTATGACGCGAATGACCTGATCGGCGGCTACGTCCAGAACATCGGCGTTGCGGGCGGCACCAAGGGGTACCTGCCCGGTCCTACCGGCTCGCTGTTCGGTATCCCGTTCGGGTCCGAAACCTCGGTGCTGGCCTATCGCAAGGACATCTTTGAAAAGCACGGGCTGCCCGAGCCCGAAACCTATGACCAGATGCTTGATGCAGCCTGCAAGATCCCCGAACTTGAGGATGGCATGGGCGGTATGGCCTCGCGTGCGGCCTCCGGCCACCAGGCCTCTCACGCGTTCCTGTTGCACCTCGCCCCCCTTGGCGGTCGTGTCTTTGACGATGCGTGGAACCCGATCATCAACAACGACGCCGGTGCCGAGGCGGCCACGGCCCTGAAAACCATCGTCGATTGCGGCCCCGAAGGATCGCTGGCCTTCGGCCCTGCCGAGGCGGCCAACGCGTTTTCGAACGGGGACGCGGCGATGTTCCTTGACTCCATCGCCTTCATGCCCGGTTTCGAGGATCCCGACCGCTCCAAGGTCGTGGGCAAGGTCGGCTATGCGATGCACCCCGAAGGCGTGCGCCGCGGCAGCCAGACCGGTGGGTTTGGCATCGCGATCCCCAAGAACGCCGAGAACAAAGAAGCGGCGTTCCTGTTGATGCAATGGCTCACCTCGAAAGAAGGCGATCTGATGGTGGCGATGAATGGTGGCAACCCGTCGCGCTTCTCGACCTATCAGAACGCGGAGTTGAACGAGAAGTACCCCTTCTCGGCCACCTTTGGTGAGGCGCTGAAATATGCCGATCCCGACTGGCACCCGATCATCCCCGTCTGGGGCAAGATCAATGCCGATATCGGCACGACAATGTCCAAGGTACTGACCGAAGAACTCGATATTCAAGAGGCTTTGGATGGCGTAGCCGAGCGGACGCGCGCCGTGATGGAAGATGCCGGGTATTACACCTGGCAGTAAGGTTTCTCCCTGGGGTGGGCCTGTCGCGGGCCCGCCCACCTTTGATTTCTCAGGACATATGCAGATGCGCACCGCCCGGCTCAACCGCCTGACCCCTTACATCTTCATGGCCCCTGCTGCCCTGATCATGGGCATCGCGCTGCTTTATCCGCTGGCCTACATGATCTGGGGCAGCTTTCGCGCCTGGAACCCGAGCCAGCAGATCGGTGAGACCGAGTTTGTTGGCCTCAAGAACTACATCACGCTTTGGAATGACGCGGCCTTTCGCGAGAGCCTTGGGGTCACCCTGAAATTCGCCGTCTCGGTCGTGAGTATCGAGATGCTGTTGGGCGTCGGTTTGGCCCTGCTGCTGGATCGCAATATTCGCGGCATGTCCGTTTTGCGCACCCTGTTCATTTTGCCGATGATGATCGCGCCCGTCGTGGTCGGCCTCATGTGGCGCTACATGTATCACCCCACGGTTGGGACCTTTAACCGGATGCTTGAAAAGGTGGGCATCGAAGGGGTGGACTGGTTGGGCCAGAACGCGCTGTTTTCGGTGATCTTGGCGGACATCTGGCAGTGGACGCCGTTTATCTTCATCCTATCGCTTGCGGCGCTGCAATCCCTGCCCCAATCCGCGCTCGAAGCGGCGCGCATCGACGGAGCCACCGGCTGGCAACAGATCTGGCACATCAAGCTGCCGCTGATGATGCCCGTGCTGATTGTCACAGCCCTCTTGCGCATGATCGACGCCTTCAAAGTGCTCGAGGTGATCCTCGTGATGACCGAGGGCTGCCCGGGTCTGTCCACCGAAATTCTGGCCCTGCGTATCTCGCGCACCGCAACCGAGTTCCGCGAACTTGGGGTGGCGGCGGCAATGTCGAACTACCTGCTGATCCTGCTGTTGATCCTGACGGGGGCGATGTTTGCCTACACCAAATTGCAAGAAGCCCGCGCCGCCCGCCTGCGCGCCGCAGCGGAGGACGGCTGATGGCCCATCCCACATATGAGCGCCAGCACCCCGGCTACTACGCACTTCTGGTCGGGCTGATCTTTATGGCCGTCGGGCCGATCGCGCTGATGTTCATCAACTCGTTCAAGCTGGATGTAGACATCATTTCAGGCACATCCGGCCTGCTCTTCATGCCCACGATCCAGAATTACGAGACGGCGCTGTGCGATATCCTGCCTTACGAGTTGGACCACCTCGACTTTTGCGCGCTGAAGTTTGGCGGGGCCTTTATCAATTCACTGATCATTGCGCTGGTGTCGACCGCGCTGACGTTGGTGATCGGGTGCATGGCCGCCTATGCTCTCGTGCGGTTCCGCTTCATGGGGCGCGACACCGCCTCTCTGACCACGCTGATGGTGCGTATGGTGCCCCCGGCGGTGTTGCTGGTGCCGGTTTTCGGGCTGTGGAACAATGAATTTTGCCTCGGCAATGATGCACTCCTGGGCGGGTTGATCCGCGAGACCTTTGGCGGGCGCGGGGATGTGTGCCTTGCGGGTACACACTCAGGCATCATCCTGATCTATGTGGCGATGAACCTGCCCTTCGTGATCTGGATCCTGCAAAGTTTCATCGTGCAGGTCCCCTATTCGCTGGAAGAGGCAGCGCGGGTCGATGGCGCGACGCCCTTTCAGGTGTTTTTCCGCGTCGTCCTGCCCCTGATCAAACCGGGGCTTGCCGCGGCGGCCATCTTTACCTTCCGCATCGCGTGGAACGAATACCTGCTGGCCTCGGCCCTGTCGGACCGCGACACCAAGACGGTGCCGATCCTGATCGTGAACAACATGTCCGAGTTCAATGTGGAATGGGGGGTCATCATGGCCACGGGCATGCTGCTCGCCATCCCGCCGATCATCTTTACCCTCTTTGCCTCGCGCCAGATTATCACCGGCATGACAGCCGGTGCGGTCAAAGGTTGACCCGATGTGGGAGTGGCTACTGGCCCCGGTCGATCCATCCCGCGCCCACGCCGTCGGGGCGGCGCTGGCCTATCACGCGCGGCTGATGGTGCTGGCCTGGGCGGTCTGCGTGCCCATCGGGATCATCGCCGCCCGGTTCTACAAGATCACACCCCGGCAGAATTGGCCCATCGAACTCGACAATCAGGCGTGGTGGATCACCCACCGGGTCGTTCAATACGGCGCGACGGTGTTCATGATCGCCGCCCTGCTGCTCATCCTGTGGCGTCCGCAGACAGTGGCCGTGCTGCCCGGGCCGCACGCATGTATCGGCTGGACGGTGCTCGCGCTGACGGCAACGCAGGTCGTGGGCGGCATCCTGCGCGGCAGCAAGGGGGGCCCCACCGACAGGCAGATGCGCGGCGATCACTATGACATGACGCCCCGCCGCCTTGTCTTTGAATATGCGCACAAATCGCTTGGCTATGTGGCGTGGTTGCTGTCCTGCGTGGCAGTTTTCACCGGGCTTTGGCAGGCCAACGGACCGAACTGGATGTGGATCGCCCTGGGTCTTTGGTATCTGGTGCTGGTGGCCGCATTCGCATGGTTGCAGGCGCAGGGCCGCGCAACCGACACCTATCAGGCGATCTGGGGCAGCGATCCGAACCTGCCCGGCAACAAGCGCCCGGCGATCGGAATCGGCGTGCGCACCCATACGAAGTCCGACGCGTAGCGATAAGATCGCCCCGATCCGTCGCGGAGGGGTACGTTGCAGATGCTGCGAAACCTGCGCAGAATTGCCCCATGCCGATCCGCATCGCCACTTCGTCCGACATCGAGGCTTGGGTCGCGCTGCGCGCGCAACTCTGGGCCGATACGCCACTGGACGCACACCGGGCCGAGGCGGCGGCGATGCTCGCCAAATCGCCCGGCGCGGCCATCGTGTTTCTGGACGCTGTCGATAAAACACACACCCGCGCCTTTGCCGAAGCGACCTTGCGCCACGATCACGTCAACGGCTGCGAGACTTCACCGGTGGCATTTCTGGAGGGCATCTTTGTGCGCCCGGACCTGCAAGGCGCAGGCATTGGTCGGGCGCTGTTGCAGTCGGTCCAATCGTGGGCGCAAGACAGGGACTGCTCGGAACTGGCGTCGGACGCCCATCTCGACAACGTGGCAAGCCACGCCTTCCACCGCGCGCTCGGTTTCGACGAAACGGACCGCGTCGTGTATTTTCGCAAACCGATCCAGGGCCGAAATCGTCGACGTTAGGCATGGCGGAGTGGTTCGGACCAAGGTCGAACCCGAGCCATCGCGCTCAAGGAGCCGGAGGCGGTAGCGCAGTGACAGGATGGCGGAGCATAGCGGAGCTTGTTCGAACCATTGGGACGAGTTTTTCAGCGAACTTGAGCGTTGGGAAGAATTATTAACCGCGCGGCCTGACTCTCCTGTGGATGACTGCGCAAGCGAACCTGATCCGCCCAACTGACGCCCGCCACCACGTTCACTTTCAAACACAACCCAACCAACCCGCCCTCGTTTCCGAGGGCGGGTTTTTCAATTTCTGACCCGAGACGCCATGCCCGCCAAAACCGATCACCGCCTGACCATTCGGTTCACGCCGCAGGAGTATGCCCTTTTGCAGGCCAAGGCGGGTGATACGGCATTGAGCGCTTTTGTGCGTAAAGCGGCTTTGGGCGAGGTTGCGGCGCAGCGGGCAAAGCCTTTGCGCAGACCGAAGGCGGATCAACGTGATTTGGCTGCGATCTTGGCGCGCCTGTCTTTGCATCCCTTGGTACAGTCTTTCAAAGATGCCGACAGAGATGTCGCAGACGCCACAACGACAGACAAACTGGATACCTGCGCAGCGCTTTTAGAGGACGTGCGCGCGATGCTGATGCAGGCGCTGGGGAAAGCGCCATGATCCTCAAAGGCAGCCAGCGCAGTGGTGGCAGAGCTTTAGCGCTGCACCTGTTGAACGCACAGGACAATGACCACATCACCGTGCATCAATTGCGTGGATTCCTGAGCGATGACCTCGCAGGGGCCTTTGCTGAGGTTGAGGCTGTGGCATCCGGCACGCGCTGTGTGCAGCCGTATTTCAGCGTGTCGGTTAATCCGCCACCTGAGCGCAGCGCCGAACTGACGGACAAAGACTTTCGCGCAGCGGCCTACAAAATTGAGCGTGCGCATGGCCTCAAGGGCCATCCCCGCGCCATCGTCTTTCATGAGAAAGACGGGCGCAGACATGCGCACATCGTCTGGTCGAGGATCGACGCCCAAACGATGACGGCCAAGAACCTTGCGCATTACAAACGCAAGTTGATGGGCGTGAGCAAAGAACTTTTTCTGGAGCATGGATTCGATCTGCCCAAGGGGTTCGATGATCCAGCCCTTGCGTCACAGGACCGCGTTTCCCTTGCCGAATGGCAGGCCGCCAAACGGCGTGGACGCAATGCCATCGATCAAAGGCAGTTGATCAAGCAGTGCTGGGAGGTCAGCGATGGCAAAGCCGCGTTTCAAGCGGCCTTGGCTGAACACGGGTTTGCCTTGGCGCGCGGTGACAGGCGTGGGCATGTGATTGTTACTGCCCATGGACAGATCATCGCCGTTGCACGCGCCGTTGGTGTCAAAACCAAAGAGGTACGCGCAAAGCTGGGGGATGCAGATGCATTGCCCGGCGTCGAAACGGCCCGTTCAAACCTTGCCCAAGATGCCACCGCTCGCTTTGCGCAAGCGGCACGCGAGATACGATCCGGCCTTTCAGAGCAACGCCGCGCGCTTGATAAAAAGCGCCAAGCACAGATCAAGGCGCACCGTTCTGCGCGTGAGGCGCTAAAACGCACACATGTAAAAGCCCGCGCTGACGCTGTTGCGCAGATCATGCCAACCCGTGGCGGGCTTGCCGGATTGTGGGATCAAATCACGAAGTCCGGTCAACGGCGGAAAGATCTTCGAGCGCTCAAGACGCGCCTCGATACAGAGCAAGCTGCCGAATGGCATGACTTGCGCCGCACGCAGTTAAACGAGCGCCGTGTATTGGAGGCCAAACGCACTGAGCTGCGGCGTGCGGCCTTTGGCCTTGTGGGTGATCTGCGCGCTGAGCGTGACGTGATGGTTGCGCAACTGACGGGGGCCGCACCGCCACTCAAAGGCAAATTAAAAGATCAGTTCGCGGGCACCATCCCCGCCGACCCAAGACAAACGTTCTTCGCCCGCGAGGCGACAGGCCCCGTCACGGATGCCCAAATCAGGGCGAACCCCGTGCGCCTTTTGGATCGTCTTGGGTATTTCAACGCGGCCTTCACCGAGCGTGATATCAGCCGCGCTCTGGCCAAGATATTCCCTGATCCGCTCTCTGCATTGAGTGCGAAGAAAGCCGTACTTGCCGCGCCAGACCTATTGCGCATGGAAGGCAATGAGCGCCGCTTTACCACGCGTGATTACGTTCACGCGGACACGCGCCTGCAATCGACGTCTCGCACTCTTTTAATGCGGCGTTGCAAAGCACCAAAGCGCCAGCAGATTGAACACGCGGTCACTACGCAGAACCGAGTATTGGCCAAATTTAGCGCGGTTCTCAGCAACGAACAACGCAACGCAGTGGTCCAGATGACCGACACGTCGCGCCTGTCGATGGTTGTTGGGCGTGCGGGCACGGGCAAAAGCACGATCCTTGCTGCCGCCAATGATGCATGGGCAAAGGCCGAGATCACCGTCCACGGCGCAGCCCTGTCCGGCAAAGCCGCAGCAGGTCTGCAAGGGGCCTCGGGCATCGCCAGCCGCACTTTGGCGTCGCTGGAACTCAGTTGGGCCAATGGCCATGAACCGATCAAACCCGGCGACGTGTTGGTCATTGATGAGGCGGGCATGGTCGGCACACGCCAACTGGACCGGATCGCCCACAAGATTGACGAGATCGGTACAAAATTGGTTTTGGTCGGCGATCCGGATCAATTGCCCCCAATTGAAGCTGGGCAGCCGTTTCGAGGGTTAATTGACCGCCACGGGGCTGCATGGCTTTCCGAAGTGCACCGCCAGACATCGGGCTGGCAAAAAGACGCCACAGGTGATTTGGCAGCAGGCCGGATCACTCAAGCTGTGGCGGCCTATGCTGCGAAAGGCTGCGTCACCCCCGCACCGTCGCAAAACAGCGCGATTGCGCATTTGACCCAAGACTATCTGACGGATCGCGCTGCTGCACCGGATACATCTCGTTTGATCCTGGCCCACCGCCGCCGAGATGTGCACGCGCTTAACCAATCTGTGCGCGAGACATTGAAGTTTGCTGGAGACCTTGCAGAAGGTCCGTTGCTAACCACCGATCAAGGACCGCGTGAGTTTGCCGCGCGCGACCGCGTCGTGTTCACCGCCAATGACCGCGACATCGGCGTCAAAAACGGCATCCTTGGTACAGTCCGCCATGCCAGCGATACGAAGATCACGGTTGATCTGGATGACGGTGGCCGGGTGTCGTTCGATCCTGTCCAGTTCCGTTCTTTTGATCATGGCTATGCCGTCACGATCCACAAGTCGCAGGGTGTGACCGTGGATCAGGCCTATGTGCTGGCGTCAAGGACGATGGATGATCCGCTGACCTACGTGGCAATGACGCGGCACCGCAATGACATGCGCTTGTATGTCAGCAAAGAGGATCGTCCCACTTGGCAGGACGTGGCTAGGCCCAGATCAACGTCTGAACAGCAGCCGGGCATGCGGTTTCGAACGTGATTGCTGACGGTTGGTTAACTAACCCCTTCGATTGGGAAATCGACAAGGAATTTTACCAAAAACCAACAGACACACACAAGGCGATCCAGTGAGCAGTCATTGGTGCATCGCGCGGCTAAGGTCCGGAGAGAGCCCAAGGCGGTCATCAGTTTTTTTCGCTGCAAGCGCAAACTGCGCACAAATTGCCGCGCCAGCGAAAATTTCAGTGCTATTGGGCGGATAGAATAGCAGCCATTCGTTCACGGTGTCGTCCGCCCTGCTCTCATGCAACGTGTTGGGTTCGAAGTTCGAGCGAGAACGCTGTGCCAGTTTCCAGAGAAGGGCAGGCCCTACAAGGACGGTTACAGGGTTTTGGTGGCTGACAGAGGCTACCGGATCTACTATCGTGCCGACCATGGACGTGAGATTGTTGTAGTCTTGCACTTTCTAGGTTCCAAAGAACTTGCACGCTAGGGATAGCATGCAGCAATGTGAAAAGGGAATGCAGTGCAGAAAATTTTGGACCGTCATCACAGATGAACTTAGCAGCAATTTTTTTAGCTATTGCGATCGCCTTTGCTTCTCTGCCGACCTCAAGCCCTGCAGAAGCAATAATAGAAAAGTGTGTGCCAATATCTTTTTCGGGAGAAATTAATTCTACAAATGGGTTTCACCTGAGATACCAAGATGCAGGCAAAAATTTTAGAAAGTATTTTGTTTACAATAGTAAAAGTGGTTGCAGCTTAATTGTAGAAGAAAAGCTTGAAACAGAGCGCGATAGAATATGGCTATTTAGAATGGCGGAACTTACTACTGGAATCCCAGTTTGTTCGCCCTTCGCCGGTTAAAGTTAGTCGGTTTTTACAAGACAGAAAGGTTGAGTCAGAGATAGTTAATCAGGAATTCAAGGAGTGCCGAAGGTTGCATACAAGGCAAGAATGTAAGGGAATAGTTGTGGAAAAAACACAAAATAACTCGGCGATTGTTTCTATTGATCGAGTGGGCAAGAGGTCAGTGATAAATTTATATATGAGCAGCGCATATTTAAATGGAGGTCAGCATGACTAATTTTTCGATATCTGATGAGCTTAGAGGTACGGTTGCTGAGAGAGCTACGGATTTTTTGAACAGCGGTACAATAAATTTTGACGTAGTATCCGCCGACGGGAACAGTGCGGCAGCGCTGTCACTAATTGAGGTCCGGTTGGGTGACTCAAACTTAGTTTCGTCTGGTGTTAGAGGCTATTCTCACTTGAATAGTACGGGGGTGAATGGGGTAGGTACTGTTTGGACATTTCCCGATAGGATGGGGGTTCGAGAAAAAGCTCAGTTAGATAGGCAAATTACAAATATCATACATGAAGCGAATCATCTTGATGAAGACATTGACCGCCAAAGGGCTCAAATTAGCTCTGATTTAGCGGCGTTGGGTGTAGATACGTCAAAAGAAAGGGTGCAAGTTGTTATCGAAGAGAAGCGCGTTAGGGATGCCACTAACGTAATCGATGAGCTTTCTCCAAGTTTTAGAGCTAGAGGTCATTTCGATAATATTGACACGGTAATCTCAAAGTATGGTCGAGGCCAGTTATCTGATGAAGAAAAGGGCGCGATTCGAGATTACTTCAATGGATCAAGCTACAATGCTCCAACAGTTGAGCTCAATGGTAAGATTTATGGCGTTAATGTAAATGGTGACTTGGTTGAACACCTAGATGGACAAGAAGTAATCGTTGAAGAAGTATCGGCTAGCGACGAATGCTTCCTAGCTGATACATCAATTCGCATGTGGCCACGTGATCCGTCTATTAAACCGCGCGCGGACGGCAGCTATGACGAAGAGCTGGTGCTTTCGAAGGTCTGGCACAAGCCGATCAGCGAAATCGCAGTCGGTGACATTATCGTGGCTTACGACAAGCAAGGGCGGTTGCAGCCGGACCGCGTCACGCGAACGATGCAGAACAACGCCACGCATATTCTGGACTTCTGGGGCACGGGCGTCACACCTGGTCACGCCTGCTATTGCGCTGACGGCCCGTTCAAGGGCGAACATGCACCCATCATGGACATTCTGCGCACGGATACAGCCATGATGCGCACGGATGGCACGATGTTCCGTGCGACAACCAATTGCGAAGTTGGTTCGATCGGGGATCGCATGATCCATGCTGAGGCAAGCGCCCAAAAGCCAGACGGCTCGTGGACGCCCAAGAAGCGCGGTCAAATTCGCTTTGGCACCCGCATTTCGACGCCGGACGGCAAGAAAAGCGTGTCCGTTATGGAGATCGCCGAGCGAAAGGGCTGGAGCCTGTCTGATGATGGCTACATGGTCGGCAAGATCGAGGGGGAGGACGGCACGCTTCATGAAAGCAAATTCCCGTTCCCTTACACCGATAGCGCAGAGCTGCCAAAGCCAGAGGATTACATCCTCACACGTTCGCAGGTCACGCTTGAGGACATCTACAAGGCCGGTGAGTGGGAACAGATCGGCACACGGATGCCTGCACCGGCAGGCATGGTTGGGTTCAACCCGAACGCCACCAGTACGATGTTGCAGCCGTCCAAGCCAAAACCCAACCTTCCGCCCGCTTTTGCGAACCGCTCAGACGTTCCGGCGTCGCTCAGCAAGGCGCAACGCCCTGCACAGGCCGCTGCTGCACCTTCAATGAACCGCAAGCAGCGTAAGGCCATGGAAGCCAAACAGCGCAAAGCGGCCAAGGCCCGCAGACGGCTGGCGAGCTGATCCATGAGTGACCACGACAAAGACGATTTGGAAGGGGTGGAAGCCATTCCAGTCTATGATCGCGTGACCTCAAGATTTGAATGGCGCAAAAGACCGGTGGACGTGCCGGAACCGCCCCGCTGGCGAACCTATGGGATTGAGGTGTCCGACGAGAACGGCAACCCGATGCCATTTGTGGCAAACGGCATGTGGGTTAAGAACGTACCCAATACGTGACACCGCTTTTCTAGCTCGCCGAACGTCCGTTACTGCGGTATTCTCTGCAAGACGACGACAAACGTGCCGCACTTGCGAACGAATGCTGCGTCAGCGAGGTCTCAAAATTCAACGGCAGCTACGTCCCGCATAGGAACCGTCGGTGATAAGCGTTTTGGACGTCCGCTTTCGCTTGATCTTGCTGGCTGCGTTGCGCTTGTTCTTTCTAGCCTCTCGCTGTCATCGCCCAAAGTTTGCGCACACACCCTCATTTGCGGTATACTATTCATATGTTTTTGAGAGACTTACACCATGTCTGCAACAGGTCTTTGTCGATAACCGAGCAACCACTTGTTCGGAACGCTTCGCGCGCTGATTGGGTTCACGCCACCCCAACAGCATCTACCTCAAAGGCGGTGTGTCATGCTTGATCATACTGATAGCGAGATTGCCGCTTCAAACGCGACAACCAAAAAACAGCGCGACTTTGATGATCTGCAAAACGAGATCAGCGGCGCTGATACGGGCCGCATGCGCAAGTTTCTCAGCCCGGATGATGATCGCACGCCTGAGGGCAAACGGCGCAAGGCGGAACGGGATCGTACCAACCGCACGCTGGAAGAGCTGATGCGCGATCCGGAATATGCGGCGCTTTACACGGAGTTTGGCGACAGGTTGATCACTGCCGAGCGTGACGCGGACACGGCCCTTGCCAAGATTGAACGCCAGCTTGAGACCGCGCAACAGGTTGTCTCTGATTTGGAAGCCCGCGCCGCCCGCGATCCAAGCGGCAAGCAAGTGTTTCAATATGCAGATGGACGCGTTGTCTATGCCGATGGCTCAGACGTGGAACTCGATATTGCCGAAGGCATTGTCTGGCCCGACACTGCCCCAAGCGCCGAGGACTACTTTGCCGCCAAATCGCGCGTCCAATCTCTGCAAGACCAATACGCAGAATGGGATGTCTACCGCCATGACGTGCTGGGCGATATGCGCAATCGCTACGGCGATGACGACGCCCCCATGAGTATGGATGACCTCAAACGCGATCTGGATCGCATTGAGCGGTTGAACCCCGCAAATGTATCACTGGCACAGGATACCAAGGCCATAGATGCGCCTGCCGTGGAAACTGCTGCTGCGATCGCAGTGCCAATGGCGCTTAAGTAGCAGGCCTAGGGCGCGAACGTCCCGCAGGCCCCTTCCAACACCAACATGATCACCGCAGTTGGATGATACTCCGCGTTGCGCGCAATGACGGCGCGGATTTCAGCGTCGCGCTTGGCAGCGATGTCTTCACTGGCGGCATACCATGTATCAAGGCACTGCCCCGTTGGCGGATTGGTCCGCGTCGCAATCAAGGACGCCATCGTCACGGCAATGCCGATGAAGTTGTCCTGTCCCTCCACAGACCACGTCAAGAACTCTTCGCCTGTGAACTTCTCGGCCAAAGATTCCTGTGGACTGATCGCCGTGACCGCTGCAACCACGATTGCCACACCCCAAGTTGCTATGCTGTTCATATTCCTAGGTTTTTGGACAGAGGTGATCTTTACGGGATTCTATGGTTGGGGTAAACAGGACAGCACGGAACACAGCGGTTTGCGCGCAATGTCAAGCGCGGCGCGGCGTCAATTTTGACAGGATCGGAAAGGTAGGTTTTCGATCACAAATCATGCCCCGCACCCTTGGCTACATCCGCGTGTCCACGCGCTCCCAAATGCCGGATCGGCAGATCGACGCCTTGCGCGCGACCTGCGATGAACTTCATATCGAATACGTTTCTGCCGTCGCCGATGCACGCCCTGTGTTTGATTGCGTGATTGACGCACTTGCGCCGGGTGACAGCTTTGTTGTCACGGATTTGGATCGCGCCTTTCGCTCTTCCATCGACGCGATCTTGACGGCGGAACATTTGCGCCAGATGGGCGTGACGTTCCGCATCCTGTCTATGGCCATTGATACCAGCACGGCCGAGGGCGAGCTTTATTATACGATCGTTGCGGGCTTTGCGCAGTTCGAGCGCCGCATGATTTCAAGGCGCACCAAGGAAGGGTTGGCGGCAGCCCGCGCCAGAGGGGTACAACTGGGGCGTCGCCCCAAGTTGTCAGAGGCGGATGTATTGGCGGCATATCGCCAGCTTGACTCGATGTGCTGTCAGGACGTGGCGGCGGTGCATGGCGTGTCCCGATTGACGCTGCAACGCGCGTTCAGGCGGTTTGGATTGGCCTATCCGCTGGAGGGATAAACCAAAAAGGGCATCCGCACTGCGAACGCCCTTCCTTGGTCAAATAGTCGGTGCTGTTACCCCATGCGCTGTTGCTGGCCCGGGGCTTCCAGCTTTTCCGCCTTGCGGGCGGCGATTTCTGCCGCGCGCACTGGCTTGTGATAGGCCTCTTCGACCTCTTTGCCCGCCTTATAAAGATCACGCCCATGCTGCGCCTTGAACGCCTCCTGCATCAAGGATTTCGCCCCTTTCTGCGTGATGCCCAACTCTTGCGACAGGGACACCGCCGCCTTGTCATAGGCCTGATAGAAGGGCTGTGTCGGCCCTTCCTTGATCTTGACGCTGATACCGTCCGCCGCTGCCAGAACGCGCGCTTGCGCGGTTTCTGGCAGCGCCTCTTGCGTGGTTTGCAACGCTTCGCGTGTGGCATTCAATGTCTGGTCATACCGCCCTTGATAGAGATCGCGCAGAATGGCTTCCCCCTTCAGGGCGTCGAACTTTTCATCACGGGCGTAGACATGCGCGTAGTCGGTCAATTTCTCACGGAAACTGCCGGAATGGTGGATGGCTGCGTGCAAAACGCCAGCAATCGCCCAACCTTCGCGGAATTGCGTTTCCGTCAGGCCGCGCCCGTTAAAACTGTCGCGGGCGGCCTGCACATTTGCCGGTGTGGCTCCTATCGTGTCATTCATCGTGCGTCCTTTCGATACTTAAATGCGTTTCGGGCCGGAATGGACCTGATTGAAGCTCTGCGTCAGGTTTTGTTCCTGCGCGGGCGCATCGCGGGCGCGGATGTCTGCTGCGAGGTCTGTGAATGCATCTGTGCCATCACGCCTGATCGCTTTGATGCGCCGATCATGGTCCGACTGCACACGCGCATGCGCCTTTCGATCCAACGCGTCCGCATCGTATTGTTTGTGTGCCCAAGGCGGCAATGGTCTGTCCAGTGCGACGCTGTGCTCTTCGCGCAAGATCATCTGTTTCGCTTCTGCCATACGTTGTGTCGCATCGCGCTTGAATGCAGTCTGTTCCTGCATCACACGCGCGTCCGTCTCGCGTTGGATGCCCTTGAAGCGGTCCCAGTCTTCTGGTGTGCGCAAGGCACGTTGCAGATGCTCTTGAACCGCGCGCTCAAACACGCCGCGCACGGCGTCCGTCGTGGATAAGCTCATGTATTTTCTCCATAAATTTGTGTCACTGCGTCCAAATTTGCTATGCTGGATGCATGCAAAACTTTGAGACATTTGAAGACGTTGAGGAATGGCTTGCCCCCATGGGTTTTGACGCGTTTTGGAACGCCGTCATCTCCATCGGGCTTTATGACGAGAGTGATCGCGCCCATTGCGACCGCACCCTCGTGGACGGCATCGCAGACATGGAAACGGTCATGACCGTGACCAAGATGTTTGCGCGCGAAGCCTTGGTACGCCAGTTTGATCTGCCGTTTCGCTGCGATGTCGCTACCAAACCCGATCTTTCCGTGATCGCCTAAGCCCGTCATGGCGCGGCTTTCAGGAACCGCACCCACGGGCAGTGCCCGTGCTCGGCAGGCAACGTGACGACACCAGACAGCCCCCACCAATCGCAGATGATGTAGTGGCGTTGCGCAAGCGGGTCATAGACCCGCCCGTTGTCGTAAAACCGATAGCTCAACGCCAGATGCGGCGTGCCCCAGATGGTGATGGCCAGCCACAGTCCCAACGGAACGAGCAGCCACGCAAAGAGTGCGAGAAGTTTCATATACGTGCCTCCGGTGTTTTTAGGGTGAGGATAGAATCGGCGGGCAGCGTGCCGCCTTCGAGCGGATTTGGGGCGATAAGCGAGGCAAAAGGGCCAATCTGGTTTTGCGCAATGGTCCGGCAGGTAAAAAAGCCAATGCCCTTGATCCAAACCAACTGCTCTTCGCGTGGCATGGCCATGAGCTCAGCCGCACTCAGCCACTTTTGCTTGATCAGGCTGAGGTTTTCCTGCGGCGCGCCGCTTCCGCTCAATGTTGTGGACAATGCGTGCTGTTCGCCAATGGCGTCAGAGATGCGTTTCGCCTCTTCTATGGAAGAGAAGCCAAGCCATTGTTTTACAACGCTGTTTTCTTCAATGGTATGGGTTTCTTGCTCACCAAATCGTCGAATGATCTCCGATCTGGACTGGGCTATCATGTGGATTTCCGCCCCATAGGCGCGCAGGGTCGTTAGAGATTCTACCAATGATTTCAATGGTGTATTGGTAAATTCGTCGCAGACCGCCCGCAAAGCGCCCGCCCCATTATAAAGCGCGTCGCAGAAGGCGAGGATATGCAATGCGTAATAGACCCCCAAACGATTTATGTTCGCCTGCGGGCCTACCAGCACGATAAAGTATCCGTCGCGGATCAGATCCGCATGGGTCATCGTGGCATCGCGCCCAACCTTATTCAGGCGATTGCCGGGCGAGAACAGTTTCAGGGACCTGCGCGCGCTGCCCAAGTGCTGCCCCCAGTTGTCGGTTTTGGACATATGCAGAATGTCGCGCGCCATCGCTTGGATGGCCTCATCGCCTTCATCCGCCTCGATCTGCGCCAAGGCCAGCAGCATGTCCGGATCACTCAGAAGCGCGGACACTGCGCCGGGTGTGGCCGTATCGGCATCCCTGCGCACCAGCACATTGAACGCAAATTCATCAAGGTCCTGTGGCATGTCCCGAAAGTGTTGGTTTTGATCCGGGCCACCGGGCGGGTTTTCGATCAACGCATGCACGATAGTTTCTACAACCAGACTTAAGTCCAGTGGTTCGCGGCGGTACGTCGCTACCGCCGCGCCAAAGGGATTGAGACTCACCCGCCATTGCGCCAGTTCGGGGCGGACATTCATGTCGTCGATCACGGCGACCTTCACACCCATTTTGGCCAGCATCGGCACTAATTGCACCGCCACCTCGCCAGACTTAGCGTCCAGCGCCAGAATGCTGGCCTCATGAACAGTAGACAGCAGTGAATAAATCCACGGAATCGCGCCCCGCGTGGTTTTACCGCCCCCCGCCGCGCTCAGGGTCAGCGAATGCCCCTTTGGCGCGAGGATTGGTCTATTGTCGTCGCTCAGACCAATGAGACGCAGGCCTTCAGTGTCCAAAACACCGCGACGGCCCAGTATGTTGCCAAACGGAAAGCTCATTTCATCAAACCCCGCTTTTTGAGGTCTGACAACCGCGCCATCTCATCCGCCTTAAGATCGACGCCTTTAGTCTTGAATTTAACGCGTTTACCAATGCGGGGGAGCAACCGGACAAGATGAAACAATGCCTTGCCTATGCAAATCAGGCCACCCATTGCACAGCACGCCGCAATAAAGCCAAAGAAGAACCAGTCCGGGCTATAGGCCTGCCATGTGATGTAAGCCATGCCGAATCCGCCACTGGCCCGCAGCGCGTCGGCATTCACTTTCCAGACCAACTCCCAATCGGTTTCGTCCGCCATTAGGTATTCCTTTCTCAAGACAAAAAGGTGCCGCGCGGCTGCGCGGCACCTTTTTATCTTGCCTCTCTTAAAAGACCGCCCGGGGCGGTGCCCGGGCGGAATGTGGGCCTATTCAGCCCCCACGACACGCAGCGGATCCATCAGCACCCAAGCATCATTGGGGATGGTCTGTGCGACCAATGCAGTCTCAGCGCCCACGCCCTTGTTCCCGCGCGTGGCCGGAATATGAAACGGCGTGGCCCAAACCTGCGCATCAACGGCGATGCGCAGCTCGCCCGTCACGCCAGACGACACAGCGCTACCCCCATAGAAGTTCAACGCGATCTGCATGGACGACAGATCAATCGCACCTTGCAGCGATACGGTTTCGAACGCCGTACCGGGACGGATGGTGACGTCCTTGAACAGACGACCCGCAGGCGTTGCCGCGTTGGCGTAGAAGATCACATCCGCACTTGGGGATGGGCGCACGTACAAATCGACGTCCACGTTTTGATCCCACGTCGCGCCAATCGTGACCGACGATGCATTCTGCCAGATCGGCGCAGGTGCTGGCGCGTCTTCCGGTGCCGCTTGGTAAAGCGCAGGCACTGATCCGTTGTCCGGCGCAAAGGTCAGCATCTCCAGCTTGTCCGTCGACACCAAAGGTTCAGGATCGATGCGGTCGGGCACTTCGCCCGCCGCCAATCTAAACAGCGTGGCCAGATCGTCGCCAAAGTAGGCCATCTGCACCCCGTGCGCCTCAGCACTCAGGGTCCAGAACCGTTCGACACTGAATGCATGCGCAGGTGACACGACCCAGTCTTCGCCAACAAGGCCAAAGAACAGATCCATGCTGTCAAGCGATGCGGGCAGGCCAGCGGTGCCGTAAGGCGTTTGACCCGCTGTCGCCGCGATATGCCCATCACCGGGCACACGCGCCCCGCGCATTGACACGGACGGCGCGCGGGGATCATCGGCAATCGGCGATCCAATTACGATCACAGCCGCGTCCCCCTTTGCATAGGACCCGCGCAGTGTGCGCAAGAACCCTGGCAGATCAATCTGTGCGACACGACCCGGCACAGGCTCCGCACCGTTAACAAACGGCTTGAGCGCCCCGATCAATGCACGGTTAGCCTGCAACCGTGTGCGGGGATTGTCGCTGTTCTTGCCGGACGGTACCACAAAGCTTCCCAGCAGCCGCACATTGGCTACGTCGAAGAACAGGGCTGTCTCGCCCGATTGCAGATGGGTGGCCGCGTGCAGCAGCATTTGCTCTACCTGCGCCTGCACCGCTCCGCGGTCCTGATATGGCGACAGACCAAAGATCAGGTCGCGTGCCGAGGCTGGCAACGCAAGCGCAAGGCTCACCAAGACAGCAGTAAAGGATGATGTATAGGTCATGAGATATCTCCTGTTTCTCAAAGGATCGGGTCGTGGCGTTCGCCGCGTCGGGCGTCATAGGCCAGCACAGCAAGGTTGATTTGCGCCTCAAGCGACGCGGTGTAGCCCGCAAGCTCGCCTTCGCTGTTGCCAAGGGTGTCTTGCAGCTGCGCAATCCTGGCGTCCAAGGCCGCAAGCCGCCGCAGCAGGTCGATGTACTCGGGGTTTTCGACCCAGTAATTCGGGGAATAGAACGCAGCCAATTTATCGAGGCGATGCGCCAAAACACTGCTCACCGTAATCTCGGTCAGCAAGGTGACCACCGTAAACGCGGTGGCGCGCATGCGTTCCCACCAGCTTTGATCGTCAAGCAGCCCCGCTGTGACAGGTCCCGCATCCAGACCATGGAACGAGGCCGCATAGAGCAACACCCAAAGCAGGATGCAGATCACCGCAAGGATGTTCAGCCCATAGGTGAACGCGCGACGCAAACCTTCATGGTGCAGATGCGACCACATGGATTTGACTGCCCATGCCGACAACGGTGCCAGAGCCGACATCGTCCACACGAGCGCGCCCGACTGGAAAATCGGTAGGCCTGTACCCTCAAGATTGGCTTTTGCCGTCAACAGCGCCGCGAGCGTGGCGACGACCAACAGCATCGCCAAAATGACCGCCTCAATCCGGTGCCGCCATTGCCAGTCGCCAAAGGGCGTCTCAATCTGCGCGTCCGCGCTGCGGCCATGGTTGGCCTTGCTGGCCGGAAGCCATTGTGGCGTTTCCGCAAGCCGCGTGGCGATGATCGCACGCTCAGCGAGGGCAGTGTTTAACGCCGTCGACACGTCCGCGATCAGCAATTCCAGACGTTTCATCGCAGCGCCATACTTGGCCATAAACGCCGCTGTGATCAGTTCGACCAGCCTTTTGCGGCCTTCATCCGCATCAAGGATTTTGAGCGCAGAGGCCAAAAGGATCGGTATCAATTCGGTGATCAGGTGTCGGATATGCGTACCCGCGCCGCGAAACGGATCGCCGGGATCATTGCCAGTTGTGTTGTTATCGTCAGACATGTCGTGTCCTCTATTGAAAAAAAGCACCGCGCAGAGGCGGTGCTTTCCGGGTAGGACAGGTCGAGATTTGCCAAGGGCGGCAACCGGGACAGAAGTGGGCGGAATTTGCTCAACTAGCTGTTGGCAGGCTCAAAAGCACGATGCCAAGAAAAAGCAATCCGACGGCCAACGCTTGGCGCATCGTCAGAACCTCGCCGTAGGCGACGCCAATGGCGACAACGGCAAAAAGCCCTGCGGCTGACGTCACCGTCGACAAAACAGCAATGGGTTGATCAGAACGCCCCAGCAAAGACAAATATACAACCGAGGTCGCGGCCCATGCCAAAGCGCCCGCGATGGCCGCGACACCTGATCCAGACACTTCGGCATGTTTCAAGAAACCAACCCCCACGACGTTCAGCGCCGCGCCCAAACACACCAAACCTATAGACACCAAGATTCCGACCATCACGGCCTCCCAAAAAAGTTGACCCGCCCTGAATGAACGGAGCGGGTCTGATCTGCGGGCGAAGGATGGGCGGCTATTCGGCGGCACTCGTAAGTTCTTCGCGGCGGTAGCGGTCGATTTTCACGGCGACATCCTCCCAGAACATCAACGAAAGCAGCGACTTGCTCACGCTTTGGCTTGACGGATCGTCCATCTTTTCGAACTGACGATTGAGGGTCCTGCGACTGGAGCTGCGGAAAGCCTCTTCGAGCGATAGTAATGGAACGCCCAAGTCGATGAAGACCGGCAAGTCCTTTACATCATAGACCACTTGCTCGCCCGTCCATTCCATCCTCGCAATATTCAAGGTCACAGGTGCGAGATCGAGCATTTTAACGCGCTTTGGCATGTTCTTTGGTTTCGGAAGACGCGCTTTGATCAAGCGATCTTCTTCGTGCCAATCCAATACGGTGTTGCAAATACTATTCCGCACAAGATTGGCGGTTTCGCCCCAGGGACGAATTTGTTTCGCCAGCCAGGATTCATGAAGAGGGTCGCGCAGCTGGGTGTTACGCGCGCCAATGACAAAAGGGACTTCAGGTGTGTTTTCTTGTGGCGGTTTTTTCTCTTTGCTCATGGTACAAACTCCATTTGAAGTTTGCGTAAGGGATCCTACCGGAACCATTTCCGGCCGCGTGACGTCTTCCAAAGAGTCGGTTAGAATCGTCCCTGTTTGGGACCACGAATATTTTTTTTGAAAGAATGTTGGGGGACCACGAATCGTTCGAACGTGCGAAATTCATGTCAATCTTCAAAAAAGATCGGCAAACATGGAGAGGTTTCTTAAATGCTCGAAAATGACAAAGCTGCTGTAGTCGTCGGCATCGACCACTATCCGGGACGAAACATGCTGTATGGTTGTTGTAAAGACGCGAAGCGCGTTGCGGAACAGCTTTCCAGAAATGATGACGGAACAAAAAATATGGAGGTTTCGCATCATTTGAGCGTGGACTTGCAATCCGTCACGCAGCCCTCAATCATGGAGAGCATTGAGGATATGTTCGCATCTACCCTAAAATGCGCGGTGCTATATCTCGCAGGACATACGACGATTAACACTCGAACGGACGACGTGGTCTTAGTTACGCCGGACAGCGATGGTCGCGGGCAAGGCATCAGCTTAAACGAAATCATGATCCTTGCAAATGATGCGTTTCCCCGGGTTCAATCCTCCATCATCCTTCTCGACACTTGCCATTCTGGCGCGTCCGGCGATGTACGAAAAACTGCAAATCGTGCGACGTCTTCCATGATCGGTGAAGGCGTTACCGTTCTTGCTGCAAGTGGGCGCAAACAATCTGCGAATGAGAGCAATGAAGGTGGCGTTTTTACCAGCTTGATGATTGAAGCATTGAAGGGCAGCGCCGCCGATCTCCTCGGTCGTGTGACACCTGCTGCCGTCTATTCATTCATTGACCAGAATTTTGGCGCTGTCGGACAACGGCCCGTTTACAAAGCCAATGTTTCGCGTTTCACGAGTTTGCGTCAATGTCAGCCCAGAATAGATGTTGGTCATCTTCTTTCATTACCAGATTGGTTTCCGGTCAAAGCAACAGATCCGACAAAACAAGACTTCTACCCATTGGATGAACGCTACGAGCCCAACCGAGACAACGTCCCGAAAGAGATGATGGCTATTCCGCCGGACCCGAAGTTGACCAAGATTTTTGCCGGGCTTCAGGCTTGCAATCGTCAAGGCATGGTCGTCCCCGTTGATGCAGAACACATGTACTATGCCGCAATCAATAGAACAGGCTGTAAGTTGACACCCTTAGGGAAGCACTACCGCAACCTCATTGATAAAGGGCAGCTGCTTTCTTAATCCATTCCCGATGGTCCGGCTTGCGGAGCGTCAGAACCTTCCGCGTGTCGGGCCCACGACATTATTGCTCGCCGTTCGTCTGGCGCAGTGAAGTCATCATGCGTCACATCTGGAGAAACACCCATCACTTTTAAAGCATCGGACGTTTTTAAGTAAATCAAGTCAGCGAGTGTCATTTGGAGTTGAGCTATAGGGTCGGTTGCCAGTGCCGTCTCATCAGCGGGAAGTGGAGCACAATTCAATGCAAAACGATTTCTGCGATCTAAAATGGTCGGGTCAAGCTGCGCTTGCGCTAGCCTGACTGATAAATCAACCAGAACTGGATCGTGCTCAGTATCGTCCTTGACACCACGAATGACTTCTGACGTGAAGTCGGCATCGCCCAATAGAACTTGCACACAAATCATTTCGCTTTCACTTGCCGTTACATGAAGTGCGGTTTGACCTGTCTTTGGATCAATCGCATTTATATTTGCGCCATCAGCGAGTGCTATTGCCATAGAAACAGCATCTCCACTCTTTGCTGCGTTTAAAAAAGCCAAATCAGCCTCAGAAAAATCATTACTCATACCTCTCTCTTTCGTTAACAGTTCTCCTCCAAAAAAAAATCTATTGGAATATTTAAGTATATTGCTTTTTTGCCGCCTCGTCAAATTAGAGGACTTTTCCAAATTGTCGAAATTCAACGGCGCAATTCTAATTACTTCACACAATTTTGACCCTCCTGCCGTGGTCAAACGTATTCGGTCATCAGCTCTTACAACCCCTCCAGTTTCCGGCGTCCGACTGCCAACTGTGTGATCATCAACGATAGCATAGCGCAAATATGTACCAAGCCTATAAATCCGGCCAAATTCTTCAGAGAGTCTGTCATAGTATCCGTCATCCATGCGTCGTTCGAAGACAGAAACCTGCTCGGAGCGCCGTCGGGAATACTCACGCATCGCTCGAAACAATTCGTATTCTAGCTTGGTCATACTGGCTCTCGCCAAGGTCACTGTATAAATCAGCGCAGCCGTAGCAGAGGAGTTCTCTCCATAGTACAGTCCGGCCATGTCTTGTGCGGACGAAACGGCGCGCTCGCTTCTCTTCGACTTTCTAGAAGGTTGTTTAGTAAGAATTGGTTGCTCTACTGAAAGGAAACCCTTGGCTTCCAACAACAGAACACATGCTTGAAGCGTCTGAGGGCTTGGGGGCTTTCCTTGCACGACGAAGCGTCTTAGCGACCGTTCTGAAGCATTGATCTCACTGCCATTGGCTAGTGCTACAGGGTAGGCAGACATAACTCCCGACAACCATCGCATAGCACTCGACGGAAACGGATTACGTTCGAGAATGTAGCAAAACAAAAGGGATCTGGTTGCAGTTTCGTGTAAAGATAAATTTGTCATTTTAACTTAGCAACTGCCTCAGCATGCTCCATCCTAGTAAGATCGACCCGCTAACGTCAGTTGATGCGGACGTTCTAGTGGACCATTAAGCTGTTGTTCACCAGATAGTCTGGTCAACATTCATCAAATATACAACACACTTGCTGACTGGGGTCAGGGTTCATACCCAGAGCACGACGACAGCAGCCAATGTGCATGTGGATAGGAAGACCTTAGGGCACCTGTCGTAGCGTTTTCCGACCCGCCTCCAATCCTTGTGACCTGCCCCCCTGAAAACTCCAATGATTTAAGCTAGCCTGTTTTCCAACTAGGAAACAAACGATGAAGGAAAACCATTTCAACGAAAAGCAGATAATCGGAATACTGAAATAGCATCAGTTTAGGCCTGGAGCTAAGGAGCTCTGTCGCAAACACGGAGTCAGCGATGCAATGTCTTACAAGTGCTGGTCGACGTACTGTGCCATGGAAGTGTCACCTAGCATATAATGCTTACTTTACAGAACTTGAACAGACTTTCTCAAAAACACTAACCGCACTCCAAGTAACTCTTTGGAAGTTTCAAAATTTTTGGGCAGCACTTCAATGCTAATCCAAATAAAAAATAGCAGAAGATAAACATAAAAAATGGAGTAAGCACGATACCTACGCCGTTTGGCAATTCAGGAAATGTAATTTCTGCCACTAAGACTGATACATAACCAAAAAAAACATACACGGCAGACATAATTACGCAATGCAGAATCTTAAAATTATTTTTTTCAAAAAAACGAACTCCTATGTGCCAGGTTGCATAGCATTGAGACAACAGGCCCAAGCCAATTGATAAACCAAGAGTATCCAAAAAAGACAAGGCGTTGCCGAAAATTAAGGCGAGAATAAACAATGCAAGCGCACAAAGTATAAAGATAGGAAATGCCAAGACCGGTGTAGATGCAATAGTCTTGGCATACTTCAATCGGAAAGATTTTTCGGACGCTGCTTTATCTCGCACGCCAACGAAGCATTCGATTGCAGTCTGCGAATCCCATTTGTATCCTAAATTAGTGTGTCGCAGAGTTTTTTCATTTAACCCAATCATACCACCCTTGGGAGAGTAACCTGGTAAAGCAGTCCCGAAATCATCTAAACAAATTTTTCGAAATTCCTCCCATTGCGCTTTCGATCCTATATCCTTACTACGATACGAACTTTTTAACTTAGTCTCCCCAGGCATTACAATTATAGTTTTCCCTTCATAATCCATACTATGGATGTACTTGAACTCTTCATATGCTGAACTGTTTCTGCTAGAAAATGGTAGAATTATTACGAGTTGGCTCGCGTCAATATACTTCGCAACAATTGGAAGCCAGATCCCGATGTCTTCGGAGCCAGCGTCACGAATGGGCATTCCGATAAGATCCGGATGTTCCCAACCAAACTTTAAAATCCTAAATTTTGGGTATGTTGCCCTCACCAAGTTGTACTCAAGATTTTCTGACAGCAAGAAATCCCCATCTAGGAAATCAACAATCTCATCAAGTACAGACCAAAAGTAACTATTGCCAAGTCGTCCATCAAAAATAAACTGCCTCAAGAACAGGATGGAGCGGACCTCATAATCAAGCTCTTGCTTAGCCAATTGTCTCCTAATGAGATTAGTTGATGTTATTTGCGCACCCGCATAAAAGTATGCAACGACTAGTCCTGCTAAAAATGTGAATAAAGGCAGAAGTTCTGCCATGCCAAATGCCCCAATATTAAATTCTTTCTGCGATTTTATTTCAATTTCTGTGCCAACTATTATTGAGGCAATAATAACGGACAGAAAAATAGGCATATAGGTGAGTTTAATATTTTTTGTCACCGCAAGAAGGCTTTCAAGTGAGTGCTTTTTCAAAGTACGGGTTACTGGCCAAAAGAAAACACCAATCAATCTTTCTTTGCCAATGATCAAATTTCTAACCTTGATTAATTTTAAAATTACGTATTCGCAAAATTATAACTGATGCGTTTCCTGCCGTCATTGTGATAACTTGCATAAGGCAATCGACGAAAATTGATAAGCCGTATTGTAACGATCTTCGAGATGCTTATAGTTGATATTACACCACACCGCAACGTACTGTCGACCTTTTGTGCTGGGCTCGCAGGCATACTTGCGGTCGGAAGCGTTCACTTTCGAATTATTCGCACTGATTGCAAACGAGAGCCTTTGGCACTCGCAAACGAGAGCCTTTGGCACTCGCAAGATGTGTGCTGGCAGACAACACATCTAGGCAAGGGAGCCCGCTGCGCGCTCCCGTTGCATCCCTCCGGCTCAAAACTTCAAAGAGGTTACGCCATTAGCGGACTTTGATCGGGCAGTGCCGCGAATGGCAGTTAACCGACTGTGGACTGGAAACGACCACGTTCCAAGTAGCAGACGGTGTTTGTTTCAGTTTGCCAGATATCTCCCGGGACCAGTCATTGGCCATGCTGCAGAATTGGAGGGGTGTGGGCTTGGTGCTGCGCTTAGCCGATGGCGTGCCGATGACTGTTGCCAGCCCGAAGCCGACGTTGGATCCAGCGGGATAGGTGACTGCTTGGCGGGACAATGCGGACATTGGCCTCCAAGCGGCGAAGGGCTGCTTTTGAACATGTGATAATTACGATTCGGAACGTCGCCGGTGTCCGGTCTGATGTCCTTCGGCCCTAGTCACCGTTAGAATTACGCGAACAGGCTGAACCTAGTCCGCAAAATCGAACTGTTCCGTTGGAGCAATCTCCGGCTCGGCCTCAATGATCGGAACTACAACTTGCCTATTGCACACTTCAATATTTTCGAAGTCACCTGGGTTTCTGGATCCAATAATGGTCTCCTTGACAGCGCATTCCTCTATGCCGAACAACACAATCTCTCCATCTGAAATCGTCTCAGGCCAATCCATTGGAAGGAAAGCTCCATCAAAGTTCACGCTTTGAAAATCGACATCCTGAAACTTGTCATAGGAAGGGAGCCAAGCACCGTGGAAACTGACGTTTGAAAGAATGCTCCCTGAGAAATTTACATACCGCAGATCAGCATAGCTGAAATCGACGTTGCTGTAGACTGTGCCTTCCGCGGCGCCAATTTGGTCACGCGATCCACCAGGGGACACGCCGGAAAAATTGCCTGAAATCGCAAACTCCCTCTCGTCTGATTGTAACGAACTTTGCCGAGTGTCCAGCCAACTGGGCGTATCAAACGACGATGCCATCCACGCCTCTAGAAGTCTTGTGAGGTTGCGGCTACCGAAAAACGAAAAGCTCGTGTCGATTAAACTAAACTGCCGATTTTCGAAGAACTGCTGCGTTCTTAGAGCGGTGGTTGCTTGGAGTTCAACAAAGTCAGGGTCAAAAAACTCGTTGGTCAGATCATCTACAATCCCAAGGAAATCACCGCCCCGTTGCTCAAGCTTTTGCACTTGCTGATCAACAACTCCCCACCTTAACAGGCTTTCTAAAGTGTCGCCCTCAAGTTGGAAGCTATGGATTTCCGCCAATGGTCGATTGAGATCTAACGCTCGGACCGAGTAGTGGTTTTTGGGTCGAGGCGTCGCAAATGAGGATTGGTTGTTTTGACTAAACTCATTGACCATGTCGTATAGCCAACGGTCAGACGGGACGATCGCTCCTTCTAACTGCCAACCAAAAATTTCGGAATCACGGAAACGATATGCTGGCGGTAGGATTGCTTGACGAAAGTCGGTATTTCGGAGGACAGCGGAGTCAAAGCTTGCATCCGCAAGGTTGGCATGTTGAAAATTGGCACCTGATAGATTTTGCCTTGCGAGTGAAACATTTTCAGCGTCCGCGTAAGAAAAGTCTCCGCCGCGAACGATATCTCTCAGTTCAACCCCTGAAGCGGCGAGACTAGATAGCAGCTGACCTCTTTCTGGCGAAAGGAACTCGGTAAGATTACCAGCCTCATCCAGGCGACGATAGGGCTGCAAGGCTCGGCTGAAGCTTCTAGCTCGCGCAAGCAATTGCTGCGATGGCTTGGACTCCAAGGTCAATTGATCCAATATGGCAGTTAATTCAAAGTTTAAGGAGGCTCTCCTTGATGCTTCAGCAAGCACGTTTTGGGTTTGGATCAACTTGTTTTGTTGATCCATTCTCTCGATCTGGACATAAGCAACTAAGAGTGTAGATACCGCGACCACGCCGCCGAGAGCCATCGCCACATAGGCCATCGCTTGCGACGCCGCCACGAACCCGACCGCAGTTTTTACAAGAACTGTGATGGCAGTGCGATTGTCTTCAACGATCTCTTGAACGTTTACCTCTGGGTCATGGATGATATCTTTTGAGCTTTGCAGAAGCTGGATCGCTCTGGCAGAAGTCAGCAGTTTGAGCCTATTGGTAGAATAAATTCGGGCGACGATCCCGAAGATAGCGATTCCTAGGCCAAGACCACACAACACTAGCACCATTGATTGAAGTCCATCCCTGGCAGTGGGCGTCTCAACTACAAAAACAGCACCAACGCCGAGCATCATCCCTATGGTTACAAATACTAAAGCCGTAACTGTAGTCCGCATGATCAAATGGCCCTCGTCTGAAATTACCTAGAATACAATAATGAGCTTCGAAATTTAAGGCCATCGAAGATGATTGGTGGCGCGTAACTTTTGCAGCCGACATCCTATGCGTCCATGCCTGTGGATGAATCTCATGTTTGTATTCGTGAGCCCAAAAACCGTACTTACGCCTGTTGGTGGTTGACCTACCTGTGGCTACTATTGATGGACGAAAGTCAGATCACGTTACTCGGCGCTGCTGTGCCGTGGTCAAAGGATACCCGGCGATTACTTTGCTGCGCGCGCAGCACAAAAATATAATGGCTGGGTTGGGCTCTTAGTTGACCTCGGAGGCGGTGCAGCATCCATGCGACAACCGACCCAAGCCACCTTCAGTCTCGGCCCAAACCGGAATTTGACCGTGGTGTCGAACGCTGCAGCGCGGCTTCTCCAAAGCGGACATAAGCGCACTGGGGCCGCATTGGACCGGTTCAAGGCCTGTGCCTTTATATTCCGACTATGTCATCGACAAAAAGGAACCGCGGCAGAGGCCACACAAAATCTGCCAGCACTATGACTTTAATTAGCGACATTCACGGGTGAAATGCTCTAGTACCATCTCAGCATTGAGGTCGTTTTCCGCCAAGAGCGCCGCAATACGTTCTACGCTGCGTATCGCGCTTTCGTCGCTCGCCAACGCACGAATAAATGCCGCCATTGCTTTTTTGAGTGCCTTGAGGTCCTTTGGCGTCATGACGCGTGTACCCTGAGGGACAGAGGCAGTCGGACCGGCCTTGGCGTGAGGGTGAATAATCACCGGTACCGCTTCGACTGCGCCGTACTGACCACTGAACCAGGTCATCGACTGTTGGAGTTGGCCTAGATCTTTCTTGGAAATGCCATCCTGAGATGTCACGCCGTTCTTACACTCTATGACAGCAAACATGTCTCCGTGAAGGTGCCAAAGGTTGTCCGGACCTTCGCCAAAGCGCTTCTCGGGTCTTTGGCATGATAATCCTATAAGACGGCCAGCATCGTCTATGGCTTGCTCAAATGGTTCTGAGGTGTCCGGGCGAAACTGAAGGTCTTCCGCGAGCGCATCAACGAAACGAACGCGGTCATAAGCCTCCAACATTCTCCCTAGATAGGCCTGTGATGCCTCAGCTTGCCGGATCTCTCGGCGGCGCAAGGCATCGTAGTCAACACCTACGAGAGGTCTGAGAACCTGCATGTTGTGCTTTCTAGCTTTCACGAGACGGGCCTGCGCAGCAGTTGGATCAAAACTTTGCCTATGAAAAGCCTCACGGACGAGGAGCCAGGCCTTCAGGCCAGGGTCAGTTGCCTTCTTTGACTCTTCCTCCAAGATGTCCGCAGCGCGTTGATCTCCGTCCAACCATGCCGAGTCAAAGGCACGCCGCAGATTGACTGAGGTGTCGTCAAGCCTGAGCGCCTTGTCAGGCCTAATGCTGGCGCGGGCCTTACGACTACCGGTAGTCCAAATCTTTTCTTGATCGAGACATAACATCATCGTCTCATGCAGGTCATCAATCGAACCACCCTGAGACTGTGCTGCCATCCTCTGCGCGATATCGATCTGTTTTCGTGTCGCGTTAGAAAGAAGTAGCTTGCCTTCGACGGACAGAAGGCGCTCAGTTAACCTTGCCCCAAGCAGGAGGACTACGCAATGGTCGTCGACCGATCGAACCCCACGGCCCATCCCTTGTTCGATCCGTTCAATCTGGCGACGCAGGCCAACTGTGCCGTTTCCAAGGATAACGTTATCTACGCGTTCAATTAGTGAATTTGCCTCCGGCAGGCCATCGATAACAAGTACCCGGCAAGCGTCGTGAGGAAGATCGACTCCATCGTACCGGTTTACGAGAACTACGAGGCCAACATGCCCCGCCCGAAGGCGCGCAACGCCAGGCGATACTTGATCTCCCATCAATACTTCGGTTGCTATCCCTCTCCAGTCGTCCGCCGCGCGCTTCGATGGCACAATAACAACGCAATTCTTGTCCTGAGCGAGATCGACGATTAGCTGCTTTATTTCCTCGCGTTTGATGTCGCGATTGATTTCCTTCGGAAGCAGAATCATCCGGTCTCCCATCGCATTCGCGACGTCGGGGGTCACTGGATCTGCAAGAGTTTCCGGATCTGCGCCGAAATGCGTCACGAAAACCGAGTCATCTGCAAGCGTCGCACTCATGTAAATTCGGCGCTTTGCCGCTTCAAAGGACGGGATCATTGAAGGAATAGGAAAGAGAGGATCAATCTCAATCTCCTTGCCTCCTATTACGATGCGACAGAGATGAAGGTGGTCGGCAAGAAATGGATAGTTGAATGCCAACTCATCAGTCTCTTCGTGCTCCGTTAGGATGTGAAGGAGCTCGTCTGCTTTTTCTCTTACATCCCAGAAAGGGACCTCCAAATAGTCATGCGGATCGCCGGCCTTGATTGACAGAGCGGCTGAAGCGCTCTGCCTTCCTAGGGCTGTCTCGAACAATTCACCAGTCTCTCCGTATGCTGGATGGTCCGATTTCAGTCGAATTCGAAACTGGTTCGCGACCGTCGCAAGGCACGCATGAGCATCGTCTATGATGATTGCACCAATTTTGAGTTTTACACCTCTCCTACCAACGCCAAATATTGATTTTCCGTTGAAGAGCTTGAAGATGTTGGTCACATAAATCGCGGAGCCCGCGCGAACGCGGGGGTCATTCGCATTATCTGTCGCTTCGATGCCAAGCGCTTCAGCTTCAGCTAAAACCTGTTCGGTAAGGTATTTGTCCGGTGTGAGATAAACTGCCGGATGTACGTCTTCGTTGATACAGCTCTGAAGTATGAGAAGACCAGACGTCGTCTTCCCGCCGCCAGTATCGAGCTTGATGACTGTGTCACGTTGGTCTCGGCCGCGATACCAACCGTCAAGAATATCGGCCTGTACGTCCCTAAGAAATTCGAAGCGTGGCGTCTTGTCGAGGAGACCGAATATTTCGCGGGGGTTTGTCGGCTGTTCGCTGCTGTCGCCGAAAATATCATCCCAATCCATAGTGCAGGTCTCCTATACAAAATAGAAACCGTATGGTGGACCCGACTTTGTGGCGCAACCCTGAATTGATATAGAATTCGCGCATAGCGAGCACCAGAATGCTTGGCGCTGCCCGCATACACTGAGCAGCATCGGTTATTGTGGGCTCAATGCGGCCATCAGGGTAAGCGCAGAACCTGCCTTGACGAGGACCCGTTGCCTGCCACTGGCGGCCCAAAGCTGCCCATAGTGACCCTGATCAGCAATCCTTCTTGGATCCGTTGATGTAATACTGACACGAGTCTGGCAACATCTGGCCCATGTCGTAACGGCGTTGTCGCCTTTGTCGTACTTTGGGTACTACAAATCGCGCAACAAAAAATGAGATTTAAGCAGTTAGGAGAGAAAATCATGTTTGACCAAGCGGGCGATAGCGTCAAAGCGCGGCTTATGACTATCGGATACGAGGGGGCAGAAATTGCCGACTTTATCGCGACGCTCCAAGCTTCCAACGTGACAACCTTAGTTGACATACGTGAACTACCTCTTTCTCGAAAAAAAGGCTTTTCAAAGAACAAGCTACGCGAACAGCTTGAAGCGTCAGGTATCACCTATATGCACGTAAAACAGTTAGGCGACCCAAAGTCCGGTCGCTTGGCAGCACGTGCGGGCAACATGAGTGAGTTTCGCCGTATTTTTGGTGACCATATCAAGTTGGACGCAACCCGCGAGGCTCTCCGAGAAGTTGTGCCCGTAATAGAGGCGGGCGGCGCGTGTCTTTTGTGCTTCGAGCGTTGTCATTCCGATTGCCACCGGTCTATCGTTGCAGACGAGTTGGCAAAGCTGGCCGATTTTGAGCTGGCACATATCGGAGTAAAGCAAGGCATTGCAAAACAGCACTGACGCTAAATCAGGTACCGCAGAAACCATTGTACTTATCAAAGCGGCCCCTGTTATCGGGCAGAAACACGGCGAGACCGTATGTTGCGCCGGGATAGATATATACGGCCATTGGCACCGTATGTATCCGGTTTCCTTCCGTCTCTTAGAGGACGCTAAACGCTTTGGCCGATGGGATATTGTTACCTACAATTGGCGAAGGCCCACTGATGACGACCGCGTTGAAAGCCGTCACGTTGATAGCCAAACGCTCGAAATCTCTGGCTGCATGAAGAAAACCGAGCGGGCCAACTTCTTAGACAACCATATCGTTACGAGCCTCAAAGCTGAAAATGAGGCGGGCCGTTCGCTTGCATTGCTTCGCCCAACGATCAAAGAATTTGTGATTGTCGCGAAGTCACGGAGCGAAGTTGCTACCGAACAACGCAAGATCGACAATTATCACGCTCAAACCGATATGTTTGCGCCGCCGCCAGGCGTACCCCGCGTAGCGTGCCCATACGAATTTAAATACAAATACCGCACCGATGACGGTGACCGCACCGGGACGTGCCAAGATTGGGAAACCGAGGCCACATTTTACAAATGGCGCAATGAGTATGGGGAGCAAGGTGCAATAACTCATATGCAGGAGGCGTACGGGCACACGTTGCCTGAGCGTGGCTTGTATTTCGCCATGGGTACGCACTCACTCCACCGTGATACGTGGCTGATCAATGGCCTTCTACAGCTTAGGGCCACAAAGCAACCGTCGCTATTTTAGCGCCTCAAGTACTTGGCGTTCAAAAGCCAGCACAGATGCTTAGGCGGGAATGTCAGCTTTTTGCATGGTTCGCCGAAGGGATCGCGCGTGCAGCGAAAGTCTGCCTCCCCGCCAATCTCACCGACAGTAACTAGACTGCGGCAGTCTGCGACTATCCTTGATTTCGAACCTCTGATACTTGCCGCGCGAGTATCGCGGACAGTCACGTGCGAGGCCGTGTGCAATTGCCAAGGCCCCGATGTCTTCACCGGAAGGTAGATAGCACGTTCCAACCCATCGGTCATAGGTCCTTACGCCTGTCATGCTGCACGTGACCGGCTTTCGCAACACAAGATTTCTGAGCCATTTTTGACCCGCTCGGCCAACAGGCGTCTGGAGTTCGGGGCCGTCGATGCCATTAAAGCGAACGGCAAGGCCATTGACCTCGATGGTGTCGATATCGCGCACATGGGTCACGCGCCCTTCAATCCACTCTTCAGCCGGAAGGGCTGTCGATAGCGCGATGAAAAGTACGGCGGCGAGACCTGTCACATAGCGCATCAACAGGCGATCCTTTGGTCCGAGCATCGCTCATACAAAATAGCCTGAGTGGCGAGGATGACGTGGACGACGTGCATGGGATCTCTGGTTATAGCTGCCAATCCATCATCTATCGCGGCCTCCATCATCAAGGCTGTTCTCCGGTTGGTTGACGCATGCTCGAACTCATCCAATTCATCGGCCTCTGCAAGCTGTGCCACCCAGAGAGCGGCACACTCCTTTGAAAGCCTAACGGGCAACACGCCTGCGGCCAATGCAAATTCGAGAACGTCATAGATCGTGGAATAACTCAGGGCGGCGATGGGCCGATGCGTGCAATGTAGCGACCTTTGCAATAAGCCTCGACGCCAAAGCAGATCGAGCTGTACCGGAGCAACCTGCAGGAAGGCCGCGATCTCGTCTCGGCTGAGAGGAATGTGCATCAGCGGTCCCTGTCGGTTTCAATGGCGTTGATCCTTCATAGGACGGAGGTTGTTTATAATTTGTGTAAATCGATCGACGTGATGAAGGTGGTGTCTGTTCTGGATATGATGTTTATCGCTTCGGTTGATTGAGCTGAACAATCCCTGCTGTCTTTCCGGGCTGTCGTGTACGGAGCCTGCGCCTTGCTTGTCTCGGCCAGTCGGCATCCATCCCTGACAGGGTGTTGAGGCGACGTAGCCGCCACTTCATTTCATAGAGTAAGGCTTGAGGCGTTGCCCCTGGCGCACTTTGATACCAACAGATCGAAGAGCGGCTTCTTTTGCCGGTGCCACCGCTGTCCGTGGGGAAGGTCTGGGCGCATCAGGTTCCTTGCGCGGTGCTTTTGATCCGCCGTTCGGGTGACGAGAGCGACGCGTCGTTCAAATCACAGTGGTTGATCTGAACGATATCGCTTGGGCAATCACGTAACGATCAGCAGATCTTCCAGTGCCTTGCCGCTGGCCAATGCGTCTTTGATCCACTTCGGCTGGCGGCCTTTCCCCGTCCACGTCTTCGCAGGGTTTTCCGGGTGGCAGTATTTGGGGGCCGACTTTGTGCCCTTTGTCTTTGCGCCGCCCGTCAGTTCGCTCAGGGAAAAGCCCATTTCGGCTGCTTTTGCCTCCACAACGGCCAGTGCTTCTTTGCGTTTGCGCGCCTCATAGCTGTTGACGGCCTTTGTGGCGGCTTTCTGAATGTCTTTCAGCTCGTCCAGTGAAAGCGTGTCCCAATTGATATCCATGTCATGCATCCCTTTATGTTTTGTGATCGGCTACGTGAATAGACGTGCCGGTGCAATAGTTTGGCCGCACCTTGCGTTTTATTCATCCATGACGTGCAGTTTATCGCCTGTCACGGGGTAAACCTGTTCTAAATCATAGGTTTATTGATGCGATTGCGCGTCAATTGCGCGAGCGCGCAATTGCATACGTGAGTATGACCAGAGTGGAATTGCTTGATTCAATGGATGAGATGTGTTCCTTATTTGTTCCAATTGTTGAACCTATATTGAGTAAGGAGTAATTTTATGAGTAACGAACAAGACAACCGATTATCACCAACCCGCAAACCCAGTCTATTGGGGTATTCCGTGCGCCCGATTGGGGATGGCAAGAGATCGTCCTGGAGCAAGATTGCAGCCGCTTGGGCGCATAAAGACGGGGAAGGTTTTGAGGTCCGTTTTGACGCGCTGCCCGTCGATGGGCGGATGGTGTTTCGTGTGCCCAAGGACAATGATCAGCCGGATATGACCGACGGCGAGGTTATTGATCGCAGGCCGGACGGTTTGAGTTAGGCTTTTCCAGTTTACTGTGTGGGGAAGAGGCGTGCCGATGGGTGCGCCTCTTTTCTTTTGGGCGCATCCCTTCGGGCCAGGCTCGCGTGAACCACGCCCAAGGGCGGTCGTGGCCCTGCGGGCTTTGATCCTTTGCGTATCATTTGTCGGGGAGGCCGAGAGGCTTTGCCTCTTCTCTCCCCACAAGAAAAACAGATCGCAGAGAAGCTTGCTTTGACGGTTTCCGGCAGGCCGGACCCTCCGCCAAAGACAGAGCTTCTTTCGCCGATTTTTCTTGTCCCCTCCCATCTCCACTCTCGGCGAGAGCCAAGGGTTGCAGGCGCAACCCCTCCCCAAGGGAGGAAAAAGAGAAGGACAAGACCATGACCATTCAATTGCACGCACAGCCCTATGATTTGGCTGCAACAGGGTTCTATTTTGAAGACTATGACGACTACGCCCAGAAGGCCACCAAGCTGCGGAATGACTACGGTGATCCGGTCGAAGAGTTCGAGATTCAGTTCATTGATGGTGAGCACATTGATTGCGATCTGGCGCAGGCCATCGGGATCAATCAGGCCAATCTCAAGCAGTTCCTTGAAGCGGTTGAGGAGTGGGACGAGCACGACAAGACCCGTGTGATCCTCTCGGTGGGGGAGTGTGGCTATCGCTTTGATGCCAAAACCCAGCCCAGCGACTTTGAAGTCGATATCTACCACGTCGATACCATGCGCGACCTTGCTGAGCAGTTTGTCGATGAAGGGCTGTTTGGCGACATTCCCGAGCCTCTGCAATTCTACATCGATTATGACGCCATCGCGCGGGATTTGGCTGTCGATTATGCCACCGCCGAAGTGGCAGGCAATCATCTGATTTATCGCTGCGCATGATCAAGAGCGCAGCCCCAAGCCGCTCCAGCGAGAGGCTTCAGGGTGCGCTTTTGCACTGAACCAAATCAGCAAAAACAGGAGATAGACCCATGACTTTGCAACATATCAACATTGAAAACCTTTCCGTGTCCCCTTTGAACGTGCGCAAATACGGCGCAAAGGATTGCGCCGATCTGGTGACCAGCATCCGCAGCCTTGGCGTGCTGCAACCGCTTTTGGTGCGCGAGACAGCGGACGGCTTTGAAGTCATCGCAGGCCAACGCCGTTTTAACGCCTGTCGCATCATTGCGGAAGATGGCGACACCGATCCGCTGCCGTGCCTTGTGATGGCAGAGGGCGACGATGCGACGGCGATTGAGGCCTCACTCGCAGAAAACATCGAGCGCCTGCCCATGGATGAGGTGGATCAGTATAAGGCCTTTGCCACGCTGATCAAAGAGGGGCGGGAGCCTGCCGACATTGCCGCCACCTTCGGTATCACCGAACGGACGGTGTCGCAGCGCTTGGCCTTGGGGCGGCTCTACGCCCCGATCCTGACCGCCTATCGCAAGGGGGATATTCACGCCCGCGACATCCGCATCCTGACCATGGCAACGACAAAGCAACAAAAGGCATGGTGGGCATTGGTCAAAGACGAGGAAGCCTATGTTCCGACAGGGCAGCGGCTCAAGGATTGGCTCTTTGGCGGGGCGCATATCCCCGTTGCCAACGCGCAGTTTGATGTCGAAGCCTCTGGTCTTGCCGTGGTGTCCGACCTGTTTGGCGAAGACGCCTATTTTGCGGATGCCGAGGCATTCTGGATCAAGCAGGAAGAAGCCATCCAGATGATTGCCACAGGTTATGAGGTTCTGGGCTGGGCGGAAACCGTTGTCATGGAACGCGGCGCGTATTTTGCCACATGGGATCATCAAAAGACGACCATGAAGGACGGAGGACGGGTATTCATCACCGTGAGCCAACAGGGTGAGGTGACCGAACACGAAGGCTACATCACCCGTGCTGAGGCCAAGCGCCGCGAGAAAGCGGACACGAATGTCGAACCCGCGCCCAAACCTGAACTCACCAAAGCAGCCCAAAACTATGTCGATCTACACCGTCATGCCGCTGTGCGCTCCGATCTGTTGAGCCAAAGCGGTATCGCCCTGCGTTTGATCGCGGCACACATGATCGCGGGATCATCCCTCTGGCAGGTGGAATCCGATCCGCAAAAAACGGCAAAGCCCGAGATTGAAGACAGCCTTGCCCGCAATGTAGGCCATCGGCGGATGGTGGCCCAACGCGCCGACATCAAGGCTTTGCTAGGTATGGACGACGACACAGCACTCATGGACACCGCCAATGCATGGTCACCACGCCCCTGCATCACAGAGGTTTTTGCGACACTGCAAAGCCTGTCTGACGACGCCGTCACGCGCATCCTGACCTTCCTAATGGCAGACGGCCTGTCCGTCCACAGCCCGCTGATCGACAAACTTGGCGAGGCGATGGAAGCAGACATGCGCAACCACTGGTCACCCGAACCCCTGTTCTTCGATCTGGTACGCGACAAGCAAGTGTTGAATGCGATGGTGCGGGAATATGCGGGTGAAACAGCGGCGGATCAAAACCTGACCGCCACCGCCAAAACCCAACGCGCAATCCTGACCGCCTGTCTGGACGGAACCCGCGCACCAGAACGGGAAGACTGGATGCCATACTATATGGCGTTTCCAAGCGGGTCGTATCGGTATGAGGTCAAAGCCGTCGACAAGAGCGGTGAAGAGCCGAACGCAGCAGAGGACATTTCGGACACGGAAATCGATCTCTCCGAAGTCGAACAGGCCAAAGCCGCGTAACCCAACGAACTTGCTGGATGGGATTGCCCATCCGGCAAGTCTCTAAAAACGTTGGACAAAAACAGAAATCTCTGACATGATTAGGACTGTATTCCCAAAAATCCGCCCAAATTTTGGGCCGCAGCCCGCCCGGCTGCGGCCCGCACCGTTTGGCGCATGCGGATTTGCTTTCTTAACCAGTAACTTTGAAACGCGCGCCCCAACTAGGGCGCGCGGGAAAGTGTTTTTCATGTCCCCCGATCTCGACAAATACCGCCGCATCGGTGCAGCGGAAAGCGAGCACGGGCTAAGCGACGATGCCTTACTTGCCCTTTGGGCGTTTTTAGAAGCCGTCGCAGCCCGTACCGAAGATTATCCACCGATTTCCCCATCCAGCCCCACTACCAAACGCGACGCCACAGCCGCAAATGGGCTATACTCAGACCGACAGGAGGCCAGCCCATGACCACAGCCGTGATATACGCCCGCGTGTCTTCCAAAGCGCAGCTCAAAAAAGGCGACGGCCTTGCCAGCCAAGAATCCCGTTGCCGTGATTTTGCAACCTACAGAGGCTATGATGTCGTCCGCGTGTTCTTTGAGCGCGGCGTGACAGGCCGCATCGACGACCGTCCGGCCATGCGTGAGATGCTGATGTGGCTGCGCAAGCACCGCAAAGACAGCCCTGTTGTTATCATCGACGACATCTCGCGCCTTGCCCGCAATCTCGAAGCACATATCAAGCTACGCGCCACCATCGGCGCGGTCGGCGCTCAATTGGAAAGCCCGTCTATTGAGTTTGGCGATGACAGCGACAGCCGCCTGATCGAGAACATGCTCGCCAGCGTGTCCCAACATCACAGCCAGAAAAACGCCGAACAGGTGCGCCACCGGATGACGGCGCGCCTCAAGGCGGGGTACTTCTGCTTCTGGGCACCGACGGGCTACACCTATGTAAAAGGTCAGGGCGGCGGCAAAGTGTTGGAGCGTGTTGAGCCCACTGCAAGCCTTTTGCAAGAAGCGTTGGAAGGCTTTGCCTCGGGCCGCTTTGAATCGCAGGCGGACGTGGCGCGGTTCCTCGCACCGCACCCGATCTTTGCCCGAGATGCCAAGGGTAACATCCACCCACAGCGCATCAAGAACCTACTCACCAACAAGATTTACGCGGGCTACTATGCCTACAAGCCATGGGGCATCGGCCTGACGAAAGGCAAGCACGAGACGCTGATCTCGTGGGAGACGTTTCAACGCATCCAAGCCCGTATAAATGATCGTACAACTGCGCCGCAAAAGACCGTCAGCACCGACGACTTTCCACTGCGCGGCTATGTCGCCTGCGACGGTTGCGGGCATCCCATGACAGGCTATTGGGCAAAAGGGCGCAACAAGCGCTATCCTTATTACGAGTGTTTCCAGAAAGGCTGCGATCTACGCCGCAAGTCGATCAAACGCGCTGACATCGAAGACGCTTTTGAAAACCTCTTGCAGTCCCTCACCCCAAGTCGCGGCTTGATCGCTGTGGCTTCGGAAATGTTCAAAGATATTTGGGACGGGCGCATCACGCAGTGGCAAACACAGCGCAAAGCGCAAAAGACAGAACTGGTCCGCATCGAGTCGCAAATCAGCAAAACAGCGGATCGTTTGATCGACACAACAAGCACCGCCACAGAACGCGCCCTTGAGGCCAAAATCGACAAACTGGAAGCACAGCGGGTAAAAACTGCAGAAGACCTCGCATTTTCGAAACCAAAACCCGAAGACTTCCAGCGGAAATTTCGAACCGCTCTCACGTTTCTCACAAACCCTTGGAAACTCTGGGAAACAGGCAAAAGCAGCGACCGACAAACCGTCCTGAAACTGGTTTTCGACAGCCCCATCCCATATGCGCGAAATAGAGGGTTTCGAACCGCCAAAACTACCATACCGTTCAATACCTTAGACGATATCGATGGGGTAAGAAATAAAATGGCGGAGACTGTGGGATTCGAACCCACGGGACGCTCTCACGCCCAACGGTTTTCAAGACCGCCGCATTCGACCACTCTGCCAAATCTCCGTTGATGCTGCTTTAGGCAAGCCCACGCGATTCGGCAAATGGCACCCGAAAGACTCACTTCTTGGGGAAATATGCCGATACCGCACGCGCCCGCTTTTCAGACCGTACGGCCCGCGCTATGGTGCGCCCACAACCCCGCGTGACGGGGCAAAAAATCGTGTCGAAAACGGCACTGGCCGGATACCGGCCCCACAGGCAACAGCAGGCAAGGACTCGGTCCATGAGCAGAGCATTTTCCCTTTCCACCCTCCGCAGCAGCGCAGCCGTCATGCTCGCCCTAGGTCTTTTGGCCGGGTGTGATGAAAACGGACAATTCGTGGCCATGCAGGCCAACAAATCCAACACAGCCACCGAAGGCACGCCCAAAGCAGGGGCCGCCGTCGAAACAATCGAGCGGGATGTGGAATCCCCGGATGTCTTTTCCGCAACCGAAGCGGGCCTCTGGGACGGACGCCCATCCTTGGGCGGTGTATGGGTCGCCCACCCCGATGTGACCGAACCCGAGCGGGTCATCATCCGCAACACCACCAATGACAAGTTTGTGGTCGGGGCCCTCTTCCGCCGGGAACGCGACATTCCGGGCCCGCGCCTGCAAATCAGCTCGGATGCCGCCGAAGCGTTGGGGATGTTGGCGGGCGCACCAGCCCAGCTCAACGTGACCGCCTTGCGCAAAGAGGAAGTGACCGTCGCCCCCGAAGTGACCCCCATTGACGCCGACACTGTCGCTGCTCCTTCGGATGTGACCGCCACCACGCTGGACCCCATCGAAAGTGCGGCTGCGGCCATCGACGCGCCCACACCAGCAACCGAGACTGAGAACACGACAACCGCCGCCTCGGGCATCCAGCCCGCGGCCGCGCCAACCCCAACCCCTGTGGCCGCTGCAACCCGACCCGCAGCGTCCAGCCTTGATCGCCCCTTCATCCAGATCGGTATCTTTTCGGTACAAGCCAACGCCGAGCGCACCGCCAAGCAGATGCGCAGTGCCGGTGTCATCCCCACGGTCAAAACCTTTGACCGTGATGGCAAGCCGTTCTGGCGCGTCGTGGTCGGCCCCGCCGCCACGAAATCCGAGCGGGCGCAACTGTTGACCAAGATCAAAGGCGAAGGGTTCACTGACGCATACGCCGTTCGAAACTGACCGTTACAGGAGACATCGCCCGTGATCCGCACCCTCGCTGCCGCCGCCTTGCTGATCTCAACCACTGCCCTGCCGCTTGCCGCCTTCGAGACGCGGGCCCAAGCGGCCTATGTCATTGACCACACAACTGGCACGGTCTTGCTGAACAAGAACGCGGACGAACCGCTGCCGCCGGCCTCAATGTCCAAGCTGATGACCCTGTACATGGCGTTTGAGGCGATTGAGCGCGGCCAGCTGTCGATGACGGACGAGTTGGTCGTGTCGGCCCATGCCAACAGTTTTGGCGGCTCGACCCTGTTCCTCAAGGAAGGCGAGCGGGTGTCGGTCGAGGATCTGGTGCGCGGCGTGATCGTGCTGTCGGGCAATGATGCCTGCGTGGTGATCGCCGAAGCGCTCAGCCCTGACGGCACCGAGGCCGGCTTTGCCCGCCTGATGACCCGGCGGGCGCAGGAAATGGGGATGACAAACTCGACCTTTGCCAATTCCAGCGGGTGGCCTGCGGCCGGGCATCGTATGTCGATGCGTGATCTGGGGCTACTCTCCCAACGGTTGCTGACGGATTACCCCGAATATTACCCGATGTTTTCGGAAACCGAGTTCCTGTTTGACGAAAACGAGTCCTCTAACCGGTTCAACCGCAACCCCCTGCTCACGCTTGGCATCGGGGCAGACGGGCTGAAAACAGGCCATACCCAGGAAGCAGGCTATGGCCTGGCCGGATCGGCCAAGCAGGACGACCGCCGCGTGGTCTTTGTGCTCTCGGGCCTTGATACAGCCGCCGCGCGCGCGCAGGAATCCGAAGCCATTGTCAATTGGGCCTTCCGCCAGTTTGCGCAGCGCACATTGGTGGACGCAGGCGAACGCGTCGCCACCGCAAGCGTGTGGGAAGGTGGCGAACCCGAGGTCGGGCTGGTCTCCTCCGAAGATATCACCGTGTTGCTGCCCGTGCTTGCAGGCAAGACCGTGTCAGCCGAAGTGGTCTATACCGGGCCGGTGCAGGCCCCGATTGCCGCAGGAACAGCCTTGGCTGAACTGGTGATCCAGCCCGAAGGACTGCCTGAACAGCGCTTTCCACTGGTGGCCGAAACCGACATCGCCCATGGCGGCTTCCTTGCCAAAATCTCGACCGCAGCCCTGTCGTTGATTGATCAGTGGACCACACGCGCCCCATCCGAGGATGGCGCGTGAGCGCAAAAGGTCACTTTATCAGCTTTGAAGGAATCGACGGATCGGGCAAGTCCACCCAAGCCCGAATGCTGGCCGATGATCTGCGCGCAGCCGGGCACGATGTGATCCTGACGCGCGAACCCGGCGGCAGTCCGGGGGCCGAAGAAATCCGTGCACTGGTGCTGCAAGGCGACCCGGACCGGTGGTCTGCGGAAACCGAATTGCTGTTGTTCACAGCCGCGCGGCGCGACCATCTGGAACGGGTGATTAATCCGGCTCTGGCAGAGGGCAAGATCGTGATCTGCGACCGCTTTGCAGACAGCACACGAATGTATCAGGGGCTCAGCCGGGGCGATCTGCGCGGCAAGGTCGACGCCCTCCACGATCTGATGATCGGGCGCGAACCCGACCTCACGATCCTGATCGACATGGACCCCGGCCAAGGGCTGTCACGCGCCAAGGGCCGCCAGGGCCATGAGGAGCGGTTCGAAGATTTCGGCGCGGATCTACAAACCAAAATGCGCGCAGGCTTCCTTGCGCTGGCCAAGGAATTCGCCCCCCGCTACCGGATCATCGACGGCGCGGCCAGCATGGATCACGTCGCCGAACAGGTACGCAACGCAGTGCAGGCCTATCTGACACCCTGACCTTTTTTTGATCCCAAATACCGCAGGGGAATCGTGCCAGCGATGGGGGCGGAGCCCCCTGAACGAAACGCTCCCTGCCACCGGCGGGGGGGGGGGGCGGAGCCCCCTGAGCATCGCTCGCCGCAAGGCGGCCTTCAGACCACACCCGACGCGCAATCCCTCTCCCCTTCCGCAATGCGCTCTGCTACATCCTGCCCATGGCTGATGACATACTCGATCCAACACGCGTGCCCGGGGCACCGCACCCCCGCGATACCGTGCAGCTGATCGGGCAGGACAAGGCCGAAGCCGCGTTTCTGGATGCCTTCACCACCGGGCGGCTGCACCACGCGTGGCTGATCACCGGCCCGCGCGGGGTCGGCAAGGCGACACTGGCCTGGCGCATCGCGCGCTTCCTTTTGGCCACGCCAGACCCCGACCCTGATGACATGTTCGGCGCACCGCTCCCGACGACCCTCGACGTCTCGCCCGACCACCCCATCGCACGCCGCATCACGGCCAACGCGGAACCGGGGCTGAAATCCGTCCACCGCACCGAAAATGAAAAGACCAAGCGGCTGCGCGATCAGATCACCATCGACGATATCCGTGCGCTGTCGGGGTTCTTTCAACTCTCCGCCACCGATGGTGGACGTCGTGTGGTGATCATTGATGCGGCAGACGACATGAACGTGAACGCCGCAAACGCCCTGCTCAAAATGCTCGAAGAGCCGCCCGCGCGCACCACCCTGCTGCTGATCTGCCACCAACCCAGCCGGTTGCTACCCACCATCCGGTCCCGCTGCCGCACCTTGCGGCTCGGGCCACTTGATGCGGCGCAAATGGGCACCGCCATGGCCAACGCCGGCGTTGATCCCGGCCCGGATGGGGCCGCGCTGGCCGAACTCAGCGCAGGGTCCGTTGGCGAGGCCATGCGGCTATCGCTTCTGGATGGGCTCAAGACCTATGGTGAAGTCATCGCCCTGTTGGACACCATGCCAAACCTCGACCGCGCCCGCGCGCTGGCCCTCGCCGAAGCCGCAGGCGCGCGGGGTGCCGAGGTCAAACTGGATCTCCTTTACACGCTCATCGACGTGGCTCTCAGCCGGTTGGCCCGCACAGGGGCCGGGCACCCGCCAACGGTCGAGGCGGCACGCAATGAGGCGGCCATCTTTGCTCGCCTTTGCGCCAGTCAGGGCCACGCGCGGGCTTGGGCCGAAACCGCGCAAACCGCACTGGCGCGCGCGCGCCATGGACGGGCGGTCAACCTTGACCCCCCTGCCCTCGTCCTTGATACCCTGTTCAAACTCTCAGCGACGGCCCCCGCACGATGACTCCAGAGATCACCGACAGCCACTGCCACCTGGATTTTCCGGACTTTGAGGGGCAACTGGACCAGATCATCGCCAACGCCGCCGCCGCTGGCGTCACCCGCATGGTTACGATCTGCACCAAACTGCGGCTCGAACCCCAAGTGCGCGCCATCGCCGAAGCCCACGCGCCCGTGTTCTACGCCGCAGGCACCCACCCGATGAGCGCGGCGGACGAACCGCTTGCCTCAACAGACGAGTTGATCGCCTTGGCTGGGCATCCCAAATTCGTCGGCATCGGCGAAACCGGACTTGATTATCATTACACCTCTGACAGCGCCGATATCCAAAAACAATCCCTGCGCATCCACATTGCCGCCGCCCGCGACACAGGTCTGCCGCTGATCATTCATGCCCGCGCAGCAGATGAAGACATGGCCCAGATCCTGACCGAAGAATACAGGAACGGTGCCTATACCTGCGTCATGCACTGCTTCTCGTCCTCCAAAGAACTGGCGCATGCTGCGCTCGACCTCGGGTTTTACCTGTCCATGTCCGGCATCACCGCCTTTCCGAAATCGCAGGACCTGCGCGACATCTTCGCCAGTGCACCCATCGACCGGATACTGGTCGAAACCGACGCACCCTACCTTGCCCCGCCTCCGCACCGGGGCAGACGCAATGAACCCGCCTACACCGCACATACCGCCCAAAAAGCAGCCGAGACGTTCGGGATGCCCTATCCCGATTTTGCAGCCCAGACGCAAAAGAACTTCAACCGCTTGTTCTCCAAGGCACGGGCCGACACAGTACAACCATGAGTGTGACGACCACCTTCACGATCCTTGGATGCGGGTCCTCCGGCGGGGTGCCCCGTCTGGGCGGGCATTGGGGGGCCTGCGATCCGCACAATCCCAAGAACCGGCGGCAACGGTGTTCCCTTCTGATCGAGCGCAAAGGGGCAGAGGGCGCCACAACGGTGCTGATCGACACCTCGCCCGATCTGCGCAATCAGTTGCTGTCCACGGGGACCGGGCGGCTGGACGGGGTGATCTATACCCATTCCCATGCCGACCATGTGCACGGCATTGATGATCTGCGCATGATCGTGTTCAACATGCGCGCCCGGCTTCAGGTCTGGGCGGACGGGTACACCCAAAACGACCTGATCGCGCGGTTTGGATATGTGTTCGTGCAACCTGCCGGGTCGCCCTATCCCCCCATTCTCGATCTCAATACGATCAAGGGCGACGTGGTCATCGACGGCCCCGGCGGGCCGATCACTCTGACCCCGTTCGAGGTGGCGCATGGCGGCATCGACGCCCTCGGGTTTCGCGTCGGGGATGTCGCCTATCTGCCGGATGTCTCGGATATCCCCGACGCGGCATGGGCGCATCTCACAGACCTCGACTGCTGGATCGTGGACGCGCTGCGGCGCGACCCGCACCCGACCCACAGCCATCTGGCCAACACTCTGGACTGGATCGAGCGGGCAAAACCCAAACAGGCGATCCTGACCAACATGCACAACGATCTCGACTATGACACCGTCATGGCCGAAACGCCTGCCCATATCGAACCTGCCTATGATGGGATGACGCTCGTCACCCGCACCCCCTAGCCTTTCATTGTTCCCACAAAACTCCCGCCGAAGGCTCTCGCGGCTTCAGCGCACCCCAAGGCCCGATCATGCAAGCCCTTCTCGACGTCATCCTTCCTGTGTTTCTGGTGATCGGGTTCGGCTATGTCGCTGTCTGGCGCGGTTTTTTCCCGGCCTCCGGTGTCGATGCCCTGATGAAGTTCTCGCAACACTTCGCCATCCCCTGCCTGCTGTTTTCGGCCATCGCCAACCTTGATCTGTCCGTCAGCCTGAATCCCGGCCTGCTGTTCAGCTTCTATCTCGGTGCGACGGCGGGCTTTTTCATTGGCCTGCTCGGCGCACGGATCGTTTTCAAGCGGGATTTGGAGGATTGCGTGGCCATCGGCTTTTGCTGCCTCTTTTCAAACTCGGTCCTGTTGGGCCTTGCGATCAACGAACGCGCCTATGGGCCTGAATCCCTTGCCGGGGCCTATTCGATCATCGCGTTCCACTCGCCCTTTTGCTACGGGCTTGGCATCACTGCGATGGAGATCACGCGCAATCGCGGGCAATCCCCGTTGGTCATGACGCGCGCGGTGGCGCGGGCGATGTTCCGCAATGTGCTGGTGCTGGCCATTGCGGCCGGGTTCGTGGTGAACCTTGCCGGAATCACCCTGCCGGGTGTGTTGACGGACGGTCTTGATCTGGTGATCCGCGCCGCCTTGCCCACCGCTCTCTTCGCGCTTGGCGGCGTGCTGATCCAATACAAACCCGAAGGGGATGCGCGGGTGATCGTGATGATCTGTGCCGTGTCCTTGCTGATCCACCCCGCGATCACATGGACGCTCGGCACCACCCTGTCCGTCCCGCGCGAGGTCTTCAATCCCGGCGTGCTGACGGCGGCCATGGCACCGGGGGTCAACGGCTATATCTTTGCCAATATGTACGGGCGCGCGCGGCGGGTGGCGGCCTCCTCTGTACTGGTCGCGACGGGGGCGTCCGTGATCACGGCGTGGCTGTGGCTGATGGTTCTGGGATAGACAGTTTGGCCCGGCGCGCCCGCGCCAGTTCCGCATTGAGCGCCCCGCCAAGCAGCACCAAATAGGCGCTGATAAACAGCCACATCAACATCACGATCACCGCCCCGATTGAGCCATAGACCTCATTATAAGTCCCGAAATTACGCAGATAGATCGAAAAGCCCACGGACGCCATCAACCACCCCACGGACGCGAAAGCCGCGCCGGGCGAAATCAGCTTGGGCCGCTGCCCTTTCAGGTTCGGCCCAAGCCGATAAATGATGGCAAAACCGATCAGCAACACGCCGACCCCAAGCACCCAGCGCAGCACATCAATCCCGAATTCAGCCCAAGGCCCAAGCGGGAAGAAGGCAAGGATCACCGGAATAATCACGATGCAGGCCATGGCAACCAGCAGCACGCCAATCAGGCTGCCCGTCAGCATCAGCGCCCGGATATAGTGCGATAGTCCCGTGCGATTGGGGGCCTCATAGATCGCGTTCAGCCCGCGCATGAGTGCTGCCACCCCTGCCCGCGCCGACCACAACGCAAAACCAAAAGACAGCAGCGACGCCCACCCAAGCGTCAGCCCATCCGTCGTCGCAAGTTTGACAAGCTGTCCGGCAAGAAGGCGATAGACATCACTCGGGATCACGGCCTGAAACTCTTCGAGCTGCACAAGGGCAAGCCCCGGATCACCTACAATCCCCCAAAGCGCGATCGTGGCGGCCAGCCCGGGGAAGATGGCCAGAATGGCATAAAACGCCACGCCGGCGGCAATCAGGCCGAGGTTCTTTTCGTCCATCAGCCGGAACACATGCGTGATCGCGCGCCACCACAAAGCCGTATCTTTCGGGGGACTGGCGGAGGTGACCGGCTCGCTCATGTCTATTGGTGCTTTCCCAAGTCTATCGACATTAAACCATAGCGCGATAGCGCGCCCGCGCAACTTGAAGCTCTGACAGTCGCGGCTGATGTGCCATGCAAAGCGGCGGGATGTGCTGTCACGGGTGGAGAAGGAAACCGCAGGCGTTAGGCGATCAGATATGGTGCAGGTGGGAGGAGAGATCCAAAACCCGCACGGCCTCAAGTCGCCGTCGGCGGTAGGCCAATAAGAAGTGGTGCGGCCGGCGAGACTCGAACTCGCACGAGTGTTACCTCACAGCGACCTCAACGCTGCGCGTCTACCAATTCCGCCACGGCCGCACGCCTTGACTTGGTGCGCTGTCTCTAACCGCGAACGCAGCCCTTGCCAAGAGCGAAACCGCAAAGAAAAACCGGGGCCGCGCATGGGCCCCGGTTCCAAAACTTGCAGCATGTGGGCGGTGTTACTCGCTGACCACACCAAAGCTGGGCAACGCGGCGGGCTGCACCAGTGGCTGCACCGGGTTGAACACTTCCGAATTGGAGGTGCCAAGGCGCAAGGACGCTTGACGCAGCAGCTCGACCCGCTCGGGCTGGCCGGGGGCAAAGACGGCTGGCGCGCCCTTGTCGACCGCCTTCAGACCTTCGGCGTACCACACACGGGCCGCATCCACGCGTTGGGACGTGCCGAAGCCTTGCGCCAGGTGGTGGCCCATCAGCTCGCCATAGACATGATCGCCCATCGCATAGAGCATCAGGGCCGACCCAAGAGCCACGTCCATGTCATCCGTGCGATAGCCCACACCCATGCAGATACTTGCGGTGCCTTTCAGCTGCGCAGGCGACATGCCAGTGGTCAGGATGAACCCGGCCACGTCCTGCACCACCTCGGCCTGAGGTTTGAGCGGAAGGGCGGCAACATGGGGCTGCATCGCGGGGCCGAACTGTTTGCACTGCGTCGCGATCTGCTCGGGCGTGAAGCCCTGCACCTTGGACACAAGCTCTTCACTGGCCGAGATCGCATAGGTCCGCGCAAGGCAGAACTGTTCGTTCAGAGCCACGTTCGGGTCCGTCATACCGCCCAATGTGGTGAAGCCGCCATTGGTGTTGGTCAGCAAGGAAACGGTGTTGCAATGCGAGGCCAGAGACTTGGACGCCCCTGTGTCGAGGAACGTCGGCAGACCGGCTGCAAATGAGGGCGTCTCGGGCGCAGTCGCCTCAGGCGTTGCGGCGACAACGGTCGTCGTGGTTGTGGTGCCGACCGCCGGGGCCGCAGGTTGCGGCGCAACAACGATTGTTGTCGGGGCCACGGGGGCCGCCGTCTGCCCGGCCAATTCGGCACGGTAGGTCTTCAGAAGGCCGCGCGTGCCCTCAGGGTTCGACGCGATCTGCTGGTTGACCGCATAGCCACCCGCTTGGGCGCGGTTGTACGAGCTGATCAGCAGGTTCTGTTCGAACGGGCTAAGCTGGCCAGTGACCGGATAGCCGAGATACGCCTGATAGGACGAAATCGCATTGCGCGACCTGTTGCCCAACTGGCCATCCACCGTGCCCGCATTGAACCCGAAATAGTTCAGCGAGGCCTGAATTTCGCGCCCTTCCTGCGTCGAAGGCAGGCGCGGTTTATACGTCTTCTTGGTGTATGTGCGTGTCGAGGACCGCTGCGTCGTGGCCTTCTTGCGCTGGTTCTGACGTGTGGCCGCATGGCCAACGATCCCACCAATGATGGCCCCGGCGACAAAATCGCCTGCATCTGCCGACACGCGTGTGGCCGGAACAATCGCGACCGACATCGCTATAATTGAAGCTGCAATTGACTTTGCGAACATAATTTAACCCTCCAGAAATACGCCCGCAGTCTACCAACGAACTGAAATTTGAAAAGTAACTTATTCCATACCTTTGCATACACACCCGCGCCGCGCTTGAAATTTGGGCCCACGCACGTGATGTAGGTGGCAGCCCTATTCCCATCGAAAGCGCCCCCAAAATGAGCGATGCGAACACTCCCCAGTCCGACGGCCCTGTCATAGAGGTCGATATTGTCTCAGACGTCATGTGCCCGTGGTGCATCGTCGGATACCGTCAGTTGGAGCAGGCCCTGGGGGCCACCGGCATGGGCGCGCGCGTCCGCTGGCATCCGTTTGAGCTGAACCCGCAGATGCCGCCCGAAGGTCAGAACCTGACTGAGCACATCGCCGAGAAATATGGCGCGAGCCCTGCCCAATCCGCGCAAAACCGGGCGCATTTGCAGGCCTTGGGCAAGGACTTGGGCATCACCTTCGCGTTTTCCGAAGACAGCCGCATCGTTAACAGCTTTGCCGCGCATCAGATGCTCGACTTTGCATTGGCTCACGGGCTCCAGCATCCACTGAAGCTCGCCCTGTTTGACGCGCATTTTGCGCAAGGCCGTGATGTGTCGGACACCGATGTGCTGCTGGATGTGGGTGAAACCGTGGGGCTGGACCGCACAGCCGCCGCCGAGATGCTGGCCAGCGGAGCCCTCGTGGACAGCGTGCGCGAGAAACAGGCGTTCTGGACCTCACGCGGCATCTCGGGCGTCCCTTCGATGGTGTTTGGTGGCAAATATCTGATCACGGGCGCGCAAGGGGCGCAAAACTACGCCCAAATCCTGCAAAAAGTGGCACAGGAAGAGGCGGCCTGAGCCGGTGGTCGAGTGGATCACCACACCCGGCCTGACCGATTACCGCATGGCCGAGGCCTGGATGGAAGAGCGCGCCACAGCCATTGCCCGAGGACAGGCGGGGGAGTGCATCTGGCTGGTCGAACACCCCCCCCTTTATACCGCGGGCACCTCGGCCAAGCCCGCCGACCTGACCGACCCCGACCGGTTTGAGGTCCACCAGACCCGTCGCGGCGGGCAATATACCTATCACGGCCCCGGACAACGGGTGGCCTATACCCTGCTGGATGTGGGCGCGCGGGGCCGCGATGTGCACGCCTTTGTTCAGGATCTTGAGGCGTGGGTGATTGCGACCCTTGCCACCTTCAATGTGACTGGCGAAATCCGCGAGGGCCGTGTGGGCGTCTGGGTACAGCGCCCCGAAAAGCCGCGCGATGCCGCCGGTCAGACCGCCGAGGACAAGATCGCAGCCATCGGCATTCGCCTGCGCAAATGGATCAGCTTTCACGGCCTGTCGATCAACGTGGAGCCGGACCTGTCGCATTTCGACGGGATCGTGCCATGCGGGATCGCGGATCACGGGGTGACCAGCCTTGTCGATCTGGGCTTGCCGGTCAGCATGGAGGACGTAGACGTGGCCCTGCGTCAGACCTTTGACAGCGTGTTTGGAGGACGCGCCTGACAGCCGATCTGCGCGAGGACCAAACGCCTAGCCAAGCAGTCCGGCAAGGGCGCGGGCCTCGTATCCTTTCATCACCGGGCGCACGCTGCGGCTTGCGCACATCAGAAGTTCCGGAAATATCCGCGCAATCTCGCGCGCCACGGCCCCCTCTTCGCTGTCATCATACTCCGCCGCCTCGACGGCTTCGCGGGTCAGGTGGAAACTCTCGGTCGGGGCCCCTTCGGCATAGATCACCTCGTGGCGGTCCATCAGGATGTGATAATAGGTCACCATCGGCGTCGGCACACGGCAGATCAGATCGCCACGCACAAGGCTGGACGCACTGACCAGCACCTCATCCGCACCGAACAGCATTTGCGCCCGCCAGTCCGAAATCAGCATGCGGTGGGCTGGCGAGACAAGCAAATCGCGCGTGTTATCAAGGGTGTGAGCCATGATCCGAACAGGGGCCAGATCGCCGGAGCCATCCACCATCCGACGCAGGATCGCCCGGACGGGCCGGTTCCCGTTGTCATAGGTGACAAGGCGCATCCCCCGGCGCAAATCCTCGATCGCCACTGGCCCGTCGGTCGTTTCGATCAGCGTACCGGCGGTAAAGCAGGCCACGTTGGTGTTGTCCTCGGTCAGGTCCGCCCCGGTCACGCCCGTGAACGCGATCGAACCGCCGCCAAGGGACGCGTTGTCCGAAAAATCGCCCGTCGACTGGTTCAGCAACCCGTCATCGGCCAGATCGGCGCGCAATTCGTGGATGTGGGTGTAATAGGCGCTGAGGTCGATGAAGTCGTTGTTGGTCTGATCCCCGTCGTCAATCGCGCCAGAATTGCCGGTGTTGAAGTCGGTGATGACGTCGCTGCCGTCACCGGTGTTGTAGATGAATGTGTCGTTCCCCTCACCACCGGTCAGCGTGTCGTTGCCCGCACCGCCAGTCAGCGTGTCGTCGGTATTCAGTTCATCCGTGACGGCCGTGAATGTGTCCTCTGCATCATCCGTGCCGATGATGGTGAAGTTATCGATGGCAAAGCTTTCGTCCGCCGTGGACTGATCCAATGTGCTGCCAAAGCCCACTGTCAAATTGGCGGGCGGGTTTTCGACCGTAATACGCACCCCATAGGTGATGTCGTTGAACCCACTGTTGAACCCAAGCGCCCCCTGATTGGTCGGCGCGTAGTCAACAGTGTAGGTCGCCCCATCCGCGCCGATGAAGGTCTCGCTCCCGGCTGTTCCGGCTTGGGTAAAGAACTGGGTGAACGACACCTGCTCGCCGTTGAGGGTGATGATGAACTCTTCGCCGTCCCAACTGTCGATCAGGTGAGCGTCAAATTCTAGGATCGCAAAGTCCTTGGACTGATCCATCGCAAAGGTCTTTTGCGTGGCCACGGTGCCGTCGACGCTGCCGAACCGGCCCAGCACTTCGCCAAAGCCCGGATCGGTGTCGGTGCGATTGGTGGTCCAGCCCGTCGCGCCGCCCTCGAAATCCTCATCTGCAATGATAACACCCGTGGTGGCGGGCGAGCCGTCTGCGCTGTCGCCGAAAAGGCTGTCATTGCCTGTTCCGCCCAGCACAACGTCTGCACCAGAGCCACCCACAACCGTGTCGTTGTCTGCGCCACCGTCAAGACTATCATCCCCCGAGCCGGCAAAGATCTCGTCATCGCCCTGGTCGCCATTCAGCGTGTCATTGCCGCCATCGCCATAGATCGTGTCGTTGCCCGCCCCGCCGTCAATGCTGTCATCGCCTTCGACCCCCGCAGGGATGCCCGTGACGGAGTATTCAGGCCCCGGTGGCATCCCGATCATGCTGGTGGTCAGCAGGCTTTCGGAGACATTGCCCGTGTCCGGCCCGCTGATGCGCGCCTCCAGCACGTCCTGACCTGCGTTCTCCCAATACCGGATCTGGATCGTATAGGTTTCGTTCGGATCAAGCTGCACGTCGCCAAAACGGGTTGTAGGAGCCTGATGGAAGTCGTTGTTCAGATAGTCGAGCGTGCCGCCGGTCTGGTTCGCGAACTGGAGTGGGTTGCCGCTGGAATCGAAAATCTGGATGGTCGAGCCATCATCGGACCGGGTCTCAAGCCGATAGGTGCCACCTGCAATTGTGTTGAGCGTGCTGGTATAGATAATCCCAAAATCACTTGGGTTCCCTGTCGGACCACGGATCGTGTTGATCAGCCCATCCTCATTGAAATCAGTGACATAACCCGACCCGGTGCGGACCCCGTTTTCAATATCGAAGGCCTGCCCTGCGGAGGAGGTGAAATTGAAATCGAAGGTCTCGAAATGCCAGGCCCCCTGAACGGGGCCGTCCCCGCGCAGCACATCCGCCCCGTCGCCACCCGACAGCGTATCATTGCCGAATGCGCCGGTCAGCGTGTCCGCATCCGTAGTGCCAGAGATGACCTGATCGCCCTGCGTCCCGGGGTTGGTATTGTCGTTCGTTGCCATGCGCCCTCATCCAAGCAACGGCGCGGACTGCGCCCTTACGTTGCGGTGATGCGGGGCGAATAGGGTTTATCGAGGGACGGAACGCGCCAGAAAAGTGACCAAATTGAGGTAATTTCTGGTCATTGACCCGTGGGCGCGAACAGAACGGGTGCTGAGGTGGTCATCGGATCAACCCGCGCGACACTGCACATCACACTACACCACCTATGGTCGATTGTGCAGGATCGTTCACACGCGACAATTCATCCCGCTTTGATGCGCGATCTTCCATTGATGCGGACTGTGCAAATCTTTAGAACAATTCAAGAATCCATGCGCGGATGGGAACCCCGCGCATCAAAACAATCCCAAGCCAGGAGGCACCGCATGGCAGACGCAGCCATTCACGGGCACGATCACGAAGACGAACGTGGGTTCTTTACCCGCTGGTTCATGTCCACAAACCACAAAGATATCGGGATTCTGTACCTGATCGTATCAGCCTTCGTCGGCTTTGTTTCGGTAGCTTTCACCGTCTACATGCGCCTCGAACTGATGGATCCGGGCGTGCAGTACATGTGTGCCGAAGGCGCGCGCTTCATTGCATCGGACGAATATTGCACGCCCAACGGGCACCTGTGGAATGTTTTGATCACGGGTCATGGCATTCTCATGATGTTCTTCGTGGTGATCCCCGCCCTGTTCGGCGGATTTGGTAACTATTTCATGCCCTTGCAGATCGGCGCGCCGGACATGGCGTTTCCGCGGATGAACAACCTGTCCTTCTGGCTTTACGTCGCGGGCACCACACTAGCGATCTGTTCGGTGCTGGCACCGGGCGGCAATGGCCAGCTTGGGTCAGGCGTGGGCTGGGTGCTTTACCCGCCGCTGTCGACAACCGAACAAGGCATGTCGATGGATCTCGCGATCTTCGCCGTCCACGTCTCGGGGGCGTCCTCGATCCTGGGGGCAATCAACATGATTACCACCTTCCTGAACATGCGTGCGCCCGGCATGACCCTGTTTAAGGTGCCACTGTTCTCTTGGTCGATCTTTGTCACAAGCTGGCTGATCTTGCTGTCCTTGCCGGTTCTGGCGGGCGCGATCACCATGTTGCTGATGGACCGCAACTTCGGATTTACCTTCTTTGATCCCGCAGGCGGGGGGGACCCGGTGCTCTACCAGCACATTCTGTGGTTCTTCGGCCACCCCGAGGTCTACATCATCATCCTGCCCGGCTTCGGGATCATCAGCCACGTGATCGCAACCTTCTCGCGCAAGCCGATCTTTGGCTATCTGCCCATGGTCTGGGCGATCATCGCCATCGGTGTGCTGGGCTTTGTCGTGTGGGCGCACCACATGTATACGGTGGGCATGTCGCTGAACCAGCAGGCCTATTTCATGCTGGCCACGATGGTCATCGCGGTGCCCACTGGGGTCAAGGTCTTCTCCTGGATCGCGACCATGTGGGGCGGTTCGGTCGAGCTGAAAACGCCGATGCTCTGGGCCTTCGGTTTCCTGTTCCTGTTCACGTTGGGCGGGGTCACAGGGATCGTGCTGAGCCAAGCGGCGGTCGACCGCTACTATCACGACACATATTACGTTGTGGCACACTTCCACTACGTGATGTCGCTCGGGGCTGTGTTCGCGATCTTCGCGGGGGTCTACTTCTACTTCCCCAAGATGACCGGGCGCATGTATCCTGAATGGGCGGGCAAGCTGCACTTCTGGACGATGTTCATCGGGGCGAACCTGACCTTCTTCCCCCAGCATTTCCTGGGCCGTCAGGGCATGCCACGGCGCTATATCGACTATCCAGAGGCGTTCGCCTACTGGAACCAGTGGTCGTCCTGGGGCGCGTTCCTCAGCTTTGCGTCCTTCCTGTTCTTCTTTGGGGTGATCGCATGGTCGCTGCTGCGCGGGGCCAAGGCACCTGAAGCAAACCCATGGAACGAGTACGCGGACACGCTGGAATGGACCCTGCCCAGCCCGCCGCCCGAACACACGTTTGAAATCCTGCCCAAGCAGGAAGAGTGGGATCACGACCGCGCCCACTAGCGGTCCTCCAAATCGACATCTCAAAGGGCTCCGATATCAATCGGGGCCCTTTTTGCATGACTCACCCCCACGTCAGGCCCGCCCACCCCCTTCCTTTCGCCACAAATACCTCGGGGGAGGCCAAAGGCCGGGGGCAGCGCCCCCTCTCTTGGCTGCAATCCAACGCCACGCGCAAAGACGACGCACCAGCGTCCCTCACACCTCGATCACCAACAACAATCGCATGCCACGACCTGGCTGTTATGCAATATCAACGCCCGCTGTCCAGCAAATCACCGCGCAGGGGGTGGCAGAAACAAGCAGGCCACCGCGCACCTGCGCCGGCTCACCGCAATCCCTCTTCCCCACATGCCGGGCTGGCCCATATGCCTCTCCCACTGCTGCCAGTGGAGCGCGCTGCCCGAACACCGTGACCCGCATCCCGCAGGACAACAGATACCAAACGGAGCATGATATGCGTCTCAACATCGTCACATCTGCCGCTCTTGCGGCTTCCCTCGCCCTTGTCCCGGCCACGCAAGCCAGCGCGGACCGCAAGGATTTCATCGCCGGGGCCATTCTTGGTGGCATCGGCGGGGCCATCATCCAGAATGAAGTGCGCAAGAAGCGCGTCCAGCAAGCCCAGCAACAACGACTGCGCGCCCGAACGGTTGCGCCCAAAACTTATGCCGCGCGCACCTACAGCGCCCAACCTCGCACCTACACGCCCAAAAAAACCTACCGGCCCAGCATTCCCGCGACTCAGGAAGGGCGCGACATCCAGTCCTCGCTCAACTATTTCGGCTTTGATGCAGGCAGCGTCGATGGGCGCATCGGGCCAGCCACGCGTACCGCTGTGTCCGACTATCAGCGCTATATGGGCTATCCGGCAACCGGCAAGCTGACCTCATTCCAGCAGCACCTGCTGACCACGTCCTACCTGCGCGCCGAAGCCGGTGGCAGCCGGACACTACAACAGATCGCAGGATTGCCCGAGGGCACGCGCGGGCTCTTGAAACTCTACCGCGAAGACCTCGCCTCGGGTGGACAGCAGCGCGATCAGTTCGGCACAGGGCCCGACCAACTCAGCGGTTCGGCCTACACAGACCTCTAAATCCAAACGACACCGCCGCCCGCATAGACCGGGCGGCGGCCCCGCGACAACCTGCCCTTAGACACCTGAAACCAGGCGCGTATAAAAAGGGATATGCCGTACCGTTGGACATCCGACCCAGACGCGCCCACGCAGGAAATGCAACTCTGGCCTCACAACTCCCTGCCCCAGCACGGCATGGCAGCTGTGGTGCTGACAACCTTCACGCTGATCCTGATCCCTGCCCTGCCGCTGCTTGGCAGTGTGGTCCTGTGGGGGCTGCTGCCGTTTCTAATGCTGGCGGTCTGGGGGATTTACTTTGCGCTGCGGCGCAATCGCAAATCCCGCCAGATCATCGAAGTGCTGACGCTGGATGGCGACCAAACGCACCTGTGCCGCACTGGTCCGAACGGCGCGGTGCAGGAATGGGATTGCAACCGCTATTGGACCCAAGTGACCAAATATGACGATCAGGGACCGATCCCGCATTACGTCACGCTCAAGGGCAAAGGACGCGAGGTCGAGATTGGTGCCTTCCTCAGCGAGGAAGAACGGATCGCGCTGTTCGACGATCTGACAAAAGCCTTACGCCAGTGACCTTGGCGCACGACACGTGCGCCTTACAGACCCACGGTGTCGGCCCGTATGTAAGGCGCACATGATGTGCGCCCAACACCTGATCAGCGACAGAGCCGGTCCTTGACCACCGGGCCCACCGCACCGAAATCCATCTGGCCGGTATATTTCGCCTTGAGCAGGCCCATGACCTTGCCCATGTCGCGAATGCTGTCAGCCCCGGCCTCTGCGATCGCGGCGTCCACCGCCCTGGCGGCCGCCTCTTCGTCAAGTTGCTGAGGCAGGAATTCCTCGATCACCTTGATCTCGGCCAGTTCGCGCTCTGCCAGATCCAACCGGCCCCCTTCTTCATAGGTGCGCGCGCTCTCAGTCCGTTGCTTGGACATTTTGCCAAGGATTGCAAGCACTTCCGCCTCGCCCACGCCCTCGTCCTGACCCGCGGCACGCGCATCGATATCCTTGTCCTTGATCGCGGCATTCACCAACCGCAAGGTCGACAACCGCTCAGCCGCTTTGTCTTTCATCGCCTGTTTCAAGGCCGCAGAAATTCTGGTGCGTAAATCCATATGTGTTGTCCATCCCCATGGGCACGTGTTGAGCGCGCGACCATATGGGATCACACGGCACGAGGCAAGGGCCGAGCAATCCCCTAACCTATTGATATATATAGATATACAAATTTCCAATCCAGCTTGACCCCACGTGCCACGCACATTAGTTTCCGCCAAGTTTGCCGCTGATCACCCTGCCCTTTCCTGCCGCCAAAGGTCTGCCCATGAACGCCCCTGCCTTCTCCAAACCGACCGCCTGCCTTGTTCTTGCGGACGGCACAATCTTTTACGGAACAGGCTTCGGGGCCACCGGCCAGACAGTGGCCGAGTTGTGCTTTAACACCGCCATGACCGGCTATCAGGAGATCATGACCGACCCGTCCTATGCGGGCCAAGTTGTCACCTTCACCTTCCCCCATATCGGCAACACCGGCGTGACCCCCGAAGATGATGAAACCGGCGATCCGGTCGCCTCGGGCATGATCGTCAAATGGATGCCAACCGACCCGTCGAACTGGCGCGCGGTCGAGGGGCTGTCGACCTGGCTGGCCGCGCGCGGGCGCATTGCGATGGGCGGCGTGGACACGCGTCGTCTGACCCGCGCCATCCGGCTGGCCGGCGCGCCGCATATCGCGCTGGCCCACAATCCCGACGGCGTCTTTGACATTGATGCCATGCTGGCCGCCGCCCGCGATTTCGACGGGCTCGAGGGGGCAGACCTCGCCCGCGACGTCACCTGTGCGCAATCCTATCGCTGGAACGAGATGCGGTGGGCCTGGCCCGAAGGCTACACGCCCCAAAATGACCCGAAATACAAGGTCGTGGCCATTGATTACGGAGCCAAACGCAACATCCTGCGCTGCCTCGCCTCGGCGGGCTGTGACGTGACCGTCCTGCCAGCCACCGCCACGGCCGAGGAGGTCATGGCCCACGCCCCCGACGGTGTCTTCCTGTCAAACGGGCCCGGCGATCCGGCGGCCACCGGCACCTATGCCGTGCCGATGATCAAGGACGTGCTGAAACAGGATATCCCCGTGTTCGGCATTTGCCTCGGCCACCAGATGCTGGCCCTCGCGCTTGGGGCCAAGACGATAAAGATGAACCACGGCCACCATGGGGCCAACCACCCCGTGAAGGATCTTGAGACCGGCAAAGTCGAAATCACCTCGATGAACCACGGCTTTGCGGTGGATGCCCAGACCCTGCCCGATGGCGTGGTCGAGACCCATACCTCGCTCTTTGACGGATCCAATTGCGGTATCCGGGTGTCGGGCAAACCGGTCTATTCGGTGCAGTACCACCCCGAGGCCAGCCCCGGCCCGCAGGACAGTTACTACCTCTTTGAGAGGTTTGCAGAGGCCATGTCCGCACGCTTAGGTTGAAAACTGCCTATGTTTTGAGGGGTTTAACCCTTCATTAACCACGCGGAGCCAGTGTGATCTGACCTTTGGGATCAGACCACACCATGAGCGATCCACAATTACGATTGTCCGCACCGCGCCCGGTGTCGCGCCATGACCGTGCGGCCACGCCGGTCGGGCGTCAACTGGTCAATGCGGGCCTGATCAGCCAGACACACCTGCTTGAGGCGCTGGCCATGCAGCGCAGCATCGACGCGCCGCTTGGCGAGATTCTGGTCGCGCAGGGCCATGTGGCGCGGGATGATGTGTTGCTGGCCATTGCGCTGCAATACGATGCAGAGCGTGTCGATCTTGACGTTGATCCCCCCTCTCCCCTGATGGCCGCCGCGCTAAGCGCGGATCTGTGCCAGCGCCACCGCGTTGTTCCGTGGCGCTGGATCGGCACCACCTTGCTGGTGGCCACGAGCCGCCCCGATCAACTTGACGCCCTGCGCGCCGATCTGGGCAGTGCTGGTGGCGACCTCCTGCCGGTCATTGCCGATGACGACCAGATCATTCAGGCCACCACATCCCTCTTTGGCCCGCTTCTAGCGCAGCGTGCGGTGACGAAAGTTGCCGATGACCTCAGTTGCCGCAACTGGTCGCTCAACACGGTGACGGGCCGGTTCTGGCTGCTGGCGGTGGCGGCCGCAACCCTGTTGGGTCTGGTCTTGGCCCCCGCATGGGTTTTGACCGTCTTGGTCGGATGGGGCGTGTTGACGCTGCTCATGACCACCACCCTCAAGACCTGCGCGCTGATCGCGCAGATCACGGTCCGCACCCCCTCAAAGGTCGAACCGCTGCCCCCCGTCTCCATCGCGCGCAAACCGCGGGTGTCGGTGATGGTTCCGCTGTTCAAAGAGGAGCGGATTGCCGAGGCGCTGATCGAACGGCTGGCCCGGATCACCTATCCCAAGGCGCTGCTCGACGTGATCCTCGTGCTTGAGGCCAAGGACACCGTGACCCGCGCCACCCTTGCCCGCACCAACCTGCCCACATGGATGCACGTGATCGAAGTGCCCGATGACGGCGAAATCACCACCAAGCCCCGCGCGCTGAACTATGCGCTCGATTTTTGTCGCGGCGACATCATCGGCGTATGGGATGCAGAGGACGCGCCCGAACCCGATCAACTCGACAAGGTGGTGACCCATTTCGCCCAAGCCGGTCCCAAGGTGGCCTGCGTGCAGGGGATACTCGACTACTACAACGCCAAGCAGAACTGGCTCGCCTGCTGTTTCACGGTGGAATACGCTGCGTGGTGGCGGCTGATCCTGCCCGGCGTCGAGCGATTGGGGCTGGTCCTGCCCCTTGGCGGCACCACCTTGTTTTTCCGGCGCAAAGTCCTTGAGGACCTCGGCGGATGGGACGCCCACAACGTCACCGAAGATGCTGATCTGGGCATCCGGCTGGCCCGTCAGGGCTATACCACCGAACTGATCCCCACCGTCACCTACGAGGAAGCCAACTGCCGCGCCTGGCCGTGGGTCAAGCAACGCTCGCGCTGGCTCAAGGGGTTCTTGATCACATATTTCGTGCATATGCGGAACCCCGTGCAGCTGTGGCGTGACCTTGGGTTCAAGCGTTTCATGGGCATTCAGGCGATGCTGCTGGCCACCGTATCCCAATTTGCCGCCCTGCCGGTGTTGTGGAGCTTTTGGATGACCACATTCGGGCTGTCCCATCCGACGGTGGCGACCTTGGGGGCCTCTATCGTCTGGCCGCTGGCGGCGTTATTCCTGTTTACCGAAGTGCTCAGCGTGCTGATCGGGATGCTGGCGGTCTCGGATCGCGAACATCGCCACCTGATCCCGTGGGCGCTGGCCTTGCCGATCTACTTCACGCTCGGGGCGCTGGCCTGTTACAAGGCGCTTTATGAAATGATGCTGGACCCGTTTTACTGGGACAAGACGCAGCACGGCTAGGAGCTGTCGTCAGCCCTCTTCTTTGCGCGCATCCGCGTCCTGTTTCAGCCGGGTCATGAACGCGACCGAGATGTGATCGCGCAGCGCGCGTCCCGCCGCCACATCATCCTTGCGTTCAATGGCCGTCACGATCATGTCGTGCTCGCCTTGCGCAATCTCGGTGCGCCCTGCGGCCGACAGCGACGTGGTTGCCATCAACGCCATGGTGCGATGCACCAGATCAAGCTGCTGCACCAGATAGCGGTTGTGCGAGGCGAGGTGAATTTGCTTGTGAAACCGGCGGTTTGCGCGGGCAAGAGCAGCCGGATCATTGATCAACGCGTTATCCTCGTCCACCATCTGACGCAGGATGCGCACTTCTTCCATCGTGGCGTGTTGCGCGGCGAGCGAGGCTGCCAATCCCTCCAACTCGCGGCGCACCACATACAACTCCGACATCTGGTTGTGATCAAGCGAGGCCACGATCAGGCTGCGCCCGTCCCGCGACAACAGCGATTGAGTCTCAAGCCGCTGCAGCGCCTCGCGCACCGGCGTGCGCGACACCCCAAACCGGTCCGCCAATTCGCTTTCCACCAGCCGGTCGCCGGGGCGGTAGGTGCCGATGTCAATCGCCTCGAGAATCATCGAATAGGCATCGGTATTATGGGAGCGCAGTGCAGCCATGGGGGCCTCGCAAGTCGGTCAAGTGCACCACAGTAGGGCGGTGCGCGACCCGCGTGCAACCCTTGTCGGGCTTGTACGCACCGGCGCGGCCCCATATGCAATGGGCCATGCTTGCCTCCGATTTCACACATGTCCGCGCGTGGGTCTTTGACCTTGATAACACGCTCTATCCGCCCGCGGCCCGTCTGTTCGACCAGATCGAGGTCAGAATGACGGCTTATGTCATGGACACATTGGGCGTAGACCGCGACCGCGCCGACCATTTGCGCCGCTATTACTGGCAGGAACATGGGACGACTTTGGCGGGCCTCATGCGCGAACACGACGTTGATCCCGGCCCTTACCTGACGGATGTGCACAACATTTCGCTGGACCACCTTGACCCCGACCCGACCCTGGCCGCCCGCATCCGCGCCCTGCCCGGTCGGCGTATTGTCTACACCAACGGCTGCGCTCCCTATGCCGAGCGGGTTCTGGCCGCGCGCGGGCTGTCGGGGCTGTTCGATGCGGTTTATGGCGTGGAACATGCCGACTTTCACCCCAAACCGGATCAGGGTGCCTTTGACCGGGTGTTTGCGCGCGACGGGCTCGACCCACGCGTGGGTGCCATGTTCGAGGATGAGCCGCGCAATCTCGCCGTGCCCCACGCCATGGGCATGAAAACCGTGCATGTGGCCGAGGCCCCTGTAGCCGGCGCGCATATTCACCACCACACGGATGATCTGTCGGGCTTTCTGACGCGACTTGTGGGGTAGGACAGGATGCCGCCTTGGCCCCGCCCGCGCATGCCTTACCTATAGATCAAACGGAGGCGCATCATGGCGGACCTGACATCCTGTGACGTTCTGATTTCCGGCGGCGGCATTGCCGGGCTGACGGCGGCGGCCGCCTTTGGCACCGCCGGGTTCGACGTCATTTGCGTCGATCCTGCCCGCCCCATCACCACGCGCGAGGCCGAAGGGGCCGACATGCGCACCACGGCGATGCTGCAACCGGCTCGCGACATGCTCGAACGCGCCGGTCTGTGGGAGGCGCTTGCCCCACATGGCGCGCCGCTTGAGGTCATGCAGATCGTGGATGCAGGCGGGGCCGATGGGGCCGCCCGCGAGGTCAAGGCCTTCCGCGCTTCGGACGTGTCGGACCTGCCGTTTGGATGGAACCTGCCCAACTGGCGCTTGCGCCATGAAATGGTGGCGCGCCTCGACGCCCTTGCAAACGTCGATTTCCGCCCGGGCACCGGCACACGCAGCTTTCTGGGCCGCACCGCCGAGGCCCGCGTGGGGCTGAGCGACGGCACCCGCGTGCGCGCTCGCCTTGTGATCGCAGCCGACGGGCGTGGATCGCCGATGCGGCAGGCGGCGGGCATTGATGTGGTGACACAACGCTATGGTCAAAAGGCGCTGGCCTTTGCCGTGACCCATCCGATCCCGCACGAGAATGTGTCGACCGAGGTGCATCAGACCGGCGGGCCGTTCACCCTTGTCCCCCTGCCCGATCACGAGGGCATGCCTTCGTCGGCGGTGGTGTGGATGGATGACGGGCCGCTCGCGCAAGCACGGTTCGACATGGATGTGACAGAGTTCGAGGCTGAGATGACGGCGCGCAGTTGCCATGTGCTTGGCCCGCTGACGCTGGCCTCAAAACGCACCATCTGGCCGATCATCAGCCAACGGGCCGAACGGCTGAGTGCGACGCGGCTGGCCCTGATCGCCGAGGCCGCGCATGTGGTGCCGCCCATCGGTGCGCAGGGGCTGAACATGAGCCTGGCCGACACGGCCACCCTGCTCGACCTGGCCATCGCGCGTCCCGAAGGTCTGGGCGACGCGCAGATGCTCGAGGCCTATCACAAGGCCCGCTTCGGTGACATTCGGATGCGTGTGGCTGGGATTGATCTGCTCAACCGGGCCAGTCAGGCGAAGTCACCGCTGGCCCGCGACGCGCGCGCCTTCGGGCTGAACGCGCTGCATCAGGTCGCACCGGTGCGCAAGACACTGATGCAACTCGGGCTTGGCACCCGCAGCGCGGCGGCCCCTCAAAGCACCTGATCGACGACCCGTTTCAGGCGGGCCACTGTACCCTCGACATCATAAAGCTTGTCGAGGCCAAAGAGCCCGATGCGGAAGGTGCGGAAATCGGCGGCCTCATCGCATTGCAGGGGCACACCTGCGGCGATCTGCATCCCATGGGCCGCGAACGGCTTACCGGTCTGCATCGCCGGATCGGAAGTGTAATTCACCACCACACCCGGCGCGCCGAACCCGTCAGCGGCCACCGAGGTCACGCCCTTTTCAGCGAAAAGCGCGCGCACCGCATTCCCGAGCGCCCATTGCGCGTCCTTCAGCCGATCAAAGCCATACTCCTTTGTTTCCAGCATCGTATCGCGAAAATCGCGCAGGGCGTCCGTCGGCATGGTCGCATGATAGGCATGGCCGCCGCCCTCATAGGCGCCCATGATCTGATGCCATTTCTTGAGGTCGATGGCGAAACTGTCCGAGGTCGTCTCCTCCATCCGCGCCACGGCGCGCTCCGACAGCATCACGAGGCCTGCGCAGGGCGAGGCACTCCACCCCTTTTGCGGGGCGGAGATCAACACATCAACGCCGAGACTGCGCATATCAACCCAGGCACAGCCCGACGCGATGCAATCCAGCACCATGAGTGCGCCGACCTCATGCGCAGCCGCAGCCATCGCGGCAATGTAGTCATCAGGCAGGATCACACCGGCGCTGGTTTCCACGTGCGGCGCAAACACGACGTCGGGTTTCTGGGCGCGGATCGCCTCGACCACTTCGTCGATGGGCGCGGGCGCAAAGGGGGACGGGCTGGCATTGCCGGTCTGGCGCGCCTTCAAAACGGTGGTGTTCGTCGTCAGATCGCCGGTCTCGAAAATTTGGCTCCAGCGGTAGGAAAACCAGCCATTGCGGACCACCAGAACTTCGGCACCGCGCCCGAACTGACGGGCCACCGCCTCCATCCCGAAAGTGCCGCCACCGGGGATGATCACCACCGCATCGGCCTTGTAAACATCCTTGAGCATGGACGAGATGTCATTCATCACGCCCTGAAACGCCGCGCTCATGTGGTTGAGCGAGCGGTCAGTGAAGACTACCGAGAATTCTTCTAGGCCCGACGGGTCAACGGTATCAAGCAATGCGGCCATGGGATATCCTTTCATCAGTTGGACATACATACCGCCACCCGGAGCGGTCGGCAAAGCCTACTTCGGTATACAATCGGGGTCGCGCAACGCCGCCACAAGCCGCCGCATTTCAGGCCATTGGGGCAGCATCGCACGCATGTTGCGCCGCCTCATCGGCGTCCACAGCCGCAGCAGCGGTTTGCGGCGCGCCCTGTATGCAGAGATTTTGGTCACCACGTCTTCCTCATCAAAGCCGGTCCAGACGCCTGCCGGCGCATAGAGGTTCCAGCCGCAGACCGGATAGACCTCGTGCAGCAGAATATGGTCGAGTTCCTCCAGATCAAAGGGCGAGGCGGCGAGGACACGCGCCGGCGCGTCCAACATATAGGCGAAGTCGGAATCGAGGAACATCTCCGCCATCGCCATCCAGACCTGTTCGCGCGCGCTCAACCCTGTCGTCATCCCAGTGGCCCCGGCCGGCGCTCTTCGCTCAGCAGCACGTTCGCCTCGACCTCACCTGCGCCGGGCAAGGTCATGATACGGCGGCGCAAGACTCGCTCGAAGTCGGGCAGGTCCCGCGCGACGATGCGCAGGCGATAATCATAGAGGCCCAGCACATGTTCGACTGTCTGAACCTCGGGGATCGCGCTGACCGCGCGTTCGAAATCCTCCAGGCTGACGCGCCCCTTTGTGGCCAGCTTTACCCCCAGGAAGACGGTCACACCGAAGCCCAGCTTGGCCGCATCCAGAACCAGCCGTTGCCCCGCAATGACGCCGCTTTCACGCAGCCGCTTTATGCGCCGCCATGCCGAGGGCTGCGACAACCCGCACGCCCGCCCAATCGCCCCCGCCCCTTGGGTCGCATCCTCCGCCAACAGGGCCAGGATCGCGAAATCGGTCGCGTCCGGATCGCTCATAACGGCACGGCCTCATCGCTCTTGATGCGCGCGACATGCATCAGCGCCTCAATATCAGCGATATGTGGCAAGGTCAGGATACGACTGCGATAAAGGTGCTGATAATGCGCCATATCGCGGGCGATCACCGACAGGCGCACATCGACGCGGCCCAGAAAGGTCTGAATTTCGATCACTTCCGGTACATCCCGCGCAGCCGCAATAAAATCGTCGAAGGCGCGCGCTTGGGTCTTGTCCAGGGTCACCCGCAAGGACACTTCGACCGCATAGCCCAATGCGGCCCAGTCGATGCGTGCCTGCACACCGTGTACGACGCCTGCTTCGCGCAAGCGGACCTGGCGGCGGCCCAACTGGCCCACACTGACGCGCGCGCGCTCGGCCAGTTCGGCCGGGGCCAGACTTGGATCAGCTTGCCACTGCCGCAGGATACGTCTGTCTATGTCATCAAGCATGATTTTTTTGCATATTTATAGAACAATGAATGATTAGTCCCTCATTGTTCCAAAAATACTCAGAAAGCAACCGTGCAGCGCCACAAGACTCTGCCTATAACAGCGCCCAGACATCAACCCGGAGGACATTCCATGCGCGTATATTACGACCGCGATTGCGACATTAACCTGATCAAGGACATGAACGTGGCCATCCTCGGCTATGGTTCCCAAGGCCACGCCCACGCGCTGAACCTGCGCGACTCGGGTGCCAAGAATGTGGTCGTCGCCCTGCGCGAAGGCTCCGCGTCCATCGCCAAGGCCGAAGGCGAAGGCCTCAAGACCATGGGCATCGCCGAAGCGGCAGCCTGGGCCGATCTGATCATGTTCACCATGCCCGACGAATTGCAGGCTGAGACCTACAAGAAATACGTGCACGATAACATTCGCGAAGGCGCAGCGATTGCATTCGCCCACGGTCTGAACGTCCACTTTGGCCTGATCGAGCCCAAAGAGGGCATCGACGTCGTCATGATGGCCCCCAAGGGCCCCGGCCACACGGTGCGCGGTGAATATGTCAAAGGCGGCGGCGTGCCCTGCCTTGTGGCGGTGGACAACGACGCCTCGGGCCGCGCGCTTGAAATCGGTCTGTCCTATTGCTCCGCCATCGGCGGTGGGCGCTCGGGCATTATTGAGACCAATTTCCGCGAAGAGTGCGAAACCGACCTCTTCGGCGAACAGGCCGTGCTGTGTGGCGGTCTGGTCGAACTGATCCGCATGGGCTTCGAGACGCTGGTCGAGGCGGGCTATGCCCCCGAGATGGCCTATTTCGAGTGCCTGCACGAGGTGAAGCTGATCGTGGACCTGATCTATGAAGGTGGGATTGCGAACATGAACTACTCGATCTCGAACACGGCGGAATACGGTGAATATGTCTCCGGCCCCCGCGTTCTGCCCTATGACGAGACCAAGGCGCGGATGAAAGCGATCCTCACCGACATCCAGACCGGCAAATTCGTGCGCGACTTCATGGCGGAAAATCAGGTGGGTCAGCCGTTCTTCAAGGGCACGCGTCGCATCAACGACGAACACCAGATCGAAGCCACAGGCGAGACCCTGCGCGGCATGATGCCTTGGATTTCGGCTGGCAAAATGGTCGACAAAGCCAAAAACTAAGCAAAAAAGGCGCGGCGCCCGAGGTAAGGGAAACGCCGCGCCTGATATTCGTTAATGCACTAAAACCGATCAGACGTCCGCTGGTTTGCCGGAAGCTGATTTATCTGCCGCCAATGTCGATTTGGGGGCGTCGGGATCGGCCAAGCGATCCTCAATCTGTTTCTTGCCGACCAGGGCAAAAACGATGAAGCCCAACATGGTCAGCAGGGCCAGTATGACGATGATATTCGTCGCATCCATCTTCACTCTCCCATTTCATGTGTCTTGCACATCAAACGCGGCTTGCCGGGTTTGGTTCCCTCCGGGTCACGTGAAAAAGGCGATGCTAGGTTGCGCCGACGGGAAAGGCCGCGTCAAAGGCGCGTTGGCCCGATAGGCTGAACAACACGGCGCGGCTGTTTGGGTCGCGGCTGATCCAGCCTTGCGCGCTCATGCGCGTAAACAGTGCCCGCCCCAGACTGCCTGCCAGGTGATTGCGCCGCTCGCTCCAGTCGAGGCAGGCCCGGCACAGCGGTGCGCGTGCGGTCTGAAGTGCAGCCATGTCGATTCCGAACGCGGTCGCGAATGATGTTCCGGACGCGGTGAGCGTCACCGCCTCACCCGCCTCGACCACATATCCTTGTGCCTGCAGGCTGCGATACATCTGCACCCCAAGCCGCCCGGCAAGGTGGTTGTAGCACACGCGCGCCTGCTGCATCTGCGCATCGCGCGGCCCGGTGCGCACGCGCGTCTGGCCCGTGCGCGCCGCCAGCCCCATCAGCGCCTCAAGCACGCCTGCCACGTCGTCATCGGCCAGTTGAAAATACTTGTGCCGCCCCTGTTTGCGCGGGCGCAACAGCCCACCATCGCTCAGTTTCGACAGATGCCCGCTGGCCGTGGACAGCCCCACCCCCGCCTCTTCGGCAAGTTCCGAGGCCGTCAGCGCGCGCCCATCCATCAGCGCCGTCAGGATATTGGCCCGCCCCGGATCACCAATCAGGGCCGCGATGCGTGAAATGTCCGGTCCTTCTTTCATAGTTTGATCATAGCCGAAGCATTTACGCCGCGCAATCCGTTAGAACGCGGCCACACCACTCACAAAACGGATACCCGACCATGCTGACCTGCATCATTCAATACGACATCGACCCCACCAAGCGCGCCGCCTTTGAGACCTATGGGCAAAACTGGGCCACGGCCATCCCGCGCTGCGGCGCCGACCTTGTGGGATATTTTGCGCCGCACGAGGGCTCCGCCACCCGCGCCTATGGCATCTATCACATTGAAAACCTTGCCGCTTACGAGGCTTACCGCGCCAGATTGGCCGCTGATCCTTTGGGGCGCGAAAATTACCTGTTTGCACAATCCGAAAAATTCATTCTCAAAGAGGATCGGACATGGCTGCGCAACGTGTCCCATCCAAAAGGGGGACATATATGATCGCCGTTATCTTCGAAGTCTGGCCCAAAGAGGGCCACCGCGCGCCCTATCTTGCCCGTGCGGCGGACCTGAAAGCGCATCTGGCGGACATCCCCGGCTTTATCTCGGTCGAACGATACGAGAGCCTGATGGAGCCGGGCAAGCTGCTCTCCCTGTCCTTCTGGGAGGATGAGGACGCATTGGCCCATTGGCGCAAACTGCCCGAGCACCGCGATGCTCAGGGCGCGGGCCGCGACATCCATTTCGAAAACTATCGCCTGCGCGTGGCGGGCGTGATCCGCGATTACGGCATGACGGAGCGGGACGAGGCCCCGGCCGACAGCAAGGCGCTGCATGACCGATAGCCCCAACATCACGTGGCGCAGTTGGCTAATGGTCGCGACCCTTGGCTTGACCTGGGGCGCGACCTTCCTTGTCACCGAAATCGCCTTGCGTGGGATCACCCCGTTCTGGCTCGCCGCCGGGCGCATCGGTTTTGCCGCGGTGCTGATGGTGGCGATCTGGGGGGCGTTGGGATTTCGCCTGTTCGCGACCCCGCCGCCCCGTGATGCGCGCATCGCCCTTGCCGCCATCGGGGGGTTCAGCACCGCGATTCCCTTCATGCTGCTGGCCTGGGGTCAGCAATACACGACGGGCGGTTTTGCGGGCGTGTCCATGGCCTCGGTCGCGCTGATCGTGCTGCCGCTGGCCCATTTTCTGGTGCCTGGCGAGCGCATGACGTGGCGGCGCACCCTTGGCTTTGTCATCGGGTTCGTGGGCGTCTGCATCCTGATCGGCGGGCAGGCGTTCGAAAGTTCCGGGCAGGCGCTGGAGACGGCAGGGCGGTTGGCCTGCGTGTCAGCGGCGTGTTGTTACGGGATCAGTTCGATCCTGATGCGCCGCCTGCCTGCGGTGGACCCTATCGGATTGTCGACCGTACTGCTCTTGATTGCGGCCTGTATCACCGTACCACTGGCGTTGATTGTCGAAGGGTGGCCACCCCTGCCCGACACCCAAACCCTTGTGGTCATTGCCTGTTTGGGCCTCATCCCCACGGCAGCGGCCAATATGCTGCGCGTGCTGGTGATCCGCAGCGCAGGGCCGGTGTTCATGTCGATCACCAACTATCAGGTACCGCTCTGGTCAGTGTTGCTGGGTGCTTGGCTGCTCAATGAACCGCTACCGCCAAGCCTGCTTAGCGCGATGGTGCTGATCCTGATCGGCGTGGGTCTGAGCCAGTATGGCGCGCTCAGGCGGTTGTTCGGTGGGGCGGGCTAGGTCGCGACCGCCTCTTCGACCGCCGCCACGATCTGATCGACGCTGGCGTTCAGCACCCCTTCATCCTCGCTTTCGGCCATCACGCGGATTAGCGGCTCAGTGCCCGATTTGCGGATCAGAAGGCGGCCATTGCCCTGCAACTGCGCCTCGGCGTCCGCAATCGCTGCCTTTACGCTGCCTGCCTCAAGCGGGGTCTGCCCGGCGGCAAAACGCACATTCTTCAGCAGTTGCGGCACCGGGTCAAAGACGTGCAGCACTTCGCTGGCCTTCTTGCCGGTCTCGATCAGCTCGCTGAGGAATTGAAGGCCCGCCATCAGCCCGTCGCCGGTGGTGGCATAGTCGGTCATCACGATATGCCCGGACTGTTCGCCCCCAAGGTTGAAGCCGCCGCTGCGCATCCGTTCGACCACATAGCGATCCCCGACCGCTGTGCGTTCCAGACCGACGCCGTGCCCTTGCAAGAACCGCTCAAGCCCGAGGTTGGACATGACCGTGGCCACAAGCGCGTTGCCCTTGAGCCGTCCCTCAGCCGCCCATCGCCCGGCCATCAGCCCCATGAACTGATCGCCATTGCCAATGACGCCCTGCTCATCCAACAGGATCACGCGGTCCGCGTCGCCATCAAGGCAAATGCCGACATCCGCGCCATGCGCAACGACCGCCTCCGCAGCGGTCTGGGGGGCCGTTGAACCGCATCCGTCGTTGATATTGTGCCCGTTCGGATTGGTGCCCACGGGGATCACGGTGGCCCCAAGCTCCCACAGGGCTTCCGGCGCAACGCGGTGCGCGGCCCCGTTGGCGCAGTCCACGACCACTTTCAGCCCATCCAGACGCAACTGGCGGGGGAACGAGGATTTCACCCGCTCCACATAGCGGAAACGCCCGTCATCAATCCGCTTGGCACGACCGATCTCGCCGGCCGGAACCGCATCGACGCCATCGACCACCAACGCTTCGATCTCTGCCTCGACCGCGTCGCTAAGCTTGAACCCGTCGGGGCCGAAAAACTTGATCCCGTTGTCATGGGCGTGGTTGTGACTGGCCGAAATCATCACGCCGAGATCAGCGCGCATCGACCGGGTGAGCAGTCCGACCGCAGGCGTCGGCACCGGCCCCAGCAAAAGCACGTTCATGCCCATGCTCGTCAGGCCCGCCGTCAGCGCGTTTTCAAACATGTATCCCGACAGGCGCGTATCCTTGCCGATCACAACCCGGTGGACGCTGTCCCCGTCGCGGCGAAAATAGCGCCCCACGGCCGCGCCAATGCGCAGGGCCATTTCGGCCGTCATCGGAGAGATGTTGGCCGTGCCGCGCACGCCATCGGTACCAAATAACTTGCTCATGCGGAGGGATGTGCCACAGAGGCGCGCCATAGCGCAATGGCCTGTACGTGATCGGCCACATCATGCGCCCGGACGATCTGCACCCCTTGTGCGATGGCCGCCAGTGCCACGCCGACCGATCCGGGGCCGCGATCCTTGGCCTCGGGCGCGTTCCCAAGCGTGCCGATGAAGCGTTTGCGCGAAGCCCCAATCAGGATCGGCACCCCCAGTCCGTGAAACAGGCTGATCCGGTTGAGCAGGGTCAGGTTGTGATCCAGCGTTTTGCCAAAGCCGATGCCGGGATCTGCGGTGATGTGCGCGCGCGGGATGCCTTGGGCCACAAGCGCGACAATCCGCTGCGCGAGGTGGTCATAGATATCCAACAGGATATTATCGTATGTCGGGCTGTTCTGCATCGTCTGCGGATCGCCTTGGGCGTGCATCACACAGACGGGCACGCCGCGCGCCGCGCACAAGGGGGCAAGGTCAGCGTCGAAGGTAAAGCCGGACACGTCGTTGACGATATCGGCCCCCGCATCCAAGGCGGCGGCGGCGACTTTGGCCTTACGGGTATCAATCGAGATGGGCGTGCGCACTCCAGCGCGGCGCAAAGCGGCGATCACAGGTGCGGTACGCGCGATTTCGTCGTCTGCGGGCACCTCTGCCGCGCCGGGGCGCGTGGATTCACCACCAATATCAAGGATGTCCGCCCCGGCGGCCATCAAGGATTGGCCGTGGGCAACGGCCGCTTGCAACGTGTCATGCGCCCCCCCGTCCGAAAAACTGTCAGGGGTGGTGTTGAGGATGCCCATGATCCGCGGGGCCTCCCAAGGGCCTGCGAACCGCGCGCGTTCCTCCTCGGACAACTCCGATGCGGCAACTACATACGGCTCCGCATCGCGTGACAGGATTTCCGCGTGGGTGAACCAGCACCAGCCGCAACGGATCGCGCCCACGGGCCGTGCCGGACCAACCTGCATCAACGGGCGCACATAGCGCATCGCTTACAACTCGGCTTGGGTCACAGGCACCGAACGCAATGCGACCGGCGCGTCGGTGGGGCCATCTCCGCCAATCACCAGCATCTCGCGCGCATCGAAGGTGGCGGCAAACCACGACGCGAGCGCGACGGCATCCGCCCCCTTGGCCGACGGGCCATCCACAGCGTCGAGCACAATCTTGGACGGAGCCCAGACGCAAATCTGCCCGTTGCGCATCGCCCAGTCGAGTTCGGTGCGCGTATCCACGACCTTGCAGCGCGCATCGCGCCCTGCAAGGACCCATGCGTTCTGTTCAATTGCCAGCAGATCAATGCGCCGTTGGGCCAGCGGGTGACTGGCCTGAGGTGCCGCGACATCCGCAGGCCCCACGCAGCAGATCAAGGGGCGGCCCAAAACCTCAAGCTGGTCAATCCAGCCCTTCAGAAAGGGCGATGCGATGGCGGCATTGGAGAGATAGACCAGCTCAGGGTGCGGCACCTCTTCGATCAGCGCCTCGGCGGGTTTCACATGATCGCGGCTGCGCACGATCTCGACGCCAAGCGCGCCGGGGCCGCGATCCAGCTTTTCCACGCGGACAAAGGCGCGCATGGCCTGCGGTTCCAGCAGGATGCGATCTGCGACGCGTTCGGCCAGAGTTTCAAGCAGGTTCAACCGCTCATCCGCCAGTTCATAGGCGATGGCCTCGGTCACTTTGTCATAGCTGAGGATGCGGTCCACATCATCGTCGATGGGGCCCGTCAGCGGGCGCACCTCGACCACGATGTTGAAGGAAATGCGCTGCGTGACGCCCCGTTCGGCCTGAAAGGCCCCGATTTCGACCTCGACCGTGTGGTCGCGCACCGAAATGCGGTCCAGCGGGGCATCCGTGGCGGTCGCCTCGGACCGTTCCGAGGGGTGGGAAAAGGCAAGACGGATTTCGGACGCCATGAGATGTGGCCTTTGCAATAGGTATCAGCATCGGCCTTGTAGCGCCCGCATGATCCGGGCAACAGGGGCAAAGACGCCGCCCCTTGATCCGAAAGCGTCAGATCGCTCTAGTTCGACGCCGTGCGATAGGTGTGGCGGTAAAACAGATGCACACCAATGGCCGCCGTCTTGGTATAGACGCGCGCCCAACGCGGGTTCACCGCCGTGGTGTGGTAATGCGTGGCACCATTCGTCACCGCAGGGGCGCGGCCATCCAGAATCGCGCGGGCCACCTTGGCGACACGGTCCCAGGCGCGAGGTTCGTTGATCGCTTCAGAGTTGCCATCGCAGGTGTAGGTGAACTGGCACTGATACTTGCGCCCGGTCCCCTGATTGATCACACCGCAGACGCTCGCGGGAAAGCGGGTGCTCTTGACCCGGTTCATGATGACCTCGGCCACCGCGAACTGGCCCTTGACCGTCTCGCCACGTGCTTCGAAATAAAGCGCCTCGGCCAGACAGCGCCAATGCGCATCACCGCTGGCCTTGGGCTGGGCATCAAGCCAGTGCCGCGCAAATTGGACGTCGGATTGAAGGTCGGATGTTTCGGCACCTTCAGGCGCACTCAGCAGACCGCTCCAGCGTTGGGCGGGCACGGCATTCAATCCACGCGCTTCGGCCTTGCGCAAAGCGTCGGTCGTGGCTGCATTGGGTGCTTCGTCCGACGCGGATACAAAGGTCGCAGACATCAAAGTGGCGGCCAAAATGGCCGTGATCAGAGAACGCATATGAAAACCCCCAAGGTTTATTCAATTCGGGGGCGTCTAGAGAGAATCTTGGTAAACGTCCAGTTTTGCTCACACTTATCGGCACATACCCGCCATGCACGGCGCGTCATGATGTAGTGCTTTCGGCAAAATATCGCGGAAGTCTGACGTGCCTCTACTCGATCTTGTCGGCGATGGCGAGCTGAGCAGCGGCCAGGCGCGCTACCGGGACGCGAAAGGGAGAGCAGGAGACATAGTCAAAGCCTGCACTCCGACAAAACGCAATTGATTCGGGATTTCCCCCATGTTCGCCACAAATCGACAGGGTGATGTCGGGTCGCGCGCTGCGGCCACGGGCAGATCCAAGCTGCAACAATTCCCCGACCCCGTCGATGTCGAGCGTGTGGAACGGGTCCTCCACAAAGACCTCCTGGCGCACATAGTCAGACATGAACCGGCCCGCATCGTCGCGTGACAGCCCATAGGTCATCTGGGTCAGATCGTTTGTTCCAAAGCTGAGAAAGCTGGCGTGTTCGGCAATATCACCGGCCCGCAAAGCGGCGCGCGGCGTTTCCACCATCACACCGAGCCGGTAGGTGAAATCGACACCGGTTTCCGCCGTGACGGCCGCCGCAATGGCGTCCACCCGGCTGCGCACCAACTCGACCTCGCGTTTGGCGCTGACCAGCGGGATCATGATCTCGGGGACCACGGGTGCGCCGCCCTTGCTGGCAAAGACCGCAGCCTGAAAGATCGCACGGGCCTGCATTTCGTAAATCTCGGGCACCGTCACCCCAAGCCGGACCCCGCGCAGGCCCAGCATCGGGTTATATTCCATCATCGATTCAATCCGGCGGGTCACATCCGACAAGGGCAGATCAAGGGCCGCAGCAAGCTCGCCCTGCCCCGCCCGGTCGACGGGCAGGAATTCGTGCAAAGGCGGGTCGAACAGGCGGATGCAGACCGGTTGCCCCTGCATGATGTTGAACAGTTGCACAAAGTCGGTGCGCTGCATCGGCAGCAGACGTTCCAGAACGGCGCGCCGGTCATCGCTGGTTTCGGCAAAGATCATCTCGCGCATGACCGTGAGCCGTCCGGCTTCGAAGAACATGTGTTCGGTGCGACAAAGGCCAATTCCCTGGGCCGCGAAGTTGCGCGCGGTCTGGGCATCGGCAGGTGTGTCCGCATTGGCGCGGATGCCGATGTCGCGTTCGGCGTCGGCCCAGTCCATCAAATCCTGAAATGCGTCATCAAGGGCCGGTTCGAGCATCGCGGGTGCGCCAAGCAGGATGGTGCCGTTGGTTCCGTCCACGGTCACGATGTCACCGGCGCTCAGGACCCGCCCGTCCTGCGTGGACAACTGGCTCTTGCGGGTCTGAAAGCGGATATTGCTGATCCCCACGACGCAGGGCAGCCCGAGGCCGCGCCCGATGACGGCGGCGTGGCTGGTGATGCCGCCCCGCTCGGTGATGACCGCCTTGGCCGCATGCATGCCCCGGATATCCTCGGGCGAGGTTTCGCGGCGCACCAGAATGCAGTCTTCGCCGCGCGAGGCGCTGGCTTGCGCGTCTTCTGCGGTGAAGACCAAACGCCCGGTGGCCGCGCCCGGGCTCGCGGCGATGCCCGATCCCAGCACATCGCGTTTGGCGTGGCGATCCACCTGTCGGTGCAGCAATTCGTTGAGCGTGCGCGGCTCGACCCGCATCAACGCCTCCTGGCGCGGGATGACGTCGTCGCGGGCCAGTTGCACTGCAATCCGGACGGTGGCGCGGGACGAGCGGGCCACCCGGACCCCATCCAGAATGTGCAACTGCCCGTTTTCGATGGTGAATTCGACCTGCATCTCTTCGCGCAACTTAGCGCGCATCAGGCGGGCGTGATCGACCAGTTGGGCGAAACAGTCCGGCACCAGTTCCTCGAGCGAGGGGCCGCGATCGTCGCGCGTGATGTAAAGGCTCGCATCGCCGAACAGCGCATCACGCCCCTGGCTCTGGCGCAGATAGCGCCCGGTGATCTGCGGTTTGCCCGTCTTGGAGGACACAAGTTGCAACACGCCGGACCCGCTTTCGCCTTGCCCGATGCCAAAGGCCATCTGCTGAATGACAAGGCCAAGCCCTGCATCCGCAGGCGCGCCTTTGGCCTGACGCAACAACCGGGCCGAGGTGCCGTCCCAGGCGCGGGCCATGGATTTCAGCACACTAGCCAGTTGCTCGGCGCGTGTGGTCGGAAAGGCCGTTTCGGTCTCGCGCTCGTAGGCGGCGAGGGCCTGTTGCAGCGCCTCGGCGCCCTCGCCGGTGATGTCGTCGAACATATCCGGGTCGAGCCGGTCCACGTGGATCGCGAAACTCTGGACAAAGCGCGTGAACAGGGCCGAGGCCGGATCGCGGCCAAGCGTGTCGCACAATACACCGTGGCGGCTGTCGTTCATCCCGATATTGAGGATCGCCGACGGCCCGCCCCAATCGGGATCTTCCGAAGACGGGCGCACGCAGAGCAACGCGTCCTGGGGGAATTGGCGCAGAATGGCGTCGATGTCAGGCAGGTGGCCGCTGGCGATGCTTTGCACCGCGTCAAAGGACAGCGCGACCGTCGGCGGCACCGGCAGGTCGAGCCGTGCCAGCCGCTGCAGGCATTTCGCCCGCCCCCCATGGGTCGCGGTCGCGATGGGTGCGGTCGCTGTGACCAGCGTGGTGTTCGGATTATTCTGCACTGCGGCACCATACCTTTCCGCCGCGCAGCATAGAGTGTCACGCTTGCGTTACAAGGGGGCTGGGGGCGCTGCCCCCGGTGCTGCGCACCTCCCCCGGCATGTTTTCAGAACAATGAAAGATCAGCCGTCCAGTTTCGTGAGATCCGCGACAGACAGACACAGCGTGCGAATGCGACTGAGCAGGTTGAGCCGGTTGCGCCGCACGGTCTGATTGTCGGTGTTGATCTGCACCGCGTCGAAAAAGGCGTCGATAGGTGTGCGCAGGGCAGCCATCGCGGACATGGCGGTGGTGAAGTCCTGTGCGGCCATGGCCGGGGTGATCTGCGCCTCGGCCTGATCGAGTGCGGTGAACAGCGCGGTTTCGGCGGGGTCTTGCGCGAATTTGGGATCGGCCCCGTAGGAATATTCGACCCCGTCGGCCTCTTCGGCTTGGCTCAGGATGTTATTGGCGCGTTTGAACCCCTGGATGAGGTTTTCACCGTCGTCGGTCTTGAGGGTTTCAGAGAGGGCTTTGGCCCGTTTGACCAGCAGGGTGAGGTCGTCGTTGTTCGGCATCGCGATGCAGGCGTCGATGATGTCGTGGCGGATGCCTTGATCGCGCAGGTAGACTTTGAGGCGGTCGTGGAAGAAGGCGAGGAGGTCGTCTTCTTCCAATGTTTCCGCAGGAGGGAACAAAGGTTCTTCCGAGACTGCATCAACTAGCACTTCCTCACCCGCTTCTTCATCCCAAATGAACTTAATCGACTCGAGATGTTCCACTGCCTTTTTTTCACCGCTGGTTTTAAGCATTCTCGCGAGTGTGCGCTCCATACTCGGATGCAAATCCAATATTCGAATGGCGTTCGCTCGCTTTTCTGCTCTGATCTGTCCCTCAATTTCAATTTTCTGATCAAGGTGGGACATGACCCCACTATTGAGCGACGAGAACAATGTATGCGAAATCTCATTCTCCAAAACCAACCGAATGACCCCCAATGCCGCGCGCCTCAGCGCGAACGGATCCTTGCTCCCTGTCGGCTTCTCATCGATCGCCCAGAACCCGGTCAGTGTGTCTAGCTTGTCCGCCAGCGCGACGGCCACCGACACAGGCGCAGTCGGCACGTCATCGGATGGGCCGAGTGGCGAGTAGTGCTCTTGCGCACCGGCCGCGATGGCATCGTCCTTACCCGCAGCGGTGATGTAATATCGACCCATAAGTCCTTGAAGTTCCGGGAATTCATAGACCATTTCCGAACTGAGGTCGGCCTTGGCGAGCCGTGCGGCCTCTTCGGCGATATCGGGGTCGGCACCGACCACGGGGGCCAGTTCGCGCGCAAGCGCCGCGATGCGCTCAATCCGATCCGCCTGGCTGCCTAACTTGTTGTGGAACGTCACGTTCTCAAGGGCTTGCGTCCAGACGCTCATGTCGTCCTTCGCCACCCGCAAATCATTTTCCCAGAAGAATTTCGCATCCGCCAGCCGCGCGCTTAGCACCTTTTCGTTGCCCGCCAGAATGGTGGCCCCGTTGTCGGCGGTTTCGCAGTTGGCCACAGTGATGAACCGTTCGATCCGGCCCGTCTTGGGATTGCGAACGGAGAAGAATTTCTGGTGTTCCTTCATCGAGGTTTGCAGGACCTCCGGCGGCAGGTCGAGGAAATCGTCGCCGATCTTGCCCATCAGCACCACAGGCCATTCGACAAGGCCCGCCACTTCGGCCAGCAGACCCGCATCCTCGACCACCTCGAGGCCGGAGGCGAAGGCCATGTTTGTGGCATCATTCCAGATGGTTTCGGCGCGCGCGCCGGGGTCCAGCACCACGTGGGCGCGGGCCAGCTTGGCCTCGTAATCGGCAAAGGACGTGACCGACATCTGCGCAGGGGCCATGAAGCGGTGGCCGCGCGTGGTGTCGCCCGAGGTGATCCCGTCAATGTCCACCGGGACAACCGCGTGCCCGGCCTCGTCGCTCAGGATGCACAGGATCGATTGAAGCGGGCGCACCCATTTCAACGCGCTGCTGCCCCACCGCATCGACTTGGGCCACGGGAAATGGCGGACGGTCGCTTCCAGCACCTCGGCGATGATCTCCGCCGCCGGACGCCCGGGTTTTTCGATCACCGCGAACAGCACATTGCCTTTGGGTGTTTCGCGTTCCTGCACCTGATCACGGGTCAGACCCGCACCGCGCAGGAACCCCTCGATGGCTTTTTCGGGCGCATCTGCCTTGGGGCCTTTGCGCTCTTCGCGGGTGGTCGGGCTTTGCGCCAGCAGCCCCTCAACCGTCAGCGTCAGACGGCGCGGCGTCGAAAAAGCCGCCGCAGAGGCATAGGTCAGTCCCGCCTCGACCAGTCCGTTCGTGACCAGCTTTTGCAGGTCTTCGCCCGCGCGTTTCTGCATCCGGGCCGGGATTTCCTCGGAAAAGAGTTCGATCAGAAGGTCAGGCATTATTCTGCGTCCCGTTTGGGGCATTCTTCGCCCACGATGGTTCCGTCATAGGCTTTTTCGCCGCAATCATTGAGTTCGTGCCAGACATAGCCGCGCCCGTCTTCGGTGATGGCCACGATCCGGTCGACGCCGAAATCGACGTTCTTCTGTCCGAGGAAGGGCAATGCGGTGCCCGCGTCGAGTTCGGCAGCGATGGCCTCGGCATCAAAACAGTCGAACCAGTGGGGCGCGTTGCGCGGGGTGGCATCCTCAAGGCCCACATAGGTCTCGGTCAGCACGGCCAGTGACATATCCGTCGTGAAGCAGGCGCGATAGCGGATCGGCGAGCTTTCGGCGTCGATTGCGTCAAAGCTGTTGATGCTGATCGGTTCCGGCTCGTCCGAGACGACCGAAACCAGCGCGACCTCTTCTGCCTTCACAGCTTCGTAGAAGCCGTAGACTTGCAGATAATAGAGCGCGATGCCGCCAATCAGTGAGCCGAGCAAGATGGTGATCCCTATGATTTTGCCGCTCACGCCGCATCCTCGGGTTGCCAGCCGCCCGCGCGGGTCTGCACGAATGCATCGGCGCATTGTTTGGCCAAGTTGCGCACCCGCCCGATATAGGCCTGCCGTTCAGTGACCGAAATCACGCCGCGCGCGTCCAGCAGGTTGAAGATATGCGAGGCCTTGATGCACTGATCATAGGCGGGGTGCGCCATGACGATCCGCTTGCCGGTCTTGGGGTCGTCATGGGCGGCAGAAAGGGTCGCCTTGCACTCGGCCTCCGCCTCCTCGAAGTGGCGCAGCAGGACGTCAGTGTTGGCGGTGTCGAAATTCCAGCGCGCATATTCCTCTTCGGTCTGCTTGAAAATGTCGCCGTAGGTCAGCGGGATTGCGGTTTGAGGGTCGTTGAAGGGCATGTCCATCACGTGATCGACGCCAAGGATATACATGGCGAGGCGTTCCAGCCCATAGGTCAACTCACCGGAGACAGGGTGGCAATCATGGCCCCCAACCTGCTGAAAATAGGTGAACTGGCTGACTTCCATACCGTCGCACCAGACTTCCCAGCCCAGCCCCCAGGCGCCGAGTGTCGGGCTCTCCCAGTCGTCTTCGACAAAGCGGATGTCGTGCAGGGCCATGTCGACCCCGATGGCCTCAAGCGAGCCGAGATAGAGCTCTTGCAGGTCCGGTGGGCTGGGTTTGATTAGCACCTGGTATTGGTAATAGTGCTGCAACCGGTTGGGGTTCTCGCCGTAGCGCCCATCGGTCGGGCGGCGTGAGGGTTGCACATAGGCCGCCGCCCAAGGCTGCGTGCCGAGGCTGCGCAGGGTTGTGGCGGGGTGAAAGGTCCCTGCCCCCACTTCCATGTCATAGGGCTGCAGGATCGCGCAGCCTTTGGACGCCCAGTAGGTTTGCAGCCTCAGGATGATCTCCTGAAACGAGCGGGGCGTATCTGGGGTGTCTGACATGGCGTTTGGCCCTCTGAGCGGTGCGCGTCTTACCTACGGCCCACCCCGGGGGAGGTCAATTGCGCGCGAGGTGTCTTTTTTGGGGGTATTCCCCCATTTTCATTGGGCGGTTTCCAGCCTATTCTTTCGCTCGGAAATGGGCGCAAAGACCATTAAAGGGGATATCGGGTGATTTTTAAAAAGTTAGCGCTGGTTTGGGCGTTGATCGTCTGGACCGCGGGTGCGGTTTGGGCACAGGACGACACGGTCTGGATCCAGATTGAAGCGCAACCCAACCTCAACGATGCCACCGCGCGGGCACGGGCCTTTGCGGCTGATCTGCCTGATGTGAATGGATTTTCACTTGGGGGCGGCTGGTATGGCATCGCCCTTGGCCCTTACGAGCGCACAGATGCCGAACAGGTGTTGCGGGTTTACCGCGCCGAGGGGGTCATTCCGCGCGACGCCTATATCGCGCTTGGCTCCAGCTTTCGCCAGCAATTCTGGCCTGTCGGGGCCAATGTGCTGGATCGCGGGGCCGTAAGCGCCCCTGTTGCGCCAAACACGCCCGTGGTCGAAACCCCGCCCGAGGTGGCCCCCGTGGTCGAGGCCCCCGCCCCTGCGGATGAAACGCCCGCGCAGGCGCAACGCAGCGAACGCACCCTCAACCGGACAGAGCGCGAAGCCTTGCAGGTCGCCCTGAAATGGGCGGGCACCTACACTGGCGCAATCGACGGGGCCTTCGGGCGCGGCACCCGCAATGCGATGGCGGCGTGGCAGGAAAGCAAAGGCTTTGATGTGACCGGCATTCTGACCACAGCGCAGCGTGCGGCATTGATCGGTGACTACAATTCCGTGCTGGATGATCTGGGTCTGCAAGTTGTGCGCGATGAGCGCGCGGGCATCGAAATCAAACTTCCAACGGATGTTGTCAGCTTTGCGACCTACGAATACCCCTTTGCGCAATATGACACGTCGGGCGACATCGCAGCCAAAGTGCTGCTGATCTCGCAAAAGGGGGACCAGAGCACGCTGTTTGGCCTGTACGACATCATGCAGACCCTCGACATCGTTCCGCTGGACGGCCCGCGCGAGCGCAAAAACACCTCTTTTGTGCTGGTCGGAGAGGATGCGACGCGCATTTCCGAAACGCGCGTCGCGCTCGAAGATGGGGTGATCAAGGGGTTCACTCTGATCTGGCCAGCGGGCGACGAGGAACGCCGCACAAGGTTGATCGACGAAATGGAGCAAAGCTTTGTCCGGCTCGCCGCCGTGCTGCCTGCGGATGCGGGGTCGCAGGATCAGGCGATTGACCTGATTGCGGGGCTTGAGGTGCGCAAACCCCGCCTGTCACGCTCGGGGTTTTTCGTGGACCGGCGCGGCACCGTGCTGACCACGACCGAGGCGGTCGAAGGCTGCACCCGTATTACCTTGGACGCTGATACCGAGGCTGAGGTGTCCTTGCTTGATGCCGCGCGCGGTGTGGCGGTTTTGACGCCCAAGGGCGCATTGGCCCCGCTGTCTGTCGCGACCTTTGCCGACACGGACCCGCGCCTCAACTCCGAGGTGGCCATGTCGGGCTATAGCTATGAGGGCGTCTTGGGCGCGCCGTCGATCACCTTTGGCACCCTTGGGGATGTGCGCGGCCTGAATGGTGAAAAGGACCTGTCCCGTCTGGCCATGACCACCCTGCCCGGTGATGCGGGCGGGCCGGTACTGGACAGTGGTGGGGGCGTCTTTGGGATGCTGCTGCCGGCACCTGACACCGGGCGCGCATTGCCAGAGGGTGTAGCCTTTGCACTCGACAGCGCGGTCTTGCAGGACGTGTTGGCCCAAGCCGGGATGGCCGCAGCCAGCACTGACAGCACGGCCCCGATTGATCCGCTGGACTTGGCGCAGGCGGCCACGGGCATGACCGTACTCGTCGGGTGCTGGGACTGACCCATTCGTTAAAATTGGGCAGACTGAAGCGTCTGCCGTTAGGGCGGCGTTAACGCACACGCGCCCATGGTGACATCAAGGCGTGGGGGCGCTGGTAACGTCATCAGTGAACGGAGTGTGTCATGTTCAAATCAATTCTATCTGCTGCCGCTTTGGCGGTGTTTTTCACCATCCCTGCCACCCAGACAGTCGCCGCGGTCGCCAAACCGCCCGCTACGTTTCAGGGACAATGGTGGACCCATCCTTTGGGCTGCGAATACAGCCGCGCCGGCCGTCCGGGCGAAACGATGTGGTTTCTGATCGTCAACACCCGCAAAAAAGGCTGCCCGGCTTACATCGCTGGCAAGACCTGGGGCAATATCTATCGCGAGGAAGGGTCCAAGATGTAGGACCCGCGCGGCTGCTCAGAGGCGCGGGGCTTTGGCCCAGCCTCTCCGGCCGCGTTTCTGATCTGAAAAAGTCAAGACATCACAGAACGTCTGATGTGAGGTAGATCAGCGTTGGGCCGTCTGCGTCGAATGCGGCGCGGACGGCCTTTTGCATGTCCGGCAGAGACTCTGGGGCTTTGGCATATGCGCCAAAGGCGTGTGCCAGTTTGACGAAATCGGGGTTCCGCGCAACGACCGCATTGGGCGCAATCTGGGCGCGCACCATCGAATCCTCGATCTCTCCCAATTTGCCGTTGTCCCACAGGATGATCGGCAGCGGCAGCTTGAGTTCGACGGCCACTCCCAGTTCCGCCATCGTGTAGTGGAACCCGTAATCCCCGATAATCGCCATGGTCGGCTGGCCTTGGCGCGCAACTGCGCCACCGATGGCTGCGGGTGTGGCGTATCCCAAGGTCCCAAATCCGAAAGGATGGTGCCAATGGCCGGGGTGATCCATGTCCCACACCTCTTTGGCGACATAGGCGAATTGGGTCATGTCGGAATAGATCATCGTCTGATCCGGCAGGCAGTCGCGCAGCGCGTCACAGATCGGCACGATGCCGGGCCGCTCCGCATCGACCTCCGCACGCCAACGGGCGCGGGTAGTGGCGATCTCCGAAGCGTTCCAGTCGGTCTTGCGCGGGGTGAACTCGTGGTCGAGCGCCGGCACAAACGCCTCCGCATCACAGTGCAATCGCAGTGCGGCATCCTGCGCATCGCACAGAGACGTCGCATCCATATCAACCCGGATCAGCGGTGCCGTGTGCCCCAGTTCTGCCCGCCACAGGTCGACCTCGGCCATTTCCGTGCCAATCGCAAGCACCAGGTCGGCTTGCCCAATAACACCCGCACTGTCGGGCCGCGCCAATGCAGCACCAAACAGGTACTCATAGGACGGCGGCACGATCCCACGCCCGGCATAGGTGGTGAAGACGGCAGCCGTCCAACGTGACAGCAAGCTGCGAATGGCCTCGGTCGCACCAACGGCCCCGCCCCCAAGGATCAATATCGGTTTTTCGGATTGGTCAATGAGATCAACGACCTGCGCGATGTCTTCTTTCGAAGCCACAGACCGCGCTTGCGGCAGCGGTTGAGCACTGTGCGGCGCTGCCGTTGCTTCAAGCGCGCCAATGGGCACCTGGATATGTTTGGGGCGCGGGCGGCCCGTCGCCAATTCGCCAAAGGCGCGGTCAATCAGCGTGTAGGCGGCCTGCGCCGTCCCCGCCTCCTCGGACCAGTCACAGACAGTAGCGGCAGCGGCGCGTTGATCGTTCATTTGATGCAGCTGCCCCTTGCGGGCTGCGACCTCATCCAGACAGCTGGAAATGACCAGCATCGGCACCGAATCCGAATAGGCCTGCCCCATCGGCGTCATGATATTGCACAGCCCCGGCCCTGTGATCACGTAAGCCACCCCCGGTTTGCCGGCGGCGCGCGCATATCCGTCCGCCATAAACCCCGCACCCTGTTCGTGACGGGCAAGGATGTGGGTGATCCCGGCCTCTTCGATACCGCGATACATTTCCTGATTGTGCACGCCGGGGATGCCAAAGATCGTGTCGACCCCGCGATCCTTCAGCATATGGGAAATTTGCGCACCAAGCGGGCGGTGTTGAGGCATCACGCTCTCCAGAATTGTAGGGTAAAGATCACGTAAACGGCCATGAGCTCAAGCCGACCAATCAGCATGGCCCCCGCCAGCAACCATTTGGCCGTGTCATTGAGCATCGAAAAGTTGCCGGCCGGTCCGATCTGATCCCCGAGACCGGGGCCGATATTGGCCAGGGCCGAGGCTGCGCCGGACACCGAGGTGATGAAATCAAGGCCCGTCATGGCCAGCCCGACAGACAGCAGCCCCAAGGTGACCGTGAAAAACATGAAGAAGGACATCACCGAGTTCAGCACATCCTCACTGACGGCCCGCCCGGCATAGCGCGGCGTGAAAATCCCATGCGGGCTGCGTGTTTTCTGGATCTGCGCGCGGATCGAGGCGAAAAGCAGCTGGTAGCGGAAGACTTTGATCGAACAGGCGGTCGACCCGGCACAGCCCCCGATCAGCCCCGTGAAAAACAGCACCGTCACCGCAAAACTGCCCCACTGCATGTAATCCGCACTTGCATAGCCGGTGCCTGTCATCAGCGACACGGTGTTGAACAGCGCAACCCGCACCGCCCCTTCGCCCGAGCCGTTTTGCTGCCACAGGTTCCAGACGGCAATCAGGCAGACGATCACGCCGGCGGTGATCAGAAAGGCATGGATTTGCGTATCGCGCATCAGCGGCTGCGCGGTGCCCGCGCTCAGCTGCACGAACCGCACAAAAGGCAAGGCGGCAAGGATCATGAACAGCACAGCCACATAGGAGGCCGCAGGGGGCAAGGCTCCAAAGGAGGCGTCGTAGTTTGCAAACCCCCCCGTCGCGATGGTCGTCATCGCGTGCACCGTGGCGTCAAAGGCGTTCATGCCGGACGAGATGTAGGCCAGCGCGCAAAGCAATGTCAGCGCCACGTAGATCACCGAAATCCGGCTGGCGATTTCCGTGGCGCGCGGCAGGATTTTCCCAAATGTATCAAAGGCTTCGGTACGAAAAATCTGCATCCCCCCGACCCGCAATTCGGGCAGGAACACCATCGCCACAACGATGATACCGATGCCCCCCAACCATTGCAGGATGCCCCGCCACAGCAAAAGGCCCTTTGGCATCTCGTCGAGGCCCGTGAACACCGTTGACCCGGTGGTGGTCAGCCCGGACATCGCCTCAAAGAACGCATCGACAAAGCGCGCCTCGGTGGCCCCGATGACAAAGGGGAGCGCACCAAAGATGGGCAGCGCAAGCCACACACCCGTGGTCAGCAGAAAGGTCTGTTGGATCGTGAGCCCTTCGCGCACCCCATTTTGGCAACTCAGCGCGATAATCGTCCCGATCAGGATCGTCAGCAGCGCGCTTTCGGCAAAGACCGGCCAGTGGTCGCGCCCCTCTGCAAGATCGACCAGCATCGGCAACAGCATCGCAATGCCAAGCACCGCGACCAGAAGGCCAATCACATATCCAACAGGGCGCAGGTCAATCATCTCGCACAGCGTTGGAGTGCCGCGCGCGGCGTGTCAAGCACGTGCGATCGGTTGGTTTCAGATGTGCATCAGGTCCCGAAAGACGAAGGCCGGAATATCGGCGCGGCGCAGGTTCATCGCGGCAAGTTCGGCGTCCGTCTTGGCATTGAGCGCCTCGATCCGGCGAAAGCGGGTTTCGGCTGCGGCGGACAAGGTGACGGAGTGCCCAAGTGCGCTGAGTGCGCGGGTGATCCCGTCCCTGAGGGATGACAGCAGGCCAGCGATGGATTTCGGGGCGGTGTGTGTGATGTAAGCCATTGGGATACCTTATAAACGTAACGGTTTTATGTGTCCTCCCGTTGGCTCAGGCGTAACAGTGCGGGCGCGAAACTACCAATGCCCGCTTTGCATAACCGGGTTGCACGCGGTCTGGGTCAGTACGTCAGATCGCGCGGGTCGGGGTCGATGAAATCGGGGGGGGCAGCTGCGCCAGACGGTGCGCCGTGATATGGGTATGCCCGAGATCAAGCGCCTTCAGCACCCTGTGCATTCCATCCATCACCCGCCCTTCTGGGCACAGCAGGATGGGCCATTTCAGGTCGGCCTGCTTGATCAGACGCGCGTGATGCAGGATCGACCGGCAAGTCGGCGTGGCCCCTTCCAGATCGTACCAATAAGGCGCGTCAATTTCACGGATCTGGTCGAGGGAAATATCGGTGACGGATGGATCATCACCAAGCTCGGCGATCAGTTTGGCGATATTCCAGACCAGAACGCGCCCGGCGTCGCGACGGAAATGGTATTGAGGACGGATCATGGTGGCAAAGACCCCTTGGACGTAAAAAAGGCGCGCCTCGGTTTCGGGCGCGCCTTGTCGTTTATTCCGTAAGGCGGAGGTGTCCTCCGCCCTGCGCTGCTAGCCCACGTGGAACAGGGTGCTGAACATCTTGGGATCGATGCTTTCGCAGGCGAAGGTCTCGCCTTCGGTCAGCACCGACACCGCATCGTGGCTGTGCAGGCTTTCCTGATGGCTTGCGATCACGCGGAAATCGCCGACACGCACATCCGCCAGAAGTTGTTCGCAGAACAGACGCGCTGCGTCTTCCACAAAGATCGGGTTGGCGGCGTTCAACTCGGCAAAAGCCTGTTCGTCTTCGCGTTTGACCATCACCTGCGTTTCGGTCGGCACTGCGCGGCGGCAGGCCTCAATCACGTCTTCGAACCACAGTACGTTTGTGTCGTCTTCCAGCACCACAGACACCCGCGCAACCGAGCGCTGCGAATGGGGCGTCGCCAGTTGCCCACGGGTGGCGCGGGCATGTTCGCTCAATTCCAGCGAACAGGGACAGGTCGAGGAATAGACATAATCGAGGTGCATGATCTTTTTGCGCACCCCGCCCCGTTCGACCAGTTCCAGCGCGATGTCATAGTACTGGTATCCTGACAGGCCCGAGCGCAGGCTGTCGATTTTCATCGGAAAGCTGAAGCGCATCTGAATGCGCGCATCAAAGGATTCTAGGTCGGTTTTGTAATCGTCCAGCGCCGCCTCGATCACCTCAAAGCTAAAGGTCTCTTCGGCGTATTTGTAGAACGACCGCATAATCCGGGACATGTTGATGCCCTTCTTGTCCGCCTCAAGGCTGACAGTGCCGGTCACGGAGGTCTCAAGCGTCAGCGCATCGCCCGAGCGGGTCTGCACCCGCAGCGGCAGGCGGAAATTCGAGATGCCAACGTGTTGAATCTGCTGCTTGGAGCCGCGGATCAGGCTTGAGGGCCCGTTTTGCAGATCGGGCAGCGTGTTCTTGTAATCAGAATCGACGTTGAAGCTGTCGGGATAGGTCCGCTCGAAGGACGGATAGTTCACCGCGTCCCCCCCAGGCACCAGTCGCGCCACGGATGGGTCCAGCTCAAGTATGTCAGTGGTTGATGCGGTTTTGGCCCATCTGCGCAGGGTGTCCAGCGCTGCTTCGGCGTCATCGCGTTTGGGTATTGAAGTCATGTCGGGCGTATGAATGTTCATAAAGTAGCCCCCCTTTTGTTTTGCATGTGACGATCATTTAGGTCGATCCGTCACAGATTTCCAATATTGCTAACGTACACGTGTGAGGTTGCAACATGGATGACATCACCGTGCGTGATGCTGTGGCCCCGCATAACTGCGGGGCCTGACGTCGATTTAGCCCGCCTTTTCCAAGGCTTGCAGCACATCCGCGATCAGATCATCGGGGTCTTCGATCCCCACGGACATCCGCACCAATCCCGGTGTGATGCCCAAAATATCTTTTTGGTCCTGTGGCAGGCGCTGGTGCGTCGTGGTGGCAGGATGGGTCAGGATCGATTTGGCATCGCCCAGATTGTTCGAAATCACCGGGATCGTCAGCGCGTTGAGGAACCGAAACGCCGCCTCTTGCCCACCTTTGAGGTCAAGCGACAACACAGTGCCCCCCTTGCCTCCCATCTGCGTCTGCACCAGCGCGTGTTGCGCGTGGCTTGAATGGCCGGGGAAAATGACCCGCGACAGGGCGGTGTGACCCGTCAGTGCTTCGGCCAGGGCAAGTGCCGATCCGGCCTGTACGCGCACCCGAAGATCGAGTGTTTCCAATCCCTTGAGCATGACCCAAGCCGTGAACGGCGACATGGAGCCGCCGGTGTGTTTCATATAAGGTTCAACCGTTTTGCGGATGAAATCGCGTGTGCCGAGGATGATCCCGCCAAGCGCACGCCCCTGCCCGTCGATATGTTTGGTGGCCGAATAGATCACCACGTCCGCCCCTTGCGCGATGGCATTCGAAAAAGCAGGCGTGGCAAAAACGTTGTCGACCAGCACAGTCGCCCCAACCGCATGTGCAAGTTTCGAAACCGCCGCGATATCAACAACTTCCAGTGTCGGGTTCGAGATGGATTCGAAGAAGACGGCCGTTGTGTCCGGTGTGATCGCAGCCTCCCAGGCCTCCAGATCGGTCCCGTCGACAAATTCGACCTCAACCCCATAGCGGGTCAGGATTTCTTCAAGCACATAAAGGCACGACCCGAACAGCGCACGCGCCGACACCACCCGATCCCCCGCCTTGAGCATCGCACTCAGCGCGCCGGACACCGCCGCCATGCCGGATGCGGTCGCAAACCCGTCTTCGGCCCCTTCGAGAAGGGCAATGCGTTCTTCGAACATCCGCACCGTGGGGTTGCCATAGCGCGCATAGATAAATTCGTCTTCACCTGCGGCCTGGAACCGCTGTGCGGCGGCTTCGGCACTGTCATAGACGAAGCCTTGGGTCAGAAATATCGCTTCGGAGACTTCACCGTATTGGCTGCGCCGCGTGCCGCCGTGTACCGCGTGAGTGCGCGGCTTCCAATCTTTGGACGTGCTGTCAGACATCTGTCTAACTCCTTGATCACGGGCCTGAAATCGGGTCAGGCCACAAAAAACCCCCAGACGCCAAGTCAAGCGAAAGGGGGGCTTTCATCCTGACCTTTTAGCGGAATTTTCCAGACATTCACTCAAGGTGAACACAAGAGAGGCCCGCAATCCGGTAACAAATCGCCTCATGCTTTGGATTTACGCGCAGGCTTGCGCAGCGTCAACACCGTCACGGTGCCGTAACCAAAATTTCATGCCCCCATCATATGAAGACTCCAGAGCAGCCCCACTAGATGTGGTAGGAGGTGGTGACATGCCGATCCTGAGAGTGAATGCAGGCCCCGAGGGGCTCTGCCTTGATCGCTCGCCCGCTGCCCCGTCTTCCGCCTTGCGCAGCGCAGCCCGTGGGACCGGTCCGATCATCATTCTGATCCACGGGTTCAAATATGACCCGACCTGCCTGCGCCACTCTCCGCACACCCGCATTTTTGCGCAGCGCACCCATCCGGACAAACCGGGTGATGTGGCGTGGCTGCGCCATTTGGGCTTTGGCACCGGCGACCCGGGCGAGGGGCTGGCCATCGCCTTTGGCTGGCGGGCGCGGGGCAATATCTGGGCAGCCCATGCCTCGGCCAGGGCGGCGGGTCGCCAATTGGCGGATATGGTCGCGGATTTGCATCGCCACGCGCCAACCCGTCCGATCCATGTGATGACCCATTCGATGGGATCCGAAGTGATCTTTGAGGCGCTGCGCACCCTGCCCGCCCACTCGATACAGCGCATCGTCACGATCACCGGCGCCAGCTATATCAGCAGCGCTGTGACCGCCTTGCAAAGCGGTGCCGGGCGTCTTGCTGAACTCATCAACATCACCAGCCGCGAAAACGATCTGTTCGATTTCATCTATGAACGGCTCATCGCGCCGCCCGCGCCGCTTGACCGCGCCATCGGGGGTGGTCTTGATCTGCCGAATACCGTGACCATTCAGCTAGATTGCGCCCACACATTGGCCCAACTGACCTGCTTTGGCGGTCATGTCGCCCCTGCCAAGGCGCGCGTCTGCCACTGGTCCGGCTACACGCGGCCCGGCGCGTTGCGCTTTTACACCCATTGCCTGCGCGCGCCGGGGGCCACCCCCTTGGCAGCACTTCAAGCCGCCATGCCAAGCGTCCCTGCCCCCCGTTGGTCACGTCTATTTGCCCAGCCATACACGCCCAAACCCTTGCCGGTGGCCCAAAAACACGCATCATGACGCCCTGAAACAACAGGGGCTGCGCAATGATTGATCTGTTTTACTGGCCCACGCCAAACGGGTGGAAAATCTCCATCGCGCTTGAGGAATTCGGCCTGCCCTACACGACCCACCTGATCGACATCGGGGCGGGCGATCAGTTCAAGCCCGACTTTCTGGCCATTGCCCCCAACAACCGGATGCCTGCGATCACCGATCCCGATGGGCCGGATGGCGCGCCGATTTCGATCTTTGAAAGTGGGGCGATCCTGCAATATCTGGCACGCAAGACCGGGCAATTCGGGGGCGCGACCGAACGCGAGCGTATTGCGGTCGATCAATGGCTGATGTGGCAGATGGGCGGCGTCGGCCCGATGGCCGGTCAGGCGCACCACTTTCTGAAATACGCCCCCGGCATGGGCCACGACATCCCTTATGCCAAGGATCGGTATCGCGCCGAAACGGGGCGGCTTTACGGCGTGTTGGACCGCCAGCTTACCAAGACCGAATATGTGGCAGGAGATTATTCCATCGCCGACATGGCGATTTGGCCCTGGGCCTCGCTGTGGGAAGGTCAGCAGCAGACGTTGGAGGACAAACCCAACCTCGCCCGCTGGCTGGATACCGTGGCCGCCCGTCCGGCTGTGCAGCGGGGTCACGCGTTGCATCTGGACAAACGCAACACCAAGCCTGACGCGGCGGCACAAGAAAAATTGTTCGGCAAAAAAGATTAGGTGACGCTAGATGGGCGCGCGGGACACCTGATCAAGAAAGACAAACCTCGATGCTGACTGACTATGTGGCCCCCGAAGTGGTGATTTTGCTGGCCGGTGGTGCCTTTACGATCGGCTATCTGATCATCAACCAGATCGTGCTGCGGCTGATGATCCTGTTGGGCACAAGCCTTTATATTTACTACTATTTCACCGCTGCCGACACACCCTTGTGGGAGGCGATCTACATCTCGATGGTGATGGGCACGGCCAATCTGATCGGGCTTGGCGGACTTCTTTGGCAGCAGTCCAAACTGGCCGTGCCGCATGCGCACCGCGACATCTATCCGCTGTTTTCCAGCCTGCCCCCCGGCGATTTTCGCGATCTGGTTCTGCGGGCCGAGCGGAAGGTGCTTGAGGCACCGATGCAGGTCACGACCGAAGGGGTGGAGCCGGACACCCTCATCTTTGTGATTTCCGGCCAGATTGATGTGGTTAAGCGAGGCGAGCGGTTTTCGATGCCGCCCAACCTATTCGTGGGCGAGGTCGCTTACCTGACCCAGCAACCCAGTGCGGCCACGACCCGCCTGCCTGCGGGGGCCGAGGTGTTGATCTGGGATGTCGCCGCCTTGCGCGCGCGGGCGGAGAAGAAATCCCGTTTCAAGCTGGCGATTGAGGCGATGATTTCAAGCGATCTGGCGGTCAAGGTCGCCTTTGCCGTGGCCCCCCATCACCACGAATGGGCCGAGGATGCCGAGGCGCGGCGGGTGGCGCGCCGCTAGTCGGCCTTGGTGTTTTCGTCGATCAGATAGCCCTGGAGCGCACTGATCTGCCAGAACAGGAACGCGACCAGTGCGAGGGGGAAACCGAAGGTTTCAATCTTGACCCAAGTGTCCGTCGACATGGTGCGCCAGACGATTTCGTTGGCGATGGCAAGTGCTGCAAACATCGCGCACAGCCGCTTTGTCAGGATCATCCACCCCTCGTGGCGCATCGGCATGGAGTCATTCAGCACCACCGCCAGCCAGCTTTGCCCGCGCAGCAGCCCGATGCCCAAGAGTAGGGCAAACAGGCCATAGACGATTGAGGTCTTCATCTTGAAGAACCGCTCGTCATTGAACCAGGCCGTCAGCCCACCAAAGAAGATCACCATGAAAGCGGTGAAAATCTGCATGCGGCTCAGTTTACCTGTCATCGCCCAGAGCACGCCGATGGCGATGAGCAGAATGGGCACAAAGATCAGCGTGGCCACGATGAACCCGGAATAGTCGATGCCACCAAATGTGTAGGTGTTGTCGCGGATGCGCAGGTAGATCAGGAAAAAGACCACCGGTGGCCCCAGTTCCAGCACCTGTTTCATGATCGGGTTGATGGTTTTTTCGTTGCTCATACCTGCCTCTTAGCCGCCCATTTCCACGATCACGGCCCCGGCCGCAATCAGCGCCATGAGCGCAATCCTGCGCGGTCCTACCGTTTCTTTCAGCACCAGCCAACCGATAATGGCCGCGAACACCGTTGATGTTTCACGCAGCACCGCCGCCTCGCCCACTTTGTCGAGCCGCGTGGCCATCATGATCGACCCGAAGGACAGGAACGCGACCACGCCGCCGATGACCCCGCGCAGGGCCAGCGGCGCAAGTGTCGGCGGGTTGTCCATCCGTTTGTAGCGCAGGTAGGCGATGGGCGGCATGAATATCCCGTCGATCATGAAGAACCATGCAAGGAACGTGAACGGGTTCGCGGTCGCCCGGATGCCGTAGGCGTCATAGGTGGTGTAGAGCGCAACGAAGAGCCCGGTGATCACGGCAAGTGTCAGCGCAAGGTGCAGCGTGTCCCGGTTGGTTTGCAGATAGCGCAGGTTATAGGCCGCCAGCCCGTAGATGCCTGCCAGCAGCACCCCCACCCCAAGCCATTGCACGGCTGTGAACGTCTCGCCAAACAGGAAATACGCCCCGATCACCGTGAACAGTGGCCCCGTGCCACGCACGACCGGGTAGACCACCGTATAATCGCCCTTGGTGTAGGCCCATGCTTGCAACACTTTGTACCCGATATGGATCACAAAGACCGTCGCAAAGATCGGCCACATATGTGGTTCGGGCCACGGCACGACGAACAGCGCAAACGGTGCGGCCATCAGCCCATAGCTGGCGTCAATCGCGCCGCGCGTCAGCCATGGGTCATGCCGTCCTTTCTGCAGCGCCCCGAACACCGCGTGCAGAAGGGCGGCAAGGATCGCAAGGCCGAGCGCGACGTGATGTCCCGTCTCGGTCCCTTCGATGCTGATCAGCCAGTCGGTCACCTCTGCGCCTGCGGCGGATACGTCTTCGCCTGCGGCGGGCGGGGTCGGGGGGCCAGCCCCCCGGCCTGCGGCCTCCCCCCGCGGTTTATCTGGCGAAATGAAATCAGGATCATTCCACCTCGAGACCGGTCAGCGCGGCGGCGAAGTCTTCTGGGTCGAAGGCTTGCAGATCGTCGATCTGTTCCCCCACGCCTATGGCGTGGATCGGTAGCCCGAATTTGTCCGCCAGTGCGACGAGCACACCGCCCTTGGCGGTGCCGTCAAGTTTTGTCATCACGAGGCCGGAGACATCTGAGACCTCCTGAAAGACCTTGACCTGGTTGAGCGCGTTTTGGCCCGTTGTCGCGTCCAGCACCAGCAGCGTGTTGTGCGGGGCTGTTTCGTCTTTCTTGCGGATGACGCGCACGATCTTGGCCAGTTCCTCCATCAGGTCACCCCGATTCTGGAGCCGCCCGGCAGTGTCGATCATCAGCAGGTCGGCCCCTGTTTCCTGCGCTTTTGTCATCGCCTCGAAGGCGAGGCTGGCGGGGTCGGATCCTTCGGGCGCGGTCAGCACCGGGACCCCGGCCCGTTCTCCCCAGACCTGCAACTGTTCGACGGCGGCGGCGCGGAACGTGTCGCCTGCCGCGATGACCACCGACTTGCCCGCCGCACGGAACTGGCTGGCCAGTTTGCCGATGGTTGTCGTCTTGCCCGAGCCATTCACCCCGACCACCAGCACCACTTGCGGGGTCTGCGGGTACAGCGGCATGGGCTTGGCAACAGGTTCCATGATCCGCGCGATTTCGCGGGCCATGAGGTCCTTGATCTCGGACACCGAGAGTTTGCGCCCCATGCGCCCTTCAGCCATGTTCGCCGTGACCCGCAGGGCCGTGTCCACGCCCATGTCGGCGGCGATCAGCAACTCTTCGAGTTGTTCGAGCATGTCGTCATCCAGCGTGCGGCGCAGGACGGGGGCACCGGTGTCGCGCTTGAGCAGGCGGCCGAGGATGCCGCGTTTTTGCGGCACGGGCGCGGTCGGTGTGGGTTCGGTGAGGGGTGGCAGCGGCTCAGGCGCGGGTGTCGGATCAGCGGCTGGCATCGGGGCAGGTTTCGGATCGACCGCCTCTGGCACATCGACAGCGGCGGCGGCGGGCTGCTCCATCTCAACATCGACGGGGGTGGGATCGGGGATGTCCGCCTCGGGTTCGGCGACGTCCATGGGCTCTTGGGGGCTGTCGATCGATGGTTCGGGTACATCCAAAGGCGGTCGATCCGCGTCCATCACAGGTTCGGCCAGCGGCGCGGCGGCTTCGGTCACGCCCCCATCTTCGACAATCGCCTCAAGCCCTTCATCCAGTTTGGACGATGATTTGAACAGCTTGTCCTTGAGTTTCTTGAAAAATGCCATGATGCCCCGATACTTGCACGTGCGTGAATTCCCTCACCTGACCTAATACGGGCGCTGCGACATGAAAAGGGACGGATTTTGGGCGGCCTGCCTTTGGGTCGTGGCGATGGCCCTGCCTGCGCCAGCCAATGCGAGCGAGCCGGGGACGATGTGTTCGACCGGCACCATCGGTCCGCGCGCCTGTATTCGCCCTGCGCATGCGCGGTTTGACATCTGCCAGCACATCCAAGGGGCCAGCCGCCGTTACATGCTGGATCCCGGGTTTTTTGCACGGCTTTTGTGGCAGGAAAGCCGATTTGATCCCTTTGCGCTCAGCCCGGCGGGTGCGCGGGGCATTGCGCAGTTCATGCCCGCAACGGCGGACCTGCGCGGCCTGCGCGACAGCTACAACCCGGCCGAAGCGATTGAGCGGTCCGCCCAATACCTTGGTGAATTGCAACGCCGCTATGGCAATCCCGGTCTTGCGGCGGTGGCCTATAACGGCGGGGAAGCGCGCGCGGGCGGGTTTGTGAACGGTGGCCCCCTCGCCCGTGAAACCATTGATTACGTGCGCATCATCACTGGCCACACGGCCCAGCAGTGGCGCGACGATCCCCCCAAGAGTGCTGATTTCCGGCTGGACAGGTCCAAGCCATTCTTGCCCGCCTGCCTTGCCATGGCTGCAAATCGGCGGGTGAGCCGTCTTGGCCCGCCGCCACCGCCATGGAAGACATGGGGCGTGCAGCTTGGCTACGGATCATCCACCCGGGCGGCGCGCAGCAGTTTTGAGCGTCAGACCCGTGCGTGCAGTGCGGTGGTGTCGGGGGAAACTGTGGATTACATCCCGGTCCCGTCACGCATTCGCGGGCAACGCCCCTATGTGATGGCGCGCATCAGCCGCCAGAAAAGGGGCGACGCCAGTGAGTTGTGTCGCGCCCTGGCGCGGTCGGGTTGCATCTGCCGGGTCTATCGCAACCCGCGCTAGACCTCTTCAGGGAAGTGTTTCATCACCAGCTTGATCGGGTTCGGGGCGGCCTGCCCCAGCCCGCAGATCGACGCGTCGGTCATGGCTGTACACAGCTCTCCAAGCAGCCCTTGGTCCCAGGTGTCCGCCTGCATCAGCTTGACCGCCTTTTCGCAGCCCACCCGGCATGGCGTACATTGTCCGCAGCTTTCATCCTCAAAGAATTTCAGCATGTTAAGCGCCGCATCGCGTGCCTTGTCGCGATCAGACAGGACGACGACAGCCGCCGAGCCGATGAAGGTGCCATGGGGTTGCAGCGTGTCGAAATCGAGCGGCACGTCATGCATGGACGCCGGCAGCAAGCCCGAGGATGGACCGCCCGGTTGGTAGGCCTTGAATGCGTGGCCCTCTGCCATGCCTCCGGCGGCGTCGATGATGTCGGTGATCGTCGAACCGGCAGACATCAGGTAGACCCCCGGCTTGGCAACCCGACCGGACACCGAATAGCTGCGCAGCCCCGTGCGCCCGTTTTTCTCGGTGCTGTTCAGCACCTCGGGCCCCTCGCGGCAGATGCGCGCGATCCAGTGCAGGGTTTCGACATTGTGCACCAGCGTCGGTTGGCCAAAAATGCCGACCTGCGCCACGTAAGGCGGGCGATGGCGGGGCATGCCGCGCTTGCCTTCGATGCTTTCGATCATCGCGGATTCTTCGCCGCAGATATAGGCACCCGCGCCGCGGCGCAGGTCAATATATCCCGGCGCGACGATCCCGGCCTCCTCCAGCGCCTTGATTTCATGCGCCAAAATCTTGAGCACGGCGGGATATTCATCGCGCATATAGATAAAGGCCGTGTCCGCCTCGACCGCCCATGCCGCGATCAACATGCCTTCCAGAAACAGGTGTGGCGTCCGTTCGAGGTAGTAGCGATCCTTGAACGTGCCCGGCTCGCCCTCGTCTCCGTTGACAGCCAGGTAGCGGGGGCCGGGATTGCCGCGCACGAAGCCCCATTTGGTGCCGGATGGAAAACCTGCGCCGCCAAGGCCCCGCAGCCCGCTGTCCTTGATTTTGGCCTGCACGTCCTGCCAGTCGCCGTTGGCGCGCAGGTCCTTGAGGGTCGCATAACCGCCCTGCCTCATATAGGTGTCCAAGGTCTCGTAGTCGGGAATGTCGGCGTGGGTGTGACCAGCGGCGATGGCCGCCTGCACCTTCTCGGGGGTCGCGTGATCGATGTGGTGGTGGCCCAGTTCGAGCACGGGGGCGGTATCGCAGCGGCCCATGCAGGGGGCGCGCAAAACGCGAACCTCGGAGGCGTCCAACCCATCCTCAAGCGCGGCTTTCAGCGCCTGCGCACCGGCCAGTTCACAGCTCAGGGAATCACACACCCGGATGGTCAGCGCAGGGGGCGGCACCTCGCCTTCCTTGACCACATCGAAATGGGCATAAAACGTCGCCACTTCATAGACTTCGGCCATGCTCATCCGCATCTCTTCGGCAAGCGCGCGCAGATGGGCCGCCGACAGATGGCCATAATGATCCTGGATCAGATGCAGAAACTCGATCAGCAGGTCAGCGCGCCGGGGCTGGTCGCCAAGCAGCGCACGGACCTCGTCCCATGCCCGATCCTCAAGCGCGCGGCCCTTCGGGCGCACCCGGCCTTTGCCTTTGCCGGATTTCCAGACGCCCTTGCCCTGCTTGCCGTGATCCAGCGCCATTGCGCACACTCCCTGCCCGATGCTGCGCCGCTGGCGCGTTCGGGGCGAGACTATCAGCGCCAATCCGCGCGGATCAGCCCAAAAGCGACCGGTCAGTGTGCAAATACCGCGCCGATAAACATCACCGTGCCGCCAATTGGCCCCATCGCCGCCCCAGTGGTCAGGGTAAGGTGGCGTCAAACGGTGTGTGATAAGGATTGCGCGCCGAAGATGGAGTGATTCTGTTTCATGATGCCGTTTGCGATTGCCACGCTGTTGCCTGCGCTTCTTTTGGGGCTTGCCTGCGTCCTTGGCGGCGTTTGGGCAATCCTGGGCATTTTGACAATCACTGTCGTGGTGTTCTTTCTGGACAAGATGGGCCGCGCCGAGGTCCCAAGCGCGCGCACCGGGCACCGCCTGTCGGAAGTCCTGGGGATTGTCCATTTCATCCTGCTTGGTCTGGCGGTTTGGGCGATGGGCGGGCCGCTGCCGACCATGGACAAAGTGCTGATCGTCGTCGGCTGTGGCCTCTATTTCGGGCAGATTTCCAACTCGAACGCACATGAGCTGATCCACCGCGCGGATCGGTGGGCGTTTCGCTTGGGGGCTGCAAATTACATTTCGGTGCTGTTTGGCCATCACACCAGCGCGCACCGTCTCGTGCATCACGTCCATGTCGCCACACCCCGCGATCCGGCATCCGCCCCCAAAGGGCGCGGCTTCTGGGCCTATCTGCCGCGCACATGGGCGGGCAGTTTTCGCGCAGGCCTGCGGGCCGAACGCCAACGGCATGGCGGCGTGAGGTTTCCTGCACCTTATGTGGTGTATGCTGTTGGGGCTTGCGTGACGTTGGCCATCGCCTATGCGCTTGGCGGTGGGGCGGGAATTGCAGGCCTGATCGCCATTGCGCTTTATGCGCAGACCCAATTGATGTTGTCCGACTATGTACAGCATTACGGGTTGCGGCGGGCGGTTCTGCCCTCGGGCAAGCACGCGCCCATGGGCCCGGCCCATTCGTGGAATGCGCCCCATTGGTATTCGTCGGCAATGATGCTGAACGCGCCGCGCCACTCGGCCCATCACACGCGCCCGACACGCGCCTTTCCCCAGCTTGATCTGGACCCGAGCACGATGCCTGTGCTGCCACATTCACTGCCCGTGATGGCGGTCGTTGCGCTGGTGCCACCGCTGTGGCGACGAGTGATGGATCGACGGGTTGATGCGTGGTCAGCGCCGCACTCTGACGGCGAAGTGATGCCTGCCGCGCGGGTCGTTGCTGGTGTCGCCCCCAGCACTCTGGCACATTGATCAAATGATACACCGCGCCCTTGCCCTGAGTTTCGTGTGCCTGTGCACATCCGCCGCCGCCGAGCCGATGACAGCCGCCGAATTCGAAGCCTATGTCACCGGAAAGACGCTGTTTTATGGCCGGGACGGAGCGGCCTACGGCGCAGAGATCTACCGGGACAACCGGCGTGTCACATGGTCGTTCCTCGATGGGGAATGCAAGGACGGATACTGGTACGACGAAGGGCCAAATATCTGTTTCGTTTACGAGGATCGCAGTGATCCGCAATGCTGGACCTTTGAACGCTCCCCCGGCGGGCTGATCGCGACCTTTGAAAATGACCCTGCCAGCACTGCGCTCTACGAAGCGCAGGATGTGGGTGAGGAACTGGTCTGTCTGGGCCCAAAAATCGGCGTGTGATTGTGTCGGTGCGGGGCGGAGGGCACCTCCGCCTTACGCGCCGATGGCCCGTGTAAGGCGGACGTGTCGTCCGCCCTCTTTCAAAATAATGAGCCTTGTTCCGGCGGTTCGGCTTTGGTCTTGCGCGCCGCGCCTCCCCCCAACTTCATCCGCCCATCTGCAAATTCGATCTCGAGCCCGCTGGCCGCTTCCGCAGCCACCTTCGTGGTCACGATCTCACCACCGCTGCGCACAACCGCATAGCCACGCGCCAGCGTCGCCTTGTAGCTGAGCGTTTCGCGCAACCGGTCCAGCGTTTCGATGCGCGTGCGCCAGGTCTGGGTCTGTCGCGCCCCCGCAGCGGACAACCGCGCGCTGAGTTGCGCGAGGGCCTGGGCCTTGCGCGCCTGATCCTGCACCAACGCATCCGGGCGCATCCGCGCAATACGATCCGCCAGAGCGCTCCTTTTGGCATCAATGGCGCGTTGCAAAGCCGGGGCCAGACGGGCGCTGCGATCTTCAATCCGACGCTGTTCGGTCTCAAGCGTGCGCCGCAATCCGGACGGGCGCAGCGCCCCTGCCGTGTCCGCCAGCTTTACCCGCCGCCGTTGGACCCCGGCAATCAACGCAGGGCCAAGTTTGTCGCCCGCCCGGTCCAGCCTTTGGCGTGGCCCGTCCAGCAGCGCATCCACCCGTGGCAAGGCGCGCGCGATATCGCGCAGCCGCTGGTCGCGGCGCTGCAAACCGGTGCTGAGCGCGCCGGACATCCGTGCGCCGACCCCGTCGAGCCATGCCGCAAGCTCAAGCCGCACAGGCACGGCCATTTCAGCCGCTGCCGTGGGCGTGGGCGCGCGCCGATCCGACACAAAATCGATCAGCGTCGTGTCCGTCTCGTGCCCGACGGCCGAGATCAAGGGAATGTCCGAGGCGGCGGCGGCGCGCGCGACCACCTCTTCGTTGAACCCCCATAGGTCTTCGACCGACCCGCCCCCGCGCGCGACGATCAAAAGATCCGGGCGCGGCATCGAGCGACCCGGTGTCAGCGCGTTGAACCCTGCAATGGCGCGCGCCACCTCGGGGGCGCAGGCCGCCCCTTGGACTGCCACAGGCCAGATCAGCACCTTGCGCGGAAAGCGGTCGCGCAGACGGTGCAGGATATCGCGGATCACCGCCCCCTGCAGCGAGGTCACGACCCCGATCACGTCCGGCAGATAGGGCAAGGGTTGCTTGCGCCCCTCATCAAACAGCCCTTCGGCGGCCAGCGCCTTCTTGCGTTTTTCGAGAAGCGCCATCAGCGCCCCTTCGCCCGCAATGGCAATCCGCTGCGCATTCAGCGAGAATTTGGACTGGAACCCCGACGCGGTCATGCGCCCTTCGGCGACCACCTCCATCCCCTCTTCCGGCATGGTGCCCAGATCGCCCACCTGCCCTTTCCACGTCATGCACGACAGCACGTTGCGGTCATCCTTGAGGTCGAAATAAAGGTGACCCGAGCGGGCCAGCACGACCCGGCCCACTTCGCCCTTGATCCGCACCCAGCCCAATTCGCCCTCGATCAGCTTTTTGACCTTTCCCGCGATCTCGGAGACCGAAAATTCGGGCGTGTTTGAACCCGGGATGGGATCGTCGAGCAGGTCCATGGCCGATGTCCTTGTGAAGCGGTGCAACCCAGCTTAGAACGCGCACCAACAAAGGCCAAGGAGGCGTGCGCAATGAATATCCTGATCCTGGGGAGCGGTGGACGTGAGCATGCCCTGGCTTGGGCCGTGTTGCAGAACCCCAAATGTGATCGCCTTGTGGTCGCCCCCGGCAATGCGGGCATTCATGCCATCGCCGATTGCGCTGATCTGGACATCAGCGACGGCGGCGCTGTCGCCGAGTTTGTCGAAGAAGAGGCCATCGATTTCGTGATTGTCGGCCCCGAGGCCCCCTTGGCCGCAGGGGTTGCGGATCGGTTGCGCGATGCGGGTGTGCTGGTCTTTGGTCCCTCAAAGGCCGCCGCGCAGCTTGAGGCGTCAAAGGCTTTTACCAAGCAGATTTGTGATGCTGCGGGTGCGCCCACCGCGGCCTATGGCCATTTCACGGATGCGGATGCCGCCCGCGCCTATGTCAGCAAGATGGGTGCCCCGATTGTGGTCAAGGCCGATGGTCTGGCCGCTGGAAAAGGCGTCATTATCGCCGAGACCGTGGCCGAGGCCCATGGCGCGATTGACGACATGTTCGGCGGCGCCTTTGGCGGAGCCGGTGCCGAGGTGGTGATCGAAGAGTTCATGACCGGCGAGGAAGCCTCGTTCTTTGTGTTGTGCGACGGGGAACACGTGGTGCCTATCGGCACCGCGCAGGACCACAAGCGCGTGGGCGACGGCGACACCGGTCCCAACACGGGCGGGATGGGGGCCTATTCCCCGGCACCTGTCTTGACCGATGCCATCGCCGAGCGCGCCTTGTCCGAAATCGTCCGTCCCACCATGGCCGAAATGGCCAAGCGCGGCATGCCCTATCAGGGGGTACTTTACGTAGGGTTGATGATCGAGGACGGCGCGCCCCGGCTGGTCGAATACAACGTCCGGTTCGGCGATCCCGAATGTCAGGTGCTAATGATGCGCCTCGGGGCGCAGGCGCTGGATGTGATGCATGCCGCCGCTGAGGGGCGTCTTGAGACGGCGCAAGTCAACTGGGCCGATGATCACGCGCTTTGCGTTGTGATGGCGGCGGATGGCTATCCTGCGGATTATGATAAGGGGGCCGTGATCGGCGGGCTTGATCGCATGCCCGAGACCAGCCAGGAAATGGTGTTTCACGCAGGCACAGCATTGAAAGATGGGGCTGTGACCGCATCGGGGGGCCGCGTGTTGAACGTTACCGCGCGGGGTGAGACTTTGGCCCAGGCGGCAGAGCGCGCCTATGCGATGGTCGATGCCATTGATTTTCCCGGCGGGTTTTGCCGTCGCGATATCGGCTGGCGCGCGCTCAAGTGATCCAAAGGCCGCTGGCGCGACGCTATGTTTTAGGGGCTCTGCCCCGTCCTTGCGGACTCCCAGCGGTATTTTGGGTCAAAAGAAGGGCTTAGTTGGCGCAGGTCATCGCCCGGTTGAAGGCGGGGCGCGAGGTGTCACTGCCCAGATCGGCTTGCAGAAAGGTGCTGCCCGTCCAACGCAGCGCAACCAGCGTGCGCCAATTGGCCGTGGCGAGGATCATTTCCGGAGTGCCATTGCAGGTTCGGATGCCCCCTGCGATGTCTGCCTCACCAATTCTGTGGTTCGTGAATCCCGCAAGGTCCGCACCTTGGGTCAGGGTGCCGTTCTCATACCGCCAGATGCGCAGCACCTTGGCCAGGTGGGGGCGGTCGATATAGGCGATCTCGGTGATCCCGTCCCCGTCGATATCAGCCGCGCCAAGCGGGGCAAGCCAGCGGTTGCGGGTGCCGATATGAGGGGTTTCGGTGATTTTGCCCGTGGGTCCGTAGATTGCGAATGCGCCGCCTTTGGTCACATCGGTTTCGACCACCATCACTTCGGGGCGACCATCCCCGTCAAGATCGGCAAGACGTGGAGCCACATCTTCGAACACGTGATCTTGCGGCAGGGTGAACTGGCGAGTTGTGCCATCCCCAAGCGTGATTTCCAGCCCGCCCCATTCGATCGCGTCGCCCAGGATCGCGTGGCCATAACGCTCGGTCGGGTCCGTAAAACGGGCCCCCGCGATCTCTTGGGCGTGACCCGCACCGACGCCAGCGAGCCACACATATGCAGCGGCGCGCACTGCGCGACGGGCGCGCGAGACACGACGCGGCACCCTGTGCAGCATCAGATCTGCTTTTCAGGCATTTGCACGACGAGGCCGTCGAGCGCGTCCGTTACCTTGATCTGGCAGGTCAGCCGCGAGCGGGTCTCATCCGGCTCATAGGCGAAATCGAGCATATCGGTTTCCATGTCGTCCTTGCCGGGCAGTTTTTCGACCCAGTCAGGATGGACATAGACATGGCATGTCGAACAGGCGCAGGCCCCGCCGCAATCGGCCTCGATGCCCGGAATGTTGTTGTCGCGCGCGCCTTCCATGACCGTAAGCCCGTTGGCCACGTCCACGACATGTTCAGTGCCGCCATGTTCGATATAGGTGATCTTGGCCATTGAAATGCCCCTTTGAATGTTCGTTTCCGGGTGGTTCTACCCGCCCCGAATTGGCCCCGCCAGCCCCTTTTGCGACATCGCTGTCGGGACGGCGCGACATGACGTATCTTTTCGTGTGCCTGACCGTGCTGTGCGCCCAGGGCTATGCAGACGACGCTCTGCCCGATATGATCGCCCAAACGGCCCGATCAGAGGCCCGTCACAGACCCGAGCAGAGACCACATTTATGCGATTGCCTCCCCTGCTATGCGCCGTTGGTGCCAGCATCGCCCTGATGGGCTGCGCTGAGAACGCGACCGTCTCTTCAGCGGCCAATATTGATCCCATTTCGCTGGCCACGGCTCCGCCCGGTGCGGCCCCCGGCACCTGCTGGGGCAAGACCGTCACGCCCGCCATCGTCGAGACCGAGACCCGCACCATCCTGTTGCAGCCTGCCCAGATCAGCAGCGACGGGCGCGTGCAGGCCCCGCCGATCTACAAATCCGAAGAACAGCAGGTCGTTGTCCAACCCCGCCGCGAAAGCTGGTATGAGATCCTGTGCGCTGACGACATCACGCCGGACTTCATCGCCTCGGTGCAGCGCGCCCTCGCGGCGCGCGGGTACTATAAGGGCCCCATCAGTGGTGAGATTGACGGGCGCACGACAGCAGCCATTGGCCGCTATCAGCGCGACGAAGGGTTGCAAAGCAGCACGTTGTCCATCGCCGCGGCGCGCAAACTGGGCCTGGTGGCGGTCGCTGACATTGGATGATGTGCCACTTTGGATATGAACGGCAAGTCCGTGATATCAAAGTAACTATCAGTTAAATTTCGGAGCCCGCTTTTGCAGGGTTGCTGCAACCACTTCCATCTGGTGCGGCTTGCCCATCAGGTCGGCCTGCGCCCGGCTTTCCTCCAGCAACACCGCCGGTGCGCCTTCGGTTTCGGCCACGCCAATCAGCGCCTTGGTCGCGCGCAAAGCGGACGGGGATTTCAGCGTCAGGCTTTCGGCGAGTTCCATTGCGGCCACCAGCGGATCATCGGCACATTCCGTCACCAGCCCCCACGCCTCTGCCTGCGCGGCGCTGATGGGCGTGCCGGTATAGGTCAGTTTGCGCAACACGTCCGAGCGGACAAGCCGGGGCAGCAACACCATGCCGCCCATGTCGGGCACGATGCCCCATTTCATCTCCATCACCGCCAGTTTCGCATCAGGTGCCGCGATCCGAATGTCTGCCCCGAGGGCCAGTTGCAGCCCAGCCCCGTAACAGACCCCGTGGATCGCCGCGATCACCGGTACAGGCACGCGGGTCCAGACCATAGCCACCTCTTGCCACTGGTTTGTTGTGCCCTCCCCGTGGGTGCGCGGCATAAGCAGGTCATTCGGGTCCTGCCCCAGCATCGTGCTGAGCCCGCCAATGTCGATCCCGGCGCAGAACCCTTTGCCCTCACCCGAGATCACACAGACCCGCGCGTCCGAGGCCGCCACCTCGAGCCCTGCCGCGATCACCGCGTCGATCATGGCCTGATCCACCGCGTTCATCTTGTCAGGCCGGGTCAGCCGCACATGGGCGATGTGATTGTCACATGAGACGGTGACGCGGGGGGTGTCGGACATGGGGCGCTCCTTGCGGGTTTGGCCCATCCAAGCGCATCGCGCAGCCCCGCGCCAGTGAAACGTCAGGGCACGATGCGTTCAACCGCGCGCATCATCCCGAGCCCCTTGTCATAGACCAGCGTGAGAATGCGCCGCCCGCCAGAGGCCCGCGTGACCGCCATCGGCAGCGCCCGCGCCGCCCCTGCTGCCGCAGCGGTTGCCAGAAATCCCCGTCGTGTCAGTTGAGCCATGGTGGCACTCCTCCAGTTGCGAACGATTCTCAATATAGGCACTGACAAGCGAAACCCCAAATCCTTGCCCCTGTGCGCGGGCCGCGTTACCCCTGAGCGATGACAGATCTTCGCCTGACCCCGCTTGCCGCCTCGCTGCCCTCGACCGTACCCTTTGTGGGCCCTGAAACGCAGGAACGTGCCCGGGGTGCTGCGTTCGACGCCCGCCTTGGCGCGAATGAGAGCACCTTTGGCCCCTCGCCCAAGGCGCTGGCCGCAATGGCCGCAACCGCGCAGTGGCAATACGGAGATCCCGAGAACCACGATTTGCGCTCGGCCTTGGCGGCCCGTCACGGGATTGATGCGGCCCATATCATGATCGGCGAAGGCATTGACGGATTGCTCGGCTATCTGGTGCGCCTGTTTGTGTCCGAGGGCGATCCTGTGGTCACATCTGACGGGGCCTATCCAACCTTCAACTACCACGTGGCCGGCTATGGCGGTGTGCTGCACAAGGTGCCTTACCGGGACGATCACGAAGACCCTGCCGCCCTCTTTGCCAAGGCGGCGGAGGTGAACGCCAAGCTGGTCTATCTTGCCAACCCCGACAATCCGATGGGCACGTGGCATGACGGGGCCACCTTGCATGCCGCACTGGATGCGCTGCCCGAGGGCACGATCCTGGTGCTGGATGAAGCCTATGTGGATTGCGCACCCGACGGCACTGCCCCCGAGATCGCCCCCGATGATCCGAGCGTGATCCGGATGCGCACCTTTTCCAAGGTCTATGGCATGGCGGGCGCGCGGGTGGGCTACGCCATCGGGGCCGCCCCTCTGATCGATGCTTTCAACAAGGTGCGCAACCATTTCGGGATGAATCGCAGTGCGCAGGCGGGGGCCTTGGCCGCGCTTGCCGATCAGGCCCATGTGGAGGACGTGCTGGCAAAGATCACCGCTTCGCGCGCCCAAATCACCGAAATCGCTGCGCAGTCGGGGCTGACCACCGTGCCCTCGGCCACCAATTTCGTCGCCATCGATTGCGGCAAGGACGGCGCGTTCGCCAAGGCCGTGCTGGATGGGCTGATCGCGCGCGGTATCTTTGTGCGTATGCCCTTCGCGGCCCCACAAAACCGCTGCATCCGGGTCAGTTGTGGCGGTCCGCGCGAAATGGCCGCCTTCGCCGCCGCGCTTCCCTCAGCCCTTCGTGATGCAAACGGGGGCTGACGCAAGGCCGGACCCACGCTAGGCTGACTGCGCTCAAGTTGGCTTTCGAGGGTGCCATGAACGACGATCAAAGAGGCCGCGCGCCCAATTACACCAATGCCTGCATCGTGATGTTCGGGGTCAATATCACGTGGATTCTGGTGATGATCTGGGCCATCTGGGGCCTGATCGCTGCGGGTCTGCTGGCCCTTGGGCTGAACCACCTGATGTCACGCCTGCATGTATGGGCGGCGGAGCGCCACGCCGCCTCGATCCGGCGCGGCAAGCAGGTCTGAGACGGCCCTAGCCCGCCGAAATCACGCCCGCCGCCGCATCAAGCGCACCGGGACCGTGGGGGATATCCAGCGCGCCGAGGCCGGCCTGAATACCACCCAACAGCCCCATGATCATGTGCCCGTTCACGTGGCCCATATGCCCCAGCCGGAAAAATCCGTGCCAGTCGGGATCAGAGGGGGGTGCCATGCCAAGGCCGATCCCCAGTGTCAGCCCGAGGTTCTGTTCGACCCAGTCACGCAGGGCCGTCCCGTGCGGTGCCCCGATGCGCAGCGACGTCACCGCCGTGCTGCGGTTTGCGGCATCTCTCACATTGAGCTCCAGCGGGCCGCCCTGCCCCCATGCCTCGCATGCCGCCCAGATGCTGCGCGCAAGTACCGTGTGACGCGCCCAGACCTGTTCGATCCCTTCGGCGTGCAGCATATCAAGGGCGGTGCGCAGCCCATACAGGTGGTGCGTCGGCGCGGTCCCGTTCCAGTACATGAAGAACTCTTCGGGATTGGCGCGCGGGGTCCAGTCCCAATAGCGGCTCACGCGGGGCATCTGGGCCCGCACGGCCGCCGCCTTGTCGTTGAAGAACACGAACGCCATACCCGGTGGCACCATCAGCCCCTTTTGACAGCCAGCCACCATCACGTCGACGCCCCATGCGTCCATCTCGAACCGGTCGCAGCCAAGCGAGGCAATGCAGTCGGCCATCAGCAGGGCGGGGTGATCTGTGGCATCCAGCACCGCGCGCACGGCGGCGATGTCGTTGCGCACCGAGGTCGAGGTGTCCACATGCACGGCGAGCACGGCCTTGATCCTGTGGGCAGTGTCCGCGCGCAGCGTTTCGGCTATGCGGTCGATATCCATGGGCGCACGCTTGCCGAAATCCATGATCTCGACCTCGGCGCCCAGCCCCTCGGCCATGTCCGCCCACCCGTGCCCAAAGCGCCCTGTTGCGGGCACCAGAACCGTGTCGCCGGGCGCAATGGTGTTGGCCAATGCGGCCTCCCACGCGGCGTGGCCGTTGCCGATATACATGGCCACATGGCCATCGGTGCGGGCCACCTTTTTCAGGTCCGGCACCAGGCTCGCCGCGATCTCGACCAGCTCACCGGCATAGATGTTCGGCGCGGCCCGATGCATGGCGCGCAGCACCGCATCCGGCATCACGGAGGGGCCGGGAATGGCGAGGTAGTCGCGCCCGTGCCGGGCAATTGGGGAGGTGGACATCGCGCTCTCCGAATGTCGGTGGATGGTGGGGTACGGGGCGGACACTAACGCGGTCCGGGGCGGCGTCAATCGTGGGTCTTTGATTGCGGGTCCGCGCCCGGCGGTCGCGCTGTCCTATCGGCGATAGGCGCGCGCCAAGACCTCGACATCCGTACCTGCAAAATAGCGCGCGAGGGTCCACAAGTTGCGCGCGCCGCGCCGCACCCACCCCTGCTGGCGGTACTTTGCCGCACTGGTGACGGCCACGCCGTTCAACGCGACCAACTGACCCTTGAGGTGACGGACCAGGGCGACATCCTCCATCAGCGCGATATCGGGATATCCGCCCACATGCGCATAAAGCGTGCGCCGGATCAGCAAGCCCTGATCGCCGTACGGCAGTTGAAAGACCCGCGCACGCAAGTTCGCCCACGCAGCCACAAAACGCCCGCCCCGATCAAAGCGCAGCTTGAAATATCCCGCTGTGGCAGCTCCGAGATGGGCGGCGACAGCCGCGGTCCAGCCCGGTGCCAGCACCGTGTCCGCGTGGATCACCAACAGCCAGTCGCCCTTGGCCGCGCCGCAACCGCGCTGCAGCTGCCCCCCGCGCGAGGCAGGTCCGGTGATCACACTCGCCCCCCACGCATCCGCCAAGGCGCATGTCTCGTCGCTTGACCCGCCGTCGCTCACAATCAGCTCCGCAATCAATCCGGCCTCGACCCCCTCCATCAACGCATGCAGGCACGCAGGCAGCATCTGCCCGGCGTTCAGCGTTGGAATGATGACAGAGATTGGCGCGGGCACGGCCTGCCCCCTTTTTGCAGATGCAGGCCGCTGCTATATGAAAACGAAGCCCATGAAAAGGAATGCCCCCATGTCTGCCCCCAACTCCGATCGCCATATCTTTCGCCTGTCGGGGGCGGATACGCGCGATTTCCTGCAAGGGCTGGTGACCAATGATGTGGCTGGTATTGATACCGGGCTTGTCTATGCCGCGCTGCTGACGCCGCAGGGCAAATATTTGGCGGACTTCTTTCTGGCAGCGGATGGGGACGGTGTCCTGCTAGATGCGGACGCGGCGCAGGCCGAGGCGCTGCGGACCCGGTTGGGCATGTACAAACTGCGCGCGGACGTGACCATTGAAGACAGCGGCTTGCACCTGCATCGCGGGCTTGGGGAAGCCCCTGCCGATGGCTTTGCGGACCCGCGGCACGCGGCGATGGGCTGGCGCGCCTATCGCGATCATGCGCCCGTGTCCGATGACACCGACTGGACGGCGTTGCGCGTCACGCATCTGATCCCGCAAACGGGGGTGGAATTGACACCTGACACTTTCATCCTCGAGGCGCGGTTTGAGGCCGTGAATGGCGTGGATTTCCGCAAGGGGTGTTATGTCGGTCAAGAGGTCACCGCGCGGATGAAGCACAAGACCACGCTGCGCAAAGGATTGGCGCAGGTCGAGGTCAAGGGAGACGCGACCCCGGGCACGGACATCGTGGCAGACGGGAAACCGGCTGGCACTTTGCTCAGCCGGTCTGGCGATACCGCCATCGCTTATCTGCGCTATGATCGCGCCCAAGGGTCAATGCAGGCCGGAGCGGCAAGCGTCTTTTGGACCGGTGCAGCAGGATAACGTCGCGTCAGGCGCGCTCGGCGTATTCCATGGTTTCGGTGTTGACCACGATGGCCTCATCCTGCCCAACGAAGGGAGGCACCATGACCTTGATCCCGTTGTCGAGAACCGCAGGCTTGAACGAGTTGGCGGCGGTCTGACCTTTGACGACCGGCTCGGTTTCGACAATCTTGCACACGACCTTCTGAGGCAGTGACGCGCTCAGCGCTTCGTCCTCGTAGAACTCGACCTGAATGGTCATACCGTCCTGCAGGAACGGGCGACGTTCGCCCAGGATCTCGGCTGACAGTTCGATCTGCTCGTAGGTGTCGGAGTCCATGAACACCAGCATCCCATCGTTTTCATACAGAAATTGCTGATCTTTCTGCTCAAGACGCACACGTTCGACCTTGTCGGCACTGCGAAAACGCTCATTGAGTTTCGAGCCGTTGCGCAGGTTGCGCAGCTCGACCTGAGCGAAGGCACCACCCTTGCCGGGTTTGACGTGGTCGACCTTTACGGCGGCCCACAGCCCGTCATTGTGCTCCAGCACGTTTCCGGGGCGAATCTCGTTTCCGTTAATTTTAGGCATGTGGCAAAACCATGGCAAAAGGTTGATGAAAGATTGATGCCCCCTATATCTGGGGAATGAGCAACCGGCAAGACAACCAGATACTGTGCTGCACCCGCAGAAAGATATGCATAGAATGCAAGGGGGCTATGCGAATACAGGGTATCCGAATCGTTATGGATAGGCCATAACGAGCGTCACGCCGAAAACACAAGAGCAAGAATAAAGGAAGGACGACGAATGAAAGATTTCGTTGACGGAACGGCCTTTAACAACGAACAAGGCAACCGTGCACGCAAACTGTTTGCAGCCGTGGTACTGGCCGCATTGGACGATGCCATTGCAGACGACAAGAAGTATGGCAATGGGCCTGAGCAGATCGCCCGTTGGGCACGCTCGCGCGATGGGCGCGAAGTGTTGAGCTGTGCAGGCATCGACCCAAACGAGCGGGTCGTATCCGGGCTTATGGAATTCGTGGGCAAAGGTGTCCGGACATCGGTGGCACTCAGCCGCGAAGAGTCCGAGCGTCGCAATGCCGCACAACAGGCCGAGGCCGCCTGATCCCAAGACCTTAACAAACGCTGCTAAGGAAAACGCGCCCCTCTGCCGGGCGCGTTTTCTTTTGTTCTCAGCTGTTTACAAAAAAGAACAGCCACTGGCGCACGACCCAGAATTCGGCAAAGAGCAGCGCCGTCGTGGCGACCACCGCCCAGACAGGCGGCTTGCGCAGCCACAGGATGATCCCCGCCCCAAGCGCCAGTGCAGCCTCAAGCGGGGCGACCCACATCGCCCCCTGCGTACGATCCCAATAACTGACCGGGCTTTCAAACACCCACGACGTCAGAGGCCAGAAATGGGGCCGTCCATCGTCGTGATGCAGAGGCAGATCAAGGCACAGATGCAGGATCGCGGACCCCGTCAACGCAATAGCCCAGGGCGAGGCGCGCCAGAGCGCGAGCCCCAGCAATAGCCCCCACACGATGAACGAATTGTCGATGGCGAAAACTGTTTGCCACGCGTCCGAAAAGTACAGCTCGTTAAAGACCCGCGACGGCGGGATATTCAGCGCAAATAGCGCCACGCCCGCCATCACGTAAAGCGACAGATCGGGCAATGCTGCACCCGCGAAGGCGGCAAGCAATATGCGGCCATGTGCAGGCCGACCAAAGGCCGCAGCCCCGATCAGCAAATGGGCAGGCGTGTTCATGGCAGGATGTCTTTATCCCGCCGGGCGTGCGTGTTGTGTCATTCCAACTCTTGCGCGGCAAGGGCGCGATGGATTTCGCGGCGCACCAGTTTGCGCACGTTGCGCGTGATCCGCTCGCCCAGTGCCCCCTGCAATTCTTCGCGCACGATATCGCTGACCAGTTCACGCAGCGCGTCCTCGTCCAAAACATCTTCGTCGTTGGAAAACAACTGGGCCTGATCATCCTTGGGCGCTGCCTTGGGGGCTTCGGCAAATGCGGCGTGCACGGGGGGCTCTTCGGCGTCTTCCCATTCCATCGCAGGCGCTTGCGTGCCGGCGTAATCGCCAGCGCCGGGATCGTCCGGCTCAAACTCGTCGTCGCGCCCCCCGATCAACGTCTCAAGGGCAGCGATCTTGTCACTCAGGCTTTGGCTCTGGTCGGTTGCAGGTGCCGCGGGTGTTTCGACCTGAACGTCAGGTTCGGCCTCGACCGCGTCTCCATCATCTTCGGGCGGCGACATGTTCGCGGCCCCATTCGGTATCGGCCAGACATCGTCCTCAGCCTCTACATGCACAAAAGGGGCCTCATCCTGTTTTTCAGGCTCTGCATCATCGTGGTCGTCATAATCCTGGCCTTCGACCTCGTCCAGCTTGGGCATGGTATCAGCCCAATCCTCATCCGCGATCAGATCGTCCACCGTGGCGTCAACTGCTTCTTCTGGCGTGTGATCCTCGTCCTCAGTCGTGAACCCGGCTTCTTCGACCTGCTCGGGCTCTGCTTGCACCTCAACCTCGGCATCGGCGCTATCGTCAGCCGGTTCATCCTCCATCACGCGCAGCGATGGGGTCAGCACCAATCGGTCGGTTGCCGGTTTCTCAGCCGGTGCGGATTCAGGGCGTTTGTCATCAGACACCAGACGCCGGATAGACGCCAGCACGTCCTCCACCTCGGTGTTGGTCATTGGATCAGACATATTTTGTACCACTCTCAGCCTCGGGACACAGTCTAGCTGCCCGGAAAGAGTCGCACAACACTGTGCTGAAAACCTTAATCGATTTGCAAAGCACGCAAAACCTTGTCCAGCTGCTTGCCCTGACGGGACACGCGGGCAGGCGCGTTTTTGACAAGGTTGTAGTAGGCGGCCGGATCATAGAGCTGCACTGGCAGTTGCAGGCGTTGCGCGGTTAGCAAGCCCATCGATTCCAGCACTGCATATGCGGCGATATACTGATCGGCCTGCGCCGAAATCCGGTTGGTTTCCGCATCCAGCAAGTCCTGCTCGGCGTCCAGCACGTCCAGCGTGGTCCGTGCGCCCAATGTCGCCTCTTCGCGCACCCCGCGAAAGGCAACGCGGGCCGCGCGAATCTGGCGGTCCGATGCGGCGAGACTGGCGCGCGCAGCCACGAGATCGGCAATGGCATCGACCACATCCTGCTGCACGTCATGGCGCACATTGTGCAAGTTCCCACGGGATGCATCACGCACCGCCTGTGCGCGCCGCTCGCGCGACGACAGTTCGCCACCGCGATAGATCGGACCCGTGACCGCAACCCCAACTGACCCGGTTTCGGACTTACTGTCATTGGTGAACGTCTCGGACAGGCCAAGCGATCCATTCAAAGCCACCGTTGGCCGGGTGTCGGCGCGCGCCGCCGTCACCAGCAATTCGTTGGCCGACACCTGACGGCGCGCCTGGTCCATTTCGGGGTGGTTGCGCACGGCAACGGCCTGCGCACTCGGAATGTCGGTTTCAACACTGGGCAGGCGCGGCACCTGCGACAACCGGCCCGGCTGACGGCCCGTGACGTTGATATACTCCGCCTGCGCCTGAATGAGATCACGTTGTGAATCTGCCAGATTGCTGCGTGCCTCTGCGACCGCGGCCTGAGCCAGGGCCACGTCCGTGCGCGTCACCTCGCCCACTTCGAAACGGTCATTGGCCGCGCGCAATTCTTCTTGCAGAAGGCGCAGGTTGTTTTGGCGCAACGCCACGAATTCCTGCTGCCGTCCGACATTGAAAAACGCCGTTGCGGCGCGCAGCAGAACGCCCTGTTCGATGCTCAGCAGCGATGCGCGGGTGGCAAGCACGGTTTCCTTGCTGGCCTCGATCCGGGCACGGTCCGCCCCACCATCAAACAATTGCAGCGTGGCGTTCAGCCCGATATTGGCCGAGGTCGATCCGATATCCACAGAAAACCCGCTGGATTCAAACGAGGTGGAATTGCCGAACTGTCGTGTGACATCCGCGCTCCAGCTGATGATGGGGCGCAGGGTGGATGTCGCGATGGCCACATCTTCGTCCGCGGCGCGCAACAGCGCCCGGTTCTGATCCAACAAACCGCTATGTGTATATGAGCCTACCAGTGCATCCGCCAGCGTGTCCCCGGCGATAGCGGGGGTTCCGAGGGTGACTGTCGTCAGGGCGATCACGCTGCCGCGCTGCCATGCCCGCGTCCATTTGCCTGTTTTCATCATATGCCGCCTTCTGGTTGCTATGGTTCGTCTTGTTATTTGTTGCGTCCTGGTCGTTAAGTCTTGTGGTGCCAAAGCCTGTGGTCAGAGCGTAAATGCGTCGTGTTTTTCAAATCCTGCCAGCACAGGCGCACCCGCGTTGAACGCGCGCCGCCATGACATCCGTCCATCCAGCTTATACCCAATGCGCACTTCGCCCAATGCCCCATCCATAAAGACGCACGCCATACGCCCGCCATCCTTGAGTTGGTCCATTATTTCGGCAGGAACGTGACTGACCCCGCCTTCGATCACGATGACATCGTAAGGCCCATGTTCGGCCGCCCCGGCAGGCAGGGGTCCGATATGGGTGATGACATTGTCCATACCGGCGGACATCAGCGCATCAGTTGCCTCACGGGCCATGTCTTCGTCTTCTTCAAGTGCGACAACTGCTTGGGCCATATGAGCAATGACCGCAGCCGAATACCCGATCGCCGCCCCGATATCGAGGACGAGTTCGTCGTTTCCGATATCCAGCGCGTCCAGCATTTTGGCAAGCGTGCGTGGCTCAAGGACAACGCGGCCTCCGCCAAGCGCCAGATTTTCGCCCATATAGGCCGCCTCGCGCAGTGCCGCAGGCACAAAGTCCTCACGCTTGACGGACAACATTGCATCGATGATCGGGAATTTGGTCACATCGGACGGGCGCACCTGCGTGTCGACCATCAAAGTACGGCGGGCAGAGAAATCGGTCATTACTGCTAAACTCGTTCGTTCAGGTTTCTGAAAGAAGATGTGCCACATCCCGTGACATTGGGCAACGCGTAGCTGTCGCAATCGCCGCTTTGAGCGGGACACGCCCTTGCACGAGACTATGGAATGGTCTATCGCGCCTCCACACCATGGCGGCGAGTTGGCGGAGTGGTGACGCAGCGGATTGCAAATCCGTGTACACCGGTTCGATTCCGGTACTCGCCTCCACGATTTCCTTTGAAGTCACAGTCAGCACCGAAACAGCCGCGAGCAGCGCGGTGCAGGCTGTCCGTACCACAATTTCCTCATCAGACGGAAGTCCGGCCCGACGTGGGACTTTGCCTTCCGTCCATCCCTACCGGTCCTCGAACCCAGCCCAAAACACCCATCCAGCCCGCCTTTTCAGACGCATCGCGCAAGCACGACTGTCGTGATGTGATTGCAACAAAAACCCTCAAATGCCCGAAAACTGCCATCATTGTTGGCCAGAATTTGTAAACCTTTGCTACGGTATCAAAAAAACGACCAAAAAATAATATTGAGGAACGAAGCAGTGACGGACACAGCAACCCCGACCCGATCCTATGCGGATTTGCCTTGGATACGGAACGCCCGGTTTGATGCCGGGTTCATTTTTGGACTACTCGCCCTGTCGTGCATCACCGGATTGGTGATCTTGTACGAACCCTCGTTGTTCTACCCCATTCTGGTGATCGACCTGTGGTTTCTGGGCTATCACCATGTCATCTCGACCTTCACCCGCATCTGTTTCGACAAGGAAAGCTTTCAGGAGCATAAGTTCCTCATGGTCGGCCTGCTGCCCATCGTGATCGTGGCCACCCTGGGTGTGGTCTGGATCGCGGGCCTGTGGGTCATCGTCACGATCTATTTCTACTGGCAATGGTATCACTATACCCGCCAAAGCTGGGGCATTTCGCGCGCCTATCGCGGCAAGGACCCGCAGGCGGCTTACGAAGATGGCTGGCTTGATCAGGCGATCTTCTATTCGATCCCGGTCTTTGGCATTTTGGCCCGTTCAGCCGAACAGCACCCCACCTTTATCGGGATGGAGCTGTGGTCGTTCCCAGTACCCGCCGAAGTGGCCGTGGTGTCAGGCTATATCGCGATGGGTCTGCTGGCCTATTGGGTTCTGGGCCGCCTGCGCGCGGCCGCCGAGGGCCGTCTGGCCGTCGTCCACACCATGTATATGCTGACGCATTTCGCGATCTTCTATCTCGCGTACATTGCCACCAGCGACATCACGTTGGGCTGGCTGATGATCAACATCTGGCACAACGCGCAGTACATTCTGTTCGTGTGGATGTATAACAACAAGCGCTTCAGCGGTGGCGTGGACCCGGACGCCAAGTTCCTGTCCTATATTTCGCAATCGGGGCGGCTGTGGCTTTACATGCTGACCTGTATCGCGATCACGGGCGTGATCTACTGGGGCGTTCTGCGCACGATTGACTGGCTGTTCTTTGCCGGATTGTCGGCCACGATCGTGCTCTACCAGATCGTGAATTTCCACCACTACATGATCGACAGCAAGATCTGGAAAATGCGCAAGCCCAAAGTGCGTGAAACGCTGGACCTCGCGCCCGGCGAATGACTTCACGCTGCGGATGGGACCTCGCGTGCCCATTCCCACCGATCCTGACAGACGGCAGTTTCAACTGCCGTCTGATCTGGGTCAAACGGGGCGATTGTCCCTTCGAATATAACCAACGACCCGCGCCACCCGCTGCTTTGCAAAGCGGCCCAAATGACCAAAGGGCTTATCAAATTGACCAGCCGCCAGCCAGACGATGCCAGAGCCGCGCAGGCCCGCTTGCCCGCGCGCAAGGTGGCGTTCTGTGCCAGCACCGGGCGCACCGCGACAACGTTTCTGGCCGCGACGCTGAACGCCTTGCCCGACGTCATCGCCCTGCACGAAGGGCAGTTGCCCGACAAAGAGCGCACACCGCAACTGCCGCTGATCAATTTTCACGCCCGCAAAGCGTGGTTCGACCCTGCTTTTGCCCGTCAGCTTGTTGCAGACATGCGCGGGGGCGATGCCATCGCGCAAGCGGCAGGTGACGCCTGCCTGCTTGTCGACATCGCATTCAACAACGCACCGTTTCTGGATGCGCTTGCCGATCAACACCCCACCGCCCGGCTGCTCGCAATCTTTCGCAGATGCGAAGGGTTCGTGCGCTCGGCCACCATAGTGGAGGGCGAAGATGATCAGCCCGCAGGCTGGCCCGCCCCCGACAAACCCTTGAGTGACCGGGAAAAGTTCATCTCAATGGGGCGGCTCAAACCGCAAAAAGGCACGCCCGAGGATCAAAGCTGGCCCTCATGGACCGCTATTCAACGGAATATCTGGCTCTGGTCAGCCACAAACGTTCACTTGCTGGAGCGCACGCGCACCCTGCCCAACTGCCACCCCGTCATTTACGAGGACCTGAGCGCGGACCCCGAAAAATTCTGGACCATCCTACTCACCCATCTTGATCACTTCACACCCGACACGCTGGCCCGCTGCGTGGAGCGGTCCGTCGCCAAGGTGAACACCCGCACATCCTATCAGGTCGGCCCGGCTGACACATGGTCCGGCCCCGAACGGGACCTCTATCAACGCCTTGCCCTTCCATTGGAGAACGAAATCTATGGCTGATCCCACCCAAGACAAAATCATCGCCATCATTCAGGACATACTGCAAGAAGATGCAGGCGGCGCGGCCGTCGAAGTGACGCCTGATGCGTCCATGGAAACGCTGCCTGCGTGGGACTCCATGTCGTTCATGAAAGTGTTCATGGCCATCAACGAAGCCTTTGGGATCGACCCCGATTTTGACGATGCGGTGCACTATACGTCGGTTCCGGCGCTGACGGCCTATATCAAAAGCGTCCGTGCATAATGCTGCAGGGTGACGACAGCCGGCGCGCTTTGCTCGACGCCATGCGCGCTGTTGTTGCAGCCAATGCTGAGCGAATTGCAGTGCGTGAGCATGACGGCGACGTCACATATGAGGCTTTCGGGCAGCTGATCGCCACGGCATATGCCGCCATTGAGGCGGCAGCACCGACGACAGACACGCCCATTGGCATCCTCCTTGACCGCTCTGCCAACGCCTATGCGGCGATCTGGGCCGCGATTGCGCATGGTCGCCCCTATGTGCCGCTCAACACCCGCTACCCCGTCAGCAGATTGCGCGACATCGTACGCAACGCCGGGATCGATGCGATTGTGTGTACGAAAGCCACCCAGCCCCACGGCGACAAACTGGGCGGCGTATTGGCGTTGATGGATCAGGAGGATACCCCACCCGCGCAAACGGGTTTTGATTGGGGCCAAGGCAAAACAGCGGGCAAAACAGCCTATATCCTGTTCACATCGGGATCGACGGGTGCGCCCAAGGGCGTGCCTGTGTCGTACAGCAATCTCGCCTCATTCGTGACCAATATGAACGCGGTCATCCCCTACCGCCCGGACGATATCTGTTCGCAGGTTTGCGAATTGTCGTTTGATTTCAGCGTGCACGAAATCTACCTCGCCCTGCTGAACGGTTGCACCCTGTGCCCGGCCCGCCAGATCGACCTGTTCAATCCAGCCCACTACATCGCCAGCCGCGCCATCACCGTCTGGATCTCCGTGCCCTCCCTCGCGCGCGTCATTCTCAACAACGGTCTGTCGGCCAAAACGCCCCTCGGCACTGTCCGCCTCAGCATCTTCAACGGCGAGGCGTTGACGGCACCCCTTGCACAAGAGTGGAGCAAAGCGGCCTCCAATGCGACAATCTGGAACACGTATGGGCCGACCGAATGCACCGTGGCCGTCACGGCCCTGTGCTGGCAGGACGACCCTGCGCTGGTATCGGCGGATGTGGTGGCGATCGGCACGCCCCTTCCCAATTGCGCGACGGCCCTATTGCATGGTGATGTGATCAGCCCAACAGGGACCGCCCCCGACGACACGCGGGGTGAGTTGCTGCTGTCGGGGCCGCAGCTTTTTGACGGCTACCTTGATCCAAATCTGGCTGAGCCCTTCGTGACCGATACTGCGGGCACCCGGCACTACCGCACGGGCGACAATGCCATGTGGCGCGATGGTCGTCTGTACCATCTGGGGCGGGTTGATCACCAGGTAAAGATTGGCGGTCACCGGATCGAGTTGCTTGAGATTGAGCATCGCGTGCGGGCCAACCTGGGCAGTGAGGCGGTGGCCGTGATCGCCCACCCCGACATCCAACCCACTGAACTTGTGCTGTTTTATTCCGGCGCGCAGGAGCCTCCAACCTTGACGGCAGAGGCACTGGGCCTACCAGGCTACATGATTCCCAAACGCGCAATAGAACTTGAGGCGATGCCCACAAGTGCCCACGGCAAACTGGATCGGGCCGCCCTTCGTGCCTTGGCGGATCAGCCGAGATGACCCGTCCTGCGGTCTTCAGATGGCTGTGCGTGGGGCTGACCTGCGCTTTGGTGGCCATCTTGCTGTGGCTCGATCAGACCCGCGGCGGCCCTGCGAGCCTATTGTCGCGTTGCAACCTCATGCTTGCCCGCGCGGAGGCTGCCCCTGCAGATGTCCTGATCCTTGGCACCAGCCGAAGTGCTGTCGCGCTTGACCCCTTCGCACTATCAGCATTTTTGGAAGAGGCCAAAGGCAGGTCTGTTTCCGTGGATCGCATCGCGATTGGCAACAACTCCTTCCGTGCCGCAGATGCGTTCTTGCAAACCTATCTGGACCGGCGCGGTGGCCCGGATGTCGTGGTGCTGGAATTGATGTTCATGTCCGAGCGCACAGTCAATCGGTTGGCGCGCGCCCATCCCGGCACTGCAGCCGAAAGCTACATTTATACGCGCGATATCAATCTGATGACCTATCCGCAATTGCTGTCGCAGGACGCGGTCGGGATGCCCTTCACCACTTCGGAAAGCGCGATCAACCTGTGGCATATGCGTCTGCGCGGTCTGGCGCTGCGGACTGGCGCGCTGACCTATCAATTTGCCAAACACCCGATCCAAAACTGGCAGTTGTCTGATTGCGGACCCAAAGAGTGGACGAAAGAACCGGAGTGGGCCGAAGACTTTGCGTTCAGCTGGGGTGAATTCGTGCCCGACCAACCCCTGCCCGCCATGATCGACACGCTTGAGGCCGAGGTCATGGCATACACCACCCGCGCCCTCGAAAACGGCGCGGCAGAGGCGGGCGATGCGCCGACGCCATACGCCTATGATTTCGATGCGCCGTACCGGCGTGGCGAGATGGAAATTCTGGACGGGATGGTGCAGGCGCTTCACGCCGCTGGCGCGCGCACGGTGCTGGTGCCGCTGACTCTTGCGGGCACGCAGCCAGACCCGGACGATTTGGCGCGCCTTGCGCAAAGGTTTGAGGGGCAGGCAGCGATCTTTGATGTCTATGGTGCGATTACGTCCGATTTCAGCGCGCTTTGGTATGATGACGCGCATGTCCAGCAGTATCCGGTCGGGGCCCTCACCACGACATTGATGGCGGATCACATCCTGCACGCAGCCTCTACGGATACAGCCAAGTGATTGATCCGCTCTCCTTTCTGATCCTTATTCTTTTGTCCTTTGGGCTGTCTCAGATTGCCTTTGCCCATCACTTTGCAAACCGGCTGTTCTGGATGGTGGTGCCGGGGATCTACCTGCTTTTCGTGGTGCACCCGCTGGCCTTGCTGTTTGCACTGGCCTGTTTTTGCGCCAGCACGATCCTGTTCGCGATCGGGCGGATCACGCACAGCGCATGGCTGAAATCCCGCCTGCCCTACATGATTTTGCTGCTGCTTTTTGTGCCTGATATCAGTCTGTTGATCGGCAATGCACCGATCCTGTGGTTGGGCAGTGCATTTTTCATCATCCGCCAGATGATGACCACAGCGCAGGCCATCAAAAGCGAGGCAAGCTTTGACGCGTTCATTCCGGCCCTGTTGATCGCGACCTTCTTTGTGGCCGCTTTGCCCTCTGGTCCGGTCTTTCACGGGCTGAAGATGTGGCGCGAGGTGCAAAAGAACAATCCGCCGAACTACGCTGAGGGTTTCTACCGACTGTTCGAAGGCTTCGTCTATCTGTTCGCTATTGCCGGTTTCCTGAGCATGTTCGTCAGCCGCATCGACGTGGTGCAGGCGATCAACAGCGCGCAGGGCGACACGCTTGTATGGGCGCTCAACTACATTCTGCTCAAGCCGCTTGTCGGGTTCGGGTTTCTGTTTGCGACCTTCTATGGCTATTCCCGGATGGCCGAGGGCACAGCGCTGCTATTTGGTTTCGAGGTGCCGCAGAACTTCAACAAACCGCATCTGGCCCGCGATCTTGGCGATTTCTGGAAGCGTTGGCACCGCTCGATGGCCGAATTCGTGATGCAGTACATCTACTTGCCGCTGCTCGTCACCACGTCGCGCACCAAACTGGCGCTGATTTCGGCCTTTGGGTTCATGGGGCTGTGGCACAACTTTTCGCTCAGCTTTCTGATCTGGGGCGTGGGGCACGGCCTTGCGCTGTCCTATGCGCTGCCTTGGGCCAAACGCGTCAAGGTTCCGCCCCTGACGTTGCGGATCACGTCACTGGCCTATGTCGTCTTTTTGTCAGCGATTGCGCATGGAGTATGGACGCTATGACCCCTCGCCTGCAGCGTATCCTCTACCTCGCGGTTTGCCTGGGCATTCTGGTGCTGTGGATCTGGTATGGCCAGTTCGAAGCGGTCGAGGCCCCCTACGTCCGCTTCTGACCTCTAGCGCGCCAGAAAGGCCAGCACCTTGTCGGCGAGCGCTTGCGGCACCTCTTCGGGGATGGCGTGACCACAGGGCAAGGCGTACCCCGTCACGTCATCCGCCTTTTCGCGCCATGTCTGCGCCACATCATAGGTCTGGCCCACCACGCCGTCTGCCCCCCAGATCGCACACAGGGGGGCCCTGATCCGCGCCTCTGCATCCGCCGCATCATGGTCCAGATCAAGGCTGGCGGCGGCCCGGTAATCTTCGCAAATGGCGTGGATCGTGGCCGGGTCGCGATAGCAGCGCAGGTATTCCGCGATGACCTCTTCGCTGACCGCGCCGGGCACTTTGACCTGCCCCGCGATGTGACGACGCAGGAAATATTCCGGGTCCGATCCGATCATCCGTTCCGGCAGATCAAAGGGTTGGATCAAGAAGAACCACCAGAAATACCGCGTGGCAAAATCCTGATCCGTACGCGCGTACATCGTTGCGGTCGGCGCGATGTCGATCACCACGACCCGCTCGACAGCGTGCGGATGATCCAGCGCCATGCGATGGGCGACCCGCCCACCCCGATCGTGGCCAATCACCGCAAACTGCTTGTGCCCAAGTGCGCGCATCACCTCCACCTGCTCGCGCGCCATGACCCGTTTGGAATAGGGCGCATGATCGCTGTCGCTGGCAGGCCTGTCGCTGTCCCCGTAGCCGCGCAGGTCGGGCGCGATCACACGGTATCCGGCCTCTACCAGCAGGGGTGCGAGCTTGCGCCATGCGATATGGGTCTGGGGATGGCCATGCAGCAACAGCAGCGGTGGCCCTTCCCCGGCGGCGGCGTAGTTGATGCGCACCCCGTCCACGCGCACGTGATCCACCTCGAAACCGGGGATAAACCGCGAAGGCTGGCCCATTATCCAGCCGCCAGCAGCGCATCGGCCACTGCCGCGCCGCATGTGGCCGTGTCTGCCGTCCCGCCCAGATCGGGGGTGCGCAAGGATGGCTCGACCAAGACGGCCTCAATCGCGGATACGATGGCGGCCCCAGCCTCGGGTTGGCCCAGATGGTCCAGCATCATCGCCCCCGCCCATATCTGCCCAATCGGATTGGCGACCCCTTTGCCAGCGATGTCCGGGGCCGAGCCGTGGACCGGTTCAAACAATGACGGAAAGCGCCCCTCGGGATTGATATTGCCCGAAGGTGCGATACCGATGGTGCCGGTACACGCCGGGCCGAGGTCGGACAGGATATCCCCGAACAGGTTCGAGGCGACCACCACGTCAAACCAGTCGGGATGCAGCACGAACTGGGCGGTCAGGATGTCGATATGGTACTTGTCGACCTTGATGTCGGGATAGGCTTTGGCCATCTCTTCGACCCGTTCGTCCCAATAGGGCATCGTGATCGAAATGCCGTTGGATTTCGTGGCCGAGGTCAGATGCCCGCCCCGCTTGGCCGCCAGATCAAAAGCGTATTTCAGGATGCGGTCCACGCCCACCCGGCTCATCACCGTTTCCTGTATCACCACCTCACGCTCGGTGCCCGCGAACATGCGCCCCCCGATCGAAGAATACTCGCCTTCGGTGTTTTCGCGCACGATCATCATGTCGATATCTTCGGGATTGCGCCCTGCCAAAGGCAGCGGCACGCCGGGCATCGCGCGCGCCGGGCGCAGGCTGACATATTGGTCGAACTCGCGGCGAAACTGCAGCAGCGACCCCCAAAGCGAGACGTGATCGGGCACCACATCGGGCCAGCCCACCGCGCCGAAGAAGAGCGCGTCGCTGTCCTGCACCCGCGCCTTCCAGTCATCGGGCATCATCTGCCCGTGTTTCTGGTAGTAGTCGACGGACGAAAAATCATGATCGGTGAACTCGAACCCAAGGTCGAACCGCTTGGCCGCTGCTTCAAGCACTCGGACCCCTTCGGGCGTCGTTTCCTTGCCAATTCCATCGCCGGGGATGACCGCAATCTTGAGTGTATTGGTCGCCATCAATGTGTCCCTTTCCTAAATATCATAAACCAGCCGAAACCCCTGATGCCCGGTCGAGCTGTCCGGGGACGAGCCGCTGCGCGCCGCAATTCGATAGCGAAAACAATAGGAAGCGTGACACAGGTAAGACCCCCCTTTGTTCAGCTTGTACCCTGCCTTGCCCGCATGAGCCGCCTGCACCGCCTTTTTCAGGGACCTCACCTGAAAGGGTTGGCCGGTCCATTCCCAGACATTTCCGACCATGTTGTAGAGCCCATAGCCGTTGGGATCGAAACTGCGTGCGGGGGCTGTGCCGACAAATCCGTCGCGTCCCAGATCAGTTTGCGGAAACGGCCCCTGCCAGATGTTGCAGGGGAAATGGCCGTGATCGTTTGGGGCGGTATCGCCCCACGGAAATGGAACGTCGCCCAAGCCCCCACGCGCCGCATGTTCCCACTCGGCCTCGCTTGGCAAGCGCCCCCCGGCCCATGTTGCAAAGGCCCGCGCATCATTCCAGGTGACATGCACCACCGGGTGATCCGCCTGCCAGGTGTCATCCCCGTCCGGCCCGTTGATCGCGCGCCAATGCGCCCCTTTGACGATCCGCCACCAGGGGGCGGCCTCGACCACCGGGCTTGGGGGTGCGGACTTGGGCAAGAACCCTTCGAACACAAAGGAATCCCCAAACCGCTCGGCTTCGGTGACATAGCCTGTGGCAGACACAAAAGCCGCAAACCGCGCGTTGGTGACGGTGGTGACGTCCATCGCAAAGGGCTTGAGGGTGACGCGGCGCACCGGGCCTTCGCCATCAAGTGCGATGCCCGGTGTGCCTGTGCCGACAAGGGCGCGGCCTCCGGGAATGATCACGCGATCCGAGGTGTCCTTGCCGCAGTCAAAGTCAGTATCCGAGCGCGCAAGCCCGCGGCCACCCCGTGCAGGCTGGCAACAGACCTTGCCGTCGCTCACGCCGGCGTCACCGTGGCCGAAATCGCGGCGAGGGCCGCCTGCCCCACGGCGATGTCCTGATCGCCCGACCCGGACCCAACGCCGATGGCCCCCACAAGGTCGCCCCCCACATAGATCGGCAATCCGCCGGGCAGCCCCGTCACCCCGTTCTGGGTGGCCGCAGCAATATGGGGGCGCACAGCCTCGGGAATGGTCGTGGTCGGCGCACCGATTGAGGCGGCGGTGCGCGCCTTGGTCGCGGCACTCTTGCGGCTGAGATATTTGGCCCCGGTCATGCGGATTTCACCCTGCACCTCACCGCTGGCATCCACGATTACGATGCACTGGGGCTGGCCCGTCTGTTCGGCCGCCGCGATGGCAGCCTCAAGCATCGCCATGACGGCGGCATGGGTCAGCACTTGGGTGGGCTTTGTCACTTCCATCAGCGCGCGCCGTTCACGTTCAGGAACACGGAATAAAGCGAGGATGTGGCTGTGATGAACAGCCGGTTCAACTTCGGTCCGCCAAAGCAGACGTTCGAGACGACCTCGGGGATATGGACCTTTCCGATCAGCGCGCCTGAGGTGTCAAGGCAATGCACCCCGTCGGCTGCCGATGTCCAAATGCGCCCGTCACGATCAAAACGGAAACCATCGAAGAAGCCATTGGTGCAATCCGCGAAATGCACCGCAGGCCCAAGCGTTTTGCCATCCGCCTCGACGACGTGCCGCCGGATGTAGGCAGGCCCGTCCAGCGCGTGGGTGCCGCCTGTGTCGGCAATGAACAACTCGGTCTCATCGGGTGAAAAGGCGAGCCCATTGGGTTTGACATAGTCCTTGGTGACGACCGCGATCTCTTCGCTTTCGGGGTCCCATCGATAGACATAGCAGGCCCCTATTTCGCTTTCGGCGCGCTCGCCTTCGTAATCCATCATGATCCCATAGCTGGGATCGGTGAACCAGATCGAGCCGTCCGATTTCACCACCACGTCATTGGGGGAATTGAGGCGCTTGCCCTCGAATCGGTCCGCAATGATCTTGATGGATCCGTCATGTTCGGTGCGGGTCACCCGACGCGCCAGATGTTCGCAGGACACAAGGCGGCCCTGGCCGTCCACGGTATGCCCGTTCGAGTTGTTGGCAGGTGCCCGGAACACAGACACAGACCCGTCCGTTTCATCCCACCGCATCATCCGGTTGTTGGGGATGTCGGACCAGACCACGTAACGCCCCGGCGCGAACCACGCAGGGCCTTCGTGCCAGCGCCCGCCCGAGGCCAGCCGCTCCACCCGCGCATGGCCGATATAGCAGGCCTCGAACGCAGGGTCCAAAACCTCAAATCCTGTCCCCTCAATCACACCGTGCACGCCGCATCCCCCTTGACCTTTGTTGTGACGCAACCTGCCCTGCGCATACCTCGCTTGGCAAGGGCCGCCCGCGCACAGGCCAAGGCACGCCGATGGCACTGATCGCACGATCTTGTCTCTTGCATGACCGGCGGTTCAATCTACCGTAGGTAGATGACCTACTCACAATGCAGACCCCAGCCACAGGAGAGTTCAGCATGGCAATTTCCCTAAAATTGAATGGTAAGGATCAAACGGTCGAGGCCGAACCCGGCACCCCGCTTTTATGGGTCATTCGCGACGAGTTGAAGATGACCGGCACCAAGTTTGGCTGCGGGGTCGCGTCCTGCGGGGCCTGCACCGTGCACCTGAACGGCCAGCCCGTGCGCTCGTGCCAGACCTATATCGAGGATGTGGAAGGCGCCGAGATCACCACCATCGAGGCCATGGAAGACACCAAGATCGGCGGCGCCGTGCAGCAGGCATGGGTCGAGCTGGACGTGGTCCAGTGTGGGTACTGCCAGTCTGGCCAGATCATGTCTGCCGTCGGTCTGCTCTCGGAAAACCCCAAGCCAACCGCGCAGGAAATCGACGATTACATGTGGGGCAATGCCTGCCGCTGCGCCACCTATCAACGCATCCGTGCTGGCATCCAGCGCGCCGCTGACATTCTGGAGGCCTGATATGACACTCGATACATCCCGCCGCGCCTTCCTTGCCGGGGCCGCCGCCGTTGGCACCGCCTTGGTCGTGGGCATCCGCCCCGACGGCGCACTTGCCGCCAATGCCGACACGATGCTGAATCCCTTTGTGCGCATCACGCCCGATGGGCAGGTCACGGCCATCGTCAAACATTTCGAGATGGGTCAGGGCCCTGTCACAGGCCTCACCACCCTCATCGCCGAAGAGCTGGGCCTGACCATGGACCAGATCGACTACGACTTTGCGCCGTCAAACCCCGAAGTCTACGCCAACATGTTGCTCGGCCCGATCCAAGGCACCGGTGGCTCGACTGCCATGGCCAATGCCTATGCCCAGTATCGTCAGGCCGGGGCTGCGGCGCGCGAAATGCTGATCGCGGCGGCTGCCGAAACATGGGGTGTCGACGCAGGCACGCTCAAGATCGAAGACGGCATGGTCACGGGCGCGGGCAACTCCGCCCCGTTGGCCGCGTTCGTGGCCAAGGCTGCGACCCTTGATGCACCCGCCGTGCCACGGCTCAAGGACCCGTCCGAGTTCCGCCTGATCGGCAACGCCGACGTACGCCGCCTCGACAGCGCGGCCAAGGGCAATGGCACAGCGATGTATGGGATGGACCTGCACCTGCCCGACCAGATGGTCACGATGATCGCACGTCCTGAACAGCAACGCGCCACGGTCGTCAGCTTTGACGACAGCGCGGCGCGCGAGATCAAGGGGTTTATCAGCGCCGCGACCCTGCCCAACCACACAGGTGTTGCCGTCTTTGCCGAGCACACGTGGGCGGCGATGCGGGCGCGCGACGCGCTGGACGTGACATGGGACACGTCGAGCGCCGAAACCCGCAGCTCGGACGAGATCGAGGCCGAAATCCGCGCTGCCTTGGAGGCGGAACCCGCCTACAATGTCAACAAGACAGACGCGGCCGCGACCCAAGCCGCCCTCGACGGGGCCGCGCAGGTGGTCGAAGAGACGTTCTATTTCCCTCTCCTCGCCCACGCCCCGATGGAGCCGCTGAACTGCACGATCGAGGCCACGGCAGATGGCGGCATTCTGATGCATGACGCCGCCCAGATCCCGACCTTGCCCCATAGTGCCATGGCGCAAATCTTTGATCTGCCGATGGAGAAAATCCAGATCAAGACCATGCTGGCGGGTGGCTCGTTCGGGCGACGCGCCACACCCGAGGCGGATTATCAGGTCGAGGCGGCGCTGGCCTTTGCCACAACGGACCGCACCCGCCCCGTCAAGCTGGTCTGGTCGCGCGAAGATGATCTGCGCTCGGGCTATTTCCGCCCGGCCTTCGGCCACAAAGTGCGCGTCGGCCTTGATGAGGCGGGCAACATTGTCGGATGGGATCACCGCATCGCGGGCCAGTCCATCATGAAGGGCACACCGTTTGAGCAATTCCTCGTCCATGACGGTGTCGATCACAGCTCGGTCGAGGGGGCATCCGACACACCCTACCAGATCCCCGGCGCGCATTTCGGGCTGACGGATACGGAAAAGGCGACCAGCACGCTTTGGTGGCGCTCCGTCGGGCACACGCACACGGCCTATGTGATGGAGACCATGATGGACAAAGCCGCCAAGGCAGCGGGCGTTGATCCGGTCGATTATCGGCTGCAATACCTCACCGGTGACGGCGTGGACCAACAGCGCAAGGCGGGCGTTCTGCGTCTGGCGGCGGAAAAAGCCGGTTGGGGCAACGCCCCTGCGGGTCACACCCAAGGAATCGCCGTCCACAAGAGCTTTGCCAGCTATGTGGCTGAAGTCGTGGAGATCTCCGGCAACGCAGAGGATGGCGTCAAGATTGAAAAGGTCACCTGCGCCGTTGATTGCGGGCTGGCCGTTAACCCGGATGTGATCAAGGCCCAGATGGAGGGCGGCATCGGGTACGGCATCGGGCACAACATGCGCGACAAGATCACGTTGACGGGCGGGGTCGTGGACCAGTTCAACTTCCCCGATTATGAACCGCTGCGGATCAGCGATATTGGCGCGATCGATGTCCATATCGTTCCCTCGGCTGAGCCACCCACCGGCGTGGGTGAGCCGGGCACACCCCCCGCTGCTGCCGCCCTTGCCAATGCGATTGCCGCTGCAAGCGATGTGCGGATCGGTGCACTGCCGCTGGCCGATAACGGCATCAGCTTCGCCTGAGCCATGCCGCCTCCGGACCCCTACGGGTCCGGAGGCGCGCTTCCCCTTGTGATTTGCGCACCCATCGCGATGATGCCTGCAACTGGCAATCAAGCAGGGTGCAAAGATGACCAATTCCCAAAACACGGCTGTGATCGGCCTCGGCTCTATGGGCTACGGCATCGCGCAATCCTGCGTGGCCGGGGGGCTGACAACCTACGGTTTTGACGTCCGCCCCGAGGTCACCGCCCGCTTTCAGGCGGAAAGCGGCGCGCAGGGCACGCTGGCAGAGGTCGCGCCAAAGCTCGCCTCGCTGATTGTTGCGGTCCTGAATGCGGCACAGACCGAGGACGTGCTGTTCGGCCCGGATGGCATCGCGCAACACCTCACCCCCAGCACCGTCGTGATCGCCTGCGCCACAGTCGCGCCGGACTTTGCGCGCGAGATGGAGTCGCGCTGCGCCGCCCACGACTTGCACTACCTCGACGCGCCCATCTCGGGCGGGTCGATCAAGGCGGCCCAAGGCGCGCTCAGCATCATGGCGGCAGGCACGCCCGCCGCGTTCGACGCCGCCCAGACCACGCTTGACGCCATCGCCGAAACTGTGTTCCGCCTTGGCGACGAAGCAGGCCCCGGATCGGCGATGAAGGCGGTGAACCAGTTGCTCGCCGGTGTGCACATCGCGACCATGGCCGAGGCGCTGACCTTCGGCATGACCCAAGGCGTCGCGCCCGACCAGTTCGTCGAGGTGATCAGCAAATGCGCAGGCTCAAGCTGGATGCTGGAAAACCGCGCGCCCCATATCGTGGCGGGGGATTACACACCGCATTCATCGATCAACATCTGGCCCAAGGATCTGGGAATCGTGCTCGACATCGCGAAATCCGCGCAGTTCAGCGCCCCCATCACCGCCGCCGCCCTGCAACAGTTCGTGGCCGCTGCGGGTATGGGGCTGGGGGGTGAGGATGATGCGGCCGTCGCCAAGGTCTATGCCCGCAATGCGCAACTCACGTTGCCGGGGGAAGAGGCGTGAAGTTCTCGGCCAATCTCGGGTTCCTTTGGGCTGACCGCCCCCTGCCAGACGCCATACATGCCGCCAAAGTCGCAGGGTTCGACGCAGTGGAATGCCACTGGCCCTATGCCACCCCCGCAGACGAGGTCAAAGCCGCGCTGGACGCGACCGGCTTGCCGATGCTGGGGCTGAATACGGACCGAGGCGATGTCGGGGGGGGCGAGAACGGGCTGTGCTCTCTGGTGGGACGCGAGAATGACGCCCACGCATCAATCACCCAAGCCATCGAATATGCGGTGCGGATCGGGGCCGGAGCGGTGCATGTTATGGCCGGATTCGCGAGCGGTGCGCCGGCGCATGAGACGTTCATCTCGAACCTACGCTTCGCTTGTTCCAGCGCCGAAACCCACGGGCTGACCATCCTGATCGAACCGCTCAACCGCCACGACGCGCCCGGCTACTTCCTGCAAAGCACCGATCAAGCCCGCGCGATCATCGCTGAGGTAGACAAACCCAACCTCAAGCTGATGTTCGACTGCTATCATGTGGGCAGGACCGAGGGCGATATCCTAACCCGCATCGCCGATCTGCGCGACATCATCGGGCATATCCAGTTCGCGTCCGTTCCCGACAGGGGCGCGCCGGATCACGGAGAGTTGGACTACGCACACATCTTTGCCGCGCTCGCAGACTGGCCGCGACCGCTCGGGGCCGAATACAAGCCCGGCGACGATACCCACGCTACGCTCGGCTGGCTGGCGCGCTATCGCGATTGATCCGCCCGATCGACAACCAACTGAGCGCGATCATCAAGGCCGCCGTTCCCAGACACAGGGGCAGACCGCCGATCTGGTAAGTCAGCCCCGACAGAACCGTGCCGATCAGCCGCCCCGCCGCGTTCGCCATGTAGTAAAACCCCACATCCATCGTGACCCGCTCGGCACTTGTGAAGGCGAGGATCAGGTAGGAATGCAGGCTTGAGTTGAGCGCGAACAGCACGCCAAAGATCAGCAGACCCAGCACCACGATGCCCGTCAGCCATGGGGCTGGCGCGCCAACGGCCCACACGATCAGCGCAAGCGCGGCAGTCACGATGGCCAGCGTGCCGACCCAGAAGCGCGCAGCGGAGGCCAGGTCCACCTCACTGCGCCCGGCACTGCGCAGGATCGCCGGGGCCTGCATCTGCACTGCTCCATACAGGATCACCCACAGCGCCATGAAGGTGCCGATCAAGAAGAAGGCCGCGCGCTGGCCTTCGGGCGTCCCATCGCTCAGCACGCTGTAGAAATAGATGGGGATGCCAACCACGAACCACACGTCGCGCGCGCCGAACAGGAATACGCGCGCTGCACTCAGCCAGTTGATGCGGGGGTTTTTCGACCAGACCTCGGCGAATTTGGCGTCCTTGCGCCCCATGGGCAGTCCCGGTGGCATCCGCAAGATTACGGCGATCAGGATCAGACCCAGCATTGCGGCCATGCCCAACACGCTCGGAACGAAGCCGAACAGCGCCAACGTCCCGGCCCCGAGCAGAAAGCCGAGACCCTTCACCGCGTTCTTCGATCCCGTCAGCAGCGCGACCCACCGGAACAGCCCGTCGCCTGCGGGGGCGAGCACCTTCACCGCAGATTTCGACGACATCTTGGCCAGATCCTTGGCCACGCCGGACAGTCCCTGCACGGCCATCACGAACACGACCGAGGCGGCCACGGACCATGCCGGATCAAGCTGCGCCAGGGCAATCAGCGCGACGATCTGCAACCCGAGGCCGACATAAAGCGTGCTGGTCACCCCAAACCGCGCCGCGATCCAACCCGCCGACAGGTTCGTGATAACGCCCGCAATTTCATACAGCACAAAGAGATAAGCCAACTGCACCGGCGAAAAGCCGAGCCCATTGAAATGCAGCAGCACCAGCATCCGCAACGCGCCGTCCGTCAACATAAACGCCCAATAGGCCGCCGTCACCGCCACATAGGCGGCAAAGCCCGCCGGTCGGCTCACAACCGCGCGCCCACCATTTGAGCGACATCCACCAGCCGGTGCGCATAGCCCCATTCGTTGTCATACCAGGCATAAATCTTCACCTGCGTGCCGTTTACGACCATGGTCGAGGGCGCGTCGATGATGCACGAGCGGGGATCATTCGTGTAGTCGGTCGACACCAGCGGTCGTGTTTCATACCCCAAGATCCCGTTCAGCGGTCCTGCGGCAGCGGCTTCGAACAGCGCGTTGACCTCTTCGACCGTGGTGTCGCGCGCCACTTCGAAAACGCAATCGGTCAGCGAGGCATTCAAAAGCGGCACCCGCACCGCATGTCCATTCAGCTTGCCCGCAAGCTCGGGATAGATCAGCGTGATCGCCGTGGCGGACCCCGTGGTCGTGGGGATCAGCGAGTTGAGGGCCGAGCGCGCGCGGCGCAAATCCTGGGCGGGCCGGTCAACTATGGTTTGCGTGTTGGTGACGTCATGGATCGTGGTGATCGAGCCGTGCCTGATCCCCAACCCTTCGTGAACCACTTTAACAACGGGCGCCAAGCAATTGGTTGTGCAGGAGGCTGCAGTGACGATGGACTGATCAACGTAGGCATCATCATTGACGCCAAAGACAATGTTCGCGGTGTCCCCCTCTTTGACCGGGGCCGATACGATCACCTTTTTCACGCCCGCCGCAAAATATGGGGCAAGCTGGGTTTCGGTCTTGAAGACGCCCGTGCAGTCGATGACGACATCCACCCCGTCAAGCGGCAGGTCCTCGATCCGGCGGGCGTTAAGCGCGGGGATGCGGGTGCCGCCGATGGTGATTGAGGTCTCGTCCGCGCCGAACTCTGCGGGCCAGCGCCCATGTACTGTGTCGAACTCAAGCAGGTGCGCATGCATCGCCGGGTCGCCCACTGCATCGTTGACAAAAGCGATGTTGCAGCCACGTTCCAGCAAGGGGCGCAGCGCGATTTTACCGATGCGGCCGAGGCCGTTGAGAGCATAGGTGGTCATAGGCAGGCTTTCGTGCAGCAGGGTCTGTGCGCCCTATGTCAGCCGCGTGTGACAGTTCTATGACACGTGCGACAACACTTTACGCAAGATACCCGCAGGTGGCACGTCTTGCCCTTCGATTTCAACGGCTTGTGTGGTGTAGTTGAACCAGAATACCTCCGACCCTGTCGCGCGTCGGCGCACGCCTTTGGGCATATCCGTCACCGCGAGCTCCGGCGCGACAACGCGGATCAGCGCCATATGTGCCACATCATCACCCCACCCCGCCATGTAGGTCACACGCGCGCCGCATTGCACCGCAACAGGCGCATCATCCTCGGTGCGCAACACCACCTCACCCCCGCCTTCGATCTGTTCCAGATAGCCCTCGACCTGCCCGCCGCCTGCAAGCGCAATGGGCAGATCGGGCCGGATAGATTGCACCCGCGAGACAACCAGATCGCTGCCCGGCCATGCGGGCGGCAGTGGCGTCGTAATGTTGAAATGCGGGTCACGCGCGCCACTGCGCGGGCCGATAATGATTTGGCCTTCGGCATCGTTCAGCGCCGCTTTCAGATCGTCGGGCATGTGCATCATCCCCGGCACCATCACCAGCGCATAGCCTGCAAAATCCCGCGTCGTGGGGGGGAGGATATCCACCGACAGCCCCAGCTTGCGGCAAGCCCGGTACCACGCGAAGACCAACCCGAAATAGCTGAGGTCGACCCCATGCGGCTGCACGGCCCAGGCCGCGTCGGCGTCATAGTCGAACATGATGGCCACGGGCGCTTGCGCCATAGCCACGTCCGGTGCGTCCTTCAACTCCGCCATCACCTCGGTGGCCTCCCCGAACGCTTCCGCCTCGACCGAGTCAGGGCGCAAGAGGCCTGCATGCATCTGCTCTTGCGCGAACGGGGCCTGCCGCCAGCGGAAATAGCACACCGCCTCGGCCCCGTGAGCAAAGGCTTCCCACGTCCACAGGCGCACCATGCCGGGCAGTGGCGCGGGGTTGTAGGGAGCCCAGTTTACCGGGCCGGGTTGCTGCTCCATCACCCACCAGCGTCCATCGCGGCCCACGGCGCGGTAAAGATCATGGTGAAAGGCCTGAAAGTCGGGATCGCCCTGCCGCGCATAGGCGCGCTTGTGGGCGTCATCCGCGCCCGAGCGATCCTCGAGAAACCCGAGCGGATAGCTGTCCCATGACGCGATATCGAGGTCGGCGCCCACCTTGAAGTGGTCGAAATCCGTGATCCGGCCCATGTAGTTGTGGGCAATCGGGGCATCGGAATGGGCGCGGATAATGTCAACCTGCGCGCGGTTGAACGCCACGACCTGATCCGAGGAAAACCGGCGAAAGGCGTGGGCGTGGGCCGGGTTCACCTCGGTCACGGTCAGATTGGGCAGGCCGATCTGATCGAAATCATCGTAGTCCATCGACCAGAACACGTTGCCCCATGCCGCATTCAGCGCGTCGATGTCACCGTCATTGCCGGGCCCCGGAAATTGCCCGCGCAACCAGTCGTGAAAGGCGGTACGGGCGGCGTCGGAATAGCTGAGCACCGTGTCGTGGCAGCTGTATTCATTGTCCGTCTGCCACGCAGCCACGTGCGGGTTCGGCCCGTAGCGTTTGGCCAACGCGGTCACGATCTTGCGGCATTCGGCGAGGTATCCGGCGTGCGAAAAACAGTAGTGGCGGCGCGAGCCGTAGCCGCGCACGCGCCCTTCGGCATCGACCGGCAACATCCCCGGATGCTTGGCAACGACCCATGCGGGCGGGGTCGCCGTGGGGGTGCCCAGCACGACGCGCAGGCCCGCCGCCCCGAGGGTTTCGATGGCGCGATCGAGCCAGCCCCAATCGTAGGTGCCCTCGACCGGCTCCATCCGTTTCCACGCAAATTCCCCGATCCGCACCCATGTGAGGCCGAGATCGGCCATGCGTACCGCGTCCTCGGCCCACTGCGCCTCGGGCCAGTGTTCCGGGTAGTAGCAAACGCCAAGCGTGCGCTTCATAGGATCACCTGATGCTCGCGCTGGCCCTTGATGCCAACGCCTATGGAAAATGTCATACCGCCCTGCGCGTCATCGACACCTTGCGCCGCGGAGGTCACAAACAAGGTCGTGGCTTCGGCACCGCCAAAGGCCGGGCAGGTGGTCTGGGTTGCGGGCACCTCAATGGCGCGCACGAGCCTGCCGTCGGGGTTGTAGCAGGCGACACGGCCCGCCCCCCACTGCGCGTTCCAGAGGTTGCCATCGGCGTCCACAACCGCGCCATCCGGGTTCAGCCCGTCCGGGCGCAAGTCCACAAAGGTCTCAGGCGCGCCCGTGGGCCAACCTTCACTGTCCAGAGCAACCCTTTGGATTTGCTGAGAGAACGTGTCGGAGAAATAGGCCACCGTCCCGCCCGGCGCAAAACAGATCGCGTTGGAGATCGTGATCTTGTCGAACAGCTTGCGCAGCTCGCCTCTGTAGTAGCGATAGATCGCGCCCGCGAAGGGTTCGGCGTTCCGCCCCATGGTTCCAATCCAGAACCCGCCGTAGGGGTCCGCACGGCCGTCATTTGATCGCGTGACCGGATTGTCCGCCTCAAGCTCCACCACCAGCGTGCGCGCACCGGTGTTGATGTTGAACCGCCAAAGGCCCAAGGCGGAGGCGATCAGCAGCGTGTCATGATCGACCCACCCGGTCGCGGAAACGTGTTCGTCAAAGTCCCACACCTGTCGGTCCTGGCCTTTACAGAACAGCCGCTTGCCCAGAATATCAAACCAGAACAAGGCGTTGCGGGTCGGGTGCCACATCACGCCCTCGCCCAGGGCGCAGGCGTGGTCGTCAAAGACGTCCATCAGACACCCGCATCATAGGCGGCCACCATGTCGGCGGCCCGGCTGGCCACATCCGCGACACTCATCCCCGGCTTGTAAAGCGCGGAGCCAATGCCGAAGCCGGTGATGCCAGCGGCGAACCACTCGGCGAAATTGGCTGGGCCCACCCCGCCCACGGCGTAGGTTTTCGTGCCCTTGGGCAGAACCGCGCTGATGGCCTTGAGCCCCTCCACGCCCAACAGGGACGCCGGAAAAAGCTTCAGCCCATCCGCGCCTGCGTGCAGCGCGGCAAAGCATTCGGTCGGAGTCATCACACCGGGAAAAGACAGCATGCCGGCCTGTTTCGTGGCGACAATCACGCTGGCATTCGCATCCGGCGACACAACCATATGCGCGCCCATCTCGTGCAGGCGCTCGACGTCAGACACCTCGAGCACGGTGCCCGCACCAATCATTGCCGCGCCGCCGTGCTTGCCCAGCATCTGTCCAATACTCTCAAAGGCATCTGGTGAATTCAGCGGTACCTCGATCCGGGTAATCCCGGCGTCCATCAGGGCGTCGGCCACGGGCAGTGCCTCATCCGGGGTGATGCCCCGCAGAATTGCGATAATCTCTCGGCTCATGCGGCCTCTCCATAGATCTGGGTGTAGGCGGCGGTGAGGCCTGCCAGTGTCATGTCCTGTGCGCCTGCGGTGTGGCACGGCACGCCTTGCGCCGCGAGCGCGGCGGCATAAGCATCGCTGAGCGTCTCGGCCCCGATCAGCGCGACCTGCTGGCCCAACCAATAGGGGCGCATCGCGGCCAGTTCCGCGCCGATCAGCAGGCCCGACAGACGCGCACGGGCTGCATCCCCGGGCAGTGCGTCCAGCAACCCTTCGGCGCGCAAGGAAAACAGCGCAGCGGCGAGGGCCTCGGGGCGCGACAGGGTCTGATCGACACCTGCCATAAAGGCCGCATCGTCCCACCCGTCAGCCATCGAGTGGCGCAGAACCGATTGGGAGGAGAGCAACGCGAACATCTCGCCCGTCATTGCCGTGCGGAAACTCACGATCTCGCCCGCGCTGATGTGGACCCATTTGGTGTGGGTGCCGGGCAGACAGATCACCCCGTCAAAGCCCGGATGGGTGGCGATATAGCCCGCGATCTGGGTCTCTTCCCCGCGCATCACGTCGGCGGGCTTGGTCTGTTTGACGCCGGGCAGGATGCGCACATTCAGCGCAGTATCAGGCACTTGCACGGCCTCAGACGCGCCGGGCGGTGCGCATGGCACGGCTGTGTAAGGGGCCTCGGCCCAGCCCTGACGCGAACCAACCATGCCGCAGGCGAGCACCGGCGCGGGCAGTGCATCGCCCACGAGGGCCTGTAAGGCGGGTTCAAACCCGCCCCGCTCGAGCGTGCCCATGCCCGCGGCAGAACTGCGCGCCTCGATCACTGCGCCATCCCGGCTCATCAGCCACGCGCGCAGATGCGAGGTGCCCCAGTCAACCGCGATCCACGCCACATCGCCCATCAGCCCGTCACCACCACGCCGCCATCAATGACCATCGCCTGTCCGGTCATCATGCGGCTGGCGTCGGATGCCATGAACAGCGCCGCCCCCACGATGTCGCGCGGCTCAAGATGTTCCTTGAGGCACTGGCGTTCCATATGCGCGGCGAGACCCTCAGGCGTGGCCCATTTGTCGAGTTGTTTCTGGGTCAGCACCCAGCCGGGGGCCAGCGCGTTCACTCGAATCTTGTCGGGGCCAAACTCGCGCGCGAGGCTGCGGGTCATGCCGTTGATCCCCGAATTGGCCCCCGTATAGAGCGGATAGCCCGCATTCCCCATCATGTAGCTGATCGAGGAGAAGTTGATGATCGACCCGCCCCCGGCCGCTTTCATGCCGGGGATCACGGCTTGGCAAGCGAAGAAGTAGGCCTTGAGATTGATCGCGATCATCCAGTCAAAGAATTCTTCGTCAACGGCGGCCGTTTCGTGGCGTTTATCGTTGGCGGCGTTGTTGACCAGCGCACGGATAGGTCCGTGCGCTTCTGCCGCCTGATCGATGCACGCCCGCAGAGCCCCGATGTCGGTGATGTCACAGGGCATGAATAGCGGGCGGTTGCTGTATTTCTGCTCCATCTCATCGCAAAACGCCGTGGAATCAGAGCGTTGGACGAAGGCGACCTTGGCCCCCTGCTCCACGAACCCTTCCGTGAGGGACGCCCCGATGCCAGACCCGCCGCCCGTGATGAACACGGACGCCCCGGCCAGATCGTGAAATGTCGCAGTCTCTTTCATCTCTTACCTCTTCTTCCGGCCCTCAGGCCAGATCGCCCTTGATGACCCACATCCGTTCAGGAAAGCTCCACGGCAGGGTCAGCCCATGATACATCAGATAGGCCCCGCTCACCACGAGGGGGCCGGATTTCAGCGCGTTGGCGCCGCGCGACAGGTGCCCGATCTCGTCCCGGTTCACCAACTCGATGCGGTACTTGGCCTCCGGTGTCAGCCGGGTCAGCCGCAAGGGGCGCGGCGCAATCTGATCGGAGGTCGCGGCCTTACCCGCAAAGACCACGAACTGCGCGCCGCCCACCTCAAGATGCTGCTCGGCCATCACCGCCGGGTCCGCACTGTCCAGCCGCAAAATATCGGCCCCGTACATCCAGTCGCGATTGTATTTCCACCAGCCGGTGACGCGGCTCAGAACCTCGGCCTCGTCCTCGGTCAATTCGCGGGGGTCCATCTCGAAGCCCATATGACGTTGCGCGGCGACCCATGCCCGGAATCGGATATCGAGCGTGCGTCCCGACGTGTGGCAGGTGCGCGGCCCCACATGGCTGCCGGTCACGGCCATGGGCAGAAAGATTGACGCGTTGTGTTGGATGCGCAGCCGTTCTACCGCGTCATTGCTGTCGCTGAGCCAGACGCGCTGTGTGCGCTCCATGATGCCAAAGTCGATGCGCCCGCCGCCGGACGCGCAGCTTTCAATCTCCACATGCGGAAACTCGCGCCGCAGCCGGTCCAGCAGCGCATAGGATCCCCGCGTCTGCGCCGCATCCGGCATGGGCAGCACGCGGTTGTGATCCCATTTCACGTATTCGATGTCGTGGCGGGCCAGAATGTCGCTGATACGCGCAAACAGAAAGGACTGGACCGCAGGCAGCGCCATGTTGAGCGCCATTTGCTGTCGGCCCATGATCTGATCCCCACCGCCCAAAGCCCAGTCGGGATGGGCGCGGAAGATGTCGGAGTTCGGGTTGATCATCTCGGGCTCGAACCAGATGCCAAAGGTCATATCCAGCGATTTGACGTGATCAATCAGCGGCGTCAGCCCGTCGGGATATTTGCGGGGATCGACCTCCCAATCGCTCAGGGCTTGCGTGTCATCATCGCGGCTGCCGAACCAGCCGTCATCCAGTACGAAGCGTTCGGCCCCCAACTCAGCGGCGCGGCCCGCGATGTCTTTCAACTCATCGAGGTTATGGTCGAAATAGACCGCTTCCCAGCAATTGTAGTGGACGGGGCGCGGTAGTCCCGGGCGCGGAAACGTCACGATCCGGTCGCGCAGGTGGCGTTGAAAGGCCACCGCGCAGCCGTTCAGCCCATCATCGGAGAAAACGGCATAAAGCTTGCCGGTCGCGAATTTTGTCTGCGCGCTGCCCTCGACCCGTGCGGCGTGGCCGAACTGGATCTGGCGGCGACCATCAGGTAACTCCTCGGCCACCATACGATGCCCGCCCGACCAGCCATAGTGGAAAGCATACGTGTGCCCGGAAGCGTTCGAGGCACCGCGCACGGGGACAATCAGCCCTGGGAAATGTTCGTGACCCGTGCGGCCCGTCCGGTTCTCGCGGTAGCGCATGCCGGGGGACCACTGCGTGCGGTTCATCTGGAACTCGCCGCACCAGCGCCCTGCGAAATCGATCATCTCGTCAGCAAGTTGCGGGGCGGGAAAGACCGGCGCACTCAGCCAATGCAGGTGCATGGGGTTCTCGGCCTCGACCTCGGCGCTGGCCTCGATGATGTGGGTGTCAGGATCAAGGGCAAAGCGCGCGCGATAGGTCAGCACGCGGTCCTGATCGAGATAGGTCAGAATCAGCACGTTCTCCCCCAGATCGGCCTGCTCCAGACAGAACTTGGGCAAAAACGGCGTGCCGTCGCCATTGCGGATGATCAAACCGGGCTGGCCCGGAAAGGACCGGGTCGCTTCGGGGCAGATGCTCAGCTCGGGGTTGGCATCCAGCATGCCGCCAGTCACATCCAGTGTGTAAGCCTCGTATAGCGTGGTCAGATCTTCGGTTTCTGGCAGGCTCGGGCCCCAATAGACCACCTCGGCCAGCCGGCCCCGGTCCGAGCCGAGCACCAAAGTCTGACGCCCATCGTCCAGGCGCCAACAGCGTATCACTTTACAGCCCCCAGGGTCAGACCGGCGATGAAATGCCGCTGCATCAGGAAGAAACACACGACCGGCGGGATGGCCGCCAACAAGGACGCGGCAGACACCAGATGCCAGTTGTTCACGAACTGCCCGTTGAGGGCGCGCACGCCTGCTGTGATGGGCTTGGCTCCCTCGCCTTGCGTCAGCACGTTGGCCCAGAAAAAATCGTTCCACACGAAGGTGAAGATCAGCACCGCAAGGGCCGCAATCGCAGGGCGCACCAGCGGCAGCACGACGTACCAGAAGATTTTCCACTCGGCCACGCCCTCAATCCGGGCGGATTCCACCAGATCGAAGGGCAGCGCCTTGATGAAATTGCGCATAAACAACGTACAGAACCCTGTCTGGAAGGCCGCGTGGAACAGGAACTGACCCGCAATCGTGTCATAGAGCCCGGTCTGCACCGACATATCCCGCACCGGCACCATCAGGATCTGGAAGGGGATGAAATTGCCCGCAACAAACAGAAAGAACAGCGGCAGCGCGACGCGGAAGCGGTAGATCGCGAGTGCGTAGCCCGCAAGGCAGGCCAGTGCAACCGAGATGACGACCGTGGGCACCGTGATCAGCACCGAGTTCCACATGTACTGAGCCGCAGCGGATTGGGTGAAGACGGCTGTGTAATTTTCGATGATGGCGAATTCCGAGGGCCAACCAAACACGTTGCCCGAGTTGATATCGGCGGCCGAGCGGATCGACGTCAGAAAGATCGCCAGCAACGGCAACAGCCACAGGATCAGCGCGAAGGGCAAAAAGGCTTGGTACGCAGCGCGCGTGGCGGGGCCTGACTTTTCAATAGGTTTCGGAAACATCTCAGCGCCCCCCTCTTTCGTCCTGGTACATGCGCCACAGGAAATAACTGATGAAGAACAGCATGATGCCGAACAGCACCGTCGCCACGGACGAGCCATAGCCATAGCGTTCGCCATACTCGGAAATCGCGACTTCGTACATGTAATGGGACAGCACGTTGGTCGACCCGAACGGGCCTCCTTGAGTCATGATCGCGATCATATCAAACGATCGCAGCGCGCCAATCACGGTCACAACGACGGCGATGAAAGTCGCGGGTTTGAGTTGCGGCACCACGACGTACCACAGCATTTTCCACCCCTTCGCTCCGTCCAGCCGCGCCGCCTCGATCTGGTCCGAGGCCACGTTGTTAAGGCCCGTGAGGTACAGAATCATGCAATAGGCGATCTGCGGCCAGAGCCCGGCGGCAATGATGCCATAGGTCGCCCATTCGGGGCTCGACAGGATGTCGGGAGCGGGACGCGAGCAGGTGAAGGTCACGTTGCCCAAGATGTTGGTTGTTTCCTCGCAAAAGATCGCCTTCCAGACGGTGCCCACGACCCCGAAATCAGGGTTGTAGAACCAGCCGAAGATCAGGCCGACGACGACTTGGGAAATCACGAACGGAAAGAAGAACATCGACTTGTAAAAGCGCATACCCGTCACCGTCTGGTTCAGAAACAGCGCGATGAAGAGGCCCAAGGGCACCGCCAACATATACAGCACCAGCCATGCGATGTTGTTGCGCAGCGAGGTCCAGAAATTCGGGTCATCCCAGAGCTTGACGTAGTTGTCGAAACCGACCCAGACGGCGGTGCTTTCGCCGTCCACATTATAAAGGCCGTTCCACTCGTAAAGGCTCAGCCACAGGGATTCAAAGATCGGGATGACGACGTAGATCGCGAAAAAGATCAGCGCCGGGATCAGGAATATCCAAGGCGCGATGGCCAACTTGTTCCGGCGGACCCAACTGGGCCGCTTGGGCACATCGGTGTCTGGCACAACGGCATGGGACATGGGGGTGCGCTCCTGATCTGATAATGGACTGCGCGGCAAAGATGACGCCTAACCGCATGAAAAGGCTCGGGAACAAGCCCTTGCAAAAGGTCAGTTGGAAAACGTAGGGCGGGCAATTTTGCCCGCCCTATCAATCACTTAGTTATAGACTTCTTCCTGAACGGTATCGAGACGCTCAAGGATCGCGTCGACCTTGGACGGGTCGAGCATGAATTCCTGGAAGCCTTCCATACCTGCCTTGGCCATGGCCGCAGGGGCGTCACGGTCATAGAACTGGGCCAGACCGGATGCACCGTTCAGCAGCGCAAAGCCTTCCTGAATGAACTTGTCATCCGAGATGTCGGCCTTGGAGTTGATAGGCAGCTGGCCAATGGTCTTGTTCCACTGGGTCTGCACATCGGGGCGCGCGACGAAAGCCAGAAACTTCTTGGCATCTTCGACATTCTTGGCATTGGCCGGGATAAAGAACGCATCCGCTGGCGCCTCTTCGGCACCGGGGATGGACGCATCAATTGTCGGGAACGGCATGAAGTCGATCTGATCTTCGGTCAGACCTGCGTTCTTGTATCCATCCACCGAGAAGTTACCCATCACGTACATCGCCGCATCGCCGTTGGCGAAGGGCGCGATGGCGTCCTGCCAGCTCATCGAGGCGTGGTTTTCGACAAAGCCACACTCGTTGATCAGCGTTTCCCAGTTGGCAAACGTGGCGCGGATGCGGTCGTCGGTGTATTTGATCTCACCAGCGGTCAGCGCGTTGTGCACGTCATAGCCGTTGGTGCGCAGGTTCAGGTAGTCAAATACGCCGGCAGCGGTCCACAGGAACTTGGTGCCGATGGTGAAGGGCGTGACGCCATTCTCTTTCATCTTGCCACAGGCGGCGAGCAACTCGTCCCATGTCTGGGGCTCTTCCAGCTCCAGCAGGTCAAAGATGTCTTTGCGATAGTAAATACCCCACTGATAGTAGGAATAGGGCACGCCCCAGATCTTGCCATCGCGCGACATGGTGGGCTTGATGGCCGCCAGGTCTTCGTTAAAGCCGTTTTCTTCCCACACATCATCGATGGGCTGGAACAGGCCCGCATCGACGAAGGGGGCCATACGGTTGCCAGGGTACCAGCTTGTGACGTCAGGCGCATCGGCCGTCAGAAAGTTGCGAATCGCTGTCTTGTGCGCTTCGCGGTCATTGATGTTGACGATCACGTTGATGTCGGGGTTTTCGGATTTGAACAACTCGACCGCATCTTCAAAGCCCTTCTTGGGGCCGGGGTTAAGATCGTCAAAGTTGATCACCAGATCGCGCGCAAACGCGCTGCCGGCCATAGCTGTCAGGGCAATCGCCGCCGCAGCGGTTTTAAAATTCAGGAACATGGTTTCCTCCCTTAGTTCCGTTTCTTGCGTTCCCGAACCTTGTATCATCGCCCCGGAAACGGAAAGTCAGATTTGTTTTGACTTACAGTCTTGCTTGGTGGCAAGTTCCACATAGTGAAACCGTATCCCAACTATTGGAACTATGCGGTGGAGCATCCCGCAGGTCAACAGTTTCCTGCGGCGAGGTTTGGGAGGACCACATGAACACCGCAGCCCCCCGGTCGGGGGATGGAACCATTGGCAAGGCGCTTCAGGTGCTGGACCTCGTGGCAGGGTTTGAACGCCCCGTGCGGTTTTCCGAATTGCTGTCCTTGTCCCCTCATCCAAAGGCCACGCTTTACCGGCTGGTGCAGACGCTCACGAATCTCGGGATGCTCAAATATGACGTGGATCGCCAGACCTATGCGCCCGGTTTGCGCCTTGTGTCACTGGCCCATGCAGCGTGGCGTCAAAGCAGCCTGGCCCCTATTGCCCGCCCCCATATCGACGCGCTCAGCGAGACCTTGGGGGAGACGGTCCACCTGGCCCAGTTGGACGGCGGACAGGTTCTCTATGTGGACAAACGCAACGCCGCCGACCCGATCGAGATGTTTTCCCAGGCGGGCAAGGTCGGCCCCGGATACTGCACCGGCGTGGGCAAGGCGATGCTCGCTTTCCTCAGTGACGAGGCGCGCGAGACTGCACTGTCCCAGCAGGCGTGGTTTGCCCATACGGCGCATACGCATACGGGGCGCGAATCGCTGGAGGCTGAACTGGCCGACATCGGGCGTGACGGCATCGCCTTTGACCGCGAAGAGCATGAACCCGGAATCATTTGCATCGCTGCACCGATTCTATCCGACACCCGCCGAGCCATCGGGGCGCTGTCGGTCACGACCACCACATCCCGCAAGTCGCTGGACGATCTGGCCGCCCTTGCCCCGCATCTTCAATCCTGTGCGCGTGACATCGCCCACAGCGCTGCCAACTGGCAGTTCCCCAGCCAATAACCGCATCGCATCACGACAAAGGAACCTCTTATGACCGGCGTAACCCTTCAAAAAGCAGTCAAAAGATATGGGGCCACTCAGGTCATTCACGGTGTGGACCTGACAATTGACGATGGCGAATTCTGCGTCTTTGTCGGCCCCTCCGGCTGCGGCAAATCCACTTTGCTGCGCATGATCGCGGGGCTTGAGGAAACGTCTGATGGCCAGATCAACATCGGCGCGCGGGACGTGACCCACATGGACCCCGCCGAGCGTGGCGTGGCGATGGTGTTCCAGACCTACGCTCTTTATCCGCACATGACGGTCGAGGAAAACATGGGCTTCGGCCTGAAAATGAACGGCGTCGACAAGGCCGAGATCAAGCGCAAGGTCGATGGGGCCTCAAAAATCCTCAAGCTGGACGACTACCTGTCGCGCAAACCTGCCGCCCTGTCCGGTGGTCAACGTCAGCGTGTCGCGATTGGCCGGTCCATTGTGCGCGGCCCCGAAGTCTTCCTGTTTGACGAGCCGCTTTCGAACCTCGATGCCGAGTTGCGCGTTGACATGCGGGTCGAGATCGCGCGGCTCCACAAAGAACTCGGGACCACGATGATCTATGTGACGCACGATCAGGTCGAGGCGATGACGCTGGCTGACAAGATCGTGGTGCTGCGCGCAGGTCATATTGAACAGGTCGGCAGCCCGATGCACCTGTATCAGGACCCGGACAACAAATTCGTGGCCGGATTCATCGGCTCGCCTGCGATGAACTTCGTGACCGGCGTGGCGCAATCGGGCGGCGTGCGCGTCCCTGCCCTTTCGGATCAGGTGATCCCGACCTCGGTGGCCCTGCCCGCCGATGGCGCAGAGGTGACCGTGGGCATCCGGCCTCAGGATATGGAACTGACCGCTGCCCCCTCACCAATCCAACTCGACATTCGCGAGCGGTTGGGCGGGGTCGCCTATGACTATCTGACAACGCCAACCGGCGAGCGGATCGTGGTGGAGTCCAAAGGTGATCTGGCCATGGAAGAAGGCACGGAAGTCACGCTGACCTTTGATGCAAGCCGGGTGATGTTTTTTGATGCAGCGACCGAGGCGCGACTGCGCTAGGTCCTTCGATCTTCATCTTTCGTTAAGGCCTCGCAGATCAAATGGATCTGCGGGGCTCTTCTTTGTGCAATGCCAGCTTGTGGATAAATCCGGGACTTGGTGTCCACAGATTTTATAGCAATGTCGCATTAACTGAAGTGATAGACGGTAAATTGGTAAAAAGCGGCTCGTTCTGTTGAAGATAGACGAAAACATCCTCTCAAATTTGACGAGTGCTGCAGTGGATAAGCTGCATGGTCGTAGAATGACCACTCCAAACCTCACCCATGCACCTACTGACGCGGCGCATCATCTGCACCGTGAAGCGCCTTCATTTGACTTGGGTTTAAAGCGGTTTCAGCCCTGTTGACGCAGATATTCCATGATCGCCGGGCGCACGTTCATATCGCCCCTATGACGCGCATCAGCGATCACTTTGCGCACATCCTCAAGGTTCGAACGTCTGAGAAGCGACTTGACCGGCCCAATCGAGGCCGGACGCATCGACAGGCTGCGCAGTCCGATAGCTGCAAGGCACAGCGCCTCAACCGGGCGACCCGCATCCTCACCACAAAAACTCAGCGGCGTGTCTGTCTGTCCGCAGCGCTCCACAATCCGCTCGATGAAGGACAGGAACGAGACATTCAGCGTGTCGTAGCGCCGCCGCACCCGCTCGTTCTCGCGGTCGGCGGCAAAGAAGAACTGCTTGAGGTCATTGCCCCCGATGGACAGAAACCCGACCTCCTCAAAGAATTTGGTGGGCGCAAAAGCGAGGCTGGGGGTTTCCAACATCGCGCCCACAGAAATCCGTTCGGGCAAGACCTGACCTAGGCGCCGCTCGCGCGCCATCGCCTTGTCCATCTCGGCCTTCGCTTGGGTGTATTCCTCGTATTGGGCGACGAACGGGAACATCACCGTCAGCGGACGTCCATTGGCAGCCCGGATCAACGCCTGCAACTGCATCCGCAACACGCCCGGCTTATCAAGGCCCACGCGGATCGCGCGCCAGCCCAAAGCCGGGTTCGGCTCATCATTGGGCTTCATGTACGGCAGCACCTTGTCCGACCCGATATCAAGTGTGCGAAACACCACCGGCTTGCCCCCCGCCGCATCCAGAACGCGCGAATAAAGCGCGCTCAACTCGGACCGGCGCGGCATCTGATTGCGGACCAGAAACTGCAATTCGGTGCGAAACAGGCCAACCCCTTCGGCCCCCGACCCCTCAAGCGAGGGCAAATCGGCCATCAACCCGGCATTCATCGTCAGGCTGACAAACGACCCGCACAGCGTCGCCGCCGATTTGTCCCGGATCGAGGCATAGCGTTCCACCGCAGCCGCCTGCATCGCCATCTTGTCGCGAAAGGCGGTCACAACCGTGTCGTCGGGGCGCAAATGCACAATCCCCTGCTCGCCATCGACCATGACGTGATCGCCATTGAGCGCCTCAAGCGTGGCCCGTTCGGTGTGCACGATCAGCGGAATGGCCAGCGCGCGGGCCACGATGGCCGCATGACTGCCGACAGATCCGGCCTCAAGGATGATCCCCTTCAGCGAGCGGCCATAGTCCAACAACTCAGCCGGACCGATATTGCGCGCCACAAGGATGGGATCGACGGGCATATCAGCCCCGGTATCCGATCCCTGCCCGGTCAGGATGCGCAGCAGCCGGTTGGACAGGTCGTCCAGATCCGCCAGCCGCTCGCGCAGATAGCTGTCATTGGCCTGCCCCATGCGGGCGCGGGCGAGCGATTGTTCCTTTTCCACCGCCGCCTCGGCGCTCAGACCGTTGGATATATCCTCCTCCATCCGCCGCATCCAGCCTTTGGAGTTGGCGAACATCCGGTATGCCTCGAGCACCTGGGCCTGTTCCTTGTCGACCGCCGCCAGAGCCAGCATTTTGTCCACGCCCACGCGCAATTCCTCGACTGCTTCGGTCAGCCGCTCAAACTCGCGGTGGGGGTCATCAGCGATGGGGTTGGTGACGACGACGCGGGGCTCGTGCAGCCAGATATGGCCTTCTGCCACCCCTTCTTGCGCGACCGTGCCGCGCAGCATCGAGGGTTGCGAATGGCGCGCGCCCATGGCGCTGCCCTCGCCGACAAAAGCGCCCAGTTCAGTCATCTCGGCCAGCACCATGGCGACCACTTCCAGCGCATAGATTTCATCGGCGGAAAATTCACGCGCCTCTTTGGACTGCACGACCAGCACGCCCATTGCGTCCCCCAGACGCTGAACCGGCACGCCCAGAAAGCTCGAAAACACCTCTTCGCCGGTTTCGGGCATATAGCGAAAGCCGCTGGCTTGCGGCGCATTGGCGGTGTTGATGATCTGGCGGCGTTGGGCGACGCGGCCCACCAGCCCTTCGCCAAGGCGCATCCGGGTCTGGTGGACAGCATTCGGGTTCAACCCTTCGGTCGCACAGAGTTCCAGTGTTTCCTCGTCGCGAAACAGGTAGATCGAACAGACCTCGGTGCCGATGCTGTCGGCAATCAGATGTGTGATCTTGTCGAGCCGCGCCTGACCGGGATCGTCCCCCGCCATCGCATCGCGCAACCGACCAAGCAGCTTTCGGCTTTCTGATTCAATGCGTTCGGGCATTGCCGCGCGTCTCCCACACCTTGTGCAACGCCAGCTTAGATCACAGGACTCCGCAAAGCGAAATAACAAAGCGCAGGGCGCGCCAGCAATATTCCACCTAAGCGCGAATTATAGACGCGGCGGCGAAACCCCACCCAAACCAAAGCGTATGGTCAGGCGGCTTTGTCCAGCTCGAACGCATCGTGGAGCGCCTGCACGGCCAATTCGGTGTACTTGCGGTCGATCAACACACTGATCTTGATCTCGGATGTGGTGATGACCTTGATGTTGATGCCCTCGGCACTCAGGCACTGGAACATCTTGGCGGCAACCCCGGTGTGACTGCGCATCCCGATACCCACAACACTGACCTTGGCCACGTCACGATCCGCCACCAGTTCGGCAAAGTTGATCACGCCCCCGTCCTTGGCCTCGGCCATGGCGGCTTCGGCACGCGTCACCTGATCAGTAGGGCAGGAAAAGGTCATGTCGGTGCGCCCCTCTTCCGAGATGTTCTGGACGATCATGTCCACATTCACCCCCGCCTCGCTGAGCGCGGTAAAGATCGTGGCCGCGATGCCGGGGCGGTCCGCCACGCTCAGCAAGGTCATTTTCGCCTCGTCGCGGGAAAAGGCCACACCGGCCACTGCATTGCTTTCCATGATATCCTCCTCGTCGCAGACCAACGTGCCAGCGTCGTCCGATTGTTCTTCAAAACTGCTGAGCACGCGCAGGCGCACCTTGTAGCGCATCGCCAATTCAACCGACCGGGTCTGGAGGACCTTGGCCCCAAGCGAGGCCAGCTCCAGCATCTCTTCGAACGAGATCTTGTCGAGCTTGCGCGCCTTGGCGCTGACGCGCGGGTCGGTGGTGTAGACACCATCCACATCCGTATAGATATCGCAGCGCTCGGCCTTGAATGCGGCGGCAAAGGCCACGGCGGTGGTGTCCGAGCCGCCCCGCCCCAACGTGGTGATCCGACCCTCGGGGCTCACCCCCTGGAAGCCCGCCACCACAGCGACGCGCATGCCCTCACCGAACTTGGCGTTGATCTTCTCGGGCGGAATGTCTTCGATACGGGCACTGGAATGCGCGGATGTCGTCAGCACCGGTACCTGCCAGCCTTGCCACGACCGCGCGGGCACATCCATTTCCTGCAAGGTCAGCGCCATCAGGCCCGCGGTCACATTCTCGCCGCTGGACACGACAGCATCATATTCGCGCGCATCAAACATGGGCGAGGTCTCATTCACCCAACCGACCAGCTCATTGGTCTTGCCCGACATCGCCGAGACGATGACGATCACGTCATAGCCCTTGGCCACTTCGACACCCACACGCTTGGCCGCGCGGCGGATCCGGTCCAAAGTGGCCACGGATGTGCCACCAAATTTCATCACGAGAACAGGCATCACAGCGCCCCAAATTACGTCGGCCTGCCCATATCTGCCCACCTGTCCAAGTGCAAGCGGCAGGGGCATTCTTCTCTGTCTTCGTGCTGCAATCCACCGCCTGGCAAATGGCTGTACCTCAAAAACCGGAGGGAGGGGTCAAAGCCGTCTGAAAAGGCGGCTATGACATAAATCGTGTCGCGCGGCAGCGCGTCCATTCCACAGATGCCGCAACAGCGCGCTCAGTAGGGGTGCGCCCGCCCATCCCACGTCTCAAAACACCCCGAGGTGTCGTGCGACAACGCGTCGAAACGGGCGACCAATCCGGCCACGGACTGATCCACGGTGATCGCGGCGCTCTCGCCGCCCATATCCGTCTGGACCCAACCGGGATGATAGATGCCAACCGCAATCTCGCCCACAAGCTCAGACGCCAGATTGCGCCCGACATTCAAAACCGCCGCCTTTGATGCGCGGTAAATATAGCTGCCACCCGGCGCGTGGGTGTGCGAGGCCATCTGCGACGAGATGATCGCGATTTTCGACGCCTTGGCCGCGCGTAGATGTGGCAACAACGCCTGTACGGTCAAAAACACGCCCGTCACATTGGCCGCAAAACTCTGCGCCCAAAGATCAGGCGCATAGCCCGTCTCAAGATCGTCGCCCTTATCGAGAAAGACCCCGGCATTACAGACCAACAGGTCAACCGCCTGCCCCTCAAGATGGGACGCCATGGCGGTGTGATCTGCAGGTTGAGTGACGTCCAGCGTCACATCCGCCCCTGCCGAGCGGCCTGTAGCCACAACGGAATGGCCCTGCGCGCGATAGGCCGCAGCCAGACCCGCGCCGATGCCGCGCGTGGCCCCGGTGATGACGATGTTCATGATCTCAGTTCGCCTTGCGTGTGGGTAAAAACGGAAGTGGCGCGACAGGGACACCGTCCTCGATCAGGGCCTTGGCCTCTTTGGCATTCGCCTCGCCCCAAATCGGGCGGTCAGGCGTGTCCCCCAAATACATGTCGCGCGCCTCTTTGGCAAAGTTGCCGCCCACATAGGTCGCGTTTTTCTCGACCGCGTCGCGCATCCGGGCCAAGGCGGTCTCAGCCTTGCTGATAGGGGCGTTCAGCGGACCCGGCACAGGGGCCTCATCGGCCGCAGCCGTGGTTTCGATTTTGGAACGAGCGGTCGCCACCCGAGGGGCCATGATGGATTTGGACACCTCACCTGAGCCGCACGCGACACATGCCACATGCCCGGCTGCGCGCAGCGTGTCATAGGCTTCGCTTGAGGCGAACCAGCTTTCGAACACGTGGCCGTCGCCGCATTTCAGGGAATATTTGATCATGACATGTATAACATAAGGCCACAGGCCCCGCGCGCAATAGCGCCCGTCAAAGCGTGCGGCGCGGATCGAAATCGCGCAGGATCCGCGACAGTTCCGGTTCGTCCACCAATTCGGCCGCCTTTTTGCGGCTGACCCACTTGCGTGTGCGCTCGCCCGCCTCGGGGAAAATCGTGGCCAGCGACTTCACCTTCACCGCATAGACCATGGCCACGCAGGGCAGATCCTCACCGTCGTCATCCATCGTCTTGGTATAGGAATAAAGGCCCATGGGGCGCGGATCGGCCCGACCGATCACACCCGCTTCTTCCCATGCTTCCTGCACCGCGCTGTCGGCGGGGGTCTTGCCATCCATCGGCCAGCCCTTTGGGATGATCCAACGGCGCGTTCCGCGCGATGTCACCAGAAGAAACTGAACCTTGTCGTTCTTGATCCGGTAGCACATGGCTGCAAATTGTGTCCGCACATCAGCTTTGTGCGAGTTTCCAAAGCGCAGCGGAAGTTGTTTTATCATCGGGGCGGTCACTGCCCGAACCTCCTGTTTATTGCGGGCAACATACCTAAGACGTGCGCCAAATACCAGATTCCAACTAACAATTTCCTAAAATTGCCCAAACCGGGCGTACGTTGCCCGGCCAAAGGGGCACGCATTTCCACTTGAGCCGCCCTGCCCCATGTCCAATAGTCGGTCCAGATGAAAACTCTTCGATGGATCAAAGGCTTGGCGCTGTCCGCCTGTCTCGCATGGCCTGCGCAGGCGGCGGATCTGCGCATTTTTGCAGCGGCCAGCCTGCAAGGTCCGCTGGATCTGATCACGAAAGAGTGGTCGCAGGATGTGGCGGTCAGCTATGGCGGCAGTGGCACACTCGCGCGTCAGATCAGCCTTGGCGCGCCGGCGGATGCGGTGATTTTGGCAAACGCGCAATGGTCCGACTGGCTGGTGGATCAGGGGCATGTCGCAGGCCCCGCACGGCCCTTCCTGAGCAATCAGCTGGTGCTTGTTGGCCCGAACGGTGCCGCGCCGCTGCCGGACCCGGATGCAGACACATTGATGGCCCGACTTGGCAGCGGGCGCATGGCGATGGGCCAGCATATGTCGGTCCCTGCGGGTATTTACGCCCAAGCCTGGCTAGAGCATATCAATGTGTGGACCGTGCTGCGTCCCCATCTTGCTGAGACCGAAAATGTGCGGGCCGCGCTCGCCCTTGTGGCGCGCGGCGAGGTATCACTGGGCATCGTCTATGCCTCGGACGCGGCCGCCAGTGATGGGGTCGATGTCGTTTACACGATCCCCTCGGACACCCACCCGCCGATCCAGTATCCCGCACTGGCCATCACCTCCGCCGGGGCCGCGTTTCTCGATCACCTTGCCACCCGCACCGACCTCTTTGTCGCGGCCGGTTTCAAGGCCCTGCCATGAGCGTGGATCCGGCAGGTTGGGACGCGCTGCGCCTGTCGCTGCTGGTGGGTGTGGTTGCCACATTGATCGCCCTGCCGCTGGCGATCTGGGTTGCATGGCTGCTGGCGCGGCGCGACTTCTGGGGCAAGGGCGCGCTGAATGCCGCCGTGCATCTGCCACTGGTCCTGCCACCCGTCGTCACCGGCTACCTGCTGCTCATCGCTTTCGGGCGCACCGGCCCGGCGGGACGGTTCCTTGAAAGCACCTTTGGCCTTGTCTTGGCCTTTCGCTGGACGGGCGCGGTGCTGGCCGCCGTCGTCATGGGCTTTCCCTTGATGGTGCGCGCCATCCGCCTCGCCATCGAGGCCGTGGACCCAAAAATCGAAGACGCCGCCCGCACCCTCGGCGCGCCGGGCCACGCGGTCTTTCGCACTGTCACGTTGCCGCTGATCCTGCCGGGCATTCTGGCGGGCGGGGTCATGGGATTTGCCAAAGCCATCGGAGAGTTCGGCGCTACCATCACCTTTGTCGCCAACATCCCCGGCGAAACACAGACCCTGCCCTCGGCCATCTATGCACTGTTGCAGGTGCCGGGCGGTGAGGATGCCGCGATCACGCTGGTGCTGTGGGCCTGTGCGCTGGCGTTTGGGGCCGTCGCGCTGTCCGAGTGGCTCGCGCGCCGCGTTGCCAAACGGATTGCGGGCACATGAGCCTCGCGGTTGCTCTGACCCACCGCGCAGGCACCTTCGCGCTGGACGTCGCGTTCGAGGCCGGACCAGGGGTCACGGCCCTGTTCGGGCGGTCCGGCGCGGGCAAGACCACCATCGTGAATGCGGTGGCCGGATTGCTGCGCCCCGATCAGGCACAGATCACGCTGAACGGACGGGTGTTCAACGATGCAAAGACGTTTGTGCCGCCCCACAAACGGCGCATCGGCTATGTGTTTCAGGACGCGCGGCTTTTCCCGCATCTGAGCGTGGCGCAAAACCTCGACTACGCGGCCCGGTTCGGCGCAAAGGCCAATGCGCGTGCGCAGATCATCGATATGCTGGGCATCGGGGCGCTGCTGACCCGCGGCCCCGCGACCCTTTCGGGGGGTGAAAAACAGCGGGTGGCCCTGGGGCGCGCCTTGCTCAGCGATCCCGAAGTGCTGCTGATGGACGAACCACTTGCCGCGCTGGATGGGGCGCGCAAGGCGGAAATCCTGCCCTATCTCGACCGGCTGAAACGCGACAGCGGCGTGCCGGTCCTCTATGTCAGTCACGCTGTGGACGAGGTCGCGCGGCTGGCGGATCACATGGTGCTGCTGGCCGATGGCAAGGTGGCGCGCGCAGGCCCGTTGTTCGACGTCATGGCGGACCCTGCGACGGTGCCTTTGATCGGGGTGCGCGAGGCAGGTGCCGTACTGCGCGCAACCGTGCGGGAGCACGGAAAGGACGGGATCAGCACCTTGGCTGTGGCAGGCGGAACGCTGTCCCTGATGGGGGTGGATGCACCCGTCGGGGCCGTGGTGCGGTTGCACGTCTTGGCGCAGGACGTGCTGTTATCGCTCGACCGACCAACGGGCCTCAGCGCGCAAAACATCCTGCCGGTGACGATCACCGCGATCCGCACCGGCGACGGGCCGGGCGCGGCCATTGCGCTGGATGCCAGCGGCGACACATTGCTGGCGCGTGTGACAGCGCGGGCGGTTACAGGGATGGGGCTGGCCGAGGGTCAGCAGCTCTTTGCGATCCTCAAGGCCACTTCTGTCGCGCAAAACGCGATCTCGGGCGGGGTTACCTCAGCGCCAACACCTGCGCCTTGAGGCGTTCAAGCACGGCCTCCTGCTCCATATCCGCATCAATGGCCAAACGGCGCAGCCCGAAATGCACATGCGCCATGTCCGTGTAATAGCTGGTATAGGCGTAGTTGACCGCCGCCCCTGCCACAGCGCCCAGAACGGGCACGGTCTGCGCTGCGAGTTTCTGGCCCATGACCACCGCCAAACGCGGGGCCACGCGGGCCACAATCGCCTGCACCGCCGCGCCGCTCAGCGCAACACGGGCCGACAGAAACGCGAGGTCGGCCCCATCGTCGTGATCCAAAGGTCCGGCGGCGGCAAAGACCTGCACACAATCAAAGCGGACGGATTCGGCGGCGGCATCAAACCCATGCTCGACCGCGACGCCCTCGATCACCCGCAGCAGCAGCGTGGTGGTGACAGGCAATTCGGCCAGCGCCGTGGGCAAGCCGCCAAAACCACCCGCCGCCCCCATGGCCGTGCTGACAGCGGTATTGAGCCATTCGGCCTGATCGGGCACCACCTTGCGTGACCCGCTGGCGGCGTTCATCGCCTGGGTCAGGGCCGCTTGCGTCGCACCGTTCAATTGGTCCCGCACAGGCGCGGGCAGGCGATCCAGCAAGCCGTCGGCGCGGGTGCCAAGGGTGTTGAGCAACTGGATGCCCAAGCCCCCCGCGCCTTTGTATCGGCGGGCCAGCCGCTCAAGTTCGGTGTCCATATCGAGGGGCAATGGGGCAAGAATGATCTCTGTCATGCCTTACAAAATGGGGGCGCGGTGGGCAGTGTCAATGCGCGCGGGCCACCTGACCCCGCACCCCCTCCCATGCGCGGGCCTGCAAGGCACGGCCCAGAACACGGGCCGGATTGGTCGGGGGCGGCATGATCACATCGCTCAGTTGGGCAAAACCGAACCGGCCGTAATAGGGCGCATCGCCCACCAGCATGACCCGTGCCCAGCCCTCTGCCACGGCCACCCCAAGCGAGGTTTCGATCAACTGCCCGCCAAGCCCCTCCCCTTGCCTCGTGGGGTGGACAGCCACAGGACCAAGCAGCAGCGCAATGTCCGGACCAACCGAGACCGGCCAATACCGGATCGCCCCCGCCAGAATGCCATCACCGTCACGCGCCACATGGCTGAGGCCCGCAACCGGGGGAACCTCATCGCGGAGTCGATAGGAAGACAACGCCTCGCGGCCCGGCGCAAAGCACAGATCATAAAGCGCCTCGACCTCCCACCAATCATCCGGGGTCTCTTGGGTCAGATGGTACATGGGCGCGGGCGTTTGGTCTTTTCGAGGGGATCAGGGCTGGTTCCCGCCCTAGCATGGCGGTAACCCTTGCGCAAACGCGCGGACATATAGGAGGGTTTCGATGTTCTACCGCCCCGCTGACGGCCACGGCCTGCCCCACAATCCGTTCAACGCCATCGTCACCCCCCGCCCGATCGGGTGGATTTCGACGCGCGGCGCAGACGGATCGGACAACCTTGCCCCCTATTCGTTTTTCAACGGGGTCGCATACGTGCCGCCGCAGGTCATGTTCGCCTCGACCGGTGCCAAGCCCGACCGCGACAACACCAAGGACTCCGTCGCTAATATCCGCGAGACGGGCGTGTTCTGCGCCAATATCGTGGAATACGCGATGAAGGATGCGATGAACCAGACCTCGGGACCGTGGGAGGCGACAACGGACGAGTTCACCCTCGCCGATATCCAGAAATCGGAATGCGACCAGATCAATTGCGCTCGAGTCGGGGCCGCGCCAGCCTCGCTGGAATGCAAGGTCACCCAGATCGTGAAGATCGAGGGTGCGCATAATGTCGTCGTATTTGGCGAAGTGGTCGGGGTGCATCTGCGCGACGATTGCCTTGTCGATGGCATTTTCGACGTGTTGCAATACAATCCACTGACGCGTTTGGGATACCGCGACTATTCTGTGGTGCGCGACAAGTTCAGCCTCGCCCGCCCCGGTGAGTGACGGCTTTCCCGATCCGGGCCGTGCCTATCCGATCACGCTGCCGGATGGGTCAGAACATGCAGGCACGGTGTTTCTCAATCAGGTGATCGACCACTCCGCATGGGCGGTTGGGGACTTCACCTATGCCTCGGATTTTCATCCGCCTGACGATTGGGCCACGCACTTGGCCCCTTACCTGTTCGGGATGGGACCGGAGCGGCTGATCATCGGCAAGTTCTGCCAGATCGCTCACGGGGTCCGGTTTCTGACCTCTGGGGCCAATCATGCGACGGACGGGATCACCACGTTCCCGTTCCCGGCCTTTGATCCCGCTCAGATCGGCAGCTATCAACCCGACAGCCGCGATACCGTGCTAGGCCATGACGTATGGCTCGGCTATGGCGCGCTGGTCTGTCCGGGCGCGCGCATCGGCAACGGGGTGATCGTGGGCGCGGGGGCGGTGGTGCGCGGGCACGTGCCGGACTATGCGATAGTGACCGGTAATCCGGGCACCGTCACCACCATGCGCTTTGACCCGGACGATATCGCAACGCTCAATCGCCTTGCATGGTGGGATTGGCCGGCAAAGCGGATCGCCGCTGCGCGCCCGGCCCTTTTGGCCGGCGATGTGACGGCCCTGATGTCGTGCTGAGCAGGCCCGCGCCCATTGTCGAACGGGGCTCGGAAATGCTTGGCCCGCGTTGATCGGCGGTATAGCGTGCAGGTGCAACCGTAATCGAGGAGTGAGACCCATGCGTAAATTTTTGACCATCACAGCCGTGATCACGACCACAGGGCTGGCTGCTTGCGGCGACAGCAGCAATCTTGAGCGGGCCGCAATCGGTGGCGCAATCGGCTGTGCTGCTGGCGAAGTCATCGCCAACGGGCGCTGCGTCGAAGGCGCGGTTGTCGGGGCCGGGGTCGGCGTTCTGACCAACTGATCAACACATTGCGCGGGGCCAGACATCCTGGCCCCACGCACGGGCGGTCAGTGCCCGCCCAAGATACCCGTGCGCACACCATAATCCGTCGCAATTTCATAGTCGGGGTCGTCGTCACTGTCGACAATCAGGTGGCCCGCCTTGGTCAGCAAGCGGTGGCAATCACGGGTGAGGTGACGCAGTTGGATGCGTTTGCCCGAATCCTCATATTTCAGCGCAATCGCCTCGATGGCCTGCAGTGCGGATTGATCCACCACCCGGCTGTCGGCAAAGTCCACGATCACTTCGGACGGATCATTGTCGACATCAAACATCTCGACAAAACCCGAGGCTGAGCCAAAGAAGAGCGGCCCCTGCACTTGATAAACGCGCGCCCCTTCGGGGGTTTCATAAGCCTTGGCGTGAATGCGCCGCGCGTTGTTCCACGCATAGGCCAGCGCGCTTACGATCACGCCGACAACCACGGCCACGGCAAGGTCTTCGATCACCGTCACGACTGTCACGAGGATGATGACGAAGGCGTCCGTCAGCGGCACTTTGCGCAGGATTTTCAGCGAGTTCCACGCGAACGTCCCGATCACCACCATGAACATCACACCAACAAGAGCGGCCAGCGGAATCAGCTCGATCACGCTGGAGCCGACAAGGATAAAGGCCAGCAAGAACAGCGCCGCCGCCACACCCGCGATACGCGTCCGCCCGCCGGATTTCACGTTGATCATCGACTGCCCGATCATGGCGCAGCCGCCCATGCCCCCAAAAAACCCGGTGGCGGTGTTGGCCACACCTTGGGCGATGCATTCCTGAGAGGCCCCGCCGCGCTGGTTGGTCAGGTCCCCGACAAGGTTCAGCGTCAGCAGGCTTTCGATCAGCCCGATGGCGGCCAGAATGATGGCGTAGGGCAGGATGATCTCGAAGGTTTCCCAGTTGAGCGGAACCATCGGAATGTGGAACGCAGGCAACCCGCCTTCGATGCTGGCAAGGTCGCCCACGCGCGGTACGTCGAGCCCAAAACCAATCACGATCGCAGCCACGATCCCGATGCCCGCAAGGGGGGCGGGAATGGCGCGGGTGATGCGCGGCGCGGCCCAGATGATCAGCATCGTCAGGCCCACAAGGCCCAGCATCATCGCCAGCGGTGTGCCGGTTAGCCAATCGCCCCCTGCCATGCCATGTCCCGATGCCTCGGCCGTGCCCGGCACCTTGAATTGGGTCAGCTGCGCCAAAAAGATAACGATCGCAAGGCCGTTCACAAAGCCCAGCATAACCGGATGCGGCACGAGGCGGATAAACTTGCCCCACTGCATCACACCCGCAAATATCTGGAGCAGCCCCATCAGAACGACGGTCGCAAACAGGTACTCAACCCCGTGCTGCGCCACGAGGGCCACCATCACGACTGCAAGCGCCCCCGTCGCCCCCGAAATCATCCCCGGACGGCCCCCGAACAGCGCCGTGATTAGCCCCACCAGGAACGCCGCATAAAGCCCGACCAGCGGATGCACACCTGCGACAAAGGCAAAGGCCACAGCCTCGGGCACAAGCGCGAGCGCCACAGTCAGACCCGACAGCAATTCGGTCTTCATCTGGCCGGGCGTCAGCTTCACATCCCCCGGTGCCACCGAGAAATCGCCAAAGCGGGTCTTGGTACTCATGTTCGAGAAATCGAAAAACGCCATGCAAGGCTCCGTCTGCTCGGGTGTGGTTGGTTGTGCGCCCTCTAACGGATCAACCGGGCAATGACCATGGGGGCGTGCGCAGCACAGGCAAATCGCACCACACCTGCGCTCGCCATGCCAGATTAAGGTTAACAACTCACCAAACTGTGCACAGATGGGGCCCGCGTTGCGCAAACCCCGCCCCACCCGCGCGGTGGGGGTGTACAGCGAGGGCGCGCTTTGTGTACCCGTGTCAGGCGCAATTCACAGACACCAAGACGAGGCCCATATGACCCAGACCAAGATTGCCGTGATCGGCGGCTCAGGCATCTACGAAATCGACGGGCTGCAGGACGGCGAGTGGATCAGTGTCGACACGCCGTGGGGTGCACCATCGGATCAGATCCTGACCGGCACATTGGCGGGGGTGCCGATGGCGTTCCTGCCCCGGCATGGGCGCGGCCATGTGCATTCGCCCACCTCGGTGCCCTACCGCGCCAATATCGACGCGCTCAAGCGGATCGGGGTGACGGATGTGATCTCCGTCTCGGCCTGCGGCAGCTTTCGCGAAGAAATGGCACCGGGTGATTTTGTCATTGTGGATCAGTTCATCGACCGGACCTTTGCGCGGGAAAAGTCGTTCTTTGGAACCGGGTGCGTCGCCCATGTGAGCGTGGCCCATCCCACCTGCGCGCGCCTGTCTGAAGCGTGTCTGAAAGCGGCACAGGATGCGGGCATCACCGTACATGACGGCGGCACCTACCTGGCGATGGAAGGGCCGCAGTTTTCGACGCTGGCGGAATCCAAGATGTACCGAGAAAGCTGGGGCGCGGACGTCATCGGCATGACAAACATGCCCGAAGCCAAACTCGCCCGAGAGGCCGAGCTGTGTTATGCCTCGGTCGCGATGATCACGGACTATGACAGCTGGCACCCGGATCATGGTGAGGTGGATGTTAGCCAGATCATCGAGACCCTGATGGGCAATGCTGACAAGGCCCGCAACCTCGTCACCCGCCTGCCGGATCTGCTGGGCCCGGTCCGCGCCCCCTGCCCGCATGGCTGCGACCGCGCACTGGAATACGCGATCATCACCCAAGCCCACGCCCGCGACCCCGAGATGGTCGCCAAGCTGGACGCGGTTGCCGGTCGTGTGCTCAACTCGGCCTAACGCGTCGCTCACAAGGATTCCCCGCACATGCCTCTTGATATCTGGCTGGCCTTTGCCGCCGCCTCAACCGCCTTGCTGGTCATTCCCGGCCCTACGATCATGATGGTGCTGAGTTATGCGCTGACCCAAGGACGACGGGTCGCCGTTGCCTCGGCGCTTGGGGTCGCAACAGGAGACCTCATTGCAATGACCCTGTCGGTGATCGGGCTTGGTGCGTTGTTTCTGGCCTCGGCCCTCGCCTTCACGATCCTGAAATGGGTGGGCGCGGCCTATCTGGTCTATCTCGGGGTCAAGATGCTGCGCAGTGCGGGCCGGATCGACACGCCCTCAACTTTGATGGACAAACCGGCCGGTCAAAGCGCGGGCAAAGTGTTTCGTGACCTCACCACGGTGACGGCGCTCAATCCCAAATCCAACACGTTCTTCATCGCTTTCGTGCCGCAGTTTATCCAAGCCGATCAAGCATTTGCACCTCAGGCGGCCATCCTGATCGCGACCTTTGTGACCATTGCCGCGCTCAACGCACTGGTCTTTGCGCTGGCCGCCAACGCGATGCGCGCCCGCATCACCCGGCCCACCGTGCAGGCATGGCTGACCCGCGCGGGCGGAGCCACGCTGGTGGGCATGGGCGTTCTCACAGCGACCTTGCGGAGAGCGACATGAAAAAGACCGTTCAGGACTATATCCGCACCATTCCCGACTTTCCGCATGAGGGGATCATGTTTCGCGATGTGACCACTCTGTTTGCCGATCCGCGCGGGTTTCGCATGGCGATTGACCAGATGTTGCACCCCTATGCGGGGCTTCAAATCGACAAGGTCGTGGGGCTTGAGGCGCGCGGGTTCATCCTCGGCGGGGCGATTGCGCATCAACTGTCCGTCGGTTTTGTGCCAATCCGCAAGAAGGGCAAGCTGCCCGGTGCCACGATCGAGCAATCCTATACGCTGGAATATGGCGAAGCGATTGTGGAACTGCACGATGATGCCATCAAAGCAGGCGAAAAGATCCTGCTGGTCGATGATCTGCTGGCCACCGGCGGCACCGCCGAGGCGGGGATCAAGCTGGTCGAGCGGTTGGGGGGCGAGATTATTTCCTGCGCCTTTGTGATCGACCTGCCCGACCTGGGCGGGCGCACACGGCTTGAGGCGATGGGGATGGAAGTGCAGGCGCTCTGCGCCTTTGACGGCGACTAACGCGCGCGCAGCACGGCACCGGGGTTCATGATCCCAAGCGGGTCCAATGCCCCTTTGATCGCACGCATCGCAGCCAGCTTGGCCGGATCGCCGTAGCGTTCAAGGTCGCCAACTTTCAGCCGCCCGACCCCGTGTTCGGCACTGACCGAGCCATCCATTTCATGCACAAGATCATGCACGATCCGCTTGATCTCATCGCGTACGTTGACGTAATCGGCCCGGTTTTTGCCAGGCATGGGAAAGACGTTGTAGTGCAGGTTGCCGTCGCCCACATGGCCAAAGCAGTTGATGCGGAACTGGCCCAAGGCCGCGATCCGCTTACCCCCTTCGGCGATGAAATCGGCGAGCGCGCCCAAAGGCACTGAGATATCGTGCGAACTGACGGACCCGATGCGCCGATTGGCCTCGGGGATACTTTCACGGATCGTCCAAAAATCATCCCGCTGCGTCTCGTTCAGCGCGATCATCCCGTCCGAGACCAGCCCCTGTTCAACCGCAGATTCAAACAGCTTTTCGAGCGCCTCTTGCGGGACGTATCCGCCGGACATCCCCACTTCGACCAGCACACACCACTCCGGCGTCTCGGCCCATGGGTTTCGCACTTGCGGCAAGGTTTCGGCCAGAAAATCAAAGCCTTGGCGATGGATCAACTCGAACGCGCTGACGTTTTCGCCCACATGATCACGCGCCAGGGCCAGCAATGATAACGCAGCGGCGGGCGATCCGACCTGAAACAACGCCGTGCCGATATGCGCGGGGCGAGCAAACAGTTTGAGCGACGCCGCCGTGATCACACCCAACGTCCCCTCCGCACCGATCAGCAAATGGCGCAGATCATAGCCGGTGTTGTCTTTGCGCAATCGGCTGAGGCCGTGATAAATCTCTCCCGAGGGCAGAACCGCCTCGATCCCCAGACACAGATCGCGGGCATTGCCATAGCGCAGCACGCCAGTGCCGCCCGCATTCGTCGCCAGATTGCCGCCAATACGGGCAGACCCTTCGGCGGCGAGGGACAGAGGAAACAGGCGGTCGACGTCTTCAGCGGCGGTCTGCACGTCGGCCAGAATGGCGCCCGCCTCGGCCACCAGCACGTTTTCCTCCGGGTAAACGGCACGGATGGCGGACATCTTTTCCAGCGACAGGATCAGCGGTGTGGGACCTTCGGGGGCGACCTGGCCACCCACCAGCCCTGTGCCACCGCCATAGGGAATGACGGGAACGCGCGCCTCGGCAGCGGCGCGGACCAATGCGGCGACTTCACTTGAGTCGCGCGGGCGCGCGACCAGCCCGGCTTGACCTTCATAGCGGCCACGCGGTTCTGCCAAATGCTGCGCGTCCGCCTGCGAAAACCGATCCGCGGGCAGTGTTGCACGCAGTTTTTCGGCCACGTCAGGTGTCAGAGAATTCAGCATATTGGCCCTCGAAAGCTACGCTTTGGCATGTCGCATGAAAGATGCAGATGCAGCAATGGACAAACCGGCCCTAATCGTCCGCCGCGACAGAGAGCCACGCCGGGCGCAGCACCATGACCGTGGGGCGCGATGGCAGGCGATCCAAGGACACATCCAGCGCCGGGCCGCCGACCTCCACCACCGCGAAATCGTCCCGCATCCCCGCAATGAAGGTGTCCAGCGTGCTTTGGGCAAACCAGTGCATCGGAATAACGATAGAGGACTTCAACCGCCCCAAAATGCGGATCATCGTGGGCAAATCAACCGTCGTGCCGCCATCTACAGCCGCCATCACAACATCCAGACGGCCAATGGCCGCGTATTGTTCGGCATTGGGCTCATGGTGCAAATGGCCCAGATGGCCGATGCACAGCCCCGCAACCTCGAAGATAAAGATGGAGTTGCCGTTCTCCTCGACCCCCGACCATTGTGAGCGGATATCGGTCGAGACGTTGCGCACCAGCACCTCACCCAGATCAAGGCGGTGGTCGATGCCTTGCCCGAACTCCCCCCACCCTTCCAGCACGTGCGGGATTGCGGGGTCGGGAAAGGCCGTCCAATGGGTGTCGTGGGCGTGGTTCATCATGACCACATCCGGGATCATCGGCGCGGATCCGGTGAAACCTGTGAAATCGGTGACCATGTTCAGCCCGCCGTTTGTGCGAAGCAGAAACGAGGCATGCGCAATGTAATGCAGCCGCACCGTTTCGGGGGCCACGTCGACGTCATAACTGGCGCGGCGCAGGAATTGAGCGCCGTCAATATCCGCCGCCAGCGCAATGCAATGGCTTGGCGTTCGGGTTTGCGACAGGGCGGCTATCGGCGCGACACACAAAAGGACAAGGAATACGATCAAACGCATGAGTCAAACCTAGAACGGTGCGCGCATTTGACAAAGCTCAAATGCAGGCTCTCAGCCCGCGTCGGTGCGCCCACGCCGATCCATGCGCAAAGCTGCATAAAGAACATGCGTTCGCCAACGTCCGTCGATCTGAAGATAGCTTTGCGCGACGCCCTCGTATTTGAACCCGCAGCTTTCCAGCAATCCGCGCGAGGCCACGTTTTCGGGCAGGCATGCTGCCTCCACGCGGCTGAGGTCAAGGCGGGTGAACGCATAGTGCACCACCGACAGGATCGCCTCTTTCATATAGCCTTGGCGGGCGTATTGCGCGCCCGTCCAATAGCCCAAGGTGCCCGCCTGCGCAGGGCCGCGCCGGATGTTGTCGAGCGTAATCGCCCCCATCAGTTCTCCGTCCGTCCGGCGAAACATGAACAGCGGAAGCGCCGTGCCCGACGTGACCGAGCGTTGCGCCCAATAGACCCGATTGGTGAATGCCTTGCGCGTCAGGTGATCCTGCGCCCAACCGGGTTCCCACGGGGTCAGGTGATCCTGGCTGGCGCTGCGCAGTGCGGCCCAGGGTCGGAAATCGGAATGGGTCGGCGGGCGCAACGTCATGCGCTCCGTCTCGATCCGCAATTTCCGTTTGGCAAGCAACATCAGGCGGCGCGGCGCTCCTGCAAGGTGCTCAAGGTCGGGGCCTGATCGACAGGGCCATAAAGCGCCATGGCCATCGGCGCGGCACCCGCCATCTGTTCGGCAAAGCCGCGTACGTCGCCCAAAGAGACCGCATCAATCTGTGCTACGGTTTCTTCCAGCCCCGGCACCCGGTCCCAAATCTGCACCAGTCGCGCCAGCCGCTCGGCCCGGTTCGAGGGGCTTTCAAGACCCATCAACAACCCGGCTTTCATCTGCACACGGGCGCGTTCGACTTCGGCGGCGGTCAGATCGCCCGCCGCGCGCTTCATCTCGTCAATAGTGATCGTGGCCAGATCCGCGATTTGATCCGCCGACGTGCCAGCGTAAATCGTGGTCATGCCAGTGTCGGCATAGGCACCCGCCTGCGCAAAGATCGTGTAACACAGCCCGCGATTTTCGCGGATTTCCTGAAACAGCCGGCTCGACATGCCACCGCCCAAGGCGCTTGCGTAAATCTGCGCGGTATAGATGTCGTCGTCCCGGTAGCCCGGCGATTCAAAGGCCAGCGCGAAATGGGCCTGCTCCAGCGTCTTGCTCTGGCGCACTTCGCCCCCCGAGAACCGGGCGTTGTCGGCGACCAGCACGGGGCGCGGTTTGAGATGGCCAAACAGCTCTTCGGCGAGCCGCACGACGGCGTCGTGGTCAACGGCCCCTGCAGCCGACAGGATCATCTGCTCGGGACCATAATGCTGACCGATAAAGCGCGACAGGTCTTCGCGCCCAAAGGCCGACACACGCTCGGACGGGCCAAGGATGGTGCGCCCGAGGGGCTGCTCGGGATAGGCGCGTTCCTGCAACCAGTCAAAGATCACATCATCCGGCGTGTCCAGCGCCTGCCCGATCTCTTGCAGGATCACCCCGCGCTCTGTCTCGATCTCGGCCTGATCAAAGGTCGGGTTCAGCAGGATGTCCGAAATCACATCCATCGCGAGCGGCACGTCGTTCTCCAACACACGTGCGTAGTAGGCCGTCACCTCGCGGCTGGTATAGGCGTTGATATAGCCACCCACATCCTCGATCGCCTCGGCAATCTGGAGCGCGCTGCGCCGATCCGTGCCCTTGAACGCCATGTGCTCGAGGAAATGGGCAATGCCGTTCTGCTCGGGCGCTTCGTGGCGCGCCCCTGCGCCCACCCACACCCCGACAGAGGCCGAGGCAAGCCCCGGCATATCCTCGGTGACGATGCGAAATCCGTTGGAAAGGCGATGTGTGCGTGTGGTCAAATCAGTCTCACAAATCAGATCAGGAGGCGCGATGCGCGATAATATGGGCCTTGAGTGCGGCAAGATCATTGGGCACCCGCGTCAGCCGTTCGGCGCGTTCATACAGGTCCGCCATGCGCGGGGGAAGGGGGGGGCGTAAGCCGGTGGCCGCCTCGACCGCGTCGGGGAACTTGGCAGGGTGCGCGGTGGCGAGCGTGATCATCGGCGTGCCTTGCGCGCGTTGCGCTTCGGCCACGTGAACCCCGACGGCCGAGTGTGGGCACAGCAACTCGCCGCTTGTCTTGAGGGAGGCGGTGATCTGCGCGCTGGTCTCCTCTTCGGACACCCGCCCGGAATCGAAGTGATCTTGCAACGCTTCCATCGCGCCTTGGCTTACCTCGAACCCACCGGCCTTCAATTCGTCCATCAACTGCGCGATGGCCCCGCCATCCCGGTCATAGGCGTCGAACAAGGCGCGTTCGAAGTTCGACGACACCTGAATGTCCATCGACGGGCTGATCGAGGGGATCGTGTCACCCTTGTGATAGCCCTGCCCGCTCAGGCAGCGGTGGAGGATGTCGTTCTGGTTCGTCGCCACCACTAGCCGGTCGATGGGCAGGCCCATCCGCTTGGCGATATAGCCTGCGAAGATGTCACCGAAATTGCCCGTGGGGACCGTAAAGCTGACCGTGCGGTGGGGTCCGCCCACACTCACGGCAGACGAGAAATAGTATACAACCTGCGCCAGCACCCGCGCCCAGTTGATCGAGTTCACACCGGCCAGCCCAACCCCGTCGCGAAACTCGAAATCATTGAACATATCCTTGAGCCGCGCCTGGCAGTCGTCAAAATCGCCATCGACGGCCAGCGCATGCACGTTGTCCTCAACCGGGGTGGTCATCTGGCGGCGCTGCACTTCGCTGACGCGGCCATGGGGGTAGAGGATGAACACATCCACATTGCTTAGACCCCGAAACGCTTCAATCGCCGCCGATCCGGTATCGCCCGAAGTCGCACCCACAATCGTCACCCGGTCGCCGCGTCGCTTGAGCGCGGTCTGGAACAGCTGCCCGATGAGCTGCATGGCGAAATCCTTGAAGGCCAGCGTCGGCCCGTGGAACAGCTCGAGCAGGAAATGCCCCTGATCAAGCTGGACAAGAGGGGCACGGGCCGCGTGGCCGAACCCTTCATAGGCGCGCGCGATACAGGCGCGCACCTCGTCATCGCTGAACGTCTCGCCGATGAAGGGGCGCATGACCGTATAGGCGATCTGCTCGTAGCTTTGACCCTCCATCGCGGCGATAGTCGACGCATCTATGGTAGGCACCGTCTCGGGCACATAGAGGCCGCCGTCACGGGCGAGCCCGGTCAGCATCGTATCCTCAAAAGTCAGTGCGGGTGCCTGGCCACGGGTCGAGATATAGCGCATCGGTCAGTCTTTCGGATCGGGTGCGCGCGCAGAGCGGCGCACGAAGTAGGTTGTCATCGCAAGCCAGATCGAAGCCAGCGAAAACCACGTGATGGCGTATTGCAGGTGATCGTTGGGAATGCCAGCGGTGTCTACGGGCCAAGGCGTCACGCCAAGGTCGGTTTGCGGCGCATCGCGCAGCACGACCAGCACGGGCCGCGTGTCGAGCGCCTCGGCCATGGCCGGGACATCGCGGGCGAACCACGTGTTTTCAGTCAGGTCAGGGGGCGGGGTCATCCCGTCTGCCTCAATCGGGGCATCGAGATTGCCGGTGAGGGTAAGGCGTACCTGTGGTGCGCCCTGCACAGGTTGAGAGACGGGCGACCAGCCAGTGTCGACCAGAACGGGTTCTGCGCCTTCAGGTGTGAACGGACGGATGATGCGATAGACGGGGCCGATGCTGCGCCGCGAGGCGAGCATACGGATATACCCCTCGCCAAAGGCACCCGTCAGCGTGACGGGCGCATAGCGGCGAAACTGTGGATCAAGGGCCGTTTCAAGCGGGACAGGATCAGCAGCAATTTCCGCCTCGATCCGGGTCAGCAGGTCCTGCTTCCACGCGAGGCGCTGCACCTGCCACACCCCAAGGCTGACCAGAATACCGGTCCCGATCACCCCGACTGTCAGAAAGAACCACAGGCGCCGCATCGCCGCATATCCGCTTTAAGATGTGAAAAGCGCGCGAGGATGCTCGCGCGCTTTGAACCATTGGATTGGGGGCGCGCCTTAGTGCTCGCCGGGCATCAGGCCCACACCCCAGATGTAGACGGCGAGAAAGAGGAACAGCCAGACCACGTCCACGAAGTGCCAGTACCATGCGGCCGCTTCGAACCCGATATGCTTGTCCTCGGTAAAGTGTCCCTTCATCGCACGTAGCAAACACACGAACAGGAAGATGGTGCCGATAATAACATGCGCGCCGTGAAAGCCGGTCGCCATGAAGAAGTTCGAGAAGAACTTGTCACCGCCAAATTCCCAACCCTGATAGAGCAAATAGGAGTACTCATAGGCCTGCAAAATGGTGAAGAACACGCCCAGAACCACCGCAATCGCGAGCCCATTAACCACGTCCTTGCGCGCACCGCCATGCACGAGGGCGTGGTGTGCCCATGTCACCGCACAGCCTGACAACAGCAGGATCAGCGTGTTGATCAGCGGCAGATGGAAGGCATCGACGTGATAGATTTCGGGCTGCACATAGGATGTGCCGAAATACTCGCTCATCGGGTACATGGCGTGCTTGAAGAATGACCAGAACCAAGCGGCAAAGAACATGACTTCGGACATGATGAACAGGATAAAGCCGTAACGCAGTCCGATCCGCACCACCGGCGTGTGATCGCCGATGCGGCTTTCCGCCACCACGTCGGCCCACCAGCCGAACATCACGTAAAGGACCGCAACGAACCCCATCAGGAAAAGCCATGGGCCGCTCAACTCGATGGATTTGAAAAAGATGGTCATGCCACCCGACATCCACGCCACCGCGCCAAAGAGCATGGTAAAGCCCGCCAATGCGCCCAGAAGGGGCCATGTCGATGGTGCCAGAATGTGATAGTCGTGGTCTTTTGCGTGGGCCATGCTGGCGTCCCTCAGTTCAGGTTGGTGTCGGTGTCCTGTTCGATGGCCGCATAGCCTTCGGGCAGGTCAATTTGGTAAAACGTATAGCTCAACGTGATCGAGTGCACGTATTTTGCATCGCGGTCGGTCACTATTTCGGGGTCCACATAGAAGGTCACGGGCATCTGTACCCGCTCACCGGGGGCCAGAACCTGCTCTTCAAAGCAGAAACAATCGATCTTGGAAAAGAACCCGCCGGCCTCGTAAGGCGCGACGTTGTAGCTGGCGGACCCGGCCACGGGCTTGTCGGTCGGGTTATAGGCTTCATAGAAAGCCAGCCCCGTCTCGCCGATCCGCAACTCCATCTCGCGCACAGTTGGCGTGAACTGCCATGGCATGTTGCGCTCAAGCGAGGCGTCGAACCGCACCTTGATCGTCTGATCCAGAATGTCGTCGCTGGCCACTTCGCTGACACCCGTGGTGCCGCCAAAGCCTGTCACCCGGCAGAACCAGTCGTAAAACGGCACCGACGCCCATGCGAGCCCGCCCATCACGAAGACGAGACTCAGCGTTTGGGCCACGGTCTTCTGCGGCCCCGACAGCTTATGGAAACCGGGGATGCGCATTATTGGCCTTCCTCGATGCGCGGCATCTCGAAGTCACCGCTGGTGATCTTGACGAAGGTCAGCGCGAGGATCAGCACCACGAACCCTGCCAGCATCAGACCCACGCCGATGTTGCGGCCCTTGCGGCGCTGGTGGATTTCATGTTCAGCCCGGATGCTCATGCCCAGATCCCCCACGCGGCGGGCAACAGGGCCTCGATCAGGATCGCACCAAAATGCGCGAACAAATACCACAGCGACAGGCGGAAGAACGCCTTTTCGACCGCGTAGCCATCGGCCTCGGCCTGTGTCTCGTCCCGGTGCGAGATGTCATAGGCTCCTTTGAGGAACAGCGCGTTCAGCACCACCGCCACGGCCAGATAGACCGGGCCGCCGATGGACGTGAATGCGGTGCCAACCGCCAGCAGCGCGAGCGGCACGGTATAGGCCAGCACGTGCTTGCGCGTCGACTTACGCCCGTGGGTAACCGTCAGCATCGGCACGCCGGCGTTGTGGTAGTCTTCCTTCATGAACAGCGCCAGCGCCCAGAAATGGGGGGGCGTCCACATAAAGATCAGCGCAAACATCAGCCACGCCTCAATTGACATGGCCCCGGTGGCAATCACCCAGCCAATCACGGGCGGGAAGGCTCCTGCCGCACCACCGATCACGATGTTCTGCGGCGTCCAGCGCTTCAGCCACATGGAGTAGATCACGACATAAAAAAAGATAGTGAAGGCCAGCAGGGCGGCAGCCAACAGGTTTGCGCTCAGCGCCAGCATCATCACCGACAAGCCCGACAGGGCAAAACCTAGCGCCTTGGCCTCGTCCGCGGTCACCTTGCCCGCAGGCACGGGGCGCTTGGCGGTGCGGGTCATCACGCCGTCGATGTCGGCGTCCCACCACATGTTCAGCGCGCCCGAGGCCCCTGCCCCGATGGCGACGAACAGGATCGAGGCGAACCCGATGACCGGATGCACGCCCGTGGGCGCGGCCAACAGCCCGACCAGCGCCGTGAACACGACCAGTTGCATCACGCGCGGCTTCATCAGCGCGAAGTAATCGCCCAATGACGCTTCACCCTCTTGGGTCTGATGCTGATAGCTGACGTCTGTCATGCGTACCTCTGGACTGGGTCAGAAAGTCACGGCGGGAAAGGCCCCGCCATGCTGATGATCAGTTGGTCAAAACCGTCGAAACATCCACATAGTCGGACGCATCGCGGTTCGCTTCGAGCCATGCGTCATAGGCCTCTTGGCTGACAACTTTTACGGTGATCGGCATGTAGGCGTGCGCGATCCCGCACAGTTCCGAGCACTGCCCGAAATAGATGCCCTCTTTCTCGGCTTCGAACCACAACTCAGCCAGACGGCCCGGCACCGCGTCCTGCTTCACGCCGAAGGCCGGAATGGTCCATGCGTGGATCACATCCGCGCCGGTCACCTGCACAACAACCGTCTTGTTGACGGGGATCACCACGGCATTGTCAGTGGCCAGCAGGAAATCCTCGCGCGAATAACCTGCGGCAACCAGCGCCTCTTCGGTCTCGGGTGTCAGCGAGTTGTCACCGCCTGTGGCAGGTGCGCCGATCATGTAGCTGTCAAAGCTGATGTTCTCGTCCACGTACTCATAACCCCAGAACCACTGATAACCGGTGGTCTTGATGGTCACATCGGCTTCGGGAATTTCCTGCTGGTGGAACAGGGTCGGCAGCGAAAACGCACCGATGAACACGAGGATCACGATGGGAATCACGGTCCACGCGATCTCGACCGGCGTGTTGTGGGTGAAACTCGCCGGATCAGGGTTGCGCCTGGCATTGTAGCGGACGACGACCCATGCCAGCAGCCCAACCACAAACAGCGTGATGATGGTGATGATCACCAAAATCATGCCGTCCAGCCATTGCAGGCGGCGGGCCACTTCGGTGGCGGCGGGCTGGAAGCCCATGGCGCCATCCACGGGGCGGCCAATGACCTCAAGCCCGTCTTGGGCCCACGCCGGGGCAGCAGCAAGAGCGCTGAGCACGCCCGAAATCGAAAGAAGCTTTTTCATCTGGTCGTCCTGATCTTGATGGATCGCTGATCGGTCCTTGGGGGCTCGTACACGCACTGCCGATCACCACCCGTTGTATTGTCGAGACTTACAATCATATCTTTACCCCAAGATAAAGACATAAGAGGCGCGTCAAACGGACGCTCACCCGCATTTTCAGGCCCCCGGCCGACAGGAGACACCGATGACTGACGCCCCCTTTGCGCCGCTGGAAACCGAAATCGACCGAGATGTGGCGCTGGATGTGCTGCGCGGTGCCACGGCGGGGGCGGATGATGGTGAGTTGTTCTTTGAACGCCGCCGATCGGAATCGCTGGTCTATGATGATGGGCGGCTCAAAACCGCAAGCTATGATGCAGCGCAGGGCTTTGGCCTGCGGGCCGTGCGCGGCGAGGTCGCGGGCTATGCCCATTCCACCGAGATCAGCGAAACCGCCCTGCGCCGCGCTGCCGAAACCGCCCGTCTTGCGGTCGGTGCCGGTGGTGGCACCATGGCGGACGCCCCCCAGGCCACCAATCGCCACCTTTATACCGCCGATGATCCAATTGCCGGGGCCAGCTTTCCGGTCAAGCTCGAGACCCTCAAGGAGATCGACACCTTCCTGCGCGATCTTGATTCGCGGGTGGTGCAGGTGTCGGCCTCGATTGGTGCGTCCCTGCAAGAGATCGAGATTTTGCGCCCCGATGGGCACTCGGTGCGCGACACGCGTCCCATGACCCGGCTTAACATCTCGGTCATCGTAGAAAAGGACGGACGGCGCGAAAGCGGCACGGCAGGCGGCGGAGGTCGGGTCGGCCTGGACGGGCTGATGTTACCCGCCGACTGGCAGGCCAAGGCGCGTGAGGCATTGCGTGTTGCGGTCGTAAACCTTGATGCCGTCCCGGCCCCTGCGGGTGTGATGGATGTGGTGCTTGGCCCCGGCTGGCCCGGCATCCTGCTGCACGAAGCCATCGGTCACGGGCTTGAAGGCGATTTCAACCGCAAGGGCAGCTCGGCCTTTGCAGGGTTGATGGGCCAGCAGATCGCGGCCCACGGGGTCACGGTGCTGGATGACGGCACCATCCCCGACAGGCGCGGTTCGATCTCGGTCGATGATGAGGGTACGCCCTCGGGCAAGAACACTCTGATCGAGGATGGCGTACTTGTCGGCTACATGCAGGACCGCCAGAACGCGCGCCTGATGGGCGTGGCCTCGACCGGCAACGGACGCCGCCAAAGCTATGCGCACGCCCCAATGCCGCGCATGACCAACACCTATATGCTGGGCGGAGACAGCGCACCCGAGGACATTGTGGCCGACCTCAAGGACGGGATCTATGCGGTGGGGTTTGGCGGTGGGCAGGTGGACATCACAAACGGCAAGTTCGTGTTTTCCTGCACCGAAGCCTACCGGGTCGAGAACGGCAAGGTCGGCGCGCCGGTCAAGGGGGCCACTTTGATCGGGGACGGTGCCACGGCGCTGAAACACATCCGGGGCATCGGTAGCGACATGGCACTGGACCCCGGCATGGGCAATTGCGGCAAGGCGGGCCAGTGGGTGCCGGTGGGCGTGGGCCAGCCGACACTGATGATCGGCGGGCTGACGGTTGGTGGGTCCGCAACATAAGCGGGCGATTCTGTGGCAACGCTGTTAGGGGCCAAGACCCGCGCCAGCGCCTCGCTATATCTGGGGAGGCGTGGGCGAAGGTGCCGAGTCCCACTTTGTTCGCCGTTCGTTTTTCAGGCCGGTTTTTCCTTTAAAAAACAACCGCAGGCAGAGTTATCTCGAATTGGCTCGCCCATCTTCATGCGTTGTTAACCTTGCCGATTCTAAAACAAGGACAGCAACAGACGGAGCCTCGGATGACTGAAAGGGATACCCATCCTTCTTCCACTCACCCCCCACTCCCACCCACCTCGGAAGACGACCAGTTTTCGCGTCTCCGTCTGTTGCGGTCCCGCCGGGTCGGCATTGCGACGTATCAACGTCTGCTGATTGAACACGGCACCGCGCAAAATGCGCTGGCCGCGCTACCTGAGGTAGCGCGCGCCGCCGGCGTTTCGTCCTATCAGGTCTGCCCCGAAGGCGTCATTCACGGCGAACTCAAGGCCGCCCGCGCCGCTGGTGCACGTCTTGTGGCGCAAGGATCGCCCCACTATCCACTGGTTTTGAACGACCTCAAGGATGCCCCACCTTTCCTTTGGGTGATCGGTGATGTCGCGCTGCTGCACAAACCCATGATCGCCATGGTGGGCGCGCGCAACGCCTCTTCCCTCGGGACCCGCATGGCGCGCGCCCTGGCGCGTGATCTGGGCGCGGCCGGTCATGTCGTGGTGTCCGGCCTTGCGCGCGGCATTGACGCAGCCGCCCACCTGGCCGCGCTCGACACCGGCACCATCGCGGTGCAGGCAGGCGGGGTCGATACGATATACCCGGCGGAAAATGCCGACCTCGCCCAGAATATCGGGACCAGTGGCCTGCGCATCAGCGAACAGGCCATGGGCCTGCACCCCATGGCGCGCCATTTCCCTGCCCGCAACCGGATCATCTCGGGCCTTGGCGCGGCCACCATCGTGGTCGAGGCTGCCGCCAAGTCCGGCAGCCTGATCACCGCGCGCGATGCGCTGGATCTGGGCCGGGATGTGCTGGCGGTGCCGGGGCACCCGATGGATGCGCGCGCCTCAGGGTGCAACATGCTGATCCGGGATGGCGCGACGCTGGTGCGCGATGCAAATGACGTGATCGAGGCGCTGGCACCCCTCGCCCCCGCCGCCCCGGAATTGCCACTGGTGCCACCACAGGCGCCACAGCCAGATACGCGGTCCTTGCGCCAAACGGCGGACCTGCACAGCCAGATATTGTCGCGCCTCGGCCCGTCCCCACTGGCCGAGGATCAACTGATACGCGACCTTGGCGCACCCACGGCCACAGTCACCCCCGCACTGGTCGAACTGGAACTCGATGGCAGCATTGATCGTGCCCCCGGTGGCCTTCTAACCCGCGCCAGTTAGGCGCACCCGATTGGGGGTCGGTTGACAATCGCCGCTTGCACCCCACATCTTGCGCCGCCATAGAGCACACATATATCCCCGTCCGAGGTAGCCCCTGTAAATGCCCGTCGTCGTTGTCGAATCCCCAGCTAAAGCCAAGACAATCAACAAATATCTGGGGGATGACTACACCGTTCTGGCCAGCTATGGCCACGTGCGCGACCTGCCCCCCAAAGACGGATCGGTCGACCCCGACAACGAATTCGAGATGGTCTGGGAGGTCGCCAGCGCCAGCAAAAAGCACATGAAAGCGATTGCCGACGCACTCAAGGATGACAACGCGCTGATCCTCGCAACCGACCCCGATCGCGAAGGGGAGGCCATCAGCTGGCACCTGCAAGAGGCGCTGACCAAACGCAAGTCGATCAAGAAGGACACGCCCGTCAGCCGCGTGACCTTCAACGCGATCACCAAGTCGGCGGTGGACGCGGCGATGCAGAACGCCCGCCAGGTCGATATGCCGCTGGTCGAAGCCTACCTTGCCCGCCGCGCGCTGGATTATCTGGTGGGGTTCAACCTATCCCCCGTGCTCTGGCGCAAGCTGCCCGGTGCGAAATCTGCGGGTCGCGTGCAGTCGGTGTGTCTGCGCATCCTGACCGAGCGCGAGATGGAGATCGAAGCGTTTCGCAATCGCGAATACTGGTCGGTCAAAGCGGTCCTCGCCTCCCCGCGGGGACAGGAATACGAGGCGCGCCTCACCTCGCTGGCCGGCAAGAAGCTCGACAAGTTTGACCTCGAAAACCAGACGCAGGCCGAGATGGCCCAAAGCGCGATCACCAGCCGCGATCTGAAGGTGCAATCGGTCGAGGCCAAACCCGCCTCCCGCAACCCTTCGGCCCCGTTCATGACCTCGACCCTGCAACAAGAGGCCAGTCGCAAATTCGGCATGGGCGCGCGCCAAGCCATGTCCTCGGCGCAGCGGCTTTATGAGGCGGGTTACATTACCTATATGCGGACCGACGGGATCGACATGGCCCCCGAGGCCGTCACCATGGCGCGCGACGCGATCAAGGATCGTTATGGCGACGACTATGTCCCGAGACAGCCGCGCGTTTACAAGAACAAGGCCAAGAACGCGCAAGAGGCACACGAATGTATTCGCCCGACCGATATGGCACGCGATGCAGCCAGCCTGAAGATCACCGACGATGATCAACGCAAGCTTTATGATCTGATCTGGAAACGCACGCTGGCCTGCCAGATGGAAGGCGCACGGCTTGAGCGCACCACGGTCGAGATTGGCAGCGACGACGGGCAGGTCGGCCTGCGCGCCACGGGGCAAGTCGTGTTGTTTGACGGGTTCCTGCGCGTCTATGAGGAAGGGCGCGACGATGATGTGGTCGATGATGACGACAAGCGCCTGCCCCAGCTGAGCGAGGGGGATGCCGCCGACAAACGCTCCGTCACGCCCGAGCAGCATTTCACCCAGCCCCCGCCCCGCTACACCGAGGCCACGCTGGTCAAACGGATGGAAGAGTTGGGCATCGGCCGCCCCTCGACCTATGCCAGCATCGTCACGACCATTCAGGATCGCGGATACGTACGCAAGGATCGCAATCGGCTGATCCCCGAGGACAAGGGGCGGCTGGTGATCGCGTTCCTTGAAAACTATTTCCGCCGTTACGTGGGCTATGATTTCACCGCCAGCCTCGAAGAAGAACTGGATGATGTCAGCGCAGGGGACCGCGACTACAAGGATGTATTGGGCCGGTTCTGGCAGGATTTCAGCGCCGCGATTGCCGAAACCTCCGAATTGCGCATCACCGAGGTGCTGGAAAAGATCAACGAAGTGCTCGAACCGCACCTGTTCCCGCCGCAGGAAGACGGAGGCGATCCGCGCCTTTGCCCCAATTGCGGGGTCGGGCGGCTCAGCATGCGCACGGCCCGGTCCGGTGGTGCCTTTATCGGCTGCTCGAACTATCCCGAATGCCGTTATACGCGCGCCTTTGGTCCCCCCGGTCAGGAAGACGACAGCGGCATCCCGCCAGAGGGCAAGCTGCTTGGCGAGGACGAAGGCGACAAGATCTATGCGTTCAAGGGCCGCTTTGGGCCTTATGTGCAGCGCGGTGAAGTGACGGATGACAACAAGAAGCCGCCACGCCAGTCGATCCCCAAGGAATGGCCGCCCACCGAAGTGGACCTGGAGCAAGCCGTACGCCTGCTGTCCCTGCCGCGGCAGATCGGGCCGCACCCCGAGGACGGCGTTATGGTCTGGGCCAATATCGGGCGTTATGGACCGTATCTCAAGCACGCGGAATCAACCTCGGATCGTGGTGGCACCAATGCCAATCTCGAAGGGATCGAAGAGGTCTTTACCGTCGGCATGAACCGGGCTGTGCAACTGCTCGCCGAGAAGGTCGCAAGCCGGGGCGGGCGCGGTGTGGCCGCCAAGCCGCTGCACGAGTTGGGCGAACACCCCTCGGAAGGCGGGCCGGTCAATGTGATGAAGGGTAAATACGGACCTTATGTGAAGTGGGGCAAGGTCAATGCGACCATCCCCAAAGGGACTGAGCCTGAGAATGTCACGATGGACATGGCGGTGCAGCTGATCGAGGAAAAGGCACCCGCCAAGAAGAAGCCCGCGAAAAAGAAGGCTGCTGCAAAGAAACCGGCGGCCAAGAAGAAAGCGGCGGCGAAAAAGGCGAGCTAGACGCGCCTAGTCGGATGCCTCCGCGTTTTCCAAAGAGGCGACCCGCTCGACCACCCGGCCCAACAAGGACAGCAACGTGGTCTGATCCTCGTCGTCGAGCGCAGACAGGAACAGGCGCATATTGTGCAAATCCTGGTTGTGGATCGCATTGGCCAGCTGCGCGCCCTCGGGCGTGAGGCTCAGATCGTAGGCCCGCCTGTCCGTCTCGCTTTGGGTGCGCGACACCAATCCCCGCTTCACCAGACGCGCGATTACGCTGCTGGCCGTCGTTGGCACGATGCCAAGCGTGCCGGCCAATTCGGACGCGCGCACAACCTGCTGTTCGCGCAACATCCCCAAAGCCGTGAAATCAGAGAGATTGAAGCGGATCACGTGCTGATGCTCGGGCGAGGTCAGCTCGCTGACAAGCATGACCCGCAACAACGTGCCCACGTACCCCAAAAGTTCGAGTTCTTTATCCATGGCGGTTTTTCTGACCAACGCCCCTTGAAGTGGCAAGAGCCAATTATATTTACTACGATACTCGTATATTTTAATACGATAATCGCATCAATGGAGATCGACTATGCCTCTGCGCCCTCTTATCGCGACCCTTTCCGTCACCGCCGCGCTGTCTGTGGCAGCCTTCGCTGGTGTCTCTCCAATGCCGACACCCAACCTCGCATTCGCTCAGGCCACGTCCGCTGCAGAGATCGCACCGCCCCCACCATTGGCCGCCGAAAACAGCTATCTGACCAACACCGAGACCGCGACATTCCGCGGCACCATCGCAGACTTTCGCGCCTTCGGAGAGGAGAACCCGGTGACTGACTTTGTTGCCGTGACCGATAGCATTCCGCCGATCGTGAACATCACCGTGCTCTCGGGCACGTGGCCCGAGGTGGGTGCGGTGCGCCGTGTCGACCTAGAAGGTGGCTATCATGTCCATGAGCGGGTGCTGGAAAACTCCGCCAACCGCTTTGCCTATCAGCTCTGGGATATCACCGCGCCGTCGGGCCGCGTTGTCGATCACATTATGGGCAGTTTCGACTACACCCAGACCGGCGATCAGGTCAGAGTTGAATGGAACTACAACATCAAGCCCAACCTGTTTCTGGCGCGCCCGGCAATCCGCCGCTATCTGAGGCGCGATTTCGGCCCCTTCATGGAGGCCGGGCTGACCGGGCAGGTCGCAGCCTATCAACGGTGACCAAACGCGGCTCCGGACACGGGGCCGCTCACACATTTCAGACCCCTCATTTTCGCCCTGCCCGTGGGCCCGCCTCGCTCCTCGGCGGAAACCCACCCGCGGCTGATCGGGCAACTTGACGCAGTATACAACCGCATACCGTCCGTGTACGTTGACAAGTGACCCAGACTCGCGTCACAAATTTTCTCACAGGTGCACGGCCTCCTTGAGAGGTGTCCAGGAGTATTTATGAAAAAGATCTACGGCTCTGCTTCCGAGGCGCTGGACGGGCTTTTGTTCGACGGCATGTTCATTGCGGCGGGCGGGTTCGGCCTGTGCGGCATTCCCGAATTGCTGCTGGATGCGATCAAAGAGGCGGGCACGAAGGATCTGACATTTGCCTCCAACAACGCTGGCGTCGACGATTTCGGCATCGGCATTCTGCTGCAGACGCGGCAGGTCAAAAAGATGATCTCGTCCTATGTGGGCGAAAACGCCGAGTTCATGCGCCAATACCTGTCGGGCGAACTGGAGCTGGAGTTCAACCCCCAGGGGACGCTGGCCGAACGGATGCGCGCGGGCGGCTGCGGCATCCCCGGCTTCTACACGAAGACCGGCGTGGGCACCGTCATTGCCGAGGGCAAGGAACACAAGGACTTCAACGGCGACACATATATTATGGAAGAAGGCATTTTTGCCGACCTCGCCATCGTCAAGGCGTGGAAAGCGGACGAAACCGGCAACCTCGTGTTCCGCAAGACCGCCCGCAACTTCAACCCGCCCGCAGCCATGTGCGGCAAGGTCTGCGTCGTTGAAGTGGAAGAGATCGTGCCGACCGGCAGCCTTGATCCCGACACCATCCACCTGCCCGGCATCTATGTACACCGCTTGATTCAGGGCGAGCACGAAAAGCGCATCGAACAACGTACCACCCGCGCGGCCTGACGGAGACAGCAATGCCCGACATGCTTGAGCAACTTCTGGGTCAGGACATGATCTTTGACGGTTTCAACCGTGCCCAGATTGCTATTGTCGTGACCAACCCGTATCTTGAAGACAACCCGGTCGTTTACGTAAACGAAGCGTTCACCCGCTCCACCGGCTACGCCCGGACCGCTTCGATCGGGCGCAATTGCCGGTTCCTGCAAGGTCCCGAGACATCCAAGGTGCACGTGGACAAACTGCGCCGCGGGATCGAGAACGAAGAGACCACGACGGTCGACATTATCAACTACCGCGCAAATGGGGAAAAGTACCTCAACCGGCTGGTCGTCTCGCCCCTGTGTGACGACACCGGCAAGTTGCAATACTTTATCGGCATCCAGAAAGAGCTACGCGAGAGCGACATGGATGCCAGCACCGAAGAAATAAACGCGGCGCTGATGGAGATACAGAACCGGGTGGCGACGGACCTGTCCATCGTGATCGGCATGATCCGCCAGCAATCGGGTAGCACGTCCGTCCCCGAGGACTTCATGGCGCTCAGCCGGCGCATCGAGACTCTCCAGCTGTTGTACGAAGAAATGAAACTGTCGGATCGCCAGTCCAATCGCAATCGCGTGGAAATGGGCAGCTATCTGTCGCGCCTGTCGGCTGCGATTGCGCACATGATGGGACGCTCCGGCATTCGGATGACTATCCAGATCGAACCGCTTGAGGTCCCTATTGAAACGGCGACCCGCGTTGGTCTGGTCTTGTCCGAACTTTTGACGAATGCGTTTCAGCACGCCTTTGACCGGTTGGACAACGGCCTTGTCGAAGTCCGGATGAGCCGCCTGAGCGCGGGCGGTTTGCGTCTGATTGTGTCTGATGATGGGGTTGGGATCCCGAGTGGGATGGCGTGGCCAGATACGAGTACAATTGGGGGACGCATTGTCGGCGGATTGATCGAGGGACTTGAGGGGACGCTGCATCTGGGTCGTGGTGCAGCTGGCAGTTTTGTGACCATAGATGTGCCTGCGGGCGCGACACTTGTTGATGAATAAGGAATAAGCATGCCCTGGGATCGCAATCAAATGGCCGAGCGCGCAGCGCAGGAACTCGAAGACGGATGGTACGTGAACCTTGGCATCGGCATCCCGACTCTGGTGTCCAATTACATCCCCGACGGAATCGAGGTGACGTTGCAATCTGAAAACGGGATGCTGGGCATGGGCCCCTTCCCCATCGAAGGCACCGAAGATCCCGACCTGATCAATGCGGGCAAACAGACGATCACCGAATTGCCCCAGACCGCTTATTTCGACTCCGCGCAGTCCTTTGGCATGATCCGCGGGGGCAAGATCGCGATGGCGATCCTGGGCGCGATGGAAGTGGCTGAAAATGGTGACCTCGCCAACTGGATGATCCCCGGCAAGCTCGTCAAGGGCATGGGCGGTGCCATGGATCTGGTAGCGGGCGTGGGCCGTGTGGTCGTCGTCATGGATCACACGAACAAGCACGGCGACAGCAAAGTTCTCAAGGAATGCACTCTGCCCCTCACCGGCAAATCAGTCGTGGACCGCATCATCACCAATCTTGGCGTGATGGATGTCGTGGAGGGCGGATTGCGCATCGTCGAAACGGCGGATGGCGTCACAGAGGACGAATTGCGCGCTGCGACTCAAGCCACCCTTGTCTGAGCCTGAAATCGCCCGCGAGGATGTTGTGAAGAAAGGGCAATATGCCCTCGTCATCGCCGGGCATACGGCCAACGTCGTCCATCATGTCAGCCAAGACCCGGATCGCCGATCATGCCGCAGTGCCGGACGCGCTGCTTGGCACGGGCACGGGTCTGCGGCGGGTTGAAAGGCTGGTCGCAGATGCGCTCGCCGAAGGGTGGAAGATCGTTCCCTTGTGCCCTTTCGTGAAACGGCAGCGCGCCAAACACCCCGAATGGGCAGACGCGTTCGACGTCTGGCCCGCTCTATTATATATAGTGGACGCCAAGAAGGCGCGCGGTCAGTTGAGCGCTGCGAACACGCAGCCGTCGCTGGCAAGCTGGGGTGGCGTAATGCACAACCCTTTCGCAATCTGGAACGCGGCGAGCACCTTGGGCACGTAGTCGCGAGTTTCAGGAAAGGGCGGTACACCCTGGTGGGTACGCACGGACCCCTCGCCCGCATTGTATCCCGCCAGCACCAGCAGCGGGTCCCGATCAAACGTCCCCATCAACCAGTCGAGGTATTTCACCCCGCCTTCGATATTCTGTGATGGCACGAGGCTGTCGGTCACGCCAAAGCGGCTGGCGGTCGCGGGCATCAGCTGCATCAACCCCTGCGCCCCAGCCGAACTGACCGCATCTGGCTTTCCAGCCGACTCAACCATCATCACGGCCAGGACCAGCGCGGGCGAGACGTCAGTGTCGATGGTCGCGCGCAAAATGTCGACGCCGCGCGCCTTGGCCAGCTCCTGCATCTGCTGAAGGCGCGGTGCGGGCACTTTGGCCCCGGCCCGCGCCAAAGCCCGCATGGCAAGGTCAAGCCGCCCCGGGCCCGCATCGGCCAAATCGGGAGAGATGTCTTCCCAGAACCAATCAAACCGGGCCCCACGGGGAGCGGCAGGTGCTGTGGCGGCAGGCGCGACGTCCTCTTCGACTATTTCGGCAGGATCGATCTGAACGGTGATCCGCTTTTGCGTGCCGGACTTGGGCGGTTTCACACGTTTGGCCGAGAAATCCTTGAACGCCGGCGGCGACTCGGCCTCAACAGCGCCGAAACTCAGCACCAAACCGCACATCGCGGCGCATAGAATGCGTTTTGTCATATCTGCCTGCCTCTGATTGCACGATCTTGGTCGCGCTTTTGCAGTCAGTGTCGCAAAAAAAGGGGCTTCAGGCCACCATTTCCAGCTTTAAAGATGGCCGTTTCGCCACATTTGCCACGGTATAGGCGGTTGATTACCTTCCGTGCTTTTTTTTACAAAAAATTAATCACGCAAAAACAGCGCCTTAGCAAAGTAATTCACTTTTTCCGGACGCAGACGCGAAAAGCCCAATTTGCCGCCAAATTCGTGCCCCAATCAAACGTCTATATAGCGTCATACCAAGTCGGACATGGGCCAACAGAGAGAAACGGCCCTCAAGACGGACGGCGAGGTTGAACTGAAAATCTACTGATCCTTTGGAGGGACACTACCATGATGAAATTTATCAAAAACTTCCGCAAAGACGAAAACGGTGCTGTGACTGTTGACTGGGTTGTGCTGACAGCTGCTGTTGTTGGTCTGGCCGTTGCTGCCTACACGTCGATCGAAACAGGCGCATCCGACCTGACCGCCGACACCAACACATTCCTGGGCAAGCAAGATCCTAACGCACCTGCCGCTCCTTAAGCCCTAGCGCTTAACGCGAAACGCATACGGGGGCCGCGGCCGACCACGACCGCGGCCCCTTGTACATCACACGTCAAGAAATTGTTTTCATAGGTGACTGACATGACCGCATTTATCAAAAAGTTCTGCAAGAGCGAACATGGCGCGGTAACGGTCGATTGGGTTGTCGTTTGTGCCGGTGTGGTTGCCATTGCGGTGATCATGGTGGCCGAAATGAACGCCGGCGCAACCAAACTGACCGCAGACACAGGCACCTATATGAGCGATTTCCGCTGATCCACCTTCAGGTGTGAACAGCCAGCGCCCGTCCCTTCAAGGTCGGGCGCTTTTGCATGTCTAGGGCAACGTGCCGGGCAAATTGCCTCACACAGACCCCAGCACTTCCCAGAATATGCCACATTCCACTGTCATGGATAGTGTCGAGAGGTTCCCACCGTTCCGGTGCATAACGAACCCAATAATGAGGTGCTGAGATGCGAATGATTTTCGGATTGGTATTGCTTGCCGGGATCGCCCTGGCTGGTGGTGCCGTGTACATGGCAAAGAATTATATCGGCCAATATCAAACCGCGCTGGCCGCCGAGCGGGCCGAGCGGGACAAGATTGTGCCCACGATCCCCGTATATGTATCGGACCGGACGTTGAAATACGGCGAAGCGCTCAAAACGGATGACGTTCGGACGGTCGACTGGCCGGTCACCGCTATTCCCGAGGGCGCATTCACAGCCGACAATCCCCTCTTTATCGAAGGGCAATCGGATCCTCGCTTTGTGCTGCGCGCCATGGAAAAGGATGAGGCCATCCTGAAAGTGAAAGTGACCGAGCCCGGCGAGGAAGCAGGTCTGACCTCACGCCTGGCCCGCGGCATGCGTGCTTTCGCGCTTCGTGTTGATGTGGCGTCCGGCGTGTCCGGGTTCCTGCGTCCGGGTGACCGGGTGGACGTCTATTGGACCGGCCGGGTCGACAAAGCGCTCGATGCGAGTGTCGGCGAAGTGACCAAGCTGATCGAACCCGCCGTCCAGCTCATTGCTATCGACCAAAGCGCAACCAGCGATCTCAGCGGTGCCAGCGTCGCCCAGACAGTGACTGTCGCTGTTGCCCCTGAACAGGTGGCCAAGCTGGCGCAGGCCCAGTCCACCGGACGCCTCTCGCTGTCCCTTGTCGGGGCCGGGGACGACACGGTTGCCGGTGCCATCGAGATGGACCAACGCTCACTTTTGGGCATCGAAGAACGTGCGGCCAAGGTCGAAGCGCCCAAAGAGAAGACCTGTTCCATCCGCACACGGCGTGGCGCAGAAGTGGTCACAATCCCGATCCCCTGCACAAACTGAGCCATTTATTCAATCACTTAGCCTGACGCCTCCCACTGGGGGCGTCAGTTGCATTTGTGCCCCTGTTGCCAGTTATCCACATAAACCTTCGCTCTGAACCCATTGATTCTTGCAAAAAAACTCAAACTGCTGCACGGTCTACGAAACAGCGGGCACAAGCCTGCGGACAAGACAGGCAAGATACCAAATCAAACGCTGCGGGCCGAATGGTCTGACAGAACGACACGGGCGCTACGACCCGTATTCATTTCGCGGGCATCAAGACCCGGCACCGAGGCGTGATCAAAAGGGCAGGTCACATGAAAATTGACGGAATCTTCAAAGCGGCCATCGTTGGGCTGTCCATGGCTGTAAGCCCAATCGCATTGACTGCACATGCAGAAACATTGCGCGTGGTCCGCCAGCAAACCGAATCGAACCTCAACGTCCCGATGAACCGGGCCGTGGTGGTCGAAAGCGACACGCCATTTGCGGAGTTGAGCATCGCCAACCCCGCCATCGCCGACATTTCGTCGCTCAGCGACCGCACAATCTATGTGTTGGGTAAATCGCCGGGGCTGACGACATTGACGCTGCTGGATGGCAACGGTCGACTGATCACAAACGTGAACGTGCGCGTCGCCGCTGATATCTCCGAGTTCAAGGAACGGCTGCGTCAGATCCTTCCCGGCGAAAAGATCGAAGTGCGCACCGCCAACGATGGCATCGTGCTTTCGGGCGTCGTCTCCTCCTCTTCGCGCCTGCAACGCGCCTTGGATCTGGCCGAACGCTACGCCGAAGGCCGCGTATCCAACCTGATGAGCGTCGGTGGCGTCCAGCAGGTCATGTTGAAAGTGCGCTTTGCCGAAATGCAGCGCTCGGTCTCCAAATCACTGAGCTCATCGCTTGGGTTCAGCGGGTCGCTTTTCGGTGGGCAATTGGGCACAGATAGCGAAACCGGCACATTTCTCGATGGAGGAAACTCCATCAGTCCCCCTGTCGAAGTTACACCCGGCTCCGAAGGCGCGATTTTGTTCGGCTTTAACGCGGGCAACGTCCAAGTGGGCTTGTTGCTTGAGGCGCTTGAGCAAAAAGGCGTCGTGCGCACGCTGGCCGAGCCCAATCTGATCGCCCTTTCGGGTCAGGAAGCAACATTCCTTGCGGGTGGCGAATTTCCAATCCCTGTCAGCCAGGAAGAGGGAACGATTTCGGTTGAATTCAAACCGTTCGGTGTCCAGCTCAACTTTATTCCGGTGGTGGTCGACAAGGATTTGATCAACCTTCAGGTCGAAGCGTCCGTGTCCGAAGTGGATACAGCAAACTCGATCAATACCGATGGCATCAGCATCCCCGCGTTCTCGCGGCGCGAGACCAACACGACGGTCGAATTGCGCGATGGTGAGAGTTTTGCGGTTGCTGGCCTGTTGCAAGACGATTTTCAGGACCTCTCGGGTCAGGTACCATGGCTGGGCGATGTCCCGGTGCTGGGGACCCTGTTCCGCTCGGCGTCCTATCAACGCGCACAAACCGAATTGGTGATCGTGGTCACGGCCCATCTTGTCACGCCTGTGCGTGGCGATGCGCTGGCATTGCCCACTGATCGCATCAAACCGCCAAGTGAACGGGACCTGTTCCTGTTTGGACGCACAGCCGCTGGCACACGGACCCCGAAACAGGGGGCCGCCGGCGAGGTTGCCAAACAGGACTTCTCCGGCTCATATGGCTACGTGTTGGATTAAGGACAGGGTCATGAAACCGATCATCAGCGTCGCATTGGCTAGCAGCATCGCACTTTCAGCGTGCGGTCCATCTGGCGATCCGGTCTACACCCAGTTTTACCGCGAGGCAGGTGCCGTCGTCGACACCGGCCAGTTCGGGAACGCGACCGCCAACAATACGCTCGTTTTGACGGGCGAGCGTCAGTATACATTCGATCTGGCCAATCGCTTCGCCTCCGAAGTTATCACGACCGTCAATTTCGCTTTCAACTCTGCCCGCCTGGATGCAGGCGCGCAGGATGCATTGCGCCAGCAGGCCCGCTGGATCCGCCAGTTCCCTGAAATCCGCTTTCGGGTCTATGGCCATACGGATGCGGTCGGTTCGAGTGGATATAACAAGCAGCTCGGCCTCGCCCGTGCCCACGCCGTTGTCGGTTTCCTGACAACCCAAGGCATCAGCCGGTCACGCCTCGAGGCGGTCGCCTCTTTTGGCGAAACCCAACCGCTGATCGTGACCCAAGGGCGCGAACGGCGCAATCGGCGCACCGTGACCGAGGTCAGCGGCTTCGTGCAGAGCCATCCAACCGTGCTTGACGGCAAGTATGCGCAGATCATCTATCGCGACTATGTCCAAAGCGCGCGGGCTGAATCGGACCTCAGCGGGAACGTCCTGTCTGACCTGGGCTCGGAATAACACCGCTTGAATTTCCGGGGTCAGTGCTTGTGCCTGACCCCATTTTCCGGCACCTCCCGTCCCCCAAAATCACTATCGCGCAGCGCGAACAATCCGACCTGCGCGCCGTGACCGTCCCAAGAAACCAAACAATTGGGGTTTTTTGGCCCAAATCTCGCCTGAATTCACTGCGACAACCGACCCTAAGGATAGGTATGCCCGGACACTTCGACCGGGCGTGGGTCACGCAGGCAATCAGGGCGTATGAATAACGCTGCATCGCACTGCCAGCCCTTTGGAATAAGGACGACACGGCAATGAGCAGCGTAATGCCACAACCAGAAACCGCCCCCATCGTGGCCTGCACGATCAGCCGGGATGTGCAGAACTTCGATCTTTTGATTGAGGATATGGAGCAGGTGCTGGGCGAATCGTGGGGCGACCTTGGATTTGCCGAAGCGCTCGCCTTTTTCGGCCAGCCCGAAGCCGCATCCATGGAATTTGTCGCGCTGGCGCTGGATGACGCGGACGAGGACAACCTCGTTCTGATGGGTGAGATCATCTCGCAAGCCAAATCCCGCGACATCAAGGTCATCCTGATTGCCGAAGACGTCACACCCGCCTCGCTGCACCAGTTGCTGCGCCAGGGGGCTGACGAATTCGTCCCCTACCCTCTTCCCGAGGGCGAGTTGCAACAAGCGATCGATCGTGTCCGCACCACCCCTCAGCCGCTGCCGGTCGAAACCGAGCGTACAGCGCAGTTGAAAACCGGTGCGAACAAGGAAGGTGCCGTGTTTGTCACGCACGGTGTTGCAGGCGGCACCGGCACCACAACACTGGCCGTGAACCTTGCGTGGGAGCTGGCCTTGCTCAGCACCAGCGAGACCCCTTCGGTCTGTCTGCTTGATCTGGACATGCAGTTCGGGTCGGCCTCGACCTATCTGGACCTGCCGCGCCGTGAGGCCGTGTTTGAAATGCTGTCGGACACCGAAAACATGGATGACGAGATTTTTGGCCAGTCGCTGCTGACCTTCGAGGACAAGCTGCAAGTGCTGACGGCCCCTGCGGACATGATCCCCCTCGATCTGGTGAGCCCCGAAGACATCAAGCGCGTGATCGACATGGCCCGTGCCCACTTTGACTTTGTTGTCATCGACATGCCCTCGACCCTTGTGCAATGGACCGAGACGGTGCTGAACGCCGCCCACATCTATTTCACAACGCTCGAGCTCGACATGCGGTCGGCCCAGAACACGCTGCGCTTCAAACGTGCGCTTCAGTCCGAAGAACTGCCGATTGAAAAGCTGCGCTATGTGCTGAACCGCGCGCCTAAATTCGCCGATCTTGGCGGCAAGGCACGAGTCAAACGCCTGGGCGAAAGCCTCGACATCTCGGTCGAAGTGCATCTGCCCGATGGTGGCAAACCGATCTCGCAAGGGGCCGATCACGGTTTGCCCTTGGCAAGCTCGGCGGCCAAGAACCCGCTGCGTCGCGAAATCGCCAAGCTGGCGGCCTCGATCCATGAACTGAGCGAAAATCAGGCCAAAGCCGCCTGATCTCGCACCTGCCAAGAGGTAATCCGATGTTTTCGAAGTATAAAAAGCCCACTGCGGCCCCCGAACTAGCCCCCGAGGCCAAGGTCACAGAATTGCCTAAGGCCGATGCGCCCAAGGCCAAGGTGTCGCGCAAGGCCAATGCCTCTGCGGCAACGGTCATGCCCATCGACAAGGAACTCAAGAAAAAGGCGCGCATGAGCGAGATCAAACTCGATCTGCACCGCGCCCTTCTTGATAACCTGAACCTCGCTGCGCTTGAAAACGCGACCGAGGCCGAATTGCGCCAGGAAATCATCGCCATCACCAGCGAAGTGCTGGAAGAGCGCAACATCATCCTGAACCGCGAGGATCGTCAGACACTCAACAAAGAGCTGTTTGACGAGGTGACCGGTCTTGGCCCGCTCGAGACGCTTTTGCAGGACGAGACGGTCAACGATATTCTGGTGAACGGCCCGCAACAGATCTTTGTGGAACGCGCCGGTAAGCTGGAACTGACAGACGTGACGTTCAAGGATGAACGCCACCTGCTGCGAATCATCGACAAGATCGTGTCGGCCGTGGGTCGGCGCGTAGACGAATCCAACCCATATGTGGACGCCCGTTTGAAAGATGGCTCGCGTTTCAACGCGATGGTGCCTCCGATTGCGGTCGATGGCAGCCTCGTGTCCATTCGTAAATTCAAAAAGGACAAGTTGGGCATCGACGATCTGGTCGAGTTCGGAGCCTTCACCGAAGAGATGGCTGCCTATCTTCAGGCAGCCGTTGCGACCCGTCTGAACGTGATCGTGTCGGGTGGTACAGGTTCTGGTAAGACGACCACGCTCAATGCTCTGTCGTCCTTTATCGACAACGCCGAACGCATCCTCACAATCGAGGATACGGCGGAACTCCAACTGCAACAGACCCATGTGGGCCGGATGGAAAGCCGTCCGCCCAACGTCGAGGGCAAAGGGGAAGTCTCCCCCCGCGACTGTCTGAAAAACGCCCTGCGGATGCGGCCCGACCGCATCATCGTGGGTGAGACGCGCGGCGAGGAAGTCATCGACATGCTCCAGGCTATGAACACTGGCCACGACGGTTCCATGACCACGATCCACGCCAACTCGGCGCGCGATGGTGTGTCGCGCCTGGAAAACATGATCGCGATGGCGGGCATCGAGATGCCGCTCAAGGCCGTGCGCTCGCAAATCTCGTCGGCTGTGAACCTGATCGTGCAGGCCTCGCGCCTGCAGGACGGCTCGCGCCGCATGACGTCGATCACCGAGATTACGGGCATGGAAGGCGACGTGATCTCCATGCAGGAAATCTTTCGCTATCAGCGTGTCGGCCTGACGCCCGAGAACAAGATCATCGGGCATTTCACGGCCACAGGTGTGCGCTCGCATTATGCCGAACGCTTCAAAATGTGGGGCTATGATCTGCCTTCGTCGATCTACGAACCCATCGCTGCCGAATAAGGAAAAGAAAAAATGAGCGCAGAACCAATTATTTACGGCCTGATCTTCATCGGCGTCCTTGTGCTGGTCGAAGGTCTGTATCTGGTCGCCTTTGGCAAATCCATCAGCCTCAACAGCCGCGTCAATCGACGCATGGAGATGTTGAACAAGGCCGGTGGTCGCCGCGAGGAAGTGCTGGACCAGCTGCGCAAGGAAATGCAGCAGCATATGGGCGCGCGATCCATTCCGCTCTATTCGCTGTTGGCGGATCGGGCGCAAAAGGCGGCCATCGCCTTTACCCCAAAACAGTTGATGCTGGTGATGGCGGGTCTGTCGGTCGCCGCCTTTGTCGGCCTCAGCGTCGGGACCGAAACGGAACCGCCGGTGCGCATTCTGCTATCGGTCGGCATCGGGGTCGGCGGCGTGTTCTTCTGGGTGTCTTCCAAGGCCAGCAAGCGTCTTGCGATGATCGAAGAGCAACTGCCTGACGCGGTTGAGCTTATGGTCCGCTCGCTCAAGGTCGGCCACCCGTTCAGCTCCGCCATCCAGATCGTCGCCAGAGAGGTGCAGGATCCGCTGGCCTCCGAGTTTGGCGTGATTGCAGATGAATCCGCCTTTGGCCGGGACGTAGGCGAAGCCCTCAAGAGCATGGCCGAGCGGCTTGATATGCAGGATTTGCGGTTTTTGTCGGTGGCCGTGACGATCCAACAGCAATCGGGCGGTAACCTCGCTGAAATTCTAGCAGGTCTTGCCAAGGTGATCCGGGCCCGGTTCCGTCTGTTCCGCCGAGTCAAGGCCATCACTGCCGAGGCAAAATGGTCGGGTAAATTCCTGTCCGCCTTCCCTCTCGTCGCGCTGGTCGTGATCAACATCGGGGATCCGCATTATTACGACGAGGTACGCGATCACGCGTACTTCATCCCCGCCTGCTTTGTCGTGGGCATCTTTCTAGCCGTTAACCTGTTTGTCATGCGCGTGCTGACCAACATCAAAGTCTGAGGAGAAGACCCATGGACGCTATCATGCAACCCATCACAGACATCCTCGGCCCCCTTGGTCCCATCGTTATCGTGGGCGTGCTTGGGGTGATGATGGTGGTCATCGTCGTCGTCATGATGATGCGCCAACCCGAAGACCCGCTGGCCAAGCTGGAGCGGGTCCGCAAGACCGGGCACGCAAGCAAAGGCAAGGAACGGCTGCGCCAGGGCGGGCATAACGAGCAGCTCGACAAGTTCTCGAAGTTCCTTGAACCCGAAGACCTGGCCGAGCTGAGCAAGCGCCAGTTGATGCTGCGTCAGGCGGGCTACAGCTCGCGCGATGCGGTCCGGGTGTTTCACGCGGCCCAGTTCGTCTTGGGCGTGGTGGGGCTGATGATCGGCGTGGTCTACACGAACTTCGTTGTGGGCACCGACGAGATGACCACCCAGAAGATCATCATGTACACGGTCGGGCCCGGTGGCATCGGATACTATCTGCCGCAATATTGGGTCACGCGCCGGGTCGAAGCCCGCAAAGAAGAGATCACGCAAGGCTTTCCTGACAGCCTCGACATGATGCTGGTCTGTGTGGAAGCCGGGCAATCGCTGGATCAGTCGATCACGCGGGTTGCAGGTGAATTGCGCGCCTCCTACCCCGCACTTGCCCAGGAATTTCAGATCGTGAGCTACGAAATGAAAGCGGGCAAGGACAAGGTGACCGTCCTTAACGACATGGGCGAGCGCTGCGGCGTGCAGGATGTGGCAAGCTTTGTGACGGTACTGGTGCAATCTGCCAGCTTCGGGACATCCATTGCCGATGCGCTGCGGGTCTATGCAGGCGAGATGCGCGACAAGCGGGTCATGCGCGCCGAAGAGGCGGCCAACAAACTGCCGACCAAGATGACGCTGGCCACGATGATGCTGACGGTTCCGCCACTGCTGATCATTCTGGTGGGCCCATCGGTGCACGGAATTACCCAACTGGGCAACATGAGCAACTAGCGACACCGCGCACTTCGTGTTAAGAAACTGCATCGCGCGCCCATCCGGGTGGGCGATGCAGTCATATAAAAACGGTCGAAAAGACTTTGAAATACTCAGGCATCCGGGCCCTGCCCGCCTTTTTCTGCGCTGCTTTTCTTGCCGCCTGTGCCCCGGGCGGCATTGGTGCGTCTGACGAGGGGCTGGATGCGCCCGGTGTGAACCTGCGCGGCGATGCGGTGAGCGGGGTCGAGGTCGGGCATCGCCTGATTGCCGCTGGAGAATACGAACTGGCGATCAAGGCGTTCAACCGGGCGGCCCTTGCCGACGGGTTTGACGCTGAAATCCTGTCCGGGCTTGGATCCGCGAACCTCGGGCTGGGCCGGCTTGGTCAGGCCGAAGCGCTCTTGCGTCGGGCCACAACCGAATATGATCCCCACCCCGAAGATCTCAACAATCTGGGTGTTGTCCTACTCAATCAGGGCAGAGATTCCGAAGCGGTCCAGATTTTGCGCCAGGCCTTCGCCCTCGATGACGGAGAAAGCACACTCATTCGGGATAATTTGCGCTTAGCACTCGCAAATTTTGAAAATTCTGATAGCGTGGAACGCAACGAGGCCGAGTATAAACTGGTCCGCCGAGGCAGCAGCGACTTTCTGATCAGTACTGCTGGCTAATTTGAGGTGCCCCCAGGGGCGCGAATTTGATCTGTCCACGGGCAGAAACCAGATGCGACCGCGCAGCAATAGCGCGGCGTGAACGAGCAGGAAAAGGACGCAACCATGCGCCACTCAGGTATTTTGACGGTCTCTTTGGCAGGCGTCTTGGCATTGGCCGCGTGCGGCGAGTCAGCAGATGATACGGTCAATCGGGCGTTTCAGGACGTCAACGTTGTTGATGAATCCGACCTTAACGATGTGATGCTCACAGTTGCGGACCCCAACGAGGCGGTGCGCCACTTCCAACGCACCGCAGCCGAAAACCCGGACCGGATCGAGGTCCAGCGTGGGCTGGCCACCTCCCTTGTGCGCGCCAAGCGTTACCGCGAGGCGGTCCCTGCCTTTGCCAAGGTCGTCACCTTTGACGAGGTCACCAGTGATGATCGCGTCGACTATGCCGACGCCTTGTTGCGCGCGGGCGAATGGAAGCGCGCCGAAGAGGAGCTGGACAAGGTCCCCCCCACCTTCGAGACCTTCAAACGCTACCGCCTCGAAGCGTTGATCGCCGACAGCAACAAGGAATGGAAGAAGGCCGACAGTTTCTACGAGACGGCTGCGGGCCTTACGACCCGCCCCTCGGGGGTGCTGAACAACTGGGGCTATTCCAAGCTGACGCGCGGTGATTTCAAAGGTGCGGAAGTCCTGTTCACCGATGCGATCCGGCAGGACAGCAAGCTGTTTACGGCCAAAAACAACCTGATCCTGGCGCGCGGCGCACAGCGCAACTATGCACTGCCCGTGATCCCCATTGATCAGACGGAGCGGGCACAATTGCTGCACACGCTTGGGTTGACCGCGATCAAGCAGGGCGACGTCCAGACCGGCAAAACGCTGTTGCGCGACGCCATAGAAACCCATCCCCAGCACTTCGAGGCCGCGGTGCGGGCTCTGCGTGCGTTGGAAAACAACACCGCGGACGGGTGACGTGATGGCCCTTTCTGCGCAGGCCGCCATGTGGTTCCTGCCGTTTCTCGCCCCGCTGTGCCTTTACGTTGCCTATACCGACCTCAAGGCGATGCGGATCAGCAACTGGACCGTGCTTTTGATGGTTGCGGTCTTTCTGGTGCTGGGCCCCTTCCTGTTTCCGTTCGACGCCTACCTGTGGCAACTCGCGCAACTGGGTATCGTCCTGATGGTTTGCATGATCCTGAATGCGGCAGGCGCAATGGGCGCAGGTGACGCGAAGTTCCTTGCCGCCGCAGCGCCCTACGTGGCCCTGGGGGACGTTCGTCTGCTGATGGCGCTGTTTGCAGCCGTCCTGCTGGCCGCCTTTGTGGTCCACAAGATCGCCAAGCATACCCCCCTGCACAAGCTGGCCCCCACATGGGACAGTTGGAACCAGAAGGCCAACAAGTTCCCCATGGGTTTTGCCCTTGGCCCCACCCTTGCGATCTATGTGGCTTTGGCAACAGTGCACGGGTCTTGACCCGATTGGGTCATAATTTGGCCGGAAAAGAGCGCTAGGACGGTCCCAAACCAAACCTAGCAGCAGGCCACATCCGATGAATATGCAAGTCTCCGACATCATCGCACCCCCCGCGCCCAAGCGGCTCGAAGAGATGAAACTGCCCATCGTGATGATGCGCGACATCATGTTGAAAACCATGTTCCGCAAGACTCTGGATATGGCCTCGGACCTGTCGGCCGCCATGTGTCTGCCCCTGCCGGTGGTGCAGGAATTGATCGACATGTGCCGCGTACAGCGGCTGATGGAGGCGACAGGCACGCTCAATGCCAACAACGGCAACGAAATGGGCTATCAGCTGACCGAACAGGGCAAATCGCGCGCGCTTGATGCCTTGGCGCAGTCTGAATATTTCGGTGCGATGCCTGTTCCGCTTGATGTGTACCGCGAGCAGGTCAAACGCCAGTCGATCCGCAATATCATGGTCACGCGCCAGCAACTGACCGGTGCCATGGGCCACCTCGTGCTGCCCGACGATCTGCTGGACCAGCTTGGCCCCGCCGTATCGGCAGGCCGTTCAATCCTGATGTATGGCCCCCCCGGCAACGGGAAATCCTCGATCTCGAACGGGATCCGGGATGCGCTCGGCGATCAGGTCTATGTGCCGCGCGCGATTGAATATGCGGGGCAGGTCATAACCGTTTATGACCCCATCGTGCACGTGCTGGCCCCCGAGGTCGAACAGGACCCCAACGCCCTGCGCAAGCGCACGCCTCACGACATGCGCTATGTGAAATGCGAGCGGCCCACCGTGATCACAGGGGGTGAACTGACCCTGTCGATGCTCGATCTGGTCTATAACCCGACCGCGCGAACCTATCAGGCCCCGCTGCAATTGAAATCGACGGGTGGCATTTTCATCGTGGACGACCTTGGCCGCCAGACCGAACCGCCGCAGGCGCTGGTGAACCGCTGGATTGTTCCGCTTGAGGAATCCAAGGACATTCTGGCCCTGCAATCGGGTGAAAAATTCGAGGTGCCCTTCGACACGCTGGTGGTCTTTTCGACAAACTTCCACCCCAATGAAATCTTTGACCAAGCCGCCCTGCGCCGGATCTTTTTCAAGATCAAGATCGACGGGCCGGATCAGGCAAACTTCCTCAAGATTTTCGCCATGGTTGCCAAGAAAAAGGGAATGACCCTGAATGAAGAGGCGCTGATCCACCTGCTCAAGGTCAAATACCCGACCATCGACAACATCTATGCCAACTATCAGCCGAATTTCCTTGTGGATCAGATGGTTGCAACCTGCAATTTCGAAGGTATCCCACCGCAGATGTCCCCTGACCTGATCGACCGGGCCTGGGCCAACATGTTCGTCAAGGACGAGCATATCGTCAAATGATCGGGGTCGCGGGATGTGGGCGCATGGGTGCCCCGATGCTGGCGGCACTGCGTGATGGCGGCACAAACGCTATTGGCTTTGATGTGGTCGACAAGGACGCGGCGCATATCCACACCAACCTGATGCAGTTTGCGCCCCATGTTGAAACCCTGTTCAGCGTGGTGCGTGACGCGGATGAGACCGATACGCTGCTGTTCGGGGATCAAAACCTGATGCAAACCGCGCCCAACCTGACCCGCATCTTTATCGGTTCCACCTTGTCGCCACGCTATGTGCGCGATCTGCGCGCGCGGGTGCCGGATCACATCACACTGATCGACGCCCCCATGTCTGGGGCCCAGATCGCGGCCCAGAACCGGACCCTGACCTTCATGTTGGGCGGGGCGCAGGCCGATATTGACGACGCCATTCCGCTGCTGGCGCTCATGGGGCAACACTTTCACCATATGGGCGCGTTCGGGATGGGGATGCAGGCCAAGGTGCTGAACAACCTGCTTGCCGCCTCGCACACAGCGATGACCCGTCTGGTGCTGGATTGGGCCGACGCGGCGGGTCTGGATCAAGACCGGTTGCTGGCGCTGATCGCCACATCATCGGGGCAAAACTGGCTGGCGTCGGGCTATGACAGCATCGAATTTGCGCGCGATGGGTACGCCAACGACAATTCCATCGGGATATTGGTCAAGGACGTTGCCGCGGCCCTTGATGCCGCCCCGCCGGACGCGGACCAAAGCCTGCCCAAGGTGGTGCAATCCACCATCCGCGCACTGACCCCGCGCCACTGAGCGGGCGCAGGACACCTGCGCCTTACCCACCCTACCCACTGCAAAATCCCGCACATGCAGGGCTGGCCGCCGTTCCGCAGCCTGCTACATTGCGTGCCATGGCCGCGCTCCCCCCTCAATTCACCGACTGGTTCGCCGCAAAGGGCTGGTCGATCCACCCCCACCAGCGGGCAATGCTCGACCGGGCCTCCGAACCCGCCTTGCTGCTGATCGCCCCGACGGGCGGGGGCAAGACGCTGGCGGGGTTCCTGCCGTCCCTGGCAGAGCTGAGCGATGGCACCCATGAGGGGCTGCACACGCTCTATATTTCGCCGCTTAAGGCGCTGGCCAGCGACATCAAACGCAACCTGCGCACGCCTGTCGATGAAATGGGCTTGCCGATCCGGATCGAGGATCGTACGGGCGACACCTCGCAGACCCAAAAGAAACGGCAACGCGCCGACCCGCCCCATATCCTGCTGACCACGCCCGAAAGCCTTGCGCTGCTGACCAGCTACGAGGATGCGCCGCGCATGTTTGCGGGCCTCAAGCGGGTGATTGTCGATGAAATCCACGCCCTTGCCGAAAGCAAACGGGGCGACCAGCTGTTTCTCGCCCTTGCGCGGCTGCAATCGCTCTGCCCCGGTCTGCGCCGTGTGGGCTTGTCTGCGACGGTCGAGGACCCGGCGGCCATCGCCCACCTCCTCGCCTGCCACCCTGACCGTTGCGAGATCCTGCACGCCGATCCCGGCCCCCTGCCTGACATTCGGATGCTGGTCACCGACGAGGCCCCGCCGTGGTCGGGCTCAGGCGGCAAATACGCGATCCCCGCTGTCCTCGAACAGGTCAAACAGCACAAAACCACGCTGATCTTTCACAACACCCGCGCGCAAGCCGAGCTCTATTTCCACAACATCTGGCTTGCCAACAGCGACGGGCTGCCCATCGGCATTCATCACGGCTCGCTTGACCGTCAGCAGCGCGAAAAGGTGGAACAGGCGATGGTGGCGGGTGATCTCAAGGCGATCGTCTGCACCGGTACGCTCGATCTGGGGATCGATTGGGGGGATGTGGATTTAATCATTCAGGTCGGCGCGCCCAAAAACGTCAAACGGCTGGTGCAACGGATCGGGCGGGCCAATCACCGCTACAACGCGCCCTCCAAGGCGCTGCTGGTGCCCGCCAACCGCTTCGAGGTCGTGGAATGCGTCGCCGCGCTCGAGGCGGTCAAGGAAGGCGCGCTTGACGGCGATCCCCGCGGGCCGGGGCCGCGCGACGTGCTGTGCCAGCACATCCTGATCACTGCCGCTGCAGGGCCTTTCGACGCCGACGCACTTTACGACGAGGTCATCACCGCCGGGGCCTACGCTGCGCTGACGCGGCCCGAATTCGACGCCTGCATCGATTTCTGCGCGACGGGGGGCTATGCCTTGCGCGCCTATGACCAATGGCAACGACTGCAACGGCGTGACGACGGGCAATGGCAATTGCGCGATCCGCGCGCCGCCCTGCGCATCCGCATGAATATCGGCACGATTCAGGACACCGACACGCTCAAGGTTCGCTTCAAGGGGCGCGGCGGCAAGCCGTTGGGCGAGATTGAGGAGGGGTTCGCCGCCACGCTCACCGCAGGCGACACCTTTCTGATCGGCGGCCAGATCGTGCGCTATGACTCTTTGCGCGAAATGACCGTCCAGGTGACGCGCGATGCCGCCAAGAAGCCCAAGATCGCGACATTCCTCGGCACGAAATTCGCCACCTCCACCCAACTCAGCCACCGCATCATCGAGATGTTCCAGCAACCAAGCTGGCCCGAACTGCCCGCCCACACGGCTGAGTGGCTGGCGCTGCAACGCAAGGTCTCGCGCCTGCCCGAGCCGGGGCGCTTGCTGATCGAGAGTTTCCCCCATGACGGGCGCGTCCACACCGCCGTTTACGGTTTTGCCGGACGCAACGCGATGCAGACGCTCGGGCTGCTGCTGACCAAACGGATGGAAGAAACCGGCCTCAACCCCTTGGGCTTTCTGGCGACGGATTATGCAACGCTGATCTGGGGGCTCGATCCGATTACCGATCCGGGACCCCTGTTCGATCTCCAGTCCTTGCGCGACGGGCTCGAGCGATGGCTGGCCGGAAACGCGGTGATGAAGCGCACCTTTCGCGCCTCGGCCACCATTGCGGGCCTGATCGAACGAAACACCCCTTCGGCACGCAAATCGGGGCGGCAGGCGACGTTCAGCTCCGACATCCTTTATGACACGTTGGCGAAATACGACCCCGATCACCTCATGCTCAACATCACCCGGCAGGAAGCGATGCGCGGCCTTGTCGACTTTGGCCGGATCGAGGAAATGTGCGCGCGGATCGAGGGTCGCTTCGATCTGATCACGCTCGACAGGGTAACCCCGCTGGCCGCGCCGCTGATGCTTGAGGTGGGGCGCGTGCCGATCAAAGGACTGGCCGAAGAAAAGCTGCTGGCCGAAGAGGCCGCCCGGCTCATGTCGACCGCCGGATTACCGCCCGATCCACCTAAACGCGACTGGAGGGTGCCCTTCTAGGCGTTGCGCATAAGGTCGCGCTTGAAGCTCCCTGCCCGCACAACTATGAACAAAGAATGAACATATGCGATCTCACCTTTTGCGGCGCGGCGCTTCAAGCGCTTGGTTCGGGCGCGCTGTTCTGGCCCGCCGAAGGCGTCTTGTGCGTCTCGGACCTGCACCTTGGCAAATCCGAACGGATTGCGCGGCGCGGCGGTGCTGCCCTCCCACCGTATGAAACCCGCGATACGCTGACCCGGCTTGCCGCTGATCTTGAGGCCACACGGGCGCGTACTGTTATCTGCCTTGGCGACAGTTTCGATGATCTGGCAGCGGCCCGTGCCCTGCCCGAAGAAGAGCGGCTGTGGATCACGCGGCTGCAAGCCGGACGGCGCTGGATCTGGATCGAAGGCAATCATGATCCGGGGCCCCTCGAATATGGCGGCACGCATCTGGGCGCGTTGCACCTTGCCCCGCTGACCTTTCGCCACATCGCGCAACCGGGACAAACAGGAGAGATTTCAGGGCATTACCACCCCAAGGCCACCGTGCACACGCGTGGCCGGTCGATCTCGCGCCCCGCTTTCCTGATCGACAGCGACAAGCTGATCATGCCCGCTTACGGGACCTATACGGGCGGGCTGCGCAGCCATGACGCCGCGCTGACCCGGATCATGCGCGCGGACGCCCATGCGGTGCTGACCGGGCCGCACCCGGTGTCGGTGCCGATGCCGCGCTAGGCGGTCAGCCCTTCGGGTTCTGCCAGACCATTGGCGCGGCAGCATGCCGTGACGGTGTTGGCCAGCAGGCAGGCGATGGTCATGGGGCCGACGCCACCGGGCACCGGCGTGATGGCGCCCGCGACCTCAGCGCAACTGTCAAAGGCGCAATCGCCCACAAGGCGCGTCTTACCCTCGCCCTTTTCCGGGGCGTCGGTGCGGTTGATGCCCACATCGATGACGGTCGCGCCGGGCTTGATCCAGTCACCCGTGACCATCTCGGGGCGACCCACGGCGGCGACCACGATGTCGGCGGCGCGGGTCACATCCTGAATGTCCTTGGTGCGCGAGTGGGCGATGGTGACGGTGCAACTGTCGCCAAGCAGCAATTGGGCCATCGGCTTGCCCACGATGTTCGAACGACCCACGACGACGGCATTCAGACCCGACAGCGATCCGTGATGGTCGCGCAGCATCATCAGGCAGCCCAGAGGCGTGCAGGGCACCATTGATTTCTGCCCCGTCCCAAGCAGACCCACATTCGAGATGTGAAACCCGTCCACGTCCTTGGCCGGATCGATGGAATTGATCACCAGATCCTCGTTCAGATGCCCGGGCAAAGGCAGTTGCACGAGGATACCGTGGATCGCAGGATCACCGTTCAAATCCGCGATCAACGCAAGCAGATCCGCCTCGGATGTATCGGCGTCCAACTTATGCTCGACCGAGGTCATGCCAACCTCGACGGTCATCTTGCCTTTGGAGCGGACATAGACCTGGCTGGCCGGATCCTCACCGACCAGCACCACAGCCAAACCCGGCGTGATGCCGTGATCGGCCTTTAGCCGGGTCACATGCTCGGCCACCTTGCCACGCACAGTTGCCGCAAACGCCTTGCCATCGATGATCGTCGCACTCATTCAGGTATTCCTCTAATTTCGAACAAAGGTGACCTCATGCGACCACGTCTCGCCATCGCTGATCACCAGCGTGTCGAATTCCATGAATTGCAAAAGGTCGTAAAAGGTCGCCACAAATTGCAGGTTCTGCTGGCGGAAAAACTCGTTGTTGCGCATGTTCGACGTCATCTGGGCCAACACGGCGCGGGCGCGGTAGATGGTGGAAAACACATCATCATCAAGGGCAATGATCGTCAGATGGCGCGCATCATCGCCCTTGGCAAAGAACACGAAACGCGGGCTTTCGGGGGCGGCCAATTGGGCTACTGTCAGGTTGGTGACAAACTCGACACGAACCGCCTTGCTCGATTGCGGAGCCTCGCGGATGACGCGGGTAAAGCTCTCGGTCGATGTGATCTCGGGGTAGTAATAGCCCGCATAGCGGTCGCTTGCGGCGGCAAACGTGGCGCTCATGGCGAAGGTGGCAAAAATCAGAGCGATCAATCGGGTCATGGGACTGTCCTTTGGCGGTTTTCAATTGATCGGCAGGCTGACCGGATGATCTTGCAATTTCAATCGGATTAAGCGGCGTTGCCCAAAACGTGAGGGCGACGAAACATGGGCCGTAAGGCGGGCGTGTCGCCCGCCCTACGGGTCCGAATTCAGAACAGCCCTTCGATCTGGCCGTCCTCGTTGAGATGGATACTCTCGGCTGAGGGCACGCGGGGCAGACCCGGCATCGTCATGATCTCACCGCAGACCGCGACAATGAATCCGGCCCCCGCGGACAGGCGCACCTCACGCACCGGCACCGAGAACCCTGTTGGCGCGCCGCGCAACGTCGGATCGGTCGAGAACGAGTACTGCGTCTTGGCCATGCAAACCGGCAGATGGCCATAGCCCTGCTCTTCCCACAGTTTCAGCTGGTCACGGATTTTCTGATCCATGAGCGCCTCATCCGCACGGTAGATGCGCTTGGCAATGGTTTGAACCTTTTCGGCCAGCGGCATCTCATCGGGGTAGATGGGGGCAAAGTTGGCCGTGTCCGCATCAGCAAGTTCCGCGACTTTGGTGGCCAGATCGGCAGACCCTTCCGACCCCAGTTCCCAATGTCGGGACAAGATGGCCTCGGCCCCCTGCTCAGCGACGAAATCCTTGACGGCCTGCACTTCGGCATCCGTGTCGGTGACGAAATGGTTGATCGCCACAACCACTGGCACGCCAAAGGATTTGAGGTTCTCGATGTGGCGACCAAGGTTTGGACAGCCCTTCTTGACCGCATCCACGTTTTCGGTCCCCAGATCGGCTTTGGCCACGCCGCCGTTCATCTTCATTGCGCGCACCGTGGCAACGCAGACGACCACCGACGGGGCAAGGCCTGCCTTGCGGCACTTGATGTTCATGAACTTTTCGGCCCCCAGATCGGCACCAAAGCCCGCCTCGGTCACCACATAATCCGCCAGTTTGAGCGCCGTGGTTGTCGCAATGACCGAGTTACAGCCATGCGCGATATTGGCGAAGGGGCCGCCATGGACAAAGGCTGGGTTGTTCTCGAGCGTCTGCACGATATTGGGCTGCATCGCGTCCTTAAGCAGGACGGTCATCGCCCCATCCGCCTTGATGTCGCGCGCAAAGACGGGGCTGCGATCGCGGCGATAGGCGACGATCATATCACCCAGACGTTTCTGGAGGTCCTGCAGGTCCCTGGCCAGACACAGGATCGCCATAACCTCCGAAGCGACGGTGATGTCAAAGCCTGCCTCACGGGGGAAACCATTGGCGACGCCGCCAAGCGAAGCTGTGATCTGGCGCAAGGCACGATCATTCATATCGACCACTCGGCGCCACACCACGCGGCGGGTGTCGATATCGAGGGAATTGCCCCAATAGATGTGGTTGTCGATCATCGCGCTCAGCAGCGAGTGGGCCGAGGTGATGGCGTGAAAATCGCCTGTAAAATGCAGGTTCATCTCTTCCATCGGGACAATCTGCGCATAGCCGCCGCCCGCAGCACCGCCCTTCATGCCAAAGTTCGGACCCAAAGACGCCTCGCGAATACATACGCAGGCATCCTTGCCGATGCGGTTCAGACCATCGCCCAGACCTACGGTCGTGGTCGTCTTGCCTTCGCCCGCAGGCGTGGGGTTGATCGCAGTGACAAGGATCAGCTTGCCATCGACGCGGTCCTGAACCGAATTGATGAACGACTGGCTGACCTTGGCCTTGTCGTGGCCATAAGGCAGCAGATCATCGCTGGAGATCCCCAGCTTGGCCCCAATCTCCTGGATCGGCTTCTTTTGCGCCTCACGCGCGATTTCGATGTCGGATTTATAGGCCATGATGCTCCCCGCAAGGTCGTAGTGGACATGTAACTCGTGGCCTGCATACAGCCGCATGCCTAGTGACTATGCGCGCAATTCCGACATTTCAGCGCGGTGGAGCGGCTGAGTTGGGGGCCGGGGTTTCATTTCGGAAACCTGTGACACGCCCAGAGGCACAAGTTTCACGCCGCCCGAAGAGCGGACCAAAGCGAGGACGACCCCGCATCTCCCCTCTTCCTTTCGCCCGAAATACCTCGGGGGAGGCCGCAGGCCGGGGGCAGCGCCCCCACGCGCCCTAGCCTTTGCGCGCAGCGTCCAGATGCGCCCAAACCGGCTGATCCGGTACATGCAGCACCAGACGGTCCCCGACAGCGAACCGGCCTGCACATTCGATCCATGCGGTCACCCCACGCCGCCCTTTCGCCGCAGGCTTGTAACGCGCGCCAAACCCGGCAGCCTCACGCTCAATCTCGCGAGCGGGCAGTGTGCAGGGGCGGTTTTCCATGTCGACGACCAGCGACGCGCCTGACGGCGCCTGAAGCCGGGAGGCCGGCGGCAGATAGGTAACGTCCGGGATGCCCTCGATCACCATTGACGCGCCTACCAGTGCCGGGTCAATCGCCTCCATCCCCATTTCAGCTGCAGTCAGGGCCAGTTCTTCGGCGCTCAACACACTGAGCTGACGCACATTGCGGATCGTAGTGCCTTGGGGATATTGCGATTTCACCCGCACACATGAGGGCCGCGTCGCGCCGCCATGGGCCTCGCCCGGAAATCCGTCCAGTGTCGCCTCCACCGCGTCAACGGATACTGCGCGCAAACTCGCCGTCCGGTCTGGCACGTGGCCCAGCCAGACGATCTGCGCCGAGAATGAGGTAGGTTTCAAAGCGGGCATATGCTGTCTCCTGTGCTGCGCGCGTTTGCCTACACCATGATCTCGCCGTGACACCAATCAATTGATGTGGCCGTGCCCACACAGGGCCTGATCAATCAGGCCGCGTGACGTATCCGCACAAATATCCAGCGCAAAAGCAGCGGGGCCGCAAACAAACAGCTCCAGAACAACACCCGGCCTGTATAGTAATCCAGCAAATACCAATGCCAGAGCGCCAAAAGACCGGCGGGATAGACCCAAAGATGCAGGCGCTTCCACCGACGCCCCATCGCACGCACGGCCCAACCGTGCGAGGTCATGGCAAGGGCGAGGATCAAGGCAAAGCTCAGCCATCCCGTCGCATATTCGAGACGCCAAAGGTCGTGCAGAACCGCATCCAGTCGACCCTCATGGCGCAGGTAATGCAGCAAATGCGTGATCGCAAAAATCGCACTGACCAGCCCGATATGGCGGCGTTTGCGCAACAACCAGCGCCCCACAGCCTGTCCTCGATCCAAAAGAGTGATCAGTCGCAACAGCGGCGTGACCGAAATGGCCACAATCAGCCACCTGATGGACCACACCCCGCTCTCATACATCAGCGCTGGATAGTACGCCTCATTCTGCGCCAGCCCCAACAGCGTGTCCCGCCCCAGCCACAGCAGGACGGCGTAAATGAGCAAGGTGGAATAAAGGGGTCGCAAATATCTGAACCACAATGGTTTCGCGGCTCATAGAAAGCCGAAAATCGCGCGCGACGATACCACGCCCACATCAATGTGAAGTCCCAAAACAAAAAACACCCTCCGGGGCGCGTGGCTCCGGAGGGCGTTGTCTGTATCGAGATGTCTTGGCGATCAACCGGTGGGTTCAGGTTCCATCCCGCCGTCGCCCGACGGACCCGACTTCTTCTTGGCCTTGGGAATGGCTGTCAGGCTCGGTTTTTTGTCTTCGACCTTGCTGCCGCCATCCTCATCATCGGGCGAGGTGGGTGGCTCGCCGCGCATAACGCGCTCGATCTCTTCACCGGTCAGGGTTTCGTATTCCAGCAGCCCTTGCGCCAGCCGCTCGAACTCCACCTCGTTTTCCTTGATCACGCGTTCAGCCCACTCGTATCCGTCCTGGATAAAGCGTTGGACTTCCTGTTCGACCAGTTCCTTGGTGTTGGCCGAGACCGAGAAACCGCCCGTGTTGCCGGTATAGCCCTGCGCCGCTTCGGAATAGTCGATATTGCCGACCTTGTCGGACATGCCCCACTGCAGCACCATCGCACGCGCCAGAGCCGAGGCTTGCTGGATATCCCCCGCAGGTCCGTTCGACACCGAATCCGGTCCGTATTTGTGGATTTCAGCCGCCTTGCCGGCCATGGTCATGGCCAGACGCTGGTGGCATTCGTCCTTGAACATGTTAAGGCGATCCATCTCAGGCAGGCTCATCACCATACCCAAGGCTCCGCCGCGCGGAATGATCGTTGCCTTGTAGACCGGATCGCATTTCGGAAGCTTCATCCCCACAAGCGCATGCCCGGCCTCGTGATAGGCGGTCATTTCCTTTTGCTCGGGTGTCATGACCATGCTGCGCCGTTCGGGGCCCATCATCACCTTGTCCTTGGCCGATTCAAAATCGATCATCGTGACAAAGCGACGACCCACACGCGCCGCCATAAGCGCGGCCTCGTTCACGAGGTTGGCGAGGTCCGCACCCGAAAAACCGGGCGTGCCGCGTGCGATAATGCGCAGATCCACATCCGGACCCAGTGGCGTCTTGCGGGCATGCACGCCAAGGATCTTTTCACGGCCCTTGATGTCGGGGTTGCCCACAGTGACCTGACGGTCGAAACGACCGGGGCGCAAAAGCGCGGGGTCAAGCACGTCCTTACGGTTGGTGGCGGCAATAATGATGACACCTTCGTTGGCTTCAAAGCCATCCATCTCGACAAGCAATTGGTTCAAGGTCTGCTCACGCTCGTCATTGCCGCCGCCATAGCCAGCACCCCGGTGGCGACCTACCGCGTCGATTTCGTCGATAAACACAATGCAGGGCGCGTTCTTTTTCGCCTGCTCGAACATGTCGCGCACACGCGATGCACCCACGCCAACAAACATCTCTACAAAGTCAGAGCCCGAAATGGTGAAGAACGGCACACCTGCCTCACCGGCGACAGCGCGCGCCAGAAGCGTCTTACCCGTACCCGGGGGGCCCACGAGCAGCGCCCCTTTGGGGATCTTGCCGCCAAGACGCGAGAACTTTTGCGGGTTGCGCAGGAACTCGACGATCTCGTCCAACTCGTCCTTGGCCTCGTCGATACCGGCCACATCGTCAAAGGTGACACGGCCCGACTTTTCGGTCAGCATCTTGGCCTTGGATTTGCCAAAGCCCATCGCACCGCCTTTGCCGCCACCCTGCATCCGGTTCATGAAATAGACCCAGACACCGATCAGCAGCAGGAAGGGCAGCAGCGACACAAGAAAAGTCTGGAACCCGGATTGCTGTTGCTGCTCGGCCCTAACAGGGATGTCGTTGGCGATCAGCAGATCGGTCACTTCGGCGTCTTCGGGCTTGATCGTCACGAAATCCTCGGTGCCACGGCGGAAGCGCACCTGTTCGCCATCCAGTGTGACGTTGCTGACCGAGCCGTCCTCGACCGCGTCCACAAATTCCGAATAGCTGATCTCGCGGTTCTGCATCGTGTTGCCGGACCCGCCAAACAGGTTGAACAGCGCCAAAATCAACAGAAACAGAACAACCCAGAAGGCGATATTACGTGCGTTTCCCAAGGAAAGTCTCCTGATACAATCGGCCGTTCGAACCACAACTTACGGCGTTGGTATTAAGATAGAGATGATTGGCCTATGTTCAATGCGATAAAAGCGCGGCAAAGAAGGCATCTTGCCCGTTATCAAGCTCGGCGGTCCAATCCGGGTCTACCCCGGTGACCGGAACGGCCATCAGTGTTTGATCATACCACACCGACGGCATCGCGGCCATCGCAGCGCGCGGCAACCCCAGATCGCGCCAGCCTTCAACCTCGCTCAGCGCGTCATAGCCAAGCGCGCGCACCTCGATGTCGGGGTCGTCCTCAGGGCCGGATACAAGCCAACGATCATCCCACAAGTCCCCGACTTCGCTCACGAAATCCTTGACCGCGTTCAACTCGCGAAACACCCAAACGATGTCGTTTTCGACCGTGATCTGACAGCCATCCAGCGTCACCGTCTCGGAGGCCCGTACCGCCGCCAGCGCATGCGCCACAGCTGCACGACGTGGCGCATAGGCGCTGCCGGAGGTCCACCGCACCGCATGGATCAGCAAGCGCCGGCGGATTTCATCCGGCAGCATCCGAAAACTGCGCAAATCCATGGCCACAACTCCGTGACGAATGGTTGCAGTCTCGCGCGCGGCCAGGAATGTCTGCCAATCCAGCGCCTCGCGGGCCTGGCTCATGTTGTGGGCCACATCGACAAGCGTATCAGTATGGACCCCAAGCGAGCCCAGCACCGTCAAAGCGTCGCGCACGCGCACCCGTTCGAAATCGGGGTTTTCGTTGCTCGGGTCTTCGCACCAGCTGAGTTGCGCAGCCGTCAGATACGTGCGCAGGGCCGATCGTTCGATGCGCAGGAACGGGCGCACCCAGGTCACGCCGTAGCGGACCCGCCGGGGGGCCATCGCGCTTAATCCATCGACCCCGGCCCCGCGCGCAAGGCGCATGATAAATGTTTCGGCCTGATCATCCGCGGTATGCCCCAGGGCGATATGGGTGACCCCGTTGCCATAGGCCCAATCGGCCATCAACTCATAGCGGGCATCGCGAGCCGTGGATTGCAGGTTGCCTTCGCCGCTCCACCCTTTCCAGTATTCAACGTGATGAGAGAGGTTCCAGCGCGCGCAAAGGTCCGTGACCAAGGCAACCTCTTCCTTGGCCTCGGGGCGCAGCCCGTGGTTGACCGTGATCACGCTCAGTTCGGTTCCGGTGCCTTTGACGTGCTCGACCAAAGCCGCCAGCAGCGCGACCGAGTCGCCGCCACCCGACACTGCAACGCCAAGGCGCTCAGGGGGGCGGCCCGAAAGCTGCTCGGCAATCGCCTCAAGCAGAGGGGCAAGCATGGATCAACTGCAACCGATATTGCGCATCGCGTCTTGCGCATCCGCCAGGGAAGGAGACGCGGGAAAGCGTACGCCCACTTCGGCAAGGGTCACACAGGCCTCGGACGTCTGGCCAAGGCGACCCAGGGCCGCGCCAAGGCGAAACAGTGCCTCCGCTGCGACCGGGCCCTGCTGATCGAGGGTAAAGGCCGACAGGTAGGCGCGCGCGCCCTCGCGCACATCGCCCAGCCCTTCGAGGGCCTCACCGCGGCGCAACTCGGCCTCTACTGCGAGGGGTCCGCCGGGGTAGGTCTGATTAAAGGTCGCAAACTGATCTGCGGCGGCGCGAAAGTCACGGGCTGCGAGCGCCTCCTGCGCCCGCTCGAAATCCGCTCGCTCTTGGGTGGCCAGTTGGGTCTCGGGTTGCGGCGTCGGGGTCACAGCCGGAGCCGTGGGCGCCGCGCCGCCACCCAGTGTCGGCGTGTCGCCAAGGGCGGCCACATCGCACCCCGCCTCGAGTTCGCACAGGCGAAACTCGAGATCGCCAATGCGGTTGGTGCCGTCATTCACGACCGATCCGATGCGAAATTCCAGCTCTTCGGTCTTGCCCGTGAGGCGCTGCAACTCGGCCTCGATGGTGTTGAGCCGATCCAAGGGACCGCCTGCAATCACTGCACCGGACGCCCCACCTGTCGTGGACAATTCGCGTTTCAGCTTTTGCACCTCGACAAAGAGGACGGTCAATTCCTGACGAATATCGCCAAGGGTCTGGTCCTGCGCGGCCACCGGGCCACACAGACCCAAAGCCATAATCGAGACTACAAAATACCGGATCATCAAAAACGCCTTCTTAACTTGTCAGACCACCAGCCAGCACCGTGACCGCACGGCGGTTCTTGGCATAGCAGGCTTCGTCCGAGCAAACCTCAATCGGGCGCTCTTTACCATAGCTGACAACCTGCAAACGGCTGGCTTGCACGCCCTGGCCCACAAGATAGGCACGGGCGGCATCGGCGCGGCGCGCCCCGAGGGCGAGGTTGTATTCGCGGGTGCCCTGTTCGTCAGCATGGCCTTCGATCACAGCCGTATAATCCGCGTTCTGCAACAGCCAGACGGCTTGTGCGTCAAGGGTGGCGCGGCCTTCGGGGCTGATGCTGGATTGATCCACAGCGAACAACACACGGTCGCCCACGGCCTGCTGGAAGTAGGCGGGTGAGGCTGGATCAGACGCGCTGCCCGCGCCCCCTGCTCCGGCACCGTTGGCAAACGGATCTGCGCCCGCCTCACCGCCATTGCCGAACCGGTCGGGGTTGGTACAGGCCGCAAGACTCAATGCGGCGCACATCATAACAATCGAAAATTTCAGTTTCATGGGCTCGGGCCTCTCTCAGGGGTTTGCCATTTCTTGGTCTTTTTCATCTTCTATCACGAAAGCAAGCGCATGAAAACGCACGCTATCGCTGCAAGGGGCCCCAGCTTGGGTCGGACCCGCCATCCGGGGTGCGCACCGGGCGCAGGTTGCGCCCCGTGATGTCCACCGAGTAAAGCGTGGAGCGGCCTGTGGCCCCTTGGGTTTCACGCGCAAACATGATCACGCGCCCATTGGGCGACCATGTGGGCCCTTCATCAAGGAACGATGCGGTCAGCAGGCGCTCTTCGCTGCCATCCGTGCGCATCACCCCGATATGGAACCGGCCCTTGGACTGTTTGGTGAAGGCCACCAGATCGCCACGGGGCGACCACACTGGCGTGCCATAGCGCCCCTCGCCGAACGAGATGCGGCGCGCCTCACCTCCGCCTGCAGGCATGACATACAGCTGCTGTGTGCCCGAACGATCGCTTTCGAAGACGATCTGGCTGCCATCGGGGCTGAAGCTGGGGGCGGTCTCGATGGACGGTGCGCTGGTCAGACGCGTCGCCGCACCGCTGTTGATATCCATCGAGAAGATGTCGGTATTGCTGCCCTGAGACAGCGAATACACCACCGTTTGCCCGTTCGGGGCAAAGCGGGGCGCAAAGCTCATCGTGCCGGGCTGGCTTTCGAGCACACGGCGCTGCACGCTGCCCACATCCAGCACGTAGATGCGCGGAAAGCCCGTCTCGTAGCTGGTGTAAAGCACGCGGTCGCCCGTCGCGGAAAAGCGCGGGGCAAGCACGATAGACTCAGAGCCAGTTAGGTACTGCACATTGGCCCCGTCGTAATCCATGACCGCAAGCCTCTTGCGCCGGTCCGCCTTGGGGCCGGTTTCGCTGACATATACGACGCGGCTGTCGAAATAGCCCGTTTCGCCCGTGATCCGGCTATAGACGACATCGGCCACCTTGTGCGCAATGCGCCGCCAGCCGTCGGTGGTGCCTGCAAATTGCAGCCCGTCGCCCAGTTCGGCACCGGAAAACACATCATAAAGGCGGAATTTCACGTTGATCTGGTCGCCGTTCACGCTGACAGCACCCGTGACGAGGGCTTGGGCGTTGATAGCCTTCCAGTCGGCATATTGGACCGGCGCGCCAAAGTCGGAGATTTGGCTGATAAAAGCACTGCTTGGCAATTCGCGGAACAGGCCGGTGCCTGTGAGGTCGGCGGCAATCACGCGGGCCAGTTGCGCGCCCATCTCGGCGCTGCCTTCGGTCTCGGGCACCAGATTGGGCACCGCGACCGGCAAGGGTTCGATAACCCCTTCGGTGATTTCAATCCGCAAGGGGCCATCCTGGGCCAGGACGGGGGCGGCGATCAGCGCCGCAAGAAGGCAAAGCAGTCGAACCATCATTTGATACGCATCCTTTCGGGATTGAACGTCATCTCGATTTCTTTCCATTGGCCGTATTTTTCAACCGGCAAATTATACCCATCGCGGGTGCAGCGAATGATTGCGCGGCGCGCCGCCTCGAAGGCCTGATTGGCGGCCGCAGTTGATCCGCCCGAACTCGACACCAAACGGATCGAGGATGTAACGGGCTTTGAGTCCTGTGTCATGTCCACGGCGACAACCACGGTGGTCATGAGCGCCTCGGACGACAAGGACCCCACATTCCAGCACTTCGAGACAGCCACGCGCAACGCATCCTTTTCCCCAGCCGACAGGGGCGGGCCTTGGGGCACCTCGTCGTCCCCACCACCCAACGCTTCAGCGAGCGCATCGTTCACTGCGTTGTCCGTCGGCGTGGGGGTCGGTGCCGGTGCGGGCGTTGGGGCCTCAACGGTTTCTGTGGGTGGGGACGGGCGGCGCGCAGGCGGGCGCGGCGAGGATGTGGGCGCGCGCGACGGCTCTTCAGCTTCGGTCACGATCTCGGTGGCAGCCTCTTCGGGGGCGGTCGCGTCCTGCTCTTCGGCCACGGTGTCGCCTGCCTCACCCTGCACAACCGCCTCTTGTTCGACCTCGTCAGGGGCGGCTTCGGGATCGGGCGGCTGGACAGCCTCTGGGGCCACACGTTCGGACGGGCGCGGCACGGCGCGCGGTGACACCTCGGGTGCGATCACAGCTTGCTGCTCTGGTTGAGGCTGAACCGGGGGCACATCCGCAATCTCGGGCTCGGGTTCAGGAGCGGGGGGTTCGGGGACAGTTTCGGGCTCCGGCTCGGGTGCCGGTTCGGGCGGCTCGGTCACCACCACCTCGTCCGGAACTGGTGTTTCGACCGGGTCCGGTTCAACCTCGGGCTGGACGGGCAAAGCGACCTCGGTCCCGGTTTCAGGCTGCGGCCCTGTAAACAACGCGTCAAACGCATCCGTCGAGATGACGGACACCTCGGTCACTTCAAACGGCAAAGGTTCGGATTGGAAGACGCCGCCAAACAGCACCCATCCAATCAGCCCTGCATGTCCGATCCCTGATATGACCTGCCCGGTGTTCACGAGCTACTGGCCTTCACCGTCCAAAGTCGGGCCACCGATGTCGGTCACCAGACCAATGTTGGAAAATCCGCCCGCGTTCAGAGCCCCCATCACTTCCATCACCTGCGCATAAGGCACAGCCCCATCCGCGCGCAGAAACACCCGGTCGCTCGAGCGTTCAGCGGCAATGCCACGCAGACGGCCAATCAACTGTTCGGGTGCCACGGCTGTGGTCTGGATCTGAATCTCGCCACCCGCGGTGACGGTCACGGTCAGCGGCTCCTCCTGATCGGCGGGCAGTGCGCCCGCAGCCGTCTTGGGCAACTCGACCGGCACACCGACCGTCAGCAAAGGGGCCGCAACCATGAAGATGATCAGCAGCACCAGCATCACGTCAACAAAAGGCGTGACGTTGATTTCGGCCATGGGCCGGGTCCGGCTGCGGCCCCTGCCCCGACGCCCTTCTTTCTGCACGACACCTGCGCCCATGGTCAGCTATCCAACTGACGGCTGAGGATGGTGGCGAACTCGTCCGAAAACGCCTCGTACCCGGCGATGATGCGATCACTGTCCGCACTCAGCTTGTTGTAAAAGATCACGGCCGGGATGGCGGCCAACAGACCCAGCCCCGTGGCCAGCAACGCCTCGGCGATGCCGGGGGCGACGACGGCGAGGTTGGTGTTTTGCTGCTCGGCGATCTCGATAAAGGCATTCATGATGCCGATGACGGTGCCGAACAGGCCGATAAAGGGGGCCGACGACCCGACAGTGGCAAGAACGGTCAACCCGCCTTGCAGGCTTTCGGCCTGTTTGGTGATGGCCACATCCATAGAGCGGTCGATGCGGCTGGTGGCCCCCGCAATCAGCGCGCCATCCTCGCGGTGCGAGCGTTGCCATTCGATCATGCCGGAGGCGAACACCTTTTCAGAGGCCCCGCGCGGTTCCGGGCCAATCTGTTCGAACAGCGCATCCAGCGGCTCACCGGACCAGAACGCACGATCAAAGCGCGCCGCCTCGGATCGCGCGCGGCGATACATGATCAGTTTTTGAATGATGATGCCCCATGCCCAAAACGATGCAACGATCAACATGATCATCACCAGTTTCACGGTCAGGGTGGCACGCGCGAAAAGCGCCCACATCGAGAAATCAACCTCGTGCGCCAACGCCAGGGTGTCTGCTTCCATCTGCCTGCTCTTTGTTATGGACCATTTTGCGGTCCTTATTGCGCACAAGCATAGGGGAACGCACCGGGGAAATCCATCACTTCGGCGTCATTTGGGCCTTATTTTGTTCGTATTGCGCGGATTTCCGCAGGAAGTCGGGTGGGTTTTCCGGCTGTTGTCATGCATGCGGCGATGACGTGCGCGCGAAAAATCGTGCGCCCCGCGACCTGCACTTCCTGGTCAAACACCCACCGCACGGGGCTGGTGGGCGCATGGGTGGTCACGACTTCAAGCCGGTCCCCAAGGCGTGCAGCCCCCAGATAATCCGCCTCGACCCGGGTAATGACGAAGACCAGATCGCGCGCGCGCATCGCGTTCTGATCAACGCCAATCTCTTCGACAATGGTCGAGCGGGCCCGTTCGATGAACTTGAGGTAGTTGGCGTAATAGACCACCCCGGCCATGTCGGTATCTTCGTAAAACACGGTGATGGGAAAACGATGCGGGGTCATGGCGGGCCTGTTTCGAGGTTTGATCTATGGCCTGCCATAGATCACGCCTTGTTGCGCTCTCGCAAGGGCCTGCGCCGCCGCTGCCCCGGTTCCTGCCGATCCATGGTTTTGCCCAAATGGTGCTTTGCGCGGGGCCTCAGCCGCGCTACCCTTACCGCAAAACAAAATGAGCAGAGATTTCAAGATGACCCTTACACGCAGAACCGCACTGCTTGGCCTTGGCGCGATCAGCCTGTCGGCCTGCACCTCACCCCTGTCCGCGCCCGCCCTGGGCACAGAGAGCACACGTTCGACCACGTTGCCTGCCGATCTGCGCCCGGCACCCAACGCCGCCTATGACGCCTGGGTGGCCAGCTTTCGCAATCGCGCGGCCAGTGCAGGCATTTCGCAAGCGACCCTTGATGCGGGATTTCGCGGCACAGGCTACCTGCCCGGCGTCGTCAAGCGCGACCGCAACCAGACCGAGTTTACGCGCACGCTTGAGGATTACCTCGCCATCGCCGCCTCGGACGAGCGGGTCAGCAAGGGGCGCGCCGCCTTTGCGCGCCACCGCGCGACATTGCAGGCGGTCGAGGCCCGCTACGGCGTTCCGGCCAATGTCGTCACCGCCATCTGGGGGCTCGAGAGTTTCTTTGGCGAACGGCGCGGCAATGTGCCCGTGATCTCTGCCACATCCACACTGGCCTTTGACGGGCGGCGCGGCGCGTTCTTTGAAAAGCAACTGATCGCAGCCCTGAAAATCCTGCAATCGGGCGACACGACACCTGCCCAACTGGTCGGGTCCTGGGCGGGGGCGATGGGGCATACGCAGTTCATCCCGACCTCCTATCAGGCCTTTGCGGTCGATTTCACCGGCGACGGGCGGCGCGACATTTGGTCGGACGATCCGGCAGACAGCCTTGCCTCCACCGCCGCCTACCTGCAACGCAACGGCTGGACGCGCGGGCTGAAATGGGGCGGCGAAGTGGGTCAGGACGCACCGTCAGGGTCGATCATCCAGCCTCAACCGGGTGGGCCACGGTTCTCGGTCACCTCCAACTTCCGGGTGATCAAACGCTACAACAACTCGGACGCCTACGCGATCGGGGTCGGTCATTTGTCAGACCGGATCGCGGGGGGCGGGCCAATTCGGGGCAGCTTCCCCCCTGACAAGTTCGGGCTGACCAAAGACGACCGTGTGGCCCTGCAGACACGGCTCAATGCGCGCGGATTCGATGCTGGCAAGCCGGACGGGGTCATCGGATCGGGCAGCCGCAGCGCCATCTCGGCCTATCAGACGAGCATCGGACAGCCCGCAACGGGCGATCCCTCCCCCGCGCTGCTGCGCTCGTTGGGCGGCTAGATCAGGATACCTGCCCGACGCGCGCACTCAGGCGCAGCGCATGTGCGGCATCCTGCGCTGCAACCGGCATGGCCGGATCGTAGGCGGCGCGGATCAACGCCGCGATGTCAGGGCGCAAAACCGTTGTCTCCCCCGCCACCGCCAAAGGGGAGCGGTCGCGAAACGCCATGTCCGACCACAGCAAGAACGACTGCACCACCTGGCTCAGCGCAAGGGTCTCGGCTGGCACCCGGCTCAGATGTGTATCCATCCGCAAGAACACGAAACACGCCTTGATCGCGCCCGCCTCATCAAAGCGGAAGACGCGGTATTGGTTGGCCTCAACCGCCTGCAGGCGCTCCACCAGCGGGCCAAGGTCCGGCATAAGGCGATCCAGATCAGGCACCGCCAGCAGTTCCGCCCAATCGCTGAAAAAGAACCACATGAAGTTCGAACCCAGTTCCGGGTCCGTCTCGGCGGTGTGGTGGCCTGCCAACTGGCAGACCGCCTCAATCGCACCTTTGACGACGCTCAACGTCTCGTCCTGCACCCCAAAGACCACCGGAGCCAGCGGCCGACCCCACCGGGCAAACACGTAATCCCCGGACTCGCGGCGAAACAGGGCCTCGATCTGATCAAGCTCCATCACGTCCCCCTTTCATTGTTCCAAAACACTCCGGGGAGCCTGAGGGGCTGGCCCCTCGGTCCCGCATGTCAGTCAAACAAATCGCCCCCGGATTTGGGCGGCTCAAGGCCCAGATGACGCCACGCACGCGACGCCAGCATACGACCGCGCGGCGTGCGCTGGATTAGACCCTGCTGCAACAGATAGGGCTCGATCACCTCTTCCAGTGCATCGCGACTTTCGCTCAGGGCCGCGCTGAGCGTTTCGACCCCAACAGGGCCACCGCCATAGTGCTCGGCGATCAACGATAGGTAGCGCCGGTCGGCCCCATCCAGCCCCAAATGATCTACACCCAGACGGGTGAGGGCCGCATCAGCCAGCGCCTGGGTCACACGGCCATCGCCCTCGACCACGGCAAAATCCACCACACGGCGCAGCAAACGGCCCGCGATACGGGGCGTGCCACGGGCGCGCCGCGCAATCTCGCGCGCGCCGCCCTCGTCGGCGGGGGCCCCCAGTTTGCGGGCATTGCGCTCGACAATGGTGAACAACTCATCCTCGGTGTAAAACTGCAACCGCGTCGGAATGCCGAACCGGTCGCGCAGCGGCGTCGTCAACAGCCCCATCCGCGTGGTCGCACCCACCAACGTAAAGGGCTGTAATTCGATCCGCACTGTGCGGGCCGCCGGGCCCTCGCCGATCACAAGGTCCAGTTCAAAATCCTCAAGGGCCGGGTAAAGAACCTCTTCGACGACCGGATTCAGGCGGTGGATTTCATCGATGAACAACACATCGCGCGCCTCGAGGTTGGTCAGGATCGCAGCCAGATCGCCCGCCCTGGCCAGGACCGGGCCAGAGGTCATGCGAAAGTTCACGCCCAACTCCCGCGCCATGATCTGCGCCAGCGTCGTCTTGCCCAAGCCGGGGGGGCCATGGAACAGGGTGTGATCCATCGCCTCTTCGCGCTGACGAGCCGACTGGATAAAGACACGCAGGTTTGCGCGGGCCTCGGCCTGCCCGACAAAATCGTCGAGCATTTGAGGACGCAGGGCGCGGTCAAAACCACTCGCATCATCCTCGGGCAAGGGGTCAGGGCGCAATGTCGGGTCTGAAGCGTCAGTCATGCGTCATCTTTCGTATAGCCTTCGCCGTTCGACAGTAAGGCGGAGGTGTCCTCCGCCCTTCCCTACCCTTTCGGGGCCAGCAGTTTCAACGCGGCGCGGATCAGCGCGGGCGTCTCTGCCTCTGGCGCGTCACCCGCCGCCTGCGCAACAGCCGCAGCCGCATCCGACGGGCCATAGCCCAAATTGCCCAAAGCCGACAGCGCATCGGCCTGCGCGGTGGACGGCGCGGGCGCGGCAGGCACCGGCTCGATCACCTGCGTCTCGCCGGCGGGGATCTCGCCCAAGGCCTGCGCCACGGTGCCGCCCATCGCCATAACGCTCGGAGCCTTGTCCTTGAGGTCCAGCACGATCCGTTGCGCGATCTTGGGGCCGATGCCCTTGGCCGCCTTCACCGCGCTCCAATCCCCAAGGGCAATGGCGCGGCTGACCCCATCGGTGCCAAGCGTGCCCAGAATGGCCAGCGCGGCCTTGGCCCCGACCCCCTGCACCGACATGAGCAAGCGATGCCATTCTTTCTCTGCCAGGGTCGGAAACCCAAACAACTGCATCAGATCCTCGCGCACCACGAGGTCCGTAAACAAGGCGCAGGGCTGACCGACGCCGGGCAGACCCGCCATTGTGCGCTCCGAACAATAAACAAGATAGCCCACGCCGCGCACGTCGATCAGGACGTGATCCGCCGCGCGGTAATCGATCCGGCCGGTCAGCTTGCCAATCACGCGCGCGCCCTCGCTCGGGCATCCGCGCGGGCCACTGCGGCGGCAAGCCCCCCTGTCGGTGCCGCCGCAGCCAGACAGCGTCCCGCACCGTGATGTGCGTGACAAATCGCAATCGCCAGGGCATCCGCTGCATCGGCACCCGCAATCTCAACCCCGGGCAATTGAACACGCACCATATGCGCGATCTGTGCCTTATCCGCATGACCCACGCCCACAACCGTCTTTTTTACAGCGTTTGGGGCATATTCACCCACCGCCAATCCGGCGCGGGCCGACGCCAGCATCGCAATGCCGCGCGCCTGACCCAGTTTCAGAGTGCCCGCCCCATCCTTGTTCACAAAGGTCTGCTCGACCGCCGCCGCCTCGGGCGCATGTCGGGCGATCACCGTGGTCAGTTGGTCAAACAGGCTGAGCAGGCGCAGGGACAGATCATTGCCCGTGGAGTGGCAAATACCGTTGGCCACATGACGCAAACGCGGGCCATCCATGTCGATAATGCCCCAGCCCATGTGCCGCAACCCCGGATCAATTCCTAAAATGCGCATGATGTCCTGCCCTGTAGCCCACGTTTGTGGATTTTTTACCGCACTAGCACGAAAGGCGAACATCCGCCAAGGGTTAACCGCATCGGCCCATTTGCGACACGCACTGCTCCGCGGGCGACCAAGGCCCGAAACGGAGCGTTAAAAGCGCCATCCGGCGGGCGAAAATCGACCCGATGCCAGTCGCAATTTCGCATTACTTTACGGCAGGTTAACCACAAATTTCGACATGCAGAAAACGCATAGCACGTATGACCTCTCGCCGCTTGTCGTGCGTTCTCAACCTGCCTAAATGCTCAGCACATCGCCGAACGCTTCGGCACAAGAACATAAATCAAAGGACTGCTGAAATGGCCGCTTTCGACACAACCCGCCCCGTATATGGCGCTGCTCCGGTGGCAGGCCAAGTGCGTGGACACTTCTCTCACCTCGTCGCCAGTATCGTGGCGTGGAACGACGCCCGCGTCACCCGCAACGCATTGATGTCGCTGACTGACCGCGAACTGGACGATATCGGCCTGATCCGGGGTGACATCGAAGACGTCGCACAAAACCTCTGACCCCTTAACCGCCTCGGGCGGAAAAGACGTCAGGACACAAACAAAAGCCGCGCCGCCCCTCCGGGCCACGCGGCTTTTTCATGTCTGGTGCGGATGTCAGCGGGTGATCGGCTCCACATAGCGGGCGACAAGCTGCGTGACCGGGTCGGCCTGCATGATCCATGCGCCCCCCTGCTCAAGCAATGTGCCCTGCGCCAAGGCGTCAATGCGCTGTGTATAGGTGATCTCACCCAAGGCAGCGAACATGAACGCCTTGAAGACGAAGAACCCCAGAACGAACAGAACCACCCCTTTGACCGGGATGAACCGCGTGGGGTTACGCCGCTTGGGGGTCACAACGATCAATCCGTCGTGACGCACTTTTGAGGTGTACCCGTTGCTCATCGCAACATGCTTTCGCCCAAGGACGCGCAGCCGTTTGCGGAAATCTACTTGTGTCTCAACCATGGCAGTCTCGTTAACCTTCGAAACGGCCCCCACCAGTTTCACGTTCCACGATGCGCTTGAATTATGGCAAAATCAGGGCAATTGCGGCAAATGCACGATAAATGCAGATCGAATTACGGCTTTTTCTGCAAGGTGAGTGTGGTCCACTCACCAATCTCTTCGCGGGCGTAGATATTGTTTCCAGCCTCGGCATAAACGGCTGCCACCTCGTCCGCCTGCTCGTTCAAAATCCCTGATAGAATCGCATAGCCTTCAGACACCAGCCGCGCTGTCAGATCCGGTGCCAGCGCAATCAGCGGCCCCTTGAGGATGTTGGCAAAGATCAGATCGAAGGGGCCCGCAAGTGCTTTGTGATCAAAGCCCGCCGCCTCGACCACCCGCACCCGGTCACCCATGTCATTGGCCGCCAGATTGGCCTCGGCCACTTCTACCGCCTGACTGTCGATGTCGCTGGCCAGCACGGGGGCGTCCCAGATGGATGCCGCGCCCATGGCCAGAACAGCCGTGCCGCACCCGATATCGACGACGCTTTGGCCGACGAACCCATCATTTGCCAGCCGGTCCAGCGCCCGAAGGCAGCCCAGGGTCGTGCCGTGATGGCCCGTGCCAAAGGCCATTGCCGCCTCGATCAGCAGCGGGTGTTTGCCGCTTGGCACCTTGTCTGCGTCATGGCTGCCATAGACGAAAAAGCGCCCTGCCTCGACCGGGGCCAATTCGCGTTTCACATGGGCCACCCAATCGGTTTCGGGCAATTCAGAGACAGTGAACGGCTTGGCCCCCATCGCGGTGGACAGCAACAAAAGGGCTGTATCATCGGGTGCCTCGGTGAAATAGGCCCCGACCTCCCACAGGCCCGATCCATCCTCGACCTCGAAAACGCCGATGCCGGTCGGTTCGGGGGTCAGGTTTTCAAGCGCGCGCCCGAGCGCTTCGGCGGCAGGTTTTCCAGTCAATGTGGTCAGGGCGGTCCATGTGGGCATCAGCGTCTCCGAAATCTGTCGGCATTGGGCCAGGGGCGGCTCGGGGGCGGTATTATGTCGGCTTCCGGTCCCAGATGCGCCACATACCGCCAGCCCCAGGCGGCGGCAAGGGTGCCAACGATGACTCCTGCAGCGGCCTGCCCGTAGATCACGCCGGTTGCGCCAAAACTGCCTGCCAGGAGTGTCGCGGCAGGCCAACTCAGCACCCCATCCTTGGCCCAGCCGAGCAGCGTGGACCGTCCCGGTTTGCCAAGGTTGTTGAAGGCCGCGTTGGAGACGAACAGCGCCCCCACGAAGATGAACGCGCCTGTGCCGATGCTGGTGAAGGCGCGCAAAACGTCCGCGCCCTGCCCGCTGAGCCCGAACGCGTCGATCACCAGCGGTGTGGCCATCCACAGCACGGCCCAGGTGACCAGCGTATAGGCGGCGCAAAAGATGAGCGCATCGCGATAGGTACTGCGCAACCGGTCATAACGGCCTGCGCCGAAGTTCTGCCCGAAGATGCCCCCGATGGCCGCCGACAGCGCGAATATGCCGCCAAAGGCCAGCACCGTCAGTCGCCCGACCACGGCCCATGCGGCCACCGCATCATCGCCAAAGCGCGCCATCACGATGGTCAGAAAATAGTTGCCCGCAGGCGTCGCCATCTGGGTTGCAATCGCGGGCAAGGCCACGACCATGAAGGGGCGAAACGTGTCCATGGCACCCGCCCAATCGGGCCGGGCGATCAAGTCGTGTTGCAGTGCTGCGAAATAGAGCGCTAGCCCCATCAGCGTGAAGCGGAACAACACAAGGCCCAGGGCGGCACCGTCCAGCCCCATGCCCCACCACAGGATAAAGATCGGATCGATCACCATCAGCACGCAGCCCGAAAACAGCGTCACATACATGGCCTTGGCCGCATATCCTTCGGCCCTGAGCGTACCCGAGGCCACCAGCGCAACGGCCATCGGCATCAGCGAAAACACCGTCTGCCCCAAGTAGCGGGCGGCAAGGCGCGCCGTTTCACCCTCGGCCCCGGCAACGGCCACAAGGTCATGGCGCATCAGGAATATCAGCGTCGCAAGCCCGCCCTGGATCACGGTCGAAATGGCAATCGCGGCACCCGCCTGACGGCGCGCGCCGACCCTGTCCCCTTCACCGATCCGGCGCGACACAATGGCCGTGCCCGCGATCATCAACCCCACAACGGAGGAGACCGAAAAGAACTGGATCGCATAGGCGAACCCGATGGCGGCCACCAGTCGCGGATCACCCAGTTGGGAAATCCACAGCAAGTTCGCCGCATCGACCAGAAAGACAAAGGTCACCCCGAACGCGCCCGTGGCCGTCATGCGCACCACGTGGCCCATGGTCGGGCCTGTCAGAAAGCGCCCCTCTGGCACGCTATTTGGCAGGGGCTGCGTCGGGGGTGGCAAAGCGGGTCTCGTATCCCGGCACCGGGTGTCGCGGAATCATCAGGGCCAACGTCAGCGACGTGGCGGCCATGCCTGCGGCCAGCAGAAAGACCGCGCCGGGCGAGACGAGCCAGAGGAGGCCCAGGGGAAGCGGAAGTCCCACCGCGGCGATATGGTTGATGGTGAAGGCCACGGCAGCGGTGGGCGCAATATCCTGCGGGTCGGCGATTTTCTGAAAGTAGGTCTTCAGCGCCAGCGCCAGCCCAAAAAAGATGTGGTCCAATACGTAAAGCGTGGCCGCAACCACAAGGCCCCAGCCAAGGAAATAGACACCTCCGTATGCCAGAAAGACCAGCACGAGGCCCGTGTATTCAAAACCCAGCGCCTTGCGTTCGCCATAGACCTGGACGATGCGTCCCAAGAGCGGAGCCACCAGAATGTTGACCAGCAAGTTGATCAGATACAGCGCGGTGAGTTCGTGCACCTCAAAGCCGAATTTCTCGACCATCATGAAGCCTGCAAACACCATGAAAATCTGACGCCGCGCCCCGGACATGAATTGCAGTGCATAATAAAGCCAGTAGCGTTTGCGCAGCACAAAGGTCTTGAGTTGAGGGGTTGGGGCCTCAAACTGCGGATAGGCTATCATCGCAAAAATGGCGATGGCGGCCGTGATCCCGCCGCCCACCATGTAGACAGTATGGTAGGTCAGGCCCCACGGTTCCCACAGCAGCATGATGACGAAATAGACAAGGAACGTCGCGGTCGATCCTGCGGCCAGCAGCCAGCCGAGCATTTGCGGCGCGCGATCCTTCTTGATCCATTGCAATTGCAGGGATTGATTGACCGTCTCGTAATAGTGAAAGCCGACCGAGCTGATGAAGGTCAGGATCAGGATGCCCGTGAGTTCGGGAAACTGCGCGGTCACCGCCGTTGCGAGCCCCAGCATCACAAGCGAGACCAGCCCCAGCACCTGTTCGCGCATGAACATGATCACGACGATTACACCAACGGCCAGAAAACCCGGAATCTCGCGGATCGCATGCAGCAGCCCGATATCGGCCCCGTCGAAATTTGCCGCTTCGACCACGAAGTTGTTCAGCAGTGCCAGCCACACCGAAAACCCGATCGGCATCGCGAAGGCCATCAGAAACAGCAGCGTAATGGGGCGACGCCACGCGGACAGTTGGCGTGCGTCGGCAAGGGGGACAAGGCGGGCCATAGGACCGCCTTACGCCTTTTGCGGCAGTCTGGCGAGTGGGGATATGCACGCAGTGCATGTGCATCCGAGGTGGGCACATGTGGCAGGTGTCGGAGCCTCCGGCGGAGGTATTTTTGGCGAAAGGAAGATGGGGATGCGCAAGGATCGGGTTGAGTGTCGGGGCGATCCAGCGTGATAGTGGTGCCATGAAACTGCGCGATGTTGAAACACAGTTCGGGGCGCTGACCCTGACGGAAGACAAGGGCGCGATTGTGCGTCTGAGTTGGGGGGTGTCGGGATCGATGGAACGCTCGGACGTGCTGGATGCGGCGGCGTTGCAATTGGCCGAATATGATGCAGGCACGCGCGAGCGGTTTGATTTGCCGCTGCGGGTGGGCGGATCGCAGCTGCAACGCGATGTCTGTGCGGCGATGTCGGCGATCCCGTTTGGCTACACCGTCACTTATGGGGATATTTCCAAGGAGTTGGGTGTACCCGCGCAAGCCATCGGTCAGGCCTGTGGTGGCAATCCCATTCCGATCATCATTCCTTGTCACCGCGTGATGGGGGCCAAGGGGTTAACGGGATTTTCAGGTGCGGGCGGGGTCGAGACCAAGGTCGCCCTGCTGCGCCACGAGCGCGCGGGCGGATACCTGATCTAGCGCTGCGGGATCAGTTGTTGGGCGAGCCCGGCGAACAGCAGGTAGACCGACGTAGCGACCAGCCCCCAATGCGCCCAGCTTTCGGGGTGAAAATCGACCCATGCGGCCCAGCCTGCAAAGAACGTCCAGGCCAGCGCCATGGGCAATGTCAGCACCCGCCAGCGCTCAGTGCGCACAGGGTGGACGAACTTGATCGGCAGGAACATCCCCACCGCCAGCACGCTGACCAGCGCGAGGCTGACCCAGAAATTCGGTTCCAGCGCGAAGATCACCAGCACCACCATGTTCCAGCACCCGGGAAACCCCGAAAACGAATTGTCCTTTGTTTTCATGCGGGTGTCGGCGAAATACATGGCCGAGGCAAAGGTGATGAGGATGATCGCGACCCAGCCCGTCCAGCCCGCCATCAGGCCCGATGCAAAGAGCGCAAAGGCCGGGATGAACACGTAGGTGAGATAGTCGATGATCAGATCAAGCAGCACGCCGTCAAACTCCGGCGCATTGGTCTTGACGTCATATTTGCGCGCCAGCGGGCCGTCGATGCCATCCACAAAGAAGGCGACAACCAGCCACAGGAACATCAGGTCCCACTTGGCCTCGACTGCCGCCAGCATGGCCAGCATGGCAAACACGGCACCTGTGGCGGTCAATAAGTGAACGGCGAGCGCGCGCATCTGAACAGTCATGCGCCCTCATTATCCATCTGGGACAGGCTTGCAAATGCAAAACCGCGCCGAAGGCGACCCTGGCGCGGCTGTATTGTGCAATCGGCGAGGGGTTATTGGCCCAAACGGACCTCTTCCAGCGGATAGCCAAGGTAATCCTGTGCTTCCCACCCGGCATGACAGTCATGGCAGAAGGACTGCTTGACCTTCATCACCTTGCCGTTGGGTTGCAGACCCGCATACAGCCAGCCTGCCGTATCCGGCGCTTCGTCCGCGCCGACCTTGGTCATGATGAACAAAGGCCCGGGACGGGCGGCTTTTTTCTTGATCGATACGGTGATCGATTCCTTGGCCAGCACCGACCCGACAGGCATTTCAAAGCCTTCTTCTTCGAACTTGAGGTATTGTTCGGCGGCCACATCGTTGGCGTAGGTGTTCAAAAGCCGGTTGCCATGCGGCCCGGCCACGGCAGGGCGCGACGCTGTGGCGGCCCATGTGCGATAGTTGGTCCCGATGTCGTCGCCTTCCTTGGCGTAGCCCGTGGCCATCTTTTCCTGAAGGCAGTCGTAAAGCCCGTTGATCTGCTCTTCGGTCAGATCAAAGGCGTCCTCGACCGTGATGGCGGCGCAGTCTTGGGCGCTGGCGGCCCCTGCGGTCAGCGTCAGCGCGGCGGCTATCGCAAATTTGCGGATCATGTGGTGTCCCCTAGATAGTTAAGTCGTGTCCCGAATATGCGACCGTAAGCCGCCCTTCAGCTTTGCCACAGACAGGCACAGATCACGCATCACCTTGATGCACATTTGCGTGAGCACAATGCGTGCGCGGAGGGCAAGCCAACCCTACGCCTTGGGATGGGCGCGGGCGTAGACATCCATCAACCGGGCGGTGTCCACGGCCGTATAGGCTTGGGTTGTGGACAGGGAGGCATGTCCCAGAAGTTCCTGAATGGCGCGCAGATCCCCGCCTGCGTTCAGCAGGTGCGTGGCAAAGCTGTGGCGCATCGCGTGGGGTGTGGCAGAGGCGGGCAGACCAAGTTGCATCCGTGCGGACGCCATTGCCTTTTGAATGGCCCTCGGGGCCAGGGCCCCACCCCGGATCGCCCGGAACAGCGGCCCATCATCCGGCAGATCGTAAGGGCAGCCCGCGATGTAGGCGTCAACAGCATCTCGCGCGGCGTCAATCACCGGCACAATCCGTTCCTTGCCACCTTTGCCGGTGATGCGCATCACCTGCGGCAGCGGCGCGTCAGACCCTTGCAGGCTGAGCGCTTCGGATATCCGCAACCCGCAGCCCCACAGCAGGGTCAGCACAGCGGTGTCGCGCAAACCTACCCATGGCTGCGTGGATTGCAGCGGCGCGATCTCAAGCAAGTCCCGGGCGGCCTCTTCGGCCAGCGGGCGGGGCAATTTCTTGGTGAACTTGGGGGCGCGTGTGCTGAGCACTGCGGTCGGCTCAAACCCCTCGCGCTGGCTGAGCCATTTATAAAACGCCTTGACCGCAGACAGCTTGCGCGCGAGCGAGCGGGGCCCGACACCACCGGACCGGGTGCGCGCCATCCACGCCCGCATGTCGCGCGTCGTGATGCGGGCCAATGCGCCCAGACCCTGGGTCTGGCCGGAGTGGTCGGTCATGAAGGTCAGAAATTCGGTGATATCGCCGCCATAGGCCAGCACCGTGTTGTCCGCTGCCCCCTTGATACTGCGCTGATGCGCCAGAAAGGTTTCCAGCGCGTCACGGGCAGCGGGGGAAATCAGGCTCATCCCAGCCAGCGCCGCATCGCCCGTTCGAACACGCCTGCGAAAAAGGCAAGCAGGTCCGTGCCCTGTTGGGGGCCGAACATGTGCGGGTCTTCGGCACCCATCACCAGCAGGCCGGGTAAACGCCCATCGCCAAAGTCGAGCTTGAGGCACGCCTCAGAGCGGATCCAGCTGCCGTCATTGCCGTAAACGGCCGTGTCGGCATCCTGCACCTGGCGCAGCGTGACCTGGCGCTCCGCACCGCCGCGCCCTTGGGTGAGGTAGTCGTCGATAAAACCCGGTTCGACCGCAGACAGGACCGCCCCCAATCGCTTGACCGCCGGGTCTTCGTCGTTTTGGACCGACTCAAGCAGCAGCTTGACCGCGTCGACGCGCAGAATTTCGGCAACCTCGCCGCCGAGATCACGCAGAAACGCTTCGAATTCCAGCGGGTCGAGCATGCGTAGGATTGCGCGGTGGATCTGGTTGGTGCCTGCAAGGTTTTCATAAGCCGCCGCAATGACCGAACGGTGCGTGTCCTCAAGGCGGTCCAGGCGCGCTTCAAGCCGTTCCATCGCCAGCCCCCGCAGATCGACAATGTTGCCCCCCATCGCGCGTTCATTGGCGGCGATCAGGGCGTGCATCAGATCCTTGTCGTCCAGAATAACGTCCGGACGGGTAATAATCGCCTCACGCAAGGCGTCATCAATCTTGGGTTGGCTGCTCATACCGTACTCATCTTATTTTGCCGTGGTCCTAGCACATCACCCCCCGGAAATCTGCCCCGAACTTGGATAAATTGGCGGCAATGCGCGCGCTGTTGCCGGCGCGCGTCAGGCACGGGGAAGTTGTATTGCGTTCTCCCCGTGATGCGGTGCGCGACACCTGCCATATCGGACCCATGACACAGACACCGCTCGCTGCCACTCACGGAGGGGATCCCCGCATTTTTCCATTGGATCCCCAAGCGTTGCGCGTGTTGCTAAGGCGGGCCGGAAACGCCTGAACTTACAGGATTTTCTGACCCGTCTTGGCCCAGTCTTTCATGAACTGATCAAGGCCCGCATTTGTAAGCGGGTGGCCTGCCAGCTTCTTGATGACCTCGGGCGGTGCAGTGATCACGTCGGCCCCGATCATAGCGCATTGGGTGATGTGCCCGACCGAGCGGATCGAGGCCGCCAGGATCTCGGTTTCAAACCCATAGTTGTCATAAATCGTGCGGATATCTTCGATCAGGTCCATGCCATCGATGTGGATATCATCCAGACGCCCGATAAAGGGCGAGATGAACGAGGCACCCGCCTTGGCCGCCAGAAGCGCCTGATTGGCCGAGAAACACAAGGTCACGTTGACCATTTTGCCTTCACCCGTCAGCACTTTGCAGGCCTTGAGGCCATCCCATGTCAGTGGAAGCTTGACGGTGATGTTGTCGGCAATTTCGGCCAGTTTGCGCCCTTCGGCGATCATCGCGTCTGCCTCCAGCGCGACCACTTCGGCGCTGACCGGCCCCTCGACCAGATCGCAGATTTCCTTGGTCACTTCGAGGATATCGCGCCCGGACTTCAGGATCAGCGAGGGGTTGGTGGTGACCCCGTCCACCATTCCCAGATCGTTGAGTTCTGCGATGGCGTCAATTTCGGCGGTATCGACAAAGAATTTCATGGACGGCCCCTCTTGATGGCTTGGCGTTTGCTCAGGCAGCGTTTACCTCATGCCGGGTGATGCTGAAACCCCCTGATACTGTGGCCGCGCCATGAGCCTTTCGTTTTTTGACGAAGGTGCGTTGGTGGCCGTGCTGACCACCCAACCGCTGGACAGGGCACTGGACTACAAGGCCCCCGAAGGTGGCTGCCATCTGGGTGCCTTTGTCGAGGTGCCCTTGGGCCCTCGCAAGGTGATCGGCGTGGTCTGGGGGCCGGGCAAGGGCGATTATGACTATGCCAAGGTCCGCTCGGTGATCCGGGTGTTGGATGTCGCGCCAATGCGGCTGGAAATGCGCGAGTTTCTGAGCAAGGCCGCCGCCTATACCCTCACGCCGATGCCCGCGATGCTGCGCCTCGCCACCCGCGCGCCCGGCCTTGGCGATCCGCCGTCGATGCGCAAGGTCTATCGCCGTGGTCCGTCCGAGCCAGACCGGATGACCGATGCCCGCGCCCGCGTTTTGGACTTTCTCGCCGAATACGGAGATCTGGCCTTCACGTTGAAAGAATTGGCGGAACTCTCCGGCGTGACCTCCTCGGTCATCAAGGGCCTCGTCAAACACGGCGCGGTCGCCGAAGAGGACAGCCCCCGCGACCTGCCCTTTCCGCCCCTTGATCCTGACCGCCCGTCCAAGAACCTGACCGCTGATCAGGCCCATGCGGCGGATGTGATCGGGTCCGCCGTTGCCTCCGGCGATTACGGCACCACCCTGCTGCGCGGCGTGACGGGGTCGGGCAAGACCGAAGTCTATCTGGAAGCCGTCGCCGCCTGCCTGCGCGCGGGACGGCAGGCGTTGGTATTGCTGCCAGAAATCGCCCTGACGGCTGAATTCCTGACCCGAGTGGAGGCCCGGTTCGGCACCCGCCCCGCCGAGTGGCATTCGGGGGCCACGATGACCGAACGCCGCCGCATCTGGCGCATGGTTGGACAAGGTCAGGCGCAGCTTGTGATCGGGGCGCGCTCGGCCCTGTTCCTGCCCTATCAGAACCTCGGGCTGATCGTCGTGGATGAAGAACACGACACCTCCTACAAGCAGGAAGACGGCGTGCTGTACAATGCGCGTGACATGGCCGTGCTGCGCGCCTCGCTGCTCGGTGCGCAGGTGGTGCTGGCCTCGGCCACGCCGTCTCTCGAGTCGTGGGCAAATGCCGAAAGCGGCAAGTACACGCGCCTCGATCTCGAGGCGCGGTTCGGCCCTGCGGTCATGCCGACGATGCAGACCATCGACATGCGGGCCGAGACGTTGCCCTCGAACCGGTGGGTGTCCGAGACGCTGAAACGGGCGGTTGATCAGCGCCTTGAGGCGGGCGAGCAGGCGATGCTGTTTCTGAACCGGCGCGGCTATGCCCCTATCACGCTTTGTCGGGCCTGCGGGCATCAGGTGGGCTGTGATCAATGCGATGCGCGCATGGTGGAACACCGGTTTCTGAAACGCCTTATGTGCCATCAATGCGGTGAGACAAAGCCCATGCCGACCACCTGCCCCTCTTGCGAGGCTGAGGACCGCATGGCCCCTGTCGGCCCCGGGGTCGAACGACTTGGCGAAGAGGCGGCGGCGCTCTTTCCAGATGCGCGGGTAGCGGTGCTGAGTTCGGATATGTACGGCTCGGCCCGCGCGCTCAAGGCCGAGATCGAGAGCATTGCAGCGGGCGGTGCGGATGTGGTCATCGGCACGCAGCTTGTCGCCAAGGGGCACAACTTTCCCAACCTGACCCTCGTGGGCGTGATCGACGCCGATCTGGGCTTGCAGGGGTCGGACCTGCGCGCCGCCGAACGCACATTTCAGCTCATGCGCCAAGTCGCGGGGCGCGCGGGACGTGCCGAGAAACCGGGCACGGCCATGATGCAAACCTTTCAGCCGGAGCATCCCGTCATTCGCGCCATTCTGGCGGGGGATGAGGAAGGGTTCTGGCGTGCCGAGGCGGCCGAGCGTGAGGCCGCAGGCGTGCCGCCCTATGGGCGCATGGCCGGGATCATCCTGAGCGGCCCGGACGTGGCGCAGGTCTTTGACGCGGCCAATATCCTGGCGCGCAACCCGCAGGCGCTCACCCGCGTGGGCGCGCAAGTGTTTGGCCCCGCCCCGGCCCCCATCGCGCGGGTACGCGGGCGGCACCGGGTGCGGTTGTTGGTCAAGGCGGGTAAGGGCGTGGCGCTGCAAGGCGCGATCGCGCAGTGGATTGCACCGCTGAAGCTGAAGGGGGACTTGCGACTGGCCGTCGATATCGACCCGCAGAGTTTCTACTAGCGGTGTGATCCAAAGGCCCGTTTTCAGGATGAAACAGGACCCGATGGCAGACCAAGGCGAATGGGACCCTTCGCCGACAGCGCCGAGACAGGCACGCCTTTCTGCGTCACGCTGATCTGCCGGACATCAGCAAGGGTTTGGACGACGCGTCTGACGTGGGGCATCAACGCGCGCCACTCTTGCGGCGACAGGCTGCGTGCCACTTCGGAGGGGCAGATGGTCTTCCCTGCCCCTCGCCGTGCAACCCCATCCAATATGGCCGCCTCAATATCCCGATCATCCGTCATAGTATGGTAAGGCGGAGGTGTCCTCCGCCTAGGCCAGTGCCGCTTCGCAGCGTCCACAGACACCTTCATGTGCATGCGTGCCCACATCCGGCAACACCTTCCAGCATCGCGCGCATTTATCACCACGCGCCTTTTCGAACACCACCGCGATGCCGGAGGTTTCGGGCATGCGGAAGGCTTCGGCAGGGGCCGGATCGGTTGTAATCGCGATTTGCGAGGTGATGCAGATGTCATGGAACGGCAAGTTGCGCAGGGTCTCTGCCAGATCGGCATCCTCGATATGGACCACCGGCCCGGCCTCAAGTGAGGCCCCGATCACCTTATCCGTCCGCTGGATTTCCAGCGCCGCTGTCACCACACGCCGCGCGTTGCGCACGCCCGCCCATTTGACAGCGAGCGCCTCATTGCTCCACGCAGCAGGCGTTTCAGGAATGTCTGTCAGGTGCACCGAACTGTCCTCTCCCGGGAAGCGTTCGAGCCACACCTCCTCCATCGTAAAGACAAGGATCGGGGCCAGCCATGTGGTCAGCCGATGGAACAGGATATCCAGCACTGTGCGGGCGCTGCGCCGCTCAACCGTGTCGCCATCGCAATAAAGCGCGTCCTTGCGCACATCGAAATAAAACGCGGACAGGTCCACGGTCGCAAAGGTGAACACCGCCGAAAACACCCGCTGAAAATCGAACGCGGCGTAGCCGTCGCGCACGACCTCGTCTAGCTCCGCAAGCCGGTGCAGCACCCACTGTTCCAACTCGGGCATATCTGCCGGGTCGGTCCGATCCGCGTCTGTGAAGTCGTTCAGCGAGCCCAGCATATAGCGCATCGTGTTGCGCAGCCGGCGATAGCTGTCGGTCACCCCTTTCAGGATTTCCGGCCCGATCCGCTGGTCAGCGGTATAATCTGTCTGCGCCACCCACAGCCGCAGGATGTCAGCGCCGTACTGGCGCACCACCTCCTCGGGCACGATGGTGTTGCCGATGGATTTGGACATCTTCATGCCCTTGGCATCCAGCGTAAATCCGTGCGTCACCACATTGCGATACGGCGCGCGCCCCGTGGTGCCAACCGATTGCAACAGCGACGAATGGAACCAGCCGCGGTGCTGGTCGGTGCCTTCCATGTAGACGTCGGCAATCCCATCGTCGGTCCCGTCTTCGCGGTCGCGCAGGGTGAAGGCGTGGGTCGAGCCGGAGTCGAACCAGACGTCAAGGATATCAGTCACCTGCTCATAGTCGTCGGGGTTCACGATCCCTTCGAGATAGCGCTGCTTGGCCCCCTCTTCATACCAGGCATCCGCGCCTTCGGCCTCGAAAGACGAAGTGATCCGCCGGTTGACCTGAGGGTTGCGCAGCAGGAAATCGTCATCCGTCGGCAGCGCGCCCTTCTTCGTGAAACAAGTCAGCGGCACGCCCCACGCACGTTGGCGCGACAGCACCCAGTCAGGGCGCGCCTCCATCATGGAATGAAGCCGGTTGCGCCCGGATTTCGGGGTCCAGTTCACGTTATCGATCTCGGTCAGCGCGCGTTCGCGAATGGTGGTGCCGTGCTGGTCCAAGCCATCGCCGACGGGTTTGTCGATGGCGGCAAACCACTGTGGCGTATTGCGATAGATCACCGGTGCCTTCGAGCGCCAGGAATGAGGATAGGAGTGCGTGATCTTGCCACGTGCCAGCAGCCCGCCGACCTCGGCCAGCTTGTCGATGACAGCGGCGTTGGCGTTGCCCTCTCTCCCATTGGGCTTCAGGATCGCCTTGCCGCCGAAAAACGGCAGATCATCGCGGAAGCGCCCATCGGGGTTCACATTGTAGGTGATGACCTGTTCGAGCATGCCGAGATCGCGGTAAAGCTCGTATTCCTCGAGGCCGTGGGACGGCGCGCAGTGGACAAAGCCGGTGCCTTCGGTGTCGGTCACGAAGTCGGCGGCACGGAAATCGCGGATGTCGTCCCACGCGCCGTTGCCACCCTCGGCCCCGTTCAACGGGTGGGTCAGCTTGATCTTGGCCAAATCCTCTTTGGTCACATCGCACAGGCGGCGATACATCGTCTCCTCAAGACGCGCGCGGCCCATCACATCCGCTGCCAGATTGTCGGCAAGGATGAACCGCTCGCCGATCCGGGCCCAGCATTCTTCGGGACGGCCAATCACTTCATACAGGCCGTAAGAGATGTCACTGCCATACACGACCGCCTTGTTCGACGGCATGGTCCAAGGCGTCGTTGTCCAGATCACCACCTTGGCACTGTCGAGCGTCGCATCCCCCGTGCCAACCACCTGAAACTTCACCCAGATCGTAAAGCTGTCCTTGTCGTGATACTCTACCTCCGCCTCAGCCAAGGCGGTCTGCTCGACCGGCGACCACATCACCGGCTTTGACCCCTGATAAAGCGTCCCGTTCATCAGGAATTTCATGAACTCTTCGGCAATCACCCGTTCGGCATGGAAATCCATGGTGAGGTAGGGTTGTTCCCAATTGCCCGTGACGCCCAGACGCTTGAATTCCTCGCGCTGGATGTCGACCCACCCGGCGGCAAAGTCGCGGCATTCGGCGCGGAATTCGTTGATCGGCACATCGTCCTTGTCGCGGCCCTTCTTGCGGTACTGCTCTTCGATCTTCCACTCGATGGGCAGCCCGTGACAGTCCCAGCCGGGGATATAGCGCGCATCGCGGCCCATCATCTGATGCGAGCGCACGATCATGTCCTTGATGGTCTTGTTCAGCGCATGGCCGATGTGCAGGTGCCCGTTCGCATAAGGAGGGCCGTCATGCAGCGTAAACGGCGTGCGCGCACCCTCGGCCTGCACAGCCTTCTCGCGCAACCGGTCATAGACCCCGATCCGCGCCCACCGTTCCAGCCATTCCGGCTCGCGTTTGGGCAATCCTGCACGCATGGGGAAATCAGTTTTGGGCAGGTTCAGGGTGGATTTGTATTCGGGCGTATCGGCGCACATGGGCGGCGTCCTTTGTCGGTCATGTCGGCTGGTTTTGTGGCGGCGGTGCGAAGCGTCTCAAACACCTTGACCCGGCGGCTCGTCTTTTGCTCAGAGCGCCGGGGAGATAATTCGCTGAATGATGGATATCGACATCATGTGGGCCTTATAGGGAGGCAATGGCGCGCTCACAATCCCCCTTCCTTTCGCCAAAAATACCTCGGGGGAGGCCGAAGGCCGGGGGCGGAGCCCCCTCAACGATACTTCCCCGCCTCTGGCGGGAGGGCGGAGCCCCCTCAACGATACTTCCCCGCCTCTGGCGGAAGGGCGGAGCCCCCTCAACGATACTTCCCCGCCTC
>NZ_CANLVZ010000007.1 GCF_947494755.1 uncultured Tateyamaria sp.
CTTCTCTTCATCGTCTGTCTCCTCAGTTGGAGAACAGGCTAACTCTAAATGCCGGACTTTTCAGGGGAGCAGGTCAATCTGAAAGAGGCTGCGCCACGCGATATTAAGGGGGCTTTGCCCCCGACGCTGTTCGCGTCTCCCCCAAGGTATTTTGGGCGAAAGGAAGGGTTAGGGTGTGCCTGCCTTGCGCAGCCTGAGTGCATTCGTGACCACGAAGACAGACGAGAGCGCCATCGCCAGCGCCGCCAGTGCCGGCGAAAGCTGTGGTCCGCCGAAAGGCACAAGCACCCCTGCCGCCACCGGGATCAGCAGCACATTGTAGCCAAACGCCCAGACGAGGTTTTGCTTGATGTTGCGCAGTGTTGCCGTGCTGATCCGCACGGCGCGCAGGACTGCACCGGGTTCCGGTGACATCAGCACCACGTCCGCCGCCTCGATCGCCACGTCGCTTGCCCCGTTGACCGCCAGCCCGACCTCGGATGCAGCCAGTGCGGGGGCGTCATTGATCCCATCGCCGACGAAGGCGACTGCGCCATGTGCCGCGCGCAGCTCTGCGATGGCGGCGACCTTTCCGTACGGCCTCACCCCTGCCACGATATCCCTGATCCCCAAGCCGCTGCCGACGTACTGTGCGGTCTGTTCACTATCGCCCGAGATCATCGCGACGGTCCGTCCTGTGGCCTGCAGATCCGCGACCACCTTGGCACTGCCTTCGCGGATTTGGTCGCTGATGGCGATCACCCCGAGATGTGCCCCGTCAATGGCGATGTGCACGCATGTCCTGCCTTGGCGCGCCCATCTTGTCCCCTCAGCGGTCCATTCAGGTTCGACTGGGACATTATGGGCGCTGAGCATATCCTGATTGCCCACGATCACGTGTTTACCGCCCACTCGCGCCTGTGCGCCGTGCCCCGGCGTGGCGTTGAAATCGCTGACGTCCTGCGCCACCTCGGGTGCTGCGGCCACGATGGCCCGGCCAAGCGGGTGTTCGGAGTGCCTTTCGACCGCGGCGGCGCGGGCCAGCAAGATGTCGCGATCAACGTGGCCTGCCACATCTGTCACCACGGGCGCGCCCACAGTCAGCGTCCCGGTCTTGTCGAAGGCGATTACACGGGTGTTCTGCAATTGCTGAAGTGCAGCACCTTTGTGGAACAGCACGCCCAGTTCGGCGGCGCGGCCTGTGCCAACCATGATAGACATCGGCGTGGCGAGCCCCATGGCGCAGGGACAGGCGATGATCAGCACCGATACGCCCGCAACAACCGCAGGGCCAAGGCCCGACACGGCCCACCAGGTCACAAAGGTCACCGCCGCGATCAACAGGACGACCGGCACAAACCATGCGGTGATCCGGTTGACCAGCGCCTCGACCGGCAGCCGCGCGGCCTGGGCGGCCTGCGTCAGGGCCGTGATCCGCGCCAGCACAGTGTCGCGCCCCACGCGGGTTGCGCGAAATGTCAGGGTGCCGGTTGTGGTCAACGTGCCCGCGCTGACCTCATCGCCTTGCTGTTTCAGAACGGGGATGGGCTCGCCCGTCAGCATTGCCTCATCCACATGAGTGGTGCCTGACACCACGACGCCATCGACCGCGAAGCGCCCGCCCGGGCGCACCCGCACTACGTCCCCGACCTGTACCTCGTCAAAGGGCACATGGGCAAAGGAGCCATTGCGCTCGACCTCGGCCGTGTCGGGGCGCAACTCAAGCAGTCGTCGCACTGCATCGCCCGTGCGCCCCTTGGCCCGTGCCTCGAGCCAACGGCCCAGCAGTATCAGGGTGACGATGACCGCTGCCGCTTCGAAATAGACGCCCGAGGGGGGTAGCAGCGTGGGCATCAATACCGCAAATGCGGAGAATCCAAAGGCCGCCCCTGCCCCCAAAGCGACAAGCGCGTCCATATCCGGGCGGGCGCGCAGCAGACCGGGGATGCCGCGCCGAAAAAACCCGGCCCCCGGTCCCATCAGCACAAGGGCGGTCAGGGCCAGCTGGATCAGATGGCTCGTCTGGGTTCCGATGCTGCGCATGATCCAGTGGTGCATGGCCGGGATGGCGTGACTGCCCATCTCGAGCACAAACACGGGCAGGGTCAAAACTGCCGCCAACAAAAAGCGCTGCAAGAGCGGGCGGGCCGGGTCGGGTGGCGTGTCAGTCTGGGGCGCGGAGGCGGGGTATCCCGCTGCGGCGAGGGCCTCCTTGACCGGCCCAGGATCGCCCAAAATTTCGACCAGCAGGTTTTGGGTCGGCAATTGTGCGCTGACATTCAGCACCCCCGGCACGGACTTGGCCGCCGCCTCGATGCGGGCCACGCATGACGCGCAAGACATGGCGGGAATGGCAAGCAGTGTGGTGGTCACCCGTGCCTCATACCCTGCGCGGGACAGCGCGCTGATCGCCGCACCGGGGTCGCCGCCGCTCATGCGTGCGCTGCGATCGGCCAGATTGACCCGTACATCTCGCGCACCCGGAACCTTGGCCAACGCCTCTTCTGCGCGGCCTACGCACGAGGCGCAGTGCAATCCTGTGATATCGAAACGGAGTGTTGTGTCGCCCATACCCCTTCACATAAGGCGGCGCGGACCGCAGAGGTCAAGGGGGCGCTGAAACAATGCTCAACGCAGGTGTGAGTTGTACGCGAGGTCGACCCATGACAGGAAGGCGCGACGCGCCAACCTGACGAGAAAGACCACCAAATGAGAGACTTGCCCCCTTCCCCGCCGCGCGCTGCCGATGTTGTGGCCGCACGTTTGTATGATGCGGGCTGTCGTCTGGCCTTTGGGATGCCGGGGGGCGAGGTGCTGACACTTGTGGACGCGCTGGAACGGGCAGGCATCCGGTTCATCCTGTGCAAACACGAAAATGCAGCCGCCTTCATGGCCGAGGGGGCGTGGCATCGCACGGGTGCGCCCGGTATTCTTGTGGCCACTGTCGGGCCTGGTGCGCTCAATGGCGTGAATGCGGTGGCCAACGCCCATCAGGATCGGGTGCCGCTGATCGTGTTGTCCGGCTGCGTGGATGCGGATGAGGCCCAGACCTATACCCATCAGGTGCTCGACCAAACCCAGGTATTCCGCCCCATCACCAAGGCGACCTTTACGCTCAACACCGGGGCGGCGCGGGTGATCGCGGACAAGGCAGTTGGCATCGCGCTTGAGGGGCGTCCGGGCCCTGTCCATATCGACGTGCCCATCACGGTGGCTGTTACGCCTGTCACCCCCGACATTCCGGCGCGACGGGCGGTTGCCGCGCCTTTGATCCCAGACCCGACAACGCTTGAGGCGATGCGCGCGAGCCTCGCCCGCGCCGAGCGGCCCATCCTGATCGTGGGCGTGGACGCGCTGAACCAGGGCTTTGACGGGCACCGCGCGGATATGTCGGACACGCTGCGCACCTTTGTCGAAACATTCAACGTGCCCGTACTCACCACCTACAAGGCCAAGGGGTTGCTGCCGGAGGATCACCCGCTGGCCCTTGGGGGGGCGGGTCTGTCACCCAAGGCGGACAAGGTGTTGCTGCCAATGGTCCAACGCGCCGATCTGATCATCGGGCTTGGCTATGATCCCATCGAGATGCGCACCGGCTGGCGCGATTTCTACTTCCCCGGCATTCAGGAGATGATCGACATCACCGCCGAGCCGAACCACCACTACATGCATCAGGCCACAACCAATATCGTGGGCGATTGCGCGGCCACGCTGATCGCCATGTCCAACGAGGTCGCACCGCGTGATACTTGGACCAGCGGAGAGATCGCCGCCGTCAAATGCGATCTGGCTGACGCGTTCCCGCGTGATGACGCGTGGGGGCCTGCCGCAGTTATCGACACCTGCCGCAACGTTCTGCCGCGCGACACATTGGCGACCGCTGACAGTGGCGCGCATCGCATTTTGCTGAGCCATATGTGGGAATGCTATGAGCCACGCGGCCTCATGCAATCCTCGGCCCTGTGTACGATGGGCTGTGCCATTCCATTGGCCATGGGTGCGCAGGTGGTTGAACCTGACCGCCCCGTCGTCAGCTTTTCCGGCGATGCCGGCTTCCTGATGGTCGCGGGTGAGTTGTCCACGGCGGCGGAGCTGGGTCTGAAAACGATCTTTGTCGTCTTTGTCGATGCGTCCCTGTCGCTGATCGAATTGAAACAGCGCCAGCGGCAACTGACCAACGCAGGCGTGGACTTTGCCAAGCATGACTTTGCGGCCATGGGCAAGGCCTTTGGCGGGGCAGGCCACACCGTCAGCTCGCGGGCCGAATTGAAAACCGCACTGGATGCCGCCCAAAACAGCGATACCTTTACGGTTATCGCAGCCGTGATCGAACGAGGGGCCTATGACGGACGCATCTGACACGCCGGGCGCATTGGACGGGCTCTATGTCCTCGACCTCAGCCGCATTCTGGCCGGACCGACGGCAACGCAAATGCTGGGGGATCTGGGTGCGACCGTGATCAAGGTCGAAAACCCCAAGACGGGTGGGGATGACACGCGTGGGTGGGGGCCGAACTATGCCCGCGATGCGAACGGGAAAGCCACCGACCTGTCGGCCTACTTCATGTCGGCCAATCGCAACAAGCAATCCATCGCGGTCGATATCTCAACGCCTGAAGGCCAAGACATTGTGCGCCAACTGGCCGCGCGGGCCGATGTGGTGATCGAGAATTACAAACCCGACGGTTTGGTCAAATACGGTTTGGATCACGAAACGCTGCTCAAGGCGCATCCCGAACTCGTCTATTGCTCGATTTCCGGCTTTGGACAGACCGGACCGAACCGCGCGCAGCCCGGATATGATCTGATGGCCCAAGGCTATGGCGGGATCATGTCCCTGACCGGAGAGCCGGACGGCGCGCCCATGAAGGTGGGCGTGGGCATCGCAGATGTGATGTGCGGGATGTATGCGACCATCGGCATTCTGGCAGCCCTGCGTCACCGCGATGCAACCGGGCAAGGCCAGCATATCGACCTGTCGCTGGTAGACGCGCAAATGGCGTGGCTGATCAACGAAGGGTGCAATTTCCTGACCAGCGGGCAAGTGCCCGAGCGGCGCGGCAATGCGCACTCCAACATCGTGCCCTATGACGCGTTTGCCTGCAGCGACGGGCATATCCTGATCGCAGTGGGCAATGATGCGCAATTCGTGCGGTTCTGTGACGCGATTGATGCGGCTGAGCTGGGCAAGGACGAACGGTTTACCACAAACCTGCTGCGCATAGAAAACCGGGTCGCATTGACCGAGGCGCTGGCAAACGTGCTGCGCGGGCTGATAAAAGACGACGTTCTGAACCGGCTGCGCGCGGCCAAAGTGCCCGGCGGGCCGATCCATGATATTGCCGAGGCGCTTGGCTCGGATCAGGCGCAGGCGCGGGGCACCGTGGTGCAGGTCGCCCGCGATGATGTGGCGGACGGGCATCTCCGCTTGCTGGCGAATCCGCTGAAATTTTCGGCGACACCAGTGCAATATCGCCGCCCGCCGCCCCGGTTCGGACAGGACACAGACGCGGTTCTCGCCAGCCTCAAAACTGACGTCGATTAATAAATTACATAGCAATCCAAGCGCTTTGGCTGGAATCCGCCGTTTTCGGGGCCTCATGCTGACATTTTACTCACGGCGCAGCATATACGCTTCACGGTTGCGTGTTTTCCCCCGGCATTCTCTGCCATTTCCGCTTAGATGCTATAAACCCAACATGACACGCATACGGTAAGAGGTACCGCACTCATGATGCACGATATTTGCCAATCCCCGGTCAGTCTGGATGACCCCGCCCTGCTGGCAGAGTGGAATGGATTGATCCGCGCGTTTTTGGCGCATGGGACCGCAACGCCAAACCATTTGGGTGCCGTGCTGTCAGGCGCGCCGCAGTTCGCGATGGGGCATGCGGCCAAGGGTCTGTTTTCCCTGATGATGGGGCGCAAGGAATTGAATGCTGTCGCGCACGAGGCTGGGCAGGCGGCTGTAGCTGCGCTGGCCGTGGCGGGTGGCAGTACCCGTGAGCGCCTTTGGGTGCGCGCATTGGGCGAATGGCTTGCAGGCCGTCCCTCTGGCGCGATTGCCGCGATGGAGCGTGTGTTGGCCGACCATCCCACGGATACGCTCTCGGCGAAGGTCAGCCACGCGATCCGCTTCATTCTTGGTGATGGTGTGGGCATGCGCGCCTCGATCGAGAATGTGCTGGAGGCCCACAAGGGCCACGCGCTCGAAGGTTATGTGCTGGGATGTCACGCCTTCACTCTGGAAGAGACCGGCGAGTATGCCGCCGCCGAAGCAACGGGCCTGCGCGGCCTGCAACTGGCAGGCGATGATGCGTGGGGTTTGCACGCCGTGGCCCACGTCTATGACATGACGGCGCGCCCTGATCGCGGGATCTCATTGATTGAAAACAACGTCTCCGCCTGGGATCATTGCAACAACTTCCGCTACCATGTGTGGTGGCACAAGGCGCTGCTGCACCTTGACCGGGGCGAGAATGACATCGTTCTGGCGCTTTATGATGACAAAATCCGGTCCGAAAAAACCGACGACTATCGCGACATCGCCAATGCCACGTCGCTGCTGATGCGGCTCGAGCTTGAGGGCATAGATGTCGGCAACCGCTGGACTGAACTGGCCGATTTCGCGCAACACCGCACCGATGATGGATGCGTCGTCTTTGCCGATCTGCACTATCAACTCGCCCTTGGCGCGGCGGGACGCGACGATGCGCAATCCGCGCTGGCCGCCCGCTTTGCGCTGGATGCAACACGCCAAGGCGAAATGCCGACGCGGGTCGCTGATCCAGGCAAGGCCGCGCTTGCGGGCCTCAACGCCTTTGCCGAGGGGCGCTATGACGCCGCCTTCCAGAACCTCGTCGCGGCACGCCCCACGATGCAGACCATTGGCGGCAGCCACGCTCAACGCGATGTGTTCGAGCGCATGACAATCGACGCGGGCCTGCGTGCCGGTATGGTGGACGCCACCGAGGCGCTGATCGAAGATCGCATTGCGCGGCGTAACGGTGCGGTTGATCGCTTTGCCGCAACCCGCCTTGCCACCATCAGCGAAGAGCGGCGCATCCCGGCGCAATAAGCGCGCGCCCCTCGACCGACCGGTTAAAGAAGACGAGAAAGCGGCCATGACATTTGCCGACCCCACCCAAGCGAGCGCGGCCCCAGCGGCTGCGACACCCGCCAATCCGGCGCGGGTGCGTGATATTCGTCTGGATTTTTTCCGTGGCATCGCGATGTTCATCATCCTGATCGCCCACACCCCGGGCAACTTTCTGACGTCATGGATCCCGGCGCGGTGGGGGTTTTCCGACGCGACCGAAATCTTTGTGTTCTGTTCGGGTATGGCTAGCGCCATCGCCTTTGGCACCACCTTTGACCGCGCAGGCTGGCGCATGGGCACGGCGCGCGTCGGCTTTCGGGTCTGGCAAGTCTATTGGGCGCATGTGGGCCTGTTCATGGCGACCGTTGCGCTGGTCGTTTTTCTCACCGATTCCGAGTTGGGCACCCGCAACTATTGGGGCCAGCTGAACCTGTGGCCGTTATTTGTGGAAAGCGAACGTTGGGCCAATGCCGACATCTGGTTCAGCTTTGTGACCCTGCAATATGTGCCCAACTATTTTGACATTCTACCGATGTACATGGTGATCCTGCTGATGATGCCAATCATCATGTGGCTGTCTCGCATCCATCTTGGCCTCGTGGCGGGCTTTATCGGTGTCGTATGGCTGATGGGTCAGGAGGCGCTGACGAACATGCTCGGCCTGCCCCATTTCAATTTCATCGCCGAGCCCTGGGTGAAAGACGACGGAACCCAACGCGAGTGGTTCTTCAATCCCTTCGGCTGGCAGTTGATCTTTTTCACCGGCTTCGCGTTCATGCGCGGCTGGATTCCCAAACCGCCTGTCACCCCCTTGCTCATCGGGATTGCGCTGGTGATAGTGCTGGCGAATGTGCCGCTCTCCAATATCGGCGTGCGCGAGTTCGGGTTCGAGTGGGCGCGCGAGTGGCGGATCGAGAACCGCGCCTGGATCACCAAATCCGACTTTGGCATTCTGCGCTTTGTGCAATTCCTCGCGCTTGCCTACCTCATGTGGGTGCTGGCGGGCGACAAGGGCAACCGCATTCGGGCAGGCACCTCCGCCCTTGGCCGCGCATGGGGTCGGCTGTTGCAGATCATCCTCAAGGTCGGTCAGCAATCCCTCGCCGTCTTCGTGGTGTCGATGTTTACTGCGCGCCTGATGGGCTTTGCCATGGACGTCCTGGGCCGCGAGACCGGCACGGTTTTGCTGGTGAACCTTGGGGGCGCTTGCGTGTTGATCCTGACAGCCTACCTAGCAGGATGGTTCAAAAGCAATCCGTGGAAAAAGGTGCCCGCCTGATGTTGCGACGGGAATTTCTTGCCAGCCTTGCGGCGCTTGCCGCTGCCCCGCGCGCGTCGTGGGCACAAGACGGTGAGCCCGGTCTGCAACTGGGCGCGCGCACGCCGTTCAGCGCCAGCGACGTGGCCGACATGGCGCGCGAGATGGCAACGCGCGACTACGAACCCCGCCCCCTCATCCCCGAGGAATGGCGCAACCTGACCTACGACCAATATCGCAAGATCTGGTTCGATTCCCGCAATGCGCTGTGGGAAGGGTCCGACGCCCCGCAGCGGGTCGATGTGTTCCCGCCGGGTCTGTATTTTCCGCAGGCGATCAAAACCTATGTGGTCGAGGACGGTCAGGCCCGGCCCATGTTGTTCGATCTGAACGTCTTTGACACCACCGACAAGTTCCCGAACGTGCCAATCGACGACACGCTTGGCTACAGCGGTCTGCGCCTGCGCGCCGAGTTGCGCCAGCCCGGCATCTACGAGGAATACGCGGTCTTTCAGGGTGCCAGCTATTTCCGGGGCATTGGCACGGGCGACATCTACGGGTTGTCCGCACGCGGCCTTGCGCTGAAAACCGGCGATCCGATGGGAGAGGAATTTCCGGACTTCACCCGGTTCTGGCTGGAACGCCCCGAGGATGGGACCACCACAATCGTGCTGCACGCCCTCCTTGATGGCCCCTCGTGCACCGGTGCCTACCGGTTCGAGATCACACCGGGCCAGCCCCTCACCATGCAGGTCGAGGTCGAGATCTTTGCGCGCAAAACCCTCACCCATGTGGGCATCGCGCCGCTGACATCGATGTTCCTGTTTGATGACACGGATCGGCAGCGTTTCGATGACTTCCGCCCCGCCGTCTATGACAGCGACGGGCTGATGATCCACAATGGCGCGGGCGAGGTGATCTGGCGGCCGCTTGCCAACCCGCTGACCTTGCAGATCAGTGCCTTTGGCGACACCGACCCGCGCGGCTTTGGCCTGATGCAGCGAGCCCGCAATTTCGAGCATTTCAACGACCTCGAGGCGCTTTATCATCGCCGCCCCGGTCTGTGGGTCACGCCCGGCGAAGGCTGGGGGCGGGGCAATGTGCAACTGGTCGAAATCCCTGCCGACCTCGAGATTTACGACAATATTGTCGCCTATTGGCGCCCCTCGGCGGATATCGAGGCGGGTCAGTCACATCGCATGACCTACCGCCTTGACTGGGGCGAGGACCCCGCGCCGCGCACCGCCATGCCCTTGCGCGTTACCAATACCGCTGCGGGCGGCCGCCCCGAAGGCGGGCGCATCTTTGCCATAGATTTCGAAAATGCCGATCACGTGCCCGAGGATCTGTCGCGGCTTGACCGCCTGGTGCGCAGCTCAGCAGGTGAAGTGACCGAAGGCATCATTCAGCGCAACCCGGCAACGGGCGGTCCGCGCCTGGCCTTTACCTTCATGCCGGGTGACGCCACATGGGCAGAATTCCGGGCGCAACTGCGTCTTGACGGCGAAGCGCTGAGCGAAGTGTGGCTTTATCGGTGGACCAAATCTTGAACCGTCCCCATGCCATGCCCCCGCGTGCGCCTTTGGCCATGCCTGCACAGGATTTCGGCGTGGCCCCCGCGTTGGACATGCCCGGCACGGACGTCCCAGACCCGATCTGGCGGATCGCCGTTTTCCTGCCTGCGTTGATCCTGACCGGCCTGATGATCTGGGCGTTGCATGGATTGTTTGCGACCGCCGGTATGACCACGCTCGAATATGTGCTGCTGACGCTGATCGGCATGACCTTTGTGTGGGTTACGTTGGCCGTCTCCACTGTGGGTGTCGGCTTGGCCGGTCGTTTTGATACCGCGAAAAAGCCGCCAGAGGCCGCGCCGCTCGACGTGGCGCTGTTGGTGCCGATCTACAATGAAACCCCTTGGGATGTGTTCGGCAATGCCGCCGCCATGTTGCAGGACCTGACGCGCCAGCGCGGCGGGCACCGCTATACCCTGTTCGTGCTCAGCGACACGCAGGATGACGAGATCGCGATGCAGGAATGGCAGGCTTTCACCAGCCTGCAGGCCAGTGCGCCTATCGCCGTTCACTACCGCCGTCGCGCGGACAATACCGACAAAAAAGTGGGCAATCTGCTCGACTGGATTACCGGGTGGGGTGCCGATTACGAGGCGATGGTGGTGCTGGACGCCGACAGCCTGATGACGGGCCGCGCCATTGATCGCCTCGCTTGTGAGCTGGCCGCTGACCCCAAGGCGGGCCTGATCCAGAGCTTTCCGCAACTTATCGGTGCCGACACATTGTTTGCCCGCATGCAGCAGTTTTCCAACGTCGCCTATGGCTGGCTGCTGGCCGAAGGGCTGGCGCATTGGGCGCGCACCGAGGGCAACTATTGGGGTCACAATGCGATCATCCGCACGCGCGCATTTGCCTCCTCGGCCGGATTGCCGCATCTGCGCAGCCTCACCGGGCGCACCGATCTGATCCTGAGCCATGATTTTGTCGAAGCATCCCTGCTGCGTCGCTCTGGCTGGCGCGTCCGCTTCCTGCCGCGCATGGCGGGCAGTTTCGAGGAAACGCCCGGCACGCTGATCGACTATGTGGTGCGCGACCAACGCTGGTGCCGGGGCAACCTACAACACCTGCGCCTGCTGACAACGCGTGGGCTGCACCCGGTCAGCCGGTTCCACCTGTTTCAAGGCGCTGCGGCCTACCTGATGTCGCCCGCCTGGTTCGTGCTGCTGGTGTTCTGGGCGCTTCTGGGGCGCGATGAAAACACCAATGTCATCTCCTATTTTAATGAAGCGAACCCGCTTTTCCCGAATTGGCCCCCGGCCATGACCCATATCGACAGCGCGATCTTTCTGGTGGTGATGTATGTGATGCTGCTGACCCCCAAGCTGACCAGCGGGATCGTCATTGCCACCCATGCCAAGGCGGTGAAGCTCTTTGGCGGGCGGCGCGCCTTTGCGGGGGCGGTCCTGCTCGAACTGGCACTCTCCATCGCCTACGCGCCGATCATGATGATACAGCAGACGCGTGCCGTTCTGCGCGCCATCTTCGGGCGCGGCGCGGGTTGGCAGCCGCAGCAACGCGGTGGGCGCGCCTATCCGCTGCGCACATTGCTGGCGTTCCACTGGGTCGAAACGGTCGTGGGCCTGTTGCTGCTGGCCGGGCTGATCGCGGGCCTTGTGTCATGGTGGCTGGTGCCGATCATGGCGAGCCTCGTACTGGCCGTGCCCCTGTCCGCGCTGAGTGCGCGCAGTGTTGCGGGCCTGCCTTGGCGCCTCGACAATCCGCTGACCTTGCGCGAACCCACAATCGTGGGCAATGCGCGCGCGGCCCGCGCAGATATGCGCGCCCGGATCGAAGCGGCAAACCTGCCTGCGGAATGATCCGCGCCTAGTTCGGAAGTGGCTGCAAGCCGTCCAGCCAGTCGAGCATCAGCTTGGCCCAACCATCGGGCACCGTATGACCGCCGGGGTAAAGCGCCAGTTCCAGCGCCGTGCCGGGTGCGCAGCGATCCCATGACCGGACCCAGAACGCATCGGACACATCGAAACGGTCCCCGCGCAGTTGCACGCAGCCGTTCGTCTCGCGCCAAAGCGACATGGCATAAAACACGTCACCCTGCACCCAGGCTGCCGGGTCATTCACATCTTCTCCGCGCACAACCCGCCCCTCGATAGGCACGGTAGTGTCTTCCCAGCCATGGGTGTGCAATAGGCGAACAGGGCCTGCGCAACTTTGTGGGTCAGGCCGCCAGAAGGCCCCACTGACCGGCACATAGGCCGCGAATGTGTCAGGCGCGGCGCAGGCCACATAATGCGCCATGGTCGCGCCGATGGAAAAGCCGCCCAGCACCATCTGGGTGCCATTGATATCAAACCGCTCTGCCACATCATCGCGCACAGCCGTCAGAAAGGCGACTTCGTCCCGTTCGGCGGGCCAGTCGGGGTGGAACCACCAGCGCCGTCCATTGCCGCTGTCGCGCAAGGTACCGTCTGGGGCGACGACGGCATATCCGGCGGCCAGGGCATCCGTGACCCAGCCGTGACGGACCGACCCCGATCCGCTGCCGCCAAAGCCGTGCAGGAACATGATCGCGCCGCGCGGGGCGGCGTCGGGCAAGACAATATGGTAAGTGCCGCTTTCGATTTCGCAGGGGCCAGCGGTGGGGCCACAATCTGCCACTGCCAAGGTCGCGCTTGCGGCACAGAGCGCGCCTGCCGCGACCGCTCGGATCATTCAGCGGCCCACGTCACAGTGGGCAGGCCGCGCTTCAACCAGCCAGGACCAGCGCCCGAGCCGAGCATCCCTTCGGGCACGTCGATGATGGTGGTGAACCCGGCCTCGCTGAGCTGGCGCGACATGCGGCGGGACCGCACCCCACGGGCACAGATCAGTGCGACGGGTGTATCGGTACGCCCTGCCGTCTCCACCAGCAAAGCGTCGGTGAAGTCATCGCGGCGCATATCGATGGGGATCGCCCCTTCGCCCACGCCGGTTGTTTCCCACTCATCCGGACGGCGAATGTCGATCAGCACGATATCGCCCGACACCGCAGCACTGTGCGCATCCGGCGTGCTCAACGTCCCCTCGACCCCGGCTTGCGCCGAGATGTTGTACCAGCGCGAGGCAAACACGGCCCCGCCCACAATCAAGGCACCTGCGCCAAGCCCAAAGGCCCGGCGCGTCATGTGCCTGGCCCCCGAGGGTTTTTCGGTGTTGTTCTCAGCTGTCATATCAGGACTTTGGTGCCTCGCTTGTGAACTGAGGCACGGTGCGGTTCGAGGCTGGGCCCGGTTCCAGTGACACCCAGTTGTTTTCGGACTTGTCGAGGTTGCCGGGAATGTCCGCTTCCCAGAAGCCGACGACGTTCTGCGTAATGTTCAGGTACAGCTTGCCATCCACGATGCGCCACAATTCGGGATTGGCCGGGACCTTGCCGCCCTGGGCAACGCCATAGGCGCAGTGCCCATCATATTGGGGCGCGTATTTGGCCGGATCAGCCACAAACAGATCGCGGTTTTCCTCGGTCGAGAAGGCGAAAGTCGAGCCGTTGTAATCGGCTGTGATGTCCGCCTTGCCCGGCACGGCGGCGGGTTGGGACTGACCCACAGGCGCCTGATCCAGACTGAAATAGGCCACCACGTCATAGCCCGATACCGCAAATCCGGTCTCGTCGATGTACTGATCCCCGGCAAAGGCGGATGTGGCGAGGGTCAGCGCGCTGGCAGCGGCGGCGATGGTCAGGGTGAAGCGGTTCAACATCAGGATCGTCCTTTTAACAGCTCGGTGGGGCGCAAGGCGTCTCCTACCTTGGCGATGATGAGACAATAAGGGGTGCGAGTCTATCATTGCAGGCTGCCTCGCGCCGTTGTGACCGCGCGCAATTCAGGCGTGATCGGGGCCTGCTGGCTTAGCGCAGCCGCGGGGGGCGGTCGGGGTCCGATCCGGGGGCCACCGTTTCGGGCGCGCGTGCAGGGGCCGGTTGGGGCAGATCAAAGCGCAAACCCACCCGCGCAAACCGTTCCGTCACCGGATCGCGCGCATCGAAAAACCCGACATCCATCGCACCTGCTTCGATCCCCGAAAAGGTCAGCGCCTCGGATGCGGCCCGTGCCAATGCAGTTTCCGCGCCCGGTGCGGCCCCGACGACCGCCAGCAAATGTCCCCGTTTGCCCTCCCTATCCGTGGTGCCCACAAGATAGGCCATCTGGGCCAGCCCCGTCGCGGTGGCCAGTTTCGTATCGAGCGCCGCAATCAACGCATCAGGCAATCCGGCCGGGGCAGAGACTTCGGCCAGCCGCGCCTCAACCTCGTCCGGACCATGGCCCAATGTGATCGCCAGCCAGCGCACCCCGTCCGCATCCAGCAGGAAAGAGGACGGAGCCACATCAAGGTTCAGACCCAGCCCGATGTCTTGCGCGCTCAGCAGTTCCGCAATCACCCGCCCCGACAGCGCGGCATAGGGTGCAGGCCCGCCCACGAACGCCGCTAATCGCTCTTCACGGTCAAAGGCCAGGACGATTGCACCGGAACCCGGGTCAAACACCTGCGGGGTGATCTGATCCCCCTCCGCCTCGGCCTCAAGCAGCAGGAAGAGCTCCGCATCCCCGAGCCGTTCAAAGAACCGCAGGCGCGCGGTGTCATCTTCTGGCGTGGCCTGCATGGTGGCATGCGCAAGATCAAGCGGAGTGTCTGTCATGCAAGGACCTCTTGAACGCGGGCGCGCAGGGCGGGCAGGACCTCGGCCTCGAACCACGGATTTTTCCTGATCCAACCGGTATTGCGCCATGAGGGATGAGGCAAGGGAAAGGCCCGGGGCGCATGGTCGCGCCAGGCGGCCACAGTGTCGGTCACATTTGTTTTTGTGCCCAAATGCCAGCTTTGCGCGTAGCCTCCGATCAGCAGGACGAGAGGGACATCGCCAACCTCATCCATCACCGCATGACGCCATGTCTTGGCGCAGATGCGCGGCGGCGGACGGTCGGAGCCTTTGGCGTCATAGCCCGGAAAGCAGAACGCCATGGGCACGATGGCCAGCTTGTCACGATCATAAAACGTTGCCGCGTCCACGCCCATCCAGTCCCGTAGACGATCCCCCGAAGGATCGGTGAAAGGCCGCCCGCTTTCATGAACCCGCGCGCCGGGGGCTTGCCCCGCCACAAGGATACGCGCGCCTTGGTTGAACCAGACAACGGGCCGGGGCGCATGCCCGGTTTCCGTCGCCGCAAAGCGATCAGCGCAAATGGTGCAGGCACGGATGTCAGAGGCGACAGGCATGACGCCCAGCTAAAGCGTTGCCCCATCAAGCGCAATCATTTCGATGATTTTCGAAATACACCTTGTCGCATCGTCATTATTTCTATAATTTTAGAAATATGAAAATGACAACACCCACCCCGCTCGACCTTACCCGCGCTGCCGGTGCCTTTGCCGCGCTTGGATCAGAGCAACGCCTGTCGGTGCTGCGCACGCTTGTGCGGGCCGGGCCCGAAGGGCTGAGCATCGGCGCGCTTGGCGATCGCACAGGCATCACTGGCTCGACTCTGACCCATCACGTCAAAATCCTTTCGACGGCGGGCCTTGTCACGCAAGCGCGGCAGGGTCGATCGATCATCTGCGCCGCCGTCGCTTTCGACGAAATCGAGAGCCTATCGCGGTTCTTGCTAACGGAATGCTGCGCCGACAGCGCCGCCCCTGCCGAGGACCATGGCCATGGCTGACACGGCCACTCAGACGCTTCCCACGTGGCGCAACCGGATTGATGGCGCGTGGCTCTTTTCCGCCAGCCTGATCGCGTTGGTTGCGCTATTGGACCGCGGCCAGTTGATTCCCACATTATCTTTTGTGACCAAAGCCTTGGCAGGCACGGCCCCTTTCATCCTATTTGCTGTGTTTGCGATTGCCTACCTCAAGGCGACGGCGGCGGAAAACCTGCTGGCCCGCGCATTCGAGGGCAATCCGGCGCGCATGATCGTGATGGCGGCCCTGCTTGGCGGGCTGTCGCCGTTCTGTTCCTGCGAGGTCATTCCCTTCATCTCGGCCTTGCTTGCAGTCGGGGCACCGTTGGGGGCCGTGATGGCGTTCTGGCTCGCCTCTCCGCTGATGGATCCAGCAATGTTTGCGATCACAACAGGTGCGATCAGCCCGGAATTTGCGCTGGCCAAGACCGTTGCCGCCGTGGGTTTGGGCATCTTTGGGGGTTTTGGCACTCTATTGCTGGCCAACACGCCGGTCTTCACCAACCCGTTGCGGGAAAAGCCGCAGGTGGGCGGGTGTTGCGGCGTCAAAGAGCCCTTTTCGGCCACACCCGTCTGGACCTTCTGGCACGAGCCGACACGCATCGAGACCTTCAAATCAACCGCGCTGGAAAATGGGGCGTTCCTGCTTAAATGGCTTACCCTGGCCTATGTGGTCGAGGCGCTGATGGTGATCTACATCCCGGCCAACCTGATCGCGAATGTGCTGGGCGGGGACGGGTTGGGAACCGTCATGCTGGGAGCGGTCGTGGGCATGCCAGCCTACCTGAACGGCTACGCGGCAGCGCCCTTGGTGGCCGAACTGCTGGATCAGGGGATGTCGAACGGGGCCGCCATGTCGTTCATGATCGCAGGCGGTGTAAGCTCCATCCCCGCCGCCATCGCGGTCTGGGCGTTGGTCAAGCCAAGGGTGTTCGCAGCCTATCTGGGCTTTGCGCTGACAGGGTCGGTTCTGGCCGGACTGATATGGCAGATTACAGGCTGACGCACGAAACCTTGAAGCCTGCGTGACGGCCCTCGCAGGCCGACGCCCACCAAAGTCCACAAATACAGGCAAAAGCACCACTCACAGCCGCCCGCTGCGCCGGTGGGCGTTGTCGCGGGTGACGCAACAGTGCCGGTGCAATCCACTAGATTTGTTGGTAATAACGACATAATGTCGCCCAAATCGGTGACTACACCGTTAACACACCTCTGGTAAGGAGGGTCGGGGTCTCCCACATAACGAGGGGGACGCAGCAGCACACGGCGGAGCACCGGGATGCTTGAGTTCGAAAACGTATCGAAGTCCTTTTGGACAGGCACACAGCGCAAGGTGATCCTTGACCGTGTGTCTTTCCGAGTGGAATTGGGTCAGTCCTTTGGGGTCCTCGCCCCCAACGGGACCGGCAAAACCACCTTGATCAACATGATGGCGGGCCTCGAAAAACCGGACGAAGGCGAAATTCGGCGCACCTGCAATGTGTCCTTTCCGCTAGGGTTCATGGGCGGGGTCGTGGCCAAGGTGTCGGCCATGGAAAATGCGCGCTACATCGCGCGGCTCTATGCGCTTGATCCGGACTATGTCGAAAGCTTCTGCCGCTGGTTGTGCAACCTTGGCGAATATTTCGACCAGCCTATCGGGACCTACTCCTCGGGCATGCGGGCGCGGTTTTCATTCGCGCTGATGCTGGCGCTGGACTTTGATATCTATCTGATCGACGAAGGCATGCCCGCCTCCACCGACGTTGAATTCAACCGCAAAGCGGGCGAAGTTTTGCAGGAACGGCTGCGCACGACCACCATCATCATTGTGTCACATCAGGCCGCGACGCTCGAAAAATTCGCGCGCTCTGCGGCGGTCCTGCTGGATGGCAAACTGCACATGTTCGACACACTCGAAGAAGCGAAACGGCTCTATGACTACGAAACCCAAGGCTAGAAAATTTCGCATCAAACGGACGCCTCCGGCGTTGGGTTCAGGGCAGGCAAGCCGCCCCGAAGCTGTGGAACCGTCCGAGCAGGACAGCCCGCAACACGGCGCCGCACAGCGACGTGCCGCGCCCGTGCCGCCAAGTGCGGATCAGGGCGAGGTGGCCTCCCCCCGTCAGGTCGACAGCGAGAACTCGATTGATGCCATCCGCCAGGAAGGGCTGACCGGGCGCCAATTGCGCATGGCCCGCCGTGTGGCCCAACGCCACAACCTGGCCCCAACCTCCGATTTCGATGCGGTACGGTTGCTGCGCGCTCAGGGGATCGACCCGTTCCAACGCTCCAATATGCTGGAACTTGTGGTGCCGCAGGCCGGTGCCGAGCCGCATGAAGGCGGGGCACCTGACGCCTTTGCAGGTCTGGCCGCCGCGCCGGGTGGTGCCGGGTCCAAAAACACCGGCGAAAAGGTCCAACTGCCACAAACGGTGCCTGTCAAACGACAGCAATTGCCCTCGACCGAGATCAGCCCGGCGGACCGACGCGCGACCGAAATCCAGAACATGCAGATGGATATCCGGCGACGACGGCGCAAGAAGATGGGCCTGTTGCTGGTCCGTCTTGCATTCTTCGTCATGCTGCCGACCTTCTTTGCAGGTTACTATTTCTACGTGATCGCAACGCCGATGTACGCCACGAAATCCGAGTTTCTGATCATCCAGAACGAAGGATCCGGCGGTGCCGGGCCCCTGGGTGGGCTGTTGCCGACACAGTTTGCCACCAACTCCGACAGTATCGCGGTGCAGGGCTTCTTGCAGTCCAAGGACGCGATGCTGCGCCTTGATCGTGATGTGGGTTTCAAATCGCACTTTACCCAGGACTGGATCGACCCGATCCAGCGGCTAAGCGCCGATCCCACGAACGAAGAAGCCTACAAGACGTTCAAAAAGAACATCAAAATCGGATATGACCCGACCGAGGGCATGATCCGCATGGAAGTCGCCGCCGCCGACCCTGAAGTCGCGGCCGATTTTTCGCGGCAGTTGATTTCCTATGCCGAAGAGCGGGTCAACAACCTCAGCCAGCAAAAGCGCGAAGACCAGATGAAGGACGCGCGCGAAGGGTTTGAGCGCGCTGACGAGGAACGGCGCAGCGCCCAAGAGGCGCTGGTGCGGTTGCAGATCGACGGCTCCACCCTTGATCCTGAGAACGTCATCGCCAGCTATCGCACTCAGATCTCGAACATCGAAACCCAGATCATCGAGAAAGAGATCGAACTGGCCAGCCTGCTGAACAACGCGCGGCCCAACCAAAGCCGGGTCGATGCGACACGTGGAACACTCGAAATCCTCGAGACCCAGTTGGACATCTTGAACGACAAGATGACGGATGTGAGCAAAGGCGAAAACTCGCTCGCCGAACTCGCAGCCCGCATCCAGATCGCCCAAGCCGACTTGGCAGCGCGCGACATGATGATGCAATCGGCATTGCAACAGATGGAACAGGCCCGTGTCGAGGCGACGCGGCAGGTCCGCTATCTCACGGTTGCGGTCGAACCCATCGCGAGCGAAGAACCGTCCTTTCCCCGCGCGTTTGAAAACACGATCTTGGCATTCCTCGTCTTTGCAGGCATCTATCTGATGATCTCGATCACCGCGTCGATCCTCAGAGAACAGGTCACCAGCTAGTATGAAACAGATCTCAATCGGCAACCTGACGGTTGGCAACGATCGCCCTCTCACCGTGATTGCAGGGCCGTGCCAACTCGAATCCGCCGATCACGCCCAGATGATCGCAGGGACCATGAAAGAGGCCTGCGCGGCAGCTGGTGCGCAGTACATCTTCAAGGCGTCTTTCGACAAAGCCAACCGCACGTCGGCAAATGCCTCGCGCGGGTTGGGTATGGACAAGGGCCTCGCGGTGCTGGCCGATCTGCGCAAGGTGATGGATGTGCCCGTGCTGACCGACATCCACAAGGAAAGCCAGTGCGCCCCTGCGGCGGCGGCCGTCGACGTGCTGCAAATCCCGGCGTATCTGTGCCGCCAGACCGACCTGTTGCTGGCCGCGGGCGAGTCCGGAGCCGTGATCAACGTGAAAAAGGGCCAGTTCCTCGCCCCTTGGGATATGGAAAACGTGGCCGCCAAGATCGCCAGCACCGGCAATGACAAGATCATGCTGACCGAACGCGGCGCGTCCTTTGGCTACAACACCCTTGTCACCGACATGCGTAGCTTGCCGCAGATGGCGCAGACCGGCTATCCCGTCATCATGGATGCCACCCATTCGGTGCAGCAACCCGGCGGCCTTGGTGGTTCGTCCGGTGGGCAGCGCGAACTGGCCCCCGTCATGGCCCGCGCGGCGGCGGCCATCGGGGTTGCGGGCATCTTCATGGAAACGCATCAGGATCCCGATACCGCGCCCTGTGATGGGCCGAACATGATCTATCTGCGCGATATGCCTGCGCTGGTCGAGATGCTCATGCAGCTCGATGCCCTCGCCAAGGCGAACCCGATCACTTTGTGAAAGCTGCGCACATGTCGAAACCCGCCCCCACCGTGACCCCGAACACGTGGGCGTTTCTGCGCGACCCGATGATCGCGCCGACCGGCTTTCGCGAATATGACGCGCGCTGGAAATACCCAGACGACATCAACCTGCCCGGGATCACCGCGCTTGGCTTGGGCCTTGGGACGCAAATGCATTGGCGCGGGATCAGACCCGAAATCGCGGTCGGCAACGATTACCGGGACTATTCCCTGTCGATCAAGAACGCCCTGATGCTGGGGCTGATGCAGGCCGGTATTCGCGTGCGCGATATCGGCCCCGCCCTGTCGCCCATGGCCTACTTCAGCCAGTTTCATCTTGATGCACCCGCCGTCGCCATGGTCACCGCCAGCCATAATCCGAACGGGTGGACGGGGATCAAGATGGGCTTTGAACGCCCCCTCACCCACGGCCCCGAAGAGATGCGCGAACTGCGCGACATCGTCCTGAATGGCGAAGGTGTCGCGCGCGCGGGCGGAGGCTATGAATTCGTCGACGGCGTGCGCGAGGCCTATCTGGATGACCTCGTGGGCGACTTCAAAATGACGCGCAAACTCAAGGTCGTATGCGCCACAGGCAATGGTACCGCGTCGGCTTTCGCGCCCGATCTGTTTCGCAGGCTTGGGGTGGAGGTCGTCGATAGCCACACCGAACTCGACTACACCTTCCCGCACTACAACCCCAACCCCGAAGCGATGGAAATGCTGCACGACATGGCCGCCGCCGTGCAGGCGTCAGGCGCGGATTTCGCGCTTGGGTTTGACGGCGACGGGGATCGCTGCGGCGTTGTAGATGACACGGGCGAAGAGATTTTTGCCGACAAGATGGGCGTCATTCTGGCCCGCGATCTGGCAAAGGCGCATCCGGGCGCGACCTTTGTGGCCGACGTGAAATCCACCGGGCTGTTCGCATCCGACCCCGAGTTGCGGAAACACGGGGCCAAGGCGGACTATTGGAAGACCGGCCACAGTCACATGAAACGGCGGGTCAAGGAGCTTGGCGCGTTGGCGGGCTTCGAAAAGTCGGGGCACTACTTTCTGGCCGAGCCCATCGGGCGCGGGTACGATTGCGGGATGCGCGTGGCGGTCGAAATCTGCAAGCTGATGGATCGCAATCCGGACCTGAAGATGTCCGATCTGCGCAAGGCCCTGCCCACCACCTATGCCACGCCAACCATGTCGCCCCATTGCCCCGACCTCGAGAAATACGAGGCACTTGAACGGATCGTTGGCAGATTGGTGGCGATGCGCGATGCGGGCGACCAGATCGCCGGACGCGCCATCACAGAGATCGTGACGGTGAACGGCGCGCGCGTCATCCTCGACAACGGGGGCTGGGGGCTGGTGCGCGCCTCGTCGAACACGCCCAATCTGGTGGTCGTGTGTGAAAGCCCCCAGTCCGAAGCCGAAATGCGCGCGATCTTTGCCGATATCGACGCGGTGATCCGCACGGAACAGTCCGTCGGCGACTATGATCAGACGATCTGAGACGCCGGACGTGAAACGCAGGAGGGCGATGCGCCCGCCCTCCAGGTTCAATTGATCGGCGAAATCAGCGCCGGATTGATCACCAGATTGCGCACCCCATGCGCATCACCTTCGTCAAAAATATTGTCGGCCAACCACGCCTCGACGCTGGTGATCGACACTTTCAAAACCTCGGGGCGCACGCTCCACGTCACCTGAAACGGTGATCCGACGGTGTTATAGCTTGGCCCCGTGGTCGAGCCGCTGTACTCAATTGGCGCGCCCGTGTCGGTCGGACGACCTACCGCCTGATAAAGCCCGTTGACCTCTTCAACCGCGTTGAAGGCGACGAAATCCGCGGCCTCCGCGTCATTGACCAGCACGAACACCTGCGCCTCGACGCGCAGTTGCGGGTTGCCGATGGACTCGTCGAGGCACGCCCCAAGGGTCGGCCCCGGCGTCACCTGGGCCGTGGTGTGCACGTAATGCACCTCAATGGTGTCGCCTGGGGTGAGGTTGCCGTATTTGCCGCCCCCCACGTCGCGTCCCAGCGGGGCAAGTTCCGCCTCGCTCAACTCGCCATCATAGCGAAAGCCAGTGTCGACGCCCTTGCCGTTGCCATTGCCCGCATATGTCGTGAATTCACCGCCTTTGTGTTCCGCATTCTTGTGGAAATGGATGTTGCACAGGTTCATCAACTCCGCCGCCGGGGCAGCACCAAAAATGCGTGCATTTTCCCCGTCCAGCGTGCCCAGATCGCGTGGAGCCTGTGGCCCAAATCCTTCGCCTTCGGTGCTTTGCGCCAAGGCTGCGCGCTGCGCGGCGATCACATCATCACCGACCGGGGCGCTATCCTTTGCAAGGCCGGCACTTGCGCCAAGCGTTGCGATGGCAAGGACATGCAAAAATGGTTTCATCTGCGTCATATGGTTCTCTCTCCCTTAACCCTCCGCAACGCAGCGTCAGAGGGCCGCATCGGGGGAAATTGCGCGACGTTCCGGACGTGGAACAAAGGCGTGCTCATGCGGATAAAGATAGGTTCAAACCCATCCGTTGCCACTGCGCGCAGGCGATATGCGGCAAAGCGCCCCGTCAGGTTGGACTGACATCACGTCGTCAAGATCGTGCAAACTGAATCTGCCCGTGCCGTAAAGGTCAGTCAAACAAACCGCGCAGGCTCTTTTTCAACTCGTTTTCCAGCTTGTCCTTGGCCGCCTCTTCAAGGTCCTGCCCCTCATCCGCAACGCCCAGTTCTTCGGCCACCTTTTCACGCACTGCCGCCTTGGCCTTGGCCTGTACCTTGGCCTTTTCCTCTTCGATCTTTTTGTCGAGGTTCAGGTCGATGGCCGCATCCAGATCAGGGCGGATAGAGGGGCTGGCCCACGGCCCACGAATGCGCACCGGGATCGCAATGCCGTTGCCCTCATTGGCGCGCAACGCGACGGGCGTAAACGTATAATCAATGGTTTGCGCGCCAAGGCCCACCTGCCCCTCGCCGCGTGCCTCGTAGTTTTTGAGCTTGAGCAGCAGGTCGCGATTCTCCATCACGCCCGCATTCATCGTCCAGGTCGCAGTCAGGCTGTCAAACACGGTTGTCCCGCCCCCGGCCTGACCCGACCGCATCAGGCGATCCAGATCAATGCCCAGAATGGTGCCTTTGCCAAACTTGACCTGCCCGTCACCGGACAAGGATTTCACAATTGCATCAACGCTTTGCCCCACACCCAGGAACGAAACACTGGCGTTGGCCGTGCCGGTCAACCGCTCGACCTCGGCTGCATCGCGCAAGAAGGATTGGATGTCGATCGAGGTCGCGCCAAGCTGCCCACCGACCGACAAGCCCGAGCGGTTGTTCATCACGAACTGGCCCGTCACGTTGCCGCCGTAGGCCACCACGTCGCGCAGGTCGAACACCATCCGCGAGCGATCGTTGCGCAGCAATGTCTGTGTCGGCCCCAGCTTGAACTGGCCCAGATCAATCGACGATGCGCTAAGCGCGATTTCCCCGTTAAAGGCGGCCAATCCGCTGGCATCAATCCGGTCTTTCGGCCAGCCGCTGGCTGGCTCCGCGTTGCCAGAGGAGGACGAAGACGAGGACCCGCCTCCTCCTCCGCTGCTGGACGCGGTCGAGCCACCGGTCGCGCCGCGCAGATCAAGAGCGCCTGCGTTCAGTTGCGCGTTGATCTGGGGCGTGTCGTTCAAATTTATGTCCGCCGCGCCGTTCAGCGCATTGCCTCCTAAATCCACACGCAGATCCCGCAAGGCAAGCCGCCGATCCGAAGTCAGTGTCATCTCCGTCGACATATCGATCGACTGGCCTAGTTTGGCCGGCAGCCCCGGTTGCGGCAGATCAAGGGCGGCAAGGAACGCATCCGTGTCGGGCATCGCCAGTGCGAGTTGGCCTGCGACGTCTCCGGCAGTGCTCGCCCGTCCTCTGAGGGTGGCCGTGCCCCCGCCCGCGTTCACCGTCATCTCAATCGGTTGAACCTGCCCGTCGATAAAGTCGGCAAACCCACCGACCGAGGCGCGCACGTCCACCTCGCTGCCTGCGGGGCGCAAGGTCATCGCAATCTCGGCCGCACCCAGACGTTCGGGCCAATCCAGCGTCAGGTCGACCCCTGCATATGACACGAGGTCCGCCCCCTCCGCATCATAGATCAAGGTGGCGTCCGTTAGCTCAAGGCGTTGGATTGAAACGGTTTGCGGGGCACTGGACTGAGTGACATCCGTAGGGGCGGTCGTTTCATCGGGTTGAACGGGAGCCTCCGCGTCGATCTGTGTTGTCTCACTTGCGGTAGTGAACACCCAGCTTGCACGCCCATCCGCGCGGCTTTCAAGACGGATAGTGGGTCGCGTCGCTTCGATATTGGTGATCAGGATGTCGCCAGAGATCAACGCCATCGCGTCCACCCCAATCGCCACGTCCTCAGCGCGCAACATCGGGCCAAGGTCCGACCAGTCCGGATTGGCAACCTCAAGCTGACCCGCCTTCACGCCCAAGACCGGCCACACCGTGATCGACACATCGCCGGTGATGCTGACATCGCGGCCCGTCGCTTTGCGGATCTGGTCGGTGGCCAGTTTCGCGATCCGCTCGGCAGGCAGAAACAGGACCGACACGCCCGCCACAAGGACCAGCACGATCACAAACCCAATCAGGCGAACAATCCATCTCATAACCACTGCTCCGTTCTTGCGACGTGTTGAAATCAGCTTACCGCAGCAGCTCAATTAACCCCAACCCTTTTCGCTCGGGGTTTCATCGCCTATGAGGCACCCTATGAGCACCAACCCACCAGACCTTCGCCCCGACCTTGCCCCAAAGGCCCAACTGAAACGCAATGACCGCCCCGGTCAGCCGACCATCGGGATGGTCAGCCTGGGCTGTCCCAAGGCGCTGGTGGACAGTGAACGCATCCTCACCCGGCTGCGCGCCGAAGGGTACGGGATTTCGCCCGACTATAGCGGGGCCGATGCGGTGATCGTGAACACCTGCGGGTTTCTCGACAGTGCCAAGGCCGAAAGCCTTGAGGCGATTGGCGAGGCGTTAGCTGAAAACGGGCGGGTGATTGTGACGGGATGCCTCGGGGCCGAACCCGACTATATCACCGGGGCCCATCCAAAGGTGCTGGCCGTGACCGGGCCGCATCAATACGAACAGGTGCTCGATGCGGTACATGCCGCTGTGCCACCGGACCCCGATCCGTTTGTCGATCTGTTACCTGCGCGCGGGATCAGCCTGACGCCGCGCCATTTCAGCTATCTCAAGATTTCCGAGGGCTGCAATCACAAGTGCAAGTTCTGTATCATCCCCGACATGCGCGGACGGCTGCAATCGCGCCCGGCCCATGCGGTGATGCGCGAGGCGGAAAAACTGGTCGAGGCAGGCGTGCGCGAGTTGCTTGTCATTTCCCAAGATACCTCGGCGTACGGGGTCGACATCAAACATGCGGAGGATCGCGGCCACCGCGCCCATATCACCGATCTGGCGCGCGATCTGGGATCGCTCGGGGCTTGGATGCGGTTGCACTACGTCTATCCCTATCCCCATGTGCGCCAGTTGATCCCGCTGATGGCAGATGGCTTGGTGTTGCCCTATCTCGACATCCCGTTCCAGCACGCGCATCCGGATGTGCTCAAACGCATGGCGCGGCCCGCCGCCGCCGCCAAAACCCTGGACGAAATCGCCGCATGGCGCGACATCTGCCCCGACCTTACCCTGCGCTCGACCTTCATCGTTGGCTATCCCGGCGAGACAGAGGCGGAATTTCAGACCCTGCTTGACTGGATGGGCGAGGCAAAACTGGATCGCGTCGGATGTTTTCAGTACGAAAATGTGGACGGGGCACGCTCCAACGCCCTACCCGATCACGTCGCACCCGAGGTCAAGCAAGAGCGGTGGGAGCGGTTCATGGAAAAAGCCGCCGCTATTTCCGAGGCCAAGCTGGCCGCCAAAATCGGTCAAACCTGCCAGGTGATCGTGGACGAGGTGGATGGCGAGGCGGCAACCTGCCGCACCAAGGCCGACGCGCCCGAAATCGATGGCAACCTGTTCATCGACGAAGGGTTCGAGAACCTGAGCCCCGGTGACATCGTGACGGTCCAGGTGGACGAAGCGGGCGATTACGACCTGTGGGGTCGGCTAGTCGTGTGAGGCGTAAGGCGGAGGTACCCTCCGCCATATGGCAACCCCTTGATATTTTGACGGTTTTAAAGGTGCGTTAACCAAACCCTTGCAAAGACGCCCTCAGTGTTCTATGTTTGTTCTCTCGCAAGAGAACGGAGCACGCATATGTCCTACCACTCGTATCAGCCCGGCCTTTTCGACCCTGCCCAGGGGGCGCTGCCCATCGGTGCGCCCGACACAGCGCCCGCGACGGAAAAGCAGATCGCGTTCGCGCGCAGCCTCGCGGCCAAGACGGGGGTCAAACTGCCCGCTCACCTGCTGCGGGACAAGGCGGGTCTGTCGGCGTGGATTGATCAAACAAAAGCGGCCGTGCCCGCCTCGCGGTTCTCCAACTATCCAAGCGCGAAGCAGGTGCAATTTGCCGAACGGATTGCCCGTCTGAAACGCCGGGACATTCCGGCGGAGTGTTTCAAGGACAAGGTGATGATGTCGCGCTGGATCGACGGGAACAAACCCCGCTAAGGTGCGGCGGTTTGCCCCCTGTGGATGGGGCCGCGCACCGCTATCTTTCGAACATGATCGATGAAACCCGCGTTCTTTACAATGCCGACTGCCCTGTGTGCAGCTTCGAGATTGATCACTATGCCAAGTATAGTGACGAAACCGGGCTGCCCATCACATTCGAGGATCTCAACACCGAGGATACCGCCGCCTGGGGCATGACATCGGACGAAGCTGCGCGACGGCTCTATGTGCGCAAAGGCGGACAGACCTATTCCGGTATCCCGGCCTTCATCGTGCTGTGGCAGGACATGCCGCGATATCGCTGGCTGGCCCGGCTCGTGTCGCTCCCGGGCTTTCACTGGGCCGCCTCAAAACTCTACGACGACGTGGCCGCGCCGCTGATTTATCGCTGGCATCTGCGCCGGCAGGCTCGCGCGACGTCACCTGCACCCTCGCGCAATTGAGACTGGACGCGACGGGCATGCCCCGGCACGTTCAAGATCATGGCCTATCCCTATTCCACGCCTGAAACGCTGGCGGATGCTGGCGTGCATCTGATCAGCCTTGTGGCTGCCACTGGCGCGGGTGTGCTGCTGATCCTTTATGTCAGCCAGACCCATGGCGCACCGCAGATCGCGGCCACCAGCATCTACGCGACGTTCCTGATTTTTTCGTTGCTGGCCTCGACCGCCTATCACCTTCTGCCGTGGGATCGCAGCCGCCCGATCTTTCACCGGATTGATCACGCGGCAATTTACCTCAAGATCGCAGGAACTTACACGCCGCTGGTGGTTCTGATCGGGTCGGCCTTTGCCTATGCGGTGCTGGCCGGGGTCTGGTTGGTGGCACTGTTCGGGGCGCTGGCCAAGCTCAGCTTTTGGGCGACGGACGCGCGCGGCTCGCTGGCCTTGTATCTCGCAATGGGCTGGGCAAGCGTGCTGCTGATTTGGCCGATGTGGCAGGCGCTGCCTGCATCCGCCGTCGCGTTGATCGCAGCGGGCGGGCTGCTTTACACCATGGGAACCGTATTTTTCGCGCGCGACAGTCTGCGCTTTCAGAACGCGATCTGGCATAGTTTCGTGCTGGCGGCGTCGGCCTGTTTTTTCGGCGCGGTGTCTTTGGGGGTGTCAGCCTAGGCGTTTGGCGATGTCGGTCAAAGCGTGCGCATTTCGACGGTAATGCGGTGCGGCGGACATAGCGTCGACTTGGGCACCCAGCCACTTTTCGCACATTTCGGTCTGGGTGCATCCCGCGCAGCCCAGCACCAAACAGAGCAAATCAGATGGGTCACCTGCACCGCGCCGTGTCGCCTCTTCGAGGTCGAGCCCGCGCGCAGTGGTCATATGATCGACAAGGGCAGCGTGGCGTCTCAGCAAGAGCGCGGTCATCAGATTCTCCTTGTGCGGTTGCATCGGTATGACCCGACAGTCACGCACCTCCAGCACCCTCGCCTTGACGCTGATCAAATCGCGTCCAGATAGGCGCGCACGCAGGTTTGCACATGTCGAAACCGATCCCCGCCCAGATGTTTGCCCCCATACCACCGGGTGACCACGATCAGATGATCCTGCACAGCGTCCCGCTCGAGCATCCGCAAGATGACCATGCCCGCACCGCTTTCGCCGTCATCCCCCTTGACAGGTCCGCCATCGCGCAACCACGCGCCCCAACTGTTGTGGGTCGCCTTCGCATAGGCGCGGTCAGCCTTGAGCATCTTGAGGGCCGCATCAATCCCGAGGCGGTCGGTCACAGCACATCCCGAGACCGCATATTTCGACCCTTTGTCTGTCAATATGTAGCCAAGCTGCTTCAAGGTCGGGAATCCCCCACCCGACAGCTACGAACTGGCGTGATAGGGAAAGGGTATTGAGATTTAAGACCGCAATTTCGCATCGGATTTTTCCAATGAACATTTTTACAACCGTGCCGCCGCATGTTTTTGAAGCTGTGGGAGTCGTGGGATTTGCACTTTATGTCATTAACTACGGTTTCCTGACCTTCCACTGGCTGAGCAGTCACAGTCGGATGTATTTTGCGATCAACATCATCGCCGCACTCTGTGTGCTGATCGGGCTGGTCGTCAGCTTCAATCTGGCATCGGCGCTGATCCAGATTTTCTGGGTCGTGATGTCGATCGTGGGGCTGATGCTGCGATTGCGGCACAGCCCCACGACGTTTTAAAGGCCCGCCGCGGTGCGCCGCACCGTCTCGATCCGTTGAGCATTGGGCGGGTGCGTACCGAGGAACCGGTCGCCAGGATCAGGAATGCGGTTAAAGAACTGCGCGCCTGCGATCGGATCATACCCGGCGCGGGCTGTGATGACAGTGCCGAGGGCGTCGGCCTCAAGCTCGAAATCCTTGGAGTAGCTGCGCGCGCCCACCTGCGCACCAATACGTTGAGCTGATTCCACAGCCCCCTGATCGCCACCGGTCAGCGTCGCAAGCCCTGCAAAGATCACAGCACCCGCAGCGGCGTTCTGTTTTTGGCGCGCGATGTGCCCTTGGACATGGTGCGCTGCCTCGTGCCCCAGAACAAAGGCAATCTCATCAGCATTGCGCGCCTCGTTCAACAGCGCGAGGGTGAACACGATGATAGGACGATTGTTCTCGTCCAGCGTCTGAAAGGCGTTGGGCGGCTGGTTTGGCCGATCATCGACCAGAATGCGAAAATCACAGCTCACGTTGCTGGTGCGGCGGCGGCATTCGCGCTCGGCCACAGGTTCGACCCGCGTCACGACGGTCGAAAATGCGCGCGCAGTCTGATTGCCGGTGCGCAACTCATCCGGCACATTCTGCACCTGCAACGGAGGGCTGGAAGGTGCCGACGAGGTCGTAACCTCATCACAGGCAGCGGCAAAGATCAGCAGCGTCAGAGCGGCCATCAAACGGATCATGGGCGGTTCCTTATCACTTACAAGAGTAACTAACTTACCACGGACATAATCTGCTGCCAGCCCCGATCAAGAATTTATGGCCCTCTTTGCAACGCTTAGCCGATGTCCTAGCGTGGTCACATGTTTACGATTGAACATGAGTTTGACGCCACTGTGATCACCTTGGTCGATGAGGGAGCCGCCCCTTTGCAGGAAGATGTGGTGGTCAACAGCTTTGCCGAAGTGATCACCGTCGAGCAATTCGACCCGCGCACGGACAGCATGGTCAAGATTACACTGTCGCCTGAACAGGTGCGTGATCTGGCCGCCGCGCTGGACCTGCCTGAAGGGGTCTATCAGCTCGCGCCGGAGTCCGACCGCTGAAAGGTCTGGACCTATGACCTGTCTCTGATAGCGTGGCGCTGTTCAAAGGAGGACAGCGCATGGCCATCGGTTCAAAGATCCGCACGTTTTACAATGGGACCTGGCATGACGAGGATGTCGCGATCATGCGCGCCGCAGACCATGGATCGTGGGTGGGCAGCACGGTATTCGACGGTGCCCGCTTTTTTGACGGGCGCACCCCCGATCTGGAGGCACATTGCGCCCGCGTGAACCGCTCGGCCGAGGCCTTGATGATCACACCAACCATGGTCCCCGAAGACATCGTGGCGGCGGTGCACGAAGGGCTTTCGGCGTTCACGCGCGACGATGCGGTCTATATCCGTCCGATGTATTGGGCGATTGATGGGGACGCCTCGGGCATTGTGCCTCAACCGGATTCGACCGGCTTTGCGATCTGTCTTGAGGCGGTGCCGATGGCCGATCAGGGCGCATCGACAACACTGGGACGCACGCAATTCCGCCGCCCTGTGCTGGAAGACAACGTCGTGAACGCCAAGGCGGGCTGCCTTTATCCCAACAACGCGCGGATGCTGGCCGAGGTGCGCAAACGCGGCTTTGGCAACGCACTTGTGGCGGATGCGATGGGCAATGTCGCCGAAAGCGCAACCGCCAACGTCTTCATGATCAAGGATGGCGAGGCGTTTACCCCCATTCCGAACGGCACGTTCCTGGCCGGAATCACCCGCGCGCGTCACATGTCCAACATGCGCGCGGATGGGATGAAGGTGCATGAAACGGTGCTGTCATTCGCTGACTTTGCCGATGCGGACGAGGTGTTCTTGTCAGGTAACATGATGAAAGTCACGCCGGTGACTGGGTTTGAGGACACGTCCTATCAGATCGGACCAATCACGCGCCGGGTGCGCGAGATGTATTGGGACTGGGCAGCAAGCAGCACGTAAACGATGCTCAATATCTCTCATGAGCCACCAGAGGCCGGTGAACGGCGGTTGTGTAGGATCATTCGGGAGGCGCAGATGGTGGTCAACGACACGCCCCGACGCCTTCGAAGAATTAGACCTTGGCACGTTCGAGGCAAGGGCGCGCGACGACGCGCTTTGGCACCGGCGTCCTTGTCATGTGCGGCCAGGACAGTAGCGCGGGCGGCATTTTCGGTTATTGGGGCTGCCCTTGGCAGGTGCGCGATGCGATCTGGTTGTAGATGCGCGCTGGCGGCTGGCACATCTGCAAACTGACGTTGCGCGACCACGGGCCTTGGGTCATTGTGCAGATCGCACCACCCCTCGGAGGCCAAGATGCGTAAATTTCTAGTCGTTCTGGACGACAGCCGCGAGTGTCTGAACGCGATGCGGTTCGCGGCGATGCGCGCCGCGCATACGGGCGGCGGTGTCGCGATTTTGTCGGTGATCCCCCCGGATGAGTTCAATCACTGGATCGGGGTCGGTGCCGTGATGCGCGAAGAAGCCCGAGAACGCATCCACGCCCATTTCGAAGTCTTTGCAAAATGGATGCGCGACAAGCAGGGCATCGACCCCGAACTGGTCATCCGCGAAGGCCAGCCTGTCGACGAAATCATGTCTCAGATCCATGATGATCGCGAAATCGGCGTGCTGGTCCTGGGGGCCGGAACCGACAAGAAGGGACCCGGACCGCTCGTCACTCAACTGACCCGCAATGCCGGCAACCTGCCGATCCCCATCACGATCGTACCCGGTGATCTGAGCAAGGAAAGGCTCGAAGCGATCACCTGAGCCGGCCTAGGCCACCGCATCAAGCGCCCGCAGCGTGTCGGGCAGCGTGCAAAAGCGCGCAACTGGATGCACCGTCGGGCCGTAGGCCTGCACAACGCCATGCCTGCCAAGATCAGGCAGCAGCCGGCAAAGCGCTTGCATATTCTCCGTTCCGACTGACATCAGCCCCCACGCGCCCGGATAAAAACTTTCGCTGGCGAGGCCATCGGTCATGATCAGGTCGTGGCTGTCGAGCAGAAGGTGGACATAGGTGACCGACTGCACCCCGCTGGCCTTGCGCACCTGCCCCCCGTGCAGACGCGCCAGATGACCGGCGCGCACCAGGACGCAGGACCCGGCTTCGTCCCGATGGCCGAGCGCAAGGGCGTGTTGCGAGGACACCCGGATATCAACGGTGTTGCCAAAGGCCCCGGCTGCAATATGGACAGGGCGCAGCATCGGATTGGCGTTCAGCGCGCGGGCGTCCAGATGGCGTTGGCCGACCCATCGCACCTCGCGCAGCCCATTGTCGCGCGTCTGCACGAGATCGCCGACGCGCAGAGTTTCCACAGGCACCCGCCCCCACGCAGTCTGCACAAATGTACCCCCGGTAAAGCAGGGGATGCCCGCCGCGTTCAACTGTTCGGTCGAGGACATTTGCGCGGCACTGACGCCTTGGAGCGTGATGGTTTCTCCTTCGGGAAATGTCAGAACAGCGTTGCCGCTGCCATCTTCGGACACGATGACATCCTGCGCCCGCACCGACTTGCCATCGAGCGTGCGCAGCTCCGAGACATCGAGTTGATCGTTGTAAATCCCATCCGCGTCCGCATCGCCGGTGTCGAAATCCGTGACAAAGGTGTGCCCGTCCTGGCTTTGGACAAAGGTGTCGTCACCCGCGCCACCCGTAGCCGTATCGCTGCCTGACCCGGTCTCGATGCGGTCATTGCCGTCGCCGCCGTCCAGTTGGTCGTTTCCAGCACCGCCGCGCAGGGTGTCGTCACCCGCCCCGCCATCAATCAGGTCATCGCCGTCGCCACCGGACAGGCTGTCATTTTCTGCACCCCCGTAAATTGCGTCGTTGCCTGCGCCACCATCAACGGTGTCATTGCCCGCGCCGCCGAATATGAGGTCGTTGTCATCGCCCCCCGAAACGAAGTCGTTGCCATCCTCGCCATAGATCGTGTCGTTGCCGATGCCCCCATCCAGCGTATCATCACCCGCGCCGCCGCGCATCGAGTCCTCGCCCGACCCGCCCGACACGTCGTCATTGCCGTGATCACCATGCAGGGTGTCGCTGCCGCCTCCCCCCACAAGCGTGTCGTCATCCGCCCCGCCATAGACCGCATCGGCACCTTCACCGCCGCTGGCATAGTCACGGCCCTCGCCTGCAAAGATCGTGTCGTCGCCATCCTGGCCCAGAATCGTGTCGTTGCCGGACTGGCCGTGCAACTCGTCGTTGCCTATGCCGCCCTCAATGTAGTCGTCACCATTGCCGCCCCGGACGGTATCGTCGCCCGCCCCTGCATAGATGGTGTCGTTGCCCTCTCCGCCGGACACGGAGTCATTGCCATCCCCGGTGCTGACGTAATCGGCCCCATCTCGGGCGTCGACTGTGTCGTTGCCCGCCCCCGTAACAAAGTTGTCCTGATAACTGCTGCCTGTATAGTTATTGGCATCATCCGGGTCGTCCGTGGGTGCCACCAGAGAATCATAGCGGGGTGCATTATCTGCCGTGACATTGTTTGGGCCTGAATAGGTCCATGCCTTGCCGGGCGTGATCACTCCGTCCGCAACCCATCCCGAATGGGCCCCGGCGCTTTCGACCTTGTAAAGCGTGACGGTGTTGCCCTGCCCGTCCGTCAGCGTCCAGCTTTCCTCGAGATAAACCTGGCCTTCGGAAACCTGATTACCATTTGCATCGAATTTGCGGGCATACTGATCTTCGTCACCGACTTCGTCGTTGGCATCGTCCCCATTGAACAGCACACCGCCATCCGATTCCTCGATCTCGTAGCGCAGCGTATCCTCGCTGGCGTCGAAATTTGGATCCAGGATCAGTTTGCCTTCGGGCGTGGTGAAAAAGGCGTTCTGGGCGTAGCCGACGACGGTGTAGTTGGCCATGGTTCTGGCTCTCTGCTGCTTTGGGTCCCACAGGCTCTAACCGCCAACCCCGAACGCCCAGTTAAAGGGACATTTTTAGCGAAACCCGGATCGTGACCGCATTCTTAGAACCATTCCAAACCTTGACAGACCTGCCCGTCATCCGCATATCCAAAGGTAACCCTCAGGAGATCCCGATGTTCATCCAGACCGAATCCACGCCCAACCCTGCCACGCTGAAATTCCTGCCCGGCCAGACCGTCCTTGAAATGGGCACCGCAGATTTCCCGACCGCCGAGGCGGCTGCCAAATCGCCGCTGGCGCAGCGTGTGTTCGCGGTCGAGGGTGTGACGGGCGTGTTCTTTGGCGCGGATTTCGTCACTGTGACCAAGGTGGATGCCGTGGACTGGGATCACATCAAACCTGCCCTGCTTGGCGCGATCATGGAGCATTTCCAATCCGGTCAGCCAGTCATGGATGACGGTCACGCCCCCGCATCGGGCCACGCCGAACATACCGGCGAAGACGGCGTTGTCGTCGGCCAGATCAAGGAACTGCTGGACAGCCGCGTGCGTCCGGCGGTCGCTCAGGATGGCGGCGACATCACCTTCCACGGCTTTGATCGCGGCGTCGTCTATCTGCACATGCAAGGGGCCTGCGCGGGCTGTCCGTCCTCGACCCTGACCCTTAAGATGGGTATCGAGAACCTGCTGCGTCACTACATCCCCGAAGTGACAGAGGTGCGCCCTGTCGCCGTCTGATCCTGGGTTGAGCGCGCGCTGCTATTGCGGCGCGTCGCAGCTTGCCTTTTCCAAATCGCCTGCGACGGTCGCCTATTGCCACTGCACCGACTGCCGTCGTTGGACCGGCGCGCCGGTCGCGGCCTTTGCCGCCTTTGAACGCACCGCGGTGACCGGCGATTTGGACGCACCCTATGTCACGGACAGCGGGGTCGAGCGATGGTCCTGTGCCACCTGCCGATCACCGCTGGCGGCCTGCTTTCCCTATCTGCCAGACCAGATCTACGTCCCCGTCGGCCTTTTCGATCAGATCGAAACGCTGGTGCCCAAGCTCCATTCGCATGCCGACAATACGCTGACATGGCTGCATATTGACGACGATTTACCCCGCGCGCCCGGAACGGCCCGCGACGTGCTGAACCGGACGACGGCTTGACGATGGCATCTGTACCTCTGGTCCTTGGATTTGACACCTCGGGTGCTTATTGCGCCGCCGCCCTGCTGCGCGGGGGCCATCTGTTGGGCACCGCGTCCGAGGAGATGGCAAAGGGCCAGGCCGAGCGGTTGATGGACCTGCTCCATGACCTGCTCAAAGACCACGAGACGGCCTGGACCAATCTGGATGCCTTGGCGGTTGGGACAGGCCCCGGCAACTTCACGGGCATCCGCATCGGGGTGTCGGCCGCGCGGGGGCTGGCCCTTGGGCTTGGCATCCCAGCCTATGGAGTCACCGGGTTCGAGGCCCGCGCGCGGCTGGCAGCTCCCGGACATACGGTGGCGATCCCGGCACCGCGCGACATGGCCTATTCCATGACACCGAGCGGACCACAGCTTGGGCCAATCAGCGACATCTCAAACCCCGCACCACCGCCTGCGCCAGATGAGATGGCCCATGCGATTGCAGCCTACGCTACAACACTGTGGCCAACCCCCGCGCCCCCCCCCGCGCCCTACTATCTGCGCGCCCCTGACGCCGCCCCGGCGCGGGATGCCCCGCCCGCGATCCTGACGTGACACCCCAAACCCTTGCGCGCCTGCACGCCGCAGCCTTTCACGATCACCGGGCGTGGACCGCGAATGAGTTTGCACAACTCATTGATAGCGAGCATGCTTTCCTGACGACACATGCGCACGGCTTTGCGCTGTGGCGGGCCGTCGCGGGCGAAGCAGAGTTGCTGACCATCGCCGTCGACCCAGCCCATCAAGGCCAGCGGATCGGGCACGCATTGATGCAAGAGGGCATACGACTAGCCGAGACAAAGGCGGATACGGCGTTCCTCGAAGTCGCACAGGACAACGCAGCCGCTTGCGCGCTTTACGATCGGTTCGGGTTCAAGGTGGTCGCCCGTCGCCCCGCCTATTACCAAAGCGGAACGGGCCGCACGGACGCGCTGGTGATGCGCGCGCCGCTGCCCGCCGTGAGAACGTGAAACCCGCTGACGGCACCAACCACCGCCCACACAGCAACCGCACGCACGTCCCGCCCAACAGTTCAGCTTCCCCTTAGGTCATGGGCCTTGCCCCTGCGCCAAATCAGCAAAAAGCGGTTGACCCCACCCCGCCCCTGCGGCCTAATCCGGCATGATCGCTGCGATCCCGGGCAGGCGTGGCCCCGCCGCTCCTGCCCCCACAAACAAAAACCGGGAGTAACACCACAATGACCCTGATGCAGAAATTCCTCGGCGCGACCGCCGGGCTGGCCCTGTCCGCAGGCGCTGCACTGGCCGAACCTGCGCTGATCTTCGACCTTGGCGGCAAATTCGACAAATCCTTCAACGAAGCAGCCTTCAACGGCGCGCAGCGTTGGGCCGACGAAACCGGCAACTCGTTCCGCGAGATCGAACTGCAATCCGAAGCGCAGCGTGAACAAGCCCTGCGCCGCTTTGCCGAAGCGGGCGCAAACCCCATCGTCATGGCCGGCTTTGCCTTTGCCGACGCACTGGGCCAGGTCGCTGCGGACTACCCAGAGACAAAATTCACCATCATCGATATGGTAGTGGATGCCCCCAACGTGCGCTCGGTCGTGTTCAACGAACATGAAGGATCCTATCTGGTCGGCATGATGGCGGCCAAGGCGTCGGAATCCGGTACGGTCGGCTTCATCGGCGGCATGGACATCCCGCTGATCCGCAAATTCGCCTGCGGCTATGCCCAAGGTGTGAAAGCGGCCAATCCAGACGCCACCGTCGTGGCCAACATGACGGGCACGACACCTGCGGCCTGGAACGATCCCGTCAAAGGCTCCGAGTTGACCAAGGCGCAAATCAGCCAGGGTGCTGACGTGGTCTATGCTGCTGCGGGCGGCACTGGCGTGGGCGTTCTGCAGACGGCAGCCGATGAGGGCATCTTGTCGATCGGTGTGGACAGCAACCAGAACTACCTGCACCCCGGCAAGGTTCTGACCTCGATGATGAAACGGGTCGACAACGCGGTCTACTCGGCTTTCACCGACGGACCGGACATGGAAACGGGCTTTAACGTGATGGGTCTGGCAAATGGCGGTGTCGGCTATGCGCTGGATGACAATAACGCAAGCCTGGTGAGCGACGAGATGAAGGCAGCCGTCGACGCAGCCTCCGCGCAGATCGCCAGCGGTGAGCTGGTCGTGCATGACTACATGTCCGACGACAGCTGCCCCGCGCTGAACTTCTGATCCGGCACCACTGACACAAGGGTCGCGCTGCATATGAAACTGTGGCGCGGCCCTTTTTCCAATCGGGGAACATCACCGACATGACCGCCACCCATCCCGCCATTGAGCTCAAGGGCATTTCCAAGGCGTTCGGGCCTGTGCAGGCCAACAAGGACATCTCGATCCGGGTGATGCCCGGCACGATCCACGGGATTATCGGGGAAAACGGGGCGGGCAAGTCTACTCTGATGTCAATCCTCTACGGATTTTACAAGGCCGATGCGGGTGAGGTGTTCATCTCCGGCCAAAAGACGGAAATCCCCGACAGCCAGGCGGCCATTGCGGCAGGCATCGGCATGGTGTTCCAGCACTTCAAACTGGTCGAAAATTTCACCGTCCTCGAAAACATCATCCTCGGGGCCGAAGATGGCGGGTTCCTCAAACCCTCGCTGGCCAAGGCGCGCAAATCGCTCGTCGAGCTGGCGGCGGAATACGAGTTGAACGTCGATCCCGATGCGCGCATCGAAGAGATCGGCGTGGGCATGCAACAGCGGGTCGAAATCCTCAAGGCGCTCTACCGGCAGGCCGACATCCTGATCCTGGACGAACCCACTGGCGTGCTGACCCCCGCCGAAGCGGACCAGCTGTTCCGGATCCTCGGGCGCCTGCGCGAAGAGGGCAAAACGATCATCCTGATCACCCACAAGCTGCGCGAGATCATGGATACGACCGATACGGTATCCGTCATGCGGCGCGGTGAAATGACGGCGACGGTAAAGACCTCCGAAACCTCCCCCGAGCAACTGGCCGAATTGATGGTGGGTCGCAAGGTGCTGTTGCGCGTCGATAAAACACCTGCCGCACCAGGACCTGTCGTACTCGACATCCAGAACCTGCGCGTGGTGGACGACCAAAAGGTCGAACGGCTGCGCGGCATCGACCTGCAAGTGCGCGCAGGCGAAATCCTCGGCATTGCCGGGGTCGCAGGAAACGGACAATCCGAACTGCTCGAAGTGCTCGGCGGCTACGCGGATGGCACCGGCACGGTCACACTCAATGGGCAACCCATCGACCTTACCGGCAAATACTCGGACGGGCGCTCCCGCCGCGACAACGGGATCGCACACGTGCCCGAAGACCGCCAGCGCGAAGGGCTGATCATGGACTTTGCGGCCTGGGAAAACACCGCCTTCGGCTATCACCGCGACCCCGCCTACACCTCGGGCATGCTCAGCAACAACGCCGCGATCAAGACCGAAACCCAGGCCAAGATGGATCGCTTCGACGTGCGCCCCCCCAACCTGCAACTTGCGGCCAAGAACTTCTCGGGCGGCAACCAGCAAAAGATCGTGCTGGCACGCGAAATCGAACGCAATCCCGACCTGCTGCTGGTGGGCCAGCCCACGCGCGGCGTCGACATCGGTGCCATCGAATTCATCCACCAGCAAATCGTCGCCCTGCGCGATCAGGGCAAAGCAATCCTGCTGGTCTCGGTCGAACTCGAAGAAATCCTCAGCCTCGCCGACCGGGTCGCCGTCATGTTCGATGGGCGGATCATGGGCGAACGGCTCTCGCAGGACACCGATGAGAAAGAACTCGGCCTGCTCATGGCGGGGGTCGGCGCATGATCCCTTCATTTCGCCAGATAAACCGTGGGGGAGTCGCGCACGCGACGGGGGTGAAACCCCCTGAAACATCGCGCGTGCGCAGCACTCAATCAGATAATATCGGAGACCGCTCATGGATGTGATGCCCAAATGGGCCGAGGTGGTCCTTGTCCCGCTCATCTCGCTGCTGCTGGCGGCGATCCTGTCTGCCCTCGTGATCCTCGCCATTGGCGAAGACCCCGTGGCGGCCGTGAACCTGATGATCACAGGCGCGCTCGGCTCCACCTATGGCTGGGGCTACACGCTCTATTATGCGACAAACTTCATGTTCACAGGGCTGGCGGTCGCCGTCGCGTTCCACGCGGGCCTGTTCAACATCGGGGGTGAAGGGCAAGCGATGCTCGGCGGGCTCGGCGTCGCCCTCGTGTGCCTGTTCATTCCCTGGCCGCACTGGACGATCGCGGTGCTCGCGGCCACGGTCGGTGCGGCGCTCTTTGGCGCGCTCTGGGCCGCGATCCCCGCCTATCTGCAGGCCAAACGCGGCAGCCACATCGTGATCACCACGATCATGTTCAACTTCATCGCCGCCGCGGTGCTGAATTACATGCTGGTCAACATCCTGCGCCCTGCCGGCAGCATGGACCCGGCAACCGAACGCTTTCCAGAGGCGGTCCACCTGCCCTCGCTGCATGATCTGCTGGCCCCCTTCGGCATCGCCTTTTCCAAGGCCGCACCCGCCAACGTCTCCTTGGTCATCGCCATCATCGCCTGCGTGCTCGTCTGGGTCCTCATCTGGCGCACACCGCTGGGGCTCGAAATCCGTGCTTATGGCAAATCCCACCGCGCGGCGAGCTATGCGGGCATCGGAGCGGTGCGCATCACCATGATTGCCATGCTGATCTCGGGCGGGCTTGCGGGCATGATGGCCATCAACAACGTCATGGGTGAGGCCGAACGACTGGTGCTGAACGCGGTCGAAGGGGCCGGGTTCATCGGCATCGCCGTCGCGCTAATGGGACGCAGTCACCCGTTCGGAGTCTTCCTCGCCGCGATCCTCTTTGGCTTTCTCTATCAGGGGGGCGCTGAACTCGCGCTCTGGACGTCGATACCGCGCGAACTCATCGTGGTCATCCAGGCCCTCGTGATCCTGTTCACGGGCGCGCTCGACAATATGGTGCGCATGCCGCTTGAACGTCTCTTTCTGGCCTTCCGGCGGGGAGGCACGACATGAACTTCCTCGCGCTCTTTGACCTGTCGGTGCTCGACTCCACCGTCCGCCTTGCGGTCCCGTTGCTGCTGGCCTGCCTTGCGGGCCTGTTTTCGGAACGCGGCGGCATCTTTGACATCGGGCTTGAGGGCAAGATGCTGGCGGCGGCTTTCTTCTCTGCGGCCATTGCGGCCACCACAGGCTCGGTCTGGATCGGCTTGCTGGCCGGGATCGGTGCCTCCCTCACACTTTCAGCGATCCACGGGGTCGCTTCCATCACCTTCCGGGGCAACCAGCTAATCTCAGGCGTGGCCATCAACTTTCTGGCCGCGGGCCTGACGGTGCTGATCGCCCAAAGCTGGTTTCAGCAAGGCGGGCGCACGCCGTCCCTGATCGGGGGTGGGCGGTTTGAGCCGATCACCCTGCCTTTCGCAGATGCGCTCAGCACGGTGCCGTTCCTTGGTCCACTCTATTCCGAACTGATCTCGGGCCACTCGATCCTCGTCTATGTCGCCCTGCTTTGCGTGCCGGGCACATGGTACATCCTGTTCCGCACCCGCTTTGGGCTGCGGCTGCGGGCCGTGGGCGAAAACCCGGCCGCCGTGGATACAGCCGGTGTTTCAGTCGTCGGCCTGCGGTTCGCAGCGGTCGGCATCTGCGGGGTCCTGTGCGGCATTGCGGGGGCCTACCTTGCCACCGGATTGCAAGCGGGGTTCGTCAAGGACATGACCGCGGGGCGCGGGTTCATCGCGCTTGCTGCACTGATCTTTGCCAAGTGGCGACCCTGGCACGCGCTCTGGGCCACGCTGCTGTTTGGATACCTTCAGGCCATCGCGCTGCGCCCCGACATCATCGAAGGTGCGCTTGGGTTCAAAGTGCAGGTGCAACTGCTTGATGCGATGCCTTACATCCTGACTGTCGTGATCCTCGCTGGATTCGTGGGCAAGGCGATCCCGCCGCGTGCAGGCGGTGAACCTTACGTAAAAGAGCGTTAACAAGTGCCCGGCTAGGGCCAGATTGGACGTTGCAACCACTCCAGTTTGCTGCACAGCGGCGAGATGTCTTGATTATGCGCGGAACCCGTCCTAACAGGGTTCATGCAAATTTACCTGCCCATCGCCGAGGTATCGGTCAACGCTTTCCTTCTGCTGGGATTGGGCGGAATGGTGGGTATCTTGTCGGGCATGTTCGGGGTTGGCGGCGGCTTTCTGATGACGCCGCTGCTGTTCTTTATCGGCATTCCCCCCGCCGTGGCTGTGGCCACCGAAGCCAACCAGATCGTGGCCTCGTCCTTTTCCGGGGTGCTTGCCCATTTCAAGAGAAAGACGGTGGACCTCAGGATGGGGGTCGTGCTGCTGATTGGCGGGCTGATCGGGGCCGCACTTGGCGTGGTCTTGTTCAACTACCTCAAGGCGCAAGGGCAAGTCGATCTGCTGGTCAAGCTGTGCTATGTCGTCTTTCTGGGCGTGATCGGCGGGCTGATGTTTATCGAAAGCCTGAACGCGATCCGCAAGACCGCCAAGGGCGGCGCGGTGCCCACCCGCAAGAAACACAACTGGATCCACAAACTGCCCTTCAAGATGCGTTTTCGGGTGTCGGGTCTATATATCAGTGTGATTCCACCCATTCTGGTGGGGCTATGTGTTGGCGTTCTGGCGGCGATCATGGGCGTGGGCGGCGGGTTCATTATGGTTCCCGCGATGATCTATCTGCTTGGCATGCCGACCAAGGTCGTTGTGGGCACATCGCTGTTTCAGATCATTTTTGTGACTGCGTTCACCACAATGCTGCACGCGACCACGAACTTTACGGTCGATGTGGTGCTGGCGGTCTTGCTGCTTGTCGGCGGTGTCGTTGGCGCACAGGTCGGCACCCGGATCGGGGTCAAGATGAAGGCCGAACAGCTGCGCATTCTGCTGGCCATCATGGTGCTGCTGGTTTGTGGCAAGCTGGCCTTTGATCTACTGGTCATGCCGTCTGAGCTGTATTCGGTCGCGGCCGAGGGCGGACATTGATGCGCTGGCTGATTGCCCTCCTTTTGCTGGCATTTCCCGTCGCTGCCGAAGAGGTGGTGCTGGGCCTGAGCCAGGACGAGATCGCCATCACCACCAGTTTTGATGGGTCCGAGATATTCGTGTTCGGTGCGGTCAAACGCGAAGCCCCAATTCCCGAGGGTGAATTGGGCGTCATTGTCACGATTGCAGGCCCTTCCGTGCCAGTGACGGTGCGCCGCAAGGAGCGTCGGTTCGGGATCTGGATCAACACCGACGGGGTCGAGATCGAGTCCGCGCCCAGCTATTACGCAGTCGCCACCAGCGCCAATCTGGACGACGTGCTGAGCGTGCGCGAGAACCTGCGCCACAAGGTGTCTGTGCCCAGCATGATCCAGTCCGTCAGCGCGCCCAACACGGTGCTGGATGCCAGCGCCTATGTGAATGCGCTGATCCGTATTCGCGAGAACTCGGGCAATTTCCAACTGCTCGAAGGCAAGGTCGTGGTGGATGATGAAACCCTGTTTCGCACACGCATCCGCCTGCCCGCCGCCCTGACGGAAGGGGCCTACGAGACCCGCATTTTCCTGACCCGCGATGGCGATATCGTGTCGCAATACGAAACGGCCATTGATGTGCGCAAAGTCGGGCTTGAGCGGTGGCTATACAGTCTCAGCCGCAACCAGCCGGTGTTGTATGGGTTGATGTCGCTGGCCATTGCGATCTTTGCCGGATGGGGCGCATCCGCCGCGTTTTCGCTGTTACGCAACTAGCGCCCGGTCGAGGGCCCGAGGGGCCAGCCCCTCACACGCCTCGCGGTATTTTTGGTCAAAAGAAACTGGAACCCGTCAGATTTCGGGCTCGGTTGCATCCAGGGTGAGCGGCGCGGCAGGGGTGCTGCGCAGGTCCTCGATGGTCAGCGGGCTTGTCGGCTTTGACAGCCGGTTGCGCACCACCCAGATAAGCCGGTCCTGTGCGCGTGTGATCGCCACGTATGCCAGCCGTTTCCACAGCGGTTGCCCGGCTTCGGATCGCCCCATCCGTGCCGCGCCGTAAAGGTCGGGGGCAAAGACCTGCACCGTGTCCCATTGACTGCCCTGCGCCTTGTGGATCGTGACTGCGGCCCCGTGGAGGAAGGTCGCTCCCATACGTGCGGCATAGGGAATGAACGGTTCTTCTTCGTCCGGCTTTTCGATTTTTACGATGGAGGCGGCGGAGACTTGCGGGTCTTCGGCACCCATCACATGCAATCGTGAAAAGCCCGGCTTGCGCCCCTCGCCCAGATAGATGACCTGCGCCCCCTTGATGAGGCCGCGCGCCTCTAGGTCCAGCCGTTTCTTGCGGTGTTTGAGGGGGAGTTCGAGGCCATCGCAGATGAGCGGTTCGCCTTCGATCAGCGCATCCTGCGGCGCACCGTAAACATCGCGAAATGCATTGATCAGTCGGATGCGCGTGGCATTGCGCCAGACCAAAACGGGGCTGCGCGCCATCAGATCAACCTCGACCCGTTGCCCCCAGACGACACGGTCATCACGGGCGGCGGCCTCCTCCACCATCTTTTCGAACCGGTAGAAATCAACCTCCGGGTCCGCCAACGCATGCGCCAGATCAAGGATCGGGTTGTCGGCCTCTTGCCTGTGGATCCGGTTGAGGTTCAGCACGCGGGGGGCGGGCAGTTTTTCAAACACCATCGCGCCGGATTGATTGACCGGTGCAAGCTGCGCGGGATCGCCAAACATCAGCAGCGTGGGGAAAATTTCCTTGAGGTCCCCGAACTGCTTGTCATCAAGCATCGATGCCTCATCGATGAACCCGATATCAAGCGGCTCTTCGCGGCGTTTCCAGCCGGTGATGAAATCCGATCCACGCAAGCCTGCAGCGGCCAAAGCGCCGGGGATCGACTTGTTGCCCTGATAGAATGCATAGGCCCGGTCGAGGGCCTGGTCGGTCAACCCTTCAACCTCGGGGCGGTCGCCATTGCCTGCGAGCCACTCGGCGATGCGTTCATATTCCGGATCGTAGACCGGGGTGTAGAGGATACGGTGAATTGTGGTCGCGGGCACACCGCGAAAGCGCAGAACACTGGCCGCCTTATTGGTGGGGGCGAGGATGGCAAGAGTCCGTTTGTCTTTACGTTTGCGGGATTCATAATCGCCCGACACGATCTCGACCCCCGCCGCCTCAAGTGCTTTGTAAAGCTCGGCCAACAGCAGGGTTTTGCCCGATCCGGCCTTGCCCGTGATCGCCATGACAGAGGTTTGGGAGGATTTCGGCGGCATCAAAAGCGCGTCGTCCAGATCAACGCCCGCGCTGCGCAACATGTCCGTCACGGCGTCAAAGGCGCTGGCCTGATCGTCAGAAAGGGAGAGGATCGTCGTCATGTCGCGACCCTACAGTTGGGTCGCGACAGGGGCCAGCGCGTTTCGCCGCGCGGCCCGGTTTAGGCTGTGCGGGCGAAGCGTGCCGCGTCGATTGTCCCAAAGGCACGATCGAACCACTGGCGCGAGAGCTCCATTGGGACACCGGCGCGTTCGGCCACTTTGGCGGCGGCCCCTTGCTCGAAATGCCACAGCCCGACGCTGATCTGATCGCGGCCCGAGCCTGCGCTGCCCAGCACCTCGGGGGAAGAGCCGATCATCCGGTAAATGCGGACCATGCGCGCATCAAAGACCCCTACGAAATGTTCGACACCAAAATTCTGCATGATTTCGCCGCCGCCCAGCATCAACGCGGCGGCCACGTGGCTGCCCGCGCCGCGCGTCAGGCAAAACCGGGTGCATTCCCAAATGGCCGGGCTGGTAATGGGGCCAGAGATCAGATCGCCAAAGTGTTCGTTCACCATGGTGCGTCCGGTCGTTGGCAGAAACCGCATGGATCCGCCATGGCTGCCGTCAGGTTCTTCCCACATCACATACAATGGGTTCAGGTCGTCATATTCATCACGCTCACACCCATCAGCGTCGATGCTGACATCCCAACCAAGACGGATTTTGAACTGATCCGCCCGGTCGCGAAACATCGTGCGGGCAAGTTTTGGGTGATCGACCAAGTCAGAGGCATAAAGATAGCGCAGCATTTCAGGATCCCTTGTCAGACCGGAGCAGGTATGACCGAAACACTACTTAAACGTGCGTTAACGTCTACACATTCTCGCGTACGATGTGTTGCCGTGCGCGGCAACGGGGGGTGTCAGACGACAATCAGCCCCCGACTCATCGCCCGGGCGACGGCGTGGGTTGTGTTCATCGCACCCAGTTTGAAGCGGGCGCTTTCGATATAGACGCGCAAGGTATGCTCGGAAATGGCGAGCGTATCAGCGACTTGGGCGCGGCTGTATCCCATCGCCAGGAAGGTCATCGCATCGACCTCGCGCGGGCTGAGGGCCTGGGGTTGCTCGGGCGTCCTCTCTGGTTCGAAATCAAGGGCCTTTTCGTTGAAGTAGTGGGCGATGAGGATCAGGTCGCGGCGGTGGGCATCTGTCCAGGCGGCCCAGGTGTCGTCATCGCAGGAGTGGCTGACGGTGAAAAGTGCGAACTGGCCGTTCGGGCCCCGGATCGGCACCGAGAACCCCTGGTTCCCGACCCCGTGTGATATGGCCTCGGCCTGAAAGGCGCGGGCGGCTTTGCTCGACCAGTCGAGCCGTTTCCAATCAACGGGATGAAACCTTTGAAAACAGCCAAGAATAACCGGATCGACGCGGAGGTAATTCTGCTCGAGATAACGATCGCGCCACGCGTCTGAGTATGTGCCGCACCCGTACTGCGCTCCGGCGGAATCGACCCAGTGATAGATGACGTGGCCAACCGAATAGTGGCTTTGGATAGCCTCAGTTGCGGCCTGTAATGCGCCCAGCCCTTCAGCTGTTTCCAAATCCCCCAAAATAACTTCCAACGGCTGCCTCGCCGTCGTGACGCTGACCATCTGCTGTATCCTTCATCGCGGCGATCTCGGCCATGGCAACGATTGCGGTGTCGTCCAACTGCTCTGCCAGATTTGGCATCTCGTTGGCCCGTGCAAAGGTCTTGAGGTCCGTAAGAACGTCCAGTATCCAATCACTTCTCATTCTCAGACTCTCCCTGAAGTAGTTAATGAATCGTTAACACAACTATAGCATGAGCTTTCTCGCGCTGAAAATTCACCTATTTCTACTCCCCAGAAATGGTGAGGTCGGTTTTTTTAACCTACTGAACCTGTTGAAGACCGCGCAGATGCAAAAACGCCCGCGACAACCAGAGGTGATTCGCGGGCGTTCAAGGCTCATCCACAGCGTGTGAAGGTTATGAACGGGCCTCGAGCGCGTCTTCCAGTGTGCGCAGCCCGGTCTTGGGTGCCTGAACCAGCACCGACATGTTGCCGGGCTTGTGTTCGTTACGCAGCATCTTCATGTGCGCGGCTGGCAGGTCGTTCCATTCAAACACTTCGGACATGCATGGATCCAAACGCCGTTCGACCATTAGGTGATTGGCGGCCGAGGCTTGCTTGAGGTGCGCAAAGTGGCTGCCCTGCAGACGCTTTTGGTGCATCCACATGTAGCGGACGTCAAAGGTACAGTTGAACCCGGTGGTGCCCGCACAGATCACGACCATCCCGCCCTTTTTGCACACAAAGGTCGATACCGGAAACGTCGACTCGCCGGGGTGTTCGAAAACCATGTCCACGTTCACACCCTTGCCGGTGATGTCCCAGATCGCCTTGCCGAACTTCCGCGCCTCTTTGAACCACTCCGCATATTCCGGCGTGTTCACTGTGGGCATCTGCCCCCAGCAATTGAAATCCTTACGGTTGAGTACGCCCTTGGCACCCAACTCCATCACGAAGTCACGCTTGGATTCGTCCGAGATTACCCCGATGGCATTCGCCCCGGCGGTGTTGATCAACTGGATCGCATAGGAGCCCAAGCCGCCCGATGCGCCCCAGACCAGCACGTTCTGACCCGGTTTCAGATCATGAGGTTCATGGCCGAACAGCATCCGGTAGGCGGTCGCGAGGGTCAGCGTGTAGCACGCGCTTTCTTCCCATGTAAGGTGTTTGGGGCGCGGCATAAGCTGCTGGCTTTGCACGCGGGTGAACTGGCTGAAGGATCCGTCGGGCGTCTCATAGCCCCAAATCCGCTGCGTGGGCGAATACATCGGATCGCCGCCGTTGCAGAATTCGTCGTCGCCATCATCCTGATTGCAGTGGATCACGACCTCGTCGCCAACCTTCCAGCGTTTGACGCGGTCGCCGACCGCCCAAACGATGCCGGACGCGTCTGATCCGGCAATGTGATAGGGCTGCTTGTGCCCGTCAAAGGGGCTGATCGGCTGGCCGAGTGCGGCCCAGACGCCATTATAGTTCACGCCCGCCGCCATCACGAGGACCAGCACGTCATTGCTGTCCAACTCCGGCACCTCGACGACCTCTTGCAGCATGGCACTGTCCGGTTCGCCATGGCGCTCGCGGCGGATTGCCCATGCGTACATCTGTTTGGGCACAAAGCCCATCGGGGGCATTTCACCCATCTCGTACAAATCTTTTTCAGGCGCGTCGTAGGATGCAATGTCCGTGTCAGTTGCAATGTCGAGTGCCATGTCAGCCTCCGGTTGGGTTTTCTGTGCCGCAGCGCAGAATCGCAGCGTATTCAGGCTGAATATGGCCCGGAACGCAACATTGCAACATCTGATGTCAATATTTTGTAATTTTATGACTTTGCGCGCGCAGCATTTTGAGATGTATCAACCTGCGCATCTTCAACCTCCCCCAGGGAGTTCGCGTAGTATTGGGCCAAGGCCCGTTCGCCCTCAGCCAGCTGCCAGCCATCATCCGACGACAGAAAAACACGCCGTTTCGCCATCAACTCGCGGGCGCGCGCGACATAGCCTGTGATGTCGCCCTTTCTAAGGGCCGGTACCGCCCCCCCTGTGCGCGGCAACAGGTCACGCACGGCCTGCACCATCTGCGCTTCGTTCAGCGGCCCCGTCGCGTTCAGCATCACATGCGACAGCAAGGGCACGAACGTCACAGGCATCACATCCTCGATCCGCGATTTCAATTTGTCCGCCAAACGCTCAATCGGGCCCTCGGGGCCAAACTGGCGCAAGGACAGTGGCTGCCCGAACATCACCGAGGCCATGCCAAAGCGGGCATCCCGGCGCAAAACGCGCTGCCAGATGTTGTGGAGGATGAATTTCATAATGACCGAAATCCGCGCCCCGAACCGGCGATCCCCCCGCTTGTCCGCAGCGATCAGGACCCGATCTTCGAGGATGCGGTCATAGTTGATCGCGACGGGCACAAACACGACATCACGCCCGTCAGCATCAAACCCTTCGACCACGTAAGACAGCAGGCCCATCTTCAGCGGCATCAGCTTGCCATTCACGGTCAGCCCACCTTCGGGAAAGATGGCCTGGGTGACGCCGCCTTGAGTCGCCATCTGGACGTAGCGCGCCAAGACCTTGCGATAAAGCTGCCCCCGCGCGCGACGGCGGATGAAATAGGCCCCCATCGACTTGATCAGACGCGACAACGGCCAAACCCGTGCCCATTCCCCCACCGCATAACTCAACGCCGAGGCTTGGGCGGCCAGATATGTCACCAGCACGTAGTCCATATTGCTGCGGTGGTTCATCACAAAGATGACCGTCGCATCCGCGCTGACCTTGGCGATCTGGGTGTCGTTGTTCACACCGGTGCGCACATCATAAAGCGCATTGGCCAGCCACCGGGCCGCACGCGTGCCAAAACTGAAATAGGTAAATGCGGAAAAACTGGGGACGATCTCGCGCGCATAACGGCGCGCCTGCTCAAAGGCGACGTTTTCGGGCACACCTTCCTTTTGGGCATGGGCGGCAATCGCCTCGGACACTTCGGGATCATAGATCAGGCGCTGGATCATGTCGTAGCGGCGGGCCAACTTGAACGGCTCAATGGGGCGGGTCAGCCGTTCGTTAAGGCGGGTGACCGCCCGCTCAAGGCGACGGCGAAAAAACCAGCGCACGGACGGAAACAGAAAATGCGAGGCGAACGTTACCGCTGCGAACAGCACGATCAGCACAAAAAACCACAGCGGAAGTTCAACAGTTCGCATCATCGCTGCCAATCTCGCAGGGCGATGGGCCGGGGTAAAGCGGTGATTGGGTCTGGTGCCCTGCCCCGGTCTGGCCGACACTGCGCGCATGTATGATGGCGACTCATTCTATACACTCAGCGTGGTGGGCCGAATTGGGCTGGTCTGCGTATCACTCGCGTTTGCGGCGATCGCCCTTGGCATGACCCGTCTGATGACGTTCACGCGGCCGATCTATCTGCGGATCCCGACCTGGATCGTGGTGTTCATCACCTATGTCTGGGCCTCCCCGCAGGGATATTACACCTACTATCGGCTCATCATTGACGGTCTGCCCGCACAATCCGTCATTGGTCCACCGCCGCCCCCGCAGGAAATCGTGGCCCTCTTGACGTTCACCGGCCAAAGCAACCTGTCGGCCCACAGCATCGGTGTCCTCGGGTGGCTGATGTTTGTGGTCGCCCTCTTGCCGTATCGCAGAAAATGCCGCAATGCAGCGGATTGACTGCGCCACATAATTACCTGTAGATCACATAAAACGTAATTATCTTGCTTGCTTGATTCACAAGGGGTGCACCATGACTGATGCCGTTCAAAAAGATCGCCCGTGGTTGATCCGCACCTATGCGGGCCACTCGACTGCGGCGGCATCCAACGCGCTCTACCGTGCCAACCTTGCAAAAGGGCAAACCGGCCTGTCCGTCGCCTTTGATCTGCCGACACAGACGGGTTACGACAGCGATCATGTTCTGGCGCGGGGCGAGGTGGGCAAGGTCGGCGTGCCCGTCTCCCATCTTGGTGACATGCGCACGCTGTTCGCAGACATCCCGCTTGAGCAGATGAACACATCCATGACGATCAATGCCACGGCCCCTTGGCTGCTCGCGCTTTATATTGCGGTCGCCGAAGAACAGGGCGCTGACGTTGGGACCCTGCAAGGCACGGTGCAAAACGATCTGATCAAGGAATACCTCAGCCGCGGCACCTATATCTGCCCACCCGAACCCTCCTTGCGGATGATCGCGGATGTGGCCGAATATTGCTATACGAAGGTGCCGAAATGGAACCCGATGAATGTATGTTCCTACCACCTGCAAGAAGCGGGCGCGACGCCCGAGCAGGAATTGGCCTTTGCGCTGGCGACTGCGACGGCCGTTCTGGACGCACTGAAACCCCGCATCGCACCCGAGGACTTTCCCGCTGTTGTGGGCCGCATTTCGTTCTTTGTGAATGCGGGCATTCGGTTTGTGACCGAGATGTGCAAGATGCGCGCCTTTGTCGACCTTTGGGATGAGATTTGCGCAACGCGCTATGGGGTCAGCGATCCAAAATACCGGCGTTTCCGCTATGGGGTACAGGTGAATTCACTTGGGCTGACCGAACAGCAGCCCGAAAACAACGTGTATCGCATTCTGATCGAAATGCTCGCCGTGACCCTGTCAAAAAAGGCCCGCGCACGGGCGGTTCAGTTGCCCGCCTGGAACGAAGCCCTTGGCCTGCCCCGCCCTTGGGATCAGCAATGGTCGATGCGCATGCAGCAGATCATGGCCTATGAAACGGACTTGTTGGAATTCGACGATCTCTTTGATGGCAACCCTGCGATTGATGCGAAAGTCGAAGCCCTCAAGGCCGGTGCCCGCGCGAAATTGGAGCAATTGGATGCAATGGGCGGCGCAATTGCGGCCATTGACTACATGAAAGCCCAATTGGTCCAATCCAATGCAGAACGGCTCAACCGGATCGAAAAGGGGGAAACGGTCGTGGTCGGCGTGAACAAGTATCAGGCCGGGGAACCCTCGCCCCTGATGACCGGGGACGGTGGAATCATGGTCGTGGACCCTGCGGTGGAACAGGAACAGATCGACCGCCTGGTGGCCTGGCGCGAGGAGCGCGATGCGAAAGCCGTCGCTGCCGCGCTAGCTGATCTGCGCGCTGCGGCTGCGGCCGGCGACAACGTCATGCCCGCGTCGATTCAAGCGGCCAAAGTCGGCGTCACCACCGGGGAATGGGCCGCACAGATGCGCGCCGTTCACGGAGAATATCGTGGGCCGACAGGGGTTTCAGCCTCGCAGTCAAATATGACCGAAGGGTTGGACACCTTGCGCAACGCAGTGGATGTGGTCAGCGACCGGCTTGGGCGGCGGCTCAAATTCCTTGTGGGGAAACCGGGTCTGGATGGGCATTCCAACGGTGCCGAACAGATCGCGGTGCGCGCGCGCGACTGCGGCATGGACATCGCCTATGACGGTATCCGGCTAACGCCGGAAGAGATCGTGCGCGCCGCACGCGAGGACGGCGCACATGTCATCGGATTGTCGATCCTGTCCGGCAGCCATATTCCATTGGTCGAGGATCTGATGCAGCGCCTGCATTCAGAAAACCTCGGCGATATTCCGGTAATCGTTGGTGGAATTATCCCCGATGATGATGCTGAACGGTTGCGCACCATGGGCGTCGCTCGCGTCTATACGCCCAAGGATTTTGAATTGAATACAATCATGATGGATATCGTGACACTTGCAGATCCTCAGGCAGTAGCTGCGCAATAATGCAATCCCTTTCGGGTCGGACTATTGCGCCAATGCGGAACTGTGGGCTTTCGAATACATAATTTCCGGATTATTCCACATACTACCACTATCGGTCGAAAAAATCTCGCATGACGAGCGGGGATATGCTGGTGACACAAATTGATGTCTCCAAGCCATTGCTTTTTCTTCTAAATTGAAAAATACCGCTGGAATATACGATAATTACTGGAGACAAAAATGGCGATCAAGCTCGACAAGATGAGCCGCAAAGACTTGGAAGCGTTACGCTCTGACGTGGACAAGGCAATCATTGACCTGCGCAAGAAAGAAAAATCAGATGCATTGGCCGCAGCGCAGAAAGCCGCAGCCGAGTTTGGTTTTTCGCTTGAGGAACTGACATCAAAACGGGGCGGAAAAGCGGGCGCAAAAGGCACGAGTGCTGAACCCAAATACATGAACCCCGAAAACCCGACGCAAACATGGACTGGCAAAGGCCGCCAGCCGAACTGGTTCAAATCAGCGTTGGAGAGCGGCAAGAAAGCCGATGATCTGATGATCTAAGAAACGCCTGTACGGGGGCGTTTTCGCCCTCGTGTCCGGCCTGCGTTTCGCGCTAGCTTGGGTCTGACCTTTTCCCAGATCGGAGCATTTTCATGACCGTCCATATCGGTGCCAAGCCCGGCCAAATCGCAGACACCGTGCTGATGCCTGGCGATCCCTACCGCGCCAAATGGGCGGCTGAGACCTTTCTTGAAAACGCAGAGCTGGTGAATGAAGTGCGCGGCATGCTGGGCTTTACCGGCACGTGGCGCGGCAACCGCGTGACCATTCAGGGGTCCGGCATGGGCATGCCGTCGCTGTCGATCTATGCCAACGAGTTGATGGCCGAATACAACGCCCAAACCCTGATCCGCATCGGGTCCTGTGGCGGGATGCAGGCGCATGTGGGCATTCGTGACGTGATCATTGCGATGACCGCCAGCACCATCACCTCCCCCTCCTCCGGCATCTTCCGCGACGTGAACTACGCGCCATGTGCAGATTACGGATTGCTGTCGGCGGCGGTTACGGCCGCACAGGCCAAAGGCACCAAGATCCATGTGGGCGGCATATATTCGTCTGACGTGTTCTATGCCGAGCGCCCGGATCTGGACGAACAAATGGTCCGCCACGGTATTCTGGGGGTCGAGATGGAAGCAGCCGAACTGTACACTCTTGCCGCGCGCCATGGCCGCCGCGCCCTTGCCGTGCTGACCGTATCGGACCATTTGCAAACCGGCGAGGCGCTGCCCTCTGAGGATCGTGAAAAGACCTTTGGCGATATGGTCGAGATCGCGCTCGAGGCGGCCTTCGCGACCTGAACGCGCCTTAGCGACCGTGCGATCCGTCATATCCGTTCGGGGGCGGGCTCGACCAGCCATCAAGCGCGCCGGGTGCCGGCGCGAACACTTCGATCTTGAGCGGATGGCAGGCGGCTGCATCCGAAGAATGTTCAGAACTGCAGTCCCCACCCGGGCAGGCACTCAGGGCCCCAAGCAGATCGATCTCGGACAGAAAGTCGATGTGATCGCCGGGACGCACGGGTGAGGCCTTCATGAAATACTGGCCAGTGTCGCGGGTAAAGCCGGTGCACATGAACACGTTCAACACGTCATGCACATGCGGCTCGGCCTCGTTCAGCGGAACGCCGAGATGATCGGCCAAGGCCCGCGTCAGATTCGAATGACAGCAGTGGTGATAATGATCGCCCTGTAACAAGTTGCCGGTATAAGGATCGCAGCGTGTGCCGATCACGTCGTGGACGGAGCCACCGAACGCATCAATCCCATACCAGCCCAGACTGTCGTGGATCACGGTCGCCATGGGGCGCATATGGGGAAAGCTGCTCCACATCCGCTCGCCCGTGGTGATGTGGGTGCCATGCAGCGCGCGCGTCTTTCCGGAATAGAACCGTTCGGACAGATCGCTCGCGTTCCACAGGTTCAGGTCACCGACCTGCGGTCCCTCCACGCTCGAGATGCGAAAGATATGCCCGGCCGGAACAGTGAAAGTGGCCGCCTCGCGCGGTGGCGCGATCACCTCGTCGATCTTGGTCATGCCATCCCGCGCGGCGGCATATTGCACCATGTCGGGCTGTGGCAGCGTGTCGGTCGGATAGCAGATCACCGGCGCGATCGCGCGCCGGGCCTCTGCATCAGCTGGAATGTCCAATGGCGCACCTCGTGTGACGTGATATCAGATGCGCCATTGGAGCGGTCCTTGCGCGGATCGGCAAGGGTTAGATGACAACCACATCCAGCGGCGGGAACCCGTTGAACCCAATGGTCGCATATGTAGTCGTGTAGGCCCCGCAGTTGCGGATGATGACCCGATCCCCCGATGACAGGTTTTGCGGCAGATCAATCATCTTTTTCTCGTAAAGCACATCGGCGCTATCACAGGATGGGCCTGCGACGATACAGGGCGCGGTCGGACCCGACGCGGTAGGTGTCACGAACTGATAGCGGATCGCCTCATCCATGGTTTCGGCAAGGCCCGAGAATTTGCCGATATCCAAGTACACCCAACGATGCAGATCGCGGTTGGATTTGCGCGAGACCAGCAGCACTTCGGCAGCGATGGCTCCGGCTTCGGCAACAAGACCCCGGCCAGGTTCGGCCATGACTTGTGCCACATCGCCGAAACGCGCATCGATCTGGGCCATGACAGCGGCGGCGTAGGCGGTCGGGGCCTCGATCGCTTCGCCATAGAAGGCAGGAAAACCGCCTCCGATGTTGAGCAGATCAAGGCCGAAACCCGCCTCTTTCGCCTCGGCCCAGATGGCAGCGATCTGATCCAGCGTGTCGCCCCACATGGCCGCCTGACGCGTCTGGCTGCCCACGTGAAAGCTGAACCCGCGTGGGCGCAGGCCCAGGGCAACGGCAAGGCCGAGCAGATCAAGCGCCTTGTCGCGTGCACAGCCGAACTTGCGACTCAGCGGCCAGTCGGCCTGCGACGCATCAACGATCAGACGGATATAGACCTCGGCACCGGGCGCATGATCGGCGATCTTTTCCAACTCTTCCTCGGCATCGGCGGCAAACAGGGTCAGCCCGGCCTGATGGGCAAATGCGATGTCTGAGGCCCGCTTGACCGTATTGCCAAACGATATCTGCGCGGCATCGGCCCCTTGCGACAAGCACAACTCAATTTCGCCGCGCGAGGCCGCATCAAAGTGAGACCCCAATTGCACCAAGCGCGCAATGACTTCGCTCTGCGGATTTGCCTTGACCGCATAATGGATGCGCGCGCGGCCCAGACCCAATGCGAGCGCCCGGTACTGCGCCTCGACCACATCAATGTCCAGAACAAGGGTCGGGCGATCAAACTGATGGCGCGCGATATAAGCTTCGGCCCGGTTTGGGCGGACGGATTCAGGTGCCGAAAAATCGGTGACAAAAGCGTTCATGGTCATCTCCAATAGACGCAGGCCCTAGGGGCCGTTCAGTTCCAAAAGGAGACGTTACCGTCGCTGCATACCGGACCCCGGACAGAGGCGCGTGCGTTGGCGTCTTTCATCGCCATATCTTCTCAAACGCGCCTCTTGGGAAGTTGCTATTTTTGCATGGCTGCATTGCGAAAAATGGAGGGGGTCTGTCTGTTAGCGCGCGGGTCAGATCAGCACATGCCCCGCAGGCCCAAGCAAGAACCCGAACACAGCGCCAAGCGGCGGCAACCATGCATTCTCAAGCGGCACTTCGGGCGCGATATCCTGAAACATCAGATAGAGTATCCCGCCAGAGGCCAGCATCATCACCGCACCGATCAGAGGCGCATTCGGCCCGACGGCTATGCCACCAAGGGCGGCCAGCGGCCCCAAGGGCACCATCGCGAAAAACAGCGCCATCAACACCCGCACACCGCGATCACTTGAGGCGCGGATTTCCTCCATCGCATTGAACCCTTCGGGCAGGTTTTGCAGCACCATCAGGATGGCCACCAACACGGCTGTCGTCATATCCGCCGCAGCCAGCGCGCCAAGGGCCATCGCCTCGGGTAGCTAGTCCATCATCATTGCGAGGAATTGGGCCGCGTTCGATCCGCTGGCCTTCAACGCGCGATCAATCAACGCAAAGACGACCCCCCCGCGAACCAGATCAAGGCGGGCATGAGGGCAAGCCTTGCAACGCCCTCGGGGATCAAAACAAGGACAATGGCCGCCAGCAAGGCACCCGCGCCAAAGGCGACGATGCCGTGGCGGGCTTCGGTCCGTACCATTTGGGACAGCCAGGAAATCCGGCACAAAGACAGCCCAGCGCCCGCAGGGATAGATGCCCCTACAAGCGCCGTCAGGATCAACGCCGCCCAGACCGGGTCGAGCACGAGGTCAGACCGTGCGGTCCACCATCATCTTCTTGATGTTCGCAATCGCTTCTGCGGGGTTCAGACCCTTCGGACAGGTTTTCGCGCAGTTCATGATCGTGTGGCAGCGATAGAGCTTGAACGGATCCTCAAGATCATCCAGCCGCTCGCCCGTGGCCTCATCCCGGCTGTCGATGATCCAGCGATAGGCATGCAGCAACGCGGCTGGCCCAAGATAGCGATCACCGTTCCACCAGTAGGATGGGCAGGATGTCGAGCAGGACGCGCACATCACGCATTCATACAAGCCGTCCAGCTTCTTGCGATCATCTATGGACTGCCGCCACTCCTTTGCCGGGCGGTTCGTCTTGGTCTCAAGCCACGGCATGATCGAGGCGTGTTGGGCGTAAAAGTGGGTCAGGTCCGGGATCAGGTCTTTGACGACCGGCATATGCGGCAGGGGGTAGATTTTGACGTCGCCCTTCACCTCGTCCATGCCGTAGATGCAGGCCAGCGTGTTGATCCCGTCAATGTTCATCGCGCAAGATCCGCAAATCCCCTCGCGGCAGGACCGACGGAACGTCAGCGTCGGATCAATCTCGTTTTTGATCTTGATCAGTGCATCCAGCATCATCGGCCCACAGGTGTCCATATCGACCCAATAGGTGTCGAGCTGCGGGTTTTTGCCGTCATCGGGGTTCCAGCGATAGATCTGGAACTTGCGCAGGTTGGTTGCGCCTTCGGGTTTTGGCCACGTCTTGCCCGTGGTCATCCGCGAATTCTTGGGAAGCGTCAGTTGGACCATATCAGGTACTCCTGTGGTTAAAGCGTCAGGGCGGCAGAGCCGGCCCGAACGATGCACTGTTGTGTTTCGGGGCGCGCAATCACGGTGCGCACGAGGTTTGCAGTTGCGTCGGTGACACCGATTACTGCGTCCCGCGCAAATTCGCGGATTTCGAGCGCATCGGCGTTGTCGATCACGCAGTCAGTAAAAGGGGCCACCGCCTGTTTGGGCACGGCCGGAAAGCGGGTCACGATGGCCTCGTTCACCGCGACCTTCGCGCTGCGGCGTCCCACATCATCTGCGGCGCGCGTTGCCTCTTCGCATCCCACCAGGGCCAGAACGGCGATCAATGCGACACCCCGGATCATGCCGCCCACCGTGTGAACAACACATCCATATGCCGGGGTTGCGCCCGTTTGCCGGGTCCGTCCGCGATTGCCATGATGTCACGCATTTCAAGTCCTGCCTGTGCCAGTAGTGTTATTGCTTTTGAGGGTGGGGCGACGCCCGCAAATCGCTTGCTGACGCTGAGTTCGAGGATCACGAAATCGCAGCGTTTCAGTGTCTCGGCACCGCCTTCCAGCACCGCCGTTTCGAATCCTTCGGTGTCGATCTTGAGACCCACACGCCCGGAATAGTCTGTCATCAGATCATCAAGCCGCATGACCGGCACGTCCATCCTGTCGACCTGCGTAAACGTGTCGACAAGGACGTCCGTCCGCTCCATCAGGCTTGCCATGGCTCCACCTTTGCCGGGTGCGGTTTCAGGCACATGAAGCGTCGCCTGCCCCGCCTCGGCCCCAAGGGCGACGGCGTGAAAGTCGAACACGCTCAAGTGCCCAGTGGCCCGCACGGCGTCGCCGCAGTCCGGTTGGGGATCCACCAGCACAAAACGCGCATCAGGGAAGGACTTGTAAAGCCACGGCGTGCCGTCATGCACGCCCACGTCCACCACCACGTCCGGTTTGAACCCATAGCCGCGCACATAAAACGCACGCGTTTTGAGAGGATGGATCGCCATCCCCTCAGCCCGCAATGTGCGTCGCATGTCCGCCAGCATGGTGATCAGTACACCCGTGCTTTCGGCGCGATCTTTTTCAGGTCGATCCCGCCATCATTGTGGCTCGTCAGCGGTTGCAGATGCACCCCGCGATAGCCCAAAGAGGCCGCATTGCCCTTGAACCAGACCAAGCTGTGCTTGCGCCAGTTTTCGTCGTCGCGGTCTGGATAATCTTCATGCGCATGCGCACCCCGGCTTTCCTTGCGCGCGGCGGCGGCTGTGATTGTGGCGACCGCATTGGGCATAAGGTTGGTCAGCTCCAGCGTCTCCATCAGGTCCGAGTTCCAGACCAGCGACGTGTCCGACACTTTGAGGTCGGATTGCTTGGCCGCGACATCCTCCATCTTGGCCTGACCTTCGGCCAGCGTCGCATCCGTGCGGAAGACCGCCGCATCGGCCTGCATCGTTTTCTGCATCTCAAGGCGCAACTCAGCCGTGGGCACATGGCCCTTGGCATAGCGCAACCCGTCAAAGCGCGAGAACGCGGCATCGACCGAGCGTTGGTTCGGAGTCGGCACCGGTGTCGAGGGATCAATGATCTCGCCTGCGCGGATCGCTGCGGCCCGCCCAAAGACCACAAGGTCAATCAGCGAGTTCGAACCCAATCGGTTCGCGCCGTGGACCGAGGCGCAACCCGCCTCACCCACAGCCATCAGGCCGGGCGAGACGTTGTCCGGTTTGTCGGCGGTCGGTGCCAGCACCTCACCCCAATAATTCGTCGGGATACCGCCCATGTTGTAGTGGACCGTGGGCAGGACCGGGATCGGTTCCTTGGTCAGGTCAACGCCCGCAAAGATACGCGCACTTTCCGAGATACCGGGCAGGCGCAGGTCCAGCGTTTCCTTGGGCAGGTGGTTGAGGTGTAGGTGGATGTGATCACCCGCGTCGCCAACCCCGCGCCCTTCGCGGATTTCCATGGTCATGCAGCGCGACACCACATCGCGGCTCGCCAGATCCTTGTAGGTCGGCGCGTAGCGTTCCATGAACCGCTCGCCTTCGGAGTTGGTGAGGTAGCCGCCCTCACCCCGCGCCCCTTCGGTGATCAGGCAGCCCGCGCCATAGATGCCGGTCGGGTGGAACTGCACAAACTCCATATCCTGAAGCGGCAGACCGGCACGGGCCGTCATGCCGCCGCCGTCACCGGTGCAGGTATGGGCCGAGGTGGCCGAGAAGTAGGCGCGCCCATAGCCGCCTGTGGCCAGCACGACCATCTTGGCGGCAAACAGGTGCATGGTGCCATCATCCAGCTTCCAGCACAGCACGCCCTGACAGACACCATCTTCGGACATGATCAGGTCGATGGCAAAATACTCGATGTAGAATTCCGCGTTGTTCTTGAGCGACTGACCATAAAGCGTATGCAGGATCGCGTGGCCGGTTCGGTCAGCGGCGGCGCAGGTGCGCTGCACCGGGGGACCTTCGCCAAATTCGGTGGTGTGCCCGCCAAAGGGGCGCTGGTAAATCTTGCCCTCTTCGGTGCGAGAAAACGGCACACCGTAATGTTCCAGCTCGTACACGGCCTTCGGGGCCTCGCGCGCCAGGTATTCCATCGCATCCGTATCACCGAGCCAGTCAGAACCTTTGACCGTGTCATACATATGCCACTGCCAGTTGTCGGGGCCCATGTTGGACAGCGACGCGGCGATGCCACCTTGAGCAGCGACCGTATGCGAGCGGGTCGGGAACACCTTGGTCACGCACGCCGTGCGCAGGCCCTGTTCGGCCATGCCCAGAGTCGCGCGCAAGCCAGCACCACCGGCCCCCACCACAACCACGTCATAGTCATGCGTCTCGTATTCGTAAGCAGCCATCTTGTGACCTCCTATGTCAAAGCGCCAGACGCGCGACGGCAAACAGGCCCGTCGCGGCGGCAGCATAGCTCAGGCAGATCATCGCAAGGATGAGAACCTTTTGCATTGTTCCGTGCACGTAGTCTTCGATCAGCACCTGCACACCGTCTTTGAAGTGCATGAACGTGACCACGATTGTGAGGGCCGCGATGATCGCCGGGAAGGGCCGCGCAAAATAGGCGGTGACCTCTTCATAGGGTGCCCCGACAATGGACCCGAAAGTGAATACGAACAGCGGGATCAGGAGCAGTAGTGCAAAGCTCGACACTTTCATGGCCCAGAAATGCGCGGTGCCCGATTTCGCCGAACCCATGCCGACGGCCCGTTTGCGGTCTGTAAGATAACGCATGATGCCCTCCGTTACAGGATGATGATGGTGAGAATGGTCAGAACGAACGAGCCTGCGATGACCGCCCACCCCATCTTTTCCGCCGTCTCAAGGTCAAGCCCGATGGCGTTGTCCCAGATAAGGTGCCGCACGCCCGCCAGCGTGTGATACCAAAGGCCCCACAGCGACAAGAGCAGGATGAGCTTGCCAAAAAGGCTCGTGATGAACCCGTTGGCCGTCGCGAACGCCTCAGGCGACGTAGACGCTGCCAGCAGCCACCACACCACCAACAGCGCCGAGATCAACAGCGCATTGCCCGTGATCCGCGTGAGGATCGACGTGATTGACGTCAACTGCGGGCGATAGATCTGTAGATGTGGTGAAAGGGGTCGATTACCCCGATTGACGTCAGCCATGTTGGATCCTTTTTGGTTCGCTGCCCCTTTGTTACCCTAATTTACGCGCAAGTCACCTGCCCCCGGGTCACTTTTTGGCGCGGTTATTTGGCGCATTCGCAAGATTACCCCCATTTGTGATCACACAAGAAAACGCCGTGATCACAACTGAGGTCATTCTGACAGGACTGTGACTTGCTTGGTGGTTTCCCGCCGAAGTTTGCGCCGGATTTGTGCAGGATAATCCTCGAATCCATCTGCGGTGACGACGAACGCCCCGGGCCCTGTGATCAGGTTTTCATAGAAATATCCCGTGAGGTCCGTCTGATCCGTCTCGATGGCAATGGCATTCACCGTAATCTGCGCATTATTTAACGCGGCGCGCTGCGCGCTCGGCTCCACCCCTTCATTCGATATGCCATCACCAGACACATCAATGACCCACTTGGTGCAATGACTTACGGCATCAAAAGCGCGTTGGCCCACAATCAGCGCCTCCCCAATGGCGGTCGAGAAGTTGCGCCAGATGCGCGGGTCTTGGGCCACAATCTCTGCAAGGGCCAGCACATCCGCGTGGCTGTGCATACCGGTCCACGCGACAGTCTGTTTCTGGCGCGATGATCCGGTCCATTGCAGCAACGCCACCTGCGCACGTTGCTCGACGAGCGCATCCGCGACAATCCCGTCACGCAAGGCCGCCGCCAGCCCGTCCATCTGAATGCGATACTCCTCAGGATCGACGGAGCCGGAGACATCCACGGCAAGCAACAGTGCCAGATCGCAGGCGCGGGCACCGAAAGGTGCAAGCAACAGACATATCGCAAAGATCAGCGGTTTCATGCCCGCACTCTAGCGGCTCAATCGGCATGTGCACCTGACATTTGCGACAAGGGGCTGGCCGAAGGGACGGCGGGTGGGGCGTCATTGCCGCGCACGCGGTCAATGCGCGTCACCCACCGGCCCTCAGATCGGCATCAAGGCCCAGTAATCGAGATCAAGCAGCACATCGGGCGCGTATTTCCCATCCGCCCCGCGCAGCACAAATGGATCGCCCCCCTTGGTCGCCACCAACCGCAGCCGGATCGCACCCACGCCGGGTGCAGAGGTCTCGGCCTTGTCCAAAACCTCGGACCACGCCCGTACTGTATCGCCCGCAACACACGGGTTGGCATGCGCCCCCGCGTTCAAGCCCACAACCATTTGCGCGTTGGCCAAGCCGTTGAACGACAGCGCCCGCGCCATCGAGATCACATGCCCGCCATAAATCAGCCGACTGCCATCGGGACGGGCCGAGGTGTCAAAATGGACCTTGGCCGTGTTCTGCCACAGCCGGGTGGCCATCATGTGTTCGGCCTCTTCGACGGTGACGCCGTCCACGTGGTCAATCTGTTCGCCAATCTGGTAGTCGCTCCAACGATGCGGCTCTCCGGCAAGTGCGAAGTCGTAACCGTCAAAGGTCAGCCCCTCGGGGATCACCAGAGTGTCGTGGGCCACGACCTGCGCCAGCTCCGGCACGACGGTCTCTGGGGCGGCCGCGTCCAAATCCCCTTTGCGCACCATCACCCACCGCACATAGGTCAGAACATCCGCGCCATGCTGATTGCGCCCGGTCGTGCGCACCCAGACCACGCCCGTCTTGCCGTTCGAGTTTTGCTTCAGCCCGATCACTTCGGACTGCGCAGTCAGCGTGTCCCCGGGCCAGACGGGGGCAAGCCAGCGCCCCTCGCCGTAGCCCAGATTGGCGACCGCGTTCAGCGACACATCGGGCACCGTTTTGCCAAAAACCGTATGGAAGGCGATCATATCATCCAGCGGCGCGACGGCCAGACCACAGCCCTGCGCAAAGCTGTCGGAAGAATAGAGCGCATGGCGCGCCGGGTAGAGCGCATGATACAGCGCTCGCTCTCCACCCGACAGGGTCCGTGGCACCGCATGGGTCAGCGTCTGACCCACATGATAGTCCTCGAAAAACCGGCCCGCATTGGTCTTGGCCATCACTGCTCCCCCAGCTTGGTGTCAGGCGTGTAGGTGCCGTCGACCTCCTTGGTGACGGCCTGCCCACAGCGCATGATGCCTGCCGCGTGGTCCCATGTCTGGGTCGGACTGCCGTGCAGTTCCCAGCCCTTGTTCAATGCCTCCGTCACCTTGTGGCAAAAGGCCGATGTGTCCTCTTCGGACAGAAAACGGTAGAGTTTCATAAACTTACCCCGGGAACGGCCATACGCCGAGCCAGTTGTGCACAAGCCCGATCAGGACTACCAAAACGACCGAACCGGCCAGGAACATCGCGTCCTTGGCATAGCTGCCGCCAGTGTTGGGCGTCCATTCAGGCTCGGCATGATTGACGATCCGCCCGGTCACGATCGCCCAGACCAGCAGACCGCCGAACATCAGGATCGACGCCGCATCACCGTTCACCAACAGATGCGCAACCGCCCAGACCGAGAACCCGGTCAGCATCGGGTGACGCATCCCCTGCAACAGCTTGCCCCGCTTGGGCGCCGGGCTGAGCAGATAGAGCGCGATCAGCATCAGCTGGTTGTTGAGGTTGACCAGAAACGCGGGCGGGTTCCAGACCGGAATGAACGGGGTGCCCCTGTATCCGATCACCATCAGCACGATCGCCACGGCCAGTGCGGCCGCCACGATCCCCTTGCCAGGATCGCCCATGCGCGCGCGCCGCTCAGGCGCCACCCGCTTGAACAAATGCGCGCCCCACCACAACGCGACCCCCGTGCCCAGAATGATCCAGTACATGCTCTACCCCTTTTCAAGTTCAGCGATGGCATTGGCCTTGGCCAATGTCTCGCGCGCCGTCACGATGTGCAGATTTTCGACGATCCGTCCATCGACAACCGCGACGCCTTGGCCGCTGGCCTCTGTCTCTTCAAAGGCCGCGATCTGGCGACGGGCCAGATCAATGTCCGTCTCGGATGGCGAAAAGGCCGCATTGGCGATGTCGACCTGTGCCGGGTGGATCAGCGTTTTGCCATCAAAACCCATGTCGCGCCCCTGCGCGCATTCCGCCTCAAGGCCGGCCTTGTCCTTGAACGCGTTGTAGACCCCATCAATGATCGCCAGCCCATGGGCCTTGGCCGCAAGCAGGCACAGCCCAAGGCCGGTCTGCAACGGCAGGCGATCGGGCCGGAAGCGGGTTTGCAACTCTTTGGCCAGATCGTTGGTGCCCATGACCATCCCATCTAGCATCGGGTGCGCCGCGATGGCCGCCGCATTCAACATGCCAAGTGGCGTTTCCATCATGGCCCACAGCCGGGCCTCACCCGTGATGGCCGCGAGTTTATCCAGATCGGCAGGGCGCGACACTTTGGGCAGCAGGATTGCGTCCGCACCCATGTCCCGGGCCGCCTGTGCATCCAGCGCGCCCCACGATGTGTCGAGCGCGTTGATGCGGACAATCTTCATCCGCGCCCCATAACCCCCATCGGTCAGAGCCTGAGCCAAGGTGGCACGCGCGGTTTCTTTCTCATCAACTGACACCGCATCTTCGAGATCAAAGATGATGGCATCCACCGGCAGCCCCCGCGCCTTGTCCAACGCGCGGGGCTTGGAGCCGGGAATATACAGGACCGAGCGAAGCGGGCGGGCAATAGACATCAGGACATCCTAGACTGCGTTATAAAGTTGCGCGGACAGGGACATTTTTTGCGTGATAGTTCAAGACCCATTGCGCCGCAGCGCAGCAAAAATCCCAAAAACCGCCGGAGCGCGCGCGGCGTTAACCACTTTTTCAGGTCCGGGGCGCAGCCTGTGGCCACTCCGATCTTTCTGGGAGGGCCGTTTCAGCAGGGCCGCTGAACCGTTTGCGGACAGAAAGCGCGGACATGACTTGAACCGGGGCTGCCCGGTCATCGCCGGATCGTGTCGGGTGGGCCAGATGACCAGCGCAGGACCCGTTTTTGCAAAGGGGCTGAACGATATGAAACAGATGATAAAGAGCGTGGCACTGGGCGCACTGATACTGGCAGGTGTGCTGCAAACGGCAACAACACGGGCCGCCACCGCGCAGCAAAGCCGCAATTGCGGCCCGCGCGACCTGGTCGTGTCCCGCTTGGCCGAGGGCTATGGCGAAACGCGTCAATCCATGGGCCTGGCGGCAAACAATGCGGTGATCGAGGTCTTTGCCTCATCCGAGTCGGGCACGTGGACGATCACCATCACAGCAGCCAACGGGATGACCTGCCTTGTGGCCAGCGGTCAAGCCTATGAGGCGCTGGTCGAGGCGCTGCCCGCCAAAGGCAACGACGCCTAAGCACGAACCTCACAACCTGATGCAAAGGGCGCGCCATTGGATGCGCCCTTTTTGCGATCCGGAGTGGTGTAAGGCGCACGTATCGTGCGCCAGTTTCAGGTCAGCCCGTCCCAGATCAGTTTTGTGCCCGTCAGCACGAGCAGCACATAGGTCAGCAGGAAAAACGCCCGCTCGGGCACGAGGTGATGCGCCTTGACGCCCAACCACGCGCCAAAAAGTGCAAACGGGGCCAGCGCGAGATTGGCCATACCCGTCTGCACCGTGAACATACCTAAAAACGCATAAGGCACGAATTTGAAAATATTTATGGCGGTAAAGATCAGAACCGTGTTGGCTTGATACTCGGTCTTGCCGGGCTTCAACGACAACAGATAGACCGCCGCCGGGGGCCCGCCCGCATGGCTGACAAAACTGGTGAAGCCCGCAACCGTGCCCGTCACGACACCGACCCATTGCGGCAGCGCAGCCTGCGCAAGCCGGATCCAGCCCTGCGCACGGCCCACCTGCCAGATCACAAAGCCCAAGGAAATCACGCCGATCAACACCCGGAACACATCCGCATCCGTGCGCGAAAACAGCATGGCCCCTAGGGCAACGCCCGGCAATCCACCCGCAATCATCAGTGCACAGACCCGCCAGTCCCATTCACCCCAATAGGGGCGCAAGGTCGCGGCATCCACCAGCATCAACAAGGGCAGGATCACCCCAAGCGCCAGCCCCGGTTCGATCACCAGCGCCAGAACGGAGGCGGATGCAAAGGACGCGCCTGACCCAAACCCGCCCTTGGAAAGGCCTGCAAACACCACGGCCGGGGCGGCGATTGCGAAAAACCAGACATCCAGAACCAACACGAGGCGCGCGCGCTCCAAAACCGTTGCGATCCGTCCCTCTTAGCGGGCTTGCCCTGAGCCCGCCAGCGCCGATCAGAACCCGTGCCGCAGTGCAGCGCACTTGCGTCAACTTCTGTTGCACGCTACCCATCGAAACAATGAAACACCCCAAATTCGGAGACTTATCCCCATGGCCAGACCCAAGATTGCCCTCATCGGCGCCGGTCAGATCGGCGGCACACTTGCCCACCTTGCAGCGATAAAAGAGCTGGGCGACGTCGTTTTGTTCGACATTTCCGAAGGCACCCCCGAGGGCAAAGCCCTTGATATTGCTGAGTCCGGCCCCTCCGAAGGGTTCGATGCCAAGATGAGCGGCACGCAGTCCTATGCCGACATCGCGGGTGCCGACGTGTGCATCGTCACCGCCGGTGTGCCCCGCAAGCCAGGCATGAGTCGCGATGACCTTTTGGGGATCAACCTCAAAGTCATGAAATCCGTGGGCGAAGGCATCCGCGATCACGCTCCAAACGCCTTTGTGATCTGTATTACAAACCCGCTTGATGCAATGGTCTGGGCCCTGCGCGAGTTCTCGGGCCTGCCACACGAAAAAGTCTGCGGGATGGCCGGTGTGCTCGACAGCGCCCGCTTCCGCCACTTCCTCGCCGAAGAGTTCGGTGTGTCCATGCGCGACGTCACCGCCTTTGTTCTGGGCGGGCACGGCGACACCATGGTCCCGCTGACGCGCTATTCCACCGTGGCCGGGATCCCTCTGCCTGATCTGGTCAAGATGGGCTGGACCACTCAGGAAAAGCTGGACGCGATCGTGCAGCGTACCCGCGATGGCGGCGCCGAGATCGTCGGCCTGCTGAAAACCGGGTCGGCTTTCTACGCGCCCGCCACCTCTGCCATCGAAATGGCCGAAGCCTACCTCAAGGATCAAAAGCGCGTTCTGCCCTGCGCGGCCTACGTGGACGGCGCTCTGGGCCTCAAGGACATGTATGTCGGCGTGCCCACCGTCATCGGCGCCGGTGGCATCGAGCGGGTCATCGACATTGATATGACCAAGGACGAGCAAGCGATGTTCGACAACTCCGTCGCGGCCGTCAAAGGCCTGGTTGACGCCTGCAAGGGCATTGACGAGAGCTTGGCGTAAAACCACCGCCATTGAAAAATATCGGGCCGGATGCCGTCGCATCTGGCCCGTTTTGCGTTTATATCCTTTGATATGCCCCAGTCGCGCCCCATCGAACGTAAACTGACCACGATCCTCGCGGCGGACGCGGCCAATTATTCGGGCCGGATGTCGCATGACGAAGAAGGCACCGTGCGGGCGCTGCGGGCGGCGCGCGACGTGATCGACACCGCCATCACGAATGCAGGCGGGCGGATTGCCAACACGTCCGGGGACGGTCTGATCGCAGAGTTTCCATCCGTTGTGGGGGCGGTGCGCTGTGCGATCCTTATCCAGACGACCCTCAATCAGGCGGATCACATGCTGCCTTTCCGCCTTGGCGTTCACTTGGACGATGTGATTGTCGAAGGGCAGGATTTGCTGGGCGACGGGGTCAATCTGGCAGCCCGGTTGCAGGAAATGGCGGACATTGGCGGCGTGCTGATTTCACAGCATGTACATGACCATGTCCGCGGCAAACTCAGCGGTGTGAAACTGCGCCCGCTTGGCCCCGCGACACCCAAACATCTACGCGATGAAATCGGGCTTTATGCCGTGGTGGCCGATGGCGTGAACGCGCCGCGCCTGCCTGATAATCTGGGGCCGAAAGTGGGCCCGCTCACTGAAATGCCCGAACCCGCCCAGCCCACACCGACAACCGAGATGCGCGCCAAATTCGTCAAGGACCGGATGCGCATCGGTGGCGCGATCCTCGCCCTTGCGGTGGTCGACATTGCGGCGGGTCTGCCGTTTTTCGTGACGACGATCCCAACGCTGATCCTGATCTACATCCTCTACAAGCGATGGCGTGCGTTGCGGGCCGTGGAAAAAGCGACTGTCTGACGCGCGCTGCCAAGCCCGTCATGTGCCTGCGCCCGTTGGTTTTTGATTCTAAATTTGCTCGCGCCCCAATTTTGTGATCACACTTTTTTATGCAGTGATCACAAATGTCGCTTTTCCACTCAAAAAATCGCGACTGCGACATATTTCCCGTTTACGCCGCGTTCAGTGTTGGTCGTATAGGGCTGAACGAGATGCATAATTACGGGATCGATCTGTCATGAACATCCATGAATACCAAGCCAAGGCCCTTTTGCGCAGTTATGGGGCACCCGTCTCGGACGGGCGTGTCGTATTGCGCGCCGAGGACGCAAAGACGGCGGCGGGCGCGCTGGACGGGCCATTGTGGGTGGTCAAGGCGCAGATCCATGCCGGCGGGCGCGGCAAGGGCAAATTCAAAGAGGCCGACGCCGGCGACAAGGGCGGCGTGCGCCTTACCAAGTCAGTCGAGGAAGCCGCCGAGGAAGCCAAAAAGATGCTGGGCCGCACCCTTGTGACCCACCAGACCGGCCCGGCGGGCAAACAGGTCAACCGCATCTATATCGAGGATGGCTCGGGCATCGAAACCGAACTCTATCTGGCCCTCTTGGTTGATCGCCAGACCTCTCGTATTTCCTTCGTCTGTTCGACCGAGGGCGGCATGGACATCGAAGAGGTCGCGGCCAGCACTCCCGACAAGATCCTGAGCTTTAGTGTCGATCCCGCCACCGGTTATCAGCCCTACCATGGGCGTCGCATCGCCTTCTCGCTCGGGCTGACCGGCAAGCAGGTCAAACAATGCGTGGGCCTGATGGGTCTGCTCTACAAAGCCTTCGTTGAAAAAGACATGGAGATGCTCGAGATCAACCCCCTGATCGTCACCGACAGTGGTGACATGAAGGTGCTTGATGCCAAAGTGTCGTTCGACGGCAACGCGATCTACCGCCACGCCGATATCAACGAGCTGCGCGACGAGACCGAAGAAGATCCCAAGGAACTCGCAGCCTCCAAATACGACCTGAACTATATCGCGCTGGATGGCGAGATCGGGTGCATGGTCAACGGCGCGGGCCTGGCTATGGCGACGATGGACATCATCAAGCTGTACGGGGCCGAGCCTGCCAACTTCCTTGATGTGGGCGGCGGTGCAACGAAGGAAAAGGTGACTGAAGCGTTCAAGATCATCACCTCGGATGAGCAGGTCAAAGGCATCCTCGTGAACATCTTTGGCGGCATCATGCGCTGTGACGTGATTGCCGAAGGCGTCGTGGCCGCCGTCAAGGAGGTGGGCCTAAAAGTGCCGCTGGTTGTCCGCCTTGAGGGCACCAATGTGCAGCAGGGCAAGGACATCATCAACAATTCGGACGTGGACGTGATCGCTGCCGACGACCTCAAGGACGGGGCGCAAAAGATCGTAGCCGCCGTTAAGGGGTGAGTGTTATGCGAGCCGTAATGTGCCTTGTGATCGTGGGTCTTCTGGCTGCCTGTACGGGCCGCGTTGATCGGACAAAAACCTACACCCAGCCGGGTCTGCCCCCCTTGGGGCTGGCCGCTACGGCTGCGTGGCTTGATGCGCGCGAAGCACGTGCGCCGCAACGCTTGCCTGCCTCGGCCGTACCGACGTCACAAATCCGCAGCACCGTGGGCGCATCACATTAGCAATGGCACGACCACACTGGCATAACTGCGTTGGACGGGGTTTGATCGCGCTGACTTTTTTGGCGTCCGGGGCGACTGCCCACCCCGCCATCGACGCCTTTACCGCGTTCTGTTTCAAGGCTGGTCAAACACCTGACGTCGCCCGTGCAAACATGGAGGGGCTGACGGGCGCTCCGTTGCCCTTTGCCCTATCGTTCTGGGATAAAACGCTGGCCCCGGCCCCCGAAACACCCGCCCACGCCGAACGCCGCTGCGAAGTGTCATTCGAGGGCGACCATACTGCCACAGCCGTCAACGTAGTGCGCGCCAAGATGGCCAGCCCGCCCGTGTTCGGCACCCCAATTCCACTGCCCGCCCCTTACGCCCCCGAAGCAGGCACCACCATGATTGAAGGGCGGGAATTGCTGCGCAAACGCGTGGCTGTCGTCCATATCGGGACGCGCGGCACCCGGACCTTTATCGCGGTGGATCGCCTGCCTGCGGGCATGGGGGTGACCGATGGCTGATCTGCGCCCCTGCCCGGCCTGCGATGCGTCCGACGCGGCCAAACTCGCCAAATATTCGCGCAAAGAGTGGCACGTGGCGCGATGTGCCAGCTGCAACCTGACCTACCTGCGCAATCCGGTTGCCTATGAAGCGCTCGAAGAAGAGTTCGCGTGGGAAAAAACCTACGAGACCAAGTCTCAGGCGGGTGGGTCGACCGCGCTCAGCCCATCGCTGAAAAAGATACGGACCAAAACCGGGCTGACCCATCGCGGTCACGGATCGCGCATGGGTGCGTGGTTCAACAACGGGCATGTCCTTGATATTGGGTGTGGCGCAAAGACCAACGTCCCCGAGCCGATGACGCCCTATGGGATCGAGTTGAGCCGCAAACTGCACAAGATCGCAGACCGGAAAATGCGCGCGCGTGGAGGCTACTGCGTCCACGGCGCGGGTGCCGAAGCGATCTGGGACTTTGAGCCCGAGATGTTCGACGGCATCGTCATGCAATCCTACCTCGAACACGAAGTGGATCTGATGCGCGTGCTCAATGGCGCATGGCGGGTGATGAAACCAGCCGCCCCAATGTATGTGCGGGTGCCCAATTTCGGCTCGATCAACCGCTACGTGATAGGCCGCAAATGGTGCGGCTTTCGCTATCCCGATCACGTCACCTATTTCACCGTGCCCACCTTGCGCGACGTGGCGCGCCGCGCCGGTTTCACCGTTGAGGTGGTCAACCGCGCAACCGTCGCAATCGATGACAACATCAAGGCGCTGTTGCGCAAGGCCGAGGCGCCTGCATGACAAAACGCCCCCAACACCAAGACACCCCTTCAAGGAGACGCCCCACATGGCCGTATTGATTGACGAAAACACCAAAGTGATCTGCCAGGGTCTCACCGGGTCCCAAGGGACGTTCCACACCGAACAGGCCATCGCCTATGGCACCCAGATGGTGGGCGGCGTCACTCCCGGCAAGGGCGGGATCAAGCACCTTGACCTGCCGGTGTTCAACTCGGTTCACGAGGCGATGGAGGTCACCGAGGCCAACGCTTCGGTCATCTACGTCCCGCCCCCCTTTGCCGCCGACTCCATCCTCGAGGCGATTGATGCCGAGATGCCTCTGATCGTGTGCATCACCGAAGGCATCCCGGTTCTGGACATGATGCGGGTGCAGCGCGCGCTCGAAGGGTCGAAATCCCGTCTGATCGGACCAAACTGCCCCGGTGTCATCACGCCCGATGCCTGCAAGATCGGCATCATGCCCGGCCACATTCACAAGCGCGGGAGCGTCGGCGTTGTGAGCCGCTCGGGCACCCTGACATACGAGGCCGTGAAACAGACCACGGATATGGGCCTGGGCCAGTCAACGGCCGTCGGCATCGGGGGCGATCCGATCAAAGGCACCGAACATATCGACGTGCTCGAGATGTTCCTTGCCGATGACGAGACCGAAAGCATCATCATGATCGGTGAAATCGGCGGTAGCGCCGAAGAGGATGCCGCTCAGTTCCTTGCGGACGAGAAAAAGGCAGGCCGCTGGAAGCCGACGGCCGGTTTCATCGCCGGTCGCACAGCCCCTCCGGGCCGCCGCATGGGTCACGCGGGCGCCATCGTCGCCGGTGGCAAAGGCGGGGCCGAAGACAAGATCGACGCCATGCGCGCCGCCGGTATCGTTGTGGCCGACAGCCCGGCCACATTGGGCGAAGCCGTGATGGAGGCGATCAAAGGCTGATGTTCACCGCGCTGCGCACGTCCCTCGCCACCGCCCTCGCATCTGTCGCCATGACAGGTACGGCGGTGGCCTGCGCGATGGTAACGCTGGACGGCGCGGACATGCAAAAGGGGATCGATCCTCTGTCGATCTCGATCCCGTCTCATGATCGCCGGCTCGAGATCGTGCGCGGCTTTGTCTGGGTCACAGCCCTGCGACCCAACATCTTTTCCGGGCAGGTGCGCCAGCCCCCCACTCGTTTGATCGCCAGCGTCGCCTCGAACCCTGCGGCGAGCGAGGCCTATCTCGACAGTCAATACGCCGAGTGGACCATTTACGAGTTGCAAGGCGACGGTGTGGCCGCCTCGGATGCGGTGGTCTTTTTCAAGTGGCACCCTGACGTGTTGCCCCTGATCACTATCGGTATCCCCAACCGCTCGGCGCAGGGCTGTGTGCAGATGCGCTTTGCCTCAAGCGACGACAGCGGGCTGTTGCCCACCTCAAAACGCCCCATCACGCTCAATGATGTCACCGCTGACATTCCCGGCTACCAAAGTTTCAAGACCGCCAGCGTGCCGATCTTCTCCGCCGCGCCCGGCAAGGCCTATTCGGTGATGGTCGGCGCGATGGATCCTACGGACGCGCAGGCCTTTGGCGTCACCCCCCCGAACGTGCCCATCTACTCTGATCTTATTCTTGTGCAGAAGGACTTGAGATAGCCTCATGACCGATCATCCTCAGAACGACCAGTTTCACGCCTCGAGCTTCATGCAGGGGCACAATGCCGAATATCTCGAGCAGATGTATGCGCGATACGCCAATGACCCAAGCGCGGTCGACGAGGCCTGGCAGGCGTTCTTCAAGGCGATGGGGGACGATGATGTCAGCGTCAAACGCGAGGCCGAAGGGCCAAGCTGGGCGCGCCCCGACTGGCCCCCGATGCCAGGCGATGATCTGACGGCCGCCCTCACCGGCGAATGGGCGTCCGAGCCCGAAGTCAAAGGGGCCGGTGACAAGATCAGGGCAAAGGCCGCCGAAAGTGGCGTCTCGGTCAGCGATGATCAGGTCAAGCGTGCGGTGCTGGACTCGATCCGCGCCCTGATGATCATCCGCGCCTACCGAATCCGGGGCCATCTGGTCGCCGACCTCGACCCGCTTGGCATGCGCGATCAGACCCCGCATCCGGAACTCGATCCGAAATCCTACGGTTTTTCCGAAGCGGACATGGATCGCCCGATCTTTATCGACAAGGTGCTGGGCCTCGAGGTTGCCTCGATGCGCGAGATCATCGACATCGTGAAACGCACCTATTGTGGCACCTTCGCGCTGCAATACATGCATATTTCCGATCCCGAACAGGCCGGTTGGCTCAAGGAACGCATTGAGGGCCTCGGCAAGGAAATCCAGTTCACCCGTGAGGGGCGCAAGGCCATTTTGAACAAGATGGTCGAGGCCGAAGGCTTCGAAAAATTCCTGCATGTCAAATATATGGGCACCAAACGGTTTGGCCTGGATGGCGGTGAAAGTCTGATCCCCGCGATGGAACAGATTATCAAACGCGGTGGTGCGCTTGGCGTGCGCGACGTCGTGATCGGGATGCCCCACCGGGGTCGCCTGTCCGTACTGGCAAACGTGATGCAGAAACCCTACAGGGCGATCTTCAACGAATTTCAGGGCGGCAGTTTCAAGCCCGAAGACGTGGATGGCTCAGGTGACGTGAAATACCACCTCGGAGCCTCCAGCGACCGTGAATTCGACGACAACACCGTTCACCTGTCACTGACCGCCAACCCCAGCCACCTCGAGGCGGTGAACCCGGTGGTGCTGGGCAAGGTCCGCGCCAAGCAGGACCAGCACAACGACACTGATCGCTCAACCGTGATGCCGATCCTGCTGCACGGCGATGCGGCCTTTGCCGGTCAAGGCGTTGTGGCCGAATGTTTCGCCCTGTCGGGCCTGCGCGGCCACCGCACCGGCGGTACGATGCACATTGTCGTCAACAACCAGATCGGGTTCACCACCGCGCCGCATTTCTCGCGTTCCTCCCCCTATCCCACCGACAACGCTCTGGTGGTCGAGGCCCCGATTTTTCATGTGAACGGGGACGACCCGGAGGCGGTGGTTCACGCCGCCAAGGTCGCCACCGAATTCCGCCAGAAGTTCCACAAGGACGTGGTCATCGACATCTTCTGCTATCGCCGGTTCGGCCATAACGAGGGCGACGAGCCCATGTTCACCAACCCGATGATGTACAAGCGTATCAAGAAACACAAAACCACGCTGACTCTCTATACCGAGCGGCTGGTGCGCGACGGGCTGATCCCCGAGGGCGAAATCGAGGATATGAAGGCCGCCTTTCAGGCCCGCATGAATGACGAATTCGAGGCCGGGAAAGACTACAAACCCAATAAGGCCGATTGGCTGGACGGGAAGTGGTCGCATCTGGACAAGAACAAGGAAGACTACGTGCGCGGCGAAACGGCCATTGCGCCCGAGACGCTCGAACAAGTCGGCAAAGCGATCAGCACCGCGCCCGAAAGTTTTCCGCTGCATAAGACGGTGGGGCGCTTGCTTGAGGCCAAGAAGGCGATGTTCGAGAGCGGCGAAGGCTTCGATTGGGCGACGGGCGAGGCGCTGGCCTTCGGCTCGCTGCTGACCGAAGGGTTCCCTGTGCGCCTTGCGGGGCAGGACAGCACGCGCGGCACGTTCAGCCAGCGGCACTCTGGCCTCATCAATCAGGACACCGAAGAACGTTACTACCCCCTCAACACGTTGCGCCCTGGTCAGGCCCATTACGAAGTCATCGACTCGATGCTGTCGGAATATGCGGTGCTGGGGTTCGAGTACGGCTATAGCCTCGCTGAGCCCAACGCCCTGACGATGTGGGAAGCGCAGTTCGGCGACTTTGCCAACGGTGCCCAGATCATGTTCGACCAGTTCATCAGCTCGGGCGAAAGCAAATGGCTGCGCATGTCCGGCCTTGTCTGCCTGCTGCCCCACGGGTACGAAGGGCAAGGGCCCGAACACTCCTCGGCTCGGCTGGAACGGTTCCTGCAAATGTGCGGGCAAGACAACTGGATCGTGGCCAACTGCACGACACCCGCAAATTATTTCCACATCTTGCGCCGCCAGATCCACCGTGACTTCCGCAAGCCGCTGATACTAATGACACCCAAGTCTCTGCTGCGCCACAAGCTGGCGGTATCCAAGGCCGAAGAGTTCACCACTGGCTCGTCCTTCCACCGAGTGCTGTGGGATGACGCCCAACAGGGCAATTCGGACACCAAGCTGGTGGGCGATGACAAGATCAAGCGCGTGGTCATGTGTTCGGGCAAGGTCTATTTCGATCTGCTCGAAGAACGCGATGCGCGCGGGATCGACGATGTCTACCTCCTGCGCTTCGAACAGTTCTATCCCTTCCCCGCCCAATCGGCGGTCAAGGAGCTGGAACGCTTCAAAAAAGCCGAAATGGTCTGGTGTCAGGAAGAGCCGAAAAACCAGGGGGCATGGACCTTTATTGACCCCAACCTCGAATGGGTTCTGGGCCGGATCAAGGCCAAGCACACCCGCCCCACATATGTTGGCCGCGCCACCTCCGCCTCGCCCGCGACGGGTCTGGCCAGCCAGCACAAAGCCCAACAAGCCGCTCTCGTTGACGAAGCGCTGACCATCAAAGGATAAGACCATGACCACCGAAGTCCGCGTGCCCACCCTGGGCGAAAGCGTCACCGAAGCCACCGTCGCCACTTGGTTCAAGAAACCCGGCGACACGGTCGCGGTCGACGAAATGCTGTGCGAGCTGGAAACCGACAAGGTGACCGTCGAGGTGCCGAGCCCATTGGCAGGCACCTTGGGTGACATAGTAGCTGCCGAAGGCGAAACTGTTGGGGTCGATGCCCTGCTTGCCACGATTTCCGAAGGGGATGCGGGCAGCGATGCCGCTCCTAAGGGCAAGGAAGCCGCCGAAGACAGTGAAGCCGGCAGCAGTGCCGCCCGGACTGCCGTGGCCGAAGACGACGCGCCCGCCACCCCTGCGGGGTCAGGTGGGGACAGCGTGGATGTGATGGTGCCCACCCTTGGCGAAAGCGTGACTGAGGCCACCGTCAGCACATGGTTCAAGGCCGTCGGCGACAGCGTGGCGCAGGACGAGATGCTGTGCGAGTTGGAAACCGACAAGGTCAGCGTTGAGGTTCCCGCCCCCGCCGCTGGTGTTCTGACCGAAATCACCGCCCCCGAAGGCACCACCGTCGATGCCAGCGCGAAACTGGCTGTGATCTCCTCCTCCGGCGCGCCCGCCAAGGCGATCGAGGGTGACGCGGAGCCCACCAGCAACTACCAGACCCCGCCTGCGGGGCAAGGCACTGCCCGCTCCGACACAGAAGACGCCCCCGCCGCCAAGAAGGCGATGGCCGAGGCGGGCATGAGTGCTGACCAAGTGACCGGATCAGGCCGCGACGGGCGCATTATGAAAGAGGATGTCGCCAAGGCGGTCGCCGCCGCCGCCAGCGCGCCTGCCCCGGCCCCCGCCGCCGCTCCGCGCGCCCCGGTCGCTGCTGACGATGCCGCCCGCGAAGAACGGGTCAAGATGACCCGCCTGCGCCAGACCATCGCCAAGCGCCTCAAGGACAGCCAGAACACCGCCGCCATGCTCACCACCTATAACGAGGTCGACATGACCGAGGTGATGGCCCTGCGCAATGAATACAAAGACCTGTTTTTGAAGAAACACGGGGTCAAGCTGGGCTTCATGTCCTTCTTCACCAAGGCCTGCGTGCATGCCCTGCGCGAAGTCCCCGAGGTCAATGCCGAGATCGATGGCACCGACGTGGTCTACAAGAATTTCGTGCACATGGGCATCGCTGCCGGTACGCCTCAGGGCCTCGTCGTGCCCGTCATTCGCGATGCGGATTCCATGTCTTTCGCGGCCATCGAAAAGGCGATTGCCGAAAAAGGGGCCCGCGCCCGCGACGGCAAGCTGAGCATGGCCGAAATGCAGGGCGGCACCTTCACGATCTCGAACGGTGGGGTCTATGGCTCGCTCATGTCCTCACCCATCCTGAACCCGCCCCAGTCGGGTATCCTCGGCATGCACAAGATCCAGGACCGCCCCATGGCCATCGGCGGAGAGGTCGTGATCCGGCCCATGATGTACCTCGCCCTGTCCTATGACCACCGGATCGTGGACGGTAAAGGCGCGGTGACGTTCCTTGTGCGGGTCAAAGAGGCGCTGGAGGATCCACGGCGGTTGTTGATGGATTTGTGAGGCAGTCAGGTCGTGCCCATGCGAGACAGCAGCGCACACACTATACAGCGCACACGGGACACGCCCCGTGCGCAGACGTTGTTGCTCAGTGCAGTCTACGCGGTGCTGCCGCTTGTTTACCTCTCCATCGAGTATCACCAGATGATCGAAACGCCCGAGGACCGCATATATTGGTATGTGCTCGTCACCGGCCCAATCCTCCTGTTGCTGGCTGGCCTCGCCTGGCATCTGACCCCGGTCGTCGCACTGCTACTGATGTTCGGCGGCGCGCTTCATGCCATTGGCGTGGGTTTGGTCCTCGGGTTCATAGGCCTACTCGTGTGGCCTGCATTGGTTTTTGCCGCTCTTGCGCTTTTCGTGGGCATCGCCAGCATGCGCACCTCCACACACCTGTTTCCTGCCGTGGCTGGCGAAGATGATCGATAGATACCCACCAAAAGGACGCTGATCAGATGACCCCTGAACTCACCTACCTCGCCTATGCCGTGATCCTGCTGATCGCCCACGCGATCATCCAAGCCACCTTCTCCGACCTCTCCAAAGGACTCGGCTGGGCCCTCGGCCCGCAGGATGAAGAGCGTGATCAGCCCCCAGTCGCAGGCCGCATCGAAAGGGCCTTGGGGAACTATCTCGAAACGCTCCCGGCCTTCATCGCCTTGGCCCTCGCATTAGCGGTCACAGGCCTCAACACCGAAACGACAGCCCTCGGGGCCGCGATCTGGTTCTGGGCCCGCGTCGCCTACATCCCGGCCTATGCCTCGGGCATCCCCATGGTCCGTTCGGTCGTTTGGTTCATCTCACTGGCCGGTCTGGTCATGATGATGCTGCCGCTGCTTGGTGCATGACCCTGCACGCCAGATATCAAGCGGCCATCGCCGCGCGGCGGGCCTTTGCCTTGCCGGGTTATCTGACGTTGGCGGAGGCGGGCTTTGACGGCCCCTACGTCTCTCCCATCCAGATGACATCCGGCAATCTCACCGGGCCACTGCTGATCTCCAAAGACTGGCTCGACGCCCCCTCGGCGGCAGCGCACAAGGCGGAGTTGAAACGCACGGGCTACCTGCCCCACATTCCCTACAACAAGGTCATCGGCAAGGTTCTGGCGCTGCTCGGCCTCACGCGGGGCGACATCTACATCACGCCGATCTTTCACCTGCTGACGCCCAAACGCTCCTCAACCATTCCGCCCAATCACGCGCGGGCCTGTTTCGACGCGGTGGGGCGACACGAACTGCTCGGGCGGCGCCCCGTGGCGCTCGGCACCGACAGCGCGCGCGTGCTGCGCCATTTCGACGTCGATCACGTGACGGCCCCGCACCCGTCGGCCCGCATCGGCAGCTATGACAAACGGGCCCACCTGATTGCCAAGGCGGTAGAGGCAGCATGACCCCAGAACTCACCGCCCTCACCCTCGCTGCACTGCTGCAAGTGGTGCAATTCGTGCTGATGGCCGTGCCCGCGAACCTCGAACTGGGCCAGGGCAAAACGCTCAGCCCGCGCGACCGTGAACGTCTTGGCGGCAGCCTTGAGGATCAACTGAGCACCCGCACCGCCCGCCTCTACCGCGCGCTCAACAACCACTTCGAAGGGCTGATCCTCTTCACCATTGCTTGCGTGATCGTGACACTCGCGGACAAATCCACCTCGTTCACGGCCCTTTGCGCCTATACCTACCTGATCGCGCGGATCGCCTATGTGCCAGCCTATGCTTTCGGGCTAAGCCCTTGGCGCAGCTACATCTGGTTCGTCGGTTTTCTTGCCACCACATCAATGCTCGTCGCGGCACTGTTATAAGTTTCTTTTGACCCCAAATACCGCGGGGGAGGCCGCAAGGCCGGGGGCAGCGCCCCCTCCGCACCCCACAACAAAGGACCAAACCCATGGCTTCTTACGACGTGATCATCATCGGCTCCGGCCCCGGCGGCTATGTCTGCGCCATCCGCTGCGCGCAACAGGGCCTCAAGACGGCCGTGGTCGAAGGGCGCGACACGCTCGGGGGCACCTGCCTCAACGTTGGCTGCATCCCCTCCAAGGCGCTGCTGCACGCCTCGCACATGCTGCACGAGGCCGAGCACAACTTTGCCACCATGGGTCTCAAGGGCAAACGCCCCTCGGTCGACTGGAAACAGATGCTGACCTACAAGGATGACACGATCGCGCAGAACACCAAGGGCGTGGAATTCCTGTTCAAGAAGAACAAGATCGACTGGCTGAAAGGCTGGGGATCGATCCCCGAAGCGGGCAAGGTCAAGGTCGGCGATGACACGCATGAGGCCAAGTCGATCATCATCGCCTCCGGCTCCGAAGCGGCCAGCCTGCCTGGCGTCGAGGTGGATGAAAAGGTCGTCGTGACTTCCACCGGCGCGCTGGAACTGGGCAAGGTGCCCAACAAGATGGTGGTGATCGGCGCGGGCGTGATCGGGCTGGAGCTTGGGTCGGTTTACAAACGGCTCGGGGCCGAGGTCGAGGTGATCGAGTTCCTTGACGCCATCACCCCCGGCATGGACGCCGAAGTGCAGCGCCAGTTCCAGAAACTGCTGACCAAGCAAGGGCTGAGCTTTACCATGGGGGCCGCTGTCCAAAAGGTCGGGGCGACCAAGACCAAGGCCAAGGTGCACTACAAAATGCGCAGCGATGACAGCGAACATGTAAGCGATGCCGATGTGGTACTGGTCGCGACCGGGCGCAAGCCGTTCGTCGATGGGCTGGGGCTTGAGGGCCTCGGCGTCGAGATGACCAAGCGTGGTCAGATCAAGGTCGACGCGCATTGGCAAACCAACGTGCCGGGCATCTACGCCATCGGCGACGTGATCGAAGGGCCGATGCTGGCGCACAAGGCCGAAGACGAAGGCATAGCCGCCGCCGACACGGTTGCGGGCAAGCATGGGCACGTAAATTATGGCGTGATCCCCGGCGTGATCTATACGCACCCCGAGGTCGCCAATGTGGGCGCGACCGAAGAGGCGCTGAAAGAGGCGGGCCACAAATACAAGGTCGGCAAGTTCAGCTTCATGGGCAACGGGCGGGCCAAGGCGAACTTTGCCGCCGACGGCTTTGTCAAAATCCTCGCCGATGCAGACACCGACCGCATTCTGGGCGCACACATCATCGGGCCAAGCGCGGGCGATCTGATCCACGAGATCTGCGTAGCCATGGAATTCGGGGCCTCCGCCGAAGATCTGGCGATGACCTGCCACGCCCACCCGACCTATTCCGAAGCGGTGCGCGAGGCGGCCCTTGCCTGTGGTATGGGTCCGATCCACAGCTAAACAATGCTGGCTGCGCGTCCCATTGCACGTGGGCGCGCCGCCCATTGGCAGATGTTCGCCAGTTCTCATCATACGAAGTGGAACTTTTCCGCGCGCGCACCAGTTTGCCGCATGGGGAGACATGACGGCCTATTCCAATACACGGCTATTTGATCCCTTTTCAGAACTGTCGCCGGGGCAGGGACATCACGCTCGGGCAAACATGACCAACGCAAAGGACTATTTTATGAACCGCCGCAGCACATTCAAAATTCTCGCCGGAGCCACCGCACTTGTCGCATTGGGCGCCTGCGCCTCCGAACCGCAGGGCGACGACATTGTCGATATCGCGGCGGGCAACCCGAACTTCTCGACCCTCGTCGCTGCCGTGCAGGCTGCCGGTCTGGTGGACACGCTGAAAGGCCCCGGCCCCTTCACCGTCTTTGCACCGACTAATGACGCATTCGCAGCACTGCCCGCAGGCACCGTGGACTCGCTGTTGCTGCCCGAGAACAAAGACCAACTGGTCGACATCCTGACGTACCACGTCGTCCCGGGTCAGATTTCCGCAGGTGACGTGCTGGGCACGCGCCAATCCGTCGCCACCGTGCAAGGCGGTACGCTGGACGTGAACGGTCAGGTCGGCAAGTTCGGCACAGGCGTTCAGGTCAATGGGGCCAACGTGATCCAGGCCGATATCTTTGGCACAAACGGCGTGATCCACGCCATCGACAGCGTTCTGCTGCCATAAGTCAGCTTTCCCGTCCCTACGAGGACAGGTGCTACCACATGGTTCGGGCCGCGCGCTCGGACCATGCATTATCATAGGCCGCGCCGCCTTCGTCGCCCTGTGATGCTTCGGCCAGGATCTCACCCACGCTTGGCAACCCTGCTGCATCATCGCGCGACCACAACCCTGCGCGGATCAGTGCGCGCGCGCACTGGGTGTAGACCTCTGCGACTTTTATCACGATGACCGTTGCGGGGTGACGCCCTTTCTGCTCGAACCGGGCGCGCAAATCCGCATCCGCCGTCAGCCGCGCATGCCCGTTGACCCGCACCACCGTGTTCGAACCGGGCACCATGAACATCAGCGACACACGCCCGTCCGTCACGATATTGCGCAGTGATTCCAGACGGTTGTTTCCCCGCCAGTCTGGCAGGGCCAATGTGCGCGTGTCCAGTTCTGTCACCACAGGCCCATCATCACCGCGCGGGCTGCCATCGGTGCCATCCGGCCCCACAGTTGTCAGAACGACAAAGCGGGACGCAGCAATCCATTGCGAATAAAGCGGGCTGAGATGGTCCACCACCTTGCGGAGCGACGGCGCACCGGGTGTGCCGTAAAGCCCTTCGAGCGCCTCGATATCCTCAATGTACTCCATCGGGGTCAAACCCTCCTTCACGCATCAGCGCATCCGAGCGTGCCTCAACCGTGTCGGCAATATGTGCCAAAAAGATGTCCCGCTCCATTCCGGGTTCGATCACCGGCAGAAATTCTACGACGGCCACCCCCGGTTTGCGCAAGATCCCCTTGCGTGGCCACATGACGCCCACATTTGTGGCCACCGGCACGCAGGGCTGTCCAAGCTGTTCATAAAGCACACCTGTCCCCACCTTGTAGGGCACCTTGGCCCCGGGTGCGACGCGGGTGCCTTGGGAATAGATGATCAGCTGGCCGGGGTTGGCGCGCCCGGCTTCGACATCGGCCACCATCTTGGCAATGGCCGCTCCGCGCTTGCCCCGTTCGACCGCGACACAGTCCAGACGGCGCGCATAAAGCCCGATGATAGGGGTCCACAGAATATCGCGTTTCATGATGAACTTGGCGGCGGGCAACGCGGTAAAGATCATCATGATATCAAGGAATGACTGGTGCTTGGCCGCAATCAACACCTCGCCTTCGGGCACTTCTCCGCGCACTTCGGCTTTGATCCCCACCATCCAGTTCATCGTCCAGAACACCCAACGGCTGAACGCCTTGCATCCCGCGCGCGCACCTTCGCGGCTGACAAGGGCGTAGGGCGCATAGCCAAGGCCGATCACCACAAACATCACATACATTTGGAGGATGAACAGGATCGAGCGGATATATTGTATCATGTCAGTGTCCTAAGCGCGCGCCCCGCAGCGTAAGCGGTCGCGAGCAGTGCAACGAGAGCCGAGATGAACGGCAGCAGCAAAGGCACCAGCCAGCCCGTCCCCTGAAACCCGATGCCGGTTAAAAAACTGGGCGTGTCGCCGCCTGATGGCATGAACCAGACCGCGATCAGGCCGATGACCACCCCCGCAGCTGACCCGGCAAAGGCGCGCAATGTGAACCGCCGCACAAAGGCTTGCGCGATGTAGCGGTCAGTCGCGCCCACAAGGCGCAGCACCGCAACCACCTGCGCATTCGCGGCAAGGGCGGCATTGGCCGCAAGGGTCACCATCGCGGCCACTGCCCCGAGGATCAGCAGGGCCGCCGTCCATCCAAGCAGCCGCAACCGATTGGCCGCCGAAACAAGTGGTTCGCGCCATCGCACATGATCGTCAAGGATCGCGCCCGGCACTTCAGCGGCCAGGCGCAAGCGCAGACCCGTTGCGTCAAACCCTTGATCTGCGGCGATAATTTCGATCAGGCGCGGCACAGGTAATGTATCAAGCGGCAGGTCCTGACCGAACCACGGGGCCAACAGGGCTTGTTGTTCGGCGTCCGTCAACGCCCGCGCACTGGCGATCCCCGGCGTGGTCGACAGCACCTCAAGCGCGGCGGTGGTCTGGATCGCGCGTTGGTCTTCGGGGGCCACAATGCGGATGGTTGCAGTGCGCGCCAACTCGTCCCCCCACGCCTCGGCCAATCGCCCGCTAGCCAGCGACAGGGCCAGCGCGAATACGGCCAGAAACGCCATCGCCCCGGAGGCAAAGACCGTCAGTTGCGCGGTAAAGCCTGTGGGCGGCACAACCCGGTCCGCGTGCCGATCCCCCGCCAGCATGGCGCGCAGCGTTTGCAGATCGAACCTCACAGATCGGCCCCCGCCAATTGAACGCGACGGTTGGAAATGCGCAGCACGCGGGCTTGCACCTGCGCCTTGGCCGCGCGGATCAGGCTAAGGTCGTGGGTTGCGATCAGCACGGTCTTGCCCATGCGGTTCAATTCCACGAGCAGTTTGAGCAACCGCTGTGACATCTCCCAATCGACGTTGCCTGTGGGCTCATCCGCCAGAACGACATCGGGCGACATGATCACCGCGCGCGCAAGGGCCGCGCGCTGGCGTTCGCCCCCCGACAGCTCGGGCGGCAACGCTTCGGCCCGGTTGGTCAAGCCAACCCACGCCATCAACTCGCCCAGATCATCGCCTGCGGCCTCCGCATGGCGCCCAGACACCGTCAACGGCAGCGCCACATTATCCCGCACCGGCAAGTGATCAAGGAATTGCACGTCCTGATGCACGACCCCGACCTTGCGCCGGATCATCGCAATGTCATCGCGTTCCAACGTGCGCACATCCGCCTCGAACAGGCGCACATGGCCTGACGTGGGCAACAGCGCGCCGTAACACAGCTTGAGCAATGTGGTCTTGCCCGCCCCTGACGGCCCCGTCAAAAAGTGGAACGATCCCGGTGCCAGTTTAACAGAAATATCCGACAGCAATTCGCCGCCGCCATAACTGTAGGCCACATTTTCCAGCTCAATCACGTCTGCCCTCGCCCCTTGGCACCTGTTGTGCCTCAGCATCATGCCGGTTTCAATCGCAATGCCCGGGCTTTGCCGATGCAGTTATGACTTTTCTGAGTGCGCGCGACAACATAAGCTGATCCCCAAGAATGAGGCAGGATTAAAATGCGGCTGATTTGTCCCAATTGCGATGCGCAATATGAGGTTGTGGATGATGTCATTCCAACCGAAGGGCGGGATGTGCAGTGTTCCAATTGTGGGCAGACCTGGTTTCAGCATCACGCCGATCATCTTCCCGACACCCCCGAAGAAGACGTGGAGGACGATCTGGCCCCGCCGGATGACGCCCCCGCCGAGGATGAGGAAACCGCCCCTGCAGACACGCCCAAGCGGCGCGAACTTGATCCGTCCGTCGCCGACATCCTGCGTCAGGAGGCGGAGTTGGAGGCGCAAGCCCGCGAACGCGCAGCAGAAAGCCTCGAAAGTCAGCCTGATCTGGGGCTGGATGATGCGACCGAAAGTGACGGGGACCGCCGCGCCCGCGAAGCGCGCGAGCGGATGGCCCGCATGCGCGGCGAAGAAACCACGACCGCGCAGGTCTCCGAGGCCGCCGCCACCGCCGCCGCCCTTGGGTCCCGCCGCGATCTGCTGCCCGATATCGAAGAGATCAATTCCACCCTGCGCTCAACCACAGATCGTCAATCCGGTGTCACCCCGGACACGTCGGACATGGTTGCCAATGTCACGCCGCCGCCCAGGTCCGGTTTTCGCCGCGGGTTCACGCTGATGGTGGTTCTCGCGCTGTTGGCCGGCGCGATCTATGTCTTTGCACCGCAAATTGCGCAGGCCATCCCACAAGTCGACCCCTACCTCAGCGCCTATGTCGCGCAGGTCGATCAGGCCCGCATGTGGCTAGATGGTCATGTGACCGGGCTGCTCACGTGGCTGGACACCACGGCCGCTCAGGACGGCTAAGGGCCGGCCCTAGAAGCGGTCGAGCAACCGCTTGAGATAGTCCAGTTCGACATCGGGGCGTGCCCCATCGCCCGAGCGGCGGCGGATTTCATCCAGCAGATCACGCGCCCGACGATAGACATCCTCGCCCTGCAACAGCCCCTCCTCGGTGCCCACCGACCCGTTTGATCCCGGCTCGCGGCCCAGTGGGTCCTGCGCCTCGGCCCGGCGATCCGAGTCGCTCATGCCTTGGCCCTGCTGGCCGTTCTGTGCCTCTTGCTGCATCGCCTCACCAAGCGCGCGCATCCCTTCGCGCAGCGCCTCCATGGCTTGGGATTGATTGTCGATGGCTTCGGCAAAATCCTCTTGGCGCAGCGCCTCTTCGGCCCCGTCCATGGCGCGGCCCGCCCGATCAAGGGCGTCGCGCGCGGCGTCCCCCTCCGGCGTCCCCGCGCCCGGCAGGTTGCCCTGCTGGCGGCGCAATTCATCGCGCAACGCTTGCTGGCGGTCCGCGAGCGAGCCGTCGCCCTGCCCTCTCCCGTCCGCCTGTTCGCCGCCTTCGCCGCCCTCTTGGCCGTCACCCTCTTCGCCTTGGCCTTCGCCACCCTGGCTGTGCTGATTGCCTTGGCCCTGACCGCCATTGCGCCCCTCGTTGCCCTGGTTTTCACCGGCCTGAGCGTTGGGGTTGAACTGTTCCTGCAGATCGCGGAACGCCTGATCGCTGAGGCCCTGCTGTTCGCGCAGCGTCTCGGACAGCCCCTCCATCGCCTGTTCGCCGGCGGACTGGTTTCCCTGCCCCTCGCCTTGGGTCACGCGCATGTTCTCCAGCATTTCCTGCAATTCCTGCAGCGCCTGTTCGGCTTCGGCCATGCGGCCCTGTTCCATCAATTCCTGAATACGGTCCATCATCCGTTGCAGATCGTCCTGCGTCATCTGCATCTGGTTTTGCCGGTCGCCGGATTGGGGGGGCTGTTCGCCGTTCTGATTTTCCTGTTGGGCCTGGCGCGACAGTTGCTGCATGTAGTCCTCGGTGGCGCGGCGCAATTCGCGCATCAATTCGGCTATTTCGGCGGGACTGGCCCCGTCGCGCATCGCCTGATCGAGCCGTTCCTTGGCCCGGCGCAACCGCTCAAGCGCGTCTGCCAGATCGCCCTCTTCGAGCGACAGGGCCAGATCCCACAGGTCTTGTGCGAGATCCTCTTGATGTTCGTCCGTCAGCCCGTAGCTGGCCAGCGTTTCCATCCGGGTGATTGTGCGCGACAAGCGCAGGCGGTCCACGTCCTTGCGAAACACATCGTCGGGGCGGTGCGCCACGGCGCGCAGAATTTGGGCCACGCGGGTCGCGTTCTCGCGCGACCACAACAGATCACGCCGCTGCTCGATCACAGCCGCCGCCACCGGATCGAAAAAGCGCCGCCCGGGCAGGACCATCGTGCGCGGTGCGCTTTCGCCCTGTTGCTCGGCAGCGTCCAGCACGTTCAGAACCATGCTGACGGGCAGGTTCGCCCAAGGGTGTTCCGAGAAATCCTCGATCAGGTTCTCTTCGAAATCGGTGCGATCGCCGGTGATGGGCATGGGCAGCAATACGGTCAGTTCGGGGCGGTCTTCGGGTTCAATCGCCAGCCCGTGGCGTCGGTCCACCGCGCCCAGATCAAGGCTGATCCGCGCCTCGCCCGCTTCGACACCGTAGTCGTCCGATGCCTCATACGGCAGGGTCATTTCGCCCAAGGCGCTTGCCTCGGGCGCGTCCAAAATCGCGACATTGGGGGCTTTGTCCGGCAGGACGGACACGGACCATGTGCGCCCCCCGGGGCCATTTATCGCAATTTCGCCGGACTGAACGACGGTAAAATCCTGCTCAGAGGCCGAGGCCGGGGGCACTTCGCCTGCCCGTCCCGACACGGTTTCAGCCACGGTCAGCGCACCGACCTCGCCATAAAGGCGCAAGGTGATCAGGCTGCCAGCGGGCACATCCAGCGTGCCGGCCGGGATATCGTTGAGGTAGATGGTCGGTCGCCCCGTATAGCGCGGGCTTTCGGCCCAGCCTTCCCACACGGGCCCTGAGGCCAGCCCGCCACCGGCACCGGGTGTCATCGTGCTGACCGACCCGACCCGCCAGATCGAGCCAAAGATAAGCGCGACCCCAAACAGCAACGCCGCCACATAGCGCAGCGCATAAGGGTCCCGCCGCGCGATGCGCAGGTCCGCCGGGACAGCCTGGGCCGTCGCGGCACGTTCGGCCATACGCGCCTGGTGCGCGCGCCAGACGGCAGTTGATGCGGCATCCTGATCACCGATGGCTTGGGTGTCCATCAGCGCCTGAATGGGCCGTCCGGGCAGTGTTTCATCCAACCGCACCAGCGCCGCCGTGCGCGTCGGCAGACGAAAACGGCCAAAGGCATAGATCAGGGCTGCCAAAACGGCTACGGCTCCGACAACCGCGCCGCCCCACACGACCTCGACCGCAACGCTGTCTTGCAGGCCCAGCATCAATACCGCCAGAATGGCCAACACAACGGTCACGAGCGGCCATGTGGCTTGCCAAAGGTTCTCGGCAAACATGCCCGCGCGCGTGAGCGCCAGCGGCCAGCGCAAACCGCTTAGCCCGCGGCGCACATCATGTCGTGAGAAATTGGCCATCTGCCCGTATCCCTTGCCGGCGGCGGGGCGCACCATAGCGCCCTATGCCCGTCGTGGCGCGAAACGGATCACAGCCACTCTGGAATGGTATCTCGATTTATCATTTCGTCAAAGGTCGGACGTGCGCGGATCACCGCGTATTGATCGCCGTTCACCAAAACCTCCGGGATGAGGGGGCGGGTGTTGTATTCGCTGCTCATCACCGCGCCATAAGCCCCTGCCGAACGGAAGGCGACCAGGTCGCCCGCATTGAGCGGCGGCATCATACGCTGTTTGGCAAATGTGTCCCCGGATTCGCAGACCGGGCCGACGATATCATAAGGCACATGGTCGGTGGCGGGGGCGGGTTCGATGACGGGGATGATGTCATGATAGGCGTCGTACATGGCCGGGCGGATCAGGTCGTTCATCGCGCCGTCAAGGATCAGGAAATCGCGCCCTTCGCCTGATTTGACATAAATCACCTCGCTGACCATCAGTCCCGCATTGCCTGCGATCAGGCGACCCGGTTCAATCTCGATCTCGCAACCCAAATGGCCCACGGTACGTTCGATCAGCTTGCCATAATCCGTGGGCAGCGGCGGTGCCTCGTTGGTGCGCGCGTAAGGGATGCCCAGACCGCCCCCCAGATCGAGCCGCTTGATGGTGTGCCCATCAGCGCGCAGCACCTCGGTCAGCTCGGCCACCTTTTGATAGGCCAGCTCAAAAGGGGCCAAATCGGTCAATTGCGAGCCGATATGCACGTCGATCCCGATCACCTCGAGGTTTGCGAGCGAGGCAGCCAGGGCATAGACCTCTCGGGCGCGCGCAATCGGGATGCCAAACTTGTTTTCGGATTTGCCGGTCGCGATCTTGGCATGGGTTTTCGCATCCACATCGGGGTTGACGCGGATGGTGATGGGGGCGCGCACCCCGACTTCGCCCGCGACGCGGTTCAGCACTTCCATCTCGGGTTCGGATTCGACGTTGAACTGGCGAATGCCCCCCGTCAGCGCGAGGCGAATTTCATCCGCTGTCTTGCCGACGCCCGAAAACACGATTCTATCGCCCGGCACGCCCGCGGCCTTGGCGCGCATGTATTCGCCCCCCGACACCACATCCATGCCGGCACCGGCTTGGGCCAGCGTCTTAAGGATCGCCTGATTGCTGGCCGCCTTCATCGCGTAGCAGACAAGGTGGTCCATGCCCGCCAGCGCCTCGTCAAAGAGGGTGAAGTGGCGCAGCAGCGTGGCGGTCGAATAGACATAGAACGGCGTGCCGACGCTCGCAGCAATCTCGGCCAGCGGCACATCTTCGGCGTACAACGCGCCATCGCGATAGAGAAAATGATCCATCACACGCCTTTAGGCGGGAACGCAGCCCAGTTCAATTCACAGATTGACGCGGGTCAGGTGACCGGGCGAGACCGCAGGAACAGATACAGCGGCAAACCGCAGCTGACCCCGATGCAGAACGTGGCCGGGATCGCGATCAGCGCCAGCCAGTTGCGGCGCACCGCCACCTCGGAGATGATCCAGATCGTCAGGGTCACAGCGGCAATCGTCAGATCCCAGACCAGCCCGCTGGTCGCGGCATTCACGTGCCACGCATCGACCATCGCCATCAGGTCATAGCCGTTCGCATTGAACCAGCTGATGAAATAATACATCGGATGGATCGCGCCCCAGATGGCAAGGGCGAGGTAGATCATGCGCATCGGGGCCATGATCAGAAAATACCCACGCCAACTTGCAGCGGCCCGCGGCGCAGGCCGATGGAGCCACCTGCGCTCAGACCTTCGGAGCCAATCCCTATCGCGACCGATCCGGCGGGCTCGATCGGGTCTCCATCCGCGCCACAGGCTGCCAAGGCAAGGCATGCAAGGACAAGAAGGGTTCGGGTCATGACAACATCTCCTGCCAGCGGGCGATCTGGGCACGCACCTGCGCAGGCGCGGTCCCTCCGTAAGATGTACGCGATGCGACCGAATTTTCCACGCTCAAAACATCGAAAACATCCGCGGTGATGTCAGAATGCACGGATTTCATCTGCTCGAGGCTCAGATCAGGCAGGTCATTGCCCGTTTCTTCGGCCAGCGCCACGAGGCTGCCGGTGATGTGATGCGCATCGCGGAAGGGCAGACCCAGCACGCGCACCAGCCAGTCGGCCAGATCCGTGGCGGTGGAAAAGCCGGACCCGGCAGCCGCCGCCAGATGTTCGCGGTTCGCACTCATGTCGCGCACCATCCCGTCCATTGCCGCCAGCGCCAGCATCCAGTTGTCTGCGGCGTCAAAAACCTGTTCCTTGTCTTCCTGCATGTCCTTGGAATAGGCGAGCGGCAGCCCCTTCATCACCATCATCAACGCCGTGTTGGCCCCGAAAATGCGCCCCACCTTGGCGCGGATCAACTCGGCGGCGTCAGGGTTTTTCTTTTGCGGCATGATGGACGATCCGGTGGAGAACCGATCCGACAGGGTCACAAAGCGGAACTGGGCGGAGGACCAGATCACCAATTCCTCGGCAAAGCGGGAAAGGTGCATGGCGCAAATGCTGGCCGTGCTGAGGAAATCGAGGGCAAAATCCCGGTCGCTGACCGCATCGAGCGAATTGGCCGACGGGCGGTCAAAACCAAGGGCCTGTGCCGTCATGTCCCGATCAATGGGAAAGGACGTGCCCGCAAGGGCGGCCGCCCCGAGCGGACTTTCGTTCATCCGCGCGCGTGCATCGCGCACACGGGACAGATCGCGGCCGAACATCTCGACATAGGCCATCATATGATGGCCCCATGTTACGGGTTGGGCGGTTTGCAGATGGGTAAAGCCGGGCATGACCCAGTCCGCGCCCGCCTCGGCCTGCTCCAGCAGCGCGTCGATCAGCGACAGCAGCGCGCCTTCGGCAGCATCGAACTGATCGCGGACCCACAGTTTGAAATCGGTCGCGACCTGATCGTTGCGTGACCGGCCCGTGTGCAGACGGCCCGCCGGTTCGCCGATAATCTCTTTCAGGCGTGCCTCCACGTTCATGTGGATGTCTTCCAAAGCGGTCGAAAACTGGAATGTCCCGCCCTCAATCTCTGACAAGACCGTGAGCAGGCCTTTCCGGATCGCCTCTGCGTCCTTATGGTTCACGATGCCCGTTGCGCCCAACATGGCCGCATGGGCGCGTGAGCCTGCGATGTCCTGGGACGCCATGCGCTGGTCAAATCCGATCGAGGCATTAATTGCCTCCATGATCGCATCTGGCCCTGCCGCAAACCGGCCCCCCCACATTTGGTTGGCACCGTCTTGCGGATTGGCGGGGGCGTTTGCAGGTTTGTCGGTCATGGGTTCGCCCACCTTGAGGAGTGAAGATGAAAAGAATTGTTGCTGCCGCCCTCTACATGGCCTTGGCCTTGGGCGCAATTCCTGCCCACGGCGATGTCACGACCGCGGCGGGCCTGCGCACCGGGGATATGAAAAAACTCGTGTTTCACACCACGCCTGAGGCGGTGTCGAATGCGTCCTTTGATCTGGCTGACGATGCAGGCACCGCGACGCTCGAGGATTTTGAGGGCAAGTACATCCTGTTGAATTTCTGGGCCACATGGTGCGCGCCTTGTCGGCACGAAATGCCGATGCTGTCGGAATTGCAGACCGAGCTCGGGGGCGACAATTTCGAGGTCGTCACCATCGCGACCGGGCGCAATTCGCCCGCCGGGATTTCCAAGTTTTTCGCCGACACCGGCATCGACAACCTGCCCCGCCATCAGGATCCAAAGCAAACGCTGGCTGCGCAGATGGGCATTTTTGGATTGCCCATCACTGTCATCATCAACCCTGAAGGTCAGGAAATCGCGCGCCTGCGGGGGGATGCCGACTGGTCCAGTGACAGCGCCAAGGCCGTGCTCAGCGCGCTGATAAACGCACCAAGCTGAGCGCGCTAGGCGGCGTGCATCAGGATCGCCGCCTCGCTCGCGCTGATATTGCGCCGGGCGTAGGTGCCGTAGGTGTGCGGGTCGTATTCGAGGTTCGGCAGTTGCTCGAGCAGCCGAACCCGATCGTCATCGTCCAAGGTCGAAAGCGCGGTATTGGCGGGATGAAAGCTCTCGGTTTCGACGCCATTGGCGCGGATGATCTCGTGACGCGGCAACAGCACATGCACATATGTGACCTCGCGCACCTGCAAGTCGACGGTGATCGTGGTGCCGTTGATCAGATCCTTGGCTGCGACGAGAACCTCGGGGGTGTTGAACAGATCCCGGGCCACGTCGCCCTTGATCAGCATCCGATGTTCGGGCGAGACAAGCAATTCCTCATCCGGTTTCTCGATGCCCAAGGCACCGGCGGCAAAGCGCACGGGCCGCAGGCGCGGCATCGCAAAGAGACGCGCGCCGGTCATCCGCCGGAACCCCGCCCATTCGATGGTCTGCGCACCACTGTCCTTGGTCTGGACCTGATCGCCGGGCCGAAGATCTTCGATCAGGCGCGGCCCTTCGGGCGTGTCGATCCAGGTGCCGGGGGTAAAGCAGATCACACCGCCCGAACCATCCCCCGTGCTGTCACCGGGCGAGGTGTTGAGCGTGTGATGCACGACCCACAAATCCACATTGCGCGGTGGAATATGATCCAGGAACATCAACAGCGGCTGCCCGCGTGATCCCACATCAATCAACGTCACCGTGTAACTCTTGGCACCGTCCGTGACGACAAAGCTGTTGTCGCTTATCGCGGTGTCATCTTCTGCATCCAGGGGATGGATCGGCGCGTTGTCCAACGCAGCCCCCACCAACCGATGCACCATGCGCGCGGCGCGCCGCCGCATCGCTTCACTCCCGTCTGCCCCATCCAAACGCAAAACATCACGCGGACCATCAACGCGCACAGCGTCCCCACGCCATGCCCATGCTGCACCCACCGTCAGGGACGGCAATGGTGCGCCCTCAAGCCCATCTACTTCTGTTTGCGACCAAGATATGACGAACGTGCCTCGAAAGCCCGTTTTCATCACTGCTCTGTCTGCCTCAACTTTTTTTATTAACAAAAGGCTAACAAACCGCGTACCGGCAGGGAAGTTAGAAATTGTGTCAGATTCCAGCAGGTTGCCATATCTACTTAAAGTAGTTGCTCAACAGGCACACCCGCCTAATGTGGGCGACTTTAAAACGACACCCGAAAACGAATGGATCCGATGACCTGACCCTCGTCTTGTTCTTCAAACTCTTCGCTGAGGTAAGTGACGCCGTAAAAGCCCGATACACCCGAACCGCCCTGCCACATCACACCGGCGCGCAACCGCTCGCGACTGTCTTCCATCGTGACCGTGCTGGCGGAGGTGACAAATTCGCTGTCGCCGACATAGGCCACGTCCGCGCCCAAGACGAAACTGTACCCGGTCCAGTCCCCCGTGATCGCGCGATAGCGATGCCCGCTGGTGTTGTCGCGCACCAACAACTCGTCCTGCCCAAGTGCCCCAAAGGTCAGATCGAGCCCTGCCCGCAGGAGCGTTTCGTTGCCCGCGCGCGCCTCGATGAAGGGGCGCAGCGTGGTGCGATCACTCAGGGCGAACTGCTGGCCTGCTTCCGCCACCAGTGTCGGGTTGATCGAGTTGTCGACCTGAAGATCGCGGATCGCATCCGAGGGTGTCCGGATGTTGAATGTGTCGTGAAACGCGTCCTGAAATTCGTCCAGCCGGGTTTGTGGCCCGATAAACACAAGATCGCCGCCCACCGAGAATTCGGTTTGCCCGCGCTGAAAATGGGTGTGCAGCCCGACAGTCAAAGCGCCGGCATATTGGCGGTCGTTTTCAACCGGGGTGCGGATGTCGTCGGGTGCGAGGATTTCGGCCCCCAAGCGCAGCTCAAGCAATTGCCCGAACCCTTCGGGTGCGACACCGCCCCAGGCAGGCCCCCACACACGCGAAGATTGAAAACCGCCGGTGCGCCAGCGATCTTCGCCATCACCGAAAAAGTCGTTACTGATCAGTCGCCCATAACCCAACCGCTCGCGCTCTTGCGCGTGCGCGGGGGTCAACAAACATGCCGAAGCAGCCAGCGCTGCCATCAAATTCCGAAGCATCAGGGTATCCTGATCAAATGTGCCCCCCCGGGCTTGATCTGCATACGGGGTAGGCGATGATTTGCCTAGTGCCCAAACGCAACAGTTACAAACCTATGGTGGTTTTTTCCCGCCTTGGTTTTGTCAGATTTGACGTGTGCTTGGCGTTGCGTGTGCCCCAAGGCGGGCTATGTTCAGGGTGAGTGACCCCCGTCCCGTTCGACAATTACAGGCACAGATATGAAACACCTCCTTGGACTGCTTGCGCTGCTTGTCTGGGTTCCCATGGCCAGCGCTGAGGCGCTGCGCATGGCTGTGACCACTTCGTTTCACAACTCGGGCCTGTCCGATGTCCTGCTGCCCGAGATCGCCGCAGATACCGGGATCGAGGTGCAATTGCTGGTCGTCGGCACAGGGCAGGCCCTGAAACTGGGACGTGCGGGGGACGTGGATGCAATCCTCGTCCATGCCCGCGCCGCCGAAGAGGTATTTGTGGAAAGCGGCGCAGGCACCCACCGTCGCGAAATCATGTACAATGATTTTGTCCTGCTCGGACCCGTCGCCGACCCTGCGGGCATCGGCGCGGCACCGGACGCGGCCACGGCCCTTTCTTTGATCGCAGAGGCTCAAGCCTCCTTTATCAGCCGCGGGGACGACAGCGGCACCCACAACAAGGAACGCGCGCTCTGGTCCGCCGCAGGACGCGATACAGCAACGTTTGAGGGCTGGTATAATGCTGTTGGCGCGGGCATGGGCGCAGCGCTCAATACCGCCTCGGGTATGGACGCCTACATCATGTCGGATCGCGCCAGTTGGCTGAACTTCGGCAACAAGGGCGGGTTGACCGTCTTGTTCGAAGGCGACCCGGAACTGTTCAATCAATACGCGTTTCTGCCGGTGAACGCCGCGCGGCACCCCCATGTCAAAGCGGACCTTGTGGCCACCCTTGAGGGATGGCTGACCTCGGACAAGGCGGCGGCGTTGATCAATGGTTACACCATCGCGGGCGAAGCCCTGTTCACCTTCAACGCCAAGTGATCATGCCGCCCCGCGCACAGCGCTTGGGGTCCGATCAAAGGTCGCCCGAAAGGCGCGGCTGAGCGCACTCGGCGTGTCATAGCCGCAGCGACCGGCAATTTCCGAAATGGGTTGATCTGTGCCCTGCAACAGCGCCAGCGCGTGGTTCAGGCGCAGCCGCCGATAAAGCGCCTGTGGCGTCATTTGCATGGCCTCCCGCACCCGCGCCTCAAGGGTTTTTTGTGTGCAGCCAAGGTTGCGGGCGAGGGTGGATATGGCGATGGGCTGATCCAGATGGGCCTGCATGATCGCAATGGCGCGCGTAACCGTCCGCCCGGCCCGTATCGGCGTGTTCAGCGGACGTGCCGTGGCCTCGTGCGACATGAACAGTTGCGCAACCTCAAGCGCCAGCAGGGGCCCGTGATGTTCGGATATGAGGTGGGCCACCAGGTCAAATGCCGCCATCGCCCCCGAGCAGGTCAGCCGGGTACCATCCACCACGAAACGGTCGCGCACCGTGTCGATGTCGGGAAACGCCTCGGCAAAGCTGTCCAGCACATCCCAATGGATCGTGGCGCGCCGCCCGCTAAGCGCGCCCGCGCGCGCCAACAACCAACTGCCCGTGTCCATCCCGATCAGCATGTCATATCGCGCCAGCGCGCGCGCCAAGGGCCGGATGACATTCGGATGGTCCAGGGCCCGCACACCGTAGGACGGCATCACGACGAGGCTGCTCCCCCGTGCGTCGCCAAGCGCAACATGCGGCGTCACCTCCATCCCGCTGGAGCTGCGCACGGGTTGCGCGTCCATCGTGCAAAACCGCCATTCATAAAGCGTGCGCTGAGACAGGGTGTTGGCGGCGCGCAGCGGCTCCACCGTGTTGGCCAGACAGTGGTTTGAGAATTGATCGAACAGCAGAAGGTCGAATTGCTGCGGCGGGGCTTGGGATTTTGGCGAACTTTGCATGATGAAGCCATAACTCTGCATAGTCGAGTGACGCAAGTTGCGCTTTGATCTGCCCATCCGTGTAAAAAGGACCTGCCCCATGCATTTCGGCCTTAGCGATGAGCAAGAGATGATCGTCTCGACCGTGCGCAGCTTTGTGGAAAAGGAGATTTATCCCCACGAGGCCGAAGTCGAACGCACCGGCCATGTGCCGCACGAATTAGGGCAAGAGATCAAGCGCAAGGTGATTGATCTGGGCTTTTACGCCTGCAACTTCCCCGAAGAGGTCGGAGGTGCCGGCCTGAGTCATCTCGATTTCACGCTGGTCGAGCGCGAGCTGGGCCGTGGGTCTATGGCGCTGACCCATTTCTTTGGCCGCCCGCAGAATATCCTCATGGCCTGCGAGGGTGATCAGCGCGAGCGGTATCTGCTGCCTGCTGTGCGCGGCGAGCGGATGGATGCGCTTGCGATGACCGAACCGGACGCGGGGTCAGATGTAAGGGGCATGAAATGCACCGCCCTGCGCGATGGCGGGGATTGGGTGATCAACGGCTCGAAACACTTTATTTCGGGTGCGGATCACGCGGATTTCTTTATCGTCTTTATTGCAACGGGTGTGGATGAGAGCCCCAAGGGCCCCAAAAAGCGGATCACCACGTTTTTGGTGGATCGCGGCACGCCGGGCTTCGAGGTGCGCGAGGGATATAACTCGGTCAGTCACAAGGGCTACAAGAATTGCATCCTCGATTTTGACGATTGCCGCCTGCCAGATGCGCAAGTGCTGGGCGAGGTTGATGGCGGGTTCGCAGTCATGAACGAGTGGCTTTATGCGACCCGCATCACGGTGGCAGCGTTTTCCGTGGGACGGGCGCGGCGCTGCTTTGACTATGCGCTCCACTATGCGGCCGAGCGCAAGCAATTCGGCCAGCCCATTGGCAAGTTTCAGGGTGTCGGATTCCAGATCGCCGACATGATCACCGAGATTGACGCGGCAGACTGGCTGACCCTGGCCGCGGCCTGGCGGCTGGATCAGGGCCTGCCGTCCAATCGCGAGATCGCGTCCGCAAAACTCTATGCCTCCGAGGCGTTGGCCCGTGTCACTGACACCACCTTGCAGATTTTTGGAGGCATGGGGCTGATGGACGACTTCCCGATTGAGCGGTTCTGGCGCGATGCGCGGGTTGAGCGGATCTGGGACGGGACGAGCGAGATCCAGCGCCATATCATCAGCCGCGATATGTTGCGCCCTCTGGGGGCTTGATGTGGGCGTGCCCTCCCGATTTTCGAATGGGCCAGGCCCATCCGACAGGAGCGAGGGGCCAGCCCCTCGCGCTCCCCGGCATGTTTGTGGAACAATGAAAATGAAAAGGAGGGGTGCGCGTGCGTGATCTGAACCGCTTGTTGCGCCCCCGGTCTGTGGCCGTGGTGGGCGGCGGTGCGTGGTGTGCTGCCGTCATTGATCAGCTTGAGCGCTTTGGCTTTGATGGGGCGATCTGGCCTGTGCATCCATCGGCTGTGATGGTGGCGGGGCATGGTGCCTTTCCGGGTCTGAACGATCTGCCCGAGCCGCCTGATGCGGTCTTCATCGGCGTCAATCGCCATGCCACCGTCGAGATCGTCGGGAACCTGGCGCGCATGGGGGCCGGGGGTGCTGTGTGCTTCGCCTCCGGCTTTGCCGAGGCCGATGCCGAGGATGCCATGGGGGTTGGCTTGCAGGATCAGCTGATCGCAGCGGCGGGCGGCATGCCTGTTCTGGGGCCCAACTGCTATGGCTTTATCAATGCGCTGGACGGCGCGTTGTTATGGCCCGACCAGCATGGGTGCGCGCCCGTCCCTGATGGTGTCGCCATCCTGACCCAGAGTTCCAACATCGCCATCAATCTGACCATGCAGCAGCGCGCCTTGCCTGTCGCTTATGCGGTGACATGCGGGAACATGGCCCAGACCTCGCAAGCTCAGATCGCGATGGCGTTGCTGGAGGATACCCGCGTGAGTGCAATTGGCCTGCATATCGAAGGGTTTGGAAATATCGCGGAATGGGAGGCTTTGGCGGCCAAAGCCCATGCCGGGGGTGTGGCGCTGGTCGCCTTGAAGGTTGGTGCATCCGATCAGGCGCAACAGGCAACGGTGTCCCACACCGCCTCGCTTGCGGGCAGTGACGCAGGCGCGCAGGCCTTGCTGACGCGTTTGGGCATTGCCCGTGTCCACACCCTGCCCGACTTTGTCGAGACGTTGAAACTGCTGCATATGTATGGCCGACTTGAGGGTGCCAGTATTGCGTCCATCAGTTGTTCGGGCGGTGAGGCAAGCCTGATGGCGGATATGGCGGTCGGGACGTCTCTGCATTTCCCCACGCTCGAGCCGGATCAGCGTGACGCCTTGCGAACAGCCCTTGGCCCGATGGTCGCGCTGAGCAATCCGCTGGATTATCACACCTATATCTGGCGCGATGCCGATGCGATGGCGCGAGCATGGGGCGCGATGACCGGGGATCACATTGATATGACCTTGTCCGTGGTGGACTACCCTGTGGCCGACCCGTCCGACTGGGCCTGTGCGACCGAGGCTGCCTTGCAGGTGCGCGCCGAAACGGGCCGTCCCTTCGGCGTTGTGTCCACCTTGCCCGAGTTGATGCCACCCGCCACCGCGCGCCAGTTGATGGAGGGCGGCGTGGTGCCGTTTTGTGGCCTGCGCGAGGCGCTGGTTGCGATCGAAGCGGCCGGACAGGTGGGCGCGCCACATCCCCTACCTGTTTGTCCGCCGGGTTCCGAAGGCGAGACGATGACGCTGACGGAGGCGGACGCAAAGGCGGCCCTGGCAGGGTTCGGCATTGCGATCCCGGGCCACCATCTCGGCACCGCCGCGGAGGTTGCTGCTGCGGCCCGCAACATGACCGGACCCTTTGCGGTCAAGGGCGTCGGGTTGGCGCACAAGACCGAAGCGGGGGCCGTGCACCTTAACGTCGCCGTTGAGGATGTGTCGAATGCGGTCACAGGGATCGCAACACCCCAGATCCTTATTGAGGAGATGGTGAACGAGGGCGTTGTTGAATTGCTGATCGGGATCACCCGCGACCCCGCCCATGGCTTTGTCCTGACCCTTGGCGCAGGTGGTATCTTCACCGAGCTTCTGCGCGACATACGCGCGCTGTTGCTGCCCGTGCGCGAGGTGGACGTTTTGGAGGCCTTGCACGCCCTCACATGCGCGCCCCTTATCCGTGGCTATCGCGGCAAACCGGCTGCCAATATCGACGCCATCGTGGCGGCGGTCATGGCCCTGCAATCCTATGCCCTTGCGCACCGCACCACCCTCAGCGAAGTTGAAGTGAACCCCTTGATCTGCACCCCCACCCGCGCCGTCGCCGTCGACGCATTGATACAGAAAGGCCCCGACCCATGAGCCCCATCAAGACCAAACGTGACGGTGCCATCCTTGAGGTGACGCTGGACCGTCCCAAGGCCAACGCTATTGATCTGGCGACCTCGAAAATCATGGGCGAGACGTTTGCCTCCTTTCGCGATGATCCGGAGTTGCGGGTGGCCATCATCACCGGGGGCGGCGAAAAGTTCTTTTGCCCCGGTTGGGATCTGAAGGCTGCCGCGGACGGTGATGCGGTGGACGGCGACTATGGCGTGGGTGGCTTTGGCGGCTTGCAGGAGCTGCCCCGCCTCAACAAGCCGGTGATTGCGGCGGTGAATGGGATCGCTTGTGGCGGCGGGCTGGAACTGGCGCTGAGTGCGGATATGATATTGGCCGCTGATCATGCCAGTTTCGCGCTGCCTGAAATCCATTCCGGTACGGTGGCCGATGCCGCATCCGTCAAACTGCCCAAGCGGATCCCCTATCATATCGCGATGGAGTTGCTGCTGACCGGCCGCTGGTTCGATGCCGAAGAGGCGCACCGGTGGGGGCTGGTGAATGAGATCGTGCCGGGTGCCGCGCTCATGGATCGCGCGTGGGAACTGGCCCGACTGCTCGCCTCTGGTCCGCCGCTGGTCTATGCCGCGATCAAGGAGATCGTGCGCGATGCCGAGGACGCCAAGTTTCAGGACGCAATGAACCGCATCACCCGCAGCCAGTTGCCGACGGTCGAGACGCTCTATCGCTCCGAAGATCAGCTTGAGGGCGCACGCGCCTTTGCCGAAAAGCGCGATCCGGTCTGGAAGGGGCGCTAGTCCGTCAGGCGTGGATCGACGGGCAGGCCACTGGGCACAGCTTCGGGCACGCCGAGCCGCCCCGCTTTGGCCGTCGTCCCTGTCAGGCTGCCGAGAAACGCAACGATCTGATCGACCTCGACATCGCTCAGCGCCAGAGGTTGCACCTTGATTACTGCCCGCTGCCGCGCCATCTCGCGCGTGTCCTGCTGAACCATGAAGTCGATACCGGCCAACCAAGGCACGTCTGGCAAGGCTGCCATGTCCGGTGTCCACGCATCCAGCGCGGTAACCGGGTCAAGATGGTGGCGCACGATCCCTTCGAGCGTCGGATAGGCCCCGTTGTGCCCATAGGGCGCGGTCAGGGCCACGTTGCGCAGCATCGGCGTGCGGAACGCATAGGCGTCGGCAAGATCATCGCTTTCGCCCATCCGCCCCACATCACGCACCATCGGATCAAAGCGACGCGTGCGCCCGGGGCCAAACGGGGGTAAGCCGAGGGCATGAAAGCCCTGGTCCGACATCAACGGGCCAGCGTGGCAAGACACGCAATCCGCCTTGCCATAAAAGAGATCAAGCCCGGCGCGCTGATCGGGGCCGAGCGCGGCCTCGTCTCCGACGAGATAGGCGTCAAAGGGGCTATCGAAACTGGTCCACTCCCAGATCATGAACGCGCTCAGCACGTTGGCGATATCGGCGATGGCGATATCCTCGGAGGTCTCGATATGCGGCACCACCTTGGCAAAAGCATCGGCATAGGCCGGGACATGGCGCACGCGATCCGCGATGATCGGCCACGCATAGTCGATGCGCTGATGCACGGCCCCCGCGATCTCATTCTCCTTCGGGTTCCCGGCCATTTCGAACTGCGCCACCAGCGGGAATATCGCCTGCGCGGCCAGCAGATTGTCGAGGCCTCCTGGCAGCCATTCCTCAGCCGGGGAGTTGAAGCCGTTTTCGAACGTGTCCGCGATGCTGAGCCGTCCGTCATGGAACATCGTGTGCAATTCCTTGGCTCCGAGGTTCCACAAGCCCGGCGCATTGCGCGGGATACGCTTGCGTATGCGATCCTCACCCACACCGGCGGTGCGTTTCTTGCCAAGACCCTGCCCGCCCTCACCGATCCCGAGGCTCAAGCCATCCCCGGTGCCAAGATCGGGGTGATGGCAGGTCGAACATGCGATGTTGCGATTGCCCGACAGGATCGGATCATAGAACAACAACTGCCCCAGACGGGCTTGCGCCGGGTCGGGCTGGATGAAATCATCCTCGCTCAGCGGGCGCGGCAAATCGGTTGCGACCGCAGGCGATGCACACAGGAGCAGCACATGCGCAAACTTGCCATAGCCCCCGTTTTTTCTGTGTTGGTTTTTCTGGCCTTTCCCGCGATGGCCGAAATCGAAGAGGCGCGTGACCTGATGGAGGCGGGCGAGTACACCGCCGCCTATGAGGCGCTCTGGCCCGCCGCGCGGTCGGGCAATGCGGATGCGGAGGAATTGATCGGGGTTATGTACGCCCTCGGCCTCGGGGTCGAGCGGGACGACGAGCGGGCGTTCGAGTGGTATCTGCGCAGCTCCATGAAGGGGCATCCCGGCGCGCAATCCGGGGTCGGCTGGTACTACGAAGTGGGCCGCGGCATGCCCGCCCCCGACCTCGTGCGCGCCTATATGTGGTACACCCTCTCGGCCATCGGCGGTGACCCGGACGCGGCCATCTCGCTTGAGGAAGTGGTCAAGAAGATGACGCAGGAAGAGATCAATCGGGCGCATATTCTGGTCGCTGACTACAAGGTGTGGATGTATCCGTTTCGGTGAGTTTGGCAGGGGATCGGGGTGATGGGAAGGGTGGTGCAGGGTGATACGGACTTGAATGTGTAATTGAAACGGGGTTCCCGATCACGTTCGCCAAGCGGGCATCAAAGACTGCTTTGAATCCAATGCAGATTTGTTTCAATTGCCGCCACAACGCGCAAATCCTAGTAAATCAATGATCTACTGCTCAAGGGCTGCACAGCGAGTAAGTATACAGGTCCTTAGGCGTTTACGGAGCAGACAGCATGAAGGTCAGAGCGGTACAGGCAATAGCGTTCGTCGTGTTTGCCATTTTGGGGGCGTGGGTCTGGCTGTTTTCTTCCAATGACAAGGACCTACCCGATCCGAAATTTCTTGCAAGCGATCTTTTCTTTCAGATGAATGGCTTCGCATTTTCAGTCCCGGCCGTCGCCATGCAAGACATCAGTGTTCTTGGCGACGACGCGGACCCACTTCCGCGGTATCGTTACAATGCTAGGCTTTTTGGTAGATCTCGGTGGTTTGCAACACTCGAATACAAGGCTGCGCTTGCCGACTTTGCGGGCAACCAGGAAAGACCGGCAAATGTACAAAGCATTAAATTAGATCTGGGAGCCTACGGAACTTACGGTGAGTATCTGGTATCCACTCAAATCTGCGCATTGCTCACTCAGGAATGGAGCAAAAAAGCTTGCGCGAATGAACTACGGCATGAACAGCGACACCTTCCACTTGAATTCAGCCTCACAACAACGGAAGGATTGCCGATAAACCTGGACGGTGCCGTATCCTTTCAGGACACGAACGCTCCCCAAAGATTGACTTTGTCTTGTGATGATGAGTCGGACCGCTGCACAACTATAGTTGAGATATTTAGCAACGTTTACGCCCTCTGGTCGTCAACCTGCAAGAATTCGAATGTTGAATATTGCCTTAGAACACGCCGCGTAGAAGGTCGTGCGCTATCTGACTTTGTACGCACCCAACTCAGAGAAGATAGCCAACAACCAAGTCATAGATAGTCGGCTTGCCCCTTAAATCCGCCTTCCAATCATATAAAGGGCCGCCCCTTACACGGCGGCCCTTCCCGGTTTTGCCGTAAGGCGGACGTGTCGTCCGCCCGACCTCAGTTCAGATCCGCATCCCGTGCTGCGTTCACGTCCGCTTCGGCGGCTGCGACGGCTTCTTGCAAAGCCGACAGGATCTCATCCCCGCGCGCCACGTTTTCCACGAACCAATCGCTCACAGGTGCCGCCGCTTCGGCGAAGGCCGCCTTTTGCTCGGGCGTGGGCACATAGAGGTCACCGCCACCGGCGACGAACTCTTCATAGGCCTGGATCGACTTGCGCTTGGGCGAGGCAAACGTCGCCTGCTGCAGCGCATAGAACCCGTCGACCACGACGCGGCGCATGTCTTCGGGCATCGCCATGAACTTCTGGTTGCTCATCCACCACAGCGCGCCCATGTAGGCGTGCCCGTCGAGCGTCACATATTGCAGGCCCGCATCGGGGAATTTCATGCCCATGATGTCGGTGATCCCGTTTTTGGAGCCCTCGACAACGCCAGTCTGGAACGAGGTGAAGAGTTCGGGCCATGGGATCGGCGTGGGCGAGGCACCAAGAGCTTTGACCAGCTCTTGCGGCAGGTCCGCCACGACGGTGCGGATTTTCAGGCCTTCCATGTCTGCAGGCTCGGCCACACGGCGCTTGGTGTTGGCGAAGTTGCGCCAGCCACCTGTGTTGCCGATGGTCATCAGGCGGATCGCGTCGCCGGAATCCTCAAGCGCCATGTCGCGCATCGTACGGGTGAAGTCGCCCGACAGCACGTGCTCGGCGATGCGGTCATCCGCCATCAGGTAAGGCAGATCGAGGACCTGCACGTATGGGAAGATGCCCGACGCGCCACCGGATGTCGAAATGTAGACGTCGATGGAGCCGTCAGCCACACCTTGCAGACACTCCGCACCGTTGCTGCACAGTTGCGTGCCGATGAACAACTCGACTTCGATTGCGCCGTTGGATGCCGCCTCGACATAGTTCTTGAACACGACGAGACCGTCATAGTCTTCGTCATTGGTGTTGGAGTTGGCAGTGGCGCGGATCGTGTAGTCCTGCGCACTTGCCATCATGGCCGAGCCCGCGACAAGCGCGGCGGCCGTGAGGGTTTTCAGGGTCGTTTTGAGCATAGTGGTGGTCCTCCCGTTTGAAACTCAAATTGGTTAATCGGCAAACCCCGTCAGGCGGGGAATGGTCATGGAAATGGCCGGCACGTAGGTGATCAGGAAGATCACCGCGACCTCGACGGCCAGGAATGGCAGGATCGCCTTGGCGATGGTTTCGACTTTCTCCTTGCTGACGGCAGCAGCCACGAACAGCACAAGCCCCATGGGCGGTGTTGCCAGCCCCACGGTCAGGTTCACCGACATGATGATCGCGAAGTGGATCGAGTCGACCCCCAGATCGGTGAAGATCGGCGCGAGGATCGGCCCTAGGATGATGATCGCGGGCCCGGCATCGAGGAACATGCCCACGATGAACAGCAACAGGTTGATCAGGAACAGCAGGATCAGCGGGTTTTCCGACAGCGTCAGAATGTAATCCGCAAGGATTTGCGGCGCGTAGGACAGCGACACCACGGTCTTGAAGGCCATGGCCGCGCCGACCAGCAGCAGCACAACCGCCGAGGTCAAACCAGCGCGGCTGAGAATGTCCGGCAGGTCTTTCAGCGACATGGTGCGCAGCACGAAGAACGCGACGAACAGGGCGTAGGCAACAGCGACGGCTGCGGCTTCGGTCGGGGTGAACACCCCACCGAGAATACCGCCAAGGATCAGCACGGGGGTTTGCAGCGGCACGATGGCGCGTTTGCAGATCGTGCGGAACTCGGATGACACCTGCGTGCGCAAGGCCAGCATCAAAGCGTGCGCCACCGCGATGGCGGCTGCGAAGGTCACCCATGCCATCAGGCCATTTGTGTCTGGCAAGGGTGCGATCACCCAGATCAGCAGCCCGATGTTCAGCCGCACCAGCGCGAAGCTGACCCACTTTTCGAGCGCGCCCAGTTCCACGCCGTCAAACTCGACCTTCTTGGCTGCAGGCAGGTCATAACGGTCCGCCGTCACGCGTATCATCACCATCAAGCCCACACCAACCAAGATACCCGGCACGATGCCTGCAAGAAACAGGGCCGCCACGCTTTCGCCCATGACGTAGGCGTAGATAATCATGATGCCCGATGGCGGAATGATAGGGCCGATGACGGAGGACGCAGCCGTGATCGCGGCCGCGAAGCGGCGGGTGTAGCCCTCTTTCTCCATTGCTGGGATCAGCATGGAGCCGAGTGCGGACGTGTCGGCGACCGCCGAGCCGGACAGCCCGGCGAACAGGATCGAGGACAGCACGTTCACCTGCGCCAGCCCGCCGCGCAAATGGCCCATCAGGGCTTGGGAAAACTGGACAAGCCGGATCGTGATCCCGCCCTTGTTCATCAACTCGCCCGCCAGCATGAAGAACGGAATCGCCATCAGTGGAAAGCTATCCATCCCGTTGTAGACGTTGCGATAAAGCAGGGTGATGTCCTTTTCCTGCCCGCTCATCCAGAGCAGCAAACCGGGTGCGGCCAGCAGGCCAAAGAACACCGGCAAGCCGATCAGCAGGAACAGCAGGAACAGAGGCAGAAACCAGATCAGCATCTCATTCGGCCCCCTGCATGTCTGTCGGCAGGTCGAGATCGGGTAACTGATCCCCGCCCCCCATCATCTGCACGAGGCTGCGCAGGATCAGTTCGATGTTCACAACCAGCAACAGGATCACCCCGACCAGCAGCGACAACATCATCCAGCTGCGCGGCACCCGGAACCAGCCATCGAAGGTGGGCAGATACAGGGATGCAGTGGCAAAGCGGCCGCCGAAACCGGTGACTTCCTTGAACCCGATTTGGACAGCCACGATCAGGATCAGGAGCGAGATCAGCAGCAGGATCAAGGACAAAACGGCAGCAACGCGCGATGACATGAAGCCGGAAATCATATCCAAGGCGACAAAGCCGCCGCGCCGAAAGGCGGTCGGGGCCATCAAACCGGTCATCCACATCATGCAGAATCGGGCGGCCTCATCCGGCCACGGCAGCGCGTTGTTGAAAAGATAGCGGGCGACGACCTGAATGAGAATGGCGGCAACCATAAAGGCGATGGCGATGATGCCTATCCCGCGCCCAATCCTGAGCACGAACGCATTCACTGCGCTGAGCGGTGCAAGCACCGTCAGTAGTAAGCCCATGCGGGCCCTCCCTTTTGTCGGTCGCCCGGCAGTTAGTCCACCGTGGCCCATTTTCCGCTTTCACCCCGCGGGCGGGTCGTGTGGCACGCACCGATGGTGCGGGCCGTGTACTTCTCAGAGTGCCAGCTTGCCGAAATCGCCAGCAAAGAACGTGAGCGGATCGCCATCGCGCATCTCGGTCCGCTGGACCTGACCGACAATGATGACGTGATCGCCCGCGTCATGTGCCGCCACTCTGCGGCATTCAAAGCGCGCAAGGCAATGATCAATCAGCGGAACACCATCCGCATTCAGCGTAAACGGCAAATCCTTGAGTGCATGGGCATCACGCGCGACCTGCTTGCACAGATCACCCTGTTCGACCGCCAGAACGTGGATCGCGTAGTGATCAGCGCTACCGAAATATGGAAACCGGCGTGCGGCGCGATCTACCGACCACAGCACCAGCGCCGGGTCGAGTGACACGGACGAAAAGCTGTTGGCGACAATGGCCACCGGGCCATCCGCGCTTGTGGCGGTGATCACTGTGACCCCGGTGGCAAACTTGCCAAAGGCATCGCGCAACATGCGCCCCGTCTCGGCATCAGGAGAAAAGGTGGTGGGTTGGTTCGGGTCCTGCATTGTCATCACGCTACCTCGTGTCCAAGGGCTGCTTCGTAAAGGCGGAACCATGTCGGCCGGTCCAGCGTGACCTTGAGCGCGTCACTGATCCGCTTGATCCGATCCAAATTATTGGTCCCCATCACAGGCAGGATGCCAGCGGGATGTGTCAGAAGAAAGGCGACAGCCACCGCTGCCCGGTCGACACTATGGGCACCTGCCAACTCGTCCATCACCTTGTGCAGCTTGTCACTGCCCGACATCAGCCCACCGCCACCCAAAGGCGACCACGCCATGAGGTGCTGGCCGTTTTGCTGGTGAAACGCCAGATCGCCATTGGTGAAGGGGCTGATCTCGCCCAATGAAATCTCGATCTGGTTGGTCAGCAGCGGCGTTTTCATCGCCGATTGCAGCAGTGTCCAGTCATAGGGGCGAAAGTTCGATACACCAACCCCGCGCACCTTGCCGCTGGCCACCGCCTCGTCCAGCGCGGCACCGGTTTCATGGTGATCCATGAACGGGTCGGGTCGGTGGATCAGCAGAAGGTCGATATGGTCGATCGCCATATCGCTCAGCGAATTCTCGATCGACTGCATGATGTGGGCGCGGCTGGTGTCGTAATATTTGACCGGCGCATCCGCATAGCGACCCGCAGGGGCCACGATATCGCACTTGGTCACGATCTCCATCTTGGGGCGCAGGCCCTTGTCGGCCTTGAGCGCCTCACCAAGGATCGCCTCGGCGACATACCCGCCATAGATGTCGGCCTGATCAAAGGTGGTGATGCCTTGATCGAGGCAGGCGTTGATCTTGGCCTGCACGTGGCCGGTGGTCGTATCTGTGTCATCGCCAATACGCCACATCCCGTAGACGAGGCGCGAAAATTCAATTTGATCAGATAGTTCGACGCGATCCATCAGCGGCGTTCTCCTGCGGCAAGTGGTGTTGCGGGCGCGCTGTCAGGCACCCGCCCATAAGCATGGGGCAAAGAACAGGTTTTCAACTGCGGCAGAACGCGCGTGCCGAAGTGCCTGGCCTCGTCGATATGGGGATAGCCCGAGAAGATGAAGGCGCGAATGCCCATCTTTTGATAGTCTTCGATCTTGGACAGGACCTGATCGGTCGAACCGACCAGTGCCGCACCACAGCCCGAGCGTGCCCGACCCACACCCGTCCACAGGTTCGGTTCAACATAGCCGAACTTGTCCGCCAGCTCGCGCGCCTTGGCTTGATGAGACACCCCAAGCGAGGTGGAATCAAGCGCGCGATCCCGGATCAACTGCCCGTATTCGTCATCGAGTTTGGACACGATATAGTCCGCATATTCGCGCGCCTCGGCTTCGGTATCGCGTACGATCATGTGGACGCGCAGCCCGTAATCCAATGTGCGACCATAGCGTTCGGCGACCGCGTTCACGTCGCGCATCCGCCCCTCAAGCGCCTCTTTGGGTTCGGGCCACATAAGGTAGACGTCGCAATGCTGACCGCACAGCTCCAGCGCCGATGGGCTGTAGCCCCCGAAGTAGAGCAGCGGGCCTCCCGTTTGAAAGGGGCGCACGGGGTCGGTCGTCAGCCCCTTGAAGGTGTAAACCTCGCCCTCGTAGTTGATTTCGTCCTGCGTCCAAGCCTGTTTCAAAATTTCGACAACCTCGCGCGAACGCTGATAGCGATAGTCGCTATCAGCCTTTTCGCCGGGAAAGTCGGAGGAGATAATGTTGACCGTCAGTCGGCCCTTAAGCATGTGATCGAGGGTCGCGATGGTGCGGGCCAGCATGATGGGCTGCATCTCTCCGCAGCGGACGGCGGCCAGCAGGTTGATCTTGTCGGTGATGGGGGCACAGCCGGCGACGAACGACAGCGTATCCTGTCCGACCTGATAGGACGAGGGGCAGAGAATGTTGCGAAAGCCCTGCGCCTCAGCCTCACGCACGATGTCCGAGCAATGCGCCCAGCTTGACCGCAGCGCGCCGTCCGGCACCCCGAGAAACTGGTAATCGTCCGAGCACAACGCCGAAAACCACGACACTTCGGCAGCGTCAAGATCGGGCGACGTGATGGGAACGATGGTCATGGGCTGCCTTTCGCGTGTCTCAACTTGTCTCTTGCGTAACACCGTCATTGATGTAGATCAATGGTGTATCAATTTCCACCAGCCGCCCCTTGTGACCTCACGTGACCACACCCCGCCAAACGCCGCAATCGCTGCCGATCTACGTTCAGATCGCCGAACTGCTCACCCGCGATATCGTGTCGGGGCGGTTGATGGACGGCGCGCGGCTGCCGCCCGAACGGGACATGGCGACCGAGTTGGGGGTAAGCGTCGGCACCCTGCGCAAAGCCCTGCGGGATATGGGCGAAAAGGGGTTGATCAACAGCGTTCAGGGGTCGGGCAACTATGTGCGTGCGGACGGGGATACCGGCACAATCTATGCAATGTTTCGCCTCGAATTGCTTGACGGCGGCGGCCTGCCCCGCGCGCAGGTTCTGGATGTGGCGCTGATGGACAAACCCGACGACCTGCCGCCTTTCGGCACGTCCACACAAGCCTCGCGCGTTCGGCGCTTGCGCACGCTGAATGACACAATCATCGCGGTCGAGGAAATCTGGCTGGACGCGGACGCTGGAACGGTATCCGAGGCGAACATGTCGGATTCGCTTTACGCCACCTATCGCAAGACTTTGGGTCTGTGGATTCAGCGGGCCGAGGATCGGGTTTCGCTCGGCCCGGTGCCGGACTGGGCTCCTGACACCTATTCGCCCCGTCAGGGCGAAACGGCGGGGTATATCGAACGGCTCAGTTGGGCCGACCGCCCTGCACCTATCGAATTTTCGCGCACGTGGTTCGACCCGACCCGCGCGGTCTATGTCCAACGGCTGAAGTAAGGAATGAAGATGACACAACAGGTCCGCTACGGGATCATCGGCTGCGGCATGATGGGGCAGGAACACATGCGCAATATCGGGCTGCTGCCCGAGGCGAGCATCGCCGCGTTTTACGAGCCCGATGACGAGATGGCCGCCCGTGCGCTGGCGATCGCACCCGCCGCCATGCGGGTCGACAGCGTGGCCGATCTGCTCGCAATCGAAAACCTCGACTGCCTGTTGATCGTCAGCCCCAACTTCTGCCATGTCGACCAGATGCAGGAGATCGCCGCGACACGCCCCCTGCCCCTGCTGGTCGAAAAGCCGCTGTTCACGGACCCCGCCGATGCGACCCGGCTGGCCACGTTCCGCGACAGCTACCCCGCCCCAATCTGGGTTGCGATGGAATACCGCTACATGCCGGTCATCACGGAGTTTCTAGCTAAGTCGAGTGACGCCACCGGTGGCATCCGCCAGCTCTCAATCCGCGAACACCGCTTTCCGTTTCTGCAAAAGGTCGGTGATTGGAACCGTTTCAATCGGTTCACGGGCGGCACCTTCGTCGAAAAATGCTGCCACTTCTTTGATCTGATGCGGCTTGCGCTTGGCTCGGACCCGGTGCGCGTGATGGCCTCAGCCAGTCAGGCGGTCAACCATCTGGACGAGAAATATGAGGGCGAGACGCCGGATATCATCGACAGCGGATATGCGATTGTGGATTTTGAGAACGGCACCCGCGCGATGCTGGAATTGTGCATGTTCGCTGAAGGCAGCGCCTATCAGGAAGAGTTGTCCGCCGTTGGCCCCAACGGCAAGATAGAGGCGTTCGTGCCAGGCCCCGGTCGGTTCTGGCCTGCGCATCTGGGGGCAGCTCCGGTAGCCAAGCTGGTCACCTCGCCGCGCACGCCGCAGGGGCCGGTGTCGCACGACATTCCGGTGGATCCCACCCTGCTCGAAGCCGGGGATCACAATGGATCGACGTTCTACCAGCATCAGCGGTTTGTGGCCCTTGTCCGTGGGGAAACAGCACGGCCTGACGTATCGCTTAATGATGGCTGGGCGGCCGTGGCGATGGGGATTGCCGCACAGGAAAGCGCGCGGACCGGTCAGGCGGTGGATCCGCGCCGCTGGATGTAGGCGGAGGACACCTCCGCCTTACGCCCCAAGCATCTGCCGGAATGCGTGCCACGACGCTTTGGGCGTGCGTTCCAGCGTTTCGAAATCCACATGGACCATCCCGAACCGCTTTTCATAGCCAAGCGCCCATTCGTAATTGTCGAGTAAGGACCACGCCATGTAGCCTTTGACCGGCACGCCATTGGCGATGGCCTCGCGCACCGCACTGAGGTGGCTGTTGAAATAGTCGATGCGCGCCTGATCCTGCACCGCCCCATCCGACACCGTATCGGCATTGGCCATCCCGTTTTCGGTGACCCAGAGCGGGACGTCGCCAGTATACTCCGCCGCTGTGCGCACCAGAAAATCGTGCAAGCCTTGCGGATAGACCTCCCACCCCATCTGGGTCTTGGACAGTGGCCCCTCTACGCCGTTGTGGTGCGGCCAAGGCCCATCGTTTGGCGCGATTATGGAACGGGTGTAGTAATTGACCCCCGCCCAGTCCAAAGGTGCGGAGATGGTCGCGAGGTCATCCTGCCAGCGGTCGGGGAAATGCTGGCCCAAAGCCTTGACCACGCGGTCGGGGTACGTGCCCTTGAACGCACCCGAGATGTAGAACCGATTGTAGTAATCATCATAGAGCGCCGCCGCCTCGACCGCTTCGGGGCTGTCATCGGCGGGCGTGGCCCATTCCATGTTGAACACCGCGCCCAAGTTGCTCAGCCCCATACCGCGCATCCGCTCGATGCTGGTGCCATGGGCCAGCAACACGTGGTGCATCGCCCGCGCGGTGGCCCTGATGTCGCGCAGCCCCGGCGCGTGATGGCCCAAGAAATGCGACAGGAAGGCGACGCACCAGAATTCATTGATGGTGGCGATGGAATGCATCCGATCCCCGATGCGGCCCATGATGACCTCGGTGAAATCCCCGAACCACCCGGCAATATCGCGATTGCGCCAGCCCCCCTGATCAGCCAGCGCGCTTGGCAGTTCCCAATGGTAAAGGGTGGCGCAGGGTTTCAGGCCACGTTCCAGCATCGCGTCGGTGAGCCGGTCATAGAAATCGAGGCCCTCGGAGTTCACCGTGCGCCCGTCGGGCATCACCCGCGCCCAACTGGTCGAAAAACGGTAGGCGTCGAACCCACCATCTTTCAGCAGGTCCAGATCGGCTTCGTAGCGGTGGTAGTGATCGCAGGCCACGGCCCCATCCTCGGCCCGGACCACATTGCCGGGGGTGGCGGCGAAATCGTCCCACATCGCGCGGCCCGCGCCGCCATATTGGTGCCCTTCGATCTGGTACGCAGAGGTCGCGGCCCCAAAGACGAACCCTTTGGGGAAATCTGAGCGTTTGTGGATCAGCATGATCAATCCTTGGTGTGAGGTGATTTATATGGCCCGGTTGAGGGGCCTATTACAAAGTCCGCCTCCCACAGGGTTTGAGTATGTGGGGCGTCAGGCGTGTTGATCCGGTCGATCAGCATTTGGGCCAAGGCCGCCCCCGCAGCACGAACCGAGGATTGCATAGCCGTAAAGACCGGCGTTTCAGACCCATTGGCGAAATAGCTGAGGCAGTCGTCAAAGGTCACGATGGACACGTCCGAGCCTTGCTTCAGGTCGCGCGCGTCCAATGCGCGGCGCACGCCCACAGCGCAGATGATGGACGACACTAGGAAGGCCGAAGGAGGATTGGGCAGGTCGAGCATCGCAGACGCGCTGGCAAAGCCGTACTTCTCGGTCATCTCACCCGATACCATGAGGGTGGGATCGACGCTGAGCCCCGCCTCGGCCAACGCGCTGACATAGCCCTCGCGGCGACGGATCGCGAAATCAAGCGTCTCCTGACCGTTGATCAGGCCTATACGGCTGTGGCCAAGCGAGACGAGGTAGCGCGCAGCATCCTGAAACGCACGGCGGTTGTTCACATCAAGCCAAGAGTAGTCGAGGTCGGTGCCCGTTGAGCGCCCGTGGACCACAAAGGGCAGACCGATTTCGGTGAGCAGCGGCAGGCGCGCATCGGAATTGCGCGGCGCATGGACCACCAGCCCGTCGACCGCACCGCGGGCCTGCAAATTGCGGTAGGTGTCGGACTCATCCTGTGCGCCGACGCGGGTCATCATCATGTCATACCCGTGGGCGGCGTATGTCTCGCCCGCGCCAGCCATGAAGTCACCAAAGATCGGATTCACCATTTCACCCGAATCGTTCACCGAAATCACATGCCCGATACAGCGGCTGTGACCCGTCGCCAGACCCTGCGCGCGGGTGTTCGGGCTATAGTTGTGCGCTTGGGCGGCGGCGATAACCCGCGCACGCGTCGCCTCGGACACCTCTGGATAGCCGTTCAGCGCGCGACTGACAGTTGTCTGGCTGATCCCCAGAAGGTGAGAGAGTTCCTTTAGATTCACAGTAATTCCGGTTATAAGACGCGCGTATTCCACGCGACGCTACCCAATGCGAGGGCTGGCGTCAAAACCTTCACAGCGTTTTCCAATGCGCTTTGGAAAAATACGCGCCAGAGTCGCACAACGTTTGACAGACGGGGTTTTTTCAGCGACCGTTGCGCCATTCCAAAGCGCTTTGACATGAGAGCGCTGGCGACGGTGCACGCATCGATCGACCTTGGACACGAATGGGAGGAAGACCAAAATGACAAAGACACTTCTGGCCAGTGCAGCCGCACTGGCTATCACAGCTGCGTCGGCACATGCTGACGGCCACCTGACGTTCGCCCCCGGCGAAGGCCCCTTTAGCTGGGACAGCTATAATGCGTGGGCCGAGGGCGCCCCTGACCTGAGCGGTCAGACCGTCACAGTGTTCGGCCCATGGCTGACACCTGAGGACGGATACCTCAACAACGCGCTTGCCTATTTCGAGGAAGCCACCGGCGCTGACGTGATCTATACTGGCTCTGACAGCTTCGAGCAGCAGATCGTGATCGACGCCGAGGCCGGTTCGGCCCCAAACATCGCCGTGTTCCCGCAGCCCGGTCTCGCGGCTGTTATGGCTGGCAAGGGCCAGCTGCACCCCCTGCCCGACGGCAGCGCGGACTGGGTCAATGAAAACTACGCGGCGGGTCAGTCGTGGGTTGATCTGGGCACCTATGCGGATGCCGACGGCAACGACCAGATGTACGGCTTTTTCTACAATGTGAACGTCAAGTCGTTGGTCTGGTACAACCCCGAGAACTTCGAGGATGCCGGTTACGACATTCCCGAAACCATGGAAGATCTGAAAGCCCTGACAGACCAGATCGTCGCCGATGGCGAGACACCCTGGTGCATCGGTCTGGGTTCAGGTGCCGCGACGGGCTGGCCAGCGACCGACTGGGTCGAGGACATGATGCTGCGCACCGTGGAACCCGAAGTCTATGACCAGTGGACCACAAACGAGATCCCGTTCGATGACCCACGCGTTGTGGCCGCCATCGAAGAGTTCGGCCACTTTGCCCGTGACGACGCGAAAGTATCTGGCGGTGCAGGCGCTGTTGCTTCGACCGACTTCCGGGACAGCCCCAAGGGTCTCTTCTCGTCGCCCCCACAGTGCTACATGCACCGTCAGGCCTCGTTCGTGCCCGCGTTCTTCCCGGAGGATGTTGAATTCGGTGTCGACACCGGCTTCTTCTACTTCCCCTCCTACGCGTCCAAAGACTTGGGCAACCCGGTTCTGGGCGGCGGCACGTTGATGGCGATCACCGACCCATCCGACGCCACAAGCGCGCTGATGGAGTTCTTCCAACTGCCCCTCAGCCACGAGATCATGATGGCGCAGACCGGCTTCCTCACCCCCCACAAGGGTGTGAACACCGAAGCCTACAAGGACGACACGCTGCGCGCATTGGGTGACGTTCTGCTTGGCGCGACCACGTTCCGCTTTGACGGGTCCGACCTGATGCCAGGCGGCGTTGGTGCAGGGACGTTCTGGACCGGCATGGTTGACTACACCGGCGGCAAAGACGCTGCGGCTGTGGCCAGCGACATTCAGGCCAGCTGGGACGCCCTGAAGTAAACGCGACCACTCGCGAAAAAGACCGATCAGCCCGCATATTCCGCGGGCTGGTCCAAGACCACAAGGCCACAAGGTCGTAAAAAGACCATCAGGTCTCTGGCAAGGGAGACGCGCCATGAACCCCGCACTACTCGGTTTAATTACAATCATCGCCGGCGTTGGCGGATGTATTGGTTATTTCTATCTGTCCAACCAGTTTCTGGACAAAGTCCTGTTCCCCGCGAAGGGGCCGAACGCCGGGCAGAACATCAACCGCGCCAATATGATCCGGCCCTGGCTGTTCCTGTTCCCTGCGCTGTTCGCCCTTGGCCTGTATCTGGCCTATCCGGTGTTCGAAACGCTGCGCCTGTCGCTGACAGACCGGGATCAGGGTGGTGCGTTTGTGGGTCTTGAAAACTATCAGCAGATGTTCTCTGAACCGAAATTCTGGGAAGCACTCAGCAACAACATGCTTTGGCTGATCGTTGTTCCCGCTGCGGCCACCGCCTTCGGCCTGCTGGCCGCGCAGCTGACCGACCGCATCAAATGGGGATCGGTCGCGAAATCCCTGATCTTTATGCCCATGGCGATCTCGTTCGTCGGTGCGGCTGTGATCTTCAAACTGGTCTATGACACACGCCCCGTGGATCAGAACCAGATCGGCATCCTGAACGCCGTGTGGTTGCAGTTTGAGGGGGGCGTTGGGTCGTTCCTGTTCCTCAAGGCGCTGCCTGCGCTGATCCTTGCGTCATTCGCGGGCATCGTGGCCTATGTCGGCTGGATTTTCATTCAGCCCATCGCCAACCGCAATGACGAAGGGGGCGGAGTCGGCTTTGTCCCCTTGCGTCTCTTTGTCGGCGTCGCCGCGCTCTATCTTGTGTGGCTGTCCGTAAAATCGCTGGCGGGCCTGTTCGTCTTTAACTTTCCTTACGGTGAGCCGCAGACCTGGCTCACGATCCCCTTCTGGAACAGCTTTTTCCTGATGGTCGTGCTGATCTGGATTCAGACAGGGTTTGCCATGGTGATCCTGTCCGCCGCCCTGCGCGGCATCCCCGAGGAAACCATCGAGGCCGCCATCGTGGATGGGGCCAACCCGTTGCAGGTGTTCTTCAAGATCAAAGTGCCGCAGATCATGGGCACCATCGTGGTGGTCTGGACGACGATCACGCTGGTCGTGCTCAAGGTCTTTGACATCGTGTTCGCCATGTCCAACGGGCAGTGGGAAACACAGGTTCTGGCCAACTACATGTACGACAAACTGTTCCGCGCCGATGAATGGGGGGTTGGGTCTGCCAGCGCGATCATCATCATGCTGCTTGTGTCGCCCATCCTGATCTGGAACGTCTATAACGCCCGCAAGGAGATGAAATAATGGACAATATCGCTGGTTCCAAATCATCCCTTGGGTGGGTTGTTCAAATCTGTACCGTCCTTTTGGTCGCGCTTTGGATCTTCCCAACCGTCGGATTGCTGGTCTCGTCCTTCCGGACGGCTGACCAAATCTCATCGTCGGGCTGGTGGGCGGCGCTGTTTCCGTCCGAGCAATCCCAACGCTACCGTGTGGCCGACCCGGACGAAAACCGCAGCAACGTCGACGGCGTCTATGTTGTCGAGGGCAACTTCTTTGCCGAAAACGGCGGCGGCGGCGATATCAAAAGCTGGGGCACATCCAGCCGCGAGATTGGCGCATATGCGCCCGGCGAAGTCGCCGACCTGGGTGATGGTGAGACGTTCAGTGTGGATGCCGAAGGCAACTATGTTTGGACCGGTAATGATGAACAGATCAGTGGTCGGGGCCAGCGCGCCTTTGTGACGGCGGTATCCCCACCGGAATTCACCTTCGAAAACTACAAGACCATCCTGTTTTCTGGCACCGCCGGGGACAATATGACCAAGGCGTTTTTCAACACGCTGACAGTGACGATCCCCGCGACGGTCATCCCGATCGTGGTGGCGGCCTTTGCAGCCTATGCGCTGGCGTGGATGGACTTTCCGGGGCGTGCGCTGCTGATCGCGATCATCGTCGGGCTGCTGGTTGTGCCGCTGCAACTCGCACTTATTCCGCTGCTCTCGCTGCATGTGGGCATCGGAATCGGCAAGGGGTATCTGGGCACCTGGCTTGCCCATACGGGGTTCGGCTTACCGCTCGCGATATATCTCTTACGCAACTACATGGTGGGCTTGCCTAGGGACATCATCGAAAACGCCAAGGTGGACGGGGCGACGGACTTCCAGATCTTTACCAAGATCATCCTCCCACTGTCGTTCCCGGCCTTGGCGTCCTTCGCGATCTTCCAGTTCCTGTGGACTTGGAATGACCTGCTGGTGGCCAAAGTGTTCCTGATCGACTCGACGGGGCAAACAACGGTGATGACCGACCAGATCGTGAACCTTCTGGGCACACGCGGAGGCAACTGGGAAATCCTTGCCACGGCGGCCTTTGTGTCGATCGCGGTGCCGCTGGTCGTGTTCTTTGCGATGCAAAAGTATCTGGTGCGCGGTCTGCTGGCCGGCTCTGTAAAGTAAACTGCGGAAACTAGGACCGTAAGATGAATACGAAAGCGGACTTCGATATGGGCACGACCCTTGCGGCGGACAAAGACTGGTGGCGTGGGGCCGTGATCTATCAAATCTACCCCCGCAGCTTTCAGGACAGCAATGGGGACGGCATTGGCGATCTGAACGGGATCACCAGCCGCCTTCCTTACGTCGCCTCTCTGGGCGTCGACGCGATCTGGATTTCACCCTTCTTCACCTCGCCCATGAAAGACTTCGGCTACGACGTCAGCGATTATTGCGGCGTTGATCCGATGTTCGGCACGCTGTCGGATTTCGATGCGATGGTGGAAACGGCCCATTCGCTTGGGGTCCGGGTGATGATTGATCTGGTGCTGTCCCACACGTCGGACCAGCACCCGTGGTTCGTTGAAAGCCGGGCCAACCGCGACAATCCCAAGTCGGACTGGTTTGTCTGGGCCGAGCCAAAAGACGACGGCACGCCGCCAAATAATTGGTTGTCGATTTTCGGCGGCTCAGCGTGGCAATGGGACGCGCGGCGCGAGCAATATTACCTGCACAACTTCCTTGTGGAACAGCCCGATCTGAACTTTCATTGCCCTGCTGTGCAGGACGCGCTGCTGGATGTGGTCCGGTTCTGGCTGGATCGGGGTGTGGACGGGTTCCGGCTCGATACGATCAACTTCTATGTCCACGATCAGGAATTGCGCAGCAACCCGGCCCTGCCCAAGGAGCAACGCGACGCAACCATCGCGCCAAGCGTGAACCCCTACAATCACCAACTCCACGTCTATTCCAAGAATCGGCCCGAAAACCTAACCTTTCTGGAACGCTTCCGCGCTGTGCTGGATGAGTACGACGCCACCACGGCTGTCGGCGAAGTGGGCGAAGCGCAGCGCGGGCTCGAGATCATGGGCGAATACACTGCAGGCGATGACCGGGTGCACATGTGCTATTCCTTCGAATTTCTGTCCGGCACGGCCCCAACGGCCGAGCGATTTGCCAAGGTGCTGCACGATGTCGACAAACACGTATCGGACGGATGGGCCTGCTGGGCCTTTTCCAATCACGACGTGGTGCGTCATGCGAGCCGGTGGAACCTGAGCGATCCTGCCAAGCGGGCCCTGTGTACGTTGCTTTTGTCGCTGCGCGGCTCTGTCTGCCTCTATCAAGGCGAGGAATTGGGGCTGAACGAGGCCGACGTCGCCTTTGAGGACCTCCAAGACCCGTATGGCGTCGAATTCTGGCCCGAGTTCAAGGGCCGCGACGGGTGCCGCACCCCGATGGTGTGGGAAGCGTCGAACCAGAACGCGGGCTTTACCAGTGCGACGCCCTGGCTGCCCATCAGCACCGAGCATCTGCATGCCGCCGCCGGGGTGCAGGAACACGATCCTGCCGCCTTGCTGCACCACTACCGCAAGGCTTTGAATTTCCGGCGGACGCATCCGGCGCTGATCAAGGGCGCGCATGAAAAAGTCACCGCGACCGGATCGGTCCTGCATTTCACCCGGACGCACGGGGATCAGACGATCTATTGTGCCTTCAATCTCAGCGACGATGTGGTCAGCCATGATATGCCTGACGGCAATTGGGTGACAATCGGAGCCGAACTTGGCAGCACGCAACCGGGCATCGACGGCAAACTTCACTTGGGCGCGTGGCAAGTGTCACTGTCGCTGAAAACGTAAGAGACAAAGGAACGACGCCCGACCCAGCGGGCGTCTTTAGGGAGGGACAACAATGGCTGATTTAAAACTCACAGATGTCGGCAAGACGTATGGGGGCACGGTCAACGTACTCAAGGATATCAATCTTGACATCACCAAGGGCGAGTTGATCGTCTTTGTCGGCCCGTCAGGCTGCGGCAAGTCCACGCTGCTGCGCATGATTGCAGGTCTTGAAAGCATCACGGACGGCACGCTCGAGATCGACGGCACGGTCGTCAATGATGTCCCCCCTGCCCAACGCGGCATCGCCATGGTGTTCCAGTCCTACGCGCTGTATCCGCACATGACGGTGCGCGACAACATGACGTTCGCGCTGAAACTCGCCAAGAAATCCAACGAGGAAATCAACGCCGCCGTCGAAAAGGCCGCGCGGATCCTACAATTGGAACCCTACTTGGACCGCCTGCCCAAGGCACTGTCCGGTGGGCAGCGTCAGCGTGTCGCCATTGGCCGCTCGATTGTGCGGGATCCCAAGGTCTATCTCTTTGACGAACCGCTTTCGAACCTTGATGCGGCCCTGCGCGTTGCCACCCGGATCGAGATCGCGCAGCTGAAAGAGTCGATGCCCGACAGCACCATGATCTACGTCACCCACGACCAGGTCGAAGCGATGACGCTGGCCACCCGCATCGTGGTTCTGGCCAACAAGGGGATCGCGCAGGTGGGCTCCCCCCTTGAGCTTTATGAACGGCCCGAAAACGAGTTCGTGGCACAGTTCATCGGGTCCCCTTCGATGAACCTGTTGCCGGGTGAGATCGTCGAAACCGGCCCTATGACCAAGATCAAGATGGATAGCGGATTGATGATGACATCCGCCGTGCCCACGACGGATGCGGACAAGGGTTTGAAGGTCAATGTGGGCGTGCGTCCAGAGGACATGACTGTGACCACAAGCGATGACGCCGTCTATGAGGGTGTGGTTGATTTCACCGAAGCGTTGGGCGAGGTTACGATCCTCTATTTCCATGCCGAGGGTCTGGCAAATGCGGTGCTGGCCAAGATGCCGGGCATCCACCAGAACCTGCGCGGTCAGACGGTCAAGGTCACGGCAGCACCGGACAAGGTCCAGTTGTTTTCCAACGGGCAGTCGCTTTACTATCGCTAAGTCGGCAAGGCGGACAACACGTCCGCCTTACGCCCAGATCTCAGGCACGCGGCATCTGCGCAGATGATCGGCCCAGCAAGAACTGACTGATCATTGGCCCAGCCGCTGCGCCGATCCCCCGCGCATCCGCCCCGATATTTCCAGCAACCGTGACAGGCGCGATCAGTCCGCGCATGTCTTTGGTCTGAAGGGCTGTGCGCGTCATATCGACCAGCCGGGTCCGTATGTCAGCAGGCAGCGCGCCGTCGATCACAACGGCTTCGAAATCCATCACCGCACAGGACGACACCACAGCCCATGCCAGCCCATCGGCGGCCTGTTCCAGCCAAGGCTGCACATGGCTCTCAAGGTGAGACCAGTCCTGCGGCTGCGCCCAAAGCTGGCGGGGGTCTTGCCCGGCCCGCTCCAACCGCCCTTCAAGCGCGTGGATCGACGCAAGATCAATCAGTTGAGCGGGTTGGCTTTGCAAATCGGGCACGGGCATCGACCCAAAGGCGCCCGCATTGTCCTGATTGCCCTGGAACACTGCGTGATCCAGAACGATCCCGCCCCCGATGAATGCACCAACGTAAAAATAAACATAGTCCCGATATTCCCGCCCGATCCCAAACACATGCTCGGCCCGGCAGGCGGCGGTTGCGTCGTTGACCATGTGCACGGGCAGCCCGGTGATCTGCGCGGCTTGGACAGCAAAATCCGCGTCTTTCCATGCGGCAAACAGATCAGCAGGCGCGCCAAGCAACTCGTGCCAATGCCACAATTCGAACGGGGCCGCGATGCCGATACCGGACAGCCGAGCGCGCATGTCCTCGGACATCTTACTGATCAACGTCGCAAACCCGTCGCGCAGAAATCCGAACACGGTGTCGGGCAGCGGATAGTCATAGGTCACGCGCACTTGGTGGCGAATATCGCCCAGCATGTCGAGCACCACCATATCCGCACTGCGCCGTCCCACCTTGAGGCCAAGGGTAACGACCCCATCGGGGTTCAGCGCAAAAGGAACAGATGGCTTGCCCACCTTACCCTTGACCGACGCGCCGCGGCGCAACAGGCCATCATGTTCAAGCTTGCGCAGGATCACCGAAGCGGTCTGTGGTGACAGCCCCGTGCGACGGGCCAGATCACTGCCTGGCAGCGCGCCATTGCGCTGCAACACCGACAGCATCAGCCGCTCGTTATAGGCCCGCACACCTGTCTGGTTGATCCCCCCCGACAGGCTGCGCACATGATCCGCAGTCACGATGACATCTCTCCTTACCAGCATAATGCCGCCTGTGATTAATAAATCAAGTTGAGTTATTAATTGACAGGTTCACAGAATCGCGTTTCCCTAAGGGCTGTTGGCAGGGGCTTGGCCCGTCTGCCGCAAAATTCTTTGGGAGGACACTATGAAAAAACTGCTTTTGAGCACTGCTTTTGCCATCTCCGCCATGGGTGGCGCTGCCTATGCTGATGGTCACGCCGTTTCCGCGTGCCTGATCACCAAAACTGACACCAACCCGTTCTTTGTGAAGATGCGCGAAGGCGCGACGGCCAAAGCCGAAGAGTTGGGCATCACTCTCAATTCCTATGCCGGCAAGATTGACGGCGACCATGAAACCCAAGTGCAGGCGATTGAGACCTGCATCGCCAATGGTGCCAAGGGCATCCTGATCACGGCCTCTGACACAGCTTCGATTGTGCCTGTTGTACAGCAGGCGCGCGATGCCGGTCTGCTGGTTATCGCGCTCGACACACCGCTCGAGCCGATTGACGCGGCCGACATGACCTTTGCCACCGACAACTTTCTTGCCGGTGAGTTGATCGGTCAATGGGCCGCTGCGACCCTGGGGGATGCGGCCGCGGACGCCAAGATCGGCATGCTTGATCTGGCCATCAGCCAACCCACTGTGGGCGTGCTGCGTGACCAGGGCTTTCTGACCGGCTTTGGCATTGACGTCAAAGACCCCAGCAAGTGGGGCGACGAGGATGATCAGCGCATCGTGGGCAACGACGTAACGGCCGGTAACGAGGAAGGTGGCCGCCGCGCGATGGAGAACCTCTTGGCCAAGGACCCTTTCATCAACGTTGTCTACACCATCAACGAACCTGCCGCTGCGGGGGCCTATGAGGCGCTTAAAGCAATTGGGCGCGAGAATGACGTGCTGATCGTGTCCGTCGATGGCGGCTGCCCCGGTGTGCAGAACGTCGCTGATGGCGTAATCGGGGCCACATCGCAGCAATATCCGCTGCTGATGGCCTCGCTCGGGATCGAGGCGATTGCGAAATGGGCCGAAGATGGCGAAAAGCCGACCGCGACAGACGGAAAGGACTTCTTTGACACGGGCGTGGCCCTCGTCACGGACAAACCTGCCGATGGGGTCGAAAGCATTTCGGTCGCCGAAGGCACTGACCGGTGCTGGGGGTGACACCCTGAACCAGCAAAGCTGGCAAAAGCCCTGGCGGGGCGTTTGAGGGTGCCACGAGCGGAGCCCTGAGGCCCGCTCTTCAGCACAACTCATCGGGGCAGGTCCATCACCTGCCCCGTTTCTTGACCTTCGGGAGGGGACCCAGATGTCGAATTCGGACAATTACGAATCCGCCGCCACCACGGCAGATGCGCGCGTCGCAGAATTTGCCGACACGCGCACCGGGCTGATCGGACGGATGCAGCACACCCTGCACCAGACACCGTCGCTGGTGCCGCTCATCGTGTTGGTCTTTTCGGTCGCATTGTTTGGTATCCTGCTCGGATCCCGCTTTTTCTCGCCCTTCGCGCTGACGCTGATCCTGCAACAGGTGCAGATCGTGGGCGTGCTCGCAGCGGCACAAACGCTTATCATCCTAACGGCAGGCATCGACCTTAGCGTCGGGGCCATCGCTGTGCTGTGCACCGTGGTGATGGGCAAAGCCTCGTTCACCTATGGCGTTCCCCCCGCTATCTCGGTCGCCATCGGGCTGACAGTTGGCACCACTTTGGGGGCCATCAGCGGCTGGCTTGTCAGCCGGATGAAATTGCCGCCCTTCATTGTCACTTTGGGGATGTGGCAGATCGTGCTCGCGGCCACCTACCTTTATTCAGCCAACGAAACCATCCGCTCACAGGATATCGAGGCGGAGGCCGCCTTCCTCCAATTCCTTGGCACAAAACTGCAATTCGGCGGGGCCACCTTTACCCTTGGGGTCATCCTGATGATCCTGCTGTTCATCGGATTGGCCTATGCGCTGCGCTCGACCGCGTGGGGGCGGCATGTCTATGCGGTGGGCGACGACCCCGAGGCCGCAGAACTGTCGGGCGTCGACGTTCACAAGACCTATATGAGCGTCTACATGGCCGCCGGTCTGATTTGTGGCCTTGCAGGGTGGGTGATGATCGGGAGGTTCGGCTCCATCTCACCCTCAGCCACCACCGGGGTCATCGGCAACATTCAGGCCATCACCGCCGTCGTCATCGGGGGCATTTCCCTGTTCGGCGGGCGCGGTTCCATCGCCGGGGCGCTGTTCGGCGCGCTCATCGTGGGTGTGTTCGAACTCGGTCTGCGCATGGCGGGGGCCAACCCGCAATGGACTTTCCTGCTTATCGGCACGCTCATCATCGCAGCCGTCGCCGTCGACCAGTGGATCAGAAAGGTATCAGCATAATGGAACCGATCCTGAAGGCGCGCGGCCTCGTGAAACGCTATGGTAAAGTCACGGCCCTTGATCACGCCGACTTTGACCTGATGCCCGGTGAAATCCTAGCTGTGATCGGGGACAACGGGGCCGGTAAATCTTCGATGATCAAGGCCGTGTCGGGGGCCACGATCCCGGATGAAGGGCAAGTCTGGCTCGAGGGGCGCGAGATCAGGTTCCGCTCGCCCATCGAAGCGCGGGCCGAAGGGATCGAGACGGTCTATCAGACCCTCGCGATGTCCCCTGCCCTGTCGATTGCGGACAACATGTTCATGGGCCGCGAAATCCGCAAACCCGGGATCATGGGCAAGCTGTTTCGCCAACTCGACAAGCCCGCGATGCAGAAATTCGCGCGGGACAAGCTGAACGAACTGGGCCTCGCCACGATCCAGAACATCAATCAGGCGGTCGAGTCCCTGTCGGGCGGGCAGCGCCAAGGGGTCGCTGTGGCCCGCGCCGCCGCCTTTGGGTCCAAGGTCGTGATCCTTGATGAACCCACTGCGGCACTCGGTGTCAAGGAAAGCCGCAAGGTGCTTGACCTTATTCAGGACGTGCGTGCGCGCGGCATTCCGATCATCCTGATCAGCCACAACATGCCTCATGTGTTTGAAATTGCGGATCGCATCCATGTGCATCGCCTTGGACGGCGGCTCTGCGTGATCGACCCCAAGGACCACTCCATGTCGGACGCCGTCGCCTATATGACGGGGGCCGCAGAGCCCGAAGTTGCAGCCTGACATGACACGCGACGAAATCTGCGCGCGGATCCTTGCAGCACCCCTGCGGCCCAACCGCCGACTGATCGCCGTCGTCGGGCCGCCGGGCAGCGGGAAGTCGACGTTTGCCGCGCAACTGGCCGATGATCTGGCGCATGGGGGTCAAACAGTGCAGATCGTGCCAATGGACGGTTTCCACCTCGACAACCGCCTGTTGGACGCCCGCGGGTTGCGCGCGCAGAAAGGCGCGCCGCAGACCTTTGACGCGGCTGGCGTGCTGCGGCTGATACAGGCGCTGCAGGGCGCGGAGGGCGTCGTCTATCCCCTGTTTGACCGGGCTCACGACATCGCGATTGCCGGCGCTGGCTACGTGCCACCGGACTGCGACACGGTGCTGGTCGAAGGCAATTACCTGCTGTTTGATGCGCCCATTTGGCGCGATCTCGCAACGCGCTGGTCGCTTTCGATTGCGCTGACGCCACCACCCGAGGTATTGCAGGCGCGGCTTGTACAACGCTGGCTGGACCACGGGTTGACAGCCCAGGACGCCGCCCGCCGGGCCAATGACAACGATATGAAAAATGCGGAGTTGGTGGTGCAACATATGCTGCCCGCCGATCTGACCTTAAGTGAGACACCACCATGATCCTGTGCGCGGGCGAGGCCCTGATTGATATGATCCCCAATGCTGACGGGGCCTATGTGCCCCATGTGGGCGGGGCGGTCTTGAACACCGCCGTGGCGCTTGGGCGCTTGGGCGAACCGGTGGGGCTGGTGACCGGGCTGTCCTCCGATCCGTTCGGGGCGCAGATCGAACAGCACATGATTGACAGCCACGTCAGTACGGACCACGCCGCACGCAGCGACCGCAATACGACGCTCGCCATGGTGCATCTGGATCAGGGCCAGGCGACCTATTCATTCTACGATATCGGGACCGCCACCCGCGACATTGAGGCGGCAGACATTCCCGCAATCCCCGATACGGTCGAGGCGATGTTCTTTGGCGGCATATCGTTGTGCAATCCGCCCGTGGCCGACACGTTGCTGGACCTCGCGCTCGCGCAACCAAGCGATCGGCTGATCATGGCAGACCCGAATATCCGCCCTGGCTTTGTGTCCGATCACGCAGGCTATCGCACGCGGCTGACCAGGCTGATCGGGCGCGCAGACATCGTGAAGCTGTCGGATGATGATATCGGCTGGCTTGTGCCGGAGGGCGACTTGGCTGCCAAGGCGCAGGTGGTGCTGCGCATGGGCCCCCGCATGTTGCTGCTGACCGAGGGCAGCAAGGGCGCGACCGCGCACCTCAATAACGGCACGCAGGCCCGAGCCGAGGCGGTGAAGGCACAGGTCGTCGACACGGTCGGAGCCGGAGATACCTTCAACGCCGGATGCCTTGCCGCACTGCGCCGGGCAGGCGCGCTGACGCCGGATGCGGTGGACACACTCGACGTGCCCGCCCTGACCGATATGCTGACCCTCGCAACCCACGCCGCCGCCGTGACAGTATCGCGCGCAGGCGCAAACCCGCCCTGGGCCAAGGAGCTGGACTAATGGATCGATCCCGCGTCAACGACATCCTCGCCAACGGGGCAGACTTCTTTGCCCGCCACGGCTGGACCCCACCGCCATTTGCAAGCTGGACCCCGGACGAGATGCGCAGCGAAAAGGCCGCCATGATCCGCGACCGACGCCTTGGCTGGGACATCACCGATTACGGGCAGGGCAGGTTCGACGAAATGGGCCTGTTCCTGTTCACCCTGCGCAATGGCGATCTGTCCGAGATGGGGCAACAGGGCGCGATGCTTTATGCGGAAAAGCTGATGATCTCGCGGCGCGATCAACTCTCGCCCATGCACCGGCATGTGCTCAAGACCGAGGATATCATCAATCGCGGGGGGGCGACGCTGGTGCTGGAACTGTTCACCTGCAACACCGAGGGGCAGATCGATCGCAAAGCGGACGTGCACGTGATCAGCGACGGGGTGGCCACGACCCTGCCTGCGGGTGGGCATCTGAAACTGCCTGTTGGCGCCTCCGTCACCCTGACCCCGACCACGTGGCACGCATTCTGGGGCGAAGGGGGCGATTGCCTGATCCACGAGGTCTCGACCGTGAACGACGACCTGACCGACAACATCTTTGAAATGCCCATCGGGCGCTTTTCCGACATCACCGAGGATGTCGCGCCAACGCATCTGCTGGTCAGCGACTACTGATCCGACCCCGCAGAAAGTCGATCACCGCCCGCACCTTGGTCGGCAGATAGGCCCGGCTCGGATAAAGCAGCCAAGCCCCCGTGTCATAGGTCGTCGCGGTCACGTCGTGATCCGGGAACAGATCGATCAACCGCCGTGCGTCGATATCGCGGTCGACCATCCAATCGGCCAGCAGCGCCGGGCCCAGCCCCGCCCGCGCCGCAGCACGCAAGGCGAGCGCGTTCGAAATCAGCAACGGCCCCGTCACACCCACAACCCGCTCGTCTCCGCCTTTGCGAAACCGCCATTCGGTCCGGTAATCGGGCAGTGTCATGCGCAGGCAGTCTCGCTGCGCAAGCGCATCGGGGGTATCAATCAATCCAAGCGCTTGCGTATAGTCAGGGGATGCGACAACGCGGTACCGGGTGCGCATCAGGCGCGCGCTGATCAGGTCGCCCTTGGGCGCGGGGGCCAGCCGCACAGCTATATCGACTTGGGCGGCGACCAGATCGACGGTCTGATCGCTCAGCACCAGTTCCAGCTCTATCTCGGGTAATTCAGCGCGCAAGTCGGCCAGATGCGGCACGATCACCTCGTGCCCGAACGCGACCGAGGCCGTCAGGCGCACCCGGCCAGATGGTTTGGTGCCAACCTGCGCGGCTGCATCTCGCGCCTGATCAAGCTCGTCCAGCAGCGGCGCGATGCGCGCCAGATAAAGCGCCCCGGCCTCGGTCGGCGACAGTTGCCGGGTGGAGCGTTGAAACAGGCGCAGGCCCAACTGTGCCTCGATCCCCGCGACGACCCGGCTGACCGACGACGGATCGACATCCAGCACACGGGCGGCCCCGGCAAAGCTGCCGTGATGCGCGACAAGTTGCAGGGTGCGGAGGGCTTGCGTGTCCATTCGTGTATTCTTGGCATGAGTTAGATGTGATGCAAGCCGTTTTTTGCGCTTATTGCACGGATTAGACAACCGGCATCACCAACCCCAACAGGAGATCACCATGATCCGCACGCTTCCCCTCGCCGCACTGCTTATGGCCGCGACGACCGCACAGGCCGCACCCACCGAATGGACTCTCGATCTGGGCCACGCCCATATCGGGTGGGAAATCAACCACATGGGCCTCAGCCGCACCGTGGGCCGCTTCAACAGCTTTGACGGCACCTTTCTGATCGACGAAGAGGCGCCCGAGAACTCGCAAATCACCTTCACCATCGATGCGGCCAGCATCGACAGCAACCACGAGGCGCGCGACACCCACTTGCGCCACAGCGACTATCTGGATGTCGAGGCCGCCCCGCAGATCACGTTTACCTCGACCGATATTCTGATGCTGACCCCCACCTCGGGCAAACTCACGGGCGATCTGAGCCTGCGGGGACAAACCGCGCCCGTGACGCTCGATTTCAAGATGATCCGCGACCGGACCTATCCCGATTTCATCCCCGATTATGACGAAGTGCGGGTGGTAGGCTTTGAGGCGACAGGCGAGATCCTGCGGCTGGATCACGGCATGGACTTCATCGCCTTTCTCGACAGCCCCACAGGACTGAGCGTCGATGTCGATCTGCATTTCGACCTCGTCCAATGCGCAGGCGTGCCCGACAGCAACATCCCCTGCACGTGGGGGCGTTGAGCCATGAAGCATGTCGCCGGAAAGACAGTCGTGATCACCGGGGCCAGCAAAGGCATCGGCGCGGCAACGGCCCGCGTGCTGGCCAAACAGGGCGCGCAGGTGGTGCTTGCCGCCCGGTCGGTCGATGCGCTGAACGCGCTGGCGGACGAAACCAATGGGCGCGCCTTCTCCTGTGATGTCAGCGACTTTGAACAGGTCCGGGCACTAATCGACTTTGCAGGACCCGTCGATGCGCTGATCAACAATGCCGGGCTGATCGACCCCATTGCACGGATCGCCGACAGTAGTCCCGCCGCATGGGGGCGCGTGATGGATGTGAACATAAAGGGCGTCTATCATGGTCTGCGCGCGGCCTTGCCCGACATGATCGCGCAAGGGCACGGCACGATCATCAACATCTCGTCCGGGGCCGCGACCTCGGCGCTTGAGGGGTGGAGCCACTATTGCGCGAGCAAGGCGGCCGTCTTGTCGCTGACCCGTGTGGCCGACAAGGAGGCGCGCGAGCATGGCGTTCGGGTCATGGGCCTGTCGCCCGGCACCGTGGCGACCGACATGCAGCGCGACATCAAGGCCAGTGGGATTAACCCGGTGAGCCAGTTGGACTGGTCCGCGCATATTCCACCAGAATGGGTCGGGCAGGCGATTGGCGTATTGATGGGCCCCACGGGGGATGCCTATCGCGGCACCGACTTTTCTCTCAAGACCGACGAGGGGCGACAGGTTGCAGGCCTGCCGCCTCTGTGAAGCGGGGCGGACGACACGTCCGCCTTACGCGGCCATCATCGCTTGCAACCCGGCTTCGGTCGCGCTCAGGATTTTTTGCACATGCGTCGCCTTGATCACCAGAGGCGGCGAGAAGATGGCGTTGTTGCCTGACACCCGGATCATCACGCCATCTTCATAGGCCGCCTTTTGGAAGGCCAACGGCATCGCCTTACCGACGGGGGTCTTGGCCACGCGGTCGCTGACAAGTTCGATGGCGCACATCAGCCCTTCACCGCGCACATCGCCGATCACGTCATAGCGGCGCGCCAGCTGCTGCAAACCCGCCTTGAGCTCGGGCCCGCGCAGGGCTGCATTCTCCCACGGGCGCAGGCGCATGGTTTCCTCGACCGCAGCCACAGCCGCCGCCGCGCCGACCGGATGGCCAGAATAGGTATACCCGCTGTCGACCGATCCAAGCCCGCTTTCGTCCTCCTCAAACACCGAGGCAACCCGATCTGCGATCATCACGGCCCCAAACGGAAAATACCCGTTGGTGATCGCCTTGGCCGTACACATCAGATCAGGCTGCACCCCCCAGTGGCGCGCGCCCGTGGGCGCGCCTGTGCGGCCAAAAGCGGTGATCACTTCATCCGCAATCAGCAACACCCCATGTCTGTGGCAAATATCGCGCACCATCGGCATGAAGCTGGGATGTGGCACGATCACACCTCCCGCCCCCTGCACCGGCTCCATCACGAAGGCGGCGACCGTGTTGGCCCCCTGAAAGGCAATCTCGCGCTCGAGCATACCCCCGCTCAGGCGGGCGAGTTCGGCGGGGTCATCCGTGCGGAAGGGACTGCGATAGAGATAAGGCCCCGGAATATGGAAACATCCCGCCATCAGCGGCTCATAGGCGTTGTGAAACTTGGCATTACCGTTCACTGACGCGCCCCCGAAATGGGTGCCATGATAGCCCCTGTCGAGGCTGATGAACTTGGTCCGCACCCCCTCGCCCCGGATCCGGTGGTACTGGCGGGCGAGCTTGAGCGCGATCTCGATACTGTCCGACCCGCCCGAGGTGAAAAAGCTGCGGGTCATGCCATCCGGGCCGAAGAAGTCGGCCAGCAGATAGGCGAGCTCGATCGCCTTGTCATTCGACGTGCCCCGGAAGGTCGAATAGTAGGGCAGCGCCGCAAGCTGCGCGGCAATCGCGTCTTTGACGGGCTGACAGGAATAGCCGAGGTTCACGTTCCACAAGCCACCGACCGCATCAATACTGCGATGCCCGTCCACATCCGTGATATAGACCCCCTCGCCCCCGGTCAGGATCGTGGGCGGGTTCGCCATACTGTCGGCAGGGTGCGCCATCGGATGCCAGAACTGGCGCGCGTTGTTCTCCTTAAGGAAGTTGCTGTCTTTCACGATGCCGTCCTTTCGTGAGCCTGCGTCCAGATCGCTTGAACCGAAGACGGCACATGGCCCCCATCGCCTGGGTGATGTCGGCACCGTGGTGCACCAGAAAACCCGCCAGGCGGGCCTCGACCTCTGCCCCGCCACGGCTTGTGGGATATGCGATGGAACAGGCGGCGACTGCCGCCCCCTGCGCGTCAAAAACCGGGATCGCGACCGACGAGACACCAAGGCGCAACAGGTCGCGGTTATAGGCATAGCCCCGGGCCGCAATGTCATCCAGCTCTGCGGCCAGCACGTCCGCATCCGGCACAGGGGCCGACGCAAGGCGGGTGCGCGGATCAGCCAGCGCGCGCGCCCTCACATCCGCGCCTGAGAATGCAAGGTAGGCTTTGCCTGATGACGTGGCCAATAGCGGCGGCAACCCATAGGCATCAAAGCTGACGCGCACGGGATGGCCGTGATGTTCGGCATGATAGATATCGACCAGATCGACCCCTCGCAAACAGCTCAGGTGCACCAACTCCCCCGCCACATGCCTGAGGGCATCGACAACGGCGCGCACCATCTCGACTTCGGGCACGGTGCGCGCCCGCATTGCGGCCAACCGGGTCACGGCGGGTCCAAGACGATAGGCGCGACTGATCGGGTCCTGTTCGAGAAACCCGACCTGCTCCAGCGCACTAGGATGGCGATGCACGGTCGCCTTGTCGCGCCCCGTCAGACGGCGGACATCCGACAGCCCCAGACGACGGCGCGTGTCCGAGAACAGGTCCAACAGACCCAAGGCCTTGGCAACGGTCGACATGCAAATCAACTTGACGCACCTGCCATCCGCAGACAATATATTTGCGCCCATAGGTTCATTATTTGAACCAATCCCTAGGGCTCCCATGACCGGTCTCGCCACCCAAGACACATATATCCCACGACCCGGGCTCTGATGCTTCCTTTCGCAGAAAATACCTTCGGGGAGTGTAAGGGGCAGACAGCCCCTCATTCCAACATCGCCATTCTGCGGTTATCGTCCGACCAGCCGCGTAAGGCGCACGTGTCGTGCGCCATGACACACCACCCGGAAGGATCAAAATGAGCTGGGATGACTTTGCCGAACACGCGTCGGAGGCGGCCAAATGGGGCGCGCGCTATCACAAAAGCCTGCGCCACAGACCGGTGCGCGCACAAACCGCGCCCGGTGATATCGCCGCACGATTGGACACACGCGCCCCCGAGACCGGCACTGATCTGGGCACCATCATGGCGGATTTCGACACGGTCGTGATGCCGGGGATCACCCATTGGCAGCATCCCCGCTTCTTCGCCTATTTCAACTCCAACGCCGCGCCCGCCTCGGTGCTGGCCGACTTTCTGGCCGCGATCATCGCGCCGCAATGCATGCTCTGGCAGACCTCTCCGGCAGCGACCGAGATGGAAACCCGGATGATGGAATGGCTGTGCCAGGGCCTTGGCCTGCCAGACAGCTATCAGGGCGTCATTCAGGACAGTGCAAGCTCGGCAACTCTTGCCGCTGTGCTGACCATGCGCGAACGCGCGCTGAACTGGGCGGGCAACGAACAGGGGCTGTCCGGTCAGCCGACCTTGCGCATCTACTGTTCGGATCAGGTGCACAGCTCGATCGATCGCGCCATCTGGGTCGCGGGGATCGGGCAGGACAATCTGGTCAAGATCCGCTCGATCGGCGCGTTGCGCGGCATGGACCCCATCGGCCTTCAGGACGCGATCACAAAGGACCGCGCCGCCGGGTTCGTGCCCGCCGGCATCATCGCAGCAACTGGGGCCACGGGCATGGGCGCATGCGATGATCTGGAGACGGTGGCAGCTGTGGCGAGGGGCGAAAACCTCTACACGCATCTGGACGCCGCATGGGCGGGCACGGCCATGATCTGTCCTGAGTTTCGCGCGCTTTGGGCCGGGGCCGATCAATTCGACAGCATTGTCTTCAACCCACACAAGTGGCTCGGCGCGCAGTTCGATTGCGCCGCCCACTTCCTGCGCGACCCCAACCTGCTGCGCCAAACCCTCGCTATCCGACCCGAATACCTCAAGACCCATGCCCAGGGTGACATCACCGATTATTCCGAATGGTCCATCCCGCTCGGGCGCCGCTTTCGCGCGCTCAAGCTGTGGTTCCTGATGCGCCATTACGGGATGGAGGGTTTGCGCACCCGCATTCGCAATCACGTGAGGTGGAGCGATGCGCTCTGCGCCCGCCTCGCCGCCGAACCCGATTTCGAGATCGTGACCCAGCCGATCCTGTCGCTCTGGACCTTCAAGGTGACCGGGGCCAGCGACGACGACACCCAACGTCTTGTGGATGCGATCAACGATGATGGGCGCATTTACCTCACCCAGACACTGGTGGACGGGCAAAAGGTCATCCGCTTCACTGCCGGTCAGTTTGACTGCGAAGAACGCGATTTCAACACGGCCTTCGACACCATCACCGAGATCGCGAGAGCGTTATGAAGTTCACCACCTACACCACCGATGGGGCGACCTATTACGGGGCGGTCAGCGATGACGGGATGATCCCCCTCTCGCCCAACTTTCCCCAATGGCCAAGCCTGCGCGACGTGATCGCCGCCGATGGCCTGCACGATCTGGCCCGCGCCGCCGAGGGGCGCAACGCGACGCATAGCAACGTCACCTACCAGATCCCCGTCCCCGACCCGGAAAAGATCATCTGCGTCGGCGTGAACTTTCCCGATCGCAATGCCGAATACAAAGACGGGCAGGACGCCCCGCCCAACATGTCGCTGTTCCCCCGTTTCGCGCGCAGCTTTACCGGGCACAATCAGCCCATCCTGCGCCCCGCCGAAAGCCACAAGCTCGATTATGAGGGTGAGATCGCCATCGTGATCGGCAAGGGCGGGCGGCGTATTTCCGAAGAAGCGGCCTACGACCATATCGCGGCCCTGACCCTGTGCAACGAAGGCACGATCCGCGACTGGGTGCGCCATGCCAAATTCAACGTCACCCAGGGCAAGAACTGGGAGGCTTCCGGCGCGATAGGGCCTTGGCTTGTTCCCTTCACCCATGCCGCCCAGCTCGATGACATCCGGCTCACCACCCATGTGAACGGCGAATTGCGTCAGGATGATCGCACGGCCCGCATGCTGTTCCCGATCCGCCGCCAGATCGCCTATATCTCGACCTTCACGACGCTTGTGCCCGGCGACATCATCGTCACGGGAACGCCCACGGGGGCGGGCGCGCGCTTTGATCCCCCGAAGTTCCTCGTGCCCGGCGACGTGGTCGAGGTCAGCGCCGAGGGCATCGGCACGCTGCGCAGCGAGGTCGCGGATGAAACCTGAGGACCACGCAAGCGCCGCACGCGCCCTGATCGACGCCGAACGGACGCACACGCAGACGGGCCTGCTCTCCGTCGCCTATCCCGACATCACCATGGACGATGCCTACGCAATCCAGGCGCAGGTCGTGGCGGCCAAGGTCGCAAGCGGTGATCCGGTCATAGGATGGAAAATCGGGCTGACCAGCCGCGCTATGCAGCAAGCGCTGAACATCGACATTCCCGACAGCGGGGTACTGACCCGCTCAATGCACTTTGACAGCGGTGCCACCATTCCGGCAGGCCGTTTCATTCAGCCGCGTGTGGAGGCCGAGATCGCCTTTGTCATGGGCGCGGACCTTGGTGGTGAAGATGTGACGCGCGACAATGTTCTGGCGGCCACGGATCATGTGGCCCCTGCGCTCGAAATCCTAGACACGCGGATTTTGCGCGCCGACCCTGAAACCGGCCAGCCCCGCAAGGTCTTCGACACGATCGCGGACAATGCCGCCAATGCGGGGATCGTGCTAGGTACGGCACGCCACCAGCCCAACGACCTGCGATGGGTCGGAACGATTGCGAAAGCGGGCGATACGGTCGAGGAAACCGGCCTTGGCGCGGGCGTCCTGAACGATCCGGTGGAAAGTGTTGTCTGGCTTGCGCGGCGCATGGCGACTTACGGCGCCACGATCAAGGCGGGGCAGGTCATCCTATCCGGCAGCTTTATCCGGCCCATCGAATGCCCATCCGGGACGCACATCCATGCGGACTTCGGCAGTTTCGGAGAGGTGGCTTTGACCTTCGCGTAAGGCGCATGCGTCATGCGCCCAAGGGTCGCTACACGGCAACCGCCAGATAGCGCGCGCAACCGTGCAAGGCCGAAGCATCGTCGGTCAGCAGATAGGTCGGAATGCGCGCCATGCGTCCGTCAAACAGGGTATCGGAGGTCAACGGCGCAAGGGCAGCCGCGCGGTTTGGCCCGGTCAGCAAGGTGCGGGCCAGACTGCCGTTGAAATAAATCCCACCCTCGGGCAGATACAGATACGCAACCTCACGGGTAAGCGCCCCAAGTGCGCGCGCCATGATCGCCAGCGTTTCAGGCCCCCCCGGTGCGGTGCCCAACTCTTCGGGGGCACATGTGAGCCCCGTGCGGGCGGTGTGAAACTTGGCCAGACCTTTGCCCGACAACAAATGCTCGACCGTGTCAAAGGCGCGGGAATCCTCAACCTCGGCTTCGATGATCGAGGCCACAGGATGGGGAAGCCGCGCATGGCCCATCTCGGCGGCATAAACGACGCCGGACGGGCGGTGCGTTACACTAACGTTGAAACCGGTGCCGAGGCCCACGACCATGGCCTGAGGTTCTTCATCAATGGGCGTCCCGCTCAGGTGTTCGAACGAGCTGTCAGGCAAGATGCTGATCGCGTGGCCAAGCGCCTCAAGATCATTGAGCAGATGGACAGCCGACAGCGACAGATCGCGGGCCAGACCGACAGCATCAAAGTGCCAGTCCCGATTGGTCAACCGCCCCTCGCCCTTGCCCACTGGCCCCGCGATGGCAATGGCCGCCGCACTCAGCGAAGGCTGCTCGTCGATATAACCACGCGCCAGATCGGCGAAACAGGAATAATTGTCATTGCGAAAACGGCGCACGGTCTCTGCGCGCACACCGGTTTCGTCTGCCAAAGCCAGACGGCAATTCGTACCACCTACATCTGCTACTAGATACAGCATCGCCGCCTGGTCCCGCATGTTTAGGATTCGCCCGGTTTCTTACCCAGGATGATCATTCCAAGCAGGTCATCGTCGGTTACGTCATCGACGTCAACCGTGCCCACCAATTGTCCGTTTTTCATCACCGAAGCCCGGTCGCACAATTCCATCACATCATGGATGTCATGGCTGATCAGGAAAATACCGATCCCGTCCGCCTTGAGCTGCTGGATCAACTCGGACACCATCTGTGTCTCGTGCGGACCAAGGGCGGCGGTCGGTTCGTCCATGATCAGGATGCGCGCGTTGAAATAGACGGCGCGCGCGATCGCGACCGACTGGCGCTGACCGCCAGACAGGGCCGACACCGGGTCCTTGAACTTTTTGAAGTTCGGGTTGAGGCGCGCCATGATCTTGCGCGTCTCCGCCTCCATCGCGTCATCGTCCACGAACCCGACAGCCGAGGTCAACTCGCGCCCCAGAAACAGGTTGGACGCCGCATCGAGGTTATCTGCCAGCGCAAGCGTCTGGTAGATCGTCTCGATATTATACGACCGTGCATCGCGCGGATTGGTGATCGTCGCTTTTTCGCCGTTCACATAGATCTCGCCCGAGTCCATCCCGTAGGCACCCGACAGGATCTTGATTAGCGTCGATTTGCCCGCCCCGTTGTGGCCCAGAAGGCCCACGACTTCGCCAGGGTAAAGGTCAACTGACACATGATCGACCGCGTGGACCCCGCCAAACGAGATGCAGATGTCGCGCATATCGACCAGTGGTGTGCCACTGCGGTCAATGGGTTTCTTTTCAACGCTCATTTCGAAGACCTCCGATACAGGTTGTCCAGATAGACGGCCAGCACGAGGACGGAGCCCACGACGACCTGTTGAATGGCCGCGTCAAATCCGATCAGGACCATGCCGGTTTGCAGGGATTGCATGACAAAGGCTCCAAGGACCGCGCCATAGATCGTGCCCACCCCACCGGCAAGCGAGGTGCCCCCGATGACGGCTGCGGCGATCACGTACAACTCATCCAGCGTGCCAAGTGCGTTGGTGGCCGACCCAAGCCGCGCCGAGGCGACCGAGGCCGACAGCCCCGTCAGGAACCCCATGAGCGCGAAGATCTTGACCGTCATCCACTTGGTGTTGATGCCTGCCAGCGCTGCAGCCTCGGGGTTGCCCCCGATCGCATAGACGTAGCGACCGAACCGGGTGCGGCTCATCACCAAGGTCATGATGATCGCAACGGCCAGCAGGATCAGAACCGGGATGGCAAAGCCGTGGCTGATGAACAGCCCACCTTCGGGAATTTCGATCCCTTCCGCAGCAGCATAGCGGCGCACAACCCCGCGCGGCCATGGATAGGCGTTGACCAGCAGGACAGCCCCGATCACGGCACCCGCACCGATGGCGGCAATAAACGTGTCGGCCCACATGGGACGCTGTGCGAACCCGTGCTTCTTACGCTGCGAGCGCCCGGCAAAGACCAGACCGACCACGACCACGGCAGCGATCAAACCGATGACCCAAGACCCGGTTGAGCCGACGGCGCCTTCGGGCGTGCCCCCAAGCAGGCGGAACGTGCTGTCCACAGGCGAGATCGTCTCGCCCCGGGCCACGAGAAAAGCCGCGCCGCGCCAGACGAGCAAGCCGCCGAGGGTCACGATGAAGGCCGGGATTTGCATATAGGCGATCATGTAGCCATGAAATGCGCCTACGAGCGTGCCGCAGATCAGCCCCACAATGACGGCGATGATCCAGATCGACCAATGCTCAAGCCCGACGATGGAGGGCAGGAACCAGACTTGGGTCACGCCCATGATGATCGCGCAGAACCCAAGGACAGAGCCGACGGACAGGTCGATATGGCGGGTCACGATGACCAGAACCATGCCGCAGGCCATGATCCCGATGGAGGAGGTCTGAACGCTCAGGTTCCAAAGGTTGCGGGGCGTCAGGAAGGCACCAAAGCCATTGACCAGCGCGCCGTAGAGGTGAAAGCCAACCCAGATCAACGCCAATGCGCCAATCATGCCAAGCAGGCGGGTGTCTAATTCGGTGGCCTGGATAAAGCGCGCAACCGGCCCTTTGGGCGCAGGCGGTGTCGGCTGTCCGGCGGAAGTGCTTGTATCTGTCATCACAGCGTCCCGGATAAAGGGCACCGTCACCACAAGAGAGATCTCGGGCGCGTGTGCACGGGGAATTGTAAGGAAATTCGAGAATTTGCACCGGCACACCCAAAGGAGCGCCGGCGCGGGGCATCAGCCCTTAGCTACAGCCATCAACACCGTCGAGGGCACCGGCACACACTTTGTCTTTCTCGATGTGGCCAGCGTCGATCACGGCGCTGATGTTGTCTTTGGTCACGGGTGTTGGCTCAAGGAAGATGGCGTTCATTTCAACACCGTTCGCGCCACCGGACCACTGCTCGGCACCTTCGACATCAGCCAATGCTGTGCCACCGGCCAGAGCGACAGCGATCTCAGCGGCTTTGCCACCCAGATCCAGCGCGTTTTTCCAGACCGACACGGTTTGCTCGCCGCGGGCGACACGGTTCAGCGCGGCGTGGTCGCCGTCCTGACCGCCAACGGGCACGGACAGACCCTGCGCCTGAAGGGCGGCAATTGCGCCGCCGGCCATGCCGTCGTTCTGGGACAGAACCGCGTCAACGTCGTTGTTGGCCGCTGTCAGGATCTGCTCCATGTTCTTCTGGGCGTTGTCTGGCTTCCAGCCATCCGAGAACGCTTCACCGACGATGTTGATTGTGCCAGCTTCGACTTTGTCGCCGATGACTTCCATCATGCCTTCCAGCAGGAAGCCCGCGTTTGGATCACCCTTGTCGCCTTTGATGATGGCATAGTTGCCTTCAGGCTGTGCGGCCATCACGGTTTCGGCGATGATGCGGCCGACGCCTTTGTTGTCAAAGGTCAGATAGAACGTGCGGTCGTCTTCGATCAGACGGTCATAGCCCACGACCGGGATGCCTTCGTTGTCGGCTTGGTCGATAGCGGGGCCGATTGCGTCTTTGTCCATCGCAAGGATGATCAGCGCGTCCGCACCTTGGGCGATCAGCGCCTCAACGTCGGTCAGCTGCTTGGCAGCCGAAGCTTGTGCGTCTGCGGAAATATAGGTCGCGCCCAACTCTTCGAGCTTGGCTTTGATGGCCGCTTCGTCTGTTTTCCAGCGCTCTTCCTGGAAGTTCGACCAGCTCACACCCACGGTGACGCCATGGCCATCGGCCAAGACGGGGCTTGTGAACATCGTGGCAGCCGCAAGGGCGCCGAGTATCGTGCGTCGTTTCATTAAGTGTCCTCCCAAAGACATGGCCCAGACATTCTTTTTCGACTGGGTTCCTCATTGTTAGCCAATTAAATTCGAAAAGCAAATTAAATTGGACAGCTTTGCAAAAAAGGGCCAGTATCCGCAACAAGGGAGTCGGGCCCAACTTGGCCTGCGGAGAGAAAAAGAGAGATATATCATGGCGTTCGGTCATCAAAAGGTCGAAAGCAGACGGCTGCTGCTGCGCGAAATCGCGCAACGTGGCCCCCTGCCCCGCATTGATCTGGCTGCCCGAACCGGCATCAGCAGGGCCACCGTGACGTCCGTTACGGGCGAGTTGCTGCGTGGCGGGCTGATCGAAGAGGTGCCGCGCGAATCACGCGCCGACGAGGCATCGCGGGGCCGGCCACGGGTCGACCTCAAGGTGGCTGGCGCGGCGCATCTGATTGCGGGTCTCAAGGTGTCGACCGCCGCCATCTCGCTGGTGCTGATGGATTTCGAAGGGGCCCATGTCGCCGATTTCGAACAACAGATCGCGCCCGGGCGTCATACGCCCGATGCCCTTGCCGAAGAAATCGCCACCGCACTGGAGGCTCTGACCGCTCAGGCCGGGTTGAGCCTTGGCGATGTCTCGGGTGTCGGCGTTGGCCTTGCGGGTGTGGTTGATGCCGATCACGGGCTGGTCTACTGGTCCCCCTCGCTGGATCAGCGCAATACGCCGTTCGGAACCGTATTGTCTGAACGGCTGGGGATCGATGTCTACCTCGACAACGACGCCAACCTGGTGGCGATGGCCGAACTGACCTTTGGTATCGGCAAGAACCATTCCGATTTCATCGTCATCACCATCGAAAGCGGCGTGGGGATGGGCATGGTCCTGGGCGGCCAGCTTTATCGTGGCACGCGCGGCTGCGGGGCCGAATTTGGCCACACCAAGGTGCATCTGGACGGCGCGTTGTGTCGCTGTGGGCAGCGCGGCTGCCTTGAGGCCTACGTGGCGGACTATGCCCTTGTGCGCGAGGCGGCCAGTGTGGGCGGTGTCAGCCTGACGATGCCGACCTCACAAGCGGTCAGCACAGTACTGCGCGCGGCCAAGGCGGGCGATCCGACCGCCCAGACTGTCATCGAACGCGCAGGCAAGATGTTTGCGATGGGTCTGGCCAATCTGGTCAACATCTTTGACCCCGAATTGTTGATCCTCGCGGGGGAGCAGATGCAATTTGACCACCTTTATGCGGACACGGTGATTGACGACATGCAAAAACTGATCGTCGAGATCGATAAACCCGCCCCTGCTGTTGTCGTCCACAAATGGGACAACCTGATGTGGGCCAAGGGTGCTGCGGCCTATGCGCTGGAATATGTGCAAGACACCGCCGTCGAGGAGTTGGCGGATGTTTAAGCCCGTCGCGCTATGCGCCGTTCTCGCGGGCCCGGCAGTCGCAGACGGGACCCCGCGCTTTGAACCTGTGACCGTCCCCAACCACGTCTATGATGGCGGGTGGGAGCATTTTGTGGGCGGTGGCCTTGCGGTGCTGGACTGTGATGGCGACGACCGGTTGGATCTTGTGGCCGCGGGCGGGTCGAACCCGGCGATGCTGCTGCACAATACGTCAAATGAAACCGTCGCATTCGAAGAGATGACCCCGGCTGCGCTGCGGATAACCGGGACCACCGGGGCCTATCCGCTGGATTTCGACGGTGATGGCACGCTTGATCTGGTCGTCTTGCGAGTCGGGCCAGACGTCATGTTGCGGGGCCTTGGGGGATGCGATTTCGAACCCGTCCCTTGGGCCTTCGACGATCGCTGGAGCACCGCATTCTCGGCGACATGGGAGGCCGGGCAGAGCGCGCCAACGCTCGCCTTCGGCCACTACGTCGACCGCGCCGACCCGGAGGGACCGTTTGAGGCCTGCGATATCAATACTCTGTGGCGACCCACTAAGAACGGATACGCTGCGACCCCGCTAGAGCCGGGTCATTGCGCGCTCTCGATGCTGTTCACCGACTGGGCCCGGACGGGCCGCGCCGATCTGCGCGTGTCCAACGACCGCCACTACTATGTGCGCGAGGGGCAGGAACAGTTGTGGGCGATGGAGGGCACACCCCGCCTCTATGACGAAACCGATGGCTGGGATCGCCACATGCTCTGGGGCATGGGCATTGCAACCCGTGATCTGGATCGGGACGGGCGTGACGAGGTGTTCTTGAGCTCGATGGGCGATCAGCGCCTGATGCGGCAAACGGACGATAGGCCCACCTATGTCGATGTGCCCTTCGGCGTCGGCAGCACGGCGCAGCGCCCCTATATCGGCGATGACGGGCGCCCCTCGACTGGCTGGCATATCGCGTTCGGCGACGTGAACATTGACGGGCGCGACGATGCGTTCATCGCCAAGGGCAACGTGCAGCAAATGCCCAGCAATGCGATGGAAGACCCCAACAACCTGTTGATCGCGCAAGAGAATGACAGCTTTGTCGAAGCCGGAGATACGGCAGGCGTCGCCTCCTTGCACCGTGGACGCGGCGCGGCGCTGGCGGATTTCAACGGCGATGGTCTGCTCGATCTTGCAGTCGTGAACCGGCGCGCGCCGCTTGAGGTCTGGCAGAACGTCACGCCGACCGAAGGCCACTGGCTAAGCGTGTCGCTGATCCAAAAGGGCGCCAATACGCAGGCCGTTGGGGCGTGGATCGAGGTGGATGACGGGACGTCCATTCAAGCGCGCGAGATCACGGTGGGTGGCGGCCATGCAGGCGGCATGTCAGGGCCGCAACATTTCGGGTTGGGCGACGTCGGGGCGGTGAAACTGCGGGTGCGCTGGCCGCATGACGGGTGGTCAGATTGGCAGGACGCAGATGCCGACCAGCACCTGCGTATCACCAGATAGCGGGCGCTTAGCGATCTATAAGCAACCCACTTGGCACACTGGCCGGAATGCCCAACGCCCCGCGCACGCTTTGCGGATCGGTCAGTGCGCCCATGAAAGCGATCAACTCCGCCACCTCCTCATCGCTCAACGCCTGTGGCGAGAGGCCGTTGGCCGCAGCGATGGCATCGATTTCAGCCGGGTCGCTCATCACGCGCAAATCATCGGCGTCGAAACCCGGCATGACCGCCTGTGACGGATCATAGCTGCGCAAGCTGGCCACCGGATCAAGATGGTGGCGAATGACCCCTTCGAGGGTCGCGTAGGCTCCGCTATGTCCATACGGAGCTGTCTGCACAACATTGCGCAGAGGTGGGGTGCGGAACGCGTAGGCGTCATTTGGGTCGCCCGTCACCCGCATCCGGCCTGTGTCCCGCGCATGGCTCTCAAACCGCGCCGCCTTGCCCGGCCCGATCTGGGGCATGGCGATGGCGTGAAAGTCGTGATCCGTCTGGAAGCGGCCTGAATGGCACGCAACGCAGTCCGCCTTGCCATAGAACAACTCCATTCCCCGCATTGCTGCGGGCTCCATTTCGGTGCCGTTGCGCAGGTAGAGGTCGAACGGACTTGCGACACCGCGCCATTCGAAATCGAGGAAGGCGGCCAGCGCATCAGAGATGTCCGTGAACCCAATTTCCGTTTGCCCAATGACTGCATCAAATCGCTGCCGGTATTCCGGGATCGCCGCGACCCGCTCGGACAGGATACTCCACGCCCCGCCTTGCCCCGTCAGCAGCCCTTGCCGGACGGCTTGAGCGACGTCGTTTTCAGCGTAATGCCCCGCCATCTCGTCCGGCGAAAGAACCGGGAACATGGATTGGGCGGAAAGGGCCGAAGCAAATCCCGTCTCCATCTCCGACCCCAATGGCGTGCGAATGCCCGAGGGTCGGTTCGCGTCCTCTTCCAATCGGCCATCGTGGAAAAAAACAGTGAATTCGCGCGCACCCAGATTGAACAAGGGCGGCGCATTGCGCGGGATGCGTTGTTCGGGGATGTTTTCGGTATCCGTGGCCCGGTCAGGCCCCAGACCGGTGCCACCATCCCCAAGCCCAAGCGACACACCATCCCCCGTTGCATGGTTGGGGTGGTGACATGTCGCGCAGCTCACCGTCTTCGACCCCGACAGGATGGGGTCATAAAACAGCAACTGGCCCAGCTCGATCAGAGCAGGATCGTGCGTTGGAAATGCCGGCTCGTAACGGGGGAGATCGCCCGCCAAGACAGGCGCAGCAATCAGCCCGAAAATCGCCGTCTTACACGAAACGTGAAACATAGTTTTCCAGGATTTCCTGACGCCCCGACTTGGGCTGTGGTTCGATTCCGTGGCCCAGCACACGTTCGGAAATGGTGCTCAGATCGCTCTTCAGCATCGCCTTGGCCTCTTTGCGGTCCCACCCGGCGTAGCGGGTGGCCAGCGCATCGCTCAGCCCCCCGTCCTCGATCATCGCCGCTGCCGCCTTGAGGCCCCGCGCACAGATGTCCATCGCACCGACATGGGCCGCAATCAGATCCTCCGCATCGAGGCTTTGGCGGCGCAGCTTTGCATCAAAGTTGGTGCCCCCCTGCCCCAGACCACCGGCTTGCAGGATATGGTAATAGCACAAGGCCACCTCGGGCACATTGTTGGGGAATTGGTCCGTGTCCCAGCCCGACTGATAGTCGTTGCGGTTCATGTCGATGGAGCCCAGCATCCCCTCGCTTGCCGCCACCGCGATCTCGTGTTCAAAGCTGTGGCCTGCGAGGATCGCGTGGCCCTGTTCGAGGTTCAGCTTCACCTCGTCCTCAAGCCCGTATTTGCGCAGGAAGCCGATGCAGGTGGCCGCATCATAGTCATACTGATGCTTGGACGGTTCCTGCGGTTTCGGTTCCACCAGGATCTGCCCCTTGAACCCGATCTTGTGCTTGTATTCGACCACCATGTTCAGGAACGCACCCATATGGTCCAACTCACGGCCCATGTCGGTGTTGAGCAGGCTCTCATACCCCTCGCGCCCGCCCCAGAGGACATAATTTTCACCGCCCAGCTTGTGGGTCGCATCCATGCAGGATTTCACGGTGGCAGCAGCATAGGCGAACACATCCGGGTCCGGGTTGGTCGAGGCCCCCGACATCCAGCGGCGGTGGCTGAACATGTTGGCCGTGCCCCACAACAGGCGCACCTTGGCGCTGTCCATCTTTTCGCCGAAATAGTCGGTCATCTCGTTCAGCCGGTCGATGCTTTCGCCCAACGTATCGCCTTCGGGGCGCACATCCGCGTCGTGCCAGCAAAAGAACGGCACGCCGAGCCGCTCGAACATCTCGAACGCCACATCCGCCTTCATCTTGGCGCGGCCCATGTCGTCCTGAGGGTGCCAGGGCCGGATAAAGGTCTGCCCGCCGAACGGATCGCCCCCTTCCCATGCGAAGGAATGCCAATAGGCCACCGCAAAGCGCAACTGGTCCTCCATCCGCTTGCCCATCACCTTTTCATCGGGATTGTAATGGCGAAAGGCCATGGGGTTCGTGCTGTCGGGCCCTTCGAAGGCGGCGGGCGGAACGGCGTCAAAAAATCCGGAGGTCATGGCATGGCTTTCAATTTTGGATAGGCAGTGGTGAACGCGTTGTAGGCGTCGTCATAGGCAGAGGTGAGGGTCGGGTCAGGCGCGATGATATCAGCAATCGGCGGTTTGGTCATGACGGTGGCCGGGTCATCACCCGTCACGCCGCACATGGCGATCCGCGCGGCACCAAGGGCGGCACCAAAGGCCCCGTCTTCGGGACGCTCCAGCGGGATATTGAGAGTGGTTGCCAGCATCTTGGTCCACAGATCGGACTTGGTGCCGCCCCCGATCGCAAGAGCCGTCTCAAGCGTGGCCCCCGTGCCTTTGAGCGCCTCGAAACTGTCGCGCAGTGCGAAACTGACGCCGGTCATGACCGCATGGGTCAGCGCAGTTGGGCCAGCCCCGATATCGAGGCCGGTAAAGCCACCTCTGATATCGGCGTCATTGTGCGGTGTTCGCTCACCGGACAGGTAGGGATAGAACTTCGCACTGCCCGGCGCGGTCAGGGTCGGCCCAAGCGCTTCGGTCAACGCGCCTTGGGTCTGCCCCGTGATGCGCGACAGCCAATTGAGGCTGTCGGTCGCGGCCAAAACAACCCCCATCTGATACCACCGCTTGGGCACAGCGTGGCAAAAGGTGTGAACGGCTGTCCCGGCATCGGGCGCATACCTGTCGCGCCCCGCCAAAACGACGCCCGATGTGCCCAAGGACACGAAACCGTCCCCTTGCCCAAGCGCACCCACACCACAGGCGGCCACTGCATTGTCGGCCCCACCCGCAACCACCTGACAATTGGCAGGCAAGCCAAGGTCGGCGCGCGCGGATTGCACTGCCCCAACCACGTCTGTCCCTTCGACCAGGTCAGGCATCTGATCGCCCCGCATACCACCAAGGGCCAACAGATCGTCCGACCACTTGCGTCCCGCGACATCCAGCCAGCCACTGCCCGCTGCATCCGACATCTCGGTCACATAGCGACCTGTCAGCCACCAGACCACGTAGTCCTTGGGCAACATGACCTTGTCGACTTTGGCAAACACATCGGGTTCATGGGTGGCCACCCACGCCAGTTTGGGGGCGGTGAAGCCGGGAAAGACGATATTGCCGCTGATCTTGCGGGCCAGCGGGTCCGCGTCCATCGCGGCAGCTTCGACGTGGCTGCGTGTATCATTCCACAGGATGCAGGGGCGCAAGACGGCCCCCGTCGCGTCAACCAGAACGGCGCCGTGCATGTGACCGGACAAGGCCACACCCCGCACCGCCGCAATGGCCTCAGGATGCGCGGCGCGCAACGCGGCCATTGCGGCCGTCATCCCGCCAATCCAATCGGCCGGGTCCTGCTCGCTCCATCCCGGCGCGGCATTGGTCACATCATAATGCGCATCCGCGCTGCCGATGGCCCGACCTTCATCATCCACCAGCAAAGCCTTCGCACCGGATGTGCCCAGATCAAATCCCAGGTACATGGCCGTCCTCCCTGATCCGCACAGTCGCGCGCTTTAATTCGATTGTCAAATTTAATGACGCGCGGTCGACGGATTGCATCGCACACGCGACACCTCTCTCCGCTTGACAGGCCCACCGCGACGGCCCCCTTTCAACATGGGCAACTCGGCGATATATCGCGGCTACGCACAAACAGGAGCAGACAGCCCGTGACCTTTGATCGTTCCATCAAAATTGCACCTTCCATTCTGGCGGCGGACTTTGCCAATTTCGGGGCTGAATGCGCCGCCGTCGAGGCGCAAGGTGCCGATTGGATCCACGTCGATGTGATGGACGGCCATTTCGTGCCCAACATCACCTTCGGGCCTGCGACCTGTGCCGCGATCCGCCCCCACATCAAGGGGGTGATGGATGTCCACCTGATGATTGCGCCCGTTGATCCCTATATCGAAGCCTTTGCGGACGCGGGTGCCGATGTCCTGACCGCCCATGTGGAGGCTGGCCCCCACATTCACCGCACGCTGCAAGCAATCAAGGGTGCAGGGATGAAGGCAGGTATTGCCTTGAACCCCGGCACGCCAGCAAACGCGGTGGCAGAGGTGATGGACATGGTCGATCTGATCTGCGTGATGACGGTAAACCCCGGCTTTGGTGGACAGAAATTCATCGACATGTCGGCCAAGATTGCCGAATTGCGCGCGATGATCGGGGATCGCCCTGTGCATATCGAGATTGATGGCGGCGTGGACCCGACCACCGCGCCTCTGGTGGCCAAGGCAGGTGCGGATGTGCTGGTCGCAGGCTCGGCCGTCTTTCGCGGCGGGTCCGTCAGCGACCCTGCCCCCTACGGCGAGAACATCCGCGCCATTCGAGAGGCCGCAAACGGGGTCTGGACCTGAGGCAATCACGCCAACTCGGCGGCAAACGTTTCGATCAGCTTGTGTTTCAGGACTTTTCCCGTCGGGGCCGCTGGCAGGCTCTGGGCCAGAACATAGCGCGCGGGGCGTTTGTATCCTGCCAGCCGGTCACGCACGAAGGCGCGCAGAATATCCGCGCTCAACCCGCTGTCTTTGGCGACCTGAACGAAGGCAAGGACTTCTTCATCCCCTTCGAACTGCCGCCCGACCACGGCGGCCTGCACCACGTCAGGGTGATCGTTCAGCGCGGCCTCCACCTCGGGCGGGTAGACGTTAAAGCCACCATGAATGATCAACTCCTTGGCGCGCCCCACGATGTGCAGATGCCCGCGCGCGTCAATCCGACCAAGATCGCCGGTGTGTAACCATCCTTGCGCATCGACGGTGCGGGCCGTTTCGGCCTCATTGCGGAAATATCCCAGCATCACATGCGGGCCACGGGTCAGAACCTCACCCACACCATCCGCCGCACTCGCCTGATCAATCGCGATCTCGATGTCTGGCAAGGCCGGGCCAACAGAGGTGTCAGGATCGCCGATCAGATTGCGCGTCGCAGCAGTGCCCGCGGTGCTTTCGGTCATCCCATATCCGTTCTGGATCGCAACGCCGTAGAACGCCTCCGCCTCCCGCTTCCAAGTGGGATCCAGCGGTGCCGCACCGGACGAGACATAGCGCAATGTAGCTGACCCCAGTACATCCAGACCATTCGCACGCGCATGGGCCATCAGCAACGCATGCATCTGCGGCACAGCCGAGAACAGGGTGATCCCGTCGCGCAACCCGTCATAGACCGCCCGCACATCAAATCGCGGCACAAGGCGCACTGGCGCACCTGCATGAATCGCCGCAACCACCACCGAGCATAGGCCAAACACATGGGTCGTCGGCAAAACCCCATAGATCAGGTCGGCCGGCGTCATCGCGCGCAGATTGGCCGATGTCTGCCCGCCAAAGCGCACATTGGCGTGGGTCAGCATCACGCCTTTGGGATCGCCCGTGGTGCCAGTGGTGTAGAGGATCACAGCAACGTCGCGGTCGATATCTGCCGGAGATACAGGCAGGCACAGCAGGTCAAGCGTTCCCCATGCTCCCTCTATTTCGGACGCATTCAGGCGGGCACTGTGCGCGACCGCATCCGAGGACACGGCGCTGGTCAGCAGCACGGCGCGCGGCGCGGCATGCGCGATGATCCGGTCCAGTTCATGTCCGGTCTGGCGGGCGTTCACCGGCACCGCCACCGCACCCATCAACCACGTTGCAAACAGGGCCGCCACTGCCGCCCCGCAGTTTTCCGAAACGATCAGCACGCGGTCGCCTGCCGTCACGCCCTTGTCGCTCAAGATGTCGGACAGGGCGTCAACGGCATGTTTCAGATCGGCGTAAGTCCATTTGGTCCCAAGGGAATCTTCAAGCGCAGGTGCTTCCGGTCGCGCCTCCACTTGCCCAAGCAGCAGATCGACGACCAAAGGGGCGCTCATTGCCCCTTCACCCGTTTGTAAACGCCCGTGGCTGTGGCCAGCACGCGACCTTCCTCATCCTGCAAATCCCCCTCGGCAAAGACGGTGGCCCGCCCACCGCCGGTAACAACACCCTTGGCCGTCACCCGACCTTGGGACGCGGGGGCGACAAAGTTCGTGGTCATCGACAGGGTGTGGACGCGGGTTTGCGTATCTCCCTCGAAACTCAAAGCGGCGGCATAGCCCATCGCGTTGTCGAGCATGCAGGCGATGATGCCGCCATGCAGACCACCGTGGCGATTGCCGTGTTGCGCCCCGATCTCAAGACGGCACAGCGCAACCCCGTCCCCGGTCGTCAGATCGACGACATAGCCAAGCAGCGTCTGCGCGCCGGTTTCGTCGCGAATGATGCCAGGCTCAGGCGGCGGAGAGGGCAATGAACCGCTCCAGATGGTAGTCCGTATCGCCAAAGCGGTGATCAGCCATGACGATCCGCTTGGCGATATGGGCCAGCTCGTATTCCTGGGTCATGGCGATGCCACCGTGCATCTGGATCGACTCCTCGGCCACCAGCCGTCCGATCCTTCCGATCAGGTTCTTGGTGGCGGACAGGTGCAGGTCCGCATCTGATGCCTCAAGATAGCCAGCCGCGTTGATCACCGCGCTGCGGGCTTGTTCCAATTCAATCAACAGGTCAGCCATCCGGTGAGCAAGCGTCTGAAACGTGCCGATGGGCCGCCCAAATTGGGTCCGCGTCATCAGGTAGTCCTTGGTCAGATGGGTCGCGGATTCCATCGCCCCAAGCGCCTCGGCACTGATCGCAACGAGCGCCAGACTGGTCGCGGCTTGCAGGTCGGTTAGCGACAGGTTCAACGGCTCGCAAGGGGTTTTGTCGAGCGTCACCTCACCTGCACGCCCACCGGCCAGCAAGGGGTAGCCTTGGATATCAAGGCCCTTGGCATCCTTCGCGACAAGGTAAAGCGCAATTGCATCGCCATCCCGCGCTGAGACGATCAGGTGATCCGCCGCTTCGGCGTTCATCACCACCGCTTTGCGCCCGATCAATACGCCACCATCCGCTTTCGTATGCACATGATCCATATCGTAACGTCCGCCGGGTTCACCGTGCGCGACAGCGAGATGCAGCGACCCCGCGATAACCTCTTCCACCATGTCGGACTTGCCCGCCGACGCCAGCAATCGCCCGCCCATCAGCGCGCTATCGAGCACGGGTTCCACGACGCCCGCACGCCCCAGTTCTTCGAACACCACGGCAAGATCAAAACCCGCACCGCCAAAGCCGCCCATCTCTTCGGTAAAGAGCGCGCCAAGAACGCCAAGTTCCGCCAATTCGGACCAAATGTCAGCGGACAGCCCAGCATCCGATGTCAGTATGTCGTTGCGCACCGCGGTTGTGTATTTCTCACGCAGATAGCGGCGCAAAGTGTCCTGCAACATCTGCCGCTCTTCGGTCAGTTCAAAGTTCATGCCCGGCCTCCGCTCATGGTGACCTTGGCGATGATGCCCCGCTGAATTTCGTTGGAACCGCCAAAGATCGAGAGTTTGCGGTTGTTGAAATACTGCGCCGCAACAGGCCCCGCGCCAAGCGGGTCGGGGATTGTGTCATTGGCGCCCTCCAGCGCTTCGGAAGCGAAGGGCATCGCATAAGGGCCCGCCACACGACGCGCCAAGTCATTGATCTCCTGACGGATAATCGACCCCTTCACCTTGAGCATGGACGCCTCAAGCCCAGGCGCACCACCCGCAGCCGCCTTTGAAATGATCCGCAGGTTCGAAGTCGCCATTGCGCGAAGATCAATATCCACCTGCGCCACACGGGCCGCAAAATGCGGGTTTTCGATCAGCGGCCTGCCGTTGTGATTCTCAGCGCGCGCCATCCGTTTGACAGCTGCCAAGCCAGCCTGCGAAAAGCCGACGCCCGCGATATTCGCACGCTCATGGGTCAGCAGGTACTTGGCATAGGTCCAGCCTTCATTCTCATCACCCACGAGATTTTCAACCGGCACCCGGACGTCCGTGAACCAGACCTCGTTCACCTCGTCACTGCCATCGAGCAAGATGATCGGCCGCACCTCGACGCCCGGCGTGTTCATGTCGATCAACAGAAAGGAAATACCTTCCTGTTGCTTTGCATCCGGGTCCGTACGGACAAGGCAGAAAATCATGTTTGCGTGCTGGCCAAGGGTCGTCCACGTCTTTTGCCCATTGACCACATAGTGATCGCCATCACGCACCGCGCGGGTCTTGAGCGAGGCGAGATCAGACCCGGCACCCGGCTCGGAATAGCCCTGGCACCACCAGTCCGACCCATCCAGAATGCGGGGCAACCAATGGTCCTGCTGCTCTTTCGATCCAAATTTCTGCAACACAGGCCCAAGCATTGACAGCCCGAAAGGCACGATCCGCGGGGCATTTGCGGCAGCTGCTTCGGTGTCAAAGATGTGACGCTGCACCGCGTTCCACTCCGCACCGCCAAAGGATTTGGGCCAGTTCGGGGCCAGCCATCCGCGCGCATTGAGGATGGCATGCCAGCGTTCCATGTCGTCCTTGCCCAACTCGATGCCCTTGGCCACCTTGTCCGCCATCTCCGAGGGCAGCTCATCACGCAGGAACTCCCGCACCTCGTTTTGGAAGGCCAGTTCGTCGTCGGTAAAGCTCATATCCATCGTGTCAGCCCTTTTTGTTCAGGTCATCAAAGGTGCGGTTTTCGGCCACCAATTGTTCAAGCAGGGGGGCCGCGGTCCAAAAATACGGGTCCGTTTGGGCATAGGATTTTATGTCATCGAGCAAACCGGCCAGCCCCTGCATATCCGCCCATTTCAACGGTCCGCCGCGATAGCGCGGAAAGCCATAACCAAAGATCAGCGTCATATCGACGTCAAGCGGTCGGCGCGCGATGCCTTCGCCCACGACCTTGGCCGCTTCGTTCACCATTGCCGCCATGTAGCGACGCACGATTTCGTCCTCGGTAAACGTGCGCGGGGTGATCCCTTGGGCCTTCCGCTCGGCCTCGATCAGCAGCACCACATCCGGGTTCGGCACGCGCGCCTTAGCCCCCGCCGCGTAGTCATAGTAGCCTTTGCCGGTCTTTTGGCCAAAATGGCCCGCCTCGCACAGCTTGTCCGCGTAAGCCGCATCTCGGGCGCGCGGATCAAGCCCCTCGGCCCGTTTGCGCTTACGCACGGCCCAACCGATATCGAGCCCGGCAAGATCCGCTACCGCGAAAGGGCCCATCGCAAACCCAAACTTTTCTAACGCCGCATCGATGTCGTAAGGGGATGCGCCATCAAGGATCATGTGATCGGCAGCCGTGCGGTAGGTCGACAAGATGCGGTTGCCAATAAATCCATCACAGACCCCGGCGCGCACAGACGTCTTGCCCAGCATCTTGCCAAGAGCAAAGCCTGTCGCGGCCACGGCGGGGGCGGTTTTGTCCGACACAACAACCTCAAGCAGCTTCATCACATGCGCGGGGGAGAAGAAGTGCAGCCCCAGAACATCGGCAGGACGCGACGTCGTTGCTGCGATCTCGTCAATGTCCAGATACGACGTGTTGGACGACAAAATAGCGCCCGGTTTGCAGACCCGGTCGAGTTCGCCAAAGACCTGCTTTTTGACACCCATATCCTCAAAAACGGCCTCGATCACCAGATCTGCGTCTTTGAGTGCCTCGTAGTTTGTGACGACATTCAGCGTCTGGGTGAGTATTGCCTCATGCTGCGCGGCACTGATCTTGCCCCGCTTCAACGCACCCGAAAGGTTGCGTTCGATCCGCTCGCGCGCGGCTTGCCCGGCCTCGGCGCTCATCTCGAGCAATGTCACCGACAGACCCGCAAGCAAAGCCGCCGTCGCGATGCCTGCGCCCATCGTGCCACCGCCGATCACACCGATCTGCTGCAAGGCGCGTGGCGCGACCCCTTTCAACTCAGGCAGGTTCGCCACAGCGCGTTCCGAGAAAAACGCGTGGATCATCCCCTCGCGCTGATCGGTCTGCATCAGGTCGTAAAATATCTGACGCTCGGCCTTGAGGCCCTCGGCAAAGGGTTTCTCGACCGACGCCTGAACCGCGCGCACGCACCATGCGGGTGAAATCTGGCCCTTGCTGCGGGCCAAGGTAGCCTCAAAGGCTGCATCCCAGTCAATCGGCGCAGGGGCGGGCATCCCGCTCACCGGGCGGCGGGGCGCGTCCTTGGCCAGCAATTTCTGCGCATACGCCAAACCGTTCTCAGCCGGATCGCCTTCTTGCAGCACGTCGATGATGCCCAACTTATGCGCCTCTTTCGCGCCCACGTGACGGCCCGTCGTCATCACCTCTAGCGCGGGTTCCACACCGCTCACACGGGGCAAACGCTGCGTTCCCCCGGCACCGGGCAACAGCCCCAGATGCACTTCGGGCAAGCCGACGCGGGCGGAGGGCACAGCGATGCGGTAGTGACAGCCCAAGGCAACCTCCAGCCCACCGCCCAGGGACACGCCGTGCATGGAGGCCACGACCAAGAGCGGCGACGCCTCAATCCGGTTGATCAGGTCAGGCAGATGCGGCTGCAACGGTGGCTTGCCGAATTCGGTGATGTCGGCACCCGCGAAAAACGCGCGGCCCTCTCCGACAATCAGCACTGCGCGCACGCCGGTATCAGCCTCGGCGCGGTCCATCATATCCCATAACCCTTGGCGCACCGCTTGACTCAGCGCGTTCACGGGCGGGTTCTGAACGGTTAAAACGGCGACGTCATCGTGACGGGCATAGGCAATCTTGTCGCTCATCGAAAACCTCCACTGATGCTGGCCACCGGGCAGGACAAATCCCGCACGCGGCCGGAACCTTCAGCGTAAGGGGCGCATCAAAAAGGGCAAGCCCTTCCCCGAAAGGACGCGACGTCCCGCTTCTTCCGTCCATCGATGTGCGCGCTTCAGTCCGTCATGCATCGCGACGGTAGATAAAGCATCGCCCTTCGACCGCGGCTGCGGGCAAGGGTTGCTCGACAAGCCTATCGAAATACATCCGGTCCGAGGACACCATCAGGCCGCCAACGGCCAGCAACGGCTCGACCAACGGCGAGATATTGCGCGCAAAGATGTCGTTTTTAGCCCGGTTGTGACCGCCAAGGTCCGCGTGGATCAACACAGCCGTCGCGCCGAAACGTGTCAACGCGGCGGGCAGCGTGTCATAGACATCGCCCAGCAACACCATATCATCGGGCGGAGTGCTGTCGGGATGGGACGCCACCGCGCGCTCAAAAACGAACACGTCGCGGTCGGGCAGAATATGGCGGATGTGGTGATAGGTGCGCCCGTTGCCCAACCCCAACTCAAAGACGGGGCCGGGCAGGGCTGCAATCGCATCGGCCGCATGATCAAGACAGGCGCGCTGAGACACCATACGGTCCACAAACAGATCAAGGCGGCTTTGGGGCATCACGGTATTCCTTTGTGTTTCCCATTAGATGGGTCAGAATTTCGCAAATGCCCAGCACGAATCCGCGAGCAGCGCGTGTATGGACCTATGCGCGGAAATCGGGTTCACTGAAATCCGGCATGCCACGGTGAAACGAAGGCTGAAACAACTAAGGACGGCACATGGCCCCCCTTCTTGACGTCAGAGACCTCTCTATCGGCTTTGGATCGGCACCGCCGGTCGTGGCTGGCGTCAATTTTTCCGTCAATGCGGGCGAAACACTGGCCATCGTGGGCGAAAGCGGATCGGGCAAGACGCTGTCGTGCCGTGCGGTGCTGCGTATTCTGCCCGGTGCCGCCCAATTGCGTCGCGGTGCCATCGAGTTCGGGACCGGGTCGGCGCGTACCGATCTGCTCAAACTGCCCTCGCGCGAGATCCGCGACATTCGCGGCGACCGCATTTCGATGATCTTTCAGGAACCTATGCGCTCCCTCTCGCCCTTGCACCGCATCGGCAATCAGGTGGCCGAGGTGTTGACCCTGCACCGCGACATGACGTCCGCCGAGGCCAAGAAAGACGTACTGGCCACCTTCGAACGCGTGGGATTTGCCGATCCCGAGCGCGCCTTTCGCGCCTATCCGTTCGAGATGTCCGGGGGTATGCGCCAGCGCGCGATGATCGCCATGGCGATGGTCGCCAAACCCGACCTGCTGATCGCGGACGAACCCACGACCGCGCTGGATGTCACGACCCAAGCCCAGGTGTTGGGTCTGATGAAGGATTTGCAACGCGACACCGGCATGGCGATGATCCTTGTGACCCACGACCTTGGCGTCGTCGCCAACATGGCCGACAGCGTTGTAGTAATGAGCAAGGGGCACGTCATGGAAAGCGGCCCGGCCCCTGCGGTGCTGGGTAATCCGGGTCATGGCTATACAAAAAAGCTGTTCGCCGCCGCGCCCATGATCCCCAAGGATGCAACCCCCGTCCCGCCGGTGGAAAAAGACGACCTTATTCTCGAGCTTGAGAACGTGTCGAAAACCTACACGGTTCGCGCCGGAGGCTGGCGGGCCAAGAAACAGGTCTTTGCCTGCCGCGACGTGTCCCTGAAATTGCCACGCGGCAAAACGCTGGCCGTGGTCGGCGAAAGCGGGTCGGGCAAGACGACATGCGCGCGCATCGCCTTGGGTGCCGAAATCCCGGACGAAGGGTCGCGCGTGCTGTTCCGCGCCAAGACGAACTCCGAAACGGTCTGCATCAACGATCTCAGCCGATCCGAAAAGATCGCCTTTCAGCGCCAGGCGCAGATGGTGTTTCAGGACCCTTATTCGTCCCTGTCGCCGCGCATGCGGGTGCAGGAGGCGCTGACCGAGCCGATGGAAATTCACCGCATCGGTGACAAGACGGCCCGCCGTGACAAGGCGGCGGAGATGCTCCGGTGGGTCGGGCTAAACCCCGATATGCTCAAACGCTACCCGCATGCCTTTTCCGGTGGGCAACGCCAGCGCCTGTCCATTGCACGCGCGCTGACCCTTGATCCGGTGCTGCTGGTCTGTGACGAGCCGACCTCGGCGCTGGATGTGTCGGTGCAGGAACAGATCCTGAGCCTGCTGGAACGCATCCGCGATGGCATGGGTCTGAGTTACCTGTTCATCAGCCATGATCTGGCCGTCGTGGCCCGCATTGCGGATGAGGTAGCAGTGATGCGACAGGGGGTCGTGGTCGAACAGGCCCCGCCCTCGACCCTATTCTACAATCCGCGCCACCCATATACCAAAGCCCTGATCGCGGCCCAACCCGAACCGGATGTGAGCCGCCCGATTGATTTGGCCCAGGTGGCACATGGGGCGGGATCCTCTGCATCCTGGCCCGAGCAATTTCGCTTTGAAGGGCGCGATGCCCCCGACCTCATCCAAGTTGAACCCGGACACAAGGTGCGTTGCCATGCTTGACCGACTGACACCCCTGTTGATCGCGGGGCTGATGGCTCTGCCCGCCTTTGCCCAGCCTGTCGTGCAGGAAAGCGATTTCTGGGCTGCCGAAGTCTCGAAAGGTCAGATGGATCCCGCCCCCGACCGTATCCCCGACACCCCGCTGGTCGTCGATCTTGAGGCCAAGGGGCGCGAATTCGGCAAGCAGGGCGGCACGCTGCGCACCATGGTCACCCGCTCCAAGGACGTTCGCCAAATGGTCGTTTACGGCTATGCGCGGTTGGTGGGCTATAACGAAAAGTACGAGCTGCGCGCTGACATCCTGCGCGACTATGACGAGGTGGACGGGCGCATCTTTACCCTGCACCTGCGTCCCGGTCATCGCTGGTCGGACGGCGCGCCCTTCACCTCGGAAGACTTTCGCTACTGGTGGGAAAACGTCGCCCTCAACGAAGAGTTAAGCCCCAATGGCGCACCCGATGTGATGCGCGTGGGGAACGACGTGGGCACCATGACCTTCCCTGATGAGCACACCGTTGTGGTCGAGTTCCCCCGCGCCAATCCGATGTTCCTGCAATCGCTGGCCCAAGCCAGCCCGCCCTTCATCTATCGCCCCTCGCACTACCTCAAACAGTTCCACGTCGACTACAACACAATGGAACAGATGGAGGAGATGATCGACGCCAAGCGGGTGCGCAGCTGGGCCCCGCTGCACAACAAACTCGACAACATGTACAAGTTCGACAATCACGAATTGCCCACCTTGCAGCCGTGGATGCCGGCCAGCACCGGTGGGAATTCGCGTCAGTTGTTCGTGCGTAATCCCTATTTCCACCGGATCGACGCGCAAGGCGTGCATCTGCCCTATATCGATGTGGTCGAGATGGGGATTGTCGGCTCGGGCCTTGTCGCGGCCAAATCGAACGCGGGCGAAAGCGACCTGCAGGCCCGTGGCCTCGATTTCCGTGACGTGTCGATCCTGAAAAAGGGCGAGACGGATGGCGCGCCCTACCGCACCTATCTGTGGGCCAACAGTGCTGCGAGCCAGATCGCGATCTATCCCAACCTCAACTTTGCCGATCCGGTCTGGCGGCAGGTCATCCGCGATGCCCGCTTCCGGCGCGCCCTGTCCATGGGCATTGACCGGCGCATGATCAACCGCGCGCTTTATTTTGGTCTTGGCAAGGAAGGGAATATGACCGCCCTTGCCGCAAGCCCGTTCTTTGAATCCGAGAACCTGACCAAATGGGCGCTGTATGATCCCGACACGGCCAACCTGATGTTGGACGAGATGGGGCTTGCCGAACGTGACGCCGCTGGCATCCGCAAGCTGCCCGACGGGCGCCCCATGGAGTTCGTCATCGAAACCGCCGGGGAACGGCAGGAGGTCGAGAACGCGCTTGCCATCATCACCGACACATGGCGCGATCTGGGCATCAAGCTCATCATGCGCCCACTTGATCGCGACATCCTGCGCAACAGGGTCTTTTCCGGCGTGACCATGGCCGCCGTCTGGTACGGCTGGGACAATGGCATCCCGCAGCCCTACACGCCGCCCACATATCTTGCGCCCACCGATCAGGTGTTCTTTGCCTGGCCGAAATGGGGGCAATATTACCAGACCCATGGCGCTGCGGGCGAACCGGTGGACATGCCCGAGGCCGAGCGGCTGATGGAACTTGCCGCCCTGTGGGAGCGGCAGCCCGATCCCTACGACCGCACGCGCATATGGCGCGAAATGCTCGCCATCCATGCCGATCAGCAATACGGCATCGGCATCCTGTCCGAAGCCCCTCAGCCCGTTGTCGTGTCTGACCGGCTGCGCAATGTGCCCGAGTTCGGCAAATGGGCATGGGATCCCGGCGCACATTTCGGCATCCACCGCGTTGACGAGTTTTTCTTTGCCGACGAAGAGTTGGCGCAGGTGTCCAAATGATGTTCATCCGCTATGCGGTGTGGCGGCTGCTGACGATGCTGCTGACGCTGGCAGTGGTGTCGGTGCTGGTCTTTGTGATCATCAACCTGCCCCCGGGTGACTATCTGTCCAACCAGATTGCCGAGCTGCGCGCCACCGGGCAGGCAGAAGGCGTCGCCAAGGCGGAATTCCTGCGCAAGGAATACGCGCTCGACCGGCCGCTCTGGCAGCAATACCTGATCTGGGTGGGTGCCATTCCCGGCCCGCAGGGCTTTTCCGGACTGATCCAGGGCGATTTCGGCTGGTCTTTTGAGTTTGACGCGCCGGTTGCGGACATTGTAGGCGACGCACTTTGGCTCACCGTTCTGGTGAACCTCGCTGCGGTCCTGTTCGTTTACCTCGTGGCCTTGCCCCTGGGCGTGCTGGCCGCTTGGAAATCGGCCACGTGGGTCGATTACACCACAGCTTTCGTGGGCTATCTGGGGCTCGCGACACCGAACTTTCTGCTCGCGCTGATCCTGTTCTATTACGGGCACAAATATCTCGGCCTGCCCATCGGGGGCCTGATGGCACCTGAATTCGAGGGCGAGCCGATGTCGCTGGCCAAGGTCCAATCCATCCTGATCCACCTGATCGTGCCGACCTTCGTGATCGGCACCTCGGGGGCGGCGGGGATGATGCAGCGGCTGCGAGCCAACATGCTCGACGAACTCAGTAAACCGTATGTCGAAACCGGCAAGGCCAAGGGGCTGTCGTCGACCCGGTTGCTGACGAAATATCCGCTGCGCATGGCCTTCAACCCCTTCGTGGCTGATATCGGCAACCTGCTGCCTGCGATGGTGTCGGGGTCGGTTCTGGTGTCGGTCGTGCTGGGCCTTCAAACAATCGGGCCAGCGCTGTTGACGGCGCTCAAGTCGCAGGATCAGTTTCTGGCGGGCTTCGTGCTGATGTTCGTCGCCCTGCTGACCCTGATCGGCACAATGATTTCAGATTTGCTGCTGGTGCTGCTTGATCCGCGCATCCGCTACGGCGCGCGGGAAGGATAGCAGATGAGCACATTGCCCGACGGCCGGTTTATCGATGACGCCCCTTATGATCCCAATGTGGATCTATCGGCCATTGATCGCACGGACATGGACGCACCCAACTGGCTGCTGGTCTGGCGCAAGTTCCGCCGCCATCGGCTTGGGCTGATCTCGGGGCTGTTTTTGTTGCTGGCCTATATGGCGATCCCCTTTGCGGGCTTCTTTTCGCCCTACACCCCGAACGAGCGCAGCGCCGATTACCTCTATCACCCGCCCCAAGCCATCAAGTTCTGGCACGAGGGCGACTATATCGGCCCCTTTGTCTATCCGACTGAAGCGGTGGCCGACCTCGAAAACTACCGCTGGACCTATATCACCGACGAAACCCGGCCCATGCCGTTGCAATTCTTTTGCAAACGCACCGAGTACAACCTGTTCGGCGTCATCCCGACAGAGCGGCATCTGTTCTGCGCGCCCGAAGGGGCGACGGTGTTCATCTTCGGCTCGGACCGCCTGGGGCGGGACGTGTTCTCGCGCATTTCCTACGGCGCGCAACTGTCGCTGACCGTGGGCCTGATCGGCATCACTGTCTCCTTCATCCTTGGCATCGGGTTCGGGGCCATCGCGGGCTACTTCGGGGGCTGGGTCGACTGGGTGGTGAACCGCGCAATCGAAATCCTGCGCTCTCTGCCAGAGTTGCCGCTGTGGCTCGCCCTGTCGGCGGCGGTGCCTTCGAATTGGGGGCCCGTTTCGGTGTTCTTCATCATCTCGATCATATTGGGTCTGCTCGACTGGCCGGGGCTGGCCCGGGCGGTGCGAAGCAAATTCCTGTCGCTGCGAGAGGAAGAATACGTGCGCGCGGCTGAGATGATGGGGGCCAAGCCGGGCCGGGTCATCCGCCGCCATCTGTTGCCCAACTTTATGTCCCATCTGATCGCCTCGGCCACCTTGTCGATCCCGGCGATGATCCTGGGGGAAACGGCGCTGAGCTTTCTCGGCCTTGGCCTGCGCGCCCCTGCGGTGTCATGGGGCGTGATGCTGAACGATGCGCAAAACCTCGCGAGTATCGAGATTTATCCGTGGACTGCGATCCCGATGCTGCCGATCATCATCGTGGTGCTGGCGTTCAACTTCCTCGGCGACGGTCTGCGCGACAGTCTGGACCCATACTCAAGCTGAGGCGGGCCAGGGACCGCCTTACGACTTGCGCCGAGGCGGTTGGCCGCCTCCGGTTGCGCCTACCGCGCGGCGGGCCTTGTTCTTTTTGCTGTTGTATTTGGCTGTCTTGGGCGCGGCCCCTGAGGCGTTGGCGCTTGGCTTGCCTTTGTGCGCGGATTTGTGGCGCGGCTTCTTTGGGGTGCTGACCGCCCCGTCCTGTATCGCCTTATCCATGGTGCTGGGTGCCTTGGCAAAGCGCGACTTGCCACTGGTCGGTTTCGCGCCCGGTTTGGGTTTGCGCGGTTTGGGGGTCGAGGTGTCATTCCAGTCAATCGGCGCGCCGTCGTTGTGCGCCTTGGGGGGATCGCCCCAGACCCGTTTGGCGGAGGGTTTGGGGGCGTCGGCGCGCGGCGGCTTGTCTTTGAACGCCCGTTTGGGCTTGTCGTCAAAGGCGCGTTTGGGCTTGTCGCCGAAGTCGCGTTTGGGTTTGCCATCGGGTTTGCTCTCGAACCGGGACTTGGGCTGGCTGGCCGCATCCGGCACGCCGTCAAGCTTCGTGACTTTCGCCCCGCCCTCGACTGTCATGTCCGCGCCAAGCGCCTTGAGAAAGCCGTCCACTGCTTCCGTTTTCAACTCGACATATGAGGTGTCGTTCTGAATGCGGATCGCGCCGATATCGTCCTTGGTGATATCGCCCGCATTGCACACGATGGGCAAAAGGCGGCGCACTTCGACACCCTGATCGCGCCCACCGGAGACGGAGAACCATGTGCTTGGGCCAAAGGGCGCGCGCTCTTTCGGGGCCTTGCCTTCGGCCACGGCAGAGAGATGTTCGGGTGCGGAATGGCGCAGCCCATGGATGCGCAACAGCGCGGCGGCGAGTTGTTCGGCGCTGAACCGATCCACCAGCTTGGCGACCATCCCGGCCTCGCCCTCAGCAATCGGGTCAGTCCACATCGGATCGTCCATCAGACGCACTTCGTCCTGCGCGCGCACATCCTCGGCAGAAGGTGCCGCGATCCAATCTGCATCCAGCTTGGCGCTGCGCAGAATACGGGTCGCTTTGGCGCGGACCTTGGCCGTCACGATCAACGCGCTTGTGCCCTTGCGGCCCGCGCGGCCCGTCCGCCCAGAGCGGTGCAGCAGCGTTTCGTGGTTCGAGGGCAGTTCGGCATGCACCACCAGATCGAGGTTGGGCAGGTCGATACCGCGCGCGGCCACATCAGTCGCCACACAGACCCGTGCGCGCCCGTCACGCATGGCTTGCAGCGCGTTGGTGCGCTCGCTTTGCGTCAACTCGCCCGACAGCGCGACCACCGGAAAGCCGCGATTGGACAGTCGCGTCGTGACCCGGTTCACCATGGCACGTGTGTTGCAGAACACGATGGCATTGGGGGCCTCGTGAAAGCGCAGGATATTGATGATTGCGTTTTCGGCGTCGTGATTGGCGACCGTCATGGCCTGGTAGGTGATGTCGGCGTGTTGCTTTTCGCCCGTAGTGGTTGCGACACGCACAGCGTCCTTCTGATAGGTCTTCGCCAGCCGCGCGATCTGGGCGGGCACAGTGGCCGAGAACATGAGCGTCCGGCGGCTCCCGGGGCACTCGCCAAGAATAAACTCAAGATCCTCGCGAAAGCCCAGATCAAGCATCTCGTCCGCCTCGTCCAGCACCACGCCGCGAATGGCCGTCAGATCAATCGAGCCGCGCATGATGTGGTCACGCAAGCGCCCCGGCGTGGCGACAACGATGTGGGCACCGCGACCAAGCGCGCGGCGTTCGTCGCGCATGTCCATGCCACCCACGCAGGAGGCCATGACCACACCCGTCTCACCATAAAGCCAGCCCAGCTCGCGTTTGACCTGCATCGCGAGCTCGCGCGTGGGCGCTATCACCAGCGCCAGCGGGGCGTCGGCGATCTGAAACAACTCTTCGTCGCCCAACAAGGTCGGCCCAAGCGCCAGCCCGAACCCAACGGTCTTGCCCGACCCGGTCTGCGCCGAAACCAGCAGGTCCGCGCCCACGAGATCGGGGTCGGTCACAGCCTCCTGCACGGGGGTGAGGTCGATATAACCACGGGCGGTCAGGGCGGATTGAAGTGGTGCGATCACGGGAACGGTCCTAGCAAAACGAGGGCGCAAGACGGGACGCTGCGCCAAGCCTGCGCGCCTATGCCCTTTACCGGGGCTTGTCTAGGTAGTTTATCGGTCGTCGCCCCCGTCCGTGGCGTCCTCAAGCAGATCCTCTTCGATGGAGGCCTGCGCCGCGGCGGTGATCGCCTTGCGGTCGTCTTCAGTCAATTCTTCGGCCTTACCATCGGCCAGCCGTACGGTCACCTCGCGATGGGCGAACTTAATGCCTTCGCGTTCGAACAGGGCGCGGATTTCCTCATAGACCTTCTTGCGCACCAGCCACTGATCGCCGGGCTTGGTCATGAACTTCACGCGAATAATCATCGCGCTGTCCTGCATTTCAATCACGCCCTGGGATTTCAGCGGCTGGATGAAATTATCACCGATCACCGGATCGTCTAGCAGTTCGACCCCCAGATTCTTGATCATCTTGCGCACCTTTTCGACGTCCGTGTCATAGGTGACGCGCAGCGGCAGCTTCATAATCACCCAGTCGCGCGAGTAGTTGGTCAGCACCTGAATTTCACCAAAGGGCATGGTGTGCAGCGCGCCAAGGTGGTGGCGCAACTGGAACGAACGCACGCTGATCTTTTCGACCGTGCCCTTGACCCCGCCCACGTCGATATACTCGCCCTTGCGGAAGGCATCATCGAACAGAAAGAACGCACCCGAAAAGATATCGCGCACAAGGCTCTGGCTGCCAAAGCCGACCGCGACGCCGATGATCCCCGCACCTGCAAACAGCGGGCCGACATTGATCCCCATCTCCATGAGAACGATCAGCGCGATGGTGAGGACGATGAGCAGAAGCACGAAGTTGCGAAACAGCGGCAGAAGGGTCGCCAGACGCGATGCAGACGAACCGCCGCCTTCGTCACCCAGCTCGGCCTCGACCAGATCGCCCTGTTCCTCGATGATCTTGTTGTCGATCCAGATGCGGAACACGTTGTAGATGATGTAGCCGATGAACACGATCACGATGATGTCGAGCAGGCGGTCCGTCCAGCTTTCGCCCATCATGTTCGTCTCGGGCGACCAGATCGCAACGAAAGCATAGGTGCCCGCCACGAAGGCGAGGATACCGGCGATGCGCCGCGCCAGTCCTTCGAACGAGGTGATGCGCGGGCCGTGAATCATATCGCTGCGGGTTTGCATCACCTCGGCCGTTTCCCCGGTTACCGCGTTGCGTTCCCGCACGGCACGCGCGCGCTCAAAACTGCGTTCGATGAAAAAGTTGATGACGCCGTAAACCACGATAATGGTGGTCAGGATTGCCCAACCAGCGGCCAGCAACGGCACGCCAAGCGGCTCGCCCAGCACCAGATGATAGGTCTGATCGCCCCATGCAAACAGGAAGTAGAGAACCGCCAAAGGCGCCCATGTCCGCGCCAGCGTGCGCACCACCCACGAGGCCTGCACCGTCGTCTTGCCATTCAGGATGGCGGTCGTGATCGTGCGCCCGTTGACGATGACCATCGCGATATTCAGCAGCATGACCCCGAAACTCATCAGCGAGAACAGGAACACGTAGACTTCGTAATTCAGCCCCAGTTCCTCGATCCATTCGCCGAACAGGATGGTGAAAAAGCCCAAGGCCGCCCCAACCGACAGCCACAGATGCAGCACACGCGCGGGGCGGTCCTCCATCAACGGAATGCGGTACTGGGCGAGGTAGGGCGACAGGATCATGCGCCATATCCCGGCGGCGATCCGGGCCAGAAAGTACCCGACATTGATCAGCGACACAGTGAACTGCATCGCCGAATCCTCGAGCGGGCCGAAGATAATCACGCCCAGCAGATAGGCCACCGCCATTGAAACGAGGATGCCCACCACCCCAAAGACGAAGCGGAACATCAGGAACGGCATCTTGCCGGAATAGCCCACCGGGTTTTCAAGGATGCGGGCGACGACAAACCGCTTGGCGATGCGTTTGCCGAAAATCTGGCTTTCGAACACCATGCCGGCGGCAAACAGCGCCAGACTGATGATCAGAGCCTCGACATAGGCGAATATCGTACCGTCCGGACTGGCCGCACGCAGGATGAACACCACCTCGTTGAATGCATCCGGCAAGTTGAGCAGCCGGTCAAACAGGGCTGAGCGGAAGGCCACCGCATCATCCTGTATCCCCATCAGGGTCGAGCCTGACGCGGGGGCCGCGCTGTGCGGCGCAGGTTCGCTCACCTGGGTCAGCACCTGACCGTCACTGTCGATGACAACCACGCTGACCCCGTTTTCGGCAGCCGTGCGCATGATTTCGGAGATGTCATTTTCCGCCGCTGGCGGAGAGGACGGCAGCAGACTGTTGAGCCCTTGCGCCTGAAGGGGCATCGGCAGCGCACAAATCATCCACAAAAAAGCACCTGAAATCAGCGCGATGAATGTTCGATATGTCACAATACGGGTGCCCCGGAAATCCATGCGGCAAACGCTACGCCAACCGCTGCCTCTTTGACAATCGGTGCGCTTTCCTTTTTGGCACACATCAGATCACATCTGACGCTGGCATTTTGCAAATGCGCGGCAATAGTGTCATAGCGGAGTGCAGCGGCGTGGACATCAACACATCACACGCGCCAGGATTGGGAAACCGTGGGCCACGGCCTTCGAATATGGGTGAGACTTTGGGCGCGGTGTGTCATGCGGCCAGGGGCGATACAGGAAACAAGACGACAACTATGGTCCATTCCACCTCTGCGACACCGGATCGATCCGGCATGCGCCGTCGGCGCGTCGTTCTCTACAGCCATGATACCTTCGGTCTGGGCCATTTGCGCCGCTCGCGGGCGCTGGCCTCGGCGTTGACGCAATCGGGTGTGGCCGAATCCGCGATCATCCTGACAGGCAGCCCCGTTGCCGGCCGCTTTACCTTTCCCGAAGCCGTCGATCACGTGCGCCTGCCCGGCGTCAAAAAGCTCGAAGACGGCTCCTATGCCAGCCAAAGCGCGGGCATGGACATCGATCAGACCACGGCCCTGCGCTCCGGTCTGATTGAATCGACTATTGCGCAGTACGAACCCGATCTGCTGATCGTCGACAAGGAACCGACCGGGTTCCGCGGCGAGTTGCTGCCTGTTCTCAACACGCTGGCCCGCGAGGGGCGCACCCGCATCGTGCTCGGCCTGCGCGATGTGCTGGATGAACCGGATGTGCTGGCCAGCGAATGGGCGCGCAAAGGGGCGGTTGAGGCCACAGAGTCCTTTTATGACGAGTTGTGGGTTTACGGTGTCAAGTCCGTTTATGACCCGACGCAGGGCCTGCCCCTCTCGGATGCGGTGCGCGCGCGCACCTTCTGGACGGGCTATCTGCGCCGCAGCATCGTGGATCCCGCCGAGACGCCTGACACCCCCTACATCCTGATCACCCCTGGTGGCGGTGGGGACGGTGCCGCCATGGTCGATCTGCTTCTCAAGGCTTACGAGCAGGACCCGACCCTCGCCCCCCATGCGGTACTGGTCTATGGGCCGTTCCTTTCGGGCGACACCCGCGATGGGTTCGAGGCGCGCGTGGCCGCCCTTGGGGGCCGTGTCACCGCCACCGGCTTTGACAGCCGCATCGAATCGCTCTTTGCCAGCGCCGAAGGGGTGATCTGCATGGGCGGGTACAATACCTTCTGCGAGCTGCTGTCCTTTGATCAGCGCGCCGTGATCGTGCCACGCACCAAGCCGCGCCTCGAACAATGGATCCGCGCCAATCGCGCCGAAGAGCTGGGGCTGGTGCGCAATCTCGACCAGTTCCGAGACGAGTTGAACGTCGAGGGCATGATCGCCGCCATCCGCGCCCTGCCCCGCCAACAGCGCCCGTCTGAAGCCGGTGCCGATGGTCTGCTCGACGGGCTCGAGGTCGTGAACCAGCGCGCCCGCAACCTGATGAACCAGACCCTGAGCAACGCGGCTGAATGAGCAGCGCCGCCCCTCGCCTTGCCATTGTGGTCAAGGGTTGGCCGCGCCTGTCCGAGACCTTCATCGCACAAGAGCTTGTGGCCCTTGAACGTGCGGGTATCGACTTTGCGATCTGGTCGCTACGCCATCCCACGGACAAGAAAACGCACCCGCTGCACGATCAGTTGAGCGCGGATGTGTTCTACTTGCCCGAATATCTGCATGACGCGCCGGGCCGGGTGCTGCGTGGGGTTCTGTCTGCCATGGCGCGGCCCGGGTTTTGGGGCGCAGCCTGGCAATTCGCCCGCGACCTCGCGCGTGATTTCAACCGCAACCGGGTGCGCCGGTTCGGACAGGCCTGCGTGCTGGCGCGCGAACTGCCCACAGGGACCGAGGCGCTATATGCCCATTTCCTGCACACCCCGTCCTCCGTCGCACGCTACTGTGCGATGATCCGCGGCCTGCCGTGGTCGTTCTCCGCCCATGCCAAGGATATCTGGACCTCACCCGACTGGGAGCTGCGCGAAAAGCTGAGCACGCAAAGCGTGGGCGCCGCCTTTGGCGCGACTTGCACGGCGTTCGGGGCTGAGCACTTGAACGGACTGGCCGCTGGCACGCCAGTTGATCTGGTCTATCACGGCCTCGACCTTGCGCGCTTTCCACCGCCCCCCGATCGGCGCGCGCGAGCACCCGGCGATCCGTTCGCGATGCTGTCCGTAGGGCGGCTGGTCGAGAAAAAGGGGTTTGACAACCTGATCGACGCGTTGGCCCTACTGCCCCCGGAAATCGAGTGGCACTGGACCCATATTGGCGGCGGGGAACTGGCGGACCAGATGCGCGCCCGCGCCCACGGCGCAGGTGTCAGCGACCGCATCACATGGCGCGGGGCCTGTGATCAGCCCGAAGTGATCGCGGCAATGCGCGCGGCAGACCTGTTCGTTCTGCCCTCTCGCGTGGCGGCAAATGGGGACCGCGACGGACTGCCCAACGTCTTGATGGAGGCCGCGAGCCAAAAGCTCGCCATTCTGTCCACGCCCGTCTCGGCCATCCCGGAATTCATTGACGATGGAGTTCATGGGCTCCTCAGCGAAGATGCCCCCGAGGCATTGGCCGCCCATATGGTCCGCGTCGCCGCGGACCCGACACTTGGCCCGGCCTTGGCCGAGGCCGCCCATGCGCGCCTGCACGCTGAATTCACCATGCAGCCCGGCATTGACCACCTTGCTGACCGTCTGCGCTGGATCATGCGCTCATGAAGGTTGCGTTCTATGCCCCGCTCAAGGCCCCCGATCATCCGGTGCCCTCAGGTGATCGCACGATGGCGCGGGCGTTGATTGCGGCTCTTGGTCATGGCGGGCACGAGGTCGATATTGCGTCCGGTCTGCGCATTTACGAAGGGACAGGCGATGCGGCCCGGCAATCGGTCCTGATGGCCAAGGCCGAACAAGAGATCGCCCGGCTGCGCATCAGTCCCGACGCAGCATCGTGGCGGGCATGGATCACCTATCACAACTACTACAAAGCACCGGACCTGATTGGGCCTGCGGTCGCCGATGCGCTTGGCATTCCCTATATCCAGATCGAAAGTTCGCGGGCGCGCAAGCGGCTGGACGGCCCGTGGGCCCCATTCGCAGCCGCCGCCGAAGCGGCCAGTGATGTGGCCCACACGATCCTTTATGTCACACAGCACGACGCTCAAACGCTGCGGCGGGATGCGCCACAAGGGCAGCGCTTGCGCCATCTGCCGCCCTTTTTGGCGCATGCTGAGTTGCCGCCAGCCAGCGATTTGACCGGCCCCATGATCAGTGTCGGCATGATGCGGCCCGGGGACAAGCTGGCCTCTTACGCGTTGATCGCCCAAACGCTGGCCATCTTGCCAGACGGGCTGAATTGGCACCTGACTATTGCCGGGGACGGAGAGGCGCGGGCCGAGGTTGCAACCCTGATGGCACCTTTTGGCGACCGGGTGCAGATGGCTGGCACCCTCGACGCGGATGCCCTTGGTGCGCGGTTGCGCACCGCCAGCCTGCTGCTGTGGCCCGGCGTGAATGAAGCCTTCGGGCTCGCCTATCTTGAAGCGCAGGCGGCAGGTATTCCCGTCGTGGCGCAGGACCGCACTGGCGTGCGCGAAGTGGTGACCGGCCCCCTGTCGGATATGGATGCCGGCCCCGCCGCGATGGCAGATTACATCATGGCCCTTTTGACCAACCAACAGATGCGCGCGCGGGCCGGAGCAGCAGCGCGCGCAATGATCCAAGCCCGCCACCTTTTGAGCTCGGCCGCGACAACCCTGACGGCCGTTCTGGATGAGGTCGCGCAATGATCCGCCTTGCCCTCTTGCGTCACGGCCATACTCATTGGAACCGCGCAGGGCGCATTCAGGGGCGCACCGACATCCCGCTTGACGACGCCGCAAGGGCGCAGCTTGGTGAGATGCGCTTGCCTGACGACTGGGCGCGCGCTGATCTGGTGGCAAGCCCCCTGTCGCGCGCGATGGAGACGGGAACGCTGCTCACCGGTCGCACGCCGCTGGCCGAACCCGCCTTGATCGAGATGGATTGGGGCACTTGGGAAGGACACCAAGGCGCTGACCTGCACCGCGATCCCGCCTCGGGCTTTCGCGATATCGAAGCGTGGGGCTGGGACTATTGCCCGCCGGGTGGGGAAAGCCCGCAGACTGTGCGGGATCGGGTCCTGCCCTGGGCGCAAACTCTGCGCCGCGACACGGTCGCGATCTGCCACATCGGGGTGATGCGGGTCTTGATGGCCGTCGCCACGGGCTGGGATTTCACAGGCCCCGCCCCGTTTCAGATCAAGCGAAACCGTCTGTTTTGCATCACGATTGACCGCACCGATTGGCGCGCGGACCCCAATGCCACACGGCTGATTGGGCGGTCGTCATGAAGGTGATGATCGTGGTCACTCACCTGCTTGGCACCGGACATCTTGCGCGGGCGCTGACCTTGGCCCGCGCCTTTGATGCCGCGGACGATGAGGCGACGGTTGTCAGTGGAGGACTGCCCGTCAGCCACTTTGACAGCGATGGGGTGACGCTGATCCAACTGCCTGCCATACGCTCGGACGGCGTGGAGTTTACAACACTGCTGGACCCTCACGGCGAGGTTGCGGACGCGCCCTATATGGCCGCGCGGTGCCGCGCACTTGTGGCCGCTCTGACCCGGATCCGCCCCGATGTGCTGATCACCGAGTTGTTCCCCTTTGGCCGACGCATCCTGCGCGATGAATTTCGCGCTCTGCTGGAAGCGGCGCTTGCAATGACCGCCCCTCCAGTGATCCTGTCGTCCATCCGCGATATCCTCGCGCCGCCCAGCAAACCGGCCAAAGCCCAGTTTGCCGACGACATGATCACACGGTTCTACGACGGGGCATTGGTGCATTCCGATCCGGCACTGATCCCTCTGGATCGGAGCTGGCCTGTGTCTGAGATGCTGGAAAAACGGCTGCATTATACCGGCTTCGTGGCCCCTGTCCCCCCTGCGCCAAGCACGCCAAACAACCAGATATTGGTGAGTGCAGGCGGTGGTGGCGTGGGTGATCGGATATTTGAGGCCGCCCGCGACGCCGCCCACCAGACACCTGATCTGCAATGGCGGTGCCTGATCGGTGGATCACCTGATCGCATCCCACCCCTTGCCGAGCGCGCACCTGCCAACATGATCTGCGAGGCCACGCGCGCCGACTTCCGCACGCTTCTGAGTGGGGCGGCCGCGTCGGTGTCGATGTGCGGCTACAACACGGCGATGGATGTCTTGCAGACCGGCGTTCCGGCGGTCTTTGTGCCGTTCGATGATGGGGGCGAAGTGGAACAAGGATTGCGCGCAGAGGCGCTGTCCACCCTACCCGGTGTGGGTGTGGTCACTCAGGATGCGCTGGACGGTGCGGCCCTGCTGCACGGGCTGGATCAGGTCCGCTCCGCCCCGCGCCGTGCAGCACGGAGTGACCACATGGACGGTGCCGCACACAGCGTGCGGATCGTGCGTGAGATATGCCACAAGAGGGCACGATGAAATGTGATTGGTCCCCTTTGCGCAACGCCCTCGCAGCCTGCCGTCGCGACGCGCTGAGCGTCCCGCTCTGGTGGCGCGACGACGATGCGGTTGCGCGCACGGCGGCGCTGGATCAGCTTGGCGCGTTGTCAATGCAATTGGAGATACCGGTGCACCTTGCGGTAATCCCTGCGCACGCGACCCCTTCGGTCGTCGGGGCGGTAGCAGATTTCGGCATGGTGCCGGTCGTGCATGGATGGGCGCATGTCGATCACAGCACGCCGGGTGAGAAAAAGAACGAGTTCATGACCCTCCGCGCCAGCGCCAGCGAGGACACCGCTACGGCGCTGAAGGTGATGACCCAACTGTTTGGGAACCGGCTGCGCCCCATGTTTGTCCCGCCGTGGAACCGGATCAATGATCAGGTCAGCGCGGGGCTCGCGCCCCAAGGCTACAGCACGGTGTCGACGTTCGGGCCGCGGGGCGACGACCACGACGCATCGGGCCTTGCGCATATCAACACCCATATCGACCCGATCTGGTGGAAGGGCGCGCGCGATCTGATCGACCCGGACAAGTTGATCGCGCAAACCGTGGCGCATCTGGAGTCACGCCGGACGGGGGCCGAGGATGGGAACGAGCCCTTGGGCCTGTTGACCCATCACCTCGTTCAAACCCCCGCGATCTGGTCTTTTGCCGAACAATTTTTGCACGAAATGAGGACAGGTGGGGCGACCCCTTGGGTCATGGCCGCACCTCGAACGGAGACTGAAACATGAGCAGACTTGAATCCATGCGCCGCCGTCTGACGGCCCAGATCGACGGGATCAACTGGGCCGCCGCCAAGATCACCGACATCCCGGGCGATGTGCTGGAAATGGGGCTGGGCAACGGGCGCAGCTATGACCATTTGCGCCAGGAAGTGACGGACAGACGGATCTGGGTCATCGACCGGATCCTGAAATGCCATCCCAGTTGTGTCCCGCCCGAACCCGATTTTCTTGAGGGCGAGGCCGAACCAATGATGCAACGGCTGATCGATGACGGGCACAAGATGGCACTCGCGCACTATGATTTCGGCTATGGGATCAAGGAAAGGGATGTAGAGGAAGGGGCGCGGCTCAGCCCCCTGATCGTGCAACTGATGAGCTCCGGCGGCCTTGTGCTGTCACAACAACCGCTTGTGGGGCTGACCCAAATCGTAGGGCCCGACACGATCGATCCTGAACGCTATCTCTTCTACCGGGCCGCGTGACCCCGCTCCGCCTTGATCACATTTTAGGAACATCTGTTGTCACCGCGCGTTGGGCGCACATAGATTGCTGACGATAAAAGGGCCGCTCGCTTGGCCGATCCAAAGGAGTAAACGAATGACTGTTTTCAAGACCGCTGCCACAGCCGCACTGGTGACCTTTGTCGCCACGGCCAGTTTTGCCGCACCTCTGAAGCTGACACCCGCCAATCCGCAACCCACAGGGCTGAAGCCGGGACTGGCCGTGAAATACGTCTACCCATTGGATGTCAAAAGCCTGAACCAGGCCAACCGCTATCTCAAAGAAGCAACCCCCGGCACCCCGCTGAGCGGCCTTGATTACCGCGACACGGCTGAGGGCGACAAAACGCTGACGTCCAAGCAGGCCGAGCAGGTGGTCGCGGGGATTTCGGGCTATGTCCGGTTTGACAGCCCCGGCACGTATACAATCGATTTCCTGACCAATGATGGGCTCGACGCCAAGATCAGCGGCCAGACGGTCGGCTATTTTGATGGGCGTCAGACGTGCCAGGAAACACCTGCCGTGCAGGTCGAGGTGCCATCAGCTGGCTGGTACGAGCTTGAAGCCACGTATTTCCAGCGGGTCGGGACATCGTGCCTGCACATGCGGGCAGGAAAAGGTGCGCCAGACTGGATGGCTGACGCGGCGTTTGGGCACAAGTAAGGGGTTCAGGTTTTGAGAGATTGGGCGCGTCGGCTGTTTGGGTCGGCGCGTTTTTTTGTTGTCGATACCGTTCGGCGATCGATGTGTCTTAAGCAAGACTTAAGCTGACGATCGGTCTCAGCTGATCAAAAAATGGCCCTGTACATAACGAAAACGCTCGGATTTTAGGTAGTTGAGGATTGCCATATTTGGGCATTTGTCGGAGTAGACACACAAGCCAACTTGATCTAATGTCAACTTATTGAGGTAGATGTTCTGCAAATAGGTCGCTCGAGCAAGGAAAGCGAAAATGGCACGTGAAAACTACAAGGCGGAGCAACTGTGGCTGAACAGCTTCTTTCAAGAGATCAAAACCTTGGACTTGAGCCTTGAAGCTGAATTCGAAATGCGTCGAGCCGGCGTGTCGCTGGCAGAGCTTTTGGACGTTTTTGCCTCAGGAGAAGTTGAGTGGGCTGACCGAGACTATGACGGTTGCTCTTTCGTCATTTCAGGGAGGAACTGTGACGATGAGGAAATTAAGATCTATGGGGGGTTTTGTTCGGAGATTGAGATGGTCTCTGTGATGCAAATAGAGAGAGTAAGGTGAGATATGGCTGGGCTAGATAAACATATCTGTCGTAAAATCCATGTTAGAGAATGTAAGGACTACGACGCTTCTCATTTGATCGGAGCGCCTTTTCCCGTAACCTTAACAGGCGGCGTTTTGGAGAAGCACTGTGAAGAATGTAATGCCAAAGCTGGACATATACTCAAAAACCCGCGGCAGCTTACAAGAATGGTTGCAGTAGCACGAGCATGCGACGACATGAAGCTCAATGGATCAGAGGTTCGGTTTCTTAGGAAGTCTATAAATCTAAAGGCCAAAGAACTCGCGGAGAAACTCGATATCGATCCAGCGCACTTGTCGCGGATCGAAAACGGTCATCTTGCAATTTCGGTCGTATTAGAGAAACTAGTTAGGTCAGCGGTTTGTTTGTCCTTTCTTGATGAGGCGAGAATTGTAGGTATGGACGGAAGTTCAATTCTTTCTATGAACATTCCAAGCGTTGTATGCTCTTCTCGCATCTTTTCTTTAGACTTGCGCTTAGTTGAGCAAAACAATGTCCTGCACGTTGTTGGTGGGGAGAGATCTGCAACAGTTTCCTCCAAGTCATGGAAAGACGATTGCGAACCAAAGATTGCAATTTAATTTGTTGGGCGGTGATTTTTCACCACCCAATTTCTGACCAGTCCACATTTACGATCTGTCATGAAGCTGAAAGACAGCGGCGAAAAGGTAGGACCATCAGTTAGGTGGTCTCTCACCCATCCATCTTCAGCGCCGAAATAAACGCTTCCTGCGGGATATCCACCTTCCCGAACTGGCGCATCTTCTTCTTACCCGCCTTCTGCTTGTCCAGCAGCTTGCGTTTGCGCGTCGCATCCCCGCCATAGCATTTCGCCGTCACGTCCTTGCGCATCGCCGATAGCGTTTCGCGCGCGATGACCTTGCCACCAATCGCCGCCTGGATCGGGATCTTGAACATGTGCCGCGGGATCAGGTCCTTGAGCTTTTCCACCATCGCGCGCCCCCGCATTTCAGCGCGGTCGCGGTGCACCATGATCGACAGGGCATCCACGGGTTCCTCGTTCACAAGGATCGACATCTTGACCAGATGATCCTCACGATAGCCCGTCAGTTGATAGTCAAAGGACGCATAGCCCTTCGTCACGGACTTCAGCCGGTCGTAGAAGTCGAACACCACCTCGTGGAGTGGCAGGTCATAGACGACCATCGCGCGCGAACCCGCGTAGGTCAGGTCCAACTGGATGCCGCGGCGGTCCTGACACAGTTTCAGCACGTCGCCCAGATAATCGTCGGGCACAAGGATGGTCGCCTTGATCCGCGGCTCTTCCAGATGGTCGACAATGGACAGGTCCGGCATGTCGGCGGGGTTGTGCAGCTCCATCATCGCGCCGTCACGCATGTAGACGTGATAGATCACCGACGGGGCTGTGGTGATCAGCTCGATATCGTATTCCCGCTCGATCCGGTCGCGGATTACCTCAAGATGCAGCAATCCCAAGAACCCGCAGCGGAACCCAAACCCGAGCGCAGCGGACGTTTCCATCTCAAAACTGAAGGACGCGTCATTGAGCGCCAGCTTGTCTATGGCGTCGCGCATATCCTCGAACTGAGCCGAGTCCACCGGGAACAGCCCACAGAACACCACCGGCTGCGCTGGTTTGAAGCCAGGCAGCGGCATGACCTCTTTGCGCTCATGCGTGATCGTGTCGCCCACGCGCGTATCGCGCACCTGCTTGATCGAGGCCGTCAGAAACCCGATCTCGCCGGGCCCGAGGCTGTCCACCATCTCCATCTGCGGGCGGAACACGCCGATGCGATCCACGTGATGCACCGTCTTGTTCGACAGGAATTTGATCTTTTCGCCCTTTTTCAGGCGGCCATCAATCACGCGGATCAGGACGATAACGCCGAGATAGCTGTCATACCAACTGTCCACCAGCATCGCCTTGAGGTCCGCATCCGGGTCGCCCTTGGGCGCGGGCAGCAGTGTCACGATGGCCTCAAGCGTTTCGTGGATCCCCTGCCCTGTCTTGGCCGACACGGCGATGGCACCCGAGGCGTCGATCCCGATCACATCCTCGACCTGTTCGGCGACGCGGTCGATGTCAGAGGCGGGCAAGTCGATCTTGTTGAAGACCGGCACGATATCATGGTCCGCATCAATGGCCTGGTAGACATTGGCGAGCGTCTGCGCCTCGACCCCTTGAGTGCTGTCCACAACCAGCAAGGAGCCTTCGACCGCACGCATAGAGCGGGACACCTCATAGGCAAAGTCCACATGGCCGGGCGTATCGATCAGGTTCAGCACATAGGCCTCGCCATTGTCGGCGGTGTAGTCGATGCGCACCGTATTGGCCTTGATCGTAATGCCACGCTCGCGCTCGATATCCATACTGTCGAGCAGCTGTTCCTTCATGTCCCGGGCGGCCACGGTGTTCGTGGACTGGATCAACCGGTCGGCAAGGGTCGATTTCCCGTGGTCGATATGGGCCACGATGGAGAAATTGCGGATATGTGAAAGCGGTGTCATGGTTGGGATATGTAGGGGTTTTGGAGGGTGGTCAATGGGTGTGTGGAGTCGCAGGTGGTGCGGGTGTGGCTGAGGTGGATTTTTCTGATACTGATAGCAGAAAAGCTTGGCTCTCAAGCCTGAGCAAAGAAGTTAGTTGCTTACTGGCAAGTCGGGCTGCTCTGAGGATTATCGTGCAGATTGACGGAGAAAGGGATCGTAGTTTCGAACTACTAGCACTGGCAAGCTTCAGATGTGCTATCACAGCGCTCTGTTGGGCACAGAGGCCAGAAGGATATACGGCGTGCTTAGAAAAGTCCGCCATGTCTGCTGGCCGGTCCGCAGACAAGGCTTGCATGACCGCTGACACAGCCGCCACACTTGCGCGGACTGCAACTCAAGCCGCCCGCCATGCAGCATTGGCAGCGAGCAATCGCCCCGATTCCCCATCAGAAGCAGAGCGAGCGATCAGCCGTTTTGTGCATGATATGTCAGGTCCTGACGGCCTTTCGACACAATCCGAAGCCAGTTCAGCGGTTACTTACGCTTTGTCCAAGGATTGCACCACCACTTCCAGCACCCAACTACTCACTACGCCCATCTGGCCAGACGGTGATATACCTTCTCCAATCATTGAAGCGCACAAATACTTTGTTCTTCGACTAGAGTATTTTCCAGATTGGGCGTTCTTTAAGAATTGGTATTTGGCCGTCTACGATGGCCGTTCAGTCGACTGGGCTTTGACGATTGAAGTGGCCAAGTTGCCAAATGAGGTGTGGAATGCCGGGTTGGCAGAAGTGGCTCAAGCAATCAGAGAGATCGAAGCGCGGCATTCTCAAGGAACCGGCAGTGTTGAATCGCAGGAAGTAACGTCGAGCAACGTCACGAATTTGCTCGCACGTGCCCCAATCGTTCAAGCCAGTATGGCGTCAATGTCAGAGGCGGTTTCATTGCGCCTTGACTCGTTTTCATCCATGGGGCGACCAAACGAAGAAATACCGTTCGTGCGGACCCTGCGTAGCATGCCTGAAACAGCATTGCGCATTATCAAAATTCTCGAAAACAGCCCCTCATACGAAGGCTCTGACGCGGCACTCGCCTTGGAAGTGGGGAGCCTTCGTGCAGAAGTCGAGCAGTTGAAAGCCGACTTAAAGATGGCTCACGCTGAACTGACGGAGTTACGAAAGAAGCCTTGGTACAAAAGTACTTCAGTGCTGTTTGCAGGCAGCGTAACATCCGCAATTGCAGTTTCCCTGTGGACGATATCGGATGAGGACTTTAACGGGGAGAACCGTTGGAATAATTTGGCGCAGGAGCTCGATTTTCTAGCAGGCAAAGTGTGGCCCGATGCCAATGATCGAATCCCAGAGGGCTTGCGCTTTAAATTACCAGATATTGAAGAGACCTGAGCGTCAGCATATAAGAAATTAAGTCCGCCTTAGCAACGGCGACCACGAAGACGGCACAACGCGCTCAACCTCCCCCTAAATCGCCCGATCCACCGCGTCCGCGGCGTTGGTGATGTCTCGACCAAAGCCCTTGGCGGTTTCGCAAGCGGCCAAGGTCGCGGTGACGACAAGGGCGATCAGGATCAGGCGGGTGCGGGCCATTGGGACCTCCGTTTGGTGTTGACGTGGATATATCTTGGGTCATGGGCCCGGTCAAACCCGGCTTGAGTGTCCGGAGCGGCATTTGGCCGGACCTGCGCCATTATGCGCCACCAGCGGCCTCGTCCGGTCGATCAGGGGTCAATTCTCAGCCCCATCGTTGCGTTTTGGAGGTCAGACCATCGCCACCGGCCCACCCCTTCGTGAATTGCGTCCGGCCCCCAAATCCGGCATACTGTTGCGATCAGAGCGGGCAAACCCGCCGACATCACAGGCCAAGGCATCCCGTATGAACCGCACTGCACTCTTTTCCATTAGCGTGGCAGCCTTGTTGCTTGCAGCCTGCTCATCCAGCCCGGCGCGGTTCGACGACACGGGCAGATCATCGACACCGTCCAAACTATTTGCGACCGGCCCCATCTACTCGGCCTGCCAGCTTGCGGGACGACGCGAGGCCAGCCGCGCGCGCTGTGGATGCGTGCAGGCGGTGGCGGATCAATCACTCAATGCCAATGATCAGCGCCGCGGATCGGTCTTTTTCGACAACCCCGGACAGGCGCAAGAGGTCCGCACCTCGGACCGCGACATCGACGAACGCTTCTGGCTGCGCTGGAAAGCCTATAGCGAACGCGCCGCACGGCTCTGCACCTAAAGGTCGCGAAACCAGAATTGCATGGGTTTGTCCGTCTCGACAGCCTGATCCACGTCTTTCCAAGGAAAACGCGCCACAACACCGGGTAAGCGACGATAGCCGCGCGCTTCCCAGAACGGATCAAGCGGCTTGTAGGCCGACGGGCGCAACGGGTGATCACTGGGCCGCATCACGGCGGCAAAACACATGTGCTCATACCCCATCCCCCGCGCGTAATCCTCGCGCAGATCAAAGAACTGACGCCCGATCCCACGCCCCCGATACCGGGGCAACAAAACGCTTTCCCCGCAATAAAACGTCTTGTCGATGTTGATGGTCGTGCCTGCAAAAGCCTCGAAAAAGTCATCCGCATGTTCAGCCAGCGGCGCCGCAGTGGCCGCGCCCACCAGCCAATCCCCGTCAAAGACCGCGATGACGATAGCCCGGTTGCTTTGCTCGTAAATCTGCAAATAGCGGCGCTCGTAATCATAGTCGCCATCATAAAGATAAGGCCAGTCGCGAAACACCGCGATGCGCAGACGGGCCACGTCATCAAGCGCCTCGGTCAAGGCAGCACCGGTCAGGGTTTCAATCCTCATGCGGACACCTGCGCCATCCAGTCAGCCAGATTGTAATAGGTCGTGACCCGGCAAATCCGCCCCTCCTGAATGTCAAAGAACGACCCCGCCGGCAGCACATATGTCTGGGCATGAGCAGCGGGCAGCCCGGCATCGGTGGCCAGATAGGTGCCATTCACCACATATTCCGCCGCCGCGCGAGTGCCGTCGGGTGTAGTCAGGATCACCATATCGCTCAGGTGTTCGCGATAGCAGCGGTTCATGTGGGTACAGAATTCGGCAAAGGCCGTTTTGCCCGTGCGGACCTGACCCTCGTTGACATGATGGGCGACATCATCGCTCAGGCAGGCGACCATCCCCGGTACATCACCCGCATTGAACGCCTCAAAGTAACGCGCCACGATCTCCATCAGCTGTCCTTTTGTGCAGCGCCCCACCGTTCGGTCAGGCGGGTGATAATCTGGTCGCGGGCCGCGCGATAACTGTCCAGCTTGGCGCTGCGCGTCTCGCCAAGGCCCGTGGGGTCGAGGATCGGCCAATACTCGACCTCAACATGGTAAAACCGGGTCAACTCAAGCGCACGGCGCTGGCTGGCAGGGCTCAGCGCGACGACCAGGTCGAACGAAGACAGATCATCGCCCCACTGCTCCATCTCGTCAAAGCTGCGCGAGCGGTGGCGGCTCAACTCCACATCAAGCTCTTGGCAGACCGCAATGGAAAACCCGTCAATCTCCATATCGTTCTTCACGCCGACGGATTGAACGTAGGTGCCAGTGCCATAGAACTTTTTCATGATCCCCTCGGCCATGGGGGAACGGACTGCGTTGTGATCGCAGCAAAACAGCACGGATTGCGGAAGCGGGCGCGTCATCTATCCGCCGAAATGCAGAACGCAGATCAGGGTGAACAAACGGCGGGCCGTGTCAGTGTCCACATCTGCCTTGCCCTCCAGCCGTTCTTGCAGCACCCGACTGCCTTCGTTGTGAATGCCCCGCCGGGCCATATCGATGGTTTCGATCTGACTGGGGGGCAGCTTCTTGACCGCCTCGAAATAGCTTTCACAAATCTGGAAATAGTCTTTGACGACTTGGCGAAAGGGACCAAGCGAAAGATGAAATTCCGCTGCCTTTTCAGCCGCTTCGGTCGCCACATCAAATACCAGCCGCTTGTCGCGGATCGAAAGGCCCACATGATATGGCCCCGCCGGCACGTCCTGACCATTGCGGGCTGGCAGCACGAAAGTGTTCTCTTCCAGCAAATCGAACACCGCCACCTTGCGCTCTTGCTCGATCTCGGGCGTCGGCGGGGGCAGGTTCGCGTCATCAAGCGTAATCTGGGTAATACGGGTCATGGCATCGATCTTGGCAAAGGGGGCAACGACATGATGCTTACGCAACGCCTCGGCCCAACACAATGCCAGCGGGAAATTTGATAGCGGCCCACCCGTTTCTTTTGACCCAAAATACCGCAGGGGTGAGGCCGAAGGCCGAGGGGGCTGGCCCCCATTCTCACTCGTTCAGCTTGCTGAGCCGCGCCGTGACAGACAGCCCGTGCGCCTCAAGGCTCTCAGAGGCAGCCAACCGCTCCGCGCTCGGACCAATTGCGCGCAAGGCTTCCGGTGTCATCTGCGCCAATGTCGTGCGTTTCACAAAGTCCATGACCGACAGACCCGAGGAGAACCGGGCCGAGCGCGCAGTGGGCAACACGTGATTGGGCCCCCCGATATAGTCGCCGATGGCTTCGGGCGTCCAATGGCCCAAGAAAATCGCGCCTGCATGGGTAATCTTTTCGGACAGTCCCAAAGGGTCGGCCACACACAGTTCCAGATGTTCAGGTGCAATCCGATCCGACAGGGCCGCAGCGACATCCAGATCCGGCACCGTGATCACCGCGCCAAAATCGCGCCAGCTTGCACCGGCGATCGCGCGCCGCTCCAGCGTTTCGAGCCGTGCGCTCACCGCATCGGCCACGGCGCGGCCAAAGCCTGCATCGGTCGTGATCAACAAGGATTGCGCGCTCTCGTCGTGCTCGGCCTGACTGAGGAGATCGAGCGCGATCCAGTCGGGGTCATTGTCCGCATCCGCGATAATCAGGATTTCCGATGGGCCCGCAATCATGTCGATACCAACCTTGCCGAACACGCGCCGTTTGGCGGCAGCCACAAACGCGTTTCCAGGGCCGGTGATTTTGTCCACCGGGGCGATTGTATCGGTCCCATAGGCCAGCGCGGCAATCGCCTGCGCGCCGCCGATGCGGTAAATCTCATCCACGCCCGACAGGTGCGCCGCCAGCAGGACAAGCGGGTTCAGCACCCCATCAGGCGTCGGCACTGTGATTGCCAGACGGTCCACCCCGGCAACCTTGGCCGGGATCGCATTCATCAACACTGAAGACGGGTAACTCGCCAACCCGCCCGGGACATAAAGCCCCGCCGCAGAAACCGGCGTCCAACGCCAGCCGAGCGTTGCACCCGTCTCATCCGTCCAATGTGCATCTGCTGGCATTTGCCGCGCGTGATAGGCCTTAATCCGGGCCGCAGCCAGTTCCAGCGCCGCCCGATCTTCAGGCGATACGGTGGCAATCGCCGCAGAGACTTCGTCCGCACGGATCCGCAGTGTTTCGGGGGTCAACGCGATGCGGTCAAACCGCTCGGTCAACGCAATCACTGCCGCATCGCCGCGGGCTCGCACATCCGCGATGATCTCAGCCACAGCCGCGTCCACATCCGGGTTATCTTCGCGCTTGGCGCTCAGCAGGGCGGCGAATTGCGCCTCGAAATCGGTATCGCTGTGGTCAAGAAACTGGGGCATCGACATTTCTCCGTTCCCGGCGGGACATAGCGGGCCAGCGGGTCAGCCTCAAGGCCGGGCACACGCGGGTCAGGAATGCTCGGATATCCGGATCATCAGCAGATCGTCCTCAAACCCATCCGTACCCGCAATGGCATTGGGGATTTTGCCCGTCACCGAAAAGCCGTGCCGCTCATAAAGCGCGATGGCGGGCGCGTTTTCCACGAAAACAGACAGTTCGATTTGCCAGATCCCCCGAGCCTCAGCCTCAGCCATTGCAGCCGTCAGCAGCCCATCAGCAACGCCTTGGCCCCGCGCGCTCGGAACGACGTAAAGCGGGCCGATCTCGCCGCGGTGGCGCTGCCGCGGCATCGTGTGGCCATTCAGCCCGATCAACCCCACCGCTACGTCGCCCAGGAAGGCCAGAAACCGATCACCCGTTTGAAGGCGCGCCTCGTCCTCTTCAAGCGGAACCTTCGCAGCCTCTTCTTCCGTCACGATGAACGCCTGCGGGTGGCGGCGGATGCCATCCAGCCGCAAGGCGCGCCAGGTGACCACATCGCGAGGGCCAGCGGCGCGGATGGTCAGGTCAGTCATCGTGTTTGGGAACGGACTTCGACGGGGCCACATAAGGCCGTGTCACATCCTTGAGCGTGGCCTCGATTGCCTCGACCGACAAGCGGATCGCACCATCGCCCGCAAGGGTCAGGATGATATCCCCGGCCCCATCCTCGCCCGCCTCGAACGCGACCGACAGCAGCGACAGAATCGTGTCGGTGTCACTGCGATCGATGCCATGGCTCGACACCCGCAGCACCGTATCAAAGGCAAGCACCGACTGGACCCGTTCGGGTTTGTGACGCGTGTTGGCCGCATCCTCCCACCGGAACCGGTTGATCAGCAGACCAAAGCGGCGCGCCTTTGCGTCCCACTTCATTTCGGTGATCGGGAACACCGCGTCTTGCGCCAAAGACGACAGGACCTGCAAATCGTCCCCGTCCAACGCGCCCAAATTAAGCGGGGCCTCTCGCCCGTCCTCGAACCGTGCGTCATCCGTGTCTGTGTTGCTCATTCGCCCTCAACCCGTTCAATCTGTGCGCCCACGCCCGACAGCTTGCGCACCACCTGCTCGTATCCGCGATCAAGGTGATAGACCCGCGCGACCCGTGTTTCGCCCTCGGCGGCCAGTCCGGCCAGGATCAGACTGACACTCGCCCGCAGGTCGGTCGCCATCACAGGCGCACCTTTCAGCTTGTCCACACCGCGCACCGTGGCCGTGCCACCGTGCACATCAATATCGGCACCCATACGCTCCAGTTCGGGGGCGTGCATGAACCGGTTTTCAAAGATTTTCTCTTCGAGCACCGATGTGCCCTCTGCCGTGCACAACAGCGCCATCATCTGCGCCTGAAGGTCGGTGGGAAAGCCGGGGAACGGTTCGGTCGTGACATCGACGGCAGAGATGCGGCCATTCTTGCGGGCCACCTTCAATCCCTTGTCGGTTTCCTCGACGCTGATGCCCGCCGCATCCAGCTTTTCACAGAAGGCTGCCAGCAGGTCGATCCGCCCGCCAAGGCATTCGACCTCACCGCCACACATCGCAGGGGCCAGCATATAGGTGCCCAACTCGATCCGGTCGGTCACGACGCGGTGGGTGGCACCATGCAGACGCTCGACCCCTTGCACCTCGATGCGCGAGGTTCCATCGCCGTCGATCTGCGCCCCCATGGCCCGCAGGCACGTCGCGAGGTCCACGATCTCGGGCTCGCGCGCGGCGTTGTTGATGACCGTCGTGCCCTTGGCGAGCGTGGCCGCCATCAGGATATTTTCGGTCGCCCCGACACTGGCAAAGGGGAAGTCGATAACTGCGCCCTTGAGCGTGCCACCCGCCGCCCTGGCATGCAGATACCCGTCGCGCAACTCTATCTCGGCCCCCATCTGGGCCAGCCCGTCGGTGTGAATGTCCATTGGCCGCGCGCCGATGGCACAGCCCCCCGGCAGCGACACCTCCGCGTGCCCCTCGCGCGCCAGCAAGGGGCCAAGCACGAGGTTCGAGGCCCGCATCTTGCGCACGATGTCGTATTCGGCGCGGGTGTTCACACCACCGTGGCACGACATCGCAATGACCTGTCCGTCCTGCATCGACGTGACCTCGGCCCCTAGCGATTGCAGCAATTGGGTCATGGTGCGGATGTCCGACAGGCGCGGCGCGTTTGTCAGCGTCAGCGGCTCGTCACTCAACAACGTGGCAGGCATCAGAGTGAGACACGCGTTCTTGGCCCCCGCAATCGGGATCTGGCCGTTCAACGCGCTGCCACCGCGTACTACAATACTATCCATCTTCCTGCTCCGTTGCCTCGGGGTCGGGTGTGCCCTTATTTTGCCGCGCCTTTGCCTGTGCCTTGCGCTTGGCCATGTTGGCCTTGAGCGCCGCCTTGAGCCGCGCATCGCGCGCGTCCTTGGGCGTCGGCTGGGGTGCGGATTTATCTGCCATGACGCCTCTCTATCGCAGGGCTGTCAGGGCGTCCAGAATAGGGTTGCAGGATGCACCAATTAGGTCTAATCACCCGCCACGATGCTGTGGTAGCTCAGTGGTAGAGCACACCCTTGGTAAGGGTGAGGTCGAGAGTTCAATCCTCTCTCACAGCACCATCCCTCACCGCCGCTACTTGCATTTGTCATATCGCGATCCCGATAGTCTCGACTGACGTGGACACCTTACTGGCTACGACCCGCCAAACCCATATCGCTCAACCTGGTGAAAGCGACCCGCATCATCCTCACCCAGTAATGTGAGGCCCGTCATCACGTGCGGCGACAAGTCCAATGGGCGCAGTAGATCGCCGAGAGCCGCCTCAACCTTGCCCGTCTCCTCCTTGGCCAGCCGCCCGGTCAACGTCATGTGAAACCGAAAGTTCTCCAACACAAACGGATAACCCCACCGCACCAGATTGGCTTCCTGCGCCGCATTCAGCCGGGATTGACGTCGCTTCGCCAACTCTGCGGCGGTCAAAGGGGCCCGGAACGGGTCGAAGATTTTCACCGCCTCGCCTGCCATCGCCGCCAACGCGGGCTGCGGACCGTCCGGCACCAGCGCGAGGAACCGCCCCAAGCGGGCAAGGGTCACCCCCGTGATCTCGACCTGCGCCCTCTGCGCACAGAACGCTCTCAGCGCGTCGCCAAGTGTGTGGGCACTGCACCCTTCAGCCAAGCGGAACGGTGCTTTGATGGTGCCGTGGAAGCCATACTTGCGGGGCGTTTCCGTGATCTGAGCGACATCCAAACCCGCCACGTCCGGGTGCGCGCAGGCCCGACCGGTCGCGCTGTCCCAGCCCAACCACTCGGCCCCGAAGCGGGCCAGCGGCGTGTTGGGCCCGGGCGTGTAAAAGATGGCATAACGGCGATACATGGCAGTCCTGTCTGTAGAGGTTTGCGCCACCGCACGCAAAGTCCGTAAGGCGCAGGTGTCCTGCGCCCCGACCTAGCGCCCCATGGCATAGGCTTGCATAAGGCGCGGGGTTGCGGCTGCCTTTAATACGCCGTCTGGCATCCGCATCGCCGCCGTCAGACGGCCCACAGTCCATGGCGCGGCCTCTTCGATCTTGTGCCCCATCTGTGCAAGCGCCGTGAGTGTAGCAGACGGGAACTGTGGCTCAATCATCAGGTGCCCCGGCCGGATATCGCGGGGGTAAAAGCTGGCCTGCAAATGCCCGGTGTGAAACAGCGGCGCATCGATCGCGGCCTGCAAATCCATGTCGTGATGGGCAAGCCTCAGAAAAAAGGCCAGTTGCCATTGGTCCTGCTGATCCCCGCCCGGAGTGCCAAAGGCGACCGCCCGCCCGTCTTCGTGCAACGTCATGGACGGTGACAGGGTTGTGCGCGGGCGACATCCGGGGGCAAGCGACGTGGGCAGATCCGGCTCCAGCCAGAACATCTGGGCGCGTGAATTGAGCGGCACGCCAAGGCCCGGCACAACCGGGTTGGATTGCAACCACCCACCCGAGGGCGTCGCCGACACCATATTGCCCCACCGATCAATCACGTCGATATGCACCGTGTCACCCTTGCGGTTGGCGAGATGGGCCATCGTCGGTTCTCCACCCCCGATGCCGGTCTGGGGCACCGCACGCGCGGTGCGGGCATGAAAGGCCTGCACCTGCGCTTCAAAGCCCGCGATGCCGCCGGGGCGGTGATCCTGACTGGCCGTGTCAGAGATATCAGCGCGGCGCAGATCGGCGTAGTCAGCACTCAGCAGCGTATCCAAGGGGATATCAGCGTGATCCGGATCACCGTAATACGCCTCGCGATCCGCAAAGGCGCGTTTCAGCGCTTCGGTCGTCAGATGTACAAACTCCGGCCCCTGCGGATCAAGATCGCCAACGGGATCGCCTCGCAGCATTTGCAGGGATTGCAGCAGAACGGGGCCTTGGCTCCACGGTCCGCATTTGAACACCTCCCACCCGTGATGGGTCACACTGATGGCGGGTTCGTATGTGGCGGACCAACCGGCCATGTCATCGCCGCTCAGGACACCTTTGCGCCGCACGCCGGTGCCGTCCATGGGCGCGGTCTCTGCCACAAAGCGATCAATGGTTTCGGCCACGAACCCCGACGAAAAAGCCCGCCGTGCGGCGTCAATCTGCGCCACGCGGGACGTCTCGCATTCGGCCTCGGCCAAGAGTTGCTCCCAAAAATCGGCCAGGTCCGGGTTCTTGAACAGCGTACCCGGTGCGGGGGCCGCGCCACCCGGTGTCCACACAGCGGCTGAGGTGGGCCATTCAGCTGCAAAGAACGCCGCTTGCCCGGTAATTGTCGCACTGACGCGGGCGAGGACGGGATGACCATAACGGGCGTAGTAGATGGCAGGTTCCAGAACGGTGCGCAAATCCAGACGCCCATGATCGCGCAGCATCAGCATCCACGCATCAAAGGCACCAGGCACCACTGTGGCCAGGTGCCCTGCGCCGGGGATCATCTTCAGCCCCTCATTGCGGTAATGGGCGATTGTGGCGCTCTGCGGCGCGACGCCCTGACCGCAGACAACCGCAGGGACCTCGCCTACAACCCGGATCAGTGCAGGCATGTCACCCAAGGGCCCGTTCAGATGCGGTTCCACGACGTTCAGGACAAACCCCATGCCGGCCGCCGCATCAAAGGCAGTGCCACCCGCCTCGAGCAGCTTCAACCCCACTGCGGACGCAATCCAGTGCGTGCATGTGGCCATACCAAAGGTGCCGGTGAGTTCGGGACGGGTGGTAAAGGTCATGGACGGGCTCGGGCGTTACCTGGGGTTTGGTGCAACTGTTGCCCGGCCCGTCCGGATTTGCAAAAGCAAATCCTACGCTCCGTTTGCGGGACGGAGACGCGCGTGAGGTGCCGGCTTAGGGCAGCAACACCTTGTCGATCACGTGGATCACACCGTTCGAGGCGAGAACGTCGGCCTGAATGACGTTGGCCTTTTCAACCTTGACGCCATTGCGGCCATCGATGTGCAGGTTCGCGCCGTTCACCGTCGCAACGCTCAGGCGTTGACCCGCCAGATCAGCGGCCAGCGTCTGGCCGGGGACGACGTGATAGGTCAGGATCGCGGTCAGCTGGTCCTTGTTCTCAGGCTTGAGCAGATTTTCAACCGTGCCAGCGGGCAGCGCGGCAAAGGCCTCGTCCGTGGGTGCGAACACCGTGAAGGGGCCGGGGGATTTCAGCGTGTCCACAAGACCGGCGGCCTGCACGGCAGCGACGAGGGTGGTAAAGGAGCCGGCGGCGACAGCAGTGTCGACGATATCTGGCGTGGTGTTCATGTCTGCGCAGGCCCCGAGGGCGGCGAACGTTGCACCGACTGCGGTCATTTTGAGGAAGGAACGGCGTTTCATTGGTGGTCTCCTGTTAGGTGTCGGCTCGGGTGGCCTGATTTTCTTTCGTGGGAATATTTCCCACACGAGGCGAAATGACGCAGTCGGGACGCATTTCAAGGATTGGCGTGGAAAAAAATTCCACAAACTGTAATCTCGACCCATGACGCAACAGGATCATACCAACTCTTCCGACGCTTTCCTGCGTGTTCTCAGGGGCTTACTGCGCCCTTTGGTGCGTGCGATGATTGCGCGCGGTTTGACGGCCCCTGTGATATACAGCCTGTTGAAACGCGTCTTTGTGGAAGTGGCCGAGGAATCTTTCCGCCTTGATGACAAGCCTTTGACCGACAGTCGGGTCGCGATGCTGACCGGTGTGCACCGCAAGGACATCCGGACAATCCGCGCCCAGGAAGACGGCGCACCCGCCGAGGCGCGGCGCAAAAGCGCGCTGTTGGCCACGGTCATCGGGCAATGGATGTCGCACCCGGACTACCTGGACAATGGCGGTGCCCCCATCGCGCTGTCCCGCACTGCCGACAATGACGTCAGTTTCGACACGCTCGTGCGCAGCCTCAGCAAAGACGTGCGCCCGCGCACCGTGCTTGACGAGTTGATGAATGCCGGGCTGATCGAAGCCCGCGCAGACATGCTGCATCTGCGCGCCGAGGCTGTGGTTGGCACCGCGACCGCCTCCGACAAAGAGGTGTTCTTTGGCGCGAATGTGGGCGATCACTTGGCCGCCGCCACCGAAAACCTGCTGGCCGACACCCCCCCCTTCTTTGAACGCAGCGTATTCTACAACCAGATGACGCCCGACGCGGTGGACCAGATCGAAGCGGCCGCACGCGCCCAGTCTCAGACCCTGCTCGAGGCGCTGAACCGGCAAAGCAGCGCCCTACACCGCGAGGGCACGGACGAAGACGGCCCCCGCGAGCGCTACCGCCTTGGCATCTATTTCTACCGCGCGACGACGAAAGAGGCCGACACGCCCGATCCCAAAGAATCTGACGAGACGTGACAATGATCAACCGCCGCCACATGATTGGCTTGATGGGTGCCACTGCCATAAGCGGATGCGCCCCTGCGATTTCCACGGCGCAACTGGGCGACGACCCATTCGAGGGCGGCATCGGCGGTACAGGCATCGTGGGGCTGATGACCGGAACGGGCAGCGTTCTCGTCAACGGGCTTCGGGTCGAAGTGCCAAGTGACGCCAGCCTGTTCATGGCCGGTCAGCCTACCACGTCTGACGCGTTGGTGCCGGGGGTCGCGCTCAGTATCGTGGCCGCCATGCGATCTGGGCGTTTTGAGGCGCGGCGCGTGGATGTGGACATCCCCCTCATCGGGGTTCTGCAACGGCAGGCCACGGGTTTTGCTGTGAACGGCACCCCTCTGAAGATCGAAGCGGGCGTGACAGCCGCGAACCGCACAGGTCAGCGCGTGGCTGCTCATGGGGTGTGGCAGGCGGACGGCACAGTGCGCACCAGCCTGATCACCCCGGCCAGTGGCGCGGATGTGGTCTCTGGCGTGTTGGCATTGGGATCGGATGTGGGCTGGCAAATCGGTCAGACACCGGTGATCCAACCCGCCGGTTTGCGCCTGACCGCCGGTCAGTTCGTGGTCGCACGCGGTGCCTTTATGGATGGTGTTCTGACGGCTTCGTCCGTGCAGGTGGGTCGCTTCCGTCAAGGGGCCGAGACGATCCGTCAACTGTCCGTCGAGGGCTATCTTGAACCTGTCGCCACCGCCCCCGGCTTTGCGGTGTCAGGGCTGGGCCACAGCTTTGATCAACGCCTCGCGCTGAGCCCCTTTGCCCCGCATCGCGCCGTGTATTTTGGCCCCTATAATGGTCGGTTCAGGGCGCGACGCGCTGTGGTTCTGCCCGATAACGCGCGCCTGCGCTCTGCTTTGCTGCGCCCCGAGGAGGATGCCACCTTTGCCACAGGTCTCGTGGGGCATGCAGCACGGCCGGTGTCGACGCGCTAGACTGATACTGCAGCCAGAAGGGTGTCGCGGGGGATGTCAGCGGCCCGGCCGCGCAGCTTTTCAGCGCCCCGCTCAAGCACCAGAAACTGGTCACCAAGATCGCGGGCAAAGTCGAAATACTGCTCGACCAGCACGATTGCCATGTCGCCGCGCGCACGCAGTTGCGCGATGACCTCGCCGATTTGTTTGATGATGTTGGGTTGAATGCCCTCGGTTGGTTCATCCAGCAGCAACAGTTTGGGGCGGGTCACAAGCGCACGCGCGATGGCAAGCTGTTGTTGCTGTCCGCCGGACAGGTCCCCGCCCCGCCGATGCAGAAAATTGCGCAGGATCGGGAACAGATCGAATATTTCCGCCGGCACGTGGCGCTTAGCCCGGGGCAGACAGGCAAATCCGGTCTCGAGGTTCTCGCGCACGCTCAGAAACGGAAAAATCTCGCGCCCCTGCGGGACGTAAGCCACACCCTGCTGCGCGAGCCCATGCGCGGTGACCTTGCCCACATCGCGTCCCTCGAGATGATAGCTGCCACCCGAAAGCGGATGCGTGCCCGAAATCGCCTTGAGCAAGCTCGTCTTGCCCACACCATTGGTGCCCATCACGCAGGTGACCTCACCGCGCGCCGCCGTGACATTGACGCCATGCAGGATCTGGCTGCTGCCGTAGTGCAGCGTCAAGTCACGCAATTCGAGGACATTATCGGCCAAGATACACCTCGATCACCTTTTCGTCCGCCGTTACATGGTCCAGCGATCCTTCGGCGAGCACCGAACCCTCATGCAGCACCGTGACCTTGCAATCGAGGCGACGCACAAACTCCATGTCATGTTCGACCACGACCACCGCGCGGGTCTTGGCTGCCTGCACCAGAATGTCGGTGGTGTGCTCACGCTCTGCCGGGGTCATACCGGCGGCAGGTTCATCCACCAGCAACAGACGCGGGTCCTGCGCCAACAGCATGCCGATCTCGAGCCATTGTTTCTGCCCGTGGCTGAGGTCGCCCGCACGGCGGGTCAGGTGATCGACCAGCCCTATCTCGTCCGCGAGTTGGGCCACCGCGCCGTGATCTCGCTGGCGCGGGCGAAACCGCAACACGGCCCATGGGCTGCGATCTTTTTTCAGGGCCATCATCAGGTTGTCGGCCACGCTTTGATCCTCGAACACGGTGGGGCGCTGGAACTTGCGCCCAATCCCGGCCTGGGCGATCTGGCTTTCGCTCAGCTTGAGCAGCGACACGGATTTTTCGCCAAAGATCACGCGGCCTTCATCGGGTTTCGTTTTGCCCGTCACGATGTCCATGAAAGTGGTCTTGCCCGCCCCGTTGGGGCCGATCACCGCGCGCAATTCTGGCTCTCCGATCTGGAAGGAGAGGTTATTGATGGCGCGGAACCCATCGAAGGTTTTGGAGACGCCGGACACTTCAAGCAGCGTGCTCATGACTTGCGCCCCTTGCCGATCAGATCAAACAGCCCGCCGATGCCCTTGGGGGCCAACAAGGTGACGACGACGAAAGACAGACCCAACAGGACGGTCCACCAGTTCACCCACTGGATCGTGTAGACCCCCAGATTGATGTCGGGCGCCTGCCCGCCGGTGAACCACGTGGAGAGGAGCGACACGAACGCGGCCCCGATGACCGCTCCGTACAGCCGCCCGCGCCCGCCAATGGCGACCCAGACCGCGAGGTAGATCGAGGCGATGGGCGCGATCTCGGCCGGGTTGATGATACCGGCTTGGGGGTAGTAGAGCGCGCCAGCAATCCCTGCGATCACGGCGGTGACGGTGAAGACGGTCAGCTTGTAGGCCTCGACCGAATAGCCAAGGAAACGCACCCGCGCCTCGTCATCGCGGATGGCGCGAATGACCGAGCCGAACTTGCCCGACACCATCCAGGCGCAGAAAATATAGCCCAACCCGAGCGCCAGCGCGGCGGCCCAGAAAAACCAGATGGAAATGGTCGATTGCGGCGTGTCCGCCTGGCCCGGCAGGTTCTGCAAGCCCGACAACCCGTTATTGCCGCGCAGCCCGCTATCGTTCTGAAAGAGGTACAGCGCCAGCGCCAGCGTCATGGCTTGCGTCAGGATCGACAGGTATACCCCCGTCACGCGCGCCCGGAACGCCAGCCAGCCAAAGACCAGCGCCAGCAACCCCGGCACCAGGACGACAGCCGCCAGTTGCAAGGGCAATGAATGCGCGAAGGCCCAGATGGGCGGGAACTCCGACGCCCCCACAACGCCGAAGATCTGGGTGGCGATGCCTTGCGAAATCTCCTCGGGCGTGGGCGGCAAGGGTGCGGCGGCCAGGCTTTGCACCACGATCAACTCGGTGCGCGCATACATTAGCCACATCCCGATCGCGTAGCCACCGATCCCGAAAAAGGCCATGTGACCGAGGCTGAGGATGCCACAATACCCCCAGACCACATCCATCGCCAACGCCACGAGGCACAGGCACAGCGTCTTGCCCAAGGTCTTGACAAAGGAGGTCGAGATGAGGCCGACCCCGAACCCTTCGGACAGGACCGTGACCACGAGGGTGAAGAGCGCCAGGCACGCGATGAAGATCATCACCGATGGGTGACGCTGAATGAACGGACGGGACCGAGGGGCCAGTGCCCCCGGCACCCCGCGGTATTTTTGGTCAAAAGAAGAGGTGTGGGTCATGCCGTTACGCCTCTGCCGCGCGGCCCTTGAGGGCGATGATCCCGCGCGGGCGGAACTGAATGAACAGGATGATGAAAAGGATCATGTAGGTTTGCGCCGCCAGCGTGTTGGAGGGGTTCAGCCATTCGATCACCTTTTGCAGGGTGCCCACCATGGCCGCGCCCAGAAGCGTACCCCAGATATTGCCGACCCCGCCCACGACCACCGTCATGAAGGACTGCACAATATAGTCCGCGCCCATTTCGGACGTGACCTTCGCATAAAGGCCGATGGCGACCCCCGCGATGCCAGCGATCCCCGACCCGAACCCGAAGGTCAGCATGTTGATCCGGTCGGGGTTGATCCCCATGGACGCCGCCATGCGTGGGTTCTGGGTCACCGCCCGCACCTCAAGCCCGAGCCGTGTGCGGTTCATCACGATCAGGAAGACGGCGAGAAAGATCAGCGCGAGGATCAGGATCGCGATGCGGATATAGCTGATCGCCACGATATCGTTGATCACCAGCGATCCATCGAGCCAACCGGGTGCGGTCAGGGGCCGCGCTTGCGTGCCGAAGATATTCTTGGCCAGTTGTTGCAGCGCGATGGACACACCGAACGTGGCCAGCAGCGTCTCGAGCGGGCGGTGATAGAGCCAGCGGATCACCAAACGCTCCATCGCGACCCCGGCGGCGAAGGTCACCATGAAGGCCAGCGGAATCGCGAGCAGGATCGACAGGGTGTGATCGGGGATGAATAGCTGCACAACATAGCCCGTATAGGCCCCCATCATGATGAACTCGCCATGGGCCATGTTGATGACGCCCATCACTCCGAAGGTGATCGCAAGCCCGATGGCAGCCAGAAAATAGATCGAGGCCAGCGATATCGCATCAAGTGCGAGGTCCGCTGTCTGATTCAGAGCGACCTTGGTTTCGATACCCGACAACACCGATTGGGCGGCAATGGCGACAGCGGGGGCACCGGTGTAAAGCTCAAAGAACTGATAGGCGTCGAGCCGGTCGTCAATCTCTTGCTCGGTCGCGGCCGGATTGGCGCGCCCCTCGGCCACGAGCGTCGCAAAGGCGGCATTGCGAGCCTGCACGGTGGAAAGGGAGGCGACCTGCACCCCGGCGACCTTCCCGTCTTCGATATTGGCGATGAGCGTCTGGCGCACCGCATCTGCCGGGATCAGGGGCGGGGCGAGGTCATCGGCGACCAACAACGCGTAGGCGTCGGATTTTGACAACGCGTCGGTACCGGGTCGCAGGGCGCGCACAAGGGCGGGATCCTCGGGCACGGTCTCGGCAGCCTTGATCGTCGTCTTGACCAGCGGGTTCAGGGCCCCGCGCACGTCGACACCAAGATCGCCTTCGAAATGGGCGATCGCCTCGATCTGTTCTTCCTCGCTTGCGCCGAAAGAGATGGTCAGCAACCGCTCCAGCCGGGTCATCTGGGCGGCGAGGTTTGCGCTCCGCTCCGCCGGAATCACATCGCGCAGCGCGGGCAGGTGGCTTTCGTTGGGATCGCGCGCGATTGCATCCAGCGCGACGCGGCGGATGGCTGGACTGTCATTGGTCAGTTGGAATTTCACGAGGGCGGCGGCGATCAGGCCGCGCACGCCGCTATTCGGTTTGAGTTGTTTGTAGCCCTCGTCGGATACTTCCCCGATGTCAGGGCCAGACACATCAAAAATGCGGATCGTGTCGCGGTCGATTTCCTCGGCAAAGACGAACAGGCCGGTCGCCTCGTCCTGCCACATTTCCTTGGCCTGCCAGCGTTCCAGCACGATTTCGGCGGCGGGCAGACCACTGTCGGTCAGCGCGTCAATCGCGGGCTGGATGGTACGGCGCGAAGCCTTGGCAATTTCGGCGGCATGGGCCTGCATCACCTGCTGGATGGGGGCATCCGCGTCCTGAGCCACCGCCGGAACAGCGCACATAAGACACCAGAGTATGATCAGCAGTCGGCTCATGCGCGCATCCTCAAAGGGGTCCGGGGGCAGATAAACCGCCCCCGGTCTTTCAGATCAGTAGTTGGATTTGATCTGCACGCAGGTGCTGGTCGATGTGTTGTACATCCCGCAGCCCAGTTCCTGCCAATCGGACTTGAGCACGGCGGATTCCGGCAAGTAGTCCGTCCACGCATCACCGGGCACTTCGGAGGTCTGGCTGATGATGTCGAACTGGCCGTCATCCTGGATTTCACCGATCAGGACGGGCTTCGAGAGGTGGTGGTTGGGCAGCATCACGGCCGTGCCGCCAGTCAGGTTCGGAAACTCCTGCCCGTACATCGCGTCGCGCACCGCATCGACATCCGTGGTGCCTGCTGCAGTGGCCGCATTCACCCACATGTTGAAGCCGATGTAATGCGCCTCCATCGGGTCATTGGTTACACGGTCTTCGCCCATGCGGGCTTTCCACGCTTCGACCCACGCCTCGTTTGCATCGGACTCAGCGGATTGGAAGTAGTTCCATGCCGCGAGGTGGCCAACAAGGTTGGAGGTGTCGAGACCGGCCAGCTCTTCTTCACCCACCGAGAAAGCGACGACGGGGATATCATCCGCAGAGATGCCCGCAGCCGCCAGTTCCTTGTAAAAGCCGACATTGGCGTCCCCGTTGATGGTGGAGATCACGCCGACCTTTTTGCCATCCGCACCCAGAGCGACCACGTCGGCCACGATCTTGGACCAGTCGGAGTGGCCGAAGGGCGTGTAGTTCACAAAGATGTCCTCGGCGGCGATGCCTTTGGACTTGAGGTAGGATTCAAGGATGTTGTTGGTCGTGCGCGGGTACACATAGTCGGTACCGAGCAGGGCAAATTTCTCGACGCCCAGTTCCTCAAGGAAATAGTCAGTGGCAGGGATCGCCTGTTGGTTGGGGGCAGCGCCGGTGTAGAATACGTTCTTGGAGGATTCCTCGCCCTCGTACTGGACGGGATAGAAGAGCAGGCCGTTGAGTTCCTCAATCACGGGCAGCACGGATTTCCGGCTGACGGATGTCCAGTTGCCAAAGATCACGTCGACCTCATGCACGGTCAGCAACTCGCGCGCCTTTTCCGCGAACAGGGGCCAGTCAGAGGCCGGGTCGACCACGACCGCCTTGAGCTGGCAGCCAAGCACACCACCGGCCTCGTTTTGCTGTTCGACCAGCATTTCCATCGTGTCCTTTAGCGTCGTTTCCGAGATCGCCATGGTGCCCGACAGCGAGTGCAGAACGCCGACCTTGATCGGGCAATCCTGTGCCAGGGCAGGCAGCGCGCTGGCCATCAACAGGGCAGCGGTGGTTCCAAGAATGGGGTTTTTCATTGCAATTCCTTTAGCGCGTGGCACCGAAGGGATTGTGAACACAGCAGTTTGCCCTCATATCACCCCCGGCACTTTGATGTTGCCGCGTGCGGTGGTGTTTCAGGTTTTCCAAGGCCAACACCGCCGCACATCCAAACGGCCCTCACGGCCGCAGCGGCATTAACAAAGAAGCGATTGCGGTGGCCGAGTCGCAGATGCCCAAATGCTGGGCGTATGGGCGGTATTGGCTAGTTTTTGGGCTGCAATGCGGCGACGTGCTTGATTATTGAGCGGACGTGACCCGGTTTGCCGGCGCGCATTAACTGTCGAGCAGCAGGTTGCGGCACGCATCCACCTGTATTTGGGCGGCCCGCAGGGCCATTTTGGCCTGACGCGGATTGGTCCCGAAGGTGGCGGTTGTCAGCATGGCGGAATGGGCGCGCTTGACCTCGATCCGGTGATTGAGTGTGGCGCGCGCCTGATCGGCGGGCATAATCGCCTCAAGAATACCGACGAGCTTCAGCCGCAGGTCGGCAAGCTCACCGGCGCGGGCGTCGTTCATCAACCAGGCATGTTCCATCTGCGCCGACACCCGGCCGGTGCATCCAGCAAAGATGTGCAACTGCGTGTCCTGGGCGACGGCAGGTCCTGCCGACATCGCCAAGCCGATCAGCGCATATCGCATATGCGTTCTTATTCTGCTCACAAATGAAGCATTGCAGTGAAAAATGCGTCGCGCAAGTGTGCGATATGAAAATTTTTAACGGGTGATGCCGTCGCTACCACGAGTTTGGCAAAAGGCTACCGTCTGGCTTGCGAACCGATGATGCCGGAAATCACCGCGCACCCCGTGAGAGAGCCGGTCATAAGACCTAGCCGGATGCGCCCTCGATCATATCGACGCGCGTGGCATGTCGACCGCCCTCGAACTCGGTCGTCAAGAAGGCATCGACCAGTTCAAGCGCCAGCCCTTCGCCCACCACCCGCGCACCGATGGATAGCATATTGGCGTCATTATGGGCGCGGATCATACGGGCCGAAAATGTATCAAGGCACACACCGCACCGCACACCTGCGACCTTGTTGGCGGCCATCATGATCCCCTGCCCCGTCCCGCACAGGATGATCCCAAAGCGGCAATCGCCTGACGCCACCTTGTGCGCCGCCGCCTGACCATGGATCGGGTAATGCGTGCTGTCCGGCGATGTTGGGCCGATATCGACCGCCTCCCAGCCAAGCGACTCAATATGTGTGGCGACAGCCTGGCGCATTTCGATGGCTGCGTGATCACTGGAAAGGACAATGCGGGTGTTAGATGTCATGGATCAGGTTCCAATTCGGGGGCGCAGAGCGATGCCATGCGGACCCATGGGCCAAGGGTGAGACGGTGCGTGCGTGATAGCAGAACAGGCACCGACGTCCAGCGGTCGATCCCCGTGCCGCCACGTCTTGCGGCCCGACTGATTGCGACCGGATCATATCCCGCTAAGGTGGCGCGATGCCGACCGACCCTCAACCCTATTGATGGATTGTCTCACCGTGACGCCGCCTGACCACGCCCCGACCCTCTTTAGCCCGTTTGACATCACGGACAGCATCCGCGTTCCAAATCGGTTCTTCAAATCCGCGATGAGTGAGGTGATGGCCAAGCAGGGCATTAACCTGCCCACCCAAGATCACATCAAGGTCTACGAACGGTGGTCCATGGGCGGAACGGCTGTACTGGTCACCGGCAACGTCATGATCGACCGCACTGCGTTGGGCGAGCCGGGCAATGTCGTGTTGGAACAGGGCACCGACCTTGCCCCCTTCAAGGAGTGGACCGAGGCGGTGCGCGCCGCCAACCCCGACGGACAGTTCTGGATGCAGATCAATCATCCGGGCAAGCAAAGCCCGAAATTTCTGACACCTCAACCTGTCGCCCCAAGCGCGGTGGCCTTGGGGCAAGGGCTGGATGCGGCCTTTGCCCGTCCCCGCGCGCTGGAACCGGGGGAAATTCTGGAGATCATTGAGCGCTTTGCCCAAACCGCAAAGCTGGCGCAAACCGCCGGCTTTGACGGGGTGCAGATTCATGGCGCGCACGGGTATCTGGTGAACCAGTTTCTGTCGCCCCACCATAATCGGCGCGAGGATGCGTGGGGCGGCTCTCCGGCGAAACGCCGCGCCTTTGTCCTCGAGATCTTGCGCGCGATCAGGCGCGAGGTGGGCGCGCAATTCCCGGTGTCGATCAAGATGAACAGCGCGGATTTCCAGAAAGGCGGGTTTGAGGGCGCAGATGCCCAGGAGCTGATCCGCGCCCTGTCAGACGAGGGGATCGACCTGATCGAGATTTCCGGCGGCAATTATGAAAGCCCCGCGATGACCGGTGCCAGACAGTCAACGAAAGCCCGCGAGGCCTATTTTCTGGATTTCGCTGCGCAGGCCCGCGCGCTGACAGATGTGCCCATCGTCGTGACCGGCGGGTTCCGATCTGTGGCAGGGATGGAGGAGGCGCTGGCGTCTGGTGCCACGGATTTCGTCGGGATCGCACGCGCCTTAACCGTGGACCCGGAGCTTCCGCAGAATGCGGCGCGCGATCCGAATTATTACTGTGAGGTGGGCCGCGCGACGACCGGGATCCGGAAGTTGGACAAGATGTTCATGCTGGCGATCACCTATTACGAAACCCAAATTCGCCGGATGGCAAATGGGAAGGACCCCGACCCGAACATCTCTCCCTGGTGGGCGGTGGTGCAAAGCGCGTGGGCTTTGGGTGCTGCTGCGTTTCGCAAAAGACGGTAACGGGCAGCTTGGGAACTGTTGCGACGGTAGGCAAGGCTTGCGCGTGGGACGGTGGGCCTCTTCGGCCGGGCAAAGCGGCTTTTTGAACCCAGCTCGGCGATGTCAAGAAACGTTGATACATTCCTGCCCTGAGCCCGCTGATAAACCCGATGACGGCTCGGCAATAACCCGACGGTCAGCCTAAATCGCTTCATGGAAACACCGACGAACATGATTGGTGTTTTCGACACGGACTGCGTGACGTGTTCGGCCGACGGAGGTGGTTCGGTTCGTTTGAACAGTATCGAGCCGTTGCAGAACGCCAGATACCGCCGCAGGCTTTTGTGCGGCCGAGACGCGCAGAAAGGCCGCCTCGCATTTGATCATTCGCCACAGCCGTTCAACAAAGACGTTGTCTCGCTATGCGCCCTTTTCATCCGTGCTGATCTGGATGTCGACGTCCTTCAGCGTCTTGATGGACGGGAGGGGCCGCTACCTCGATAACGTCTTCATCGAACGTCTTTGGCGGTCAATGAAGCAGGAGGCGATCTATTTCGAAGAATTCAGCGACGGCTTTGAGGGCAAGCGTATCATCAAGGACTGGATTACCTTCTCCAACACCAAGCGGCCTCATTCGGCGCTTGAACGGCTGACACCGGACGACGCAGATTAGGCAGGCGAAAAAGAGCAAAAAAGCAGCATGAGACCTAAACCCAATACACCTTAGAAACGCTGCAAACCTGTCTGAAAAGGTGGGACCACTTCAGAGATCGAAGACCGCCCAATAGCCGCGAAACAAGAGCAGAGCGGCGGCGGACACCATTCCCAGAACAACTGACTTCTTCATCCAGTGCACAGATTTCAACTGCACCTGACGAGGCGGCGAGCAACTTCATTTGATCGGATAGAGATGTTGGAAACTGGACTTTCACAGCACTGCAACAAATCGGCAACTTTGGGTTGGGTAGGGGGCATTGGCGCAGGGCTGCTAAATGGCAGTAAAGCGGGACTTTGCGGTCATTTGGTCCCCTCAATCGAACGTCCGCTTATCAAACTAACTTGAAGCTCTTTTAAGTGTGGCACCTGATTTACCGGAACCCTCGCGTTTCGCCACGACGTCTTTTAGGAATGCGATGAAAGCCCTTACGCGCGGAAGCGCTGTTTGGCCCGGGGGTATCAAAGCCGTGATAGGGCTCGGGTCATCATCGTGAACGTTGACGAGCAGAGGAACCAAACGCCGGGCCTCCAAGGCGTCCGCCCCGAGAAAATCGCCAAGCCGCACGATCCCGGCTCCGGCTTCCGCGAGCCGGAGGAGTGTCTCTGCGGTGTCAGAGACAACCGGACCGCTGACGGAAACTATAAGGGGGCGGCCGTCCTCAAGCATCGGCCAGCGGGTTTGATGCGGGAAGCCCGCAAGTAGAAGGCAGTCGTGCTGTTTCAGGTCCTGCGGGGTTTGGGGGGTCCCTCGCCGCATGAGGTAATCAGGACTCGCGGCGATGACGCGCCGGACAGTTCCCAAAGGCACTGCATGCAGGTCGCTATCCTCAAGTCTGCCCACGCGGATCGCCACGTCCACCCTTTCGTCCAGCACATCGACCCTGCGGTCCGAGACTGCGATCTCAACGCGGACCTTTGGATGTGCCGCAAGAAAGGCCGGGAGCATAGGCGCAAGGCGATGGTGGGCGAAGGCGCTGCCGCAATTGACCCGAAGAGTCCCCGAAGTCTCGCCCGTGGCCTCGGAGAGCTCCGCCTGCGCTGCTTCCAAAGTTGCGAGGACCGAATAAGCGTGATCGAGAAACCGTTCACCCTCGGACGTGAGGAAGAGGCGGCGGGTGGAGCGATGCATCAGTCTCACGCCGAGCGCGTCCTCCAGCCGCGAGACCATCCGACTTAGGCCCGAGGCTGTGCGCCCATCGTCCTGAGCGGCGGCGGCGAAAGAACCGGTCTCATGAACGCGCACAAAGGCGGCGATCTCTGGAAGGAGGTGACGTGCCATTGCTGACAAACTCGCATGACTATTTCGCTATTTCAGCTATATTACGGCATCATACGCAAGGATAAAGTGCATGGCATTCGCGAAGGAGCACCCAATGCCATTTAACAAGATCCATGTCCCCGAAGACCTGCCGACCGAGACCTGCCGTGCCATCAATGACTTGCTACATGAGACCCTGGTCAAGACCTGCAGTTCCCACCCCGACGACTATTTCTGTCTCGTCTGCCGTTATCCGGCCGGAGACATGATCTTCCATCCGACCTTCCTTGGACAACGGGACGTTGAGAGCACCATTGTGATCGAGATCGCACTGCTTGCCGGACGGAGCGACACGCAGAAGGATGCACTGTTCAAGGACGTTCGCCAGCGCATGGCCGAAATCGGCTTCGACCCAAGAAATTCAATCATGTTCCTGATCGAGAACGCGCCAATCGACTGGTCTTTCAGTGAAGCCGGATCGGTCAAATCGGTTTGGGCAACGTAGGGGCGCGAGCAGATGCGTCGCTGCGCAACGCATCCCCTGTCTCAGGTGCGATTGGAGTACGCCTTTAACCGTTCATATTCACAGCCGACGGGACAGCATGGCCACGATCAAAAGCAGCAATGCCACGGCTCCGAGAGACCAGCGCAGGCTACTTGCTTCGGCCACCAGTCCCACGAGTGGCGGCCCAAGCAAGAACCCAGCGTAGCCCAAAGTAGAGACAGCGGCCACACCGACCCCTGGCGCATCGGGCGACAGCTTGCCCGCGATCCGGAACGCGAGCGGTACGATGGGGGCGAGTCCGAAGCCTACAAGGACGAGGCCTACTAAGGCTGTGGGGGCATTGGGCGCAGCGGCAGTCACAGCGTACCTTCGAGATTCGATTTCAGTGTTGACCAAACAGTTCAGCCAAATGGACGTGAGACTGTTCAGCAGCGATATCGAGACGTTCATAGGACGCTATCTCGAAGCACTTACTTCGCAGCCAATACCTCCCAACATTAGTCAGAAGTAACCCGTCTAAGCAATCTGAACCGGACCTTCGTGCAACGCGCAGCATTGGTCAGTTTGGGGGCTCATTTCAGACGCCCCCGTGATCCGCGATCACCAACGACCTTTGACAATTCAAGTCAAACCCGCGACGCGGACGCCAATCTGCCCGCCGCATCAAACGAAAAAACTGGCGATCCCGGAAGGACTCGAACCCTCAACATCCTGATTAGAAGTCAGGTGCTCTATCCAGTTGAGCTACGGGACCGCGCGGCATCAGTCATGGCGCAGGTGCGCGCAGGTGGCAAGATGTCAAAGCGTACGCGTCATGAAAACACTGAGCGGGTCGCGCACATAGTCACCGAACGGATCACACAGCGTGAACCCATGCGCGCCGTAAAGCGCCCGCGCGGGTGCAAAGAGCGCGGCAGACCCCGTTTCAAGGCTCAGCCGGGACATCCCGAGGGTGCGGGCGTGCGCGATCAAGGCCGTCACAAGCGCCGCCCCCACCCCGCGCCCGCGCGCAGCAGCCGCAGTGTGCATGGACTTCAACTCGCCATGGGTCGGCTCGAGCGTGGCCAGTGCCCCGACGCCCAGCAACACACCCTCGTGGCGGGCGGCAAACAGGACCGCACCCGCGTCGAGCAGCGTACCGGGCTCCATCACGTGACAGCTTTCGGCCGGGGACGTCGCGCGCATCAGTTCGAAATGTCGGATCAAAAGAGCGTGGACATCCGGTGTGGCGACGGTGTCCTGCGTGACGCTTAGTGCGTCCATGCCCCACGCCGCCCGGTTGCGAAATTCTCGCCGTAGCCACCGGCGCGGATGTTGGCGCGTCGCTTGTTGGGCTCTTGCACTATTGCGTCGATGCCGTGATGGCTCGCGTAGTCAAGGGCCGCCTCTTTGGTGTCAAAGGACATGCGCACCTGCGCCTGTGTGTCCGAAGACGACGTCCACCCCATCAGCGGATCAACCGAGCGCGCCGTGGAGGGCACAAATTCCAGCACCCAATGCTTGGTCTTGGCTGTGCCCGAGGACATGGCCGTTTTGGCAGGCTGAAAGATGCGTGCGCGCATGAATAGGCTCCTAAGCGTGTCAGGGATATATCGGCAATTGTGGCCCGTCTCGCAAGATGCGAATTGTCTCAGGACGCGAAGGGGTCATAAGGTGCGGCCATGGCACCCTCTTTATCTCATGTGGACTGGATATTGACGACCGGGCGGCTGCTCGGGTTGGATCAGATGGTCTATGGGCTGGCCGAGCGGCTGTGTGATGCGGGCGTGCCGCTCATGCGCCTGCGCCTCAGCATGCGCACAACGCACCCGCTGACCGAAGCCGAAAGTGTGCTGTGGGAGGCGGGCACCGGCCCCATCGTGCAATCCGACGCGCCCCATGGGCTTGAGAGCCGCCCTGCCTATATCGGCAGTCCCATGGCGGTGATCGCCGAAACACGAGCCCCGCTGCGCCGCCAATTGACCGCGCCACTGGCCCCGTCTGATCACCTTGTGCTGCACGAGTTGCAAGATCGCGGGGCCACCGACTATTTCGGGATGCCTCTTGATTTCGTGGTGGGTGCCGGTGGGATGGTAATCTTTGTGTCCAACGCCCCAAACGGGTTTTCCGACGCGGATATTGACCTGCTCAGCCAGATCGCCAACGCGCTTTGCCCCATTGCCGAGGCGCACGGCAATCATCGCCTCGCCACCGCCATCGCCACCAGCTATCTGGGCGCGCGCACCGGACAGCGGGTGCTGGACGGCCAGATCACCCGCGGCAATATCGAAACGATTGAGGCCGCGATCCTGTTCAGCGACATCCGGGGCTGGACCGCCCTCAACGCCACCCGTCCGGCCAGCGAGGCACTGGCCATCGCCAACACCTATTTCGAGGTCATGTCCGAAGCAGTGGACACCACCGACGGCGAAATCCTGAAGTTCATGGGTGACGGTGTGCTGGCCCTGTTCCCAAGCGATGGCAGCGATCAGGGGCGGCAAAACGCGTGCCGTCAGGCCATCGCCGCGTCTCATGCCGCCCAAGGGATTGCGACGCTCGCCGAATTGCCCGTGCCCTTCGGGATCGGCATCCATTACGGCGCAGTGCTTTATGGCAATGTGGGTGCGCGCACCCGGATCGATTTCACCATTCTGGGCCAAGCGGTGAACATCGCCTCACGCGTTGAGTCTTTTTGCGGACGCCTGAGCCAGACCATATTGGTGTCTGACACGGTCGCAGCCATCGCCGATGTCCCGATGCAGCATGTAGCGACGCACTACCTCAAGGGGCTTGAGACGCCCATGCCATTGCACACCCCCGGCACCTGAGCGGGCGAAATCCATGCCCTGCTGACAGGAATTGGCAAGGGCACATCTTGCATCTGCGCGCCCGCGTGACAGATAGAGACACAAGGAGGCTTTTGCCATGCCGCATGTCCACACCGATCAAGCCGAAACCTTTCTGTCCAACCCGGCAGAGGACGTGCGCACCCGCCTGAAACTTGAGGGCGGCAAGCGGCTGGCGATGAACACCGAATTCGAACCCGCAGGTGACCAACCCACGGCCATCAAAGAGCTGAGCGCGGGTGTCATGGCAGGCGACCGCGATCAGGTCCTGCTTGGCGCGACGGGCACGGGCAAGACCTACACCATGGCCAAGGTGATCGAGGAAACGCAGCGCCCGGCCATCATTCTGGCCCCCAACAAGACCCTTGCCGCCCAGCTTTATGGCGAATTCAAGGGATTCTTCCCCGACAACTCGGTCGAGTATTTCGTCAGCTTCTATGACTACTACCAGCCCGAAGCCTACGTGGCGCGGTCCGACACCTACATCGAAAAAGAAAGCCAGATTAACGAACAGATCGACCGCATGCGCCACTCGGCCACCCGGGCACTGCTGGAGCGGGACGATGTGATCATCGTGGCCTCGGTGTCGTGCATCTACGGCATCGGGTCGGTCGAAACCTACGGCGCGATGACGCAGGACCTGCGCGTCGGCAAATCCTACGACCAGCGGCAGGTGATCGCGGATCTTGTGGCGCAGCAATACAAGCGCAACGATCAGGCGTTCTTTCGCGGCACCTTCCGGGTGCGCGGCGATGCGCTCGAGATCTTTCCGGCCCACCTTGATGATCGGGCCTGGCGGCTGTCCTTCTTTGGCGAGGAACTGGAAAGCATCACCGAATTCGACCCCCTCACGGGCGAAAAGACGGACACGATGGAACACATCCGGGTCTACGCCAACAGCCATTACGTGACCCCGAAGCCAACGATGTCCCAGGCCATCATCAACATCAAACAAGAGTTGCGCACCCGCCTTGATCAACTGGTCGGGGACGGCAAATTGCTCGAGGCGCAGCGGCTCGAACAGCGCACCAATTTCGACCTCGAGATGCTCGAGGCAACGGGTGTGTGCAACGGGATCGAAAACTATTCACGCTATCTGACGGGCCGCGCGCCGGGGGAACCACCCCCCACCCTGTTCGAATTCATCCCCGACAACGCAATCGTGTTTGCGGACGAGTCCCACGTCTCGGTCCCCCAGATCGGGGGCATGTACAAGGGCGACTATCGCCGTAAATTCACGCTGGCCGAACACGGGTTCCGCTTGCCCTCCTGTATGGACAACCGCCCCCTCAAGTTCGAGGAATGGGATGCGATGCGGCCTCAGTCCGTGTTCGTCTCTGCCACGCCCGCCGCATGGGAGTTGGAGCAGTCGGGCGGCGTCTTCACCGAACAGGTGATCCGGCCCACTGGCCTGCTTGACCCGCCCGTCGAAATCCGCCCCGTCGGTATGCAGGTCGATGATCTGATTGACGAGGTCCACAAGGTAACCGCCAATGGTATGCGCACGCTCTGCACGACGCTGACCAAGCGCATGGCTGAGGACTTGACCGAATACATGCACGAGCAGGGCATCAAGGTCCGCTACATGCATTCCGATATCGACACGCTGGAACGCATCGAAATCCTGCGCGATCTGCGGCTCGGGGCCTTTGACGTGCTGATCGGGATCAACCTGCTGCGCGAGGGGCTCGACATCCCCGAATGCGGGTTGGTCGCCATTCTGGACGCCGACAAGGAAGGGTTTTTGCGCTCTGAAACCTCGCTGGTGCAGACCATCGGACGGGCCGCGCGAAATGCGGATGGTCGGGTGATCATGTATGCCGACAAAGTGACCGGCTCGATGGAGCGGGCGCTCAGCGAAACCAACCGCCGCCGCGCCAAGCAGGAGGCCTATAACCTCGAACACGGGATCACGCCTGAGACGGTGAAGAAAAACGTCGAGGATGTGCTGGCCGGGCTTTACAAAGGCGACACGGATCAGTCACGCGTCACGGCCAAGATCGACAACCCGCTGGCCGGGGGCAACTTACAAACCGTTCTGGACGGGCTGCGCACCGACATGCGCAAAGCGGCCGAGAACCTGGAGTTCGAAGAAGCGGCGCGTTTGCGGGATGAAGTGAAACGGCTTGAGGCGGTTGATCTGGTGGTCGCAGACGACCCGATGGCGCGGCAATATGCGGTGGAGAAAGCCGTGGGCGATGCGCAAAAAGCCTCCGGGCGAAGTACGGCAGGGCGCGCCGGACAGCGCGGCGGGAATGTGAAGCGGCGGGGGCGGTAGGATGGCCAATATTGGCGTATTAGGATTGCAATTGGTTTGAATACGCCGAATTGTCGGACTAACTAAATCTGGGTTTCAGGTAGGGAGTCCGACTTTTGCCAATACTTCTCGCAATTCTTGCTGCCGTTGGTGGCGCTATTTGGTGGTGAGTGCGCGCCAATCCCCGCGAAGCGATTCATACGGCGCAAGACGCTGCGACAACGCTTATGAACGCGCCGCGCAGCCTGGCCTTTCGCCGAGATACAAACATACATCCGGTCGAAGGAATAGATGACCCACGCATTGCGAGATGTGCAATTGCTCAATCCTTCATCGAACTTGATCAGCTACCGACCCTTGAACAACGAAACCGCCTCAACGTCGTTCTTCGGTCGCGCCTGAACTGCACCGAAGAGGACGCGCGGGAAATGGAAGTACTCGGCCGTTGGCTGGTCACGCAATGCGGCACCGCTAAGGAAGCTATTCCCAGACTTGGTCGCCGTCTCAAAAAGCTCGACAACGGTAAATCATGGGACAACACGCAAGAGGTCCTTTTCGCCCTGATCGAGGGAGATTTATCGCCCGCCCAAGTAGACGCGATTGATGATTTGCGGATTGCATTTAAGCGATAAGTTGATGGCACCAAGCGTCGCACCGCTGAGGCTGCAAGCAGTTCATTGGGCAGTTTCGCAAATCATCGCGTGACAAATCCCGCTCTGCGTATATCTCAACAGCATGCTGATACGCACATCCATCCTCTTCCTCCTCCCCACCCTCGCCAACGCGTGGACCTTCACACCGTCTCCCATTTGTACCCTCGATCACGCAGAACCGGGCGTTGCGGTCAAACTCACCTACGACCACGCCACCAAAGTCTACGCCATTGCCGTTGACCTGCTCCCCTGAGGGTCCGTGTTTATAGGTCAGCTCTGTTCAGGTTTTGGTCCTCTTCTGACCGGTTAGCATATTCGTATGGCGTCAGGCCAGCGAGGCTGGAGTGAG
>NZ_CANLVZ010000008.1 GCF_947494755.1 uncultured Tateyamaria sp.
TGCTAACCGGTCAGAAGAGGACCAAAACCTGAACAGAGCTAACTTATAAACACGGACTCTCAGGGGAGCAGGTCACAGGTCACCCACGCCGTGCACATGGGCTGGAGATATTCCTAGCGAGCTGCTTGGGATCACGGACGCGCCGGAAACCACCCGCTCTGGTGCTTAGGAGCGCGAGCAAGCCATAGGTTGGCAAATGCCGGCAGGAATCTGGCAGACCCACGCAAAATAACCGCAGACGAAATCATTCGTGCGGCAGTTGTATAATTTTTTTGGGTAAAGCATCGGCAGAGAGATACGAAAACTCAAAGATCTTATTAGGTTTGGCAATGACCTACTCTCCCACGCCTTAAGACGCAGTACCATCGGCGCTACAGCACTTAACTGCCGGGTTCGGGATGGGACCGGGTGTTTTGCTTGCGCTATGATCACCAAACCAAAAAAGAGCTTTGAATTCCTCAACGTGTTGTCCAAGTCGCGTACGACTTATCTGAGTTGTGTATGCTTTTGATTGTCGTTCATCACGGGACCTAAATCTCGCTTTTACTGGATCAAATCAAGCCTATCGGGCAATTAGTACCAGTCAACTGAATGCATTACTGCACTTACATCTCTGGCCTATCGACGAGGTGGTCTACCTCGGCCCTCAGGGATACCTTGTTTTGAGGGGGGCTTCCCGCTTAGATGCCTTCAGCGGTTATCCTGTCCGATCATAGCTACCCAGCACTGCCGTTGGCACGACAACTGGTCCACCAGTGGATCGTTCACCCCGGTCCTCTCGTACTAGGGGCAACTCCTCTCAAGTATCCTACACCCACGGAAGATAGGGACCGAACTGTCTCACGACGTTCTAAACCCAGCTCACGTACCTCTTTAAACGGCGAACAGCCGTACCCTTGGGACCTGCTCCAGCCCCAGGATGAGATGAGCCGACATCGAGGTGCCAAACACTGCCGTCGATATGGACTCTTGGGCAGTATCAGCCTGTTATCCCCGGCGTACCTTTTATCCGTTGAGCGATGGCCCTTCCACTCGGGACCACCGGATCACTATGGCCGTCTTTCGACTCTGCTCGACTTGTCAGTCTCGCAGTCAGGCTGGCTTCTGCCATTGCACTCAACGAGCGATTTCCGACCGCTCTGAGCCAACCTTCGCGCGCCTCCGTTACGCTTTAGGAGGCGACCGCCCCAGTCAAACTACCCGCCACACAGGGTCCCGGATCCGGATAACGGACCGCGGTTAGACATCAAGCAAAGCAAGGGTGGTATCTCAAGGGAGGCTCCACAGAAACTAGCGTTCCTGCTTCAAAGCCCACCACCTATCCTGCACATGCTTGGCCTGATGCCAGTGTGAAGCTGTAGTAAAGGTGCACGGGGTCTTTCCGTCTAACCGCGGGAAACCTGCATCTTGACAGGTAATTCAATTTCGCTGAGTCTATGTTGGAGACAGCGGGGAAGTCGTTACGCCATTCGTGCAGGTCGGAACTTACCCGACAAGGAATTTCGCTACCTTAGGACCGTTATAGTTACGGCCGCCGTTTACCTGGGCTTCAATTCAGAGCTCTCACCCCTCCTTTTAACCTTCAGGCACCGGGCAGGCGTCAGACCCTATACGTCGTCTTGCGACTTCGCAGAGCCCTGTGTTTTTAATAAACAGTCGCCACCCCCTGGTTTGTGCCCCCAGCCCCTAGTTGCCTAGGAACCGGGCCTCCTTCTCGCGAACTTACGGAGGTATTTTGCCGAGTTCCTTCAACATAGTTCTCTCAAGCGCCTTGGTATTCTCTACCAGTCCACCTGTGTCGGTTTAGGGTACGATCTTATAGGAAGGCTATTTCCAGGAACCTCTAAGCAGCCCATTCAATCCAATAAGGATGAACTACCCTCGAGATCCGTCACCATTCCACGGCCCAGGAATATTAACCTGGTTCCCATCGACTACGCCTTTCGGCCTCGCCTTAGGGGTCGGCTTACCCTGCTCAGATTAGCTTTAAGCAGGAACCCTTGGACTTTCGGCGAGAGTGTCTCTCACACTCTTTGTCGCTACTCATGTCATCATTCTCACTAGTGATCTCTCCACCGGATCGCTCACACGCCGGCTTCACAGAAAACTCCGTATCCTCCGCTACGCCCGAAGGCGCAAAAGAGGATTGGAGTTATGTCACACTACGCTCTGCTACCATGCACTATGTGCATCCTAAGCTTCGGCTCATGGCTTGAGCCCCGTTACATCTTCGCCGCAGGACAACTTATTTAGACCAGTGAGCTGTTACGCTATCTTTAAAGGATGGCTGCTTCTAAGCCAACCTCCTGGTTGTTATGGTCGTCCCACCTGCTTTCCCACTTAGCCATGAATTAGGGGCCTTAGCTGTAGGTCAGGGTTGTTTCCCTCTCCACGACGGACGTTAGCATTCGCCGTGTGTCTGCCATCTAGTACTCCCCGGTATTCGGAGTTTGGTTAGGATCAGTAAGCCTGTGGGGCCCCATTACCCATCCAGTGCTCTACCCCCGGGGGTATTCGGATGACGCTCTACCTAAATAGATTTCGCAGAGAACCAGCTATCTCCGAGTTTGATTGGCCTTTCACCCCTAGGCACAACTCATCCCGACCTTTTTCAACAGGTGTGGGTTCGGACCTCCAGTAAGTGTTACCTTACCTTCATCCTGGTCATGCCTAGATCACTCGGTTTCGGGTCTGATCTATCTAACTCATTCGCCCTATTAAGACTCGCTTTCGCTGCGCCTACACCTAACGGCTTAAGCTTGCTAGATAGACCAAGTCGATGACCCATTATACAAAAGGTACGCTGTCAGGCCTCAAGGGCCCTCCAACTGATTGTAGGCGTTCGGTTTCAGGAGCTGTTTCACTCCCCTCGTCGGGGTGCTTTTCACCTTTCCCTCACGGTACTGGTTCACTATCGGTCAGTAAGGAGTACTTAGCCTTCGAAGGTGGTCCTCCGATCTTCAGACAGAATTTCACGTGTTCCGCCCTACTTAATACGTCCGATCATGCTTCTTATACGGGGCTGTCACCCGCTATGGCCAACCTTTCCAGGTTGTTCTAATCACAATTTCGGCTCGGCTGGTCCCCGTTCGCTCGCCGCTACTAGGGGAGTATCAATTGATTTCCTTTCCTCCGGGTACTTAGATGTTTCAGTTCCCCGGGTTTGCTCTTATAAACCTATGTATTCAGTCTATAAGTACCTGTTTCAGCGACATATTGAGTGCTTGCGCAACAATATGAAACTGTCAGGTGGGTTGCCCCATTCAGAAATCCATGGATCAAAGCTTATTCTCAGCTCCCCATGGCTTATCGCAGAGTATCACGTCTTTCATCGCCTCTTACTGCCAAGGCATTCACCAAACGCCCTTCTCGCGCTTGATTTGATCCAGAAAAAGAAAGACTTGCGTCTAACACGACCGCACAGCTGGTAACTAAATGCGGTCTTCTTCTGGGATCAAAAGTATACTTTTTCCCGCCAGCACGTTTGTATGCGTGCTGACATTTGAACAGACTTATACGCTGACCATCCGTGCGGGAGGCCAGCAAGACTGCTCTGGTTAGTGTACTTGACTTGGACAACTCTGTTTGTTTCAGCAGGGATACGTCAAGCAGAGCGAGGAAGCACTCCGACAAGTCGCCTTCCACCCGAGGGCGGAACCAAACTGAGATCATCGCCACACTCGGCGTGATCAAACAGTGTTGATTGTTACGATGAGATTGCTCTCAAAGTAACTTGTATCTCTCTAAACGATGTCAATTCGTCTGCAGAACAGACGTCCAAACATTCAACTGAATGCTTGAAGATGTGTTCTGCGGATTTTGGTGGAGCCTAGGAGGATCGAACTCCTGACCTCCTGAATGCAAATCAGGCGCTCTCCCAGCTGAGCTAAGGCCCCAGAGTATTTCGCAGCGCGAAATGCATGGTGGGTCGAGGAGGACTTGAACCTCCGACCTCACGCTTATCAGGCGTGCGCTCTAACCACCTGAGCTACCGACCCATACGGGCGGTAGCCCGTGTTCTTTGTCTGAAGAGATATGAGGACGGCTCGGTCCTGATGTTTGAGACGCTTTGTTTGCGTCTCTTGCTAAGTGTTCCATGATTGATGCGAACATCAATGGCTAGGAACATCCTTAGAAAGGAGGTGATCCAGCCGCAGGTTCCCCTACGGCTACCTTGTTACGACTTCACCCCAGTCGCTGATCCTACCGTGGTCCGCTGCCTCCAAAAGGTTAGCGCACGGCCGTCGGGTAGAACCAACTCCCATGGTGTGACGGGCGGTGTGTACAAGGCCCGGGAACGTATTCACCGCGTCATGCTGTTACGCGATTACTAGCGATTCCGACTTCATGGGGTCGAGTTGCAGACCCCAATCCGAACTGAGACAAGTTTTGGGGATTAACCCACTGTACTTGCCATTGTAGCACGTGTGTAGCCCAACCCGTAAGGGCCATGAGGACTTGACGTCATCCACACCTTCCTCCCGCTTATCACGGGCAGTTTCTTTAGAGTGCCCAGCCGAACTGCTGGCAACTAAAGATGTGGGTTGCGCTCGTTGCCGGACTTAACCGAACATCTCACGACACGAGCTGACGACAGCCATGCAGCACCTGTCACTGTGTCCCTAAGGAACGCTCGATCTCTCGAGTTGTCACAGGATGTCAAGGGTTGGTAAGGTTCTGCGCGTTGCTTCGAATTAAACCACATGCTCCACCGCTTGTGCGGGCCCCCGTCAATTCCTTTGAGTTTTAATCTTGCGACCGTACTCCCCAGGCGGAATGCTTAATCCGTTAGGTGTGTCACCGAATAGCATGCTACCCGACGACTGGCATTCATCGTTTACGGTGTGGACTACCAGGGTATCTAATCCTGTTTGCTCCCCACACTTTCGCACCTCAGCGTCAGTATCGAGCCAGTGAGCCGCCTTCGCCACTGGTGTTCCTCCGAATATCTACGAATTTCACCTCTACACTCGGAATTCCACTCACCTCTCTCGAACTCAAGACTACCAGTATCAAAGGCAGTTCCAGGGTTGAGCCCTGGGATTTCACCTCTGACTTAATAGTCCGCCTACGTGCGCTTTACGCCCAGTAATTCCGAACAACGCTAACCCCCTCCGTATTACCGCGGCTGCTGGCACGGAGTTAGCCGGGGTTTCTTTACCAGGTACTGTCATTATCATCCCTGGCGAAAGTGCTTTACGACCCTAGGGCCTTCATCACACACGCGGCATGGCTAGATCAGGCTTGCGCCCATTGTCTAAGATTCCCCACTGCTGCCTCCCGTAGGAGTCTGGGCCGTGTCTCAGTCCCAGTGTTGCTGATCATCCTCTAAAACCAGCTATAGATCGTAGACTTGGTAGGCCGTTACCCCACCAACTATCTAATCTAACGCGGGCCAATCCATCTCCGATAAATCTTTCCCCCGAAGGGCGTATACGGTATTACTCATCGTTTCCAATGGCTATTCCGTAGAGAAGGGTATGTTCCCACGCGTTACTAACCCGTCCGCCGCTCGCCCCGAAGGGTGCGCTCGACTTGCATGTGTTAGGCCTGCCGCCAGCGTTCGTTCTGAGCCAGGATCAAACTCTCAAGTTGAAATGATCTTGCGATCATATCCTTGACGTTCGAACCTCTGCACATCGTCCCATTGTTCAAATGGGACAGTCTCTGTTTGTTGTGCTTCAGGTTTTCATAAGAAAACAAGAAACCGTCCAAACAGTGAAGCTGACACTAGATTATCGGGTTGCCCCTACTAGCGCGATATGAAGAGGTTGATCCATCGAAATGAACCAAACCGCCCACATATCTCTTCAGTTATCATCAATTTCAAAGAGCGTAGAGACAAAAGTGACTGGATGCGCCCTAACTTCTTTGGCGCGCCCCGCCTCAATTACCTCTGATTTTATCGTTGCGTCTCGTCTCGGTCCGTCGCGCTTCCGCTCTGTCCCGCCCGTCTGGCGCCCCGTTGGTGCATCTCTGCGCCGCCGGTGAGGGGGGTTCTACGGTTAGTGGCTGATACCCGCAAGTGCTTTTTTCAAGAAAACGCATCTTTTTGCGAAAAACCGTATTTTCCCATTAAAAACATGGGTTTAGGTAATCATATTTCGCGGACCCTAAGTCAAATCGGTAGAAAATTACGCGTCCATTGCCCGGTGATGCCCCCTCCAATCCCTACATATGGGGTTATCCACAGTCTTACCCCCAAGACTCAAACGCTTTGACCCCAAATCACCCCTGAAACGCACCCGAGTCACCGACTCGAGTCGCCCGATTCACCGAGTCGGCCACCAAATTTTCTGAAAATTTCTGCGCGAAGGCCCGATCGATCGCGGTTCATCGTCGACTCGCGATCTGTGTGCCGCCCGATTCCGGGCGATAAGCTCGTCAGGCTGCCGCTTTCTTGCGCAATCCGGGAACGCGCAGCGCCAAGAGCCCCAGAACGACTGCAAGATAGATCAGCGGCTCAAGCTGAAATCCTTTGCTGAGCCAGACGAAATGCACCGCAGCCAGCAAGGCTATCGGATAGGTGAGCAGATGCAGCTTGCGCCACACGGCACCCATATTGCGCATCGCCAGATTGTTGGATGTCACCGCAAGCGGGATCATCAAAGCAAGGGCCGCCATACCGATGGTGATATAGGGCCGCTTGAGAATGTCCTGCCAGACGCGATCCAGCGCCTGCACATCCAGAACAGCCCAGACCGTGAAGTGCAGCACCACGTAGGTAAAGGCGAGCAGGCCCATGGTGCGGCGAAACTTGAGGAGGTTAATCCCGGCAAAACGGCGCAAAGGCGACAGACACAGACCGATGATCAACAGCTGCAAGGCAATCTCGCCCAACTCATGCTCGAGTTCACGGATCGGTTCCCGACCCAAACCTCCGGTCATGCCAAGATAAAGCAGAACAGGCACCGGGATCAGGTATACTATATATATCGCCCATGTGGGGATCACGCGCGCGGCGCGGTTGATGGTGTCGACAAGTCGGTCCAATGTAAACGCAATCATCCGTGCAACTCCTCTTCCGCAGAGTGATACAGTTATGTCCTTGGCGCCACTTTTTGTGTCCGGGCCTGTGATCACCGCGCACGCATTCACGGCGATTGCGGCACTTTTGTTGGATCTGTCCCAGCTTGTGCTGACGAAAGCAGGACCAAGACATAAGGTGGTCGGGTATTTTTGGCTGTCACTGATGTCGCTCGTCGCCATCAGTAGTTTCTGGATCAGTGACTTTGCGTGGGTGCAGCCGTTCGGGCCGATCCACCTGTTGTCGGTCTATATGCCCTTCTCACTGTTCTTAGGTTCGCGCGCCGCGCGGGCCCGCGATTTCAAAACGGACCGCCAGTACATGCGTTCCCTTCTTTGTCGCTTCGATCGGCGCAGGGCTGTTTACCCTGCTACCCGGACGGATCATGAACGCCGTCCTTTTCGGTTAAAAGTTCGCGCGCAGATCCATCCCCTCGTACAGGCTCGCAACCTCACTCTCATATCCGTTGAACATCAGCGTTGGCTGGCGCTTGGCAAACAGACCGCCGCCCACCGGGCGTTCGGTGGCCTGGCTCCAGCGCGGGTGATCCACTTCGGGGTTCACATTACTATAAAAGCCGTATTCGCGCGCATTGGCTTTGTTCCAGCTGGTGGGCGGTTCCTGATCCGTGACGGTAATACGCACAATCGACTTGATGGACTTGAACCCATATTTCCACGGCACAACCAACCGCATCGGCGCGCCATTCTGGTTCGGGATCGGCTTGTCGTAGATACCAGTTGCCATGATCGTCAGTGGGTGCATCGCTTCGTCCAGCCGAAGCCCCTCGACGTAAGGCCAGTCGAGCACCGGAAAGCGGACGCCTGGCATCTCATCCGGGCGCAGCGCTGTTTCAAAGGCGACGTATTTGCCACCCTGCTGCACACCGGCAAGGTTCAGCAAGTCCGCCAGCTCAAAGCCGTTCCACGGGATCACCATCGACCATGCCTCAACACAGCGGAAACGGTAGATGCGTTCCTCGATCGTCATGGCCTCGAAAATCTGCGCCATCGAATAATCGCCCGGATTGTCGACCATCCCGTCAATCACGACAGTCCACGGGTCCGTGGTCAGTGTGTGCGCATTGCGGGCGGGGTCGCTCTTGCCTGTGCCGAACTCATAATAGTTGTTGTACTGCGTGATATCTTCGTAGCTGTTAGGCTCCAGCGGGGCGCGCTGCGCGCGGGCCATACCGGCGGCACCGATCAGTCCAAGACCCAAAGCCCCACCCATCACCTGACGCCGGTTCATGAAAGCATCATAAGGGGTCGCGTCAGCACGGGTCAGGTCGTTTTTCCAGCGGTGGGCCATGGTTGGTCTACTCCAGCGGTTTCATCTTTGCTTGTCCCATAGATGGGGATGGCCGTGGCGCATAATGATATTCGCTCACGGGCTTGTCACCGGATTGTAACTTGGGGTGATTTTATTCATTGGCAATGAGCGTCCATCGTCCTGCACAATGCGCACATGGCGGCGGCGCATCAGGCGCGGCTCGGCCACGCCGACGGAATGGGCGATGGTCTCGACCTCGTGGATCAACTCGCGGGCATAACGGGCGACCCTCTTTTCCTTGTCCTCGACCACAAGGCCGCCCTGAAAGCGTTTGTCATGGGTCGTGATGCCGGTCGGGCACGTGTTCTTGTTGCACTTCAGCGCCTGAATACACCCAAGGCTGAACATGAAGCCCCGCGCCGAGGTGATAAAGTCCGCCCCTGCCGCCAAGGCCCATGCCACATCACCGGGGTTCACCAGCTTGCCGGAGGCGATGATGCGGATACGTTCTTTCAATCCCGCCTGATCGCGCAAATCCACGACCGCCACCAGCGCCTCGCGGATCGACATGCCCACCAGATCGATCAAGGGCATGGGGGCCGCGCCCGTGCCGCCTTCGCCCCCATCCACTGTAATGAAGTCCGGCGCGCAATCCGCACCGCGCGCATTGATCGCGGCGAATAGATCGGCAATCGGCTCCTCCGCCCCCATCACCGTCTTGATGCCCACAGGCTTACCGGTCACCTCGCGAATGTGACCAATCAAATCCAACAGATCGTCCCAGTCATCGACCTCGGCATGGCGGTTGGGGGAAATCCCGGCCTGCCCGACCTTCAATCCGCGGATTTCAGCAATCTGTTTGTTCACCTTGGCGGCGGGCAGGATGCCACCCTTGCCCGGTTTGGCCCCTTGGGCGAGCTTGATCTCGAACATGCGCACCGCATTGTGCGCCGCGACCTCGCGCAGCTTCTCGTCACTCAGATTGCCGTCATGGTCGCGCACCCCGAACTTGGCGGTGCCGATCTGGAACACCACATCGCAGCCACCCTCAAGATGATAGGGGCTCAGGCCGCCTTCGCCGGTGTTGAGCCACACGCCCGCCTCTTTGGCCCCCCGGCTGAGCGCCTGCACCGCCGGTTTGGAAATCGCGCCGTAACTCATGCCCGAGATGTTAAAGAACGACATGGCGGTATATGGCAGACGCGCGCCGTCCCCAATGACCATCGGGGCGGTCTTGGCAAACTGGTCCTCGAGCGGGGGAAACGCCGCATTCACAAAGATGGGCGTGCCGACCACATTCAGATTGCGGGTCGATCCAAAAGCAACCGTGTTGCTGGCAGCCTCGCTTGCACGATTGATCCATTCGCGCTGCGCCCGGTTGAACGGCATCTCTTCGCGGTCCATCGCAAAGAAATACTGACGAAAAAACTCGCCCAGGTTCGAAAACAGTTTTCGGAACCGCCCGATCACCGGATAGTTGCGGCGGATCGCGTCATCGGTCTGGGTCTTGTCGATGATGAACATCACCACAATCGTGGCGGTTGCCAGTCCAAGGACGATGAAAAATCCGAGGACCATGACCTCAAGCACCTGAAACGCAAAATCCATCGAGCAATCCCTGTCTGTTTCACACAGGCACACTCTGCGGGGGTGTGCAGACAGACGCAAGACAGCGGCGGATTTCTGCGCGCCTGACAAAGTCGTGAGTGGAAAGCAAAATTGGCCTTGGCTTAGGGCGGTTGAACGGCTGGTCAATATCGTGTGGGAAAAATTTCCACGTGATCCGGTGAGTTCTGGCGCACGTTTCCCTCCTGATGCCGAACACGGTTATCGAAACTGTCATCTTAAGGGAGACTTCCTATGATCAAATCGACACTCTTCGCCACTGCCGCCGCTTTCGCTGTCGCCACATCCGCATTCGCTGGCTCGGCCAAGAAGGACATCGTTGATACGGCCGTGAGCGCAGGTTCGTTCGAAACGCTGGTCGCCGCTGTGCAAGCGGCTGATCTGGTCGACACGCTGAAAGGTGACGGCCCGTTCACCGTCTTTGCCCCAACCGACGCTGCCTTTGCCGCGCTGCCCGAAGGCACTGTTGAATCGCTGCTGCTACCCGAAAACAAAGAGCAGTTGGTGTCGATCCTGACCTACCACGTCGTGCCCGGTAAAGTGATGTCGACAGATCTCTCTGACGACATGGAAGCGACAACCGTTCAAGGTGAAGCGGTCACAATCGACCTCGATAATGGTGTGATGATCGAGAACGCGACCGTGACAAGCGCCGACATCGAAACATCCAACGGCGTGATCCACGTGATTGACACAGTGATCCTGCCCGGCGCTGACAGCTAAGCGCGACACTATATAGGAGGAAAGGCCCGCATCACTGCGGGCCTTTTTCGTTAGTGGACCACCGCGTCGTCGGGGCGGGGCCTGTTCGAGGCACTCAGCCGCCCCCCGATCACCAGCCCCTCGGGGCCCGCCGAGACCTCGACCGTGTCGCCGTCCTTGACGTCACCGGCCAACAGCATCTCGGCCAAGTGGTTCTGCAACGCGCTTTGGATCACACGCTTCAAAGGCCGGGCCCCGAACACCGGGTCATAGCCTTCATCCGCCAGCCATTTGCGCGCATCCTCGTCCAGATCCAGACTGATCTTGCGCGCGGCGAGCCGTTTCAGCAAACGCCCCATCTGGATGTCGACGATCCCGTCCATGTCGGCGCGGGCGAGGCGATCAAAGATAATCGTCTCATCCAGCCGGTTCAGGAACTCGGGGCGGAAATGGGCACGCACCGCATCCATCACGTCGCGCCGGGCCGTTGCCGCATCGGCACCTTCGGGCAATTGGCTCAGCGCCTGCGAGCCGAGGTTTGATGTCAGAATGATCAATGTCTGCTTGAAGTCGACCGTGCGGCCCTGACCATCGGTCAGCACACCATCATCCAAAACTTGCAACAGCACGTTGAACACATCCGGGTGCGCCTTTTCAACCTCGTCAAACAGCACGACCTGATAGGGACGACGCCGCACCGCTTCGGTCAGCACCCCGCCCTCATCATAACCGACATAGCCCGGAGGTGCGCCGATCAGACGGGCAACCGCGTGTTTCTCCATGAACTCCGACATGTCGATACGCACCATCGCGCTGTCGTCATCGAACAGGAATTCGGCGACGGCCTTGGTCAACTCGGTCTTGCCCACACCGGTCGGTCCGAGGAACAGGAACGACCCAAGGGGGCGGTTTTCGTCATTCAGACCGGCCCGCGCGCGGCGCACCGCATTGGCGACGGCGCGCACGGCGCTGTCCTGACCAATCACACGCGCGTGCAATTGATCTTCCATGCGCAGCAGCTTGTCCCGCTCACCTTCCAGCATTTTCGACGTCGGAATACCTGTCCAACGCTCGACAACACTTGCGATCTGCTCAGGGCGCACCGCTTCGGCCACCATGGCGTCGGATTCCAGCCCTTCAGCCTCGACTAGCTTGCGCTCGAGATCAGGGATGACCCCATAAGACAACTCGCCCGCCTTTCCGAGGTTGCCCTCACGCTTGGCGATGTCGAGGGCTGCGCGCGCCTGGTCCAACTGCTCCTTGATGTCGCGGGCCGAGGCGAGCTTGTCCCGCTCACCCTGCCACTGCGCCGTCATTTCGGCACTGCGCTCGGACAGATCAGCAAGATCCTTTTCAAGCGTGCCAAGCCGATCCTTTGACGCCTGATCATCCTCAAGGCGCAATGCCTCGACCTCGATCTGCATTTGCAGGATTTGACGGTCGAGCGCGTCCAGTTCTTCGGGCTTGGAGTCCACCTCCATCCGCAAGCGGCTGGCTGCCTCGTCCATCAGGTCGATGGCCTTGTCGGGCAGAAAACGGTCCGTGATGTAGCGGTGGCTGAGCGTCGCGGCGGTCACAAGGGCACTATCAGAGATCCGCACACCGTGGTGCAGTTCATACTTTTCCTTGATGCCGCGCAGAATGCTGATTGTGTCCTCGACAGTGGGTTCCTCGACCATCACAGGCTGGAACCGGCGGGCCAGGGCCGCGTCCTTTTCAACATATTTGCGGTACTCGTTCAGGGTCGTGGCCCCGACGCAATGCAACTCACCCCGCGCGAGCGCAGGTTTGATGAGGTTGGCCGCATCCATCGCGCCCTCGGACGCACCAGCGCCGACAAGCGTGTGCATCTCGTCTATGAAAAGAATGACCTCACCCGCAGCTTCGGTCACTTCGGTCAGGACGGCCTTGAGCCGTTCCTCGAACTCACCGCGATATTTTGCGCCCGCAATCAACGCGCCCATGTCGAGCGCGAGCAGACGCTTGTTGCGCAAGGATTCAGGCACGTCACCATTCACGATGCGCAAGGCGAGCCCTTCGGCGATCGCAGTCTTACCCACACCCGGCTCACCGATCAGAACAGGGTTGTTCTTGGTTCGGCGGCTCAGCACTTGCATCGCGCGACGGATTTCCTCGTCACGACCGATGATCGGGTCGATCTTGCCCGCTTCGGCACGTTCGGTCAGGTCCATCGCGTATTTCTTGAGCGCGTCGTAACCGTCTTCGGCACTGGCGCTGTCGGCGGTACGACCCTTGCGAATATCATTGATAGCGGTGTTCAGCGCCTGCGGGCTGACCTTGTCCGCCTCGAGCGCGTCCTTGGCGCCGGACTTGACCATGCCAAGGGCCATCAGCAGCCGCTCGACAGGCACAAAGCTGTCACCCGCTTTCTTGGCCAGCGCTTCGGCTTCGGCCAGCACCTTGCCGGTCGCATTGTCCAGATAGACCTGTGCGGCATCGCCGGTGACCTTCGGCATCTTGGCCAGAAGCTGATCGACAAAGGCCAGCACCCGGCCCGGATCACCGCCCGCGCGGGTGATCAGGTTGGCGGCCAGTCCCTGATCGTCATCCATCAGGGCCTTCAAAAGATGTTCGGGGGTCAGCCGTTGGTGGCTGTCGCGTGTCGCGATGGTCTGTGCGGCCTGCACGAATCCGCGCGACCGCTCCGTGAACTTGCTCAAGTCCATGGTTGTTCTCCTTTTGCAGCGCCCGTCTGTCCCGCACCCTCTTTAGAGGCACACGGGCCCATTGGGCCTTATGCAGTTGAAATGGGAACAAACCGTTTACTTCGCAAGAGGGACAGGAGCAGGAAAAAGCAGACAATGCCGGCAGGGTGCGAAACGCATAACGACTCCCAAGATCAGGGCGAACGCGGTCACTATTTCACCGCTAGAACAACAGATTACGGCGGAAATCCGCCGAATCTGCGCGTAATCTGACATCCACCGCCTCACACAGCAATTCAAAGAAAATGCACTGATAAACAGACACTTACAGTGCAATTCAGCACCTGGCGACCATACGGAGCACGACGGTGTGAGCCATCGTGACTCCGGTTCCCCCTTTTTTTGCGGAACCGAATGCACAACTTGATCGTTACAAGAGCAGAACCACAAGATGTAGGTGAACAAAATGCAGACTGTCCCATTGCAACTGACCGACGTGATTTACAACGCGGCGACACAAACTTTTGACGCGCTGGTGACTGTACACGACCAATCCGGAGCACGCAGCTATGCCTGTTCCATTGACGCCCCCATTACGATGGAGTTCGAAGAAGCCGCCCAAGGTCTTGCAACCCAAGCGATGCGCCGCCACACGCATGGACGCTCTGATGCGGCTGTCATGCCGGCCGCTGCCGTCCCGCAACGGGCGGGCCGCCTTGCAGGTCTGCGCCGGATGACTATCGACCGTTTCGCAACGCAAGCGCCACGCGCTGCGTAAATCAACCCGTTACTCTGCCGCTGAGGCCGTAACGCATTTGTCCCCCGCGTTACCGCTTGCCGCAGAGCTGCCAGAGCCAGCGCCTGCCTGCTGTCGTCTCTGATTAACTGGCCCGGATGTGTCCCCACATCCGGGTCTTTTTTCGTTCATGGACTTTCGCACTGTCTGTACCCTACACCCGGTGCCAGACAAACGGGGGGCCTCACATGGCAGATGACAGATTGATCGTGGCAATGGATGTGCCGAACGCTGTGGCGGGCCTTGCGCTCGCCGAACAACTGGGCGACGCGGTCAGTTTCTACAAGATCGGGTTGGGGATGTTGACGGGCGGTGGCCTTGCGCTGGCCAATGAGCTCAAGCAAGAGCATGGCAAACGTATCTTTCTGGACATGAAGCTGTTTGATATCGGTGCCACGGTCGAGGCCGCCGTGCGGGGGCTTGCGCAATTCGACCTCGACTTTCTCACGGTTCACGGCGACCCCCATGTGGTGCGCGCCGCCAAGGAAGGCGCGGCAGGCAGCGATCTGAAAATCCTCGCCGTGACAATCCTGACATCGCTGGACCGTACTGACCTTGACGATTGCCTGATCCAGCCCGGTGATGTCGCGGACCTGGTGCGCACCCGCGCTGGCCTTGCCTTTGACGCAGGGGCCGATGGTGTGATCGCTTCCCCGCAAGAGGCCGCCGCCATTCGCGCACTTCCCGAAGCGGCGGGGCGGTTGATCGTGACCCCCGGCGTGCGCCCCGCCGGCGCGGACAAAGGTGACCAAAAGCGCGTCGCAACCCCGGTCAATGCTATTCAGAACGGGGTGGATCACATCGTTGTCGGGCGTCCCATCTGGAAATCAGAAAATCCGCGCGCGACTGCTCAAAATATCACCGCCGACATGGCAAACGCCCTCTGACATGCCCCAAGCCTCTGACGGCGTTACTAAATTTAAGGTTGTGCTGCGGGCAGTTTTACCCGCATGACGACCCCATCTGTTGTGCCTTCAAGGCAACAGAATACTCTATATCGCTTGGTCAGGTTTTCCTTACTTAACGTCAACCCGTTTAGGTGGTATGTCTTATGACAGGTGATACTCCCCGACGAACCGTCTCTTCCTGAGGTTCGTCACCTCCCCCCGCTTCACGCGGGGGGCCTTTCGTTTCAGCCCCCAAGGTCCGGCGCAGCAGGCACGCCAGCCAGATAATCCATCAAGCGCGACTTGAACTGGGGCACGACCATCGCGTCACTCAGGAATGCATCCACTGTCATCAATTTCCAGCCCTGCCCCTCGTCCCCCAGAACGATATCGTCGGCCACCCGTGCCGCCAGATGCGCCGCAAAGAACCAAGAGATGTCGCCGCTTGAGGTTCCGTAGGGCCGCCCCCACGAGACTTGTTCCGCGCCCATCGCCAACGTCAGCTCCTCATGGGTTTCGCGCAAGACGCAGGCCAGCGGTGTCTCACCCGGCTCTATCCCGCCGCCCGGCAAATCCCAATACCCGGCCCACAACAGACCGGGCGTGTTATCGCGTTGCAACGAGACCAGCTTGTCCCCTACAAACAAAGCCAGCTTTGCCCCGATCACCTGTCCTGCCATATCCAAACGCTCCGTTTGCGTGCTAAGTTGGACAGGACTAGCCAATTCGCCCCGCCATGCCCAGCTTATGCCGCGACTGTCTGACCGATTTCGATGCCGCCCGACGCTGTCCGGCCTGCGGCAGTCCGCGTGTTGTCAGCCACCCCGAACTGTTTGACCTGTCCATCGCGCATATGGATTGCGACGCATTTTATGCGTCGGTGGAAAAACGGGACGATCCCAGTCTCGAAGGCAAGCCCGTCATTATTGGCGGCGGGCGGAGGGGCGTGGTGTCCACCGCATGCTATGTGGCACGCATCCGGGGCGTGCGTTCGGCGATGCCGATGTTTCAGGCGCTCAAATTGTGCCCCGATGCGGTCATCATCAAGCCGAGAATGGACGCCTATGTCGAAGCCTCTCGCGCGATCCGCGCCATGATGGAAGAAATGACGCCCGCCATTGAACCCTTATCATTGGACGAGGCGTTTCTGGACTTGCGCGGCACCACCCGCCTGCACGGTGCCCCGCCAGCGGTGATGCTGGCCCGTCTTATCAAGCGGATGCGGGACGAATTGGGGCTGACCGGGTCCATCGGCCTCAGCCACAACAAGTTCCTCGCCAAGGTCGCCTCTGATCTGGAAAAACCACACGGGTTTTCGGTGATTGGAGAGGCCGAAACGGGCGATTTTCTACGCGGCAAGCCCGTGCGGATGATCTGGGGAATTGGCCCGGCAGCGCAAGCCTCGCTCGACAAGGCGGGCATTCGCACGTTCAGCGACCTGTTGCGATGGGAACGGACCGACCTTGTGGCCCGGTTCGGGTCCATGGGCGAGCGGCTTTATCATCTTGCGCGCGGACAGGACAAACGGCGAGTGTCGCGGGATGCGCCGATGAAGTCGATCAGCAATGAAACAACCTTTGGCGAAGATACCAACGATCCCGACATTCTGGATGGGCACCTTTGGCGGATGGCTGAAAAGGTGGCCGACCGGGCCAAGGCCAAGGATATTGCGGGGCGGGTTGTGACGCTCAAGCTCAAGCGGCATGATCATTCATCCCTTACGCGGCGGGTGTCGCTGCGCGAACCGGCGCAACTGGCCGACACGATCTATCGCACCGCGCGCGGCCTGTTTGATCAGGTGGGCGACGAAGGACCCTACCGGTTGCTCGGGTGCGGGATCAGTGATTTGTGCAATGCGGATGCCGCAGAAGTGTCAGGCGACCTGCTCGACCCGGACGCGCGCAAAAGGGGCAAAGCGGAACGGGCGGCCGACGCCATTCGCGACCGTTTTGGCAGTGCGGCCATCGTAAAGGGGCGGTCGCTGCGATAAGTTATTCGGCGGCCAAAGGCACTCGCATCTGCCCGATAGTTGCAATCTCGGCGACCACGGATTGTAGTCGGGCGCGCACGGTATGGAAATCGCGATTGGGCCGGATCGTGCGTTCGTTCATGTAAAGCGCGCGGTCAATCTCGACCTGCACCGCGTGTTGATGACGCGACGGGCGGCCATAGGCTTGGGTGACGTAGGCCCCGGCAAAGGGCGCATTACGCGCCACGGTGAACCCCGCGCTGGCAAACGCCGCTTCGACCTGTTCGACAATCGCGCTGTCCGCAGCCGCGCCAAACCGGTCGCCCAACACCACGTCGGGGCGGATCATGCCACCGCGCGCAACCCCGTCCATCGCCTCATGCGGCATCGAATGGCAATCAATCAAGACCGCCTGTCCATGGGACTGATGCGCCTCATCCAGCAAGCTCTGAAGCATATCGTGATAGGGCTTCCAATAGACCTCCAACCGACGCTCCGCTTCGCGTTGAGTGATCTTGCCGCGATAAATGGCGCGGCCATTTGCAACCACGCGGGGAATCACGCCAAGGCCGCTGGCAATGCGCGGATTGTGCCCCTGCCGCTGTGCGCCTTCGATCACCGCCGGGTCCAACTCGTCCACACTTCGGTTGAGATCGACAAAGGCCCGCGGTGCCCCCGCCTTGAGCAATGGGGCCCCCATTTGTGGCGCGATATCGAACAATTGGTCCACAAACGCATCCTCGGACGAGCGGATCGTGCGTTCGTCCAGAACCGAGCGGCGCAGAAAGCTCCACGGATAGTCACGGCCCGAATGAGGCGACGCAAACACCACGCAGGATGTGCGTTTCTCGGGGTATGAAACCTCGTAGGCGACGGGTGACATGGGTTCTCCTCTTGGGCCTAACATAGCGCACGAACGCCCCAAGCCAAAACCCCTTGATCATGCCTCCGACTCCTTTTATACGCCCCCTCACCCGGCGCGGATTTCCGCGCCCGCTTTTATTGTGGGTCTCCACTTTTTACGCGGGCAAGGCATCCGGGCATGGTAAAGTGCGGGATTAGCTCAGCGGTAGAGCACTTCGTTGACATCGAAGGGGTCACAAGTTCGATCCTTGTATCTCGCACCACCGCATTCCGCCAACGGGCCTCGCGCCCCACGGCATCCAAACCGGCGCTTATGCGCCAAATTGAAACCCAGGCGCTGCTTCGCGCCATCAAATGAGGAAGAAGCGCCATGAAGGTTCGCAACTCGCTCCGTTCGCTGAAAAACCGGCACCGTGATTGCCGCGTTGTGCGTCGCAAGGGCCGCGTATACGTCATCAACAAGACGCAACGCCGGTTTAAAGCACGCCAGGGCTAAGCCCCGCAGCATAGAACAACAAAAGGCCGCTCCGAATAGTCGGAGCGGCCTTTTTCGTGGGTCGGGCAAATGGATGGATCGAGCGCAGAAGAACAGTGAATATGCGGACTTTTCAACCGTTAGCGAGGTAATCTTGAAGGTCTGCTAAGCCAAATGATAACACACCGTCTTGGGGCCTATTCACACCATTTGGGGGCAAGAGAGCACAATGTCAGCACCGATCGTCACGTCAGCCGCAGGATGGTCGATGGACGCCTTGCGAGATGCCATGCTTGACGCGTTTTCGGACTACGCGGTCCCAATCCAACTGAATTCACGGCAGTTTGGGGAAATGATGCAGCAGCGTGGATTAGATTTGTCCAGTTCTCGTGTTGCCATTGTAGAAGGTCAAATCGCCGGTATCTGGTTGACCTCTGTCCGCAATGGTCGCGCTTACCTGATTTCCAGCGGAACCCGTCCGTCCTATCGGTCCCGTGGTGTCGCACGTGCAATGGCAGTAGATAACCTTGCGTATCTGCGTTCGATCAAAGTGCACAGTTTCCAAACGGAGGTTCTGCGCAACAATGAAACCGCTGCTGCTCTTTATATGTCACTTGGCATGGAGAAACAGCGGTTGCTTGATTGCTATAGCCTCTTGCTTTGTGACCATGCGAGCACCAGCGCGTTCAGGTTCGATCAGGTCACGTGGGATCAAATTTCGCCACATACGCATGAATTGCTGGACTGGGCACCGTCCTGGCAAAACGACAAACAGTCGCTCAGCGCGATCTCCGATCAAATATCGTGCTTTTCATTGTTTGCGGGCCAGGAACTCAAAGCCTTTGCTGCAGTCCACCCCGGAACCGGGACCATACATCAAGTTGCGGTCCGGGCGGACTCAAGGCGCAAAGGGATTGCAGCTGCGTTGGTTGCCGATATCCAGAACCGCCTGCCTAGAGCCTCTCTGAGGGTCATCAATGCTTGCAGCACTGACAGGGCATTTCGTGGCTTTATGACCCATCTGGGCGCAACCGAGATGATCGGACAGCATGAACTGAAAATGGACTTGTGAAGTTAGCTTGCTCACTCCGCATTGTTCACGAACCGGACATTCGCGAACACCGCAGCATCGGTCAAAGTGGGCTCAAAGCGGTCATTGCGCATTGCCGTAAACGACGCTCAATCGCGCCGCAAAATTAAACCCTTTCGTGGCGCGACAAAGTTCAAGTTTCTCAGAACCCGATGAAGTAATCCGCCAACGCCATGAACAACGGGATGCTCAGGATCGCGACTGGCGTGCCGAGGCCGGTGGATGTGCCCACATAAGCCGAAGGATTCGCATCCGGCAGAGCGGCACGCATCGTGGGCGGGCCAGAGATGTCCGAACTGGACGCGGCCATGATCGACAACAGCACCACACCGCCTGCGGAGAACCCGGTGAGTTCATGCGCAATGAGACCTGCACCAAAGCCGAGGGCACCGTGCGCCAGCGGCGCTGTGATCCCGTAGATCAGGTAGGCGTGGGCCACGCCGCGCAACTCGGACAGCCGAGACCATGCCTCCATCCCCATGATCAGCATCAGCACAGACAGCAAGCCCCGGAAAAGCGGCTCATAAAAGCTGGCATAGACCGTCTCGGGCCGCGCAAGGAGGCCAAGCGCAAGCCCCAACAGCAGGGCCGAGATCGCGGGGCTGCGCAGCGTGTCGACAAGAATGCCTTTGATCAGGCCGTCCTCAACCGCGTCACCCAAGCCACCACCGCCGGACCCGCCGCCCATCGTCATCGTGCCGCCACTGACCTGAGTGGTAGCTTTGCGCGCAGCGGCCAGCCGGGCCAGTACGATGGCCGTCACGAGGGCGGCCACATCCATGAACGGGTACAAAGCGCCGATGAAGCCTTCATATGCGATACCTTCGTCGTCCAGCACCGCCATGCCAGCGGCCAAAGTCGATGCAGAGACCGCCCCGAACAGGCCGGCCGTCGCCATTCCATCCAGTTGCGACACGCCTTTCCAGCGGGCCAACGTCACTTTGCCGATCAGCACAATCGCGATGCCGACGCCAGCGGCCAACAGGGCGGGCACGGCCAGTTCGCCAAAATTCGCCTCGCGCACCGACATACCCGCGCCGATGCCCACCTTGAGCAACAGTAATATGACGATGAATTTATAAACTGGCTCAGGCACTTCCAGCTTGCTGCCCAAAGCTGCGAGCATCATGCCACCGATCAGGAAAGCAAGCGTCGGCTTCTGCATTTGCGTCAGAATGGTCGACGTGATGTCGATAGCAAAGTCCATGACAGGCCCCTTCGTGAATGTCTTGGACCTCAGATAGCGCAGCGCACTACTCATAAAAAATATATCTTTTACGAATTATCGTTCTATTAAATAGAACTGTGAATCAGCTGAACTACCACCACCTGCGCTACTTCCACGAAGTGGCCCATGACGGAAACCTCACCCGCACCGCCGAGCGGCTGAACCTGTCGCAATCCGCTCTCTCGACGCAGATCAGGAAACTTGAGGATCGCCTTGGTCTGCCGCTGTTCGAGCGCAGGGGGCGGCAGTTGCATCTGACCGAAGTTGGTCGCATTGCGCTTGATCATGCGGACCGGATCTTTGGCACCGGAGAAGAGTTGCTGCAAACCCTGAACCGCAGCGCAGATCACACGCCGCCTTTGCGGATCGGCGCGATGTCGACTCTGTCGCGCAACTTTCAACTGCAATTCCTCCGGCCAGTTTTGGGGCAACCTGACCTCGATATCGTGCTGAAATCGGGCAGCAACGAACGATTGCTGACGGCCCTATCCGCCTTGGCGTTCGACGTGGTACTGAGTACGGAAACTCCGCCAAGTGCCGCAGGTTCGGATTTCATTGCACACAGGCTGGCCGAACAGACGGTTTCCCTGCACGGCACGCCCGCGCGTATGGGGCACGCGACATTGCGCGACCTTCTGGCCAACGAGCCGGTGATTGTACCCACCGAAAGTTCGATCCGCACGGGGTTTAACAGTCTGACAGCCAGGCTGGATGTAAAGCCGCGGATCGTTGCCGATGTGGATGATATGGCGATGGTACGGCTGCTGGCGCGTGAAGGGGCCGGGCTGGCGCTGGCCCCCTCTGTTGTGCTGGCCGATGAAATCGCAAATGGCACACTACGCACCGCGCCCTTCAACCTTGGGATTGTCGAAAGTTTCTATGCCGTGACCACTCCGCGCACCTTTCCACACCCGATGCTGACAACCCTGCTGGAGGAGCAAAGCACATAGAGCACGACACTGATGCACAGATGCCCCCCTTGCGCGCTGCGCCATCCGGCATAGGTTTTATCACGACTTCATATCGAAAGGCGTTTGCATGACCGACCCCACCTACACACCTCCCGCAAAATGGACATGGGATGCCGAAAGTGGCGGCAGGTTCGCCTCGATCAACCGACCCATTGCGGGCCCGACGGCGGACAAAGACCTGCCTGTGGGAAAGCATCCCTTTCAGCTTTATTCGCTCGCGACGCCCAACGGCGTAAAGGTCACCATGCTGTTCGAAGAGCTGCTGGAGGCCGGGGTAACTGACGCCGAATACGACGCGTGGCTGATCAACATCGGCGAAGGCGATCAGTTCGGATCAGGATTTGTCGACGTAAATCCCAACTCCAAAATCCCGGCTCTCGTCGATCGCTCGGGCGACAGCGAAGTGCGGGTGTTTGAGTCGGGATCCATCATGATCCATCTGGCCGAGAAGTTCGGACACTTCCTGCCCAAAGATGGCCCCGCCCGCACCGAAACGCTCAACTGGTTGATGTGGCAAATGGGCTCGGCCCCGTTTCTGGGCGGCGGCTTTGGCCACTTTTATGCCTATGCCCCCGAGAAATACGAGTACCCCATCAACCGCTACGCCATGGAAAGCAAACGCCAGCTCGACGTGCTGGACCGCGAGTTGGCCAAAAAGCCATTCATCGCAGGCGACGACTACTCCATCGCGGATATGGCGATCTGGCCGTGGTATGGGCAGCTATGCCTCGGGCGGCTTTATGATGCGGCCGAGTTCCTGGATGTGGAAAGCTATACCAATGTGATGGCTTGGGCGAAAAAGATCGACGCGCGCGCGGCGACCTTGCGCGGGCGGATGGTCAACCGCGCCTTTGGGGAGCCTGAGTTGCAGCTGCACGAACGCCATGACGCATCCGACTTTGACACCAAAACGCAGGACAAGATCGGCACGCCCGATTAGGGAGGCGCAACACGCGTGCCCCACTTGGACCGCATATTTTATGTGATGTCGAAAGCCCCCCCTGACGTCCATCGTTGGGGGCGCGTTGCTTTGGCACCAGGTCGCGCTAGTTCCTCTTTATCGCGAACGTCAACGGGGACATATCATGCGCCTGGCCACCACTCTCGTTTCCAACCTCGCTTTTGCCCCTTTGGCCGCGACTGCCATGGTCTCGGTTTCGTTTCAGGACGGCGCGCCCAAGGATCGGTTCACGCTGATCTATTCCGGCGACTGCGTGATCGAGGCAATGGATGTGCGAATTGATCTTGGCACCGCCCCAGCCGGGTTGATCTTTGACACGACAGGCGCGGGGGCGGGTGTCGAAGTCTTTCAACCCCTCGAATGGGTGACAGGAACCGCGCGCACCTCGGACGTGACCGACGGGGATACGGCGCTGACCTTATCATTGGATCAGGTCACACCGGGTGACACATTCGCCTTCACCATCGATATTGACGACACCACCAGCACTCGGCAGATCACCGTCGACGGGTCCGAAATGGCTGGCGCGACCTTGCACTTGAGCGAGGCTGAAGCCCTGTTTGACGGCACCGGTGTTGCACAAATCGCATCCCCCGCCTGCGTGTCCTGATCGCGCGTTATTGCCGCCCGACCTGACGACAGATCAGGATTACGGGCAGCAATCCCACCGCCACGATCACGAGGCTGGGCACCGCTGCCCCGTCAAGGCGTTCGTCCGAAGCCAGGCGATAGGCCTGCACCGCGAGCGTGTCGTAATTGAACGGGCGCAGGATGAGGGTCGCGGGCAGTTCCTTCATGACATCCACAAAGACGATCAGCAGCGCGGTCAGCAGGCTTGGCGTCAGAATGGGCAGATGCACTCGGCGCAGGGTCGCCAACGGCCCCTTGCCCAAGGATCGGCTGGCCGCATCCATATTGGCATGCACCAGCGCCTGCCCCCCTTCGTAAGCCCCAAGGGCAGCGGCCAGAAACCGCACCATGTAGGCAAGGATCAATAGCCAGATTGATCCGGTGATCAGCAGCCCGGTCGAGATATCAAATGTCGCCCGCATCCACGCATCAAGTGCGTTATCAAAGGCTGCAAAGGGCACCAGCAACCCGACCGCAATGACCCCGCCGGGCACGGCATAGCCCAACCGCGCGGCATAAACAGAGGCCGACGCTGCGCGCCCGGGTTGCGTGCGCTGGTAGAACCCAAGGATGATCGCAGCCCCAAGCGTCAGCCCCGCCGCAATGGATGCGAGCATCAGCGAATTGCGTATGAAACCGAGGTAGCGCGGGCTGAGCAGGTCTTGCTCTGATCCAATCCCGAGGCTGAACAGGGCGATGACCGGAATGATGGCCCCGAAAAACACAGGGATACCGCACAACAGTGCGGCCCCCGCTGCCGCCCACCCGTTCAGAGTGATGGGGGGATGATGTTTCTGGGTGCGGGTCGGGTCGTGATACTTGGCGCGGCCTCTCTGCACTCTCTCAAGCACGGCCAGCAGCAAAGCAAAGCTCAGCAGGCAAAGCGCGAGCTGCGCCGCCCCCGCCCGGTCGCCAAGCGAGAACCAACTCGTGTAGATACCCGTGGCAAAGGTCTGCACCCCGAAATAGGCGACGGTGCCAAAATCGGCGATGGTTTCCATGACTGCCAACAGGACACCTGCTGCGATGGCCGGACGGGCAAGCGGCAAGCTGACCCGCCACAGCGCGACCCACGGCCGCGAGCCAAGCGCACGAGCGGCCATGAAAGTTGACCCGCTTTGTTGCAGGAACGAGGCCCGCGCCAGTAGGTAGACATATGGATAGAGCACCAGCACCAACATGACCGCCGCACCGCCCAGACTGCGGATTTCGGGAAACCAATAGTCCCGCGGCCCCCAGCCCATCACGTCGCGCAGCATCGTCTGCACAATGCCGGGATGATCCAGCACATGAGTGTAGGCATAGGCCAGAACGTAAGCAGGAAATGCCAGGGGAAGAACCAGCGCGACCTCAAGTAACTTGACCATCGGAAAGCGGGTCATGGTCACAAGCCACGCGGCCCCGACCCCAATCGCAAAGGTTCCGAGCGACACAAGAACCACCAGCAGGATCGTGTTCGCCGCATATCGTCCAAGCACGGTCTCAGCCAAATGCGCGATCGTATCGGTGCCACCGGACAGCGCGGCAATCGCCACGGCCACCATCGGCAGCAAGCAAATCGCCGCCACCAACCATGCCAGCCCGGACAATGACGCAGGCGCGCGCCGCATGGCCCTTTGAGTGGGGCGAAGGATATCAATTTGGGTCACAGCACCGCCCTGCCTACATGCCCCGCCGTTATCCTAGTTTTTATATCGGGTTTCCAGCCCTTCAACGTGGCGGGGCGGAGGACACCTCCGCCTTACGGCAAGTTGCGACGGTTTACGTATCGTTTGCCCAAGGCGGTTCCGGGCGCGGGACCTGCATTAGGTATTTATGGCGAAAGGAAGAAGATGGGATGGTGCCTAGTCGTAGCTGCGTTGATCTTCGATGACCAGGCCGTCTTTGGGCAGCGCATCAATCGCTTTGAGTTCCAGCGTTCCCTTGAGCTTGAGCGTGTCCATCACGCTTTGCTCATAAGGAGCGGTGTCCGTCGCAGGGCTTTCGAGTTGGACGGTCATCGTATCCTGTTCGCCCTCCCGTTTCGCGATCACGCGGGCGCGTGTCACCTCAGGGTGTTTGGCGACGAGGGCGGCGACCTGTTCGGGGCGCACGAACATGCCCTTGATCTTGGTCGTCTGGTCGGCGCGGCCCATCCAGCCCTTGATGCGCATGTTGGTGCGCCCGCAGGGGCTTGTGCCAGCCATGATCGCGCTCATGTCCCCCGTGGCAAAGCGGATCAGCGGATAATCGGGGTTCAGCGATGTCACAACGACCTCGCCCACCTCTCCGGCTGCGACGGGGTTTCCGGTCCCGGGCGTCACGATTTCGACGACGACCCCTTCGTCCACGATCATCCCTTCGAGCGCATCGGATTCATAGGCGATATTGCCCAGATCTGCGGTCGCATAGGACTGCATGCAGGTGATGCCGCGATCAGTGTAGAAGTCGCGCAAGCTCGGGAACAAGGCCCCGCCACCCACCGCCGCCTTCTTGATGCGCAGGGAGATGCCCATCTCATCGGCCTTGTCGAGGATCACCTTGAGGTAGTCGGGCGTGCCCGCATAGGCCGTCGTACCGATGTCGCGCGCCGCCGTCACCTGCAGCTCGGTCTGGCCGGTCCCGGCGGGCAAAACAGCGGCCCCCACGGCCCGCGCGCCGGATTCAAAGATCATGCCAGCAGGCGTCAGGTGATAGCCAAAGCAGTTCTGCACGATGTCGTCGGCACCGATGCCGACCGCATGCAGGAACCGGCCCATGCGCCACCAGTCATCGCTGATGCCGCCGGGTTCATAGATCGGTCCCGGAGACTGGAAAATATGGGCTGCATTCGTCACTGGCAGACCACCAAAGGGCGGCACGTCGGCCTGCCACTTCGCCAGTTCGGATTTGCGCAACACCGGCAAGTGTCGCAGATCGTCGAGGGATTTTAGCGTGCCCACATCCGGCAGGCAGCTGTTCGTTGCTGCGGCGACGCGCGCAATCTGCGCATTTACCGCCGACAGCTGATCGGCGGCACGGGCATCCGCACTCCGGGTTTCCAGATCGTCGAAATATACCTTGTTCAGCATCCTCTATCCCACTGCTCTGATCTGTTGCGGACCCTTCACGCCGAGCCGCTCGATCTCGCCACGAACTTCCATCTCAAGCTTGACGGTGACCACGTGCCAGCCGAGCTTTCCCAGCTTCGCCTTGGTATCGAGATCGAGCCGCGCGTCCACCGCGTCCTTCAGATCGCTGTAGCGCATCGCACCGGCTCTAAGCGCATCCAGGATCGCCGCGCGCACCGCGTCAAACTTCCAGACCGGAATATTTGTGACCCCGGTGCGTCCTTCGGCGGGGGTGCGACAGGCGACCTTCTCCATCAGCTCAGCCAACGCTTGCGCCGCCGGTAGCTGCGGACGTCACGAAAGGATTTGCGCCCCTCGTCGGACATGCCGAGATAGAATTCCTTGACGTCCGGGTTCTCGCGCAACTCGGCGGCGGGGCCATCCATGACCACCCGACCCGATTCCAGGATATAGCCGTAATGGGCGAACCGCAGCGCGACGTTGGTGTTCTGCTCAGCCAGCAAGAACGTCACGCCCTCGTTCTCGTTCACTGACTTCACGATCTCGAAAATCTGTTCGACCAGTTGCGGAGCAAGGCCCATGCTCGGTTCATCCAGCAGGATCGTCTCCGGACGGGACATCAATGCGCGGCCAATGGCGCACATCTGCTGCTCGCCCCCCGAGGTGTAGCCAGCCTGCGATTTACGCCGCTCACGCAACCGGGGAAAATAGTCATAAACCATCTCGAGATCAGCGGCGACCGCCCCCTTGCCGTCACGCCGCGTATAGGCACCGGTCATCAGGTTCTCTTCGATGGTGAGGTGTTCGAAACAGTGCCGGCCTTCCATGACCTGCACAACGCCACGTTTGACCAGATCGGCGGGATCAGCCTCAGCGGTGTTCTCGCCGTGATAAAGGATCGAGCCCTTGGTCACCTCGCCACGTTCGGAGGCGAGCAGCCCAGAGATCGCCTTGAGGGTCGTCGTCTTGCCCGCACCATTGCCGCCAAGCAAGGCCGTTATGCCACCTTTGGGCACCTTGAGGCTCACGCCCTTGAGCACGAGGATCACGTGATTGTAGATCACCTCGATATTGTTGACCTCAAGAACGGTCTCGGCCTTCACCTCGGCATCAAGCATGGCGCCTTGCCCTTCATTGTTCCAAAAATATGCAAGATCCCCCGGCAACGACACGCGCCGCCGGGGGATATGGTTCAGTTACAGGACGCCTCGATCCCGCTCTCGTCGGCATAGGCGGCACTGTCTTCCTCGATCAGCGGCTGGATCACCTCCATATCGGATTCCGAGAAGTCCGAGACCAGCGACCATGTGCCCGCCGATGCATCCCACTGGGTCATGCCGACAAGGCCAGGCCCACCGTGATTCTCGCACGAGACGTTGAACTCGGGGCCAAAGCCGGGCAGACCAAGTTCGGTCATCTTGGCTTCGGTGATCTCGAGCGCTTCCATCCCGTCACGCATCATAGCAGGGGTGATGTCCGCGGTGCCGTGAATTTCCTGCGCGGTTTTGGCAGCCTCAGCCGCCAGCATTGCGGCATAAAGCCCACGGTTATAGAGCACCGTGCCGATCTGATCACCGGACCCGGCGGCTTTGCCCGCGTCGACAACATACTTCTGGATGTCGTCAAACACTGGGAAGTCGCTGCCCACGCCGTGGAACGTCAGCGCCTTGTAGCCATCGGCCGCATCGCCCGCAGGCAGCACGTCGTTTTCCGAACCGGACCACCAGATGCCGATGAAGTTTTCCATCGGATAGCGGATGTTGGCCGCTTCCTGCACCGCAACCTGGTTCATCACGCCCCAGCCATACATGATGACATTGTCAGGACGCTCACGACGGATTTGCAGCCACTGCGATTTCTGTTCCTGACCGGGGTGATCCACGGCCACCAGCATTAGCTCAAACCCGTGCTTTTTGCTCAGTTCTTCCAGCGTGCGGATCGGCTCCTTACCATAAGCAGAGTTGTGATAGACGAGCGCGATTTTCTTGCCCGCGATGTCGCCTTGGCTCATCAGATAGTTGATGGCACCAGACGCCCCGTTCCAATAGTTGGCGGGGTAGTTGAACGTGTGGCTGAACACTTCGCCATTGGCGGCCGAGGTGCGGCCATACCCCATGGTGTGCATCGGAATGCCGTCCGCAGTGGCCTTGGGAATCAGTTGATAAGTGATGCCGGTCGAGAGGGGTTGATAGACCAGCGAGCCCTCGCCCTTGGTCGCCTCATAACATTCGACACCCTTTTCCGTGTTGTAGCCGGTCTCGCATTCCAGCACGCGAGTCTCGATGCCACCGATGCCGCCATCGCGTTCGTTCAGCAGCGTGAAGTAGTCCGCATAGCCATCCGCGAACGGAATGCCACCCGCCGCATAGGGACCGGTGCGATAGCTGAGTGACGGGAACACAAGGTCCGCCATCACCGGGCTTGCTGCCATCAGGCCTGCAACGGCCATAGTTCCTAGTTTCATCTTCATCGGTATATTTCCTCCCTTTTGGTTTTGTCCGATGTCGCAAGCCGGGCAACACTGCCCATCCTGCATTTTGCCGCCTCCCGTCAGTGGGGGAACGGCCACAATCTCAACTTCTCCTTGGCCACGCGCCACAACTGCGCCAGCCCATGCGGTTCCAGGATCAAGAACACGATGATCAGGCCGCCGACGATCACAAGCTGAAAGTGGGCCACGATATCTGTGGGCCAGCCCAGCAGATCCACTCCCACGACCTTGAGCAAGACCGGCAGCACCACAAGGAACGCCGCGCCCGCAAAGGCGCCAAAGATCGACCCCAAGCCGCCGATGATGATCATGAACAGCACGAGGAATGACTTGGTGATGCCAAAAACCTCGCCCACCTCGACCGCGCCGAGGTAGACCGCAAAGAACAGCGCACCCGACACCCCGACAAAGAACGACGACACCGCGAAGGCCGTCAGCTTGGCCTTCAGGGGGTTGACCCCGATGATTTCGGCAGCGATGTCCATGTCGCGGATCGCCATCCACTGGCGGCCCACCGATCCACGGGTCAGGTTGCGCGCGATGATCGCCGCGGCCACCGTGAAAACCAGACAGAACAGATAGGTCGCCCAGGCTTCGGTGTTGGGCCCTGTGACTTCAATCCCGAACACGGACCGTTCAGGCGCGTTGATCTGGCCTGAAGCTGAATAGTTGTAAAACCACGCCACCTTGTTGAAGAGCCACACGAGGAAGAACTGCGCCGCCAGCGTCGCCACGGCCAGATAGAACCCCTTGATCCGCAAGCTCGGCAACCCAAAGGCGGTGCCGACCAGCGCGGTGATCCCGCCCGCCAAAATCACATGGAAAAAGATGTTCACATCCGGAAAGGCGGTCATCAGCTTGTAACAGGCATAGGCGCCCACAGCCATAAAGCCGCCGGTGCCAAGGCTCACCTGCCCGCAATACCCGGTTAGGATGTTCAACCCGATTGCGGCAATGGCATAGATAAGGAAGGGCAGAAAGATCGAGTTGACCAGATAGTCCGTCATCACGAAGGGCAGCACCAACACCGCCACCGCCAGCACCACGTAGTAGCGATACCGATCAAACCTGATCGGAAACGTCTGGCTATCCTGCGGATAGGTCGTCGAAAAATCCCCGGCCTCACGATACAGCATCAGCGCGCTCCTCCAGTTGATCCGACTTGCGTTTCTTTTGACCAAAAATACCGCGGGGGACGTTGGGCCGCAGACACAATGGGGGGCTGGCCCCCTTCCGCGCTCTTAACCAAGACCCCAGCTTTCGCAGTTTCGCCACATTTACCGCCAAGCCCTGTGGCAGATTGGGTGTGGGAAAATGGAGTGGGTCCAATGACTGCGATTCTGGACGGCATACGCCGTCTTGACGCCGCGCATGCGCGGGGTGAAATCTCGGCTGTCGATCTGGCAGCCGCCAAGGCCGACCTGATCGATGCGGTGCCAGACGCGGATGCGCCTGCCCCCGTCGTGCCAAGGGCCGAACCAGCACCGCAGCCGACCAAACGGTCCGGCCTCGGGCAAATGCTGCTGCTATGCGCTTTGATCCTGACGATTTGCGCCGGAGCGACCCTGCTTTTGACAGGCGACATCATGCTGTCCGCCACGCTGGCGATCACTGTGCTCGCCGCCTTCACCGTCATGCTGTTCCGCCAACTCGACGGATAGGCATCGCCCGTGCTGTAGCTGTGGTCACACACGCTCAATGATCTTCTCCCCGAACAGGCCTTGCGGGCGGAAGACGAGGAAAATCAGCGCCAGCACATAGGCAAACCAGTTTTCCGTCGCGTTCATGGTAAAGCCGAACAGCGCACCCGCCAGCTCACTCGATGACATGAAGAACTCGAACAGCTTTTCGCCGACGCCGATGATCAAACCGCCGACAATCGCACCAGGGATTGAGGTGAAGCCGCCCAGCATCAATACCGGCAACGCCTTGAGCGCGATCAGTGACAGCGAGAACTGCACGCCCGATTTCGCACCCCACATGATGCCCGCCACAAGTGCCACGAACCCCGCGACCGACCACACCAAAATCCAGATGTAGTTCAGCGAGACGCCCACCGACAGCGCCGCCTGATGGTCATCCGCCACAGCCCGCATCGCGCGGCCCTGTTTGGTGTACTGGCTGAACAACACCAGCACGGCGACCAGAATGATCGCGATAATCGTCGCGGTGATGTCCAGATTGTCGATGAAGAACCCGTAGCCGAAAATGTTGAAAGTGGCCTCATCAATGGCAAGATTGATGCCCTGCGGCAGGCAGGTCCCTTCGGCCAGACACACATCCAGCTTCTTGATCTCGGACCCCCACATCAAGTCAGCAACGCCTTCCAGCAGATAGGCAAGCCCAATCGTCGCCATGAACAGGATAATCGGTTCCTGCCCCACCAGCTTACTGAAAATGAACCGCTGCACGGCCCAAGCCAGCGCGATCATCACCAGCACGGTCAATACGATTGCGATGATCGAATGCAGCTCCCAACCGAAATAGTGGATGTTGGTGCCAAAGACCGCATTGATCAGATGATAGAACGGCACCTGCCCGGTCTGAATGCCCACAAGGGTCATCGCGGCGAACAGGGCCATCACCCCTTGGGCAAAATTGAAGATGCCCGACGCCTTGAAAATCAGAACGAACCCGAGGGCCACGAGGGCGTACATCACCCCGGCCATCAGCCCGTTCAGAAGGACCTCCATGGCATAAATCAACTGGTCTGGCATAACCTACCTTTCCGATCTCAAAAAACGCACGCTCATTTCGCCGCAACCCCCATCAGATCCGCCGTATGATCGCGCAACGGCTGATAACTGACGCGCAAGCGGGTCAGCCCTTCGAATGTGAGGTTCCAGTTCAGCGTGACTTCGGTCACCCGGCCATCCCGGCGCGGTGCGGCGAGAAAGGCGGCCGCATAGGCGCGATCCATCGTGACCCGGCTCACCGGCTCGAACCCGGTGGTGGACACGAAACGCGCCCCCGCCCCCGCACGCCATGCCTCGAACGCGACCAGCAATTCCGAATAACTCAGCCCGTGGCTGATGATCTCGCAAGCCGGTTCGTCGTACATGAAGACCACCAGCGTGCGGTCCAGGTCCGTTTCCTGATAGCCCAGCACATAGGAATTGAGCGTGCTTTCGAAATAGCGGCGGAAGGTGCGCGGCACGGCCATGATGTCGCGTGGCGACAAGCTCGCGGGATCTTCCAGATAGGGCAGGCAGCGCGTTTCGATCACATCGCACAACCCGGCCATCCCAGGCTGGGCCGGGTCACAAATCGGAGGTTCCTCCGCAACCGCAGGACCCGCCCAAAGGACCGCACATATGGCAAGCGTTCTAACTCTCAAGATCCGTCTCCACGATCCAGTAGGAGGCGCGCGCACCCGATATGTCCGAACGCATCATGATACGCGGCTCGATCCATTCATTGCTGACCAACCAATCGCCCTCCGGCGCATACCGCCCGGCCGATAATTGCGCGTAGCGCCAAGCCAATTCAGCCTCTGACGGATCAGCGGCAGCCGCCTCCACGCCGCACGCGCGCTCACCCACCGACGGGGCGTTGTCCACGACCAGCACATGCCCATCCGCGGACGGACCAAAAGCGCGGCGCGCCTCGTGCATCTGGTCAATCGGTTGCGCGGTCAAACCATCCACGATGGCCACGCCCTGATGCTCGAACGGATCAAGACAGCGGGTCACGAACATCTCCCACGCGGTGCCCGCCTGCGCGCCACCGGCAAGAGCCAAAGCCACGACTGAGAGGCCCAGCCTAATCATGCGCGACACCCAGATAAGCATCGATAACCGCCTGATTGCCTCGCACCTCGTCCGGCGTTCCATCACCGATCTTCTTGCCGTAATCCATGACGACCACCCGGTCGCTCAGATCCATGACCACACCCATGTCATGTTCGATCAACGCAATCGTGGTGCCGAATTCATCGTTCACATCGAGGATAAACCGGCTCATGTCCTCTTTTTCCTCAACGTTCATGCCCGCCATCGGCTCATCCAGCAACAACAGGGACGGCTCCGCCGCCAACGCACGGGCCAGCTCCACCCGCTTCTTCAAGCCATAGGGCAGGCGCGAAACGGGCGTTTTGCGAATGGCCTGAATCTCAAGAAAATCGATGATCTTTTCGGCCACTTCCCGGTTTGCGGTCTCTTCGGCCTCGGCTTTGCCCTTCCAGAAACCCTGCGCGAACAACCCAGTCTTCATATGGGTCAGACGCCCGGTCATCACGTTGTCCAGAACGCTCATGCCCTCAAACAGGGCGATGTTTTGGAATGTGCGTGCGATGCCCTGGCGGGCGACCTGATAGGGTTTCATCGGCGGGCGCGGCGCTCCTTTGTAGTACACCTCACCCTCCTGAGGCACATAGAAGCCGGAAATGACGTTCAGCATCGAGGATTTTCCGGCGCCGTTCGGGCCGATGATCGCGCGAATTTCACCCTCTCGGATATCAAACGAGATGTCCTTGATCGCCTCGACACCGCCGAACCGCAGCGTGATGTTCTTCATCTCCATCACCACGCCACCGATCTTGCGACCGTCCGTAGTGGTGTATCCTTCGGCCTGATCAAGCATGGATCACCTCCGTCGCGCGCGCTGTTGGCGTGAAATTAACTCTTTTCTGCGCACCTTTGAACCACGCCATGCAGGAGGGCCAAAGATGTTTGACGCACTTGAACGCCGCTACTTGTTGAAACTCGCGTTTGAATGTCGACGCAAAGGGTTGAGCGCGCGACAAACCCGGATCACGATGCGCAATTCGATTGGGGCCTTCACCGGCGACAATCGCCTGCGCTGCGCGGTGCGCAACGTCTTCGACGCCGACTAGGGCACGAACCAGCCGCTCACCCGTCACCGAACGGACACTTAAAGAGGGTCGGCCAGATCGCGATGTCCAAGCCGCGAACACCTCATGGGATGGTGGGCGGGGCGATGGCGCAGCCGAGCGTCGATCCATCATCATTCCGCCGCCATTTTGGTCTGCACCGGCACCACCGTGGCATCGCAAATGATCAGTGTCGCCGAAATCGACCCCTTGCGACCATCCTCATATGTTACTTCGGTGGTCGTCGAAATCTCGGACGACCCGTCGTAAAGCGCGGCGATGATATCCCCGTACTTTTCCTCGATGATGCGACGGCGCACCTTTTGGGTCCGCGTCAGCTCCCCATCATCCGCGTCCAGCTGCTTGTGTAGCACGACAAAACGATGGACCTGACAACTCGACAACATCTCGTCCTCGGCGACGGAGGCGTTCACCTCTTCCACATGGGCCGTGATTGTGGACAACACCTGCGGATGCTGCGCCAATTCCTGATATGACGCGTAGCCGATATTGTTGCGCTCGGCCCAGTTCCCCACCGCCGTCAGATCGATATTGATGAAGGCGGTGCATTCCTCGCGCCCATTCCCAAAGACGACCGCCTCAAGAATGTTGGGAAAGAACTTCAGCTTGTTCTCGACATATTTCGGGGCGAACAGAGCACCTGACGCCATCTGGCCCACATCCTTGGCCCGGTCGATGATACGCAGGTGCCCGGTGTCGGCCTCGATAAACCCCGCATCGCCCGTCGCGACCCAGCCTTCGGGATCCTTGGTGTCAGCGGTACTTTCCGCGTTCTTGTAATATTCAACGAACACGCCGGGCGAGCGATAGAACACCTCGCCATTCTCAGCGATCTTCAACTCCACACCGGGGCATTTTACACCCACCGTGTCCGAACGCACCTCGCCATCGGGTTGGGCGGTGATGAAGACGGTCGCCTCCGTCTGGCCGTATAGCTGTTTCAGGTTAATCCCCATCGAACGATAGAAATCGAAAATTTCCGGGCCAATCGCCTCACCGGCGGTATAGCCCACGCGCACGCGGGAAAACCCGAGTGTGTTTTTTAGCGGCCCATAAACCATCAACTCGCCAAGCGCATATTTCAGCCGGTCCATCAGCCCAACCGACTTGCCATCCAGAATGGCGGGGCCGACCTTGCGTGCGTGCCCCATGAAATAATGGAACATGCGCTGCTTGAGCCGGCTCGCATCCTCCATTCGGATCATCACGTTTGTCAGTTGGTTTTCGAACACACGCGGCGGGGCGAAATAGTAGGTCGGGCCGATCTCGCGCAGGTTCATGTGCATGGTTTCGGCACTTTCGGGGCAGTTCGTGCAGAACCCCGTCCACAACGCCTGACCGACGGAGAATATGAAGTCCCCGACCCAGGCCATCGGCAAATAGGCCAGAATGTCATCTGACTGGCGCAGATCGTCGAACTCCGACGAAGATTTGCTGGTCTCGATCACATTGCGGTTGGATAGCACGACACCCTTGGGCTTGCCCGTCGTCCCGGAGGTATAGAGCATCACGCAGGTGCTGTCGTAGTCCAGCTTGGCGATCCGGCGCGCCATTTCGGGAGACAATTCATCGCGCTTGGCGCGGCCCGCCTCTTGGACGTGGAAGTATTGGTGCAGCTTGGCATGGTCGTATTTGCGCAGACCGCGCGGATCGAGATAGATGATCTGTTCGAAATCGGGCAAGTCGCCCTGCACTTCGATCACCTTGTCGACCTGCTCCTGGTCGCCCGCGATCACAAACCGTGCGCCGCAGTGGCCGAGGGTATAGGCCATCTCTTCGGCGGCCGCGTCCTGATAGAGCGGAACGGGGATCGCGCCGCACATTTGCGCGGCCATCATTGACCAGTAAAGGTGAGGACGGTTGCGACCGATCACGGCGACGAAATCTCCCTCGGCGAGGCCAAGATCCATCAGCCCAAGCGCGAGCGCCTCGATCTCTTCACGGGTTTCAGCCCAAGTCCAGCTTTGCCAGATCCCAAACTCTTTTTCACGGTAGGCCGGAGCACTGCCGAATTCTGTCGCATTGCGGTGCAAAAGCGCAGGGATCGACACAAGGCCCCCTACGCCCATGGGCGTCTCAACCAACTTATATCCTCCCGCGCGCGCCCTTTTCGGGTCACGCATGATCGCTACGACGATTCTTTGTCCCCATAAGGATGCTGCGCTGAGGCTGAAGGTCAACTTTTTCCTGATGTTTTCCCAAACCTTACGAATTGTAACAGCGCCACTTGGGCCGTTGTGCGGTCGCACATCTGGGTGCTAGCCATGGATCATGCAGCCGCACACCACACCTTCGCTGACCGCCTCCGGCCTGAACCTGATTGCCCAGGGCATGACGATCTATGACCACGATCTGCGGCTGGCCGTGTGCAACGCGCCCTTTCAGCAGATGTTTGACCTGCCGGATGCGCTGGTCACGCCGGGTGCCTCCTTTCGCGAGACGATCACCCATCTGGCGGTGCGCGGCGAATATGGACCCATCGACGACATCGAAACCTTCGTGCAGGAACGCGTGGATCAGGCCCGCAATTTCGAAGCACATTACATGGAGCGCACCCGCGCCAACGGGCGCACCATCAGCGTCGAAGGATCGCCGCTGCCCCAAGGCGGTTGGGTCACTGTCTACACCGACATCTCGCAGACCAAGGCTCAAGAGGCGCTGTTGCGCGCCCACGCTTCGGACCTTGGCCAGCAGGTGCTTGATCACGCAGAAGCGCTGAGTGCAACCAACCGCCAGCTTGCCGCAACGGTCACCGCCCTCGAAGAGGCCAAGCGCCAACTGACCCGCACCGAAGCCCACACGCGTCTGACCACCGAAATGATGCCCGCGCATCTGGCCCATGTCGATGCAAACGGGCGCTATACCTTTTCCAACCGCAAGCTGAACGCGGTGATGCCGGGGCGCCCTTCGGATATTGTTGGCATGACCATCGCTGACGCCTTGGGCGACTTTGCCTATGGCCGTATCGCCCCTGCACTGACCAGCGCCTATCAGGGCGAAGCATCCGTATTCGAGTTCACCGATAACGCCAGCGCGCGGCGCATCCGCGGGTCATTCACGCCAGATGGGACGGGCGGGGCCTATATAATGTCGATGGACATCACCGAAGAAACCCAAGCCCGCGTTGCCCTGCAACAGACCCGGCGGCGCACCCTTGCCGCACAGATGACGTCCGGGTTGGCGCATGATTTTTCCAACCTGCTGACCATCATTCTGGGGCTGCAATCCAAGCTGGGCCGCCTGCCTGACCTGCCGGAGGCCGCGACCGAGATGATCGACGGCACGCTTGCCGCCACACGGCGCGGCGGCGCGTTGCTGAACGCCATTGCAGATATGACCGCCGGACGGGCCATGCGACCAGCTGCGACCGACATCCAGACTTTGCTTGGCGATGTGCAGATGCTGGCGCGGTCGACCTTGCCCGATGGCCTGACACTGATCGTCTCTCCGGGGGCGCTGTCGGGGGCCTATCTGCTAGACCCAGGCATGGTGCAGGACAGCCTGCTCAACCTGATCCTGAACGCCCGCGATGCCTGTGGCACGCGCGGGCAGATCACGCTGGCCGCGCAGGCAGTGCATGACACATGGCTCGAATTTACCGTCACCGACAGCGGACCCGGGTTTTCCACGGATGCACTTGAACATGGCTGTGATCCGTTCTTTACGACCAAGGGGGCCGAGGGGTCCGGTCTTGGCTTGCCGATGGTCTATGACATGACCAAGCGGGCGGGCGGCGATCTGAAGCTGGGCAACGGAGCAGCGGGCGCACATGTCCGCCTGCGGCTGCCCCTGCGCCACGCGCCGGACGTCTCGGGCGGTCTGGTCCTGCTGGTCGAAGACGACGCGGCCTTGCGCGAACACTACCGCGATATGCTGATCGACTTGGGCCACTCGGTGATCGAAGCCGCCGGGGTGGACGAGGCCATCGCGCTGACGGCTGACCTGCCCGACATCGCGCTGGTCTTGTCGGATGTGAACCTTGGCAATGGCAGCCGCACGGGCGTCGATCTGGCAGTCCAATTGACCGGCACGGTGCCTGTAATCCTGATGACATCGCTCACGTCGCAGGACCCCTTGTTTCGCGCCGCAACCCAAGCCGCACCCGTCCTCAACAAACCATTCGAAGCGCGCGACCTGTTGGCACTGCTGCGCACACAGGTCGCGGCATGACGGCCCCGCTTGTCACCATCCTTGACGACGAACCGGCCATTCGCACGATCCTGTCGGACGCCTTGCAAGAGGCCGGCTTTCGCACGCTGTCCTTTTCGCGCGCTGCCGCATTTGAGGCCGCGCTGAATACCCACAAACCCGATGTGTGCCTTGTCGATCTCGGCTTGCCCGACACCGATGGTCTGGCCCTTGTCCACCGGCTCGCGCTGGAACAGGGCGCCACGGTCATCATCATTTCCGGGCGCGCGCAGGTGCAGGACAAGATCACGGGGCTCGAGTTGGGGGCGGACGACTACATCATCAAACCCTTTGATCCGGCCGAGGTCGTGGCGCGCATCCGAGTCCGCCTGCGCAGCCCCAAAGGGGCCAAAAGCAAAGGGCGGGTTGCGGTCTTCAACGGTTGGACCGCCTCATTTGACAGCTACACCCTGACAGATGAGGCAGGCCAGAACACACCCTTTTCCCATGCAGAAGGCGAAGTGCTGCGCCTGTTTCTGGATGCACCCAAGCGGCTGATCAGCCGCGCCCAGATGCAGGAAAGCCTTGGGGGCGGGGCCGGTGACAGTTTTGATCGGGCCATGGATGTCCGCATTTCACGGCTGCGCACCAAGCTAAGGGAAGACCCCAAAAACCCCCGACTGATCAAGACAATCTATGGCGCAGGTTACATCTTTCTTGGCGATGTGCGCTGGACGTAAGCGCGCGCGCATGGCACTTTCACGCTATGGTCGAAGCACTCCTTTATCGCCCCGGTCGCACACGGCTCTGGTTTTACAGGGTCGAGATTGCGATGAACCTCTTTGCCGAGGCATCGGTGATCGTGGAATGGGGCCTGAGTGGCGGACAACCCAATCGCCGGGTGTCCTGCCACGGCGATTTGCGTGCTGCTTCTCACGCCGCCGACCGCTATCGCAAACGGGCGCTGCGCCGCGGTTACGCGCGGGCCCGAGGGCACGGTATTCCAGACTAACCCACACTACCGATGCGGCCTAAGCTAAGGCATTTGCCCCCAAAGGGATTTTCATGTCTTACTCTCTCCGCTTCAAAGGGCTTGCCCTGATCATCAATACAGTCCTGCCGTTCGTGTTAATCCTCGGGCTCGGGCTGTTTCTGAACACGCTCTATGCCACACTCAAGGCCGAACTCGAACCACCCGTCACGCAGTTGATCAATGACGCCCGCCAGCTTGCCAGACACGCACAAGAAGCCGCGCGCACGGTCGATGCGACCGCCAAACTGGTCCAGACCAATGCCGCCGATGCGGCGCAATCAGTCCAAAATCTGGTGGAACCGCTCAGCAACTTCGAAATTTCCATTCCCAGGCTGAACATCCCGATACCCCGGTTCAACAATTGCAAGATCACCAAAATCTCGGCCTGTGTCGGCTCGATTGATGTGTTCAAGGGGATCGGTGATGTGATCAACGCAGGGCTGCGCAAATCCTTCGAAGTGCCCCGCCGCGAGTTTCAGAAAATTGGCGATGCGGTTGATGAGACGCTGAGCGAGGTGAACAAGCTCAAACCGTTGGCCGAGAGTTTCCGCAATCAGGCCCACGAGTTCCGTGCGCGCGCACAGGCGTTGTCAGATGCACGTCGCGATCTCGCCGCAAGCGTGGCCGGGATTTTGCAAATCGCGCTTTGGGTGATCGGGGTCATCTTGATCTGGCTGGCCCTCAGCACTGGTGCGTGGGTCTTTGAACGGCTGACCCTTGGCACCCACCTGTTGCGCCATGGCCGCTACCCCTGAACCCCTGCGGCATGGGCCAGAACGCGCAAGCCTGCCACCAAATCGGCCTCGTGTGTGTCTTCTTCAAAGGCGTGACTGATCCCGTTGATCGACGGGACAAACAACATCGCCACAGGCATAGACCGGACCACATTGGTCGCATCATGCAAGGCACCTGACGGCATGATGCACCACTTGCCGGGTGCGACCGCCTCGGCCCCCGCTTCGAGGCGCGCGCGCAAGGCCGGGTCCATAACAACCGGATCCAGCCCCAATAGCGGCCCCAGCTCAACCTCCAGCCCCATATCCTGCGCAACCTCGTCCAAGACAGCCTCAATCACGCCCTGCATCCGATCAAGGCGCGCTAAGTCCCCGTCACGCCACTGCATGGAAAACCGCACCTCCCCGGGCACGATAGACGACGCATTGGGCGAGATCGACACATGCCCAACGGTCCACACCGTCTGTGGGGTGACAACGTTGCGCAGCCGATCATTCAAAACGGTGTTGAACGCAGACAACCCCTGAAACGCATCCCGTCGCAGCGCCATCGGGGTGGTGCCCGCATGGTTCTGCTGACCGTGCAATGTGATGACACGGTCACGAATGCCGACGATGTCGGACACAACGCCAATCTGTCCACCGGCTGCGTCCAGCGTCGGACCTTGCTCGATATGCAACTCAATGAACCCAGTGAACTGTGCAGGATCGACATCTGGACCAACGCGATCTCTCAACACGCTACGCGCATCAGACAACAGCACCCCTTCGTGATCACGCAACATATCCGCCTCAGCCAAGGACAGCCCGCCCGACCAAACGGCCGACCCGGTTGTGACCCCAAACCGGCCCTCTTCATCCTGAAAAGACACCACCGATATTGCCGGACCACCCGCCTCCCGCGCCGCGCGCGCCACCTCCAGTGCTGCAATCACGCCCAAAGCGCCATCAAGCCACCCACCCGTCGGCTGAGTGTCAGAATGCGAGCCGAGCAACAGCGACGACCCCTCCGCCAGCCCAAACAGATTGCCCATGTTATCAAAGCGAGGTGTCAAACCCGCAGCAAGCATTTGCTGCGCCAACCAATCGCGGGCCTCGATGTCGGGGGGCGAATAGGCAGGGCGCACCACACCACGGCCCTGCGCCCCGAACGTCCGCAGCCTGTGCAGATCCGCCAAAAACCGCTCAACATTCAGCACAGGCCTACCCCTTCTTTTGACCCAAAATACCGTGGGGAGTTTGAGGGGCAAAGCCCCTCATCAGCCAAAAATAGATCGCGCATGCCCGTCAGGGCATTCCGCAAGATCACTCAGCAGCGACAGCCTCTGTTCCGGCCTCGACCCGTACGGCCGAAAACTTGAACTCGGGGATTTTACCATAGGGATCAACCGCCGGGTTGGTCAGAATATTCGCCGCCGCCTCCACAAACGCAAAGGGCAGGAACACCATATCCGGCGCGACCGCGCGGTCCTCACGGGCCATGATCTCGATCGAGCCGCGCTTGGTGGTCAACCGCACCAACCCACCCGGAACAACACCCAGTTTGCGCAGGGTCGACGGGTGCAACGAACAATTTGCCTCAGGCTCGACCGCATCCAGAACGGAGGAACGGCGGGTCATCGACCCCGTGTGCCAGTGCTCCAACTGACGCCCCGTGGTCAGGATCATCGGATAATCCGCATCCGGCACATCGTCCGGCGCAATCACAGCTGCGGGCGTAAACCGCGCCCGCCCCTCGGGGCGCGGAAAACCGTCACCAAAGACAATCGGCTGGCCCGGATCATCAGGGGTCAGCGACGGATAGGTCACCGCATTCTGCGCCTCCAGCCGATCCCAGGTGATGTTACTCAGCGACTTCATGTTCAGCTTCATCTCGGCAAACACATCCGCCGGGCTGGCGTAGTCCCAGCCGAGGCCCAACCGTTTGGCCAGTTCCATCTCGATCGACCAATCCTCGCGCGCCTCACCCGGGGGCGGCACGGCGGGGCGGCCCATCTGAACCTGCCGGTTGGTGTTGGTCACCGTGCCTGATTTCTCGGCAAAGGCAGAGGCGGGCAGGATCACATCCGCATAGTTCGCCGTCTCGGTGATAAAAATGTCCTGCACCACGAGGTGATCAAGCTTGGCCAAGGCCGCGCGCGCATGTTCGACATCCGGGTCCGACATGGCCGGGTTCTCGCCCAGTACATACATCGCCTTGATCGACCCTGCATGCACCTCGTCCATGATCTCGGTCACGGTCAGGCCCTTTTCATTCGAAAAGTCCCCCGACCCCCACGCATCTGTAAAGGCCGAGCGCACACCGTCATCCGTCACCGTCTGATAATCCGGCAGGAACATCGGGATCAGGCCCGCATCCGAGGCGCCCTGCACGTTGTTCTGACCACGCAGCGGGTGCAGACCTGCCCCCGGACGGCCCACTTGCCCACACATCAGCGCCAGCGAGATCAGGCACCGCGAATTGTCCGTGCCGTGAATGTGCTGACTGACCCCCATGCCCCAGAAAATCATCGCCGACTTGGCACCCGCAAAGGTGCGGGCCACATCGCGCAGCACTTCGGCCTCGATCCCGCAGATCTCGGCCATCTTTTCGGGGCTGAAGCCTTTCAGGTGTGCCTTTTCGGCCTCCCAATTCTCGGTATAGGCGTCGATATATTGCTGATCATACAGACCCTCTTCGACGATGGTGTGCATGATCGCGTTCAGCATGCTCACATCCGCACCGGGGCGGAATTGCAGCATGTGGGACGAGAACCGCTTGAGCGCCTGCCCGCGCGGATCCATCACGATCAGCTTGCCACCGCGCTTGGTGAACTGCTTGAAATACGTCGCCGCAACGGGGTGGTTTTCAATCGGGTTGCAGCCAATGGCAATCGCCACATCGGCATTCTCGATCTCGTTGAAGGTCGCGGTAACGGCACCCGACCCGACATTCTCTATCAGCGCCGCCACCGAACTGGCGTGACACAGTCGCGTGCAGTGGTCAACATTGTTGTGACCAAAGCCCTGCCGGATCATCTTCTGGAACAGGTAGGCTTCCTCGTTGGTGCATTTGGCCGATCCAAAGCCCGCCACCTCGCGCCCGCGCCCCTTCAGGCCCTTGGCAGCGAAATCAAGCGCCTCGTCCCACGTCGCTTCGCGGAACACATCCGACCAGTTGCCGGGGTCCACATTCAACCCCTTTGCAGGGGCGTCTTCGCGGCGGATCAGCGGTTTGGTCAGGCGGTGATCGTGATGGATATAGTCGAACCCAAAACGTCCCTTGACGCAAAGCCGCCCCTCGTTCGCGGGGCCGTTGATGCCATCGACGTACTTGACCTTGCCGTCCTTCACCTTCAGCGAGATCTGACAGCCCACACCGCAGAATGGGCAGATGCTTTCGACCTCGGAATCAAAATCCGCGCTGTCCCCGACCTGTGCGTCATCGACCACCGTCGAAGGCATCAAAGCCCCCGTAGGGCAGGCCTGCACACATTCGCCGCAGGCCACGCAGGTGCTGTCGCCCATTGGGTCGGCCATGTCGAAGGTCGGATAACTGTTATGGCCGCGCCCCGACATCCCGATCACGTCGTTGACCTGGACCTCGCGGCAGGCGCGCACGCACAGCCCGCATTGAATACAGGCATCCAGATTCACCGACATCGCCACATGGCTGTCATCAAGCAGCGGAATACGGCCCTCCTCCAGCTTGGGAAAGCGGCTTTCAGACACGCCGTTCGCCTCGGCCATGTCCCACAGATGGGCAGACTTGTCATGCGCCACATCGCGCTCGGGCTGATCGGCCACCAGCATCTCGACCACCATCTTGCGCGCACTCTCGGCGCGGGCAGAGTTCGTGGTGACAACCATACCCTCGGCAGGTTCGCGGATGCACGAGGCGGCCAGGACCCGCTCGCCCTCGATCTCGACCATGCAGGCGCGGCAGTTCCCGTCAGGGCGATAGCCCGGCGCAGGCTTGTGGCACAGATGCGGGATCACAAGACCGCGGCCATTGGCCACTTCCCAGATGGTCATCCCGGCCCGGGCCTCGACTTCGGCCCCGTCCAGCGTGAAGGTCACCTTGCCTGTCATCGCACATCTCCCTGCAAATCTGCTCCGTTCTAGCCCGGCATGGGGCACAAAAGGACTCCCATTCCCGACACGCGGACCCGATTTTGCGTCCCCTCCGTTTCCGATGCGCAACCATTGCGCCGCTCGTGCAACATGGACTAGCCATGGGGCATGCTTGCCCGCCCCTCTCTGACCGCGCTGCGGATCACTGGCCAGACCCTGATCATCGGCGCACTCGGCGCGGCCCTGGCCGAAGCGATAAATGCGCCGATCGCGGTGTTGACGGGGCCTGCGGTTCTGGTCTGTCTCGCAGCGGTCGCGGGGGTGCGCACAGGCATCGACGACACGATCCGCAACCTGGTGTTCCTGTTGGTCGGGGTCAGCATCGGCAGCGGCGTTGATGCGTCCGCCACTCAAGCGATGCTGCGCTGGCCTCTCGCGTTTGCCGCGCTCGGGGTGATGCTGTGGGCGACGCTTTGGCTCTGCGCACAACTGCTGCAACGCGGCTTTGATATGGACCGGCGCAGCGCATACCTTGCCGCCGCACCCGGGCACCTCAGCTTTGTGGTCAGCCTGGCCATGGGACTGAACCTCGACAGCACACGGATCATCGTCATCCAATCGGTGCGGCTTCTTGCGCTGACACTGACGGTTCCGGCACTGGCAGTGGCCTTTGGAATCGACCTTTCGGGGCCAGTCATGCCGACAGGCGCGGCGCTGGCCTGGGCACACCTCGGCATCCTTCTGCTGAGTGGTCTCATTATCGGCTATCTGCTCGACCGGATCGGTCTGCCCGCACCGCTGCTGATCGGGGGCATGCTCGCCTCAAGCCTCGGGCACGCAACAGAAATCACGCCCGGAGTCATGCACCCGTGGCTCGGCTATGCGGGGCTGATGGCCGTGGGCACCCTGATTGGCGCGCGGTTCAACGGGATCACGCGCGCCAGCCTGATGCAGTCGCTTGGGGCTGGGCTGATCGTCACGACGCTCACAGTCGTCATGACCCTGCTCACCGCCCTTCCAGTCGCCTACGCGCTCGGGTTCACACCCACCCATGTGCTGGTCGCCTTCGCGCCCGGTGGCCTCGAAACCATGATCGCAATGGGCATCGTCCTCGGCGCAAACCCGGGCTTTGTCGCGGCCTGCCATGTCGCGCGGCTGCTGTTCCTCACAATCCTATTGCCCGCCTTCGTGGGCCGCATACACCGCCCCTGACTCTTCATTGTTCCGGCAAATATGCCCGCCGGAGGCACCCAGCCTTCCCACCCGCGCGCCACTGGCCTAAAACACACCAAACACCAGCCAAAGGCACCCATGTCCCACATCACTCTTATCCGGCACGGTCAGGCCAACAGCCAGGCCAAAGATGAAGCGAGTTATGATCAACTCAGCCCCCTCGGTCACCAGCAGGCCCAATGGCTTGGGGCGCACCTGACAGCCACCAACCAACATCACGCGCGGCTCTATACGGGCACGTTGCGCAGACACCGCGAAACAGCCCAAGGCATGAACACAGGGCTCACCGCAACCGAAGACCCACGCCTGAACGAGTTGGAATACTTTACGCTGGCCACAGCACTTGAGACCGAACATGGGGTCGCCATACCCACAGAACAGGCCCATTTCACCGCACACCTGCCGCGCGTCTTTGCCGCCTGGGCGGATGGCATCCTTGAAGGCGCACCAGAGACGTTCGACGCCTTCGAAACCCGCGTCCGCGACGCCCTTGCGGAGATTGGTGCAGGCAGCGGCCCCGCACTTGTCGTCACCTCGGGCGGGCTAATCTCGATGGCGATGCGCCAGCATCTTGATTTGTCGATCAAGGCGATGGCCAATGTGGCACTGGCGATCATGAACACGTCGGTCCACCGGTTTTATCCCATTGGGGGCACTTGGGCCCCGGTCATGTTCAACGCCGTGCCCCACCTTGAGATGCCCGACAGGCACCACGCCCAAACCCATGTCTGAAAAGGACCATCCATGAAACTGCATTTCGCCCCCGGCACGATCTCGATCGCCGTCGCCATCGCACTGGAAGAAGCAGGGCTGGACTACGACACCCGCCAACTCGACTTCGCCAAAGGCGATCAGCAGTCGTCCGAGTACAGCGTGATCAATCCCAAAGGGCGGGTGCCCGCGCTCGAAACCGAAGGGACCGTGCTGACCGAAACCGGCGCGATTCTTGACTATATCGCGGCACTGTCCCCGGGCCTGATGCCGACCGATCCGATCAAGGCTGCTCGGGCGCGCAGCGTCACGTATTACCTCGCCTCAACCATGCACGTGAACCACGCCCACAAGATGCGCGGACACCGATGGGCAGATGCCGAAGCGAGCCACAAGGACATGACAGCCAAGGTGCCCGAAACGATGACCGCTTCTGCCCAATATGTCGAAAACGAGTGCCTCGCGGGCCCCTACGTCCTCGGGGACACGCTCTGCATTGCGGACGCCTATCTGTTCATGGTCTGCACATGGCTGCCCGGTGATGGCGTCGAACTGGCCCCCTTCCCGCGCATCCGCACCTTCATGGACGCGATGGAGGAACGACCAAGCGTCAAAGCGATCCGTGCCAAAGGCATGATGCGATGACGCATCTTTGGGTGCGCGCCGAACAACGTGAGAACGAAACGCGGGTGGGACTGACGCCACAAGGGACGGTCAAACTGATCGCCGCCGGGATCAAGGTCACGGTCGAGGACAGCGATACGCGCTGCATTCCCACTGACCGGTACAAGGCCGCAGGGGCGTCCATAGCGGCGCAAAACACATGGCCTTCCGCACCGCAGGACGCGATCATTTTCGGGCTCAAGGAACTGTCCGATGACGGCACGGCGCTGCCCCACAACCACATCATGTTCGGGCACGCCTTCAAAGGGCAGCCTACGGGCAAAGTACTGCTGGAACGGTTCAAGGCGGGGGGCGGCACGCTTTTCGACCTTGAATATCTGGTGGACACGGATGGCAAACGCGTTGCGGCCTTCGGGTACTGGGCGGGCTATGCGGGGGCCGCCGTCGCCCTGAAGTGTTGGATCGCCCAGCAAAAGGGGCAGATCGCGGGACCCGTCGGGCCCTATCCCAGCTCCAACCACCTGCTCGCGGACCTGCAATCGGACCTCGTGGACACGGGCACACACCGGCCCACCGCATTGATCATCGGCGCATTGGGGCGGGTCGGCACTGGCGCAGGTGATCTTTGCACCGTGATGGGGGTCGCAACAACAAAATGGGACATGGCTGAAACCGCCAGTGGCGGCCCCTTCCCTGAAATCCTGAGGCACGACATCTTTTTCAACTGCATCCTCGCGCGCCCCGGCACACCGGTGTTCATTCCCGCCGACACACCCCACAAGACACGTAAACTCACCGTCATCGGCGATATCGCCTGCGATCCTGACAGCGACTTCTCCCCCATCAAGGTCTATGACCGCACGACAACATGGGAGGCTCCCGCGCTGCGCGTCCGCGACACACCCCCGCTTGACGTGACGGCCATCGACAACCTGCCCTCCATGCTGCCCGTTGAATCCTCCGAAGACTACGCCGACCAACTGCTGCCCAGCCTCCTGTCACTCGGCACAAATGGCCCAAACGTCTGGAGCCGCGCCAAGTCCACATTCGACGCCGCAATCCGCGCGCTCTAATCTTCTTTTGACCTAAATGCCGCGGGGTCTGGGGCGGCGCCCCAGTCCGCTCCCAAGACAAAGGACACCGACTAATGACGATCCACTGGTGCGGCACCGGACTTTCCGCCATTCCCGGCCTGAAACGACTGATCGAACTCGGCTATCCGGTGACAGTCTGGAACCGCACAGTATCCAAGGCGCAAGAGGCCATTGGCAGTTACACGACCGACATACGGCCCTTTGACCTCAACGCACTCAGCGACACCTTGAGCCAAGGGGATACCGTAGTGTCCATGTTGCCCGGCGATTGGCACGTGCCACTGGCCAAAGCTGCGATAGGGGCGGGTGCCCACTTCGTCTCATCCAGCTATATCGCGCCTGAAATGCGCGCGCTCGACATGGCGGCCAAAGAGGCGGGCGTGGTGCTGATGAACGAAGTCGGGCTGGACCCAGGCATTGATCACCTCATGGCGCACCATTTGGTCGCGACCTATCGCGCCTCCGATGCTTATGACGATGCAAACACGGTCAGCTTTACCTCCTATTGCGGTGGCGTGCCCAAACACGCCAACCCGTTCCGCTACAAATTCAGCTGGGCCCCCGTCGGCGTGCTCAAAGCACTGCGCTCGCCGTCCAAATCCATCCGGGCCGGGCAGGAATTCGACGTGGCCCGGCCCTGGGATGCGGTCTCGAGCTATGATGCGCCGCTCCCGACGCCCGAAACCTTCGAGGTCTATCCGAACCGCAACAGCCTGCCCTTTATGGCCGAATATAATTTTGATTCCAAATGGCAGGTGAAGGAGTTTGTACGCGGCACCTTGCGGCTGAATGGATGGGCAGATGCTTGGCAGGACGTGTTTACCGAGATCGAAGCAAATCCGACAGATGAACGCCTTCAGGAAATGTCGGACGCGCTGCTGGCCGAAAACAGCTATGGCCCGGACGAACCGGACCGGGTGATTATGTGTGTGGATCTGAAAGCGGAAAACGACACGGGCACCGCTTGGCACCAGACCTACGCCATGGATGCATGGGGTGACGCGCGGGGCACGGCGATGGCGCGACTGGTATCGATCCCCGTCTCGCTAGCGGTTCAGGCGGCCCAAGCGGGGGCGGTGAAACCGGGCGTTCACGCCGCGCCGAATGATCTGCAGATGGTGGTGAACTGGATGGACGAAATCGACCGGCTTGCGCAGCACCTCAACATTGTCGACCATATGACGGGCAAGTCGTAAGGCGGAGGTGCCCTCCGCCTCACACCATCAGATGCGGGCGAAGCGCTGGACAATCTTGGGCAACAACCCTTGGAACTCGAGGGGCGCATCGCTGACCGCAAGACAAATGCAGTCTTCGTGAATATCCGCGACGGGCGTGTGATGCATATCGCTGTCGGCAACCTCAACATCGCCGCGCGCGAAATAGTCATCCTCGTCCTGAAACGCACCCTGCAGAACCATCGTCATCTCGGTACCTTTGTGCCCATGATCCGGCATCGCAGCACCCGCAGGAATGAACAGCAACCGGGCAGAGGCATCACGGGATGTGGGCAAGATCGCCTGCTTCACGCCCATGCCGATACCGCGCCACTGCACGTCTGCCAGATCGCCACCGACATAATCCTGCAAGGGGCCGGGCAATATCGAGTCCGGCACGCGCGGTGCCCGAATTTCATCCACCGGACCGCCGGCGATCAACGCCATCGTGGCGGCAAAGCTGCCAGGCTCAAGCATCACGTCAGTGGCCGGCGCAGTATCCAAAATCTCACCGCCGACCGCGTCAAAACTCTCCGCCTGCGCGCGACATGTGTCGCAAAGCGACAGATGCGCGGCCACCATGAGGTTGAAGGCCTCGGGCAGCGTGCCCGCCGCATATCCGATCAGAATATCATCCGTCAGATGGTGTTTAATATTGTTTTCCATCATCTTTTCACTTCATTGCGTGGCGCAGCCGTTCCAGCGCCAATCGTATTCTCGATTTGATCGTGCCAAGGGGCAGACCGGTTTGTTCGGCGATTTCGCTGTGGGACAAATCCCCGAAATACGCCTTCTCAATCAACTCACGCTGGTTGGCGGGCAATTCTGCGATAGCACGCCCCAACTGTTCACTCTCCTGCTGCAAGGCCATCACATCGGCCTGATCAGGGTCTTCTTCGGGGCCCCAGCCCAGATCTTCGGGCTCGGGGCGGCGTTGCTTGCGCAACACATCAATCTTTCGGTTCCGTGCGATGGTGAAAATCCACGTCGCAACAGAGGCCCTCGCGGGGTCGAACATGTGCGCCTTGTGCCAGCACGTCGCCAACACCTCCTGGGCACATTCTTCGGCCAGCGAACCGTCCGCACCGGAATTGATCAAAAATCCCTTCACCCGGGGGGCAAAGTGAGCAAACAGCTCGGCAAAGGCCTGCTGATCCTGATCATCCCGGATGCGGTACATGTGGTCGACCCACAGCATCCGCTTTCCGTCGTTTGCGTTCATAATCGATGGTCCTGACACCGCGCCCAAACCTACCCCAATGGGCTGAGGCGCTTCTGCTCCTGACGTTTCTAATCCCGCAAACATACCCAGTCTACGCCCCTCCGACGGCTGTGGATCAAAAATAAACTTCTGCAAAATGTGCATCCGTTTCCATGCGGGCACCGTAAACGTTACAAATGCCCAACTAACTTGGATTCCAGAACTTTATGCCGCTTGAAATGATATGTACCGCCCGCAAACGCATTGCTGTGATCGGGGGCGGGATTTCCGGAATGGGCGCTGCCTACACACTTGCCCCGCATCACGATGTGACCCTGTTCGAGGCGGAGCCCCGTCTGGGAGGTCACGCCCGCACAATCACAGCAGGCAAACGCGGTGATCAGCCTGTCGATACCGGGTTTCTGGTATTCAACTATGCTAACTACCCCAACATGGCTGACCTTTTTGCGGACCTCGATGTGCCGGTCGTCAAATCGAACATGAGCTTTGGGGCCTCAATTGATGGGGGGCGACTGGAATACGGCCTCGCCAGCCTCAACGCGCTGTTTGCGCAACGGACCAACGCGCTGAATCCCCGGTTCCTCGGCATGGTTCGCGACATCCTGCGGTTCAACAAAAACGCGTTGCGCGTGGCCAATGAGGATCGCACTCGTACCGTTGGGCAATTCCTTGAAGTGTTGGGCACCGGCACCTGGTTTCGCGATTACTACCTGTTGCCCCTGAGCGGGGCGATCTGGTCTACCCCGACCGAAAAGATCATGGATTTCCCGGCCCACGCGATGATCCAGTTTTTCGAGAACCACGCACTGCTGAACGCAACAGGCCAGCACCAGTGGTACACGGTGAATGGCGGCTCCATCCAATACGTGCGCCGTCTTGAGGCGGCACTGCTCGGGTACGGCGCGGATGTGCGCCTTGGCGCGGCGGTGCAGTCGGTGCGCCGCACCCCCGCCGGTGCCCAGATCAAGGCGTGGGGGGGCGAGTGGGAACAGTTTGACGAGGTGGTCTTCGCCGCGCATTCCGACGACAGCCTTGCCATGCTCAGCGACCCCACCCCCGAAGAACACGCCGCCCTGGAGGCGGTCAAATATCAGCCCAATGACATCATCCTGCACCGCGACGCCTCCATTATGCCGCACCACCGTCAAACGTGGTCAAGCTGGGTCTATACCGAGGACAACAACGCGCAGAATGATCGGATCGACCTCACCTACTGGCTTAATTCGCTGCAGCCCATTCCCCATGATGACCTGCATTTTGTGACCCTCAACACCAAGCGGACGATCCCCGACGAGATGATCTATGACCAGACGGTGCTGCGCCACCCGGTCTATGATCTGGCCGCGCTGGCTGCACAGGACACGGTGCGGGCGATGAAAGGGTCAAACAAAACATGGTTCTGCGGAGCCTGGATGCGCCATGGCTTCCATGAGGACGGTTTGTCGAGCGGTCTTGATGTGGCCCGCGCCATTCTCGAGGCCCCAACGGTCGCAGTGGCTGCCGAGTGAACACCCCTGTCGATCATATCGCGGGCACCACCTATCACGGGCGCAAAGGGGCGATAGACAACGCCTTTCGTTATTCCGTGGATTACCTGCTGCTGGACGCGGAGGCTGCGGTCACGACCCCGCGCCTTTTTGCGCGCAACGGCCGGGGTGTGATGGCGCTGGATGATGTCGATCATGGCGGCACCCCCAAGGCGGGCATCGGTGCTGCCTGGGCCCGCGACGTCTTGCGCGCACATCAGGTCACCGGCGTGGCACGGATCGAATTGTTGGCCCAACCCAAAGTCTTTGGCCACGTGTTCAACCCGGTCAGTTTCTGGCTGTGCCGACGCGAGGATGAGGCGCTGATCGCCGTCATTGCAGAAGTCTCCAACACGTTCGGGGATCGACACAGTTATCTCGTGCATCATCCCGACCTGCGGCCCATCGCCGCCCAAGACAAGCTGACCGCCACCAAGATTTTCCACGTCTCTCCGTTTCAGCCCGTCGAAGGCGGGTACGAGTTTCGGTTTGATATTCGCGCGGACCGGATTGGCGTCTGGATCGACTACTCACGCGGCGAGGGAGGGTTGATCGCCACCCTGACCGGCAAGCGGCGTGCGCTGTCCAATGGATCGATCCTGCGCTCGGTCCTGCGCCGCCCGTTTGGGTCGCGCCGGGTGCTGACACTGATCCATTGGCAAGCGCTCAAGCTGTGGATCAAACGCGCCACCTATCGCGCCCGGCCCTTGCCGCCTTCGGACGAGGTGTCGCGATGACGGATGGTCAGCCCCAACGCCTGACGGGATACGCAGTTTTTGCGGCACTGATCGCCGCCGCCGGTCTGCCGATTTATATCCACGCGCCAAAGTTCTATGTGGACGAGTACGGGGTATCGCTCGCCGCTTTGGGTGCCGTTCTGTTTGGGCTGCGGCTGCTGGACGTGGTGCAGGACCCACTGTTTGGACGGCTCAGCGAGGCGCTGCGCAACAAGCGGGGCGCGGGCGTCGTCATCGGCTGCGCGATCATGGCAGCCTGCATGCTTGGACTGTTTGCTGTAACGCCGCCTGTGTCGCCCCTGATCTGGTTCGGGCTAATGCTGACCGGCGTGTTTTCAGCCTTCAGCTTTCTGACGATCAACTTTTATGCCCAAGGCGTAGTCAAGGCCGATCGTCTGCCGGGCAACGGGCACCTTAAGCTGGCCCGCTGGCGTGAAACCGGCGCACTGCTTGGCGTGTGCATTGCCGCCATCGCACCGGTGATGCTGGGCGCGTTCATGGGCGCTCCATTTGCCGGGTTTGCAATCGGATTTTCGGTTCTGGCGGGCGTTGCGGTGCTGATGATGCGCGGCGAATGGGTCAGCGATGGGCTGCCCCCCTCGGTCGGCTTTGGCGTCGTGCTGCGCGACGGGATGGCGCGCAAATTGCTGTTGATCGCGCTGGTTAATGCGGCACCCGTCGCTGTCAGCTCGACCCTGTTTCTGTTCTTTGTCGAAAGTCGTCTTGAAGCGCCGGGCAAAGAGGGGCCGCTGTTGCTGCTGTTCTTCCTCAGCGCCGCTGTGGCTGCGCCTGTCTGGGGCACACTGGCCGAACGGTTTGGCACCAAGATCGTCCTGATTTGCGCAATGCTGCTGGCAATTGCGGGCTTTGGATGGGCCGTGACGCTTGGTCCCGGCGACTGGATCGCCTTTGCGGTGATCTGCGTGATTTCGGGGGCGACTTTAGGGGCGGACCTGACGCTGCTACCGGCGGTGTTTGCGACCCGCATGGCACGCATCAGCCCCTCCGCCGCCGAGGGATTCGGCCTGTGGTCATTCGTGTCGAAATTCACGCTGGCCTTTGCTGCCGTAACCCTGTTGCCCGCGCTGGATCGCGCCGGTTTTGACAGCACTGCCGTCAGCAACCCACCCGAAGCGCTGGCCCTGCTGGCGCTGCTTTATGCGGCTGTGCCGTGTGCCCTGAAGGTCGTGGCAATTGTGCTGCTGGCCACGACCAATCTAAAGGAGATTTAAGATGGAGAGCATCCTCTATGTGGTGATCGGGGCCGCGCTGGTCTTTGCGCTGAACTGGGCATGGACACGCTATGCCGGGTTTCTCGCACAAGTGCCCGAGGACTATGCCGACACAGCCGAGCAGTTTGACATCCGCACGCATCTGAATGGGCCAATCGTGTGCGAAGGGGTGATTTACGGACCAACCGGGCGCGTGTCCTCCCGGTTTGTGGGCGAATTTGACTGCCATTGGGATGGCAACCACGGGACCATGAACGAGGTGTTCACCTATGACGACGGCTCCGAACAGGTGCGCGCGTGGGAATTGACGCTTGGCAATGATGGCCAGATCAAAGCCTTGGCAAATGATGTTGTCGGCGAAGGCACAGGCCAGCAACGAGGCAACTCCGTCCAATTGAAATACCGGTTCCGGCTACCCGAAGCATCGGGAGGGCACGTACTGGATACCGTCGACTGGATGTATCTGGCACCCAATGGAACCATCGTGAACCGGTCACAGTTTCGTAAATACGGTTTGAAGGTTGCGGAGCTGGTCGCGACCATGCGCCCGGCCCCGGCGGAGTTCAAGAAAGCAGCATGAGCAACATCAATCTGAACGGCAAACGGTACTGGCTGGTCGGTGCAAGCGACGGGTTGGGCAAGGCGTTGGCCCATTGCCTCAGCCGCGCAGGCGTCGAGGTGGTTGTATCCGCCCGGAGCGAAGACAAGCTGGCCGCATTGGTCGACGAATTGCCCGGCAAATCATCCCATCAAACGGTCGATATTTCGGACACCGACAGTGTCAAGGCCGCCGCCGAAGCCGTTGGGGAAATCGACGGATTGGTCTTGCTTGCAGGCGTCTACTGGCCATTTTCGGCCAAGGAATGGGACGCGGATCAGGCCATCGCCATGGCCGATATCAACTTCACCGGTTTCATGCGCGTGTTAGGCCAGGTCGTCCCCCGCTTTGTTGAGCGGGACGCAGGTCATATCGTGATCACGTCATCGCTGACCGGCTTTCGGGGCTTGCCCGGATCGATCGGGTATACGGCGTCCAAGGCTGCAACCATGTCATTGGCCGAGTGCATGCATGCCGACCTGCGCCAGACCGGCGTGCGCGTTCAGGTCGCCAATCCCGGGTTCATCAAGACGCAGCTGACCGAAAAGAACGACTTCAAGATGCCATTCATCATGGAGCCCGAAGATGCGGCCCGCGAGATGTTCGAATTGATGCTGACGGATGATTTCAAAAAGAGCTTCCCGACGGCGTTTTCACTGCTTTTCCGGGGATCGCAGTTTTTGCCCGACTGGCTGTATTACCGGATATTTTCCTAATCCAAGGCGGAGGAAATCTCCGCCTTACACAGATACGTATCGCCAGAATCCGACACGCGGCCCGTCGCAGCCGCGCTAGATTGCGCTACCGGTTGATCCGACCCTGACGTCAGTACACCCCTGACAAAGGCGATCCATGCTGCCGTCCCTCCCCCTTGATGCAGGCACCCTGCCCAAAGCGCTGGTTGATCAGTATTGGCGCGACGGTTTTCTGTTTCCCATCCCGGCGCTTGACGGCGATACCGCCCGTGCAGCACGCGCCGAGCTCGAAGAGATTGAGGCCGAGTGGCAAGCCGCCGATCTGCCGCAACCTCTGAACACCTACAAACGGGTAAACGCGCACATTGTTATACCGATGGCTGCCCGGATCGCCCGCGACCCCGGGATTCTGGACGTGATCGAGGGGGTACTCGGCCCTAACATTCTGATCTATTCCACCGAGTTCTTTATCAAGGAACCCAACACCCGCCATATCGTGTCCATGCATCAGGACCTGACCTACTGGGGGCTCGGAGCCATTGACGGGCTGGTCACAGCCTGGATCGCCCTGTCGCCCGCCACCCCCGCCTCGGGATGCATGGACTTTGTTGCGGGCAGCCACAAAAACGCGATCCTTGAACATGAAGACAGCTTTGATCCAAACAACCTGCTGAGCCGGGGACAGGAGGTGAAAGTAGATGTCGCCTCCTCCGACAAGACGTCCATCGAAATCCATCCCGGCCAGATGAGCCTCCATCATGGGCTGACCATTCACGGGTCCGGACCGAACAGATCGGATGATCGGCGCATCGCTTGCGTTGTCCGCTATATCCGTCCCGATATCGCGCAACAGGTCGGGGGCACAGATTATGCGATGCCGGCGCGGGGCAGCGACACCCATGGCAATTTTCACCATCTGGAGGCACCAACATCCTTATTCGCGCCTGACGCGCTGGCGACATTTGAAGAGATCCGCCTTGCCCAGGCCAAGGTCATGATGAAAGGTGCGACAGCCCAAGCCGAGATGTACACATGATGGACCGCGTCAAATTCACTGCCATGAAAGACGGTGACAAACAGGACTACGATTTCCTGACCGAGCACGAGGTCGCCTACACCAAGGGCACGGCGGACCGGCTTATGACGGCGCTGGAAACGCTGGATGAAGGGCTGTCGGGATATCAGGTGACCCGGCTTGGCCACTCGCTTCAGTCCGCCACGCGGGCCTGGCGGGATGGGGCGGATATCGACTGGGTGGTCGGCGCCTTGCTGCACGATATCGGCGATATTTTCGCGCCCTACAATCACGATGAATATGCCGCCAGTATTCTGAAACCCTTTGTGCGCGAGCAATGCACATGGGTGGTGGAAAAGCATGGCGATTTCCAACTGATCTACTACGGCGCACATGTCGGGGCGGACCCACACAAGCGGGACGCCTACAGGGGCCATATCTATTTCGACGATTGTGCCGCGTTCTGCGAGCGGTGGGATCAGACGAGCTTTGACCCTGCCTATGACATGCTGCCGCTGGATTATTTCCGCCAAATGGTGCGTCAGGTGTTTGCGCGCACCCCTTACGACCCGGATGTCATGCAGCCGGGGGTCAGGGTGCCGCTGATTGATGCCAACATGGCATTAGAGCGGAAGATGTAAGGCGCACTTATGCGTGCGCCTAGCACTCGGGTCGCTCCAGCGGGACGACATTAGGGGGTGTCTCCTCGATCTCTTCAAAGTCGAAATTGTCGAGGCGATGCGCGCGTTTTCCTGCCTTGTCCGCGCTGATCTTGATCTCTTCAATGTCTTTGGAGGCTTGGGAAAAGTGCCGATCCAAGTTGCCAACGCGGGTGCCCAGACGATCCACATCGCCCACCAGCAGCGCCAGTTCCTTGCGGATCGCACCGGCTTGTTCGCGCATACGCGCATCCTTGAGGATGGCGCGCATGGTGTTCAGGGTCGCCATGCAGGTGGTGGGTGACACGATCCAGACACGGGCGTCAAACCCGGTGCGCACGAGGTCAGGGAAGTTCGCGTGCAACTCGGCATAGACTGCTTCGGAGGGCAGGAACATCAACGCGCCATCCGCGGTTTCCCCTTCGATGATGTACTTGTCGGAAATGTCGCTGATGTGCTTTTTGACAGCGACCTTCATCTGCGCAACAGCCTGTTTCAGCGCATGATCCGTGTCCGCAGCCCGCAGTGCTTCGTAAGCCTCAAGCGGGAACTTGCTGTCGATCACGATGGGACCCGGCGGATTGGGCAGATGGATCAGACAATCCGCACGCCTTCCGTTCGACAGCGTATGTTGCAGTGCATAGCTGTCATTGGGCAGGGCCTTGCCCACGATATCGCGTAGTTGGATTTCGCCAAAGGCCCCACGGGTCTGTTTGTTGGACAGGATGTCCTGCAAGCTCAGCACATCACCGGACAGTTTGGTGATGTTGTCTTGCGCCTTGTCGATCGCTGCCAGCCGCTCCTGCAACTGCGTCAGGCTGGTGGTGGTCTGTTTGCTGGACCCGTGCAGCGTTTCGCGCATTCGTTCCTGCATTTCCGTCAGCCCGCGTTGGCTGCGCAAGGCGTTGTCGGCGAGCCGATCCTGCATATTCTGCTGCACACTGGCGAGGCGCTGTTCAACCATCTGCGCCAGCTGCGCCTGCCCATTCGTGGCCGTATCCGAAACGATCTGGAGAGATTGGCTCAAGCCCGCCTGCCCCTCGGCCAAGCCTTGCACATGCTGCCCCAGATAGCCCAATTGCTGCGCCAAAGGCTCAGTGGCACGCGCAGATCGGCCTGCCGCACGCAGGGCCATGATCAGCAACACGACGATTAGAATGGTAACGACCACTCCGACCAAAGCGGCCAGGACAAGCGGGTTGCTTGGGTCGATAACCATATCACCCACTTGGATCATGTGCGCCCGAACAGCCGTTCAATGTCGGCCAGCTTGAGTTCGACATATGTGGGGCGGCCATGATTGCATTGGCCGGAATGGGGTGTCGCCTCCATCTCGCGCAGAAGGGCGTTCATTTCCTCGGCCCGCATCCACCGCCCAGACCGGATGGAGCCGTGACAAGCAACCCGGCTCAGGACGGCTTCGATCCGGGCTTGTACCGACTGGCTCGATCCCAGATCGCTCAACTCGTCCAGAATGTCGCGCAACATCGCAGCGGCATCGACCTCGCCCAGAATTGCGGGGGTTTCGCGCACGGCAATGGCGTCACCGCCAAAGAGTTCGATGCCAAGGCCCAGCTTGTGCAGATCCTCGACAATCTCCATCAGCTGCGCGCATTCGGGCGCGGACAGGCTCACGATTTCGGGGATCAGCAGGGCCTGCGCCGGCACCCCGTTTTCGGCCATCTGCCGTTTGAGTTTTTCATAGACCAGCCGCTCGTGGGCGGCATGTTGATCCACGATGACCATCCCGGTCGCAGTCTGCGCCACGATGTAATTTTCATGCACCTGCCCGCGCGCCACGCCAAGGGGCAGATCCGTCGGGTCAACCGCATCTGCCACATCGCACGTGTCGACAACCTGTGCACTGAAATCCTGCGCCATGTCGGCAAAGCCGGGCGCAGGGCCGCGCGGGCCAAGGCCGGGGCGGTCCATCTGATACACACGTGGCTGGGTCGGCTCCGGCTGCATCGCATCCAAGGTTGCGCCCGCCACCGTCGAAGAGGCGCGGTGCCCGGCATCCGCCAGCGCATGACGCAGGCCCGACACGATCAGACCGCGCGCAAGACCCGGATCACGAAACCGCACCTCGGACTTTGCCGGATGCACGTTGACGTCCACCAGCTGCGGATCGCAATCCACAAACAGGGCTGCCGCCGGATGGCGATCTCGGCTCAGAAAGTCGAAATAGGCAGCACGCAAAGCGCCAATCAGCACCCGATCCTTGACCGGGCGGCCGTTCACAAACAGAAATTGCGCGACAGCCGCACCACGGGAATAGGTCGGCAAGGCTGCATATCCAGTCAGGTGCAACCCTTCGCGCATAGTATCGATGGCGATGCTGTTGTCTGCAAATTCGCGGCCCAAGACGTCAGCCAGGCGCCCGCGCAGTGCTGCCATTGGATCTCCGGTTCGCGCCTCGACGCTGAAGATCGTGCGCGGCACGTCAGACACATCACGCAGCTCAAACCGGATGAAAGGTTCGGCCATGGCCAGCCGTTTGATCACATCCGAAATGGCCTGGGTTTCCGCGCGATCCGTGCGCAGGAATTTGAGCCGCGCAGGCGTTGCATAAAACAAATCACGCAATGTGATCGTGGTGCCGCCATTCAGCGCCGCAGGCTTGACCGCGCCGAGCTGTCCACCGGTCACGACGATCTCGGCCGCTGTATCGCCCGGGACACGGCTGGTGATCGTGAGCCGGCCAACCGCGCCAAGGCTGGGCAACGCTTCGCCCCGAAACCCGAACGTATGGATGTTCAGCAGATCGCTGCCGTCGATTTTGGACGTGGCATGGCGGCTGAGCGCGAGCGGCAGGTCAGCGGCTGCGATGCCACACCCATCATCCGTGACCCGGATCAGCGTCTTGCCCCCACCCGCGATGTCGATGCCGATCCGCCGCGCGCCCGCATCAATGGCATTTTCGACAAGCTCTTTGACGGCGGAGGCCGGACGTTCGACAACCTCACCCGCCGCGATGCGGTTGACGGCGGCATCGTCCAATTGGCGGATCACAGGTCTTATGTTGGGGGTCGGGTCGTTCATGCCACTAAACCTAGCATGGGCTGGCGCGATTCGACCACCGCAAAGCGGGCGGACGACACGTCTGCCTTACGGACGAGCGCGAGGTGGCCTAGCCACCGGTTGCGGCGCGATACCAGGCCACGATTGCGGCCCGCTCGTCTTCTTCCATATAGCTGAGGTTGGCGGGGGGCATGGCGTGGCTGATACCTGATTGCAGGTAGACCGCCCGCGCATTGCGGGTCAGATCCGCCTCGGTCTCGAGCCGTACATTTCTGGGTGCCCACAACAACCCGGCCCAGACTGGTTCGGCAGCGTGGCACATGCTGCACCGGCCCTGAACGATCTCATGCACTTCGCTAAATCCGTCTGCTGTTGCGAATCGGGTAACAACTGATGCTTCCCGTTGGGCCGTGGGTGCGGTGCTGAGCCAGACAATCGCAATGAACAGCAGCGCCGTCACACCCCACGTCCAATGCGGATTGCCCTTGCGCGCATGATGTGTGTTGAACCAGTGCCGGATCGTGACGCCCATCAGGAACACGAGGCTCGCGATCACCCAATTCCACTCGCTCGCGAAGGCCAGCGGGTAGTGATTGGACAGCATCAGGAAGATCACGGGCAGTGTCAGATAATTGTTATGTGTGGATCGCTGTTTGGCAATCTTCCCATACTTCGCATCTGGCGTGCGCCCGTTCATCAAATCATCCACAACGATTTTCTGGTTCGGGATGATGACGAAAAACACGTTGCCGGACATGATCGTGGCGGTGAATGCGCCCAGATGCAGAAGTGCCGCGCGCCCGGTGAAGACCTGTGTGTAAAACCATGCCATCGCGATCAGGACGGCAAATAGCGCGATCATCAAAACTGTCTGATCGGCGTCCACGAACAGTTTGCATAGCTGGGTGTAGACCAGCCAGCCGAAGATGAGCGAGGCCAAGGATATGCCGACCGCTTGCACCGTTGTCAGATCCATCACGCCCGGGTCGATCAGGTAGAACTCGGCCCCCAAATAGTAGACCAACACCAGCAACACAAAGCCGCTGATCCATGTCCAGTAGCTTTGCCATTTGTGCCAGATCAGCCCGTCGGGCATATCCGTTGGCGCAACAAGGTATTTCTGGATGTGGTAAAAGCCGCCCCCGTGGACTTGCCATTCTTCGCCATCCGCGCCCGATTTCAGGTTCCGGTCCCGGTGCAATCCAAGGTCCAGCGCGATGAAGTAAAAAGATGACCCGATCCATGCGATGGCCGTGATCACATGCAGCCAGCGCACGGCGAATTCGATCCATGCTCCGAATGCGGCCAAATCGTACATCTTACCAGTCCCTTATGTTCCACGCGCCACGATAGAGGCGGTGCGCAGGAAGGGAAAGGTGGGAACGGAGGGGCCCGGCCCCCTCACGTCGATGCATTCATCCCAGCCGTCTTTTTGATCACGAGCACCCTAGTCGTAGCGCAACTCGGCGGCTTTGCCTTTGAAAACGGTGTAAGCGAGCGCTGTGTACCCTGCGATCATTGGCAGAACGAAAACGGTGCCCACCAGGATGATGAACAGACTCTCAGGGGCACTAGCGGCCTCGTAGATCGTGAGCTTTTCCGGCACGACATAGGGATAGAATGAATAGGCCAACCCGCCAAAGGCCAGAATGAACAGCGTGATGGCGTAAAGAAACGGTGTGCGCGCACCGGCGTCGGTCGCATTGGGCAAGCGGAGCAGCGACCGCCACATCAACAAGACCACGATCCCAGACAGGATCGGCAAAGGAGCCAATACGAAGATCTCGGGATATGTAAACCATTTGTCGAAGATGCGCGGGCTTACCAGCGGGGTCGCAAGCGACACAGCCCCAAGCCCCAGGACGAGCCCCCATATGCCCCCTTTCGCCCAGTCGACCGACTTTGCCTGAAGCGTATATTCTGTTTTCAGGATCAGCCAGCACGCCCCGATGAAGGAATAGGCCACGGTCAGGAAAACTGCTGTGATCATCGCAAAGGCCCATGTGCCAAGCGTGCTTTCAAGCCCCATGACATATTTGCCCAACATGAAACCCTGGCTAAGCGACGTCATCAAAGACCCTGCAAAGAAAAGCCAATTCCATGTCGCCTTATGCGGTGTGGGGGCCTTGACCCGGAACTCAAACGCCACGCCCCGAAGGATCAGACCGATGAGCATGATCGCCACTGGCAAGTAGAGCGCGGTCAGGATGGTGCCGTGCGCGGACGGGAACGCAACCAGCAGCAGGCCAATCGCCAGCACCAACCACGTCTCGTTCGCATCCCAGAAGGGGCCGATGGAGGCCACCATGGTGTCCTTTTCATCGTCCGTGGCGAAGGGGAACAGAACCCCGACACCCAGATCGAACCCGTCAAGCACAACGTAGACCAGGATCGACACACCCATGAGTGCGGCGAAGGTGAACGGCAGCCATTGTGCCGGATCGCCAAAAAGCTCCATTTTGCTTACTCCGCCGGCACTTGGCGCGCCATCGCTTCGCCCGATTGGGGCGTGCGCGAGCGTGGCACATCACCTGTCACAGCCTTGCGCGCAAGGAAAAACAGCACGCCGATATAGGCCGTCAACAACAGGACGTAGATCGCCAGATACGCAGTCAGCGTGGTCGCAACGAAAGGCACAGGCACATCAGCCACGGCCATTTCCGTCGTCATGACGCCTTGCACCAGCCAAGGCTGACGCCCGATCTCGGTCGTGTACCACCCCGCCAGTGTTGCAACCCAGCCCGAGAACGCCATCGGCACCATTGCCAACAGCATGATCTTGGGCAGCGCATCGGGCCCGCGCCGTTTGCGCAGCATCAAGATAGCAGCCGTCCAGCTAAGCAGCAGCATCGCAATGCCGGTCGCGATCATGATGCGGAACGACCAGAACACTGGGGCGACGGGCGGGTGCAACACCTCGCCATCTTCGGTCACAAAGTCATTCAGACCCGGCACGATCCCGTCAGCTTTGTGTTTGAGGATGATCGATGCCATGTTCGGAATGCCGATCTCCATGCGATTTTCACGCGCCTCTTCATCGGGCATCGCAAACAGGATCAGCGGAATATTGGGGCCAGTTTCCCAGTTTCCTTCCATCGCCGCCACTTTCTGGGGCTGATGCTCAAGCGTATTGAGGCCATGCAAATCGCCCATGACGATCTGAACGGGAATCAGCATCGCGCCAAGGAATACACCCGTCTTCAGCGCAGCCCGCAATCCGTCCGAACGGTCGCCAAGCAACCAGCGAAAGGCGCTGAGACCTGCGATCAGAAACGCTACAGTCAGCCCGGACGCCAGCATCATGTGCATGAACCGATATGGCATGGACGGGTTAAAAATGATCGCAGACCAATCGGTCGCAAATGCAATTCCGTCCCGCATTTCGAAGCCTTGCGGCGTGTGCATCCAACTGTTCAGCACGATGATCCAGAATGCAGACATCGTGGTGCCAAAGGCCACCAGGAAAGTCGCCGTGGTGTGCAGCCAGCCCGGCACCCGCGAAAACCCGAACAGCATGATCCCGAGGAACACCGCCTCAAGGAAAAACGCAGTCAAAACCTCGTAGGCCAGCAGTGGACCGGCAATGTTGCCGACCGTTTCCATGAAACCAGGCCAATTTGTGCCAAATTGGAAGGACATTGTGATGCCCGACACCACACCCATCGCAAAGGACAGGGCGAACACTTTGACCCAGAACCCGTAGGCGGCCATCCATTTCTTGTCACCTGTCGCGTTGAAGCGCAGTTTGAAGAACAAAAGCACCCAACCCAACGCGATGGTGATCGTCGGGAACAGGATGTGAAAGGATATGTTTGCTCCGAACTGAATTCGGGACAGCATGAGGGTGTCCATAGCGGCCTCTCTCGGCGGAAACGGTGTATAACTCGGGTCTTGCTTCAGATATAGGCGGCGCACGGACTAAGTCATTGGGGTGCGACAGCATGCGCACCCCTTGCGGTGCCAGACGGATCAGGCCGCGCGCAGCCCCGCCTCAAGCCCCGTCAAAATCTGATCCACTTCACTTTCGGTGATGATCAGCGGGGGCGACATCAGAATGTTGTTACCCCCCAGTCGCACCATCGCTCCTGCCTCGTATGCGGCCTTGTGGATCCGCTTCATCGTTGCAACATCCATCGGGGTTTTGGCGCCGCGGTCGCTGACGATCTCGACACCTGTCATCAGGCCATGCCCGCCCCGGACATCGCCCACGATGTCGAACCGTTCCATCAGGGTCCGGCAGCCGTCGTACAATTGCGCACCGCGCGGCCCGGCGTTGGATTTTGTATCAAGGCGCAGGGTCTCTTCGATACAGGCGGTCACACCTGCGGCACCCACGGGATGGGCGGAATAGGTGTACCCGTGAAAGATCGCGCCAACGTCGTCGGAACGCTCAAATACCTCGGCCACGGCCTCGCTCATCAAGGCAGCACCAACCGGGAAATACCCGGATGTGATACCCTTGGCGCAGCACATCATGTCGGGCTGCACCCCCCAATGGCGCGACCCGGACCAATCGCCCGTGCGCCCAAACCCGGTAATCACCTCGTCCGCGATCATCAAAATGCCGTGGCGATCACAGATCTCGCGGATCAGCGGCATAAGCGTTTCGTGCGGAACGATCACGCCGCCCGCACCCTGAATGGGCTCCATGATAAAGGCAGCAATCGTGCCCGCACCCTGAAACTGGATTTCGTCCTCCATGGCGGCCGCGATGTTCTGTGCCAGCGTTGCGGGGTCGGTTTCATCAAACGGATTGCGGTAGGTGTAAGGCGATGGCAGATGGAAACAGCCCGGCAACAACGGCTCATAGGCCACCCGAAACCGATTGTTGCCGTTGACGGATGCCCCACCAAAATGGGTGCCGTGATAGCCTTTCTTGAGGGACAGGAACTTGGTGCGGGCAGGTTCGCCCTTGATACGGTGATATTGGCGGGCCAGGCGCAAGCAGGTCTCAACCGAATCCGACCCGCCAGAGGTAAAGAAGACGCGCGCCATCCCATCCGCCTCAAAGAACGAACGCACCGCATAGGACGCCTCAATCGCACGCGGATTTGTTGAACCGGCAAAGGCCGAATAATAGGGCAGATCATAAAGCTGCTTGGCAATCGCGTCCTTCACCACATCATTGGAATAGCCAAGGTTCACACACCACAAACCGCCCACCGCATCGACGGTCTTGTGACCATCGATGTCCTCGATCACCGACCCGTTGGCACTGGTAATGATCGTGGGCGCGTGCGCCATCGCCTCACCCGGATGGCCCATCGGATGCCACATGTGACGCGCATTGTTGGCACGCAGGAAATTGTCGTCTTTCATACCATGGCCTCCGTTCGGTCGATCAATCGGGCCACAAAAAAAGAAGCAGAGCAAGCGCCCTGCTTCTTTTGACCGAAAATACCGCCGGGGTGCGGGGGGCTGGCCCCCCGTCGACGCCCGCCGCAGGCGATCAGACCTCGTCGGGCAGAACCAGATTGAGGAAAATGGCGACCATCGCCGTTGGGGCCACCGCACTTGTCATCAGCGTCTTGACGACACCGGGCAGGTACTGCACCGCCGTGGGCACAAGGTTCAGACCCAGACCCGCCGCCAAGGACACCGCGATAATGACCATGTTGCGACGATTCATCTTGACCTCGCTAAGCACGTTCAAACCCGCGGCAGCCACCATGCCGAACATGACGATCACACCACCACCCAGCACGGGCAACGGCATGGAGGCGATTACGGCACCGACCTTGGGGATCAAACCGCACAGGATCAGCACCAGCGCACCAATGGTCACGACGTGGCGCGACATGATGCCGGTCATGCCGACAATCCCGACGTTCTGGCTGAACGAGGTGTTGGGCAAACCGCCGAACACAGCAGCGACCGCTGTGCCCAGACCATCCGCATAGGTGGCACCTGCGATCTCCTTGTCAGTCGCTTCACGCCCGGCACCCGCCTTGGTCGTGGCGGAAGCATCGCCGACCGTCTCGATGGCCGAAACGATGGACACGAGGGTCACGGCAATCACGGCCCCAAGGCTGAACTCAAACCCGTAAGGAAGCGGTTGCGGTGCCAAAAACAGCGCCGCATTGCCCACAGCGGAAAAGTTCACCATGCCAAAGATCATCGCGAGGATGTAGCCGACAACCAACCCGATCAGGATGGCCGCGTTGCTGATGATGCCCTTGGTAAAGAACTTCAGCACAAGGGCCACGACCACAACGCTCAGGGCCACAGACCAGTGCATGAGCGAACCAAAGCTTTCCGCCTCCATCTGGAAACTCGCCGCCCCGCCCGCTGCATATTTAATCGCGACCGGAATGAGGTAGAGACCAATGGCCAGAATGACGAGCCCGGTGATCAGCGGCGGAAACAGCCACCGCAGATGCTGAATGAACGCGCCGAGGCAGAAATGGATTGCGCCACCGATCAGGCAGGCGGTCAGCGCCACGCCCATCCCTTGGGTCGCGGCAATCCCGGCCAGCACGCCCACAAAGGCAAAGCTGGTACCTTGCATGATGGGCAGACGCGCGCCGACGGGGCCGATCCCGACAGTCTGAAACAGCGTCGCAATCCCGGCAAACAGCATCGCCATCTGGATCAGATAGACCTGCTCAGGGCCGCCAAAGGCCAAGCCTGCCGCACCGGCGACGATAATCGAGGGGGTCACGTTCGAGGCGAACATCGCCAGCACGTGTTGCAATCCCAGAGGCACGGCTTCGTGCAACGGGGGCGTGTCATTGGGGTCCGAAAAGGCCCCGGTCGTCAAATCAGTCATGGATATGTCCCTGTTCTCAGCCGTCTTCCTGCGGCTGGCCGGGACTATGAGACCACAACATATGGCGGATCAAGGAAAAACTCCTCTAGATTGGGCGTCTCGCCAATCCGATCCACAACTGCAAACAAACCGGGCAGATGCAGCGGGGTCAAAACCCCGTGCCATACGCCGCGATGAATGTTGACGCCTTGGCCCGGCGCGCTCAGGAACGCTTGCGGCACCCCCGGCCTGGCATTCTCATCCGGGGCGACGGTCACTAGAAACCCATGCTGTGACATGGGGACAAAGGCCTGACTGCCCTCGGGGTGTCGTTCCAGCAGATCAAGGGTGTAGGGCAGGCTGCGAGGCTGCGCCTGAAACAGGCTGATCCCGCCGCGCTCATCGCCGAAATCCAGACGCGCCCGGTCGTGATAGCGCCCGCACATCCCCGCATTGATGATCTTGTCCGGCGCGCCAGCGCACTCAAGCACATCCCCGAACGGCGCAAAGGCGGCGGCCGTCAGCGGCGCGCACGTGATCTCAAAGCGGGACATGCCGGTTCACGTCCTTATAAAGCAGATATCGAAACGGTCCGTCGCCCGTCGCAATGCAGGCCTGCGGGCAAAACGCGCGCAACCACATGAAATCACCGGGGCCAACGCTGACCCAATCCGTATTCAGCAGATACGCCGCTGTCCCTTCAAGCACATAAAGCCCGTGTTCCATCACATGCGTTTCGGCAAAGGGAATGCGCCCTCCGGGCTGAAAGGTGACGATATTGACGTGGAAATCATGGCGCAGGTCGGCAGGATCAACAAAGCGGGTCGTGGCCCACTTGTCGGTGTTGGGCATGACGGTGGGTACAATGTCACGGTCATGGGTCACGAAAGCGGTTGGGGCCGCTACCCCTGCTGCCGCCACATAGCGCTTGCGCACCCAATGGAACTGGCACCCTTGGTCGCCCGCCCGCACGGCCCAATCCGTCCCAGCGGGAATGAAGGCATAGCTGCCCGCCTCAACAGAATGAAGCTCGCCACCAATCGTCAGGGTCGCCGTACCGCTCGCGACAAGCAGGACCGACTGCGCTGTCTCGTCCACCTCCGGGGTCTCACTGCCACCACCCGCCGCCAATTCGACGGCATATTGCGAAAACGTCTCGGCAAAGCCGGACAGGGGGCGGGCGAGCACCCACATGCGCATGCCGTCCCATCCGGGCAGGAACGAGGTGACTATATCGCGCTGTGTGACCGCCGGGATCACTGCATAGGCGGTGGTGAACACGGCCGTGCCCTCGGGCGAAACACTTTGATCCGGCAGACCCCCAGGCGGAAATGCGTAGGTCATCCCAAAGCCTCCAACCGCAGCCGCGCGATACGTTCAACCTGCTTGCAGGCCTCGGCAAATTCGGTGGAGGTGTCATTGCCGATACGCCGCTCAAACGCACGCAGGATACCCGCTTTGTCGTGATCCTTGACCGCGATGATGAAGGGAAAACCATGTTTGGCCACATAGGCGCTGTTTTGCGTGTCGAACTGGTGTCGTTCCTCATCCGTCAGCGCATCAAGGCCTGCGCTGGCCTGTTCGGCGGTGCTGTCTTCGGTCAGCCGCTTGGCCGCGGCCAGCTTCCCGGCAAGGTCCGGGTGGGCGCGCAGGACCTCCATCCGTTTGTCGTCAGAGGCTACGCGGAACACGCGACACAGCGCATTGTGAAGCCCTTGGGCGGTGTCATGGGCGGGGCCAAGCTCCAGCGCGTGCGCGCCCTCGGCCACCCAAGTGGAATGCTCAAAGATGCCACCGAACTTTTCAACAAACGCCGCGCGGTCCAGCTGATGCCAATTGGTGCGCCGCTGCGGCGGATGATGTGCACCCCAATGCGCCGCAATGTCCGCCCGGCGCGCACACCAAACGCCCTCGTGCCCCTGCACGTACTCGATAAACCTGCGCAGCGCCTGCACCCGACCGGGCCGGCCTACCAGACGGCAATGTAGACCAATGCTCATCATCGCAGGCCGCCCAGCTTTGCCTTCGGCATAAAGTGCGTCAAAGCTGTCGCGCAGATATGCAAAGAACTGATCGCCCGCGTTGAAGCCTTGCGGTGTGGCAAAGCGCATATCGTTGCAATCCAGCGTGTACGGAATAATCAATTGATCGCGCCCATCGATCTGCGCCCAATACGGAAGATCATCATCATAGGTGTCGCTGATCCAGTCAAAGCCCCGCGTCGCCGCCAGCGCCACCGTGTTGACGGAACAGCGGCCAGTATACCAGCCCGTTGGCGGCTCCCCAGTCACCTCAGTGTGCAGCGCGATGGCAGCGTCCATATCGACGGCCTCATCCGCCTCGGAATGGTCCTTGTAGTCGATCCATTTCAGCCCGTGGCTTGCGATTTCCCAATCCGCGTCCTGCATCGCCTCGACCTGTGCCGGGCTGCGGGCCAAGGCGGTCGCAACCCCATAAACCGTCACAGGCACGCGCGTTTCGGTAAACAACCGATGCAATCGCCAGAAGCCGGCGCGGGTGCCGTAGTCATAGATGCTCTCCATATTCCAATGCCGCTGACCGGGCCACGGGGTCGCGCCGACGATTTCGGACAGAAACGCTTCGGATGCGGGATCACCGTGGAGGATGCTGTTCTCACCCCCCTCTTCGTAGTTCAACACAAAGGACACCGCGATGCGCGCACCGCCCGGCCAGGCCGCATCGGGGCGATCAGGGCCATGCCCGTAAAAGTCGCGCGGGTAACGAGGCGGCAATTCGGCCATGGACTTCCCTTTGAGATCGGAGTGAGATGCAGGCAATCTGAAAGATACGGGGGGCATATGCAATGGCGGCGGGCTATCTGACGACACATGTACTGGACACCGCGCGCGGGATGCCTGCGGCGGGGATCAAGATCGCGCTTTATCGGGTGTCGGGCAATTCGCACCGCAAGATTGCCGAGGTCGAGACGAATGCGGATGGGCGCACCGACGCGCCGATCTTGCCCGCTGGTAAGATGGAGGTCGGTCACTACGAGTTGGTGTTCTTTTGTGGTCCGTATCTGGACGCACAAGGGCTAAACGGGGACGCCGTCAAATTCCTTGAGAATATCCCGATCCGCTTTGGCATCACGGATAGAGAGGCGCATTATCATGTGCCGCTGTTGCTGTCTCCTTACGGATATTCCACCTATCGCGGCAGCTAGGGCGCAGGACACCTGCGCCTTACCCCCCTTCAAATGCGGCATGGAACGCGACTTGGCCCTGCGGTTCTTTGCCTGACAAGACAAGCCGCTGAAAATAGGGGCTGGGGGCATCACCGTACCACAGCGTATCCACAGACCGAAACCCAAAGCGGGCATAGTAATCGGGACTGCCAAGCAGGAAAACGCATTCAGCGCCCACACCCTTCAAGCGCTCGATCCCCGTGCGGATCAATGCATCGCCAATTCTCTGGCACTGATGCGCGGGGGCAACCGCAACGGGGCCGAGGCCGAACCAAGGCCCGTCTTGCCCATCGACCGCGACCTGGGAAAAGGCTGCATGACCGATGATTTCGTCCTCTTCGACCGCGACCAATGACAGCGTCAGCGCATTGTCGGCACGCATCGCATTGATGATCCCGCCCTCGCTCCCGTCGCTAAAGGACATCGGCGCAAAGGCGGATTGGGTCAGGGCGTAGATGGCGTTGACCTCTTCGGGGCGTTCGTCACGAATGATCATCTGTCGCCTCCAGCAGAGTAATATGTGCGGTGCCGAATTTGCGGCTATCGACAGTCTTGTATCCGGGCGGGGGCAGCATAGTCGTGCTTTCCTCCCATACAATCAGGGCACCCGGGGCCAGCGATCCGCCCGCCGCCGCCAACGCAGGCGCGCCAAGACCTTTGCCATAGGGCGGATCAAGGAACACGAGGTCAAAGAGGGGCGGCGGCAACGCACCCAGCCTCGTCGCATCACTGCGCAAGACATGGGTGATGTGTCGGGCATCGAGCTTGGCGATATTCTCGGCAATGAGACGCTGGCCGGCGCGTCCGTTTTCCACAAAGACAGCCGACGCGGCACCGCGCGACAATGCCTCAAGCCCCAATGCCCCCGTTCCCGCAAACAAATCCAGCACCCGCGCGCCCTCAACAGCGCCGCGACTGCCAAGCATGGAAAACAACGCCTCGCGGACCCGATCAGGAGTGGGGCGCAGATGGGCAGCCACGTCGCCTTTGCCTACATTGGCCAGAGGCACACCGCGCCATCGTCCTGCAATTATCCTCACTTCAAAAGCGCCTTGAGGTCGCTGCTGGCGTTCGCAATCACCTCCGGCGGCGCGCTTTTGCCCGCCTCGATCAACCGCTTGCCGATCATATAACCGCGCGGGTCGTTGGCGGCGTCAACTGCCAGCAACCGATCCCCCTTGTAATACCAAAAGGAGACGGCTTTGCCCCCGTCGCGGGTCACGACGCGGTCATACCCCGTGTTCAGTCCTGCAATCTGCAGCTTGGCGTCAAACTGATCTGACCAGAACCACGGGCGGGCGACGTAATCCTTACCCGCCCCAAGTATATTTTCGGCGACCACTTCGGCCTGATCAATGGCGTTTGGCACGCTTTCCAGCCGGATGCGTTGCCCCTGATAGGGGAACGAGGCGCAATCGCCAGCGGCCCAGACATGCGGCGCTGACGCGCGGCCCTGCGCGTCAGTGGCAATTCCGTTGTCGAGGGTCAGCCCCGCCTGTGCGGCCAAGTCGGTGCCCGGCGCGATGCCCACGCCGACGACCACGAAATCAACTTCAAGCGTGGTACCATCGGTCAATTCAGCACCCGCGACATCCCCATCACCCAACAACCGGGCCAGTCCAATGCCTTCGCGAATGTCCACGTCATGATCCGCGTGAAGCTGTCGAAAATAGGCGCTGGTTTCGGGGGCCGCGACGCGCTGCAAGATACGCTCTGCCATTTCAACCAAGACCACATCCAGACCCAGCTTTGAGGCGACGGCTGCGGCCTCTAGACCGATATAGCCACCGCCCACGATCAGAACCGATGCGCCGGGTCGAAACCGCGGGGCCATGCCGTCCACATCCGCCAGATCGCGCACCGTGAACACGCCACCCAGATCACCGCCAATGGCCGCAGGCAAGCGATGAGGGACAGATCCGGTCGCGAACACCAGATCAGTATACGCCAGCACCTCGCCCCCCAGATCGACAGTCTGCGCGGCTGTATCGACACCCTTCACCGTGCAGCCCAATCGCAGGTCGATATCATGCTCGCCGTAGAACGCTTCGGGCCGCAGAAACATCCGCTCCAGCGGCATGTCACCCATCAGATAGGCCTTGGACAAAGGGGGACGTTGATAGGGCGGAACCGCCTCGGCCCCGACCAGCGTCACGCGACCCTCAAAGCCCCCATTGCGCAGCTTTGCCACGCAAGATGACCCCGCCTGGCCCGCACCGATCACCACAACATGGCTCATATAATTTCCCTTTGGTCTCGCCCTTTGCCGACCCGCAGCCTATATCGCAGAGCAAGGCACACGCAATTCCAAGAAAGGCGCTACGCAATGGCAATTTCCCAAGGCGACACACTTCCCGATGCAACTCTGGTCTATCTGGGCGATGACGGCCCGGCCACGATCAAGCTGAGCGAAAAGACCAAAGGCCGCAAAGTTGTGATCTTTGCCCTGCCCGGTGCCTACACGGGCGTGTGCAGCACGGCTCACGTGCCCAGCTTTATCCGCACCAAGGATCAGTTTGTCGAAAAAGGCGTGGACGAGATTATCTGCGTGTCGGTCAATGACCCCTTTGTGCTGGACGCATGGGACAAATCGACAGGCGCCAGTGACGCCGGGATCACCATGCTGGGTGACGCAGAAGCGGAATTCACGAGCGCGATGGGGCGCACGTTTTCGGCACCACCCGTGGGGCTGATCAACCGCTCCACCCGCTATGCGATGGTGGTCGAGGACGGCACGATCACGCTGCTGCAAGAAGAGGAAAACCCCGGCGTCTGCGACGTGTCGGGAGGAGAAGGTTTGCTCGACGCGATGTAAACGCCGGCATCATCGCGCAGATTGGGCCTCCCGGATGCGGGGGGCCTTTTTTGTGCGATCTTCGGAAGACTTGTAAAGGTGGGGAATTCAAGACCTGACACGCTATGCGTGCAAAATCTAAGCTGTCGCCATCATGGGGTCGTTATTTTCCGGCTCTGCACACAAAGACATTTTCAGCAATTCATTTGACAGGAGAACCGCACATGGCTTCCGTGGAAAAGGACATTGATGCCGCTGCAAACCTGATGGCCAACGACATCAACGCCGCTATGAAGGTCGAAGACCTCAACCAGTTCCTCGCCCTCAAGGACCGGCTCCAAAGCAAGAAACGACCCAAGGGAGGAATGGGCCCGGTCTACGACCTGTTCGAAAGTGGCAAAGCGGACAAGAGCAAGGGGCCGGGCATATTCGACAAGCTCAAAGAATATCCGACCGTACGCGTTGTCGTCTCAAAATCAGACGTCGCCAACAAGCGTACACCGAAAAAGCAGGCCGAATTGATCATCACGAAACCAGGGCAGACGTCCTCATGCCGATCCGCGCACATGATTGGCGCTGCGCGGCACGTTCAATTGACGGTAAACGGCGTCAAAAAGTGGGATACGGGCGGGTTGAAGATGCTCAAGAAGGACTTTCCGGTCCTTTATGAACGGTTTGTCATTGAGTTTGGCAAAGCGTTCAAAAAACAGGGTGTGAACAATCACAAAGGCAAGCCGAAGTTCGAAATAGACGGCGGCGATCCGTTCCACATCGAATTCGAGAAAGCAGAAACTGGCAGTAAGTTCACCCAAGACTGCCTGCATCACTACGCCAAACTGACGCGGATGAAAGGCAAGCCGAAAAACCCGAAATTCGAAGGGTGGAAATACGTCAAGGCGTTCTTCAAGAAGAACAAAAAATACGAAAAAGCTGCCGCCAAATAGCCACCTTGAGGAACCCGGCGTACGTTCGGGTTCCGGCCCACCCTAGCCCACAAGGCTGTCCATCTTGCGCGCAAGCTTCAGATCCAGCGTGCTGACCCCGCCCACATCATGAGTGGTCAGCGTGACCTCGACCTTTTTGTAGACATTAAACCATTCGGGATGGTGATCCCACTTTTCCGACCAGATCGCGACGCGGGTCATCCAGCCGAATGCCTCCACGAAATTGGAGAACTCAAACGTCTTGTGGATCGCATCGCGCCCATCGGCCACCGCCCATCCCGTGTCCAACAACGGGCCAAGCAGGGTGTCGCGTGTCTCATCACTCAGCTTTTCGGTCATTCCTGTTCCTCGATCTGAACCCGCTTGAAGGGGCCATAGTCCGTGAGAATTTCAATCTCCTCTTCCACCGCCTCACGCTCGGCTTCGAGGTAACTTGCAATCGCATCGGCAAAGCCCGGATCACCGACCCAGTGCAGGCTGTGGGTCTGCGTCGGCAGATAGCCACGCGCCAGCTTGTGTTCGCCCTGCGCGCCCGCCTCGACCCGGTCCAGTCCCCGTTCGATGGCGATGTCGATGGCGCGGTAATAACACAGTTCAAAATGCAGACAGGGGTGGTGTTCGCTGCACCCCCAGTATCGGCCATAGAGGGACCGCGCGCCGATAAAATTCAACGCACCGGCCACATATTGCCCATCCCGCTCGGCCAGAACGAGCGCCATGTCATCACGCAGGGTCTCGTGGGCGATGTCGAAAAACCTGCGCGTGAGGTACGGCGTGCCCCATTTGCGCGCGCCGGTGTCCTGATAAAACTGCCAGAACGCATCCCAGTGCTCGGGGCGCAGGTCATCGCCGGTATAGGTCTGGATAGTGCCGCCAAAATCCTGCGCCTGACGGCGTTCCTTGCGGATATTCTTGCGCTTGCGACTGCTGAGAGTGGCAAGAAACCCATCGAAATCTTCATAGCCGGCATTAAGCCAGTGAAACTGCTGCGTGGCGCGCGGCATAAGACCCAATTCGGCCCCCGCGTCCCGCTCCGCTTCGGTGCAAAAGGTCACGTGCAGCGAACTCAGCTTGTTGGTCGCGCCCAGTTGCACCGCACCTTGCACCAGGGCGGACAACCCTGTCTGCGCGAAATCAGGATGGGTCAGAAACCGCCGCCCTGTGGCGGGCGTATGCGGCACGGCGATTTGCAACTTTGGATAATACCGCCCGCCCGCACGTTCAAAGGCGTGCGCCCAGTTGTGATCAAAGATGTACTCACCCTGACTATGCCCCTTGCCATACATCGGGGCCACGCCGATGGTCTGATTGCCGATCTTGGCTTGCAGATATTGCGGCTGCCAGCCTGTGCCGGGCCCCACCGAATTGCTGTCCTCAAGCGCCTTAAGGAACCGGTGCGTGGTAAAAGGATCGTTCGGGCGGCCCCCTTGCGCCGCTTCAGGACACGCGCACGCATCCCACGTGGCCGCATCAATCGCGTTCAGCGACGGCAGCACCCGGATCTCGATCTCTTGCTCGGCGGATTGATCCGTTTCGTGATCCTGCACGCGGGGCTTTCCTTGTCTTGGATGACTGAATGTGTGTCGAATCCGGACAGGTTCAACCTGGCGGCGGCGGCAGATACCCCTCAAAGGTCACATTTTGAGCGACCTGGCGGGCCTCTGCCTCTTGTTGCGCCGAACGGATGGTCCAACACAAGACGTTCGCCCCACCCGCTTTCAGCTCCGCCACGCGCGGCCGCTTCAGATCTGCGGCCTCGTGGCTGATGAATGTGGCACCCACGCGATCAAAGTCGGGGATCTGTCGCAAATGCTCGCATATGGCGACAGGCAGCGGCCAGTTTTCGGGATCATAGCTGCTGGTCACCAGACCGCGGGGAATGTCAGGGCACAACTCCGCCATGCGCTCAACCGCGTGCGGATTGAAGGACATTACCGCAACCGCGCCTTGATAGCTGGTGATGGCTTGGGCGGTTGCCAGCTCCAATGGGCCGACATCGGACCCCATCGCGCCGTCCTGATCCTTGATCTCGATCAGCAGGGGCACCCGACCTGCAACAATTTCCAGAACCTCGTCCAGCGTCGGGATACCTTCGTCGCCGCCCAAAAGCGGCACGTGCGACAGCGCGCTTGCGGCAACCGCGCGAACCGGTCCCGACCCGTCCGCCAGCCGTTCGAGCGCATAGTCATGGAACACCATCGCCTGATCGTCGGCACTCAACTGGACGTCGATTTCGATGCCATACCCGTGACGGATCGCAGCACGGATCGCAGCGCGGCTGTTTTCGGGACGTCCGTCCGTCACATCATGCAAGGCACGATGCGCCAACGGGCTGTTCAGAAAGTCGGCAGGCAGGCGCGGGCTCATTTGATCTGAAAGATGCCTTCGATCTCGACCGCGACACCCAAGGGCAATGATGCCGCCGACACCGCCGAACGGCTGTGACGGCCCGCGTCCCCAAGAGCCTCGACAAGAAAGTCGGACGCGCCATTGATCACCTGGGGCTGATTGGTGAAATCGGCGGTGGAATTGACAAAGCCCGTCAGTTTCACGACGCGTACCAGCCGGTCGATATCCCCGCCGCACGCTGCCTTGATTTGGGCCAGCAGGCTGATGGCGCACAGGCGCGCGGCGGCGGCACCCGCCTCAATATCCATATCCGCGCCCAATTTACCGGTCACCAACCCTTCTGGCCCGTTCGAGATTTGGCCCGACACATAGACGATATCGCCGATCTGGACGAAGGGGACATAGTTGGCCGCGGGTGCGGGCGCGTCGGGCAGTGTGACACCAAGATCGGCGAGGCGGGTTTCGATGGACATGAGGCGATCCCTTTCGTGGGCTATGCGTTTGCCCCGACGCTAGACCGCAGCGCGCAAAGGTAAAAGGGTCAAGATCAGGATTCGCGAAACGCCCGATTGAAATAATCCGCCATCGGCTGCATCAGATACGCCATGGGCGATCGATCCGCCGTGCGCAAGAACGCCTCGACCGGCATGCCGGGAATAAGAACCTGCCCTTCCGCAAGTTTACCCAACTCTCCCGGATTCAGTGCAATTTCGACCCGATAGAACCGCGCGCCGCTTGCCTCATCATCAAAGACATCCGCAGACACCAACACCACCTGCCCCACCAATTCTGGAGTGGTGCGTTGATCCAACGCGGAAAAGCGCAGGTTCACCTGTTGTCCCAACACGATTTGATCGACATGCACCGGATCAACACGGGCGGCGATCACCAGCGGACGGTCCTGGGGAATGATAAAGAGGATGGGTTCGGCACCGCGCACGACCGACCGCATGGTCTGAACGCGCATATTGTACACGATGCCCGATACTGGGGCGCGCAGGGTCATCTGCTCAATATCACTCAGCAGAGCGCGCTGTTCCTGCACCAGTTCCATCTCGCGCGCACGCAGATCACGCAGACGGGTGATGGCCTCTTCACGGCGCGCCGTGGTCAGCCGCAGCACTTCGATCTCAATCTCGATCAGGCGCTGTTCGGACTCGGCCTTGGAGGCCGCTAATTCGCCGATCTGGCCATCCAACGATGCGGATTCGCGCTGCAACGCCAGCACGCGCGAGGTTTGGGTCAGCCCCCGTTCCAGCAGGCTTTGCTGGGCATCCAGTTCGGATTGGATCAGGCCCCGCTGGCGCGCCAAGGCCTGTTCCTGCGCAGTGATCCCGACAATCTGATTTTCGATCTGAGCGCTGCGCCGTTCCAACTGACTGGCCTGGCTTGCAATCGAATCTCGCCGCGCATTGAAGAGATTGCGCTGCCCCGTCACCAATTCCGCCACTTCGGGGCGCGTGGTTTGCGCCTGCACCAAACCCGGATCAAAGGTGATCGTATCGCGCCCGTCGCGTTCGGCCTCAAGCCGGGCACGTCTGGCGGTGAACTCGTATAACTGCCCTTCAACGATCTCCAACGACGTACGCATATGCGTGTCATCCAACCAGATCAGCAGATCGTCAGCCTGCACCACGTCTCCTTCTTTCACTAGAATTTTGGAAACAACGCCGCCCGTTGGGTGCTGGACGATCTGGCGGTTTTGATCGACTTCGACATGCCCGGGCGCGATGATCGCACCGGCGATCCGGGTCGTCGTCGCCCACAAGATCATGCCGCCCAAAAGCCCGAACAACCCGACCACTCCGGCCAAGACCGGCCCCCGCGCAGACCAACGCCCTGTCATCATGCAGCCCCGCGCGCATCAGCAGGCGCACTACCAATGTCGGCATGGTTTTTGACCATGGAGCGCAGGACCTGATCCCGCGGGCCGAACGCGGATCGCACCCCGTTCTCGATCACCAGCAGCAGATCGCATTCCTGAATGGCGGCCGGACGATGCGCCATGATCACGACAGACCGCCCATCGGCCTTTGCCCCCCGGATTGCAGTGTTCAAGGCCTGCGTGCCGGGCGTATCAAGGTTGGAATTAGGCTCGTCCAGCACGAGGATCACCGGATCATCATAAAGCGCGCGCGCAAGGCCGATGCGTTGCATCTGACCGCCAGACAAGCGCTGGCATGTGGCAGCAATCCGGGTGTCATAGCCATCCGGCAGCGCCAGGATCATCTTATGCGCATCCGCTTTTTGCGCCGCTTTGACCACCTTTTGCGGATCGGGGGTGCCTGACAGTCGCGCGATGTTTTCGCTGATGGTCCCTTCGAACAGTCGTACCCGCTGCGGCAGATACCCGATATGGTGCCCCAAGACATCCTGCCCATAGTGATCCAGTGCGGCACCGTCCAACCGGATTGCCCCGGCTGCCGGTCGCCACACCCCTGTCAGGCACCGCGCCAACGTGGATTTACCTGCACCTGACGGCCCGATGACCCCAAGCGCCTGCCCGGCTGGCAACTCAAAGCTCAACCCTTTGAGCGCAGGCAACCGTTCGCCCGGCGGCACCACGCTCATGTCGTTGACGCTCAGATGGGCTTTCGGTTTGGGCAGCGACGTGCGCGCCGTCTCAGGAGGGACCGCCTGAAGCAGATCAGCAAGCGCGCCCCACCCTTGAGCGGCACGCTGCGCGATGCGCCATTGCGTCAACATCGCTTCGATCGGGGCCAACGCCCGGCCCAGTAAGATTGAGCCCGCAATCATCGCACCCGGCGTCATCTCGTTGCGCAAAACAAGAAAGGCTCCAAGCCCCAACATCGCACTTTGCAAAAACAGACGCAGCGTCTTGGTCAGCGAGGAAAATCCGCCTCCGACGTCCGTTGCCTCGATCTGAGCCTCAAGCGCAGCTCCACGCGCCTTTTGCCAGCGATCAAAGGCCGCGTCGCGCATCCCCATCGCCTGTACCATTTCAGCCTCGTTGCGAATTTCATCCGCCAGTGCGTTGGCGCGATGGCCTGCATCATTGGCTGTTTGCTGTGGCCTGCGCGACAGCAGTTGGTTGGCCAGAGCGATCAGGATCAACGCCCCGCCCCCGGCCACGGCCAGCCATCCCAACATCGGATGAAACATAAAAATCGCTGCGACAAAAATCGGTGTCCAGGGCAGGTCAAACAGCGCCAACAAAACCGGCGAGGTCAGAAACCGCTGCACAGCTTGCAGGTCAGACAGACCAGATTGCGACTGGATGTCCGAGGACAGGGCAGATTTGCGCACAACCGCGTCAAAAACCCGTCGGTCAAGATCTGCCTGAAACCGCGCGCCCACGCGGGCCATGATGCGGCCCCGGGCAAAATCGAGGAGTCCCATGACGCCGTACAAGAACACCACCAGTAGTGACAGCGCGATCAACGTCTCCTCGCTGCGGCTGGACAACACGCGGTCATAGACCTGCAACATATAGATAGGCCCGGTCAGCATCAGCATGTTTGCAAACAGGCTGAACAGACCGACAACCCAGTAAAGTCTGCGAGTTGCCGCTCTGGCGGCGCGCAGTTCGGCCCGGCCTGTTTGTCTAGGATCGCTTTGCATCGGCACCTTTTTGCGTGGCCTGGCGGTCTGGCTGGGCATCACGGGTCAACCGCGTATTCTGCCTGTCGCGCAACTGCCACAACTGTGAATTCTATGTCGGTTTCTCTGGGCATTTCGCGCAGACGGTTTAGGTAAAGCATGAATTGGTTTCGGAGATTTTAAGTGCCTCTATTTGCTCGTCTGTCCCGTGTGGCGATCTCGTGTGTTGTCGGCCTGTCGGTTGCGGCCTGTGCTGTCCCCACCAGCGGGCCGGGCGTGGTCGACGGCGTCTATGACCCCTATGAGGACCGCAACCGCCGCGTTCACCAGTTCAACCGGAACCTTGACCGCAACATCGTACGGCCCGCCGCCATCGGATATTCCGCCGCACTTCCGGACGAAGTCGAAGACAGCATTGGCCATTTCGCCGCCAATCTGGGCGAGCCCTCGGTCGTGGTAAACTCGCTATTACAGGGGGATTTGCGCGGTGCGGGCGTATCAACCGTACGCTTTGTGACGAATTCCACAATCGGCCTTTTGGGCTTTTTCGATGCCGCGACCGAGTTGAAACTGCCCGCCCATGACACCGACTTTGGCGAGACGTTGTTTGTGTGGGGTGTGGGCGAAGGGGCCTATCTTGAGCTGCCCGTGCTTGGCCCTTCGACCAGCCGCAATGCGACCGGCAAGTTTGTCGATTTGTTCACCAACCCGCTGACCTATATCCTCGACAGCCCCGAAGCGTATTACGGCACAATCGCCGGTGTCGCAGCCGGGCTTGGGACGCGGGGGCGGTTTTCAGATACAGTGGATTCGATCCTGTACGACAGTGCAGACAGCTATGCGCAGGCACGGCTGATCTATCTGCAGAATCGCAGGTTCAAATTGGGTGATGGCCAATCGGTGCAAGCACAGGAAATCGACCCGTTTGCACTGGATACAGAGGGGTTTTGACCATGCAACGACGTCATTTTTTCGCACTGAGCAGTGCCAGTGCGGTCATGTCTGCCCTCCCGGCATTAGCCTTGACCGAAGCGGGGGCGGGCAACCTTGTCAACGCGCTGGTGGGTGAGATCAACCGGGTGATCGCCTCTGGCAAGAGCGAGGCCGCGATGATCCGCGATTTCGAGGGGATCTTTGCCCGCTATAGCGATACCTCCTATGTCTCGGCCTATGCGATGGGCGTGGATGGGCGGCGTGCCACAGCGGCCCAGAAGCGGGCGTTTTCGACCGCCTTTCAGGGATACATCGCGCGCAAATACGGCAAGCGGTTCCGTGAATTCATCGGCGGGCGGCTTGAGGTCAAAGGGGCCAAAACCGTGAAGAACTGGATCGAGGTTGAAACCACGGCCTTCCTGCGCGGCGAGGCTCCGTTCACGGTGACATTCCATGTCTCTGACCGCTCGGGCAGAGAGCTGTTTTTCAACATGTTCATCGAAGGGGTGAACCTGCTGCTGACGGAACGGACAGAAGTGGGCGCGTTGATCGACCGCAATGGCGGCGACATCGACGCGATGATCGCGGATTTGCGCGCACTCGGCTGATTATCGATCAGACCCGGAGCGATTTTCGTTGGTCCGGGATCCGCTGCCACCGCCCAGAATGTCGTTCAACAACATCTGAATCAGCCCCTCGGTCGAGCGGGGGACATCGCGCTGCTGCGACCTTGGTGCTGGTTGCTGAGGCTGCGGGGCAACACCCGCAGGTGCGCGCATCGGCAAGGGGCGCACCGGCAACCCTTCATGCACGCGCACCATGGTTTCCTTCCAAATCTCGGTCGGAAGGCCACCGCCGGTCACACCCGTGAGGGGCGTGTTGTCGTCATAGCCCATCCAGACTCCGGTGACGTAATCCGCCGTAAAGCCGATGAACCAGGCATCCCGCGCTGCCTGGGTCGTGCCGGTCTTGCCTGCAATCTCGCGCCCGCCGAATTGAGCGCGCCCGCCAGTGCCCTGGCTGACAACCTTTTCCATCACCCAGATCAGCTCGGCAGCCGCATTTTCCTGAATAACCCGCTCTCCGATGCCGCCCCCGGTTCCCATCAGCGGCTGGTCATCGCCCTGCAGGCGCAAGTCGATCAGACCGTAGGGTGTGACAGACGAGCCACCATTCAGAATGCCCGCATAGGCCCCGGTCATCTCAAGCAATGTGCTTTCAGACGCGCCAAGCGCGAGCGCAGGCCCTGCGGCCAGATCACTCTCAATCCCGAAATCGCTGGCGATCCGGCGCACAAGGTCGCGCCCGACGCTTTCGGCGACCTTAACGGTAGGAATGTTCAACGATTGCGCCAGCGACTCTGTCAGTGTCACCCGACCCCGGAACTTGTTGTCGTAGTTCTTGGGCGACCATGGGCCCGAGCCGGGGATGTCGATGGTCAGGGGTGCATCATCCACCGTGTCATACGGCGAGTATCCCAGCTCAAGCGCGGCCGCATATACAAAGGGCTTGAAGGCGGACCCGGTCTGGCGTTCGGCCTGAATGGCGCGGTTGAACACGCCTGACACGCGGGTTTCCCGCCCACCGACCATGGCACGCACGGCCCCATCGGCGCTCATCACCACAATGGCGGCCTGCGCCTTGGACCCCTCACGGACCTTGTTTTCAAAGACGAACTTCAACGCCTCTTCGGCGCTGCGCTGAATGCGCTGATCAAGGGTGGTACGAATGATCACGTCTTCGGTGGTGTTGCGGGTAAAGAACTCGGGGCCGGTCGACATGACCCAATCCGCGAAATAGCCCCCCGCCTGACGCCGCGCAGCAGCAGACAGCACGGCTGGATTGGCCTGCCACTTTGCCACTTCGGCGCCTGACAGATACCCCTGTTCACCCATCAGCCGCAGCACGGTTGCCGCACGATCTTGCGAGCGTTGCAAATCGGATGTGGGGGCAAGACGCGACGGCGCGGTGAGCAAACCGGCCAACATCGCCCCTTCGGCGGGCGTGACCTCGGCGGCGTGCTTGCCGAAATAGCGCTGCGAGGCGGCTTCGGCCCCATAGGCCCCACCACCCATGTAAGCGCGGTTCATATAGATAGAGAGGATTTCGTCCTTGGAATACTTGACCTCCATCGCCAGCGCATAGATCGCCTCTTTGGCTTTGCGGGCCAGCGATCCGCGGCGACAATCTGCGACATAAGCCGCCTCAGTCTTCCACTCGGATGGGTCATATTCCACGCCAAGGCACAGCAACTTGGCCGTCTGTTGTGTGATCGTGGAGCCGCCATGGCCCTGCAACGCACCGCGCCCTTCGGAAAGGTTGATGCGCACCGCACTCGCGATGCCACGCGGGCTGAGACCAAAATGTCGGTAAAACCGCTTGTCCTCGGTCGCGACAACGGCGTTTTTCAGCCCCGGCGCAACAGTCTCGGTCGTCACCGCGCCGCCAAACTGATCGCCGCGCCATGCAAAGACGGCATTGTCCTGATCCATCAAGGTCACAGAGCCGCGCGCGCGACCATCCAGCAGGCGCTCCACATCCGGCAGCGTTGTCCAGAAGTACCCGACCGCCAAGGCAAGAACCGTGCAGGCGACAAAGGTGACACGCCACGTGACTTTCCAGATCAGGCGCAACACCCACCGGAACGCGCGCGTCAGAATATTGCCCGAGCGCTTGGGCTTGGCCGCCTTGCGCCGCTTGGGCGCGGGCTTTTTCGCGGTGGTTTTGGCACGGGTTTTGGGATAGCGCCGATCCGCCACCAAAGGCCGTTTGCCTTTTCTTGAATCACTCATGTTTGACCCCTGCCCGGCCTTTTGTTTTGCCTACCATATCGGGTTTGTGCCGCATTGCCACGTCCTGCATCCAAACATTGAGCGATTCCTGAGTGATTAATTTTTAGGCGATCAAGCGGATTTGCGCATTTTTTACGCACACTACCAGATCGCAGCGCCCATATTCACCGACCCAATCTTTGCCTGACCGCCGCAATACCCTCTTTTGCGGACCATATTGCAGCGCAGCCTGCTTACGAAAAGGGGACACGAGTGAAACTCATCATTGCAACGATCAAACCGTTCAAACTGGAAGAGGTCCGCGAAGCGCTGACCGAAGCCGGTGTGCGCGGCATGATGGTCACGGAAATCAAAGGGTTCGGGTCACAATCGGGCCACACCGAAATCTACCGCGGTGCCGAATACGCGGTCAATTTCGTACCCAAGATCAAAATCGAGATCGTGGTTGCCGAAAGCATGGCCGACCAGATCGTCGAAACCATCACGAAAACGGCCCAGACGGGCAAAATCGGGGACGGCAAGATCTTTGTCCTTGATGTGCAACAGGCCGTGCGCGTCCGCACCGGCGAAACCAACGAAGACGCCATCTAAGCGCTCCAGCAAAGGGAAAAACGGACAATGAAACTTACGAAATCTCTCCTCGTTGGCGCGGCCCTCACCGCCTTGCCGACGCTGGCGCTCGCTCAGGACGGGCCGACGCCCGGGGTGAACGCCTCGACCGACAGCGTGTTCATCTTCAACTCGCTGCTGTTCCTCATCGGCGGCTTTCTGGTGTTCTGGATGGCGGCCGGGTTCGCCATGCTCGAGGCTGGCCTTGTGCGCAGCAAGAACGTGACGATGCAGCTGACCAAGAACATCGCGCTGTTTTCGCTGGCGGCAATCTTTTACTACCTGATCGGCTACAACCTCATGTACCCGCTCGGCACATGGATGATGGAAGGCGTCCTGTCAGGCGTCTGGGGCCCCGGGGTTCTGGAAGCGGTCGGCGTGACAGCCGACGCCGCTGACGACTATGGCTATGCCTCGACCGGCTCGGACTTCTTCTTTCAATTGATGTTCTGTGCGACGACGGCATCTATCGTGTCGGGCACCGTGGCCGAGCGGATCAAGCTCTGGCCCTTCCTGATCTTCGTGATCGTGCTCACATCCGTGATCTATCCGCTGCAAGCCAGCTGGAAATGGGGCGGTGGTTTCCTGGACGAAATGGGCTTCCTCGACTTCGCCGGTTCGACTGTCGTGCACTCGGTCGGTGGCTGGGCGGCTCTTGTGGGCGCGTTGATCCTTGGTCCCCGTATCGGCAAGTACAACAAGGAAGGCCGCGTCGTGCCGATGCCCGGTTCGAACCTGGCGCTGGCCACACTGGGTACATTCATCCTGTGGCTGGGTTGGTTCGGCTTCAACGGTGGTTCGCAGCTTGCGATGGGCACCGTGGGTGATGTGGCTGACGTGTCGCGCATCTTTGCCAACACCAACACGGCCGCTGCCGGTGGTGCGATTGCGGCACTGATCCTGACACAGCTCCTCTACAAGAAGCCCGACCTCACGATGGTGCTGAACGGCGCGCTTGCGGGCCTCGTGTCGATCACAGCCGAGCCGCTGACGCCCTCCCTTGGGGCCGCGACCCTGATCGGTGCCGTTGGTGGTGTGATCGTCGTCTTCGCAGTGCCATTCCTCGACAAACTGAAGATCGACGATGTGGTCGGTGCCATCCCGGTTCACCTGTTCGCAGGCATCTGGGGCACGATCGCGGTCGTTCTGACCAATGGCGATGCGTCGCTTGGCGTCCAGCTTTACTCGATCCTCGTGGTGGGTGTGTTCACCGTCGTGGCCTCGGGCATCATCTGGTTCATCCTGAAGGTGACCATGGGCATCCGGGTCAGCGAAGAGGACGAGATCAACGGCCTCGACATGTCGGAACTGGGCATGGAAGCCTATCCTGAATTCTCCAAAGGCTGAGCTCCTTCCTCTCGACCTTAGAGACAAACCTGACCGGGCGTTCGCGCCCGGTCTTTTTATGTGAAAAGCCCGGCCTGCGCAGATGGCAGGCCGGGCTTTTTGAGCATTTACTGGAACAAAGAAAGGGTCAGACGCCTGATTGCACAATCGCGTCCGCAAGGATCGGCACGGTCTGTGCGTTCAGACCGGCGATGTTCATACGGCTATCCCCAACCATGTAGATCCCGTGATCTTCGCGCATCTTTTTCACCATCTCGGGCGTGGTGCCAAGGCGCGAGAACATACCACGGTGCTGCGCGAGAAAGCCGAAGCGGTCGGAACCGGCGCGCTGCTGTAGTTCGCGCGCAAGCTGTTCGCGCAGGGACAGCATCGACAGCCGCACCTCTTCCAACTCGGCCTGCCAGTCGGCGCGCAACGCATCATCATTCAGGATCATCGTCACCAAACGCGCCCCGTGATCGGGCGGGAACGAAAAGTTCTGACGGTTGAGGAAGGCCAGCGTACCTTGGGCGATCCCCTTGTCGGTGCCATTTGCCACCATCATCATGATGCCGGTCCGTTCGCGGTAAATCCCGAAATTCTTGGAACAGCTCGCTGCGATCAGACATTCAGGCACCACCGCTGCAACGGCGCGGGTGGCTGCCGCGTCTTCGTCCAAGCCGTCGCCAAAGCCTTGATAGGCGATGTCGATCATGGGCGTCGCGCCCGTGTCTTGCAGGGTTTTGATCACCTCGTGCCATTGCGGCATCGTCAGATTCGCGCCGGTGGGGTTGTGACAGCACCCGTGCAGCAACACGACATCGCCGGGTTTGGTGGATTTCAGATCCTCGATCATACCGTCAAAATCAACGCCGCGCGTGGCATCATCGAAATAGCGATAAAGGACCGTCTCGATCCCCAGATAGCTGAGGATAGACAGGTGGTTGGGCCATGTGGGATTTGACACGAACACCCGTGCATTCGGGTTCGACATCTGTATCAACTCAAACGCTTGTCGCACCGCGCCTGTCCCACCGGGGGTGGCTGCGGCGGCGACTTTATCGCGCGCAATACTGTCGCCAAGGACCAGCTTGATCATTGCGTCCGAAAACGCCGGATCGCCCGCAAGCCCTACATAAGTCTTGGTGGTTTCGGCCTGCCACAAATGTTGTTCGGCGGCCTTTATTGCGCGCATCACAGGCGTGTTGCCGGTCGCGTCCTTGTAGACCCCAACACCCAGATCGACCTTTTGGTCGCGCGGGTCGTCGCGGTACATCTGCACCAATTGCAGGATGGCATCGGGTTTCTGGGCACTCAGGTGTTCAAACATCAGGCGTCTCCGGTTGCGACGGGCACGGTGGGGAACATGCCCCATTCGGCCCAACTGCCGTCATAAAGCGACCAGCGATCATGGCCGATCCGTTCAAGGGCGAGGCCAAGGATGGCAGCTGTGATCCCGGACCCGCAGCTTGTAATCACGGGTGCGCTCAGATCAACGCCTGCCTCCTCAAAGACGGCGCGAAGCTGATCGGGCGACTTCATGGTCTGATCCGTGTTCAAAAGCGTGTTGAACGGGACATTACGCGCGCCGGGAATGTGACCGGCTCGCAAACCTTCGCGCGGCTCTGGCGCGTCGCCCCGGAAGCGAGCAGCGGCGCGGGCATCGACAATCTGGGTGGTCCCCAGTTTCGAGGCCTGGCTGACTTGGGTCACATCGCGCACAAGCTGGTTCTGATAGCGCACCGTCAGGTGGCGGTCCTTGACGACGGGGGCGAGGTCTTCGGTCGGGTGCCCTTCGGCCTGCCACTTGAGAAAACCACCATCCAACACGGCCACATCACGATGGCCCATCAGTTTGAACAGCCACCACACGCGCGGCGCGCTCAGCAATCCGGCCCCGTCATAGACGACAATCTGGTGCCCATCACCCACGCCCATGCTGCGCATCCGCGACATGAACTTTTCCACCGGCGGGGCCATATGCGGCAGGTCCGAGCGGGCATCGCTGATCTCATCAATGTCAAAAAATCGTGCGCCGGGGATGTGGGCCGTATGATATTCGGCCTGAGGATCGCGCCCGGCGTCCGGCAGATACCACGACGCATCCAGCACCCGCAGATCGGGGTCCTTGAGGTGGTCTGAAAGCCAGGCAGTTGACACGAGAGTTTTGGGATCATCGGACATCGGGGCAGTCCCTTCAGGCGGTACAAAAACGCCCTTGGGTAACGCCGCAGTCGCGTTGAGGCAAGGGCTTAGCCCTGTTTGAGCAGACGTTGCTTTTGACGACCCCAATCGCGCTTGGCGGAGGTGTCGCGCTTGTCGTGCAATTTCTTACCCTTGGCGATACCGATTTTGATTTTGGCCATCCCCTTGTGGTTGAAATAAAGGACAAGCGGCACGAGGGTCATGCCCTTGCGTTGGGTCGCATTCCACAAGTTCGCAAGCTCTTTGCGGCTGACCAGAAGTTTGCGGCGGCGGCGTTCTTCGTGTTTGAACATCTTGGCCTGCTCGTAAGGCGCGATATAGGAATTCACGAGCCAAAGCTCGCCATCCTCGACGGCGGCATAGCTTTCGGCGATATTCGCCCCACCCTTGCGCAAGGACTTGACCTCCGAGCCTTCAAGGATAATCCCACATTCCAGATCATCCTCGATCGCATAGTCAAAGCGCGCGCGCCGGTTTTCGGCGGCGACCTTGTAGTTGGGATCTGATTTACCTTGGGCCATGGGGATGGGATGTAGGGGGTGGACCTGGGGCGCGCAAGGGCTGCGGCGGTTTTACCGAATCGCAGGAGTATCGGCGCGATACTGGGCCGCGACAGGAAAAGGGACGACATGATGCGAATTTGGTTGAGTGTATTGGCACTTCTGGTCTTGGCCGGATGCACCGAAAGCGTGTCCAGAAATGCAAATGCCCGGGTCCTGATGATGGGTGACAGCATGTTCGCAATCCACGGCGCATCGCGTAAATCCGTTGCTCACCAGCTTGAGGCGCGCTTGGGCGAACCGGTGGTCGATCGATCCGTGTCCGGCGCACAATATCTGTATGCCCTTCCGATCAGCGGGAGCCTTGGGCTGCGCATCGGGCGGCAATATCAGGCCAGCGATTGGGATTGGGTGATCGTGAACGGCGGGGGCAACGATCTGTGGCTGACCTGCGGGTGCCGGGCCTGCAATGCCAAGCTTGACCGGCTCATCTCGGCAGATGGAAAGACGGGCGAGATTGTTGATGTGGTCTCAACCGCGCGGGCGGGAGGCGCGAAGGTTGTTTACGCAGGCTATTTGCGCACGCCGGGTGTGCCATCCTCGATTGACCACTGCAAAGCCTACGGCGATGCGCTGGAGGCGCGTCTGGCCCGCATGGCTGCCCGCGATGGGGGGATCTGGTTTGTGTCGATGGCCGATCTTGTGCCCAACGGAGATCGCAGTTTTCACGGGCCGGACCTGATCCACCCTTCGCACAAGGGCAGTGCGGCAATCGCAGCGCGGATCGCAGCGGCGATCAAGGCGGCAACGTAGAGGGCGGAGGACACCTCCGCCTTACCGGATGGCGCGTAAGGCGGAGGTGTCCTCCGCGCGGTTTGCTGCCTTAGTCGCCGAGTTTCTTGTGCACTTCCTCAAGATCAATCTCGCCGGTTGGCATCTTGTTGCTGGGGTCTTCAAAGTCATATTTGAATAGGTCGAAATCGCGCTTGAAGATTTCATAGACGAGATGCATCGACAGATCGTCAAAGTAGTCTTCGACCGGATGAGCCCGCTTGGGACCATGCCCCTCACTTTCATTAAAACGAGGAATGTCGGCGATGTTCACGCTATGCGGCGTCTCGATGGCGGACATGACATCCTCCATGCCCTCATTGAACTTTTCGGTCCAGATGATCTTGTCATAGCGCCCACCGTTCACAATGAACGTCGACACATGCCCGGACATGGCCGACCAGTGAATGTCAGGCTCCATTGGGCGACGCCAGCGGATGGTGTCACGGGCAAACAGCAGGAACCGGCGGAAGGACTTGACCTGATCGAATTCCTGCTTGCCATCGTCCCCGCCCACTTCGATCCCGTATTTCTGGATCAAGAGCGGGACGAGGTTGCCCCGATACCGTTTGCCGTTGCGCTGGATGCCGCAAATCTTGTCGAAGAAGGAACTGAGGATGCGCGTGTAAGGATTGCGCACGCAGGTGAACGAGTAGCTTTCATGGGCCTTTACGTTTTCGGTAATGATCGGCTGACTCTGCTCGAGCGCCCATTTGTGCATGCCACCCTTGGCGTCGTGAATATCACCGTCAAAGAACTCACCATGATCCGAATAATACATGATCTGGCCGATGGTCGAGCAGGCGCATTTGGGCACCACGCGGTACACCACGCTCTCGCTCTCCGTCATCCAAGTGCCGGGAAATCCCATACTGCTCGTCCCTTTTACGCCGTCACATCCCTGTGTGACTTTCACTGTTCTCAAAAAACCAAAGAAATCAGGTTTATTCAATCTCTCCTTAGCTTTATCTACGTAGACAATAGCAGGTAAAGAGGCAGTTAAGTTTCCAAAATGGCAAAAATCGCCTACATACTTCTGTGTCACAAGGACCCGGACGCCATCATCAAACAGGCGGAACGATTGACGACAGCTGGCGATTACATGTCGATCCACTTCGACGCGCGCTCTGACAGCGCCCAATTTGCCAAAATCCACGCCGCTCTCAAAGACAACGCCAACGTCACCTTTGCCCACCGTCGTATCCGATGTGGCTGGGGGGAGTGGAGCCTCGTGCAAGCCACCCTTTATGCCGTCGAAAGCGCAGTTGAGGCGTTCCCGCGCGCCACCCATTTTTACATGCTGTCGGGCGACTGCATGGCGATCAAGTCTGCCGAATACACCCATCGTTTCCTCGACGACAACGACGCCGACTTTATCGAAAGCTTCGATTATTTCGAAAGCGACTGGATCAAGACCGGGATGAAGGAAGAGCGGCTGATCTATCGCCATTTCTTCAACGAGCGCACGCAAAAGCGCCGGTTTTACGCGGCCTTCAACGCCCAACGACGCCTCGGCCTGACCCGCGACATCCCGGCGGACATTCAGGTCCAGATCGGCAGCCAGTGGTGGTGTCTGCGCCGACGCACCATCGAATGGGTGCTGGAATTCACCCGCCAGCGCCGCGACGTGATGCGGTTTTTCCGCAGCACCTGGATCCCGGATGAGACTTTCTTTCAGACCGTCGTGCGCCATGTGGTGCCCGAAGACGAAATTCGCACCCGCACCCTGACCTTTTTGCTGTTCACGGATTATGGGATGCCGGTCACGTTCTACGATGATCACTATGACCTGCTGCTCAGCCAGGACTTTCTGTTCGCCCGCAAGATCAGTGCCGAAAGCCATGACCTCAAGCGGCGCCTCGGTCTGCTCTATGCGGCCGAGAATGTCCAATTCCAGGTTTCGAACGAAGGGGCGAGCCTGTTCAAGTTTCTAACCGGACGGGGTCGGATCGGGCGCCGTTTTGCCACGCGTTTCTGGGAAACCGAAAGCACCTTGGGCCGAAATCGCGAGTTGCTGGTGATCATTTGCAAGAAATGGCACGTCGCAAAACGCCTGCTCGAACAGATCCGGCAGGTCACGAATGTGCCCGCGATGGAATATGTCTTTAACGAAGAGCATACCCCTCTGCCTGATCTGGGCGGCATTCAAAAGACGCTCGAAAAACGCACGCGGCACCGGCGGGCCTTGATGCGGATGTTGTTCGACTATTACGAAACCGACCGCCTGATCGTCTGCATGGACCCAAGCAACCTCGATCTGTTGCAGGATTTCGCAGGCGACCGGTCCATTACACGCATGCTCGAAATCCAGTGCGACTTTAGCGATGACTACCTTGTGGGACACGCCATGCGCGTCGGTCTGGCGGGCGAACAGACCTCGCAAGAAACGCTTGAGCGGCTGTTGCCAACGATCCGCAACGACATGGTGTTTGAATCCGACCGGATCCGTGATGCCGATTTCGAACACTTCGACCGCATCCGCGAAACCGCCGATATCGAGGACAACACCAAAGCCCTCGCGAATTTTCTCACCATGTCCGACGACAAGGCGCGCGAAGTTGCATCCGCCGATTATCTGTTTTCAGACTGACCGCGACCCGGTTCAGAAACCCCTCGAACCCTGGCCCATGACGCTTTATGCAGACGCTCATGTCTGCTGATCCCGCCCTCACCCTGTTTGCGATCACTTTGCCCGGCCTTGAGGCCACGCTGGCGGACGAGGCCCGTGCTGCGGGCTTTGATGTCCGCAACATCACTCCGGGCGGTGTGACACTGGCGGGAGATTGGCCCGAGCTCTGGCGCGCCAACCTCGAGCTGCGGGGCGCAACCCGCATCCTTGTGCGGATCGGTGAATTCATGGCCTTTCATCTGGCCCAACTCGACAAACGCGCCCGCAAGTTTCCGTGGGGCGACGTGCTGCGCGCAGATGTCCCGATCCGGGTCGAGGTCGCAACCTCTCGCAAATCCAAGATTTACCACGCAGGTGCAGCGACCAAACGGATCGAGACCGCTCTGATCGAAAGCGCCGGTATGCAGGTTGCAGCGGATGCGCCCGTGACGCTCAAGGTCCGCATTGACGACAATCGCGTGATCCTAAGCGTGGATACGTCCGGCGACCCGTTGCACAAGCGCGGGCACAAAACGGCGGTGGGCAAGGCCCCCATGCGCGAAACGCTGGCTGCGATGTTCCTGCACCAATGCGGTTTTGACGGTTCGCAACCGGTCTTTGACCCGATGTGTGGGTCGGGCACATTCGTGATCGAAGCGGCAGAGATTGCAGCCAACCTTCAGGCGGGCCGCGCGCGCCACTTTGCGTTTGAGCAGTTCGCTGGCTTTGATCCCGCCGCCTTTGCGGCACTGCGCACCCATGCCCGGCGCAACACACCACAGGCGCAATTTTATGGATCAGACCGCGATCAAGGGGTCATTGGAATGGCCACCTCCAACGCTGAACGGGCCGCGGTCTCTGATCTGGCCACGTTCCAGACCGCCAATGCCGGCGAGATCACCCCACCCGAGGGCCCAAGCGGTATCGTGATCGTCAACCCGCCCTATGGGGCGCGGATCGGCAACAAGAAGGCGCTGTATCCGGTTTACGGACGGCTCGGGCAAGTTTTGCGCGAACGGTTCAGCGGCTGGCGCGTGGGCATTGTGACCAGCGAAGGCGGATTGGCGAACGCGACCGATCTGCCGTTCTTGCCGGACGGTCCGACAATCGCGCATGGCGGATTGCGGATCCGCCTGTATCGTACCGATCCCCTGCCCTGACAGCGTAAGGCGGAGGTGTCCTCCGCCCCCGTCAATCACTTGGATTGCCACGTCCCCAACCAGCGACGGAACCGACCGCGCCGGTCCTGAACCGCGTCTCCTGCGGCCTCCCAACTGTCCTGCAATTCCTCGATCTTTGGGTCGATCCGTGCGCGACGGAACCGACGCCAGCGCACCCAAATCCCATAGAACAGGGCGGCCAGCAGGGTCAGCACAATGATGTTCACCCATGGGATACCCTTGGACGCATCAGGCCCTTCGACCTCACGGATCGAAATCGCATTGGGAAACACCGTCAGGAATTCGTTGCGCCACCCGTAATGGGTGATGACGTACCATTCCGGGGCCGCGCGGGTCGAAATCGCATCGTTGGCCTCCGTATAGAGGTTGGCCGTGTCGAATTTGAAATAGGGCGGCCAGCTCCAGCCCGTGTCTTCGTTGCGATAGACGATGGGTTTGCCGTTGGCCCGAACCGCTTGCAGGAACTGGACGTCTCGGTTGACCAGCGTGTCGGATTGTTCATCCGGGCGCGACCAGAACATGCGGGTCCAGTCGCTCAGGTCTTGGCGTTCCTCATAGGTGTTCACAAAGCGCACGATGTCGCGTTGCGGCAGCGTGTAGTGCAGGAACGCCCCCAACCCGACCCAGAAAATGATCAGCAAAGTCCAACCGATATAGCGCATCAAGGTCCCCAATCAGGCAAAGTTCACGAGATAGATGGTAAGGCACACCAGCGCCATAGGCACGATATAAACCCCCCAGATCAGTTTACGACGCAGCGACCCGTCGTAGTCCTGCAGACCTTCGCGCACGAAAGCATCGCGCGGCATGGTCTTGTCGCTTTCGTCCCATTCGCCCTCCAACCGGGCGCGTGCCCGCGCTCGCGAATACAGCGACAGGCTGAGGTAAACGATGCTGAGCACCACAAAGGCGATAAAAAACAATCGGATCAAAGCCATATCTTACCTCCTCACAGCGCCCCACGGCCCGACACGTTCGATCAGATCCCGGGGTTTTGGTTGCGGTTCCGTCAAGGGCGCGTCGTGGCCGAACAGGGCTTCGCGCGCACCCGCTTTGTCGGCCTTGTACTCGGCTTCGAGATAGCGCGCGACATATTCCTTCTGCCGCTCGGGCCACGTGGCATAGGCCGCGTAAAATGCCTGTTTGTGACAGATGAACAGCTGGCGCACATCAAGGGGCGACAGTTCCGACAGCAACATATTCACCAGCGCATGATCCGGCGTATCGGCCGCCCGCAATGTGTAGAAATAGGCCGGGTGGTCCGACGAAATGCGCGGCCATGACCCGCCGTTCTCCGCCCAGTTCACCAGTGCGGCCAACCCATGAAACGCCTCCGGCAACAGATCCGAGTGCCGCCGCGCCAACATCCGCATATCGCGCCGCGTGGTGCCTGCCAGATCAACGCCCGCTGCCGTCACGGCTGCAACAAGGATGAAGTCCATCTTCTGACGCAGGATCGCGGCCCCGTCGATGCCGCGCGCCTTGACCACAGGTTCGACCAGGTCATTGAACTCGAGGAACTTGGCGATCCGGTTCCGCTCGGTCAGATCGAACGTGTATTTGGTGGGCAAATCGTCAGGCTTATCCCCGACTGCAATGGTGGCCGGGTGATCAACCGACTGGAACACATAAAGCCCACCGAAATGCGCCGTCCAGAAATTGCCCTGCTCGACCTTCAGCGGTTTCAACTGCACAGGATTGCGCGTCACATCCCCGGTTTGGCCTGCAAGCGTGATCATCTCGCCGATCAGAACATCGTCAAACCACGCATCCTCTTGGGTCAGAAACGTGTCGACCTTGGCCGCAAGGTCAGCCGCATTGCGCACCGTGCCCATGGTCGTATCCGCCTCGACCGTGATGGCGCGAATGTCGAACAGCCGCTTGGGGTCCTTCAGATCATAGATCGAATTAATCAACTCCCCGGCCACTGCATCGCGGGCCGTAAGCGCAAACAAGGCCGCCTCGTTTTCCGCAATAAACCGTTGCAGGATCGGCAGCGAGGTCGAGAATTTGGCATCCAGCAACGGGCAATTGCGCTGCTCCGTGCTTAGTAGGATGAACTGTCGATTGACCCCATTGTGGTTGAGGTAGAGCGGGTCGTTGAGGTCATTGCCCACCTCGGGCGAGAAGCCAGAGATGTCGATGTAGAAATCAGTGAGTGTCGTGGTTTGCCCAGTCAGATGCTTGAGCGCACGGTTATAGCGGTCGACCAGCGCGGGCGAGGCGACATGGAAGAGGTTGCCGTACATGAGACCAGATTGGATGAGGCGGATCATGATGCGGCCCTGCCCAACCTAAAAATCAGTGCCGCGGCCAGTGCAATCGCCGGAACCGCGAAGGCCCGATAGCTGATCTGTAAATTGAACCCGATATACGCCACCCACGACCCGTTAAAGAGCAAGAGAGAGTCCTCAATCGACTCCCCGGCAAAGCCTGTCGCGGCATTGATCGTGACCTGCACCACGAACAAAACCAACGCGCCGCTCAGAAAGCCAAGGACGCCCCAGTGCAACGGCAATACACAACCCAACACCAGCGCCAAAGCAGATATCCATAGCACCAGCATCATGGTAAATACCGCTCGTTGACATGCGGCTCGGCGCTCACGTCTTACTCTCCAACCACCGTTTCTTCGCCGCTTCCTGCCGCCCGAAGTCGCGCACCATTGCCTCCACGGCCACCTCATCCGACTTGTCCGCATAGCGGAATTCGCTGTCGGCGTAGCGGTTGATTTCCTGCACCACCATGTCGACCGTGATGGGCACGCGCAGCTCTGAAATCATCGACTTCTTGGTGTCGTAGTCGTGGAACAGGAACAACTCGGGGTCCTCCATCCACTCATCGGGCAGCTCAAAATCCATCGCCCGGACCTTGACCGCATCGGTGATATTCTTGATCGCACGGCCCGTGAACCGGTCATCCGCTTCCTGAATCGCCTTTAGGTAAGTGCCCAGTTTCGCAATCGTATCCAGCGCGCCCACCTGCGCATCGACCCGGTCAAACACCTCCATCAACCCCGGTTCGTGCGGGCGGGAATGAGACTCGAAACTGGCGGCGACGGCTTTCTTGATTTCTTGCGCTGAAAACACCTCATGCGCGCCAAGCGGGATGTCGTGGTTCTTGCCCATCAACAGATAGAGGATGTCGATGTAGTCCTCGCGCGTCTGCGGCCCATCCACCAGAAACCGCGCCCCGGCCCGCTGGCGCAGCGCATCGTCAACATTCTCAGGGTAGTTCGAGAACATGCCAAAGGTGCAGTTGCCGCGCACGACGGTGTTGGCCCCGGCAAAGCTTTCCATCAGTACGGCGGTGATTTCGAGTTGCCCGGCGCTGGATTGCCGGTCGCCCCGCTTGCCCGCCAATTGGTCGATATCGTCGATGGTGCCAAAGCCGATCACGGACGGATCAAGCACATTGTTGATGAACGCCTTGGCGTTCTGACCCGACTTGCCCTGATAGCTGTCGATGTTGTCGGTAGAGAGGTTCTGATAGCGAAACGGATAGCCTGCGACCTGACAATAATCATTCAGCAGCCCTGCCATCATCTGGATCAGCGTCGTCTTGCCCGTGCCCGGTTTGCCATCGCCCATGAAGGTAAAGATAAACCCGCCCAGTTCTGCAAACGGGTTTAGACGGCGATCAAAGTCGTAAGCCATCAACATCTTGGCCAGTTTCATGGCCTGATATTTGGCGATGTGGTTGCCCACGACCTCATGCGGCTTCTTGAAGGTCATGGTCAGGGTGGAGGACTTCGCCTTGGACGCCGGCGAGAACCCCTGAACCGTGAAATCATCCGCCTCGACATGCCAGCTTGCATTCAGGAATGCCTCAAGCCGAGGGGCGTTCTGCGCGCGCAAGGCAACCTTTTCCATCAACGCCTCGGCATAGGCAGCCACACAGGCCACCAGATGCACGTCGTCCGGCGCATAGGTCTGAATGTTGCGGTCAAGTTCCCACAAGGCCCCATGCAGGGCGGTTTGGCCATTGTCGGTCAACACCTCTTCGACCTCGCCCACCTCTACGACTGTTTCCGACTGATGCGCAGACAGAAGGTACGCGGTCGCATTGGCAAAAACGTAAAGGGTGATCAACGCCTCTGCCGCCAGTAGTTCGGCAAACTCAGCCTTGCGCGCGGCGGGCAAAGCCCCCTCAAGATTGGCGCGCTTGAGGTCCCCCAACCCAGACACGGCCGCGTAATTCTCGGCCACAGCCAGCGCGATCGACACCGCCCGGCGCAGCGCATTCAAAACCGTCGCCTGCATCGGTGAGACCAGCGCATCGTCATCATCCGCCCCTTCGATTGTGGCCATCAACTGCACTGCACCTGTGGGCACGGACCGGCGGGTCACAAGGCCCGGGGTGGTCGTGCGAAATCGACGGCGGGTTCCGATGCCGGACGACCGCTCGGGCGCTGCTGCAACCTCGGCCTTGCCGATCCGCGGCGCGTGGTCAAACCCCTGCAACAGCGCCAGAGCCACCGGGTAATGCGCGACAATCTCGGCCTCACGCAACTCCATCTGATCCGACGTCTGGCTCATCTCTGTCCCTCTTTCATTGTTCTTCAAATACTCCCGCCGGAGGCTCTACAGCCCGGCGCGCGCATCCGTTCAATACCGCAACACTCGGCCCGTCGGGCTGACCACAAACTTGCGCACCGACGCAAATCCCGGTGGCCCCATTTCCTCAAGCGCCTGATAGACCCGGGCGGGCAACACGATGCTGCGCTCCATCCGGGTGGCGCCGGTTTCCGCGCCCCGCCCCGCAAACGGATCCAGCGCGAACACCTGCCGCTCAACAGACGAAAACCAGCCCGACCGTTCGGTCATCACCCGTTCGGAGCGTAAATCCTCTTCGGTCCAGACCAGCGACCAATCCTGCCCTTCCGGCGCGCGCGCCGCCTCAAGCACTTGCGAAATCGGCCCCGACTGCTTGGTGAAGGCCGAGGAATACATCGGCCCCACATGAAACCGGCGCAGCCGCTTGGGGTGCAGGTCGTCAAAATCCTCGTCAAAGCCTTTGGCAATTGTCACCAGTTTCAACCCGCCGAGTGCCTGCGCCATCAAATGCGCCTGCGCTTCGGGCCAGCGGCGCTGATCCTTGGGCAAGGCGGTGCGCCCGGTGTCCTCGACATCCATCATGTAGATCACGGGCAGGTTGACCTGACTGTCATAGACCGCCCAGTGCAGGCGGAACGTGCGCCTTTCTTCGGTGAGATTGCCCGTCCAGACCGCCTGTGGATCATTGCGCGGCCAGAACAACTGCCCACGCAGCAACTCTTCGTAATAGAGCCGCTGCGACATCGCGAATTGCAGCTTGGTTGGCACCACCCGTTCGCCGACAATCACTTCGACCATCTGTTTTTTCAGCTCGTGCGCCGAGGGCATGCCCGCCAGATGGCGCTCGGCCTGTTGGGTGTCGCTGGCCATCGTGATGATCTCGTCCGCGGCCGGAAAGCCGCTCTCGTGCGCGTCAATGGAAAGCGAGCCAAAGAACCGGCCTGTATCCCGCCCCACCAGCAGGTATTTCAGGGATAGGGCGCGAAAAGTGAACGTCAGTTCGGTGATATAGCGGGTCAGGATCTTGACCTCGGCCCGGTCCAGATTGCCGTCGGCCTCCATGACTCCGGCGACACGACCCAGATGCGAGATGATCGTCTCGAACTTGCGGAAATAGCGGCGCGAGGCGAAGAGATCCGTGAGGCCTATGGTCTCGGATTGTGTCAACATCCCCCACCACTATCACCGCCGGTCGATCCACCGCCACCAGCCCAAAACTGTTGGCCACTTCGGTCAGCTTCAACATTTGATGCGCCGAGCCAAACCAAGGCAAACAACGTCAACGCAATGCCCGGCAGATAGCCCCACCATGGCGCCTCGAAAAAATGGGTGCCGAAGAGTGCGAGCAGTGCACCGGCCAGAAACAGCACCCGCCGCAACATTTGACGTCCAGGACTAGCTTGTTTGGATCGTGACAGCGTCATTCAGCCCTTGCGCCTCCGGCTGAGCAGAAACAACCCCGCAATCCCGGCCACCAGCCCCACGCCGTTCACCCACAAGGGCGCGCCGAAGGCCATCGACCCCACAAGGCATAACACTGAAACCGCGACACAGATCAGGCCGAGTTTCATGGCCTAACCTCCATACGCATTGCTGTCGTGTTTCTCGACAATCTGCGCGAACCGGCGGGCAAAGCGTTCGTCGGCCTTGGCCTTTTGCTCCAGGACATCACGGGCGAACACCATGTGATCCTCGTGCGCCTCAAGCATGTCGGCCATCCGTTTGTTGGTCGCCGCACCAATCCCGGCCATAGCCGTTTGCGCCTCCTGATCCGTCTGCACGCCGATCTCGTTGATGCGGTGAGCGACGTCCTGCTGCTGCGCGGTTTTCAACGATTTGGTGAGGGCGTCATAGAGCACCACGCGTTGCTTCGTGTCCGTCTGCAACTTGTTGATCAGCACCATCTGGGTCGCCGCCTGATTCTGTAACGAGTCGATCCAGGTTTTGCCCTTTTCGATGTAGCGTTCCAGCGTTTGGGACTTGGCGAGCTTAACCTGTTCGTCCTGCACCATCTGGTTATAAGCGCTGTTCATCTCTGCCAGCTCAGTCTCGAGTGCTGTGCGTTTGGCCGCATCGGTTTCGGAAGCGATCTGGTTTTCCAGCGTGATGATCTTGGGGTCCATTCCTTGTATTTCACCTTGCAGGGCCGCAAGTTCCTGCACCGTCATTTCACGCTCATCCAGTGTTTCAGTCAGGTTGCCCTCAACCTTGACCTTCTGCTCTTCGAGCATGGTCAACTGGCCTTGCAGCAGCTGCACGATCACGTCGGATTTCGAAATCAGGTCCTGCAACTTGTCGTCAATCGAGGCAGTGCGCACGCGCTCTTGGCGCATGCTGTCGGACTTGGCCTTGGAGAATATCCCAATGAAGGACTCCATCCCCGTCTTGTTGCGCATTTCGTCAAAGTCTTTGGAAAAGGCCGCAGTGACGTCATCAAGGCCCATGATCAGCTCGGCGATATTGGCGTTCATCACGTCCGTATGGGCGTGCACGTCATCCAAGGTCGCATTTTCGATGTCGATGGCGATATCGTCGCCCGATTTCATCTTGGACCGCGCCACCTCGATCCGGCTGGTCAGTTCGGCAATCTTGGTTTGCGCCTCGGCCACCTGCGCTTGGGACTCGCGCACCTGACTGTCAAAATCGGCCATAAAATTCTCCCCTCGTATCAATGTGTTGAGAAACATATAGGCAATGTAACACGCATTTACATCATCTACTGTCCCGAATTCCTCCAAACTGTTGCAAAACCATCCCGAGAAATAAAGCGCCAAGCCGGGGTTTTCGTCTCTCGCCTGCGGCTGTATGGCTTGAACGCGGTTCACACAGGGGCAAACATGGGATCCAAGGTCGAAGAACGTCGCAGCGCCTTGCGCGATACGTTGATCAACGTTGCCGAAGCTCAGATCGAGGCAGACGGGCTGGCCGCGATCAAAGCGCGAGGCCTGGCCGAAGCGGCGGGGTGTTCGGTGGGGGCCATCTACAACGTCTTTGACGACCTCGAAGATATCATAATCGCGGTGAACGGCCGCACATTCGGCAAGCTGGGCCAACATGTGGCAACCGCCTTGCAAGGCAAAGAGGAGTTGCCCGCGACGGACCGGTTGATCGAAATGTCTTATGCGTATCTGGATTATGCGGTGACCCATCCACGGCTATGGCGGGCCCTGTTTGATCTGCGCATGTCGACGGATATGGACGTGCCGGATTGGTACCTGGCCGAGTTGGGGCAGTTGTTCGACTACATCGATGGCCCCGTCCGCGAATGCTTTGCGACATTGGACGACAGCGAGGTGCGATTGATGACACGGGCGCTGTTTTCATCAATCCACGGGATCGTCATGCTTGGCCTTGAAAACCGGATCAGCGGCGTGCCGCGCGACCAGATCCACCGCATGATCGCAATGATGCTGCGTTCTGCAACTGGAAACACAGTGTTTTGAACATTGTTCAACTTTTTTCTTGAACGGCGTTCAAGTTTGTCCTATCTCATTTCGTGAACGATGTTCATGAAAGGGAAACGCCATGTTATCTACGTTCCGAACACTCTTTGCCGGGGCAAATGCCCGCGCCGAAGACCGTGTGCGCGATGTCTATGCCATCGAGCTTATCGACCAGAAAATCCGTGAGACCGAAGGGCAGGTTCACGCCGCCAAAGCCACGCTTGCCAGCCTGATCCAACGGCGCAGATCAGAGCAAAAGCTGCTGGATATGTTGCGCACCCGGATCGCGACGTTGACCGAGCGGGCACAAGCTGCCATCGCGGCCGGACGCGAGGAGCTTGCCCACGAGGCCGCCAGCGCCGTTGCGGAAATGGAAAACGAGAGCCTTGTCCGGCAGGGCACGATTGACAGGCTGGACACTCAAACCACCCGTTTGCGCAGTTCCGTTGAGCGTGGCCATCGCAAGGTCATCGACCTTAAGCAAGGGGCATTGCAGGCCCGCGCCATGCGCCGCGAACAATCCATGCAATCGCAACTGCACACCACGGTCCAAGGGCAGTCCGCAGCAGATGAAGCGCAGGAGTTGATTGACCGCGTCGTGGGCAAGGATGACCCGCTCGAGCAGTCCCAAATCCTTGCGGACATCAACGCAGGTCTGGATCACACCGGGCTTGAGGATCGCATGGCGGAGGCCGGCTTTGGCCCCTCGACCAAGGTGACAGCGCGCGACGTACTGGACCGTTTGACCAAGTAACACGACTTCAAAACCATCAAAGAGGAATACACCAATGCACAACGATAAATCCGACAACACCACGATCATGATGTTCAATCTGGCAGGCGTTGTTGCCGCCTATGCGCTGCTTGCCCTGTCCTTGTACCTGTCCACCGACGTGCCGCTTTCGACCAAGGGGTTTTGGGGCATCGGCATCCTGATGCTGACGCTGAGTCTTGTGAACTTTGTCAAATACCGCTTCGACAATCAGCAACGCATCGACCGGATCAACCGGATCGAAGAGGCCCGAAACGAAAAGCTGCTTGAAGACTACGTGGGCGAGGTCAAAGACATCGCCTGATGCAAAACGGGCCGCCCTGTCATGGGGCGGCCCATCTTTTATGCCACGACGTTGTGGTCCGGCCCGTAAGGGAACCCGGTGATATTCTCGGCTCCGTCCTCGGTGATGACCAGAATGTCGTGTTCGCGGTATCCACCCGCACCCGGTTGCCCTTCGGGGATTGTCAGCATCGGCTCCATCGAAATGACCATGCCCGGCTCCAGCACGGTATCCACGTCCTCACGCAGTTCCAGCCCGGCCTCGCGCCCATAGAAATGCGACAATACCCCGAACGAGTGCCCATATCCGAAGGTGCGGTATTGCAGCAGATCGCGGCCTTCGAAAAACGCATTCACGCCCGCCGTCACCTCAGCGCAGGTCGCGCCGGGTTTCAGCAGCGACATGCCCAATTCATGCGCGCCGACATTGGCCTCCCACAGTTTCAGGCTGGCGTCGTCCACCGTTTCGACAAACAGCGTGCGTTCAAGTGCGGTGTAGTAAGCCGAGATCATCGGGAAGGTGTTGAGCGACAGGATATCGCCCCGCTCGAGCGCCCGCGCCGTGACCGGGTTGTGCGCCCCATCCGTGTTCAGCCCCGACTGGAACCACACCCATGTGTCGCGATATTCCGCATCGGGAAAGCGTGCCGCAATCTCAAGCTCCATCGCATCACGCCCCGCCATGGCCACATCAATCTCACGGGTGCCGACCTTGATGGCGTCACGGATGGCATAACCACCCACATCTGCCACCTGCGCGCCTTGCCGGATCAACGCGATCTCGGCCTCGGATTTGTGCATCCGCTGGTTCATTGTCGTCTCAAAAAGGTCGACGGAGGCGACAGGTTTCAGGAAATCCTCCATCTTGGCCTGCTGCATGAGGGTCAGATGGTCGGATTCGACGCCGATCACGGCCCCTTCACCCGTCACCTCACGCACCGCGCGCCAGAAGTTGTCGCGCTGCCAATCGGTGTAGGTGATGTTATCGCCATAACAGCGCCGCCAGGGCTGGCCCGCATCAATGCCTGCACTGATGGTCACGCCTGCGTCTTCGGTTACGACCAAGCCATAGGGGCGACCAAAGGCACAATAGAGAAAGCCCGAATAGTAAGCGATGTTGTGCATCGAGGTGAACACGGCGGCAGTGGCCCCTGACGCCTCCATCCGGTCGCGCAGCTCGGACAGGCGGGCCTCGTATTCGGCATTCTCAAAAGGCAAAACGCCTTGGGGGCCATTATGAAAGCGGTAAAAATCGGGGCGAGCGGTCATGGATGACCCTCCTTTTCAGAAAGGTCCCGGCGTCCAGGACGGAACGGCATATGTGCGCGGGCGACGCCATCGTCCGCAGCCTGTCGCAGGCTTTGACGATTTAGGCCCCGTTCGTCAAGCGGGCGATGAGGTCACTGTGTGGGTCGGCCAAGGCGTCTATCACGTTGAAATGGTGTTCACCCGGCGTCACAACGTGATCGCAGCCCCACGCCTCTGCCAGCAGTTGAGCCTGTTCCAGAAAGGCGGGCCGTTCCTCGCCGCCAACCCAGACCGTGACCGGCACCGCGGGCTTGGGCTGATGCGCCGGGCTTTCGGCGCGCGCCATGCCGGTATCCATCCCGAAATCGGCGTTCATGCTGGTGCGCAACAACGGTTCCAGATTCGCCACGGGCGAGATCGGCACCACATGCGTCAACCGGGCGCGTACGACCTCCGGCAACATCCCCGGCGCAAGCATCCGCGACACCAGATGGCCACCCGCAGAATGGCCCGCGAGGCTGATCGGCCCCGTGCTGCCGCCTGCCACTTCGATCACCGCTTGGGCAATCTGTTGAGTGATCCCTGCGATCCGCACGCTTGGGCACAAATCATAGGACGGCATCGCAACCGCCCATCCCCTCGCCAAGGCACCTGCCGCCAGATGCGACCAATAGGATCGGTCAAATTTCAGCCAATAGCCCCCGTGCACAAAGATCAGCGTGCCTTGCTCGACCCCTTCGGGACGAAACATATCCAGCGCCATCCGCTCGGACGGGCCGTAAGACAAGCCCAGACGCGCGCGCGCACCCAGACCGATCCGAAACGCCTCTGCAGTCTGCGCCCATCGGGGCACATAGTCGGCCGCCCCATCGATATAGGCCCCGTTCGCATAGGCGTCGTCCATGTCCGTCACTGCGCTGTCCTCCTTTGGAACTGGACAATGCTAGCCCGGGTTGGTTCACATGCACCAGCCCCGGAACAGGAGATCACCGCATGCTCGACCAATCGACTGACCTCAAATCGCTGCTCAAGGACCCTTCGCTGCTGGAAACGCGTGCCTATGTGAACGGCACATGGATCGAAGGGGATGACGGCACATTCGACGTCACCAACCCCGCCCGTGGCGACGTGATCGCGCAGGTCACCGACCTCAGCCGCGCGCAGGTCGCCGACGCCATCGCCGCCGCCGAGACCGCGCAAAAGGAGTGGGCGAAGTGGACCGGCAAGGAACGCGCGGGCGTGCTGCGCAAATGGTTCGATCTGATGATGGAAAATCAGGATGATCTGGGCACGATCCTGACAGCCGAACAAGGCAAACCGCTGGCCGAAGCCAAAGGCGAGGTCGCCTACGGGGCGGGTTTCATAGAATTCTTTGCCGAAGAGGCCAAGCGCATCTATGGCGAGACGATCCCCGGCCACCAGCGCGATAAGCGTATCATGGTGATCAAACAGCCCATCGGTGTTGCGGCCTCCATCACCCCATGGAATTTTCCCAACGCGATGATCACCCGAAAGGCCGGGCCAGCCCTGGCTGCCGGTTGCGCGTTTGTCGCCCGGCCTGCCGCTGAAACGCCATTGTCGGCCATCGTTATGGCCGTACTGGCCGAACGCGCAGGCATCCCGGCGGGCGTGTTCAACGTGGTTACGTCCTCCTCATCCTCGGAGGTGGGCAAGGAGTTCTGCGAAAACCCCGCCGTGCGCAAGCTGACCTTCACCGGCTCGACCGAAGTCGGGCGCATCCTGCTCAAACAGGCCGCCGATCAGGTCATGAAATGCTCGATGGAGTTGGGCGGCAACGCACCCTTCATCGTGTTCGACGACGCCGATCTGGACGCCGCAGTCGAAGGCGCAATCCTGTGTAAGTTCCGCAACAACGGGCAAACCTGCGTCTGCGCCAACCGGATTTACGTGCAGGCGGGCGTCTATGATACCTTCGCCGACAAGCTCAAAGACCGTGTGGCCAAGATGAAGGTGGGCGACGGACTTGAGGACGGCACCGACCTCGGGCCACTGATCAACCCAGAAGCCTCCGACAAGGTGATCGAGCATATCAAAGACGCCAAGGACAAGGGCGGCAAAGTGATCTTGGGTGATGCGCAGGACGACATGGATAGCAACTTCTTTGCGCCCACCATCATCACCGGCGTGACCCAAGACATGGCCGTGGCGCAAGAAGAAACCTTTGGCCCTCTGGCGCCGCTGTTCAGGTTCGAGGATGAAGACGATGTGATCGCGATGGCGAACGACACGATCTTCGGCCTCGCCTCCTATTTCTATGCCAAGGATCTCAGCCGCGTCTATAAGGTCGCCGAAGCGTTGGAATACGGGATCGTCGGGGTCAACACCGGCATCATCTCGACAGAGGTGGCCCCTTTTGGCGGGGTCAAACAGTCCGGCCTGGGCCGCGAAGGATCGCATCACGGGATCGAGGATTTCATGGAGATGAAATACATCTGCATGAGCATCTGATGGAGATCATGTGCCTCAATGGGTGGGGTGGCAAACTGCATGGCGACTTGCTGCCCTATCTATCTCAAGAGAGGCCCGAGATCCTGTGCCTGCAAGAGGTCGTGCACAGCCCCGACAGCGATCAAGACTGGCTCACCTATCGCGATGGCGATCATGTATTGGCCCAGCGCGCGAACTTCTTCGCCGATGTCTGCGCCGCATTGCCCGATCACATCGCCACCTTCTGCCCGGCGGCGCGCGGCGTGCTTTGGGACGGCGACACGTCAGTGCCGTCTTACTGGGGGCTTGCGACCTTTGTGCATCGCGCCCTGCCCATCATCGGGCAGGTGCAGGGGTTCGTCCACAAAAGCTATGGGCCGGACGGGTACGGTGATCATCCCCGCTCGCGCAGTGCGCATGGTGTGCGGGTGTTCGACCATGGCGCAAGCCGCGCGATCAGCATCACGCATATGCACGGATTGCGCGATCTGGCCGGCAAGATGGACACGGCAGCGCGCGCAACACAGGCCCACAAACTTGCCGCGCTCTCGGCACAACTCAGCGAAGCGGGCGACCTGCGCATCATCTGCGGTGACTTCAACGTCGAACCGGACAGCGAGACCTTGCAGATACTTGGCGATGCCGGGCTGAGCGATCTCATCACAACGCGCGGCTTCACCAGCACGCGCACGGCGCACTACACCAAGCCGGGCAAATTCGCCGACTACATGCTGATCAGCAACGCCACCGCCGTGCGCGACTTCCACGTTGTGCAGGCTCCGGTCGTGTCCGACCACTGCCCCCTTACCCTTACGCTCTGACAGCCCGAGGAACCTGCCGATGTTCACCGCCCACGACCTCGAAGATGCCGCAGCCTTTGTCCACGCACGCATGGCCCCCACCGCGCAGCATCATTGGCCTCTGCTGAGCGCAGCCACCGGCGCGCGGGTCTGGGTCAAACACGAAAACCACACACCGACCGGGGCCTTCAAGGTCCGCGGCGCGCTTACCTTCATCGACTGGCTGACGCGCACCCACCCGGGTGTGACGGGCATCTGCACCGCCACACGCGGCAACCACGGGCAAGGTCAGGCATGGGCGGCAACCAACGCCGGTCTGACGGCCAAGGTCTATGTGCCGCGCGGCAACTCCGTGGAAAAGAACGCGGCCATGCGCGCTTTCGGAGCCAAGCTGATCGAACATGGCGATGACTTCGACACCGCACGGCTCGAAGCCTTGCGCGTGGCCGAAGCCGAAGGGCTGTTCGTCGTGCCCGCCTTTCATCCCGAACTGGTGCGGGGCGTCGCAACCTATGCCTACGAGCTTTTCAGCGCGCAACCCGACCTGCACACGGTCTATGTGCCCATCGGCTGCGGGTCGGGCATTTGTGGGACGATCATCGCGCGGGACGCTCTGGGGCTCGACACCAAAATCGTCGGCGTGGTGTCGGACCGGGCGCAAACGGCGAAACTGTCGGTCGAGGCAGGCCGCCTGATCGAAACCAACGCAGCGGACACATTCGCCGACGGCATGGCCGTCCGGGTGCCGGTGCAAGCCGCCCTAGACATCTACGGACCCGGTGCAGAACGGATCATCACCGTGACGGACGACGAAGTTGCCGAGGCGATCCGGCTCTACTTCACCGCAACACACAACGTCGCCGAAGGGGCAGGTGCCGCGCCACTTGCCGGGCTGATGCAAGAGCGAACAAAGATGCAGGGAAAAAAGGTCGGCGTGATCCTGTGCGGCGGCAATATCGACACCGGATGGTTCAAATCCGTGCTGGCAGGCGAGACGCCGACCGTCTGAGCCCCTTCAGCACTTCCTTTCGCAAAAAATACCTTGGGGGAGTCCGTCAGGACGGGGGCAAAGCCCCCTGAACGTGAAGCGGCCCGGGGTGCGCCAGCACTCCGGGCCTCCGTTTGGTTTAGTTCACGGCCTTGGCGTCAACCACATCCGTCTCGATGGCCTTCTGGCTCGAAATCTGGATCTGACGGGGCTTCAGCGCTTCAGGCACTTCCTTGACCAGATCGATGTGCAGCATGCCGTCCGCATGGGACGCGCCGGTGACGACCACGTGATCGGCCAGATGGAACTTGCGATCAAAGGCGCGGGTCGCGATGCCACGGTGCAGGTAGGTGCGACCCTCATCCTCGACCTTCTTCGCCGATACGATCAGGCTCTTTTCCTTGACCTCAACACTCAGGTCGGCTTCCGAAAAACCCGCCACGGCAATCGAAATGCGATAGGCATCCTCATCGGTCTTTTCGATATTGTAGGGGGGGTAGCTGTTGGCGCTCGCCTCGGTCGCAGTGACCCGGTCCATCAGATCGGCGATCTGATCAAATCCGACAGTTGCGCGGTAAAGCGGTGCAAAATCATATGTACGCATGTCTTATCCTCATTTGAGCGATGACAGGGCCCCTTCCAGTCGGACAGGCAGCCCAGGGTTGCTAGGTACCGGACCCCGTTTGGGCATCCGATGCACATGATGTGGGAAGGATTTTCAGCCGTTCAAGACCCTTCTAGGGTCTAACGAACTTGGCCCCGATATTGCTGCGCGCGCCCCCGCCAACGGTGATCCGGCGGATCTTGGCGGTCGGGGGCGCGATGGACATGCCAAGCTGGGATTTCAGCTCGGTGACCCGGTCGGGCAACACCATGCCAATCGAGCGTTTCTGACCCTTGTGGTCGAACATACCGGACACGACCGCGATGATCCGACCGCGCCCGTTGAGGTGCGAAAACACCGGGCTGCCGGACGAGCCGTAGGTCACATCACAATCAAACACCATCGCATCGCCATAGCGTTCGAGCATCTGGCATTCCTTTTGGCGCGACTGCGCGTTTGCGCGGCCCCGGCCATAGGACACGATGCTCACAGGGCCCGGTGCGATCCGGTCGTTGTGGACGTAGAACGGTGGCACCTCGAATGTCGAAATCGGCTCTGCCAAGCGGATCAGCGCCACGTCATAGGCGACGTTGGTGTCGGTCAACGGGCCGGTGGGGTCAAACTTCACATGCGCCGCAGCGGCCGAGGCGCGGCGCACAGCCGCCGCCTCTCCGTTACGCAATCCGGCGCTGAAGCGGATGTCCTGTGCTTCCCACACCTCAGCGCTGCCCGCGCGGTAAAGACAATGCGCCGCCGTCAGCACAAGGTCGGGCGCAATCAAAGTGCCCGAACAAAACGCGCCACGGCCAAAATCAAGGCGGCCCACGGCCTTCCAACTGGCCGCTGCATAATCGGTATCCAACGTGCGCAGGTCCGTCGTTTGGGCTGTCGCACCCGTGCTCAGGGCCATGCAAAGGATCACAAGAAACCGGATCATGGCGTCACGAACTTTGCGCCTGTCTGATGGCGTTTCCCGACCAAAACGCGCGAAGACAGCGTATCCTTGCGGGCCGTCATCTCGGCCTGCAACTGCGCCAGGGGCGCGCCAAGCGAGGTACCGAGGGACACGGCCTCGCCCTCGAACTCGGCCTTGGCGGACACCACGGACACGATATGCACCTGCCCGTCCTGCATCAGAAAGATCGGCGCGCCGGAACTGCCCGAATCCACGCTGCACGAGGTCACAAGAACACCTTCTTGCTGCGCCATCACGGTGCACAATTCCTGCAAGGACGGCGCTTCCGAGCGTCCCTTGCCATAGCTCACCACAGCCACCTGCGATCCGCGACGGGGACGTGCGGTGGTTTCAAAAGGGCGAATTTTGCCGTCGCGAATGGGATGATCCAACTCGAGCAGCGCCAGATCATTGCGCACTCCGTCAGAGTTGACATGGCCCGCATAGGAGTAGTCGGGATGCACCACAGCGCGGCGCACGGTCCGATAGGCGGAGGCACGGCCATCACGCCAACCGGCAAGAAATTCAACATCCGTGTGGTCGATGCGCGCGCGGGTTTCTTTGTCAAACAGGCAATGTGCTGCTGTGAGCACCATGTTCGGCGCAATCAGCGCGCCCGTGCAAAACCCGGTGCCGCCGATATTAAGCCGCCCGACCGCTTCCCACGCTTTGGCGTCTTCCCCCGTGGACAAGCGGCGCAGGTGCGCATCCTGCGCAAAGGCCGTTGACGTGACCACCAACGCCATAATCGAAAGTGCCATCCAACGGCGCATACACTACCTAACTAAGTCCCGAGGCTTGGACCTACGGTCTAAAAAGCAAAGGGGGCAAAATTAGGGCAGTGCTCAAATTTATCGCAAAATTGGGACATCCGATTTGGACCGGTCCAGGGCCGCTGGTCGTGGCCCGCCAGTCGCCCAATCCAGCAGCTCGACCGTATGCACCACCGGCACCCCCGCAGCCGAACCGATCTGCATCATGCAGCCGATATTGCCTGCGGCGATAATGTCGGGATTTTTGGCCTCAAGCGTGCGCACTTTGCGCTCTTTCAGTTGCGCTGAGATCTCAGGCTGCATCAGGTTGTACGTGCCCGCCGATCCACAGCACAGGTGGCTGTCCGCAGGTTCGACGACCTTGAACCCGGCTTTCGTGAGCAAGTCCTTGGGATAGGTCTTGATCTGCTGGCCGTGCTGCAGCGAACAGGCCGCGTGATAGGCAATTGTCATGTCCTGAGGGGCACCACTTGGCAGGTCCAGCTTCATCAAGACTTCGCTAACATCCATGGCAATGCCGGCGACGCGCGCCGCATCCTCGGCCAGTGGTTCATTGCGGAACATGTGCCCGTAGTCCTTCACCGTCGTGCCACACCCGGACGTGTTGATCACAATCGCATCCAACCCGTCACCATCCATCTCGCGCGCCCATGCCGTGATGTTCTTGGCTGCTGTTGCGTGGCTTTCCGCGGTCTTGCCCATGTGGTGCGTCAGCGCCCCGCAACATCCCGCCCCTTCGGCCACGACAACCTCGCAGCCCAATCGGGTCAGAAGCCGGATGGTGGCATCATTGATGTCAGTGTTGAGCGCCTTTTGCGCGCAGCCCGTCATCAGCGCCACGCGCATCTTTTTTGCCGCCTTGGGCGCAAATGTCTGCGGGTCATCATTGCGGCTGACCGGCGGGATGTGATCAGGGGCCATCTCAAGCATCGCGCGCAGGCGGGCGTCGGGCATCAGCCGCGCGAACGGGCGGCCAATCTTGGCCCCCAGCAATGCCACCCGAAACCGCATCGGATAGGGCAGGATCTGGGCCAGCACCCATCGCAGCACGCGGTCCGTGAGCGGGCGTTTATAGCGATCTTCGATATACTCGCGCGCGTGATCAACCAAATGCATGTAGTGAACCCCGGACGGGCACGTGGTCATGCAAGCCAGACAACTCAGACAACGATCAATGTGTTTGACGACCTTTTCGTCCGGTTCCCGATCATTTTCGAGCATGTCCTTGATCAGGTAGATACGGCCACGGGGGCTGTCCAATTCATCACCAAGCACCTGATATGTAGGGCAGGTCGCGGTGCAGAACCCGCAATGCACACAGTTGCGCAGGATTTCGTTTGAGCGTTGGATTGCAGGCTTGGTCAGTTGCTCGGGGCTGAAGTTCGTTTGCATGTCAGGCCACCATCAAGCCAGGGTTCAAAATACCGCGCGGATCAAAGCGGGCGCGCAGAGCTGCGCTGAGTGTGGCCACTCCCGGGACTTCGGGCTGAAAAACGGGAACGGCAGCGCGTAAATCATCCGGCCCCTTCATCAGCGTCGCGTGACCACCCAACCGGGCAACCGCCTCTTGCAGAGTGCGGTGGGTCGCCGCGCCGTCTCCATCACCCTGACCAACCCAGATCAGGCCGCCGCCCCAGTCCATCATGCTCTGGCATCTCTCGGGTAACGCCGCGATCACTGCGGGCCCATCACTCGGCTTGACCGAAACGCGCCACACCCTCGGCAGGTCATGCAAAGGCACCGCATCCCGCACCCGGGTCCAATCCGCGTCATCCGTCCGCATCACGTCGCCAAAGCCTCGCAAGGCATCCTGCAAAGACGTCGCACGGTACGCCACCGAACTTGCAAACCCCTCAAGGCGCAACCAAACGGCACCGTCGATCCATGCCGCCCCCGAAATCTCGAAAGGCGATCCAAGCGCCGCGCTCATCGCAGTAACGGCACGTTCCCGGCTGAGGCCCTCAATCACAAGTGTGGTGGTCGCTTCAACAGCCGGAAGCACCTTCAGGCTCACCTCGGTCAAGACACCCAAAGTGCCCCATGAGCCGGACATCAACTTCACCAGATCATAGCCGGTGACATTCTTCATCACGCGACCACCATTCTTGACCACATTGCCGGCGCCATCGACAAAGCGCACCCCAAGGGCAAAATCGCGCGCAGCACCCGCCTGAATACGGCGCGGACCGCTGGCATTGGTGGCAACCACGCCCCCAATGGTCGAGGCACCTGCCGTGCCCAAAAGCCCGGTCAGATCATAGGGTTCGAACGCAAGGCGCTGGTTCTCAGCCGCCAATGCGGCCTCGATGTCAGCCAAGGGCGTGCCGGCTTGCGCCACGATGGTCAGGGCACCGGGTTCGTATAGCGTGATGCCGGACAGGCCTGACACTTCCAGCACGTCGCCTGCCACCGGGCGGCCTACAGCGCGGGTGCCACCGCCGCGCACAACCAATGGGCCTGTCGCGCCCGATACCGCCTCGGCCACATCCGCTTCAGTTGTCAAAAGGGTCATATGTTTCTTGTTCCCAAAAATCCGGAAAGGGCTGGCCGCTTACTCGGCGGCCAAAGGCGCGCTGCGACGCGGTTGCGATACGGCAAGCGGAAACACTTTGGCGGGGTTCAGCAGCCACTTGGGGTCAAACACGTCCTTGATCGCCATCTGCGCTTCCAGATCGGAGGGGGCATATTGATAGGTCATGAGATCGCGCTTTTCGATGCCAACACCATGCTCTCCGGTCAGGCACCCACCGACCTCGACGCACAACTTCAAAACCTCCGCCCCGAACTCTTCGCAAATCTCAAGATCGCCGGGCTTGTTGGCGTCATAACAGATCAGCGGGTGCATATTGCCGTCGCCCGCATGGAACACATTGCCAACCGGCAACCCGTATTTCTGAGACATCTCGCCAATGCGGCGCAGAACATAAGGCAGCTCGCTGACAGGAATGGTGCCGTCCAGACACATGTAATCACTGACACGGCCAATAGCCGAAAACGCCGCCTTGCGCCCCGCCCAGATGCGCGCGCTTTCCTCGGGGGATGCGCTTTCGCGCAGCGCAACGGGATCGTGTCGACGGGCAATTTCAGTGATCAGCGCGAGCTGGTCGTTGATCTCGGTCTCGGCCCCCTCAACTTCGACGATCAGCAAGGCTTCGCACATGGGATAGTCCGCCTTGGCGAAATCCTCGCAGACCTCGATCAGCAGCTTGTCCATGAACTCAATGGCGACAGGCAGGACACCGGCCTTGATGATGTCGCCCACACAGGCCCCCGCAATCTCGGCACTGTCAAAACCCATCAAGACGGGGCGTGCGCCTTCGGGTTTGTGCAGAATGCGCAAGGTGGCCTCGGTCACGACACCCAACTGCCCTTCGGAGCCGCAAACCACCCCCAGCAGGTCGAGACCACCCGAATCCAGATGCGCTCCACCAATTTCGACAATGGTCCCGTCCATCTGCACCAAAGTGACACCCATGAGATTGTTGGTTGTCACACCATATTTCAAACAATGGGCACCGCCCGAATTCATCGCGATGTTCCCGGCAATTGCACAGGCGAGCTGGCTCGACGGATCCGGGGCGTAAAAGAACCCATCCGATTCGACCGCCCCCGTCACGCTCAGATTGGTGCGGCCGGTCTGCACCCGGACAAAGCGGTTGTCATAGTCGGTCTCAAGCACATCGTTCATGCGCGCCACGCCCAGGATGACGCAATCGGCGGTGGGCAACGCGCCGCCAGCCAGCGATGTGCCCGACCCACGGGGCACGACAGGCACGCCCTCGGCATGACAAATACGCAAGACGTCAGACACTTGGGCCGTTGTGCTGGGCAGCACCGCAACCATCGGCGGACAACGGTACGCCGTCAGCGCGTCGCATTCATAGGCGCGGGTTTCCATCGGATCATCAATGACCGCATCCGCAGGGAGAACACCGCGCAACCGCTCGACCACGCGCGCCTTGCGGGACAACACATCAGAATCAGGGATTGGCATTTCCATGAATGACCTCCTCAGGATTGGTAAAATAATATGACCAATTTGTGCGGGATGCAATCCTTATCGGTGCGGTGTATGTGCACACCCATGACCTGGATTGACCGACTTTCGTTCTTTGACCCGCTGGATTTTGGCGCCCTTGGACTGTTGATCGCGGCTTGGGCCCTGATCGGCTGGCGGATCGAACATCCCGGCGCAAAACATCCCTCGACCTCCCTGATCATGGCCGAGTTCCGGCGGGAATGGATGCGTCAGATGATCACGCGTGAACCACGGATTTTCGATGCACAGATCGTGTCGAACCTACGGCAAGGCACGGCCTTCTTTGCTTCGACCTCAATGATCGCAATCGGCGGCACGCTGGCGGTGATCGGCAACGCTGAACGGCTGACCGGTATCGCCAACGATCTTGTGCTGATGGATACGCCCGCCTTCGTGTGGGAGGTCAAACTGGTCATCCTCGCACTATTCCTGACCAACGCGTTCCTGAAGTTCGTCTGGGCCAACCGGCTGTTTGGATACACGGCTGTCGTCATGGCCTCGGTCCCAAACGATATCACAGATGCCAATTGCGGCCCCCGCGCCGCGCAGGCAGGCGAATTGAACGTGACGGCCGCCAGGTCCTTCAACCGGGGATTGCGGTCGGTCTATTTCGCCTTGGCCTGTGCCACATGGCTTGCCGGGCCGATCCCGCTGATAATCGCGACACTCTTCACCTTGGCGGTGATATGGCGGCGCGAATTTGCATCACAATCGCGTACCATTTTGCTCCGCTCAAAGACATAACGGGACAAGCGTTTCAAACACCTGTAAACTGCGCCCTATGAACAAATTATTCGCCCTCATACTCGCTGTGATTCCCACATTCGCACTGGCCGAAGAGCCGGTGATCGAAAATGTCATGGCGGTGCGGACCGGAGCAGACACATACCGGTTCTCTGTCACCATCCGGCACCCCGATACCGGTTGGGACCACTATGCAGATGGCTGGCGCGTGCTGGACATGGATGGCAATGAACTGGGCGTCCGCGTCCTGTTTCATCCACATGTCAACGAACAACCCTTCACGCGTAGCCTGGATGACGTCAAAGTCCCTGCCGGCACAACACAAGTGCAAATACAAGCGCGCGATCTGCCCGGCGGCTGGAACGACGGCACAACAATCGTAAACCTGCCCTGATCTGAAACGATCAGAGCAGGCTCAGTCTGCTTCTTCCTTTCGCCAAAAATACCTTGGGGAGTCGCGCAAGCGACGGGGCAAAGCCCCTATAACATGGTGTCGCGCAGCGGCCTCGGGATCAGGTCCGGTGATACGGTGACCCGGCAAGGATGGACGCCGCGCGGTATAACTGTTCCGCCAACATCACCCGGACCAGCATATGGGGCCACACCATCGCGCCAAATGACAACGCGTGATCCGCATCCGCGCGCAAGGCCGGATCAATCCCATCCGCCCCGCCAATCATAAATGCCACATCCGACCGACCCGCATCGCGCCAACCGGCAAGGCGGCGCGCAAAGGCGGTCGAAGCTTCGACCTTGCCGCGTTCGTCAAGACAACAGATCAAGGCACCTTTGGGGATCGCACGGCGCAAGACCTCGGCCTCACCCGGCATGCCCCCGCCCTTTCGATCCTCAACCTCGACAACGGACAAAGGGCCAAGGCCCAAGGCCCGGCCCGTGCGGTCAAATCGGGTGACATAATCAGAGATCAGCTCGGCCTCGGGCCCGCCACGCAGGCGGCCCACCGCACAGATATGAACGCGCATCTAGGGCGCGATCAGTTCGCAGCCGTGCTGGGCTGCCACATCTTCTCAAGCTGGTAGAACTCGCGCACTTCAGGGCGGAACACATGCACGATCACGTCCCCTGTATCGATCAGGACCCAATCGCCGGTATCCTTGCCCTCGATCCGCGAGGCATGACCAAACTCGTCCTTGATCCGCTGCACCAGCTTTTCCGAAATCGCAGTGACCTGACGCGACGACCGCCCCGAGCACACGACCATATAGTCGCCAATCTCGGTCTTGCCGCGCAGATTGATCTGCACCACGTCTTCGGCCTTGTCATCGGAAAGTGAGGAGAGAACGGCCTCAAGGAGCAAATCGCTTGTGGCTTTCGTTTTGGCGTTGGCCGTCATGGCCGCCGCCCCATCAGCGGCGCGCACCGCTTCGGCAGAAATTGACAGGACATTGTCCTCCTTTTCATCGCGTCGCCGAAACCCCCGACGCTGGGATATGTCCTATCGTAACAATGCAACCGTGACATTTCAATGAACCGCATGGGGCCCCGCCGCGACGTCGCACGATTGCGCTCAATCAAAAGGCAGACAATCTCAATCCGGCGCGATGTCCACCTGCGTCTTGCCCAGCAGCCGAACCTCACGCTGCGGGAATGGGAACGAGATGCCGTGTTCCTGAAACATGTCCCAAAGCGCCAGATACACATTGCCCCGGATATTGGTCAGCCCGCCCGTCGGATCAGTGATCCAGAACCGCAGGATGTAATCGACCGAGCTGTCTCCGAATCCGACCATGTGGCACACGGGCGGGCGGCTCGACAAAACACGCTCAACGCCCATCGCGGCCGCAATCGCAAGTTTGCGCACCTGATGCGGATCATCGTCATAGGCCGTGCCGAAATAGATATCGAGGCGGACAAACTCGTCCGAGTGCGACCAGTTCACGACCTGCCCGGTGATCAGATCCTCGTTCGGGATCAGGTATTCGCGCCCGTCCCGCGTCACCACGGACGCATAGCGCGCACCAAGCGTCTGGATCCACCCGAATGTATCGCCAAGGCTGATCACATCGCCGGGCTTGATCGACTTGTCGAGCAGGATGATCACCCCGGACACAAGGTTCGACACCACCTTTTGCAGACCAAAGCCAAGACCCACACCAATGGCACCCGACAGAACCGCCAATCCGGTCAGGTCAATCCCAAGCGCGCGCACCCCAGCAAAAAATGCGATGGCATAGAATATGATTTGCACAACCTTGACGATCAGCACCCGCATCGAGGGCGAGATATCCTCGTTCGCGTTGATCCGGGCCGAGGTGCTTTGGGTGATGAACCGGGCGAGCGCAAACAGCACCCCGATGACCACGGCCCCCTGCACCAGCAGCAACAGCGACAGGCGCACATCCCCGATGCTGAGTGCGGCAGCATCAAGCACCTCTGCCGTCTCATCCACAATCCCGAGGATATAGAGCGTGACGTAGATAGAGGCCCCAATCCGCACCACACGGCGCAGCAGCATCGAGCGGATCAACCGCGTTGCAAAGACCACCAACAACCACGCCATGGCAAGCGTCGCCACGAGGCTGAGGATGTAGGACCGCGATGGCCAAGTGAACTCGCGCATGGCCAGCACAACGGCCCACATGACCACAACGAAAAAGATTGCCCGCAGGCGTTGGTGAACGACGACCAGAACGCGCATGCGCCACTTGGGCCAGCCTTCGCGGGTACCCATCCACGCCCGGATCGGCGGCCCAAGCCACAGGCGCAACACATATGAGAGAAGGAACACCCCAACGACGATCGCAACCTGATAGCCGACCCAGGGCCGCATCAGCGAATGAAACATCCCGTCGATCTCGACCAGGATCATTTCGCCCAGTGACAGAATGGTATCAACGAACATATCGCCGTTGCCACTGCTGCCAGTGACCGCCGCCTCTGCCGCCGAATTCAGCGCATCCGCAATGTTGTTGGTGGACTCACCGCCCGTGTGGTTGGCCATATCGCCCCTCTTGCTTCGCCCCAACATGCAACGCCGCGCCGGGGCAGGCAATCGCCCGTCTGCATATCAGCACTGCACGCTTGCTTGATCGGCACGGGGAATCCGGCTAGTCACCCCGTCATGACCCGTCTTTTTGACATGGATGACCGCGCGCGCCTGCGCGAACGCTTTTTCGGGGCAACGCACACGGTGCTGGCCCGGGCCTAAGCGCGCTCAACCTTGTTCATCCACTCAAAATCCGCACATCTGATCCAAGGGAGAGGACCACATGTCCCCCAAAACACTATATGACAAAATCTGGGACGCCCATGTCGCCCACGAAGCCGACGATGGCACCTGTCTGCTCTATATTGACCGTCACCTCGTTCACGAAGTGACCAGCCCGCAAGCCTTTGAAGGGCTGCGCATGGCAAACAGGCCCGTCCATGCCCCGGACAAGACCATCGCCGTGCCCGATCACAACGTCCCCACGACGCTGGACCGCGCCAATGCGGCAACCATGACCGAGGACAGCCGTGTGCAGGTCGAGGCGCTTGACAAGAACGCCAAGGATTTCGGCATTCACTACTATCCGGTGTCAGATATCCGTCAGGGCATCGTGCACATCGTCGGCCCCGAACAGGGATGGACCCTGCCCGGCATGACTGTCGTGTGCGGCGACAGCCACACCGCCACCCATGGGGCTTTCGGCGCACTCGCCCATGGCATCGGCACCTCCGAGGTCGAGCATGTGCTTGCCACCCAGACCCTGATTCAGAAGAAATCCAAGAACATGAAGGTCGAGATCACCGGCAAGCTCAAGCCCGGCGTCACGGCCAAGGACATCACCCTGTCCGTCATCGGCAAGACTGGCACCGCAGGCGGCACCGGCTATGTCATCGAGTATTGCGGTGAAGCGATCCGTGATCTGTCCATGGAAGGGCGCATGACCGTCTGCAACATGGCCATCGAAGGCGGCGCGCGCGCTGGCCTGATCGCGCCGGATGAAAAGACGTTTGAATACTGCAAGGGCCGCCCTCACGCACCAAAAGGTGCGCAATGGGAAGCGGCCGTGGCGTGGTGGAAAACGCTCTATTCGGACGATGATGCGCATTGGGACGAAGTTATCACCATCAAGGGCGAGGACATCGCGCCCGTCGTCACCTGGGGTACGTCACCCGAGGACGTGCTGCCCATCACCGCCACTGTGCCTGCTGCCGAAGATTTCGAAGGCGGCAAGGTCGGCGCGGCGCAACGCTCGCTCGACTATATGGGCCTCACACCCGGCACACCGCTGACGGATATCGAGATCGACACGGTCTTTATCGGGTCCTGCACAAATGGGCGGATCGAAGACCTGCGCGCTGCGGCGCAAATCCTTAAGGGCAAGAAGATCAAGGAAGGGATGCGCGCTATGATCGTGCCCGGCTCTGGCCTCGTGCGCGCCCAGGCCGAAGAAGAAGGGCTGGCCGATATTTTCAAGGAGGCCGGTTTCGAATGGCGTCTTGCGGGCTGTTCCATGTGTCTGGCGATGAACCCCGATCAGCTGTCCGAAGGCGAACGCTGCGCGTCGACCTCGAACCGCAACTTCGAGGGGCGGCAGGGCTATAAGGGACGCACGCACCTCGTATCGCCTGGTATGGCGGCAGCTGCGGCGATCACCGGCAAACTGACCGACGTGCGGGACATGATGTAGGATGGGCAATATTGCCCATCCCACGTTCCAAGCGGGCTCAGGACACCTTGCGCACTTCGCTGTCGGACTTCAGGACTTCGTCACCGTCGTCCTGTTCGATCTTGTAGGCCGGTTCGTCCTCGCTCGCGTCGCGGGTCACTTCGCTGCCCTTGATCTTGAGGGTCGTTTTCTGGGTGTAGACCTTGGTCACCTTGCCGGTGCCCGTGCCGTTGCCCCAGTCCCATTCGACCTTCGTCCCTTCATTATATGACATCACGTCTCTCCATATCTGTCTGTCTTGCAGGGCAAACACAGCGCGCATCGGATCGGTTCCCGACCCCGCAGCGCCCCAAGCCAAAGGAAACACCCAATGGATAAATTCGAAACACTGACCGGGATCGCGGCACCCATGCCTCTGGTCAATATCGACACCGACATGATCATTCCAAAGCAGTTCCTGAAGACGATCAAGCGATCGGGCCTCGGTGCCAACCTTTTCGACGAAATGCGCTTTGACCGTCAGGGCAACGAAATCGCCGATTTCGTGCTGAATCAGGACGCCTATCGCAATGCCGAGATCTTGGTGGCGGGCGACAACTTCGGTTGTGGATCATCGCGCGAACACGCGCCGTGGGCGATCAAGGATTTTGGTATCCGCTGCGTGATCTCGACTTCGTTCGCCGACATCTTTTACAACAACTGTTTCAAGAACGGTATTCTGCCCATCGCGCTGCCTGCCGAAGCGGTCGATGTGCTGATGAAGGACGCCGAAAAAGGGGCCAATGCCCGCATGACCGTCGATCTTGAGGCGCAGACCGTGACCACATCAGATGGCGAGGTGTTCAGCTTCGAGGTGGACGCATTCAAAAAGCACTGCCTGATGGAAGGTCTGGACGATATCGGGCTCACCATGGCCAAGGCCGATAGCATCACCGCGTTCGAAGCCGAGGCGAGCCAAGCCCGCCCGTGGGTTTAAGACCTCATTAACCACAAAGCCCATCAGACGGTGCTCTGATATGGGTCCCGCACGGCCCGCACACAATATGTGGACCGTGCCAAATTCCTGCCTCAGAAATGATGCACAAACGCACCACACCCTCCCTCAAAATGCCCAAGGTTTTGCGTTTCGTTAACCAACACACTTGAGCCATTGGGTCGATCAAGGCAACAATACGGCAAGAATGAGGCACACCCGCCCGACCCGGTGGGATCAAGTTGGAACAAGTTCGCGGCAACGTATCGCGGCTGGCCAGTTTGAAGGGATCGAAACGTGATAGCACGACTGTCTGGCGCAGCAATGCGCGGCTTTTTGGTGGCATTGGTCGTCGCCACCCCGGCGCTTATTGTGCCCGGCGCGTCTATTGATTCGTCTCAAGCGACTGTTTTGGTTGCTCTTTTCGCGGCTTTCATGACCTTTGTCGAATATAACTCCAAAAGCCCCAGCATCGTTGAGTTTCGCGATGCAGCCCCATTCAACCGGCTGCGTTTCATCGCGCTTTTCCTGACGGTTTTCCTTCTCAGCGTGATCTGCAAAGGCAAGACTGACCCCACATTGCTGACAGGCGCGTTGACATCCATCGGCACAATTGTGGGCAGCAGCATCGATTTCCCCTACAGCCCCGTGCGCCTCGTCGTGCTGATGCTGCCCAGCAATGCTGACGCGGACATTGTGCAATCCGTGCGCACCGCTGCGGGCCTTGCCTACCTCATTTCGCTGACTGCGATGACGGCGTTCCTGTTCTTGGTTCGAGTACTCGGATGGCCCGCGCGGTCGGGGGCCTTTAACGTTTGGGTGAACCTGCCTCTGTTTGACCCTACGGCGGGCGGGGACGTTCTACGTCGTCTGAGCCGTGATGCGCGGATCAACATCGCGCTCGGCTTTCTTTTACCTTTTGTTATTCCAGCGGTGGTCAAACTGGCGGCAGACCTGGTGAACCCGATCTCGCTGGAGAACCCGCAAACCCTGATCTGGACGATGAGCGCATGGGCCTTCCTTCCTGCCAGCATGATCATGCGCGGCATCGCGATGCAGCGGATCGCCGAGATGATCCGCGACCAGCGCAAGCGCGCCTATGCCAACGCGGAAGGCGATATGCTGACCGTCTGATTGCCACGGTCACCGCCCTGCTGACAGGGTTGGCGGCGCAGGCAGACACGTTACGCATTGCGACCTACAACACTGAACTCAGCCGGGATGGTCCCGGCCTGCTTTTGCGCGACCTGGCACGCGGCACCGACGATCAGATCAATGCGGTGCTGGCGATTATCAAGGCGGCGGATGCTGACATTCTAGCCTTGCAAGGCATTGATTATGACCTGACCAGCGCGGCCCTGTCGCGATTGGCACAGGCCGCAGAGTATCCTCACCACTTTGCCCGCCGCCCCAACACCGGGATGCCCACCGGCCTCGACATGGACGGCGACGGGCGGCTTGGCGGCCCGCGCGATGCCCAGGGCTACGGTCGGTTCTCCGGGCAAGGCGGCATGGCGATCCTGTCGCGCTTTCCCGTGCTTGCGACGGACGTGCAGGACCTGTCGGACCTGTTGTGGCGTGACGTGCCCGACCCGACATTGCCTATGGTCAACGGCGCGCCCTTTCCAGGTGACGCCGCCCAAGCCGCGCAGCGCCTTTCAACCACCGCCCACTGGATCGTTCCGATAGACACACCCGTGGGTGTGATCGACCTGATGACCTTTCACGCCAGCCCCCCGGTCTTTGACGGACCCGAGGATCGCAATGGCAAGCGCAATCACGATGAAATCCGGCTGTGGCAACAGGTGCTCGACGGGACGGTGGGCATCGCACCCATCGGCCCCTTTGTCATCGCGGGGGACGCCAATCTGGACCCTGTTGATGGCCAAGGCATCAAGGCAGCAATCAACTCTCTGCTCACCGATCCGCGTCTGCAGGATCCGGCCCCCAAAGGTACCCAAGGCACAGACACCGCGGACTGGGCCGAACCCGTGCCGGGAAATCTGCGGGTGGATTACGTGCTGCCATCAACCCACTGGCGCGTCATCGACAGTGGCGTGATGTGGCCCGCGCCTGATGATCCACTGACAGAAACAGCCGCGACAGCCAGCCGCCACCACCTCGTCTGGGTGGACCTCACCCTTGACCCGGCACCCCCGGATGGATAGGCGAAACCCCAAGCATTCACAGGAGTTTCGCCCATGTCCAATCCATCCCTTTTGATCCTGCCCGGAGACGGCATCGGCCCCGAAGTGATGGATCAGGTCACGCGGATCATTGACTGGTTCGCGGCCAAGCGCGACCTGCCCTTTGACGTGGAAACCGACCTTGTGGGCGGGGCCGCCTATGACGCGCATGGCACACCGCTGCACGACGACACAATGGCCAAGGCGCTGGCGGCGGACGCGGTCCTGCTCGGGGCCGTGGGTGGGCCGAAATACGACGATCTGGACTTCGCGGTCAAACCCGAACGGGGCCTCTTGCGCCTGCGCAAAGAGATGGACCTGTTTTCCAACCTGCGCCCCGCGCAATGCTTTGATGCGCTTGCCGACTTCTCCTCGCTCAAGCCGGAACTCGTCGCGGGCCTCGACATCATGATCGTTCGCGAGTTGACCTCGGGCGTTTATTTCGGCGAACCGCGCGGGATCATCGAAGAGGGCAACGAGCGTGTCGGCATCAACACCCAACGCTATACCGAGTCCGAGATTGACCGGGTCGCCCGCTCCGCTTTTGAACTTGCGCGGCGGCGCAACAACAAGGTCTGCTCGATGGAGAAGGCCAACGTCATGGAAAGCGGAATTCTGTGGCGCGAAGTTGTCCAGAAGGTCCACGACACTGACTATCCGGACGTGGAACTCAGCCACATGTATGCCGACAACGGTGCGATGCAACTGGTACGCGCGCCCAAGCAGTTCGACGTGATTGTGACCGACAACCTGTTCGGCGACATCCTGTCCGATTGCGCGGCGATGCTGACCGGCTCTTTGGGCATGTTGCCCTCGGCCAGCCTTGGCGCACCGATGGCGAACGGGCGGCCCAAGGCGATGTACGAACCCGTGCACGGCTCCGCCCCTGACATCACCGGCCAAGGCAAGGCCAACCCCATCGCCTGCATCCTCAGCTTTGCCATGGCTCTGCGGTATTCCTTTGATCAGGGGGACGAGGCAACCCGGCTTGAGGACGCCATCGAAAAGGTGCTGGCCGACGGCGCGCGCACTGCTGATTTGATGGGCCCCGAGGGTGGCACACCGATCTCGACCACCGAAATGGGCGACGCCATTCTGGCCGCTCTCGACGCGAGCCTCTAAGACTTCTGGCTGGTGGCGCAAGGCGCGTCGCCAGCACGAACGCCCCCCAGAGCCCAGGCTGGAACACTCTTTCGTCGTTAGATCGCAGTCTTGTGACCTCGGTTAACGCAGTGGACATCTCCATCGGGCCAAGGGTATCCAAACGCCGTTGCCGAGCCCAAAGGATCAGTCATGTCACCCAATATCAAAGGCGCATTGCTGGCCCTCGTCGCCTTCGGCATCTTTTCGACCCATGACGTGTTCATCAAGACGCTCGGGGCGACCTATTCCCCGATCCAGATCGTGTTTTTCAGCGTCCTGCTGTCGTTCCCGCTGGCCACGATCATGATCATGCGGGATTCGAAGCCGGGCACCTTGCTGCCGGTGCATCCATGGTGGATGGCGATCCGAACCGTGGGCGCGGTGATCACAGGCGTCTCTGCCTTCTACGCCTTCTCGAACCTGCCCCTGACGCAAACTTATGCGATCCTGTTTGCCACTCCGTTGTTGATCACCGTGCTGTCGATCCCGATCCTGGGCGAAAAGGTCCGTCTGCCGCGCTGGCTGGCCGTGATCGTGGGCCTCGCGGGGGTGATGGTCGTGCTGCGCCCCGGCACGACAGACCTCACTCTGGGCCATGCCGCTGCCATCCTGGCCGCCTTCAGCGGCGCATTCGCATCCATCGTAGTGCGCAAGATCGGCGGGGAGGAACGCACGGCCGTTCTGCTGCTCTATCCGATGGTGGCCAATTTCGTGGTGATGGGCGCAGCACTTGCCTTTGTCTACAAACCGATGCCGATCGAGCATCTGGGACTGTTGGCCGTCATCTCGACGATGGCTTGGATCGCCGCGCGATTCATCATCGCCGCCTACCAGACCGGGGAGGCGGCCATCGTCGCCCCCATGCAATATTCACAAATCCTCTGGGCGACAGGATATGGGCTGATCTTTTTCGATGAAACACCGGACATCTACACCGCCATGGGCGCCGCCATCATCATCGCCTCCGGCCTGTTCATCGTGTTCCGCGAAAGCCGGGGTGGCTCGGTCAACACACCCGTTCTGCGCACCCGCAGCCGGGTGGGTACACCCGGTCTTGTCCGCCTGAGCGGCATGATGACGTCCGGGCGGCACCGGGACAAACCGACCAAGCTGCCCAAGTGAATTAGAACGCGACCCGGTCTCCGCCTTTGAGCGCTAGAATGTCACGCGCCTGATCGGGCGTAGCCACTTCGCAGCCCAGATCCTCGATAATCCGCCGGATTTTGGTGACTTGCTGCGCATTGGACTCCGCCAGTTCGCCACGGGCGATAAACAGGCTGTCCTCCATCCCGACACGCACATTCCCGCCCATCTGGCTGGCGGTCGTGGCCAGCGGCATCTGCGCACCGCCCGCGCCCAGAACCGACCAGCGGTAGTCGTCACCAAACAGCCGGTCCGCCGTGCGTTTCATAAAGATCAGGTTATCCACCTCGGGCCCGATCCCGCCCAGAATGCCAAAGATGAACTGGATAAACACCGGCGCTTTGAACAGCCCGACATCCATGCAGTATTTCAGATTATAAAGGTGCCCGATATCGTAACACTCATGCTCAAATTTGATATCGTGGGGTGCCAGCGTCTCTGCGGCCTCGCGAATATCGGCGAATGTGTTGCGGAATATGTTGGCCTCAGACCCTTCTACATAATCCTTTTCCCAACCGTATTTCCAAGTGTCATAGCGTTTGGCGAGCGGGTGAAAGGCGAAATTCATCGACCCCATGTTGAGGCTGCACATCTCGGGCGAGAATTTGGTGGCCGCCTTGATCCGCTCCTTGATCAGCATGGTTGGCGCACCACCGGTGGTGATGTTCAGCACGGCATCGGTCGACTGTTTGACCCGGCCCAGGATCGGCGCGTAGTGGTCCGGTTCGACCGAGGGGCGGAAGTCGTCCGGATCGCGCGTGTGCAGGTGCAGGATCGAAGCCCCCGCCTCGGCTGCCGCAATGGCCTGTTCGGCAATGTCGTTCTGGGTCAGCGGCAATGTGTCGGACATCGTGGGCGTATGGATCGACCCGGTGACCGCGCAGGTGATGATGGTGGGCTGTCTGGCCATGGTCTCACTCCTTTTTGGTGCGCACGCGATAACTCAGCGGGAACAGTTCCAGATCGTAGCGGTCGCGCACCAACCCCCACACTCCCTTGGGGGCCTTCAGCATGACGACAATTGCCACCGCGCCCAGAACCATCAGATAGATGGTGCCGAAATCGGCAAGCGTTTCGCGCAGAAGGAAAAAGATAAGCGTTCCGATGATCGGCCCTTCGAGCGTGCCGATGCCCCCGATGACCACGATAAAGATCACGAAAGCCGTCCAGTCATTGACCGAAAAGGCCGCATCGGGCGAAATCCGCAGCTTTTGCAGGAACAGCAGTCCGCCGATGATGGCTGTGAAGGCGGAGGTTACGACATAGACCTCTAGCTTGGTGCGCCAGATGTCGATACCGAGGCCCGAGGCGGCAACTTCGCTGTCGCGGATCGCCGTCAGCGCAAGCCCGCGCCGCGAGCGCAGGAACAGGTAGACGCACGCGATCACGGTGATCGCCGCGCCAAGCGCCAGCCAGTAGCTGAACGCCTCCCGCCCCGACCGCGAGTCCGCGAGCGAGCGCACCACATCAACCGGCAGCGAGGTCCCCGACCCGCCGCCAAGAGCGGAAATCTGTGCAAATGTAAGGCGGAAAACCTCCGCCATGACCCACGTACCGATTGCGAAATAGGCCCCTTTGAGGCGGAAGATCAGCGCGGCCACCGGCACCGACAGCATCGCCGCCAGCACGCCGGATCCGAGGATCGCCACGATCGGGTGCAGCCCGCCAAAGATCGTCAGCGCGAACAGCATATAGCCACCAAAACCCACGAACGCCTGCTGCCCGACTGACACAAGGCCCGCATAGCCCGCCATCAGGTTCCACAGGCACGCGAGTGACAGATAGAGAAAAATCTCGCCCATCAGGCGCAGATCGGCCCGCCCAGCCCACCACGGCGCAAGCGCCAGCACGATCACGGCCAGTGCGGCTACAATCATCGCAACGCGGCTGGCGCGCGTGGCCCGGGTGACGACCGGGGCGCTCAATGCTCGACCCTCGGGAAAAGGCCGTTGGGGCGTATGGCCAGTACGACCAGAAACGCGATGTGCCCCGCCAGAACCTGCCAACCGGGGTCGATCTTGGCCCCGATGGTTTGCGCCACGCCCAGGATCACACCGCCCGCAAGCGTGCCCCAGATGTTGCCAAGCCCGCCGATGATCACCGCCTCGAACCCAAAGATGAGACGCCCGCCACCGATGGACGGATCAAAGCTGGTGCGTACACCCAGCATGATGCCCGCAATCGCCGTGACGGCGAGCGCCAACGCCATGGCCAGCCCGAACACATGCGCCTTGTTCAGCCCCATCAGTTGCGCGATGTCCTGATTGTCGGACACCGCGCGGAACTGACGGCCGAGGGCAGTTGCGTAGAATATCCATTGCAGTCCGGCGATCACCGCGACGGCCATCGCAAAGGTGAGCAGCGGTAACACCCCGAGGGACAGGCCCCCGACCGACAGGCTCGCCGTTTCGATCGATCCGGCGGACAGCTTCTGTGGATCGGCGGTGTAACCTTCGAGCAGCGCGTTCTGCAGGATCACCGATAGCCCGAAGGTGACAAGCAAGGGCGGCAGAATGTCCGTCCCGAGAGTCTGGTTCAACAGGCCCCGTTGCAGCACGTAGCCGATCCCGGCCATGGCTGGCATAACGACCAACAAAGCCACGAACGGATGCACGCCCAGCATCACGGTGGTGCTCAGCCCCAAGTAAGCCGCCAGAATAATCAGGTCGCCGTGCGCGATATTGACCAGCCGCATCACCCCGAAAATCAAGGACAGGCCGGCGGCAAACAGCGCATAAAGCCCGCCCAGCAGGACCCCCTGCACAATTGCGTTGAGCCATTCGATCATGCGGCCACTCCGAAATAGGCGGCGGTGATCTGGTCGCGGGTGATGTCCTCGACCCGGCCCGACAACGACACGCGCCCTTCCTGCAGGCAATAGACGCGGGACGAGACCGACAACGCCTTGGTGACGTCCTGCTCGACGATCATGGCCGTCATGCCCCCGCTCACGATGTTCGGCAGCGCCTCATAGATGGATTTGATAATGACGGGGGCAAGGCCCAGACTGATCTCGTCAAACAGGATTACCTCGGGGTTCGACATCAGGGCACGGCCGATGGCGACCATCTGCTGCTGTCCGCCAGATAGCGAGGTCGAGGGCTGGTTGCGGCGCTCTTTCAAGATCGGAAACAGGCCATAGACCGCCTCTAGGAACCACGGCCCCTGCCGCCCCACAGTACCGCCGAGCTTGAGGTTTTCCTCAACCGAGAGCGAGGCGAACAACTGCCGCCCCTCCGGAACCAGCGCCACACCGGCATAGGCCACCTGATCGGCGCGCAACGCCCCGATGGGTTGCCCCTTGAACAGGACCTGATCGGCAGCATTGGGCAACAACCCCGAAATCGAACGCATCAGCGTGGTCTTGCCCGCCCCGTTGGCTCCGATGATTGCGATCACCTCACCCGCGTTCACTTCCATATCAACGCCGTAAAGCGCCTGAAAATCTCCGTAATAGGCATCGAGGCCCGCGAGTTGCAGCACCGGATCAGACATCGGGATCGACCCCCAGATAGATTTCCTTGACCTCGGCACTGTCCATGATCGTCTTGGGCGGCCCCTCGGCGATCTTCTTGCCGAAGTCGATCACGATCAGCCGTTCGACCACGGCCAGCAACGCATGGACCACGTGTTCGATCCAGATGATCGTGGTGCCACCCGCATGTACGGCCTTGATCGTGTCGATCAGGGCGGTGCATTCCGCTTCGGTCAGACCGCCCGCGATCTCGTCCAGCAGCAGCAGCTTGGGCCGCGCCGCCAGCGCACGCGCCATTTCCAGCCGCTTGCGATCCAGCAGGGTAAGCGCGCCGGCGCGGATATTGGCCTTGGCGAGCAGGCCTGTGTCTTCAAGAACGGCAAGCACATGCGCCTCGGCCTCATGCCCGCGCATCCCGGCCCCTTCGACTGCACCGACCAACGCGTTCTCAAACACCGTCATCCCGCCAAAGGGTTGGGGCACCTGGAATGACCGGGCAATCCCCATCTTGCAACGCCGTGCGGCGGAGGTGGCCGAAATGTCCTGCCCCTGAAACGTGATCCGCCCGGCGTCCGGGCTGAGCGCCCCGGTCACGAGATTGAACAGCGATGTCTTGCCCGCCCCGTTGGGCCCCAGAATGCCGACAGCTTCGCCTTGCGCGATGTCAAAGCTGGTGTCGTCGGCAACCACAACGGCGCCAAACGACTTGCGCAAACCTGCGACGGATAACAGGGCGGACATGTGGGCCTATCCGAGCAGCTGCAATTCGCCGCCCACCGGAATGTTCGGCGCGTGAGCGTTGTTGGTGATCACAAGCTCGACTCCATCGCCCTGCCGTTGCCACTGCCCGGACACGAGCGGCGTCTTGGACACGTTGGGCACCGGGCCGTTGGACCAGTTCACGTCGCCGACGATGGTCGACACGTTCGTGCCCTTGATTGCGGCGGCAATGGCATCCGGGTCGTCCAGATCCTCGGCCCGCGCGATGGCGTCCGCAACAACTTCGAACAGCGCGTGCTTGAACCCGATGGGTTGGGTCCAGGGCCGCCCGGTGGCGGCGGTGAAGCCATTGGCCAGTTCGCCTGCTGACGTGCCCGTCAGCGAGGACGAGAACGGGTGGTTCGGCGACCACCAGATTTCCGTGGTCAGGCCCACGCCGCGATCCCCAAGCGCCTCGATGGCCGACGGGAAGAGCAGCGCCTTGCCGATGGTCGCAACCTTGGGATTGAAGCCCTGTTGCGCGGCCTGCGCCCAGAAGGTGCCGAAGTCCGGCGGGATCATCACGCCCGTCACGATCTCGCAGCCTGCGTCCTTGAACGCGGCGATGTAGTTTGAGAAGTCGTCGTTCAGCGGCTGGAACCGACCCGGATCGACCAACTCGAACCCTTGCGCGGCAAGTGGCTTGGGGAAGCCCAGTTCAGGATCGCCCCATGCGTTGCCGTCCGCATCGTTGGGGAACAGCCCGCCGACTTTCTTGGCCACGCCCGCGTTGCTCCACAGACCGGTGAAGTTCGTGATGACGTCCTCAAGGCCCCAAAAGAAGTGGTAGGTATAGCGGAACCCTTCGGCCGGGTTGCCACCGCGCCCGAAGAAATAGGGCTGCCAGGGCGCGTCGGTGGTGACGCAGGGCACCTCGTTGATTTCGGCCTGATCGGCGACCGGGTTGGTGGTGTCGGGCGTTGCGGCGGCGGTGATGATGTCGACCTCGTCCGACAGGATGAGTTCGGCAGCCACTTCGGCAGCCCGGTTGGGGTTGGACTGGCTGTCCTTCTTGATGATCTCGATGTTGTAGGACTTGCCGTTGTTCGTCACGCCGCCCGCAAAATGCGCGCGCAGACCGTCAAGGATATAGTCATCCGCCTCTGCAAACCCGGCCAGTGGGCCGGTCGATGGGGTGACGAAACCGACGCGGATCGTTGGATTATCCGCATAGGCGCGCGTTGCCGTCAGGATGGCTGGCGATGCGACAGTTGCCGCCAAACCGCCTAGGATCTGTCTTCTGGTTGTTCCCGTTTTCATAGCGTCTCCTCCCTGAGATGTATGGTGTGGTCTGATGCGCCGCGAAGGGCGCAAAGCCGTCTGTGTTTCTGTTCGGAATATCATGTTCCGTTTCGCAAATTATTACGGCTTTCTCTGATCTATATACCTTGTTGTTATGTTTTGAGGTCCAGTAGCGCATCCAGCGCGCTCAAATGATGCGCAATGCGCGCCTTCGTCTCCGCCAGATCATCAGGCCCCCAGTCCCGAAATCCGGCCCCTGACGCCATGCCGGTTCGCCCCTGATCCAGCAGGGTCTGCAAATAATGCGAAGCGCGGGGCGTGGCATCCAGATCGCCGAGCACCTGATTGTGGATGTCTTGCGTGAGCTCGATCCCAACCAGATCGGCGTTCTCAAGCGGCCCCAGCACCGCCATGCGCCGCCCGAAACTCGCCTTGACCACATCATCAACCGCTTCAGCGGTGCAGATCCCGTTCTCGACCAGCGAAACCGCCTCGCGCCACAGCGCGTGCTGCAAGCGGTTGCCGATAAAGCCGGGCACGTCCTTTTCGACCATCACCGGCGTCTTGCCTGCCCCGCTCAGCAACGCGACCATGGCGTTGGCCTGGCCAGGGTGCGTCCATTCCGTCTTGATCACCTCCACCAGCGGGATCATGTGCGGCGGGTTCCACCAGTGGGTGCCGAGCGCACGGTGGCGGCCCGACAGGCCCCCCATGATCTGCGTGATCGGGATGACGGAGGTGTTGGAGGCGAGGATGGCGTCAGCAGGCGCATGCGCTTCGACTTCTGCAAAGATCGCCTGTTTCAGGGGCAGCTTTTCCGGTGCCGCCTCGATCACGAACATGGCGTCTTGCACAGTTTCGGCGACTGCATCGCACAAGGTTATGCGGGGCAGGACGTCGGAAATCTCGCCCTCGTCCGCGCCAAGCAGCGCGAGACTGCTCGCCACCCGCTCGAGCACGCTGCGCAAGGTGTCGGTCATGGGATCGGTGACGCGCACATCGTGCCCCGCGCGCGCGAATGTCAGCGCGATGCCGTGGCCCATCAAACCGGCCCCGATGACCGCGATATTTGCCGCTGCACCCATCAGCCCGCCGTATACCCGCCGTCGGCGTACAGGATATGCCCGGTGTAGAAATCCGACGCGCGCGAGGATAGGAACAGAAGTGGGCCTGCCAGGTCCTCGGGCTCGCCCAAACGGCCCTTGGGCACGCGCGATAGGAAGCCGTCGCGCACAGCCGTGGCCTCGGGTGTGTCCTCGAACATCCACGCGGTGAGAGGAGAGCGGAAGACAGTGGGCGCAATCGCGTTCACCGTGATGCCCGTCGGGCCGAGTTCGCATCCCAAAGCCTTGGTCATTCCATCTACGGCCGCCTTCGAGGCGCAATAGGCGGTGTAGCCCGCAGGGTGGCCCAGCAATCCACGGGCCGAGGACATCAGGACGATCTTGCCGCCTGCGCCCTGCGCCTGCATCTGACCTGCTGCCGCCCGCGCCATCAGCCAGCTTTGGGTGACATTGGCGTCCATGACACCCTCAAAGGTCGAGGGGTCCATATCGCCGATCTTGGCCACCTTGTTCATGCCCGAGGCGACAACGAGAATATCGAGTTGGCCGAAGGTCGCCACGGCTTCCTCGACCATGGCGGCGCAGGCCGCCTCACTGTCGGGACGCGCATTGATCTGATGCGTTCGCCCCGTGCAGGTGGCCGCAACCTCGGCCATCGCATCGGCATTGCCCGCCGCCAGCACAACCCTGACCCCGGCCCCGGACAAACAGCGCGCGGCAACGGCCCCGAATGCGCCCGACGCGCCTGTGATCAGCGCAACCTTGCCGGAGACGTCGAAGAACGACATGGGATTGTCGAGGCTCATGGTCGTCCTCCTTCGGGGTAGGGGATCACGACCAGCATCTTGCAGACGTGGTTGCTGCGGTTTTCGATCTTGCGCACCTCGCCGGGCGGGATCGTACAACTGTCCATCGCGCCCAACACGGTGTCAGTGCCATCGACGCTGACTGTCATCTCACCCTCCAAAACGACGTAGACCTTTTCGAATGGGGTCGCGTCTGGCCCTGCACCGCCGCCGGGCAGGAATTGGGAAAACCCCACCCACTGATTCTCCGGGCCGCCATCCTCAAATCCCTGTAGGCGCAGGCCGGTGACACCCCAATGGTTCGGGGCCTCGTAAGCGGTCGCATCGGCAAAGCGCTTGAGGTGCATCAGAACGCCTCGCCCGCCTCGATCCGGTAGCCCTGATCCTTGTCCATCATGGCAACCAGACGGATGATGCACCCATCGCCGCGATCCCAGTTCCACGGGAAGAAGGCGAAGGTGACGCGTTTGCCCGTGACCCGATCCAGATCGCCGCCGACATTCTCGATGCCGAGAATACCGTTGGTGAACAGCTTCTGGTGGACGGGTTCCCATTCGGGGAAATCCTCGTCCCACGGCGTACCGCCCGACCATTCGAGGTATTCCTTTTCCAGATGCGGCAGGATGGGGCCGTTGCGCTGCGGGCCGATCGCGGTCGCAAGCGGGTGGTCGTTGGCTTGGGTGTCGTGACCCACAACCTTGATCCCTTTTTCGACCATCCAATCGGCGGCAGACGGCACGAGGCCCGGGCAATAGGCGAAGTAATCGCCATCCTCATATTGCTTGTGCCAGCCCGTGTTGATGATCAGCACATCATTCTTGCGGATCGCGTGGCCACAGGCTTTTTCAAGATCGTCGCCGGTGATGCTTTCCCATTTCTTTTTGGGGATGCTGACCACCAGACCGGACCCAAAGAAATGCGGCAGCGGCACCTCGTCGATGAACGGCGTGCCCTGAACCACATGGGCGGGTGCATCAATGTGAGTGGTGACGTGCATGGTCGTCGTGATTGTCTGGCTCAGCACGCCGGATTTGGCCATGTAGTGCTTGCGGTCGATCTGGACGTCTTTGAAATACGGCCAGTTGGGGCACTGGAACCCGTAGCGGTGACTGAGGTTCACGAACTCCAGCCCCATATCGTTGTTGTCGTTTTCCTGAAAATCGATCCCGCGAATATTAACGACCATCCGTTCCTCCCAAAACCGGTTAAAGGTGTTTCACAATATGGTGCAAATGTATCATATAGCGGTCAAGGACTGATTTGTCGGGCATGATTTCTGAGGCTGAGCACGTCAAGACAACGGGCTGACACAAGGGTAGAACCACATATGAGCATCCAAGAAATCTCGAAAAATCAAGGAATTCAGGTGATCTCGCGTGCAGCTACGATCTTGCGTCTGTTGGGTCAGGAGACCGATGGCCTCAGCCTTGGGCAGATCGCTACGCGTGTCGGATTGGCCCGCTCTACGGTACAGCGGATCGTGGCAGCACTGACGGTCGAGGGCTTCATTTCAACCGATAAGGGGTATGGGGGAATCAGGTTGGGCCCCGAGATTCAAAGTCTCGCCCAAGCGGCCTCCACCGATATACGTGACCGTCTACGTCCCATCATGAAACGCATATCGGACGAGACCGGCGAGACGGTTGATCTGGCAATTCTTGACGGGGACAAGATGTTGTTCATCGATCAGATCGTGGGCAGTCAACGCCTGCGCGCGGTGTCGAGCATCGGCGAATCCTTTCCCCTGACAACCACCGCCAACGGCAAAGCCGCTTTGGCCTGTATGGACCCCGCCCGCGCGACGCGACTGATCCTGGCGGAGCTGGAGAGCGACACGGCCAAACCGCTCGCCACGATCCTGCGCGAAGTCGAAGATATCCGTCAGGGCGCGCTTGCCCGCGATGAAAGCGAGCATACCGACGGAGTCTGCGCCCTTGGACTGGCCATCGAGGACGGCAACGGCGACATCTATGCACTCTCCACGCCCGTGCCCGCCAGCCGCTACGCGCGCGTGAAAGATCGCCTGACCGACGCAATCCATCGGCACCTGTCTGAACCTGTCTGACACGCGGTCGTCTCCGACCAAATTGATGTCGCGAAAGCACTGGACAGATCTGTCCAGTTATCCGACAGTTCCCCAAAGATCGGACGAATGCGACAGAGGGCAGACATGAAAACACATTACCGGGTGGTGGTGATCGGTGGCGGCGTTGTGGGCACATCGGTGCTCTATCACCTGGCCAAACTGGGGTGGAGCGATGTGTGCCTGATCGAACGCTCGGTGCTGACAGCCGGGTCAAGCTGGCACGCGGCGGGCGGGTTTCACGCGCTGAACGCGGACCCCAACATCGCGCAACTGCAGGCCTATACGATCGACCTGTTCGAGGACATTCAGGCCGAAAGCGGTCAGGATATCGGCCTGCACATGACCGGTGGCTTGACGATGGCAGGCACGCCGGACCGGTGGGAATGGCTGCAATCGGCTTATCGCACGTTCCAGTCCATCGGGATCGAGGATTGCCGCCTCGTCACGGTCGAAGAAGCGGTTGAATTGAACCCGATCATGTCGGGTGACGGGTTGCTGGGCGGCATGTGGGCCGACCGCGAGGGGTATATCGACACCACCGGCACCGTGCACGCCTATGCCGGGGCCGCCAAGAAACGCGGCGCGACAGTGATCGAACACAACCGGGTGCTGGAACTGAACCAGACCTTGCAAGGCTGGGAGGTTGTCACCGAACAGGGCACCATATCCTGTGAGCATGTCGTGAACGCTGCGGGCCTCTGGGCCAAGCAGGTGGGCCGCATGGCAGGCGTCGAACTGCCCGTCTCGCCGCTCAACCACCACTACCTGATTTCCGACACGATCCCCGCGCTGGAGGAGCTGGATTTCGAGGTGCCCATGACCGTGGACCTCGAAGGGTTCACCTATCTGCGTCAGGATCAGAAGGGCGTTTTGCTGGGTATTTACGAGATCAACCACCAGCACTGGATGATGGACGGCGCGCCGTGGGAATACGGGTTTGAACTTCAACAGGAAGACCCTGATCGCATTGAAAAAGAGTTGATCATGGGCTTTGAACGCTATCCCGCGTTGCAGGATGTGGGCGTGAAGACGTGGGTGAACGGTGCCTTCACCTTCAGCCCCGACGGCAACCCCTTGGTGGGCCCGGTGCCACGCAAGCGCGGCTATTGGTCGGCCTGCGCGGTGATGGCCGGGTTCCTGCAAGGGGGCGGCGTGGGCAAATCGCTGGCCGAATGGATGGTGCATGGCGAGCCTGAGGCGGATGTCTACGGCATGGATGTGGCCCGCTATGGCATCTGGGCCGAGAACAAGCAGTACATCAAGGAAACGACCGGCCAATTCTATTCCCGCCGCTTCGTGATGACCTACCCCAACGAACAACTGCCGGCCGGCCGGCCCTTGAAAACCGCACCGGCATATGCGGACATGACCGCCGCCGGGTGCCACTGGGGTCAAAGCTGGGACCTCGAAGTGCCGCTCTATTTCGCGCCACATGGGTTTGCCGAAACGCCATCTCTAAAACGCAGCAACGCCCACGACATCGTGGCCGCCGAATGTAAGGCAGTGCGCGAGCGGGTGGGCCTGCTGGATATCTCCGGCTTTTCGCGCGTCGAGGTCACCGGCGAGAATGCGGAGGCGTGGCTGAACTCGATCATGGCCTCGCGCCTGCCCGCACCGGGCCGCGCACGCCTCGCACCGATGCTGGGCGAAGACGGACGGCTCAAGGGTGATCTGACCGTGTTCAATTGGGGCGATGGCGTCTGGTGGATCATGGGCAGCTACTATCTGCGGACATGGCATCAACGCTGGTTCGACGATCACATGATGGACGGTGTGACGCTCAACGACCTAGGCGACGAAATGGCTGGCTTTTCCCTGTCAGGCCCCAAATCCAAAGCGGTCATCGACGCGCTAACGGATGGCAAGGCGAGTGCACTGCCCTTCATGGGCTGCGGCACCTTCGACATCGGGCTACTTCAATGCAAGGTCGGTCGGCTGTCCGTCACGGGCGAGATGGGGTATGAAATCCACTGCCGTATGGGAGACCATGCGACCTTGCGCAAAACGCTGCTGGCCGCGGGTGCGGATCACGGGATGATCGAATACGGGTTCAACGCGCTGCTGTCCTTGCGGCTTGAAAAGTCGTTCGGTATCTGGTCGGCGGAATTCACCCAAGGCTACACGCCGGCCATGACCGGCATGGACCGTTGGATCGATTGGGACAAGGAATTCGTCGGCAAGACCTCAGCGGTCGCTGAACGTGATGGCAACGGCCCCGCGCAGATGCAGGTCACGCTCGAGGTGGACGCCGATGGCGCGGATGCGTCGGGGTACGAACCGGTCTGGAAAGACGGGCAAAAGGTGGGCTTTGTCACCTCGGGTGGGTTCGGGCACACCACAGGCAAATCGCTCGCCATGGCGCTGCTCGATGCGGATCATAGCGGCACTGGCACGGACCTGACGGTACATATCGTCGGGGTCGAACGCACCGCCAAGGTCATTGCAGCCTCGCCCTATGACCCCGAGGGCAAGGCGATGCGCGGATGAGCGATCAACCCAGACGACGACGCGGGCGCGGCGCGCCACCCGCCAAGACCCGCAAGACGGACTACCGCCGATTGCGCAACCCGTTCCCGGCAATGAACGTGTTTTCCGACGACCGGGTCGCGGCAATGCACGACGCCGCGCTGGATGTGCTGGAACGGCTCGGCATCAAGGTGCTGCTACCCGAGGCGCGCGCGGCGTTCGAAGCCGCGGGCGCGCGCGTCGATGAGAGCACACAGATGGTCCATATCGGGCGCGAGGTGGTCGAGGCCGCCCTTGCCACCGCGCCCAAATCCTTTGCGCTGAAAGGCGGTGCGCGCGAGCGCGATCAGGTGATGGAACTGGGCACCATGATCTTTCAGCCCGGCGCGGGCTGCCCTCACGCGACAGACCTCGAGCGCGGACGCCGCCCCGGCACCGAACAGGACTTTCGCGAACTCATCACCCTGACCCAACATTTCGACGTGCTGCACATGATCCCGCCACTGGTCGAACCACAGGACGTGCCCATTCACCTGCGCCACTATGCGATGACCGAGGGGCAAATGGAGTTGACGGACAAGGTACCGTTCATCTATTCGCGCGGCACTGGGCAGGTTGATCAGTCCTTCGAGATGCTGCAAATTGCGCGCGGGCTGTCGGACGCCGAATTCCGCGCCGAGGCGCATTGCTACACCATCATCAACACCAACTCGCCGCGCCAGTTGGATATCCCTATGGCCCTCGGGATCATGGATTTCGCGCGCGCCGGTCAGATGGCGATCATTACACCCTTCACCCTGATGGGGGCGATGGCACCGATTACCGTGGCGGGGGCCATGACGCTGTCCCATGCCGAGGCGTTGGCCGCCATCACCCTGGGCCAGTTGGTCAACCCCGGCGCGCCTGTGTGCTACGGCACGTTCACCTCGAATGTCGACATGAAGTCAGGCGCGCCCGTCTTCGGCACACCCGAACACTTCAAGGCATCACTCGCCGCCGGTCAGCTTGCACGTCATGTCGGACTGCCGTGGCGCTGCGCATCCGGTTCCGCAGCAAACTTGGGCGATGTGCAGGCCGCCAACGAAACCCAGTTCGGGACGTGGGGGTGCCTGATGGCGGGGGCGACGGTGACCCTGCACGCGGCAGGCTGGCTTGAAGGAGGGCTGACCGTCTCTTACGAAAAGCTGATTACGGATGTCGAAGTGCTGCAAATGATCGCCGAGTTATGTGTCGAAACTCCCGCAGAAGAGGCCGAGATCGCATTGGACGCGTTGCAGGAGGTGCAACCGGGCGGCCACTTTTTCGGCGCGGCGCACACGATGGAACGCTACAGCACCGAGTTCTACGAACCGCTGGTGGCGGACTTTGCCAATATCGGCACCTGGGAAGAGCGGGGCAGCGTGGACGCCACGGCCCGCGCGACCGACATATGGAAAGGCATCCTGCGCGACTTTACCCCGCCCACGGGTCGCCAAGACAACCTTGAAGACTTGCGCACCTATATCAGCAAACGCAGCGCCGAAGGTGGCTGCGCGCCGGAAAGCTGATGGGCGCGCCCCTGCTGCACAGGGATGACCCGGCCAAGGATCTGCTGATTGGCAATGTCAAAGTCACGAGGCAGGATTGGCTGAACGCGGCCCTTGCGGTCTTGAAACAAGGTGGGGTCGAGGCGGTCAAAGTGGCCGATCTGGCCGCCGGGCTGGATGTGTCGCGATCCAGCTTCTATTGGTATTTCAAGAACCGGACCGACCTCTTGGATGCCCTGTTGCAACATTGGCAGGACACAAACACCGCCGCGATGGTGGCGCAGGCCAATGCGCCCGCTGACACGATCACCGCCGCCTGCTGCAATGTTTTTCGTTGCAACATCAACGCCGATCTGTTCGATAATCGCCTCGACTTTGCGATCCGGGATTGGGCGCGCCGGTCCGACCGGGTGAACGTGGTGCTCAAGGCCGGGGACGATGCGCGGTTGGAGGCCCTGACCGAGATGTTTGCCCGTTTCGCTTATGACCCGCTTGAGGCAAAGGCCCGCGCGCGCGTCCTCTACTACATGCAGCTTGGATATGATGACGCGAACCTCGGCGAAACCCTTGCAGAGCGTCTGGCGATGGTGCCCGAATATCTGGTGGCCTTCACCGGAAAATCTGCGCACCCCGAAGAGATCAATGCCTTTATCGAATATGCGCGCGCTGTCACCGATGCTTGACCCCCGACCACGGCCGCCCCAAAGATTGCCCTTTTAAGAAATGAGGGCCTATGCGCACCCAGGTTGTGATAGTCGGCGGCGGACCATCCGGGCTTTTGCTTGGGCAACTGCTGTACAAGGCCGGGATCGAAGCGATTGTGCTGGAACGCAAGTCGCGCGCCCATGTGCTGGGCCGTATCCGCGCCGGGGTTCTTGAACGCGGCCTGGTCGGGCTGATGGGTGAGGCGGGTGTAGATGCCCGGATGAAGGCCGAAGGGTTTGTGCATGACGGCACCCTGATCGCCTATGATAACGACATGTTCCGGGTGGATTTCACACAACATACAGATGCAACTGTTCTGGTCTATGGCCAGACCGAGTTGACCCGCGACCTCTATGATGCGCGCGACAAGACCGGAGGCGAAACCCGGTTTGAAGTGGATAAAGTGGTGATCAACGACGCAGACACCGACACCCCGTTTGTCACCTTTGACCAGGACGGAACGCACCACCGCATCGACTGCGATTTCGTGGCGGGATGTGATGGCTTTCACGGGGTCAGTCGCAAGACAATCCCCGCATCCGTCCGCCGCGAGTATGAAAAAGTGTACCCGTTCGGCTGGCTTGGCGTGCTGTCTGAAACGCCGCCTGTGAATGACGAGCTGATCTATGCCAACTCTGATCGCGGCTTTGCCTTATGTTCGATGCGCAATGCCAACCTCAGCCGGTACTACATCCAATGCGATGAAGGCGATGATGCCGCGAACTGGAGCGATGACGCGTTCTGGGACGAGCTGCGCCGCCGCATTCCACCCACCGCCGCCGAGACGCTGATCACGGGGCCAGCCCTCGAAAAATCCATCGCACCCTTGCGCAGTTTCGTCACCGAACCGATGCGGTGGGGGCGCTTGTTTCTGTGCGGGGATGCCGCGCATATCGTCCCACCCACCGGAGCCAAGGGCCTGAACACCGCCGCCTCGGATGTGCACTATCTCAATCAGGGTTTGCGCCAGTTCTATGCGGACAATGACACCCATGGCATTGATGTCTATTCGGAAAAGGCACTGGCGCGGGTGTGGAAGACCGAGCGGTTCAGTTGGTGGTTTTCAAACCTCATGCACCACTCCCCCGGCCAAAGCGCGTTTGACAAAAAGATGCAGCTGGCTGAACTTGCCCTGCTGCGCGACAGCCCCGAAGCGCAAGCTGCCATGGCGCTGAACTATGTTGGGCTGCCCTACTGAGTGATCCGCAACGCGCCCGCGCGATGCTCGACCCATGCCGCCCGCCCGACACTGACTGTCAAGACGACGAAAACCGCGATGGACCACATGATCGCTTGCGCGGCAGCCTCTACGAATTGCGGTGCGCTCTCGCCACCTGCGGCCATCCCGTCCTCGCCCGGATTGACGAAGGGTGCCTGGCAAGCAATAGCCATCCCAAGGGCTGCGCCGATCTGTTGGAACGGTTGCACCGCCCCGGCCCCGGACCCGTCGTCCTGTGCGTCAACACTCAACATCGGCAGTCGAAACAGGACATGATCGCGGTCGCCATGCCGATGCCACAGATCAAAAATGGCATGGCAAACCCATAGGGATTCAGATCAGAACCCGTCGAACGGATGACAGCCTGAAGGCTCACTATCCCCACATACAACAGCGCAGCCCCAATTGCGATCCGGGCAGCGAGACGATGGCCACCGAACCGTTCTGTCGCCATAGAGGCCAGCATCACACCGACGGGAAACCGGGTCATTATCAGATCGCTTTGCAGTGCGCGGAGTGCGGCGGCGGCGCCAAGCGGAATGTTGACGAAAAACGCCAGCCGCCATCCATCTCCAATATGTCCGCAGAAATCGACGCATCTCCGAACAATGGGTCCTGCCACCTACGCCGAGACTCGAGATGGTTCCGGACAGGCCAAAAGCCCGCGCCCTTTCTTCCGGGGGGAGACGATAACATGCGCGATGGCGAGGACCTGTGGCGTCATCGCCGCCGCCGCCAGGCCCCGCAACGCGCGCGCGGTGAACAACTCGACAATGCCCGGTGCAGGCCCACACAAGCGCGAAGCGAACGTGAAGCCCGCCATCCCGATCACAAACAGCTCACGCCGCCCAAACACGCATAGCCAAAATAGCGCGGGTCAAGGGGCCAGCCATTGGCCTTTCCACGCATCCGAGCGCCGGAATTCGGCACGGCGGTGCTGCGCCCCCAGATGCACAAGATCAATGTGGCTGATGACGCAGTGCAGCACCGCGAACCGATCCCGCCGCGCCGGTTTTTCATAGGCATAGACGTCCGAAATCGGCGTGCCGGGATCAGGCGCAGTCCCGTAGGAGACCCGCGAGGCGGCAGGAACCTTGTCCCAGGCCGCCTGCACTGCATCGCCGGTTTGAATGGTGACACGGCTGGTCAGGCGAATTTGCAGGTTGGATCTGGGCACCCACACATGCAGCGCGGCATGCGGGTTCGCCCTCAGCGCCGCGAATTTCGGTGTCGCGATATCTGTGTGCACCTCGACCACACCCTCCGCCTGCCCGGCATGGCGCAGCGCCACCGTTCGCGCCTCGGGCAGTCCATCGGAGGAGACGGTCGCAAAGGTCGGATAGCGCGCAGGGGCCTTGCCGTCGGCCACGCCACGCCGCAAATGCTGCCAGCCCTCTTCCAGAAAGGCCGCCAGATCGTTTAGATCATTCATATCCTGTCATCTCCAGATAGCCGACGCCTGTATGGGAACCTTCGACGATCACCGGGCCCTCCCAGTAGGGGATGCTCAGCGGCATCCACGCTTGGGTGTTGAGCGCCTCAACCCGCACATCAACGCCACGATCCGGCAGTTGAACCTGCCACGTCGTGGGCACATCGCGCCCGCCCACATCGCTTTGGGCCACAGGTTGAGCCGCAAAGGCCCCGTCTGGATAAGCCGTCGTGCGCCCATCCGCCCCAATCCATGTGGAGGCGCTGTAAAGCGAACCGTCACGCTGGCGCAATTGAAACCCCATCAGCTTGGCCCCATCGTCAAAGGACAAGGAAAACCAATCCCAACCCGACTGATTGTCCGACAGCGGTTGCGAGGACCATTCCCGATCAAGCCAGGCATTGCCCGTCACCTCAACCGATCCATCAGGCAATATCAGGGTGCCTGCTATCTTGTAGAACGGTTGAGAATAATAATAGCTCGCCTGCCCCTCGACAGATTTGACCGAAAACCCGTGCTGCCCGTGGAACACCAGCGGGCCCTGCGCCTGCAACGCCATGTCATAGGCAAAGTCGGGACCTTGGGCCGTCAACGTCAGAGTGTCAAAGTCCGCCCCCTCCATCGCCCATTCGTCAATCCAGGCACGGAACGGTTCGGCTTGGACGCCTGCAACTCCGACGCCCCCCCGCGCGAAGCGTTCGGTGGCGAAATGGGCCTGTGGAGTGGTTACCGCCGCATGAGCAAACCAGACCTGTGGCGAAGACCAGCCTGCGTCCTCTCCGGGTGCGATGGCCGTGCGAAACAAGGTCCATTGCAATCCGTATTGCGTGCCATCCGCACTGGTCAGGTTGGCTGTCAGATACCACCACTCGATACGGTATTCCGGGTGCGGGCCGTGATCTGCGGGAAAGTCGAATTGCGGATCGGCCTGCGGCACTGCGAACTTCTGGGCATCCGTGCCCAAGCCCGCAAAACCCTGCGCGAACACGCTGAGAGGCCAAAGCAGAAGGAAGAGGAGCAGCCTAATGCTCATGTGCAAACACCTTGAGTAACGCATTGGGTGGCACGCGCATCAGACGGATCGCAGGCCACGCCGCAGCAATGCCAGCGGCCAGTATTGCATATGCCCCAAGCCCGGCATAATCGGCAGGAAACAGGTACATCGGCAAACGCCAACCAAACGCCTCCACATTGATGATCGCCAAAAGGACCCATGCCAGACCCAGCCCGACGGGCAACGCAAAAAGGCACACGACCGCAGCGAAAACCAATGCGCGGATGACCTCCAACTGGCCAATGCGGCGGCGGGTCAGCCCAAGCGCCCAGACCGGTGCCAGCTGTGGCACCCGCAAATCGGCAAGGGTCAGAAGGCACATCAACATCGCAAACCCCGCCACGGCCAGCGTCAGCACGTTGAGTGCTGCGGTAACCGTAAAGGTCCGGTCAAAAACGCCCATCGAGAACGCCTTGAGCGCGACCTGATCGGTGATGGCACTGTCAGCGATCCCCATCTCGTCAGTCATAGCGCGCCGCACAGCGGTGGGGTCGTCTGTGCGCAGACCGAATTGGCGGGCACTGACCTCGGGGTAAAGGCTTTGGAACAGTGTCTCGCCAATCACCAATTGCCCAAGTGGATTGCCGTAGTCCGCCACAATCGCGGCAAGTGGCAGCATGCGATCCGGGGCCACCTCAACGCGGTCTCCGACCCAAAGCCCTGCACGGCGGGCCAGCTGTTCATTCGCCACCGCAGCGGCACCCGCAGCGACCTGATCCCAGGCAGAGGGGGTGGCGGCGAGGAACTGCCAATTCTCGCGATAGGTCGGCCCGACCCGCACCCCAAACAACCGCGTCGGCTGGCCTGCCACATGCGTATCACGCACAAGCAGCGGCAACGCAGTTGCGCCGAGGCGTGGCGCTGCCGCTTCGATTTGGGCCGCTTGCGCAGCAGTCTCCGCCTCGACGTAAAGCTCGGGTGCCAGGCGCTGATCCAGAAACGCTACAAAGGTCAGCCGAAAACTCGACACCATGGTGGCCACCCCGATATTGGCCGAAATGGCCAGCAGCAGCGCCATTAGCGCAAGGCTGAGACCGGGCAATTGCTGGCGCGTGTCCGCCCAGAACCAGCGTGCCACCGGCGATTTGGCTGTGCTCTCGGCCAAGGTCAGGACCGGACGTACCAGAAGGGGCAGCGCAAGTGCGGCCCCGATCAGGAAGCATCCCAACAGCGCAAAACCCGCAACCAACCCTGATCCCCATACCGCCAAAGCACCCGCACACAGCAGCAAGCCAAGTGCGCCCACACCCTGAGCCACCTGCGCATTTCCCAATGTCATCGCCCATGCGCGGGGTCGCGCACTCGCCAGCAGCGGCATCCGCGCGATCTGCCAGAGCCGCCCGCCTGCCGCTGCCAAAGCGCCTAGAACCGCAATAGCCATGCCCGACCCCCACCACGAGACCCTGAATTGCAGCGTGCCAGCCATCTCGGCCCCGTAAAGCCCACGCAAGCTGCCCGCGACATCCGGCAATAACAGCGCGGCGATCACATACCCCAGAACCACCCCGATCCCCGCGCCAACAAGCGCAAGCGCAACGACCTCAACCACCATCAGCTTGATCAGACGCGGCAAGGGTACGCCCAAGGCGCGCAGGGTCCGAACCATGCCCCGCCGCTGCTCGAACGCAAGGCCGATGGTGCTGTAGACGATGAACAATCCCACCGCAAAGCTGAGCAGGCCAAAGGCGGTGAGGTTCAGATGGAAGCTCTCGGTCAGCTCGCCCACATCTGCCGACTGGCTGGCAGATTGCAGGCGCAGATGCGGGGCCACATCCGCCAATGCGGGGCGGCGCAAGGGTTGATCGGGTTGCACCAACAGGCGCGATAGATCAGTGCGCCCCAGCAGTTGTTGCACCGCGCCGATATCCCCGACAGCGACTCCCGGCGCGACGGTGTCCTCGACCAAAACGGTAACACCATCACCGAGTGCTTGGGCTGTTTCAGCAGTCGCATAAAGCCGGCCGGGGCTGAGGAAGCTGTCGAGGTCACCCGCCTCTGCGATTTCGCCAACGCTGGCCCCTGAAGGAGATGACAAAGGATCGAACCCAAGCACGCGCACGCCGTCCAGTCGCCCTTCGATGATGGGTGACACCAGCCAACCGGCGCGCCGCAAGGACACGAAATCCTGTTGGGCGATACGATCCCCTGCGCGCGGTACGATCTGGTCAAATTGTCCTTCGCCCAAGGTTGCCGCCGCTGCATCATAGCTGGCGCGCGCTTCGGCGTTGATGGCCTGCACGCCGGACCACAGGCCAGTGGCCAAGGCGAGGCCGGCCAGAAAGGCAAACAACTGCAAGGGGTTGTGGCGCCAGTGCGACGCCAAAGCCGCAAAGCACGCGCGGGTCACGCCAGCACCCCGCGGCTCAGGTGCAAGCGGCGACCCATACGGGCGGCGATGACAGGTGAATGCGTCACCAACAGCAGCGCAGCGCCCGTATCCGCCACAAGGGTCAGCAATTGGTCAAGAACCTGCACGGCTGTGTTTTCGTCCAAATTGCCCGTGGGTTCATCAGCCAACAACACCTGCGGCCGTGCCGCGATGGCCCGCGCGATGGCGACACGCTGCTGCTGACCGCCCGACAGGGCCTCGGGGTATTTGCGCATCTGGTCCGACAACCCAAGACGCGTGGCAAGTTCACCAATCAGGGCCATATCCGCGCGCCCCGCGAGCCGCGCCTGAAACGCGATATTGTCCGTCACATTCAACGACGGGATCAAATTAAATTGCTGAAAGATCACCGCGACATCGCGACACCGTACGGCGGCGCGATCACTGTCGGACATCCCGGTCAGCTCCTGACCAGCCACACGCACTGTCCCCGCATCCGCGACCTCCAGCCCACCGGCGATATGGAGCAACGTGCTTTTGCCGCTGCCGGATTCCCCGGTCAGCGCCAGCGTCTCGCCAGGTGCAAGTGTCATGTCCACACCGCCCAACACCGGCACAGGCCCGTCGGCGCCTGCGAATGTCTTTTGAACACCGCTTAGAAAAAGGGCCAGGTCGGCTTGCGTCATGCGCGGCTCAACCCCGTCGTGATCAACTCTGTCACTGGCACGCGGGCATTCAGGCGGGTCGCAAGTAGAAACATGCCCGCGACTTTACGCTGGATATAGAGCAGATCCATGGGCACCGGAGGCGGCACGAAGCCTGCGGCGGCCAGCGCCTCACCTTCGCGCTGCAAGCGCCGGGACACATCCCATGTGCCAAAGTCCAGCAAAGGTGCCGCCCGAACTTCGTCAAAGACAAGCATGATCATATCAAGGATGCGGTCGCGAAAAGGAGCCTCGACGGTGTCAGGCACCAGTCCCATCTGCGCCACGATGCTGTCGACCTCCGCGCCTTGATCTTCCAACCCGGCCTGAAAGAGCGCACGCATATGGGTCTGCAAGGCTGCGGGCACACGGCGCGTTGCGCCAAAATCCAGCAAAACGATCCGCCCCGTGTCCGGATCAAAGCGATAATTGGCAAAGTTCGGATCGGTCTGCATCACACCAAACTCAAACAACTCTCGCAACATCAACGTACACAGCGCATGCATCACCCGGTCACGCACATCCTGACGCTGTTCAGCGACCGTTTCGATCTTGTCCGACGGCACATACGTCATGGCGAGCACCTTTTGCGTGGTCAGCGGCGCATGGAGCGCAGGCACGACAAAATGCGCATCATCCTTCAGCAAGCGGCCAAAGGTCTCTAGATGAGCGGCCTCGGCGTTGTAATCCGCCTCTTCCTTCAGTTGCGCGCGAGCCTCATCGAGATAGGGGCGCAATTCAAACTCTTTGGGCAACAGCCGGGACATGCGGATCAGGCTGCCAATGTTTGACACGTCACTGTCGATACTGCGCGCGATGCCGGGATATTGCACCTTGATCGCCAGTTCCGTGCCATCGGGCAAACGGGCCCTGTGGACCTGCCCGATAGAGGCCGCCGCAATGGGGCGCACATCAAACTGGGCAAAGCGTTGACGCCAGCCTGCGCCCCACTCCGCATCCAGCACATTGCGCAACTGTCTGGGCGGCATGAAATCGGCATCAGCCCGAAGGCGAGCCATGATCTCGGCCAGTTCGGGGGGCAACATGTCGCCGGTGTCCATCGAGAGAAGTTGACCAACCTTCATCGCCGCCCCGCGCATGCGCGCCAGCTCATCCGCCATGCGGCGCAGATTGCCCGGAGTCATAAACAACTGCCGCGTCGTGGGGCGGCCGCCCTGCCCCCATTGGCGCGCGCCATCAGCCGCCATGCGACCGGCCACATCGGCCGCCAGCACGCCCATGCGCATCATGCGCGACACGCGTCCTGTCGGCACGGCCAGCGGGCGCGATAAGGGGCTGTTTTCGGTCATCGGTGTTTTATGTCCTTGGCTTCCTCGTAAGCTAAGTGTCGGAGGCACAAAATCAATTCGGCGATACTTGGCCAGCGCAGCATCACTTGCGCTTGCATCAGCTTGGATGAGAACATAATGTGAACATTATGTCCCGACTCTCTCTCGTCTCCAAGCTGGCAATCCTCAGCGACGCAGCCAAATACGACGCCTCCTGCGCCTCGTCAGGGTCGACTAAACGCGATTCACTCGACGGGAAGGGGTTGGGATCGAACGAGGGATCGGGGATTTGTCACGCCTATGCCCCAGATGGGCGCTGTATCAGTCTGCTCAAGATATTGATGACAAATTTTTGCATCTATGACTGTAGCTATTGCGTCAATCGGGTGTCGTCGAACGTGCCTCGTGCCCGGTTTTCCGTGGACGAGGTCGTGGACCTGACGATCAACTTCTACCGCCGCAACTACATCGAAGGACTGTTTTTATCTTCGGGGATCATCCAGTCGCCGGACCGGACGATGTCGGACATGGTGCGCATTGCGCGCAAGCTGCGGCACGAGGAAAACTTTCGCGGCTATATCCACCTCAAGACAATCCCCGATGCCGCCCCTGAACTGATCGAAGAAGCGGGGCTGCTGGCGGATCGGCTGTCGATCAATGTCGAATTGCCCACGGATGTTTCGGTCAAGAATTTCGCGCCGGAAAAGAACCCTGCACAGATCCGCAAGGCGATGGCCAACGTCCGGATGCGCAAAGAGGTGGCCAAGGACAAGTCTCACACCGGCAAGCGCCCGCCCCGGTTTGCCCCCGCAGGGCAATCCACTCAGGTGATTGTGGGGGCGGATGCGTCAAACGATGCGGCGGTGCTGTCGCAATCCACCCGGCTTTATTCCAGTTACAAGTTGAAGCGGGTCTATTACTCGGCCTTCTCGCCGATCCCTGACAGTTCCAGCAAGCTGCCGCTGATCCGCCCGCCGTTGCAGAGGGAACATCGGCTTTATCAGGCGGACTGGCTGTTGCGGTTCTATGGGTTCGACTTGAACGAAATCACGGGCGTGACGCCGGACGGGAACCTCGACCTCGACATTGACCCCAAGCTGGCCTGGGCCTTGCAGCATCGGGGCCTGTTTCCGCTGGATGTGAACACCGCAAGCAAGGACATGTTGCTGCGGGTCCCCGGCTTTGGCGTCAAATCGGTGCAGCGTATCCTGAGCACACGGCGACATCGCACGTTGCGATATGAGGATCTGGCCTGCATGGGCGGATCGATGAAAAAGGCGCGCGCGTTCATCACAGCCCTTGGATGGACCCCGGGCCGGCTGACCGACAGCGCGGATTTGCGCGCCCGGTTCGCGCCCGCACCCCAGCAATTGACGTTGCTGTAATGCGGCACATCGCGTTGCCCAAAATCGGCACGGCGGTGGCGTGGCGCGATGCGGCGCGTGCGTTGTTGGGGGAACGGGTGCCGCCCAGTGACGTCATCTGGGGCGGTGATGACACCCCGCCCGAGTTATTTGCGAACGCACCGGCAGCGCCACCAGATCGCAGCGACATAACCGTGCCGCGCAGCTTTGTGGCATTGGCCAACAGCGTGGTCTGGCATTCCGACCCTCAGCGATTTGCACGGCTCTATGCGTTGCTGTGGCGTGTCCAAAGCGCGCCTTGGCTGATGTCTGATCGGGGGGACGCCGAGGTTGCAAAGCTGCGCAGCCTGGAAAAAGGCGTACATCGCTGTCAGCACAAGATGAAGGCCTTTGTCCGGTTTCGCGAGATCGGGGACCCCGCAGCGCCACGGCGATCCTTTGCCGCCTGGTTTGAGCCGACCCATCACACGGTTGAGCCGACCGCGCAGTTCTTTTGCCGCCGCTTTGGCGATATGGATTGGCGTATCCTGACCCCTGATGTCAGCGCTCATTTCGAAAAGGGCGTGTTGCGGCTGGAAGACGGGGCTGACGCGCCCGACCTGCCCGATGATGCCCATGAAGAGCTGTGGGTCACCTATTTCCGCAACATCTTTAACCCTGCCCGGCTGAAAGTGGCAGCGATGCAGTCGGAAATGCCCAAGAAATACTGGAAGAACATGCCCGAGGCGGTCGCCATCCCCGAGCTGATCGCAACAGCACCCGCCCGCGCACGCGCCATGGCAGAGGCCGCACCGACCCTGCCGCCCGCGCACGCCGCTAGCGCGCAAGCCATGCAGATGCGCAATGTCTCTGAATGGACCGGGTCCGCCTGCGCCATGCGCGACGCGCTTGAGGGCTGCACACGCTGCGATCTTCACAAGGGGGCGACCCAAGCCGTGCCCGGCAGCGGCCCGGTGGATGCGGACCTGATGATTGTCGGGGAACAACCGGGCGATCAGGAGGACCTGGCCGGGCGTCCCTTTGTTGGCCCGGCCGGGCAGCTTTTCGACCAGGCCGCGGCCCATGCAGGTCTGACGCGCGAGGCGCTTTACCTCACCAATGCAGTCAAGCATTTCAAGTTCACGGCGCGTGGCAAAAGGCGCATCCATCAACGACCCACACGATCTGAAATCGATCGGTGTGCATGGTGGCTGAACGCGGAGATCAAACAGGTCGCCCCTAAACTGATTGTCGCAATGGGCGCAACGGCGGCGCTGGCAACAACCGGATCCGGGCAAGCGATCATGAACCGGCGCGGCAAGATCGAGGATGGGCTGCACGGGGGCAAAGTGCTGATCACACTTCACCCCGCCTATATCCTGCGCGCGCAACCCGCCGAGGTTGCCCAACAGGCGATGCGCGATTTTCAAGCTGACCTTGCGCTGGCACGCCGGATCATTTCGGGCGACGCCGTATCCCCTAGTGAAAGTCCCGCGATTTCGGGATGACGCGCACATTGCGCGGATGGCCATGGCTGCCGTGCGGAAGGGCTTTCCTGACTTCATCAGCACGGGCGAGCGGTGGGGTCATCACATCATTTGCCAACCGGTCAAGCGCATCGCTGCGATCAGACAGGCGATGGGCCACGACATGAATGACGTCATCGCTGCGTTGCACCACACCTGTGACATCAATGATACGCGCGCGCATGATGACCTTGCGAAACGCCTCCATCACTTTTGGCCAGACGACCAGGTTGGCAACGCCGACCTCGTCCTCAAGCGTGATAAAGCAGACCCCCTTGGCGCTGCCGGGACGCTGGCGGATCAATACAATCCCAGCCAGCTTGATGGACTGGCCACTGCGCATCGTGTTGAGGACCCCGGTCGAGCGATAGCCCTGCCGTGTCATGCTTGTGCGCAGAAACGACATGGGATGCTCTTTCAAGGACAGCCGCGTGGTTTGATAATCTGCAACGACATGTTCGCACATGGGCATCTGCGGCAGGGCGAACTGCACTTCGCGCCCCTCGTCCCGGTTTTCCTGGAACAGAGGCAGGGCTGGCGCATCCCGCAACGCGCGAGCATCCCAAAGCGCCTGCCGCCGATCCAGATCCATGGAGCGTACGGCATCCGCCGCCGCCAGTTTGCGCAAGGTGCCAACATCAAGGCGGGCGCGTTTTTTCAGGTCTGCCAGATCTGTATAGGGGGTCAGCCGCGCCTCCATGATGCGGTGTGCCATGTCCTGCCGCACGCCATCAATCTGGCGCAGCCCCAGACGCACCGCAAAGACATCATGTCCAAGAGGTTCCAGCGTGTTGTCCCAATCGCTGTAATTCACATCTGGCGCACGCACTGTGACGCCGTGTTCCCTGGCATCGCGCACAATCTGGGCAGGCGCATAGAATCCCATAGGTTGGGAATTCAGCAACGCCGCACAGAACACATCCGGGTAGTGGCATTTGATCCAACTCGATACGTAGACAAGATGCGCAAAGCTGGCCGCGTGGCTTTCAGGGAAACCATAATCCCCGAACCCTTTGATCTGATGAAAACAGCGGTTTGCAAATTCCGGATCATAGCCGCGCCGGATCATGCGCCCGACCATTTTCTCCTCCAATGCGCCAATGGTGCCGCGCGACCGGAATGTCGCCATGGCTTTGCGCAGCTGGTTGGCCTCGTCCGGGGAAAACTCGGCGGCAACCATGGCAACTTTCATCGCCTGCTCCTGAAAGATCGGCACGCCCTTGGTCCGCTTGAGCACGTGCCTCAGCTCATCCGGATCATGCGGGGCGGCGGGTGAGGGGTATTCCTCGGCCTCTTTCCCGCTGCGCCTGCGCAAATAGGGGTGCACCATATCGCCCTGAATTGGGCCGGGCCGGACAATGGCGACCTGAATGACCAGATCATAGAATTCGCGCGGCTTGAGCCGGGGCAACATGTTCATCTGCGCGCGGCTTTCGACCTGAAACACGCCCAGACTGTCGCCTTTGCACAGCATGTCATAAGTCGGCGTGTCGTCCTGTGGAATGCTTGCCAATGTGAATGTCGGTCCGTGATGGGCTGCAATCATATCGAAGGCCTTGCGGATGCAGGTCAGCATTCCAAGGGCCAGAACATCCACCTTGAGGATACGCAACTCGTCGATATCGTCCTTGTCCCATTCGATAAAGCTACGCTCAGGCATTGCGCCGTTTCCAATTGGGACAGTTTCGGTCAGCGGCTTTTGGGTCAGGATGAACCCGCCAACATGCTGCCCGAGGTGGCGCGGCATCCCGATCATCTGATCCGCGATTTTGATGGTGCGGGCCATGAGGGGGTCATTCAGATCGATGCCCGCCTCTGTCGCTTCGCGCGCGCCGACCTCCCGTCCCCAAGACCCCCAGATGGTCTTGGACAAGGCGGTGGTGATGTCTTCGGACAGCCCCATGACCTTGCCCACTTCGCGCACGGCCATACGAGGGCGATAATGGATCACCGTGGCGCACAAAGCCGCCCGGTCGCGCCCGTATTTTTCATAGATATGCTGGATCACCTCTTCGCGCCGCTCATGTTCGAAATCGACGTCGATGTCGGGGGGCTCTTTGCGTTCTTCACTGATGAAGCGTTCAAACAACAAATCGTTTGTCGCCGGATCAACGGCCGTGATGCCAAGAACGTAACAGACGGCGGAGTTCGCGGCTGATCCGCGGCCCTGACACAGGATCGGGGGGGTGCAATCGTGCCGGGCGAAATTGACGATGTTCTGGATCGTCAGGAAATACTGGGCGATTTCAAGCTTGGCAATCAGCGCCAATTCTTTGCGCAAGGTCGCTGTGACGGTATCGGGTATGCCATCCGGATAGCGCCATGCCGCCCCTTTCCATGTCTGTTCGTCCAAATATTCTTGTGGGGTGCGCCCATCGGGCACGGTTTCCTGCGGGTATTCGTAAGACAGTTCGAGCAGGCTGAACGTGCAAGCATCCGCAACGACCCGCGTTGCGTGAATGGCATGCGGCCACTCTGAAAACAGCGCCTTCATCTGCGCGGGGGATTTCAAGTGCCGTTCCGCATTGGCATCCAGCAGAAAGCCTGCCTTCTGGATTGTGGTTTTATGCAGGATACATGTCATCACGTCCTGCAACGGGCGCTGCTCGGGGGCGTGATAGTGAACGTCATTGGTCGCCAGAATGGACAGCCCGTTGGCGTTTGCAAGCCTGTCCAGCCGATTGATCCGGGCCCGATCATCGCCGCGATAAAGGTAACTTGCCGCGATGTGCTTGAGGGTCGGCAGGGCGCGGATCAGACGGCGCAGACCCGCGCTGAAGTGATTGAGGTCCAAACCGGGTATGGCGATCAGTTGCACACCCGCGCTGTGCTGCGCCAGATCATCCAATGTGATGTCGCAGGCCCCCTTGAGCTGCCATGACCCATCAACCGCCTGCATCTTGGCTTTGGACAGCAAGGTACACAGCCGCCCATAGGCCGCCCGGTCACGCGGATAGGCAAGGAACATCTCTCCCGTCACCAGCTCAAGACGGCAGCCAATCACAGGAGTGATCTGGGCTTTGTGAGCCTCGGCATGCAAGCGGACCACGCCTGCCATTGTGTTCAGATCCGCGCAGCCCAGTTTGTCATATCCCAGCGCATTTGCGGTTGTGGCCAGATCCACGGCATCCGAGGCCCCGCGCAAAAAGGAAAAGCATGTGGTGATACCAAGCTCCACGAAAGCGCTGGGCGTGTTGCGGGTGAGCCCATCATCCTCGATTGTGCGCCTTGGGTGCTGGTTGTCCATGTCAGGCATCAGGCAAACATCCCGTGCACGAACCAGCGCGGATCCCCGCCGCGCCCATCATCATGCAGACCCTCGCGGTAGAGCCAGATGCGGCGGCCCGTCTGATCCTCGACCTTGAAATAGTCACGCAGCCGGGTGCCGGGGCGGTCTTTCCACCATTCGGGGGCGATCCGTTCCGGCCCCGCATACCGGGTGACACGATGGGTTTGCTTGCGCCAGACGAACTGTGCCGGTGGGCCCTCGGGCACCGCATAAAGCACCCGCACTTCTTCGGGGACGTCCAGCAGACGGATGGGGCGGTTTTGGGACACGGCCTCAACCGGCGGAGGGGGGGTGGACAGGGCGGCGACACGCCCCTCGGCGCGCTCCGGTACGTGGCTGGCCCGCAAGGTAGGACGCGACACAGCCTGTGTGCCAAACTTTGCCGTCAGCCGATCCACAAGCAAGCTGAGGTCCAAACCATCCTCGACATCGCCATCCAAACCCTTTTGGACAACGTGCATCGGTTCCACCCCACCCGCGGCCAATGTGATCAGATCAAAGCCGAAACCCGGATTGATACGCTCGACCTTGTCGCGAAACAGGCTGTGCAGGTGGATGGGGTCCTGTGAGCTGGCAGACATGGCAACATCGACAAAACTGACATCGCCATCCGTGCGGTACACCGTCAGATGCAGCCTGCGGCACCCCATGCTTGCGTGCTGCAACGCATCACACAGGTCTTCGCACAATTGGGGCAGATAGGGTGTCGGGTCGAAAATAGGCTCTGCCAAGCGGCTTTGGACCACAAACCGCGGCTTTGCATCGACGCTAGCAACAGGTTCGGCCAACCGCCCAAACGCCTGATCCAGCCGCATCAGCGGGTTGGAGGCGAGGGCCGCTTTCACAAAGCGCCGTGTCAGCGAAAGGCGCGGCACATCCATCAATGCCCCGATGGTTTTGAGCCCCAACCTTTGCAACAGCAGCAAAGTCTCGCCGTCCAGACGCAATCCCGCGACGGGCAAGGGCCCAAGTTTGTGGGGGATTTCATCGGCCATGCAGATTGAGCGCACAGGCCCGAACCTTGCCAGCGCCCAGGCACTTCCCCATGTCGGGGCAACGGCCAGTTGTGATGTTAGACCCAGAAGGGACAATTGCGTCTCCATCTCGATCAGCATCGCAGCTTCGCCGCCCAGCAGATGATCGGAGCCGCTTGTGTCCAAAATCATCCCGTTGTCGCCATCGCGCACCGTCCACGGACACCAGCGCCGCGCCCACAGCACCAAACGATCCAATGCGGCCCGGTCACCGGCCTGGTCTGCATATTCCACCTGCAATTCGGGACAAATCGCGCGCATATCCACAACGCGCGATCCCGGCAGAATGCCCATCCCCCGCGCGATACGATTGGAGGCGTGGATCACCGGGCCATGATGCCCCTCACTGGCCAGCACCAGCGGAATATCATCCTGTGGCGCGTTGCCCCGTCGTTCCATCGCGCGCTGCCATCGCTCCATCGCGAAGTGGGGTAATGCGATCGAGACGATCCGCCGTCCGGTCATATGTCACCGTCCACTTGCCCGGCTTGGCTTGACGCGACCGGAACAGATCGAGCGACCAGCGCGATTCCCCCGGCGCGTGGGCGTCGTGGGCATTGGCGGTAGAGGGGACCGACCCGATCCGCCAGCGGTTGCGGGCCGCACTCAGGTTTGGTGTGGCGGCGTGGCGGACCAGCCAGCAAGGCACATCTGCGGCCTCTGCACGAATCGCCAACCGTTTGGTCGCGGTAAAGTCCAACGCGGCCGGATCGCCCCATATCTCGCCAATCACGGCGACAAGTGTCCGGCAACGCAACCCATCTTCTAATGCCCACAGAACGTCGACCGGACGGGACAAGTTCACCGCAATAATGGGGCGCTGGACGCCAAGCCCCGCAAGACAAAGACGCCCCGTTTCGCGACAGGACAGGCGATCCTGCACCCACAACACAGGCGCATTGGTGCGGGGCAGACGCGCCAATATGTACCCAATTGCGGCTGCATCTGTCACCGTTTCGGGAAAGATCTCCGACAAGGTCCGTTTGATCGGGCTCCGCTGATGCCGCTGCCCAAGCTTGTATTTTTGAAGAGACAACGACTGCATGCACGTCACACTGATTCCCTAATGTTCCTTCTTTGTTCTAAATATATGCAGCCGTTTGGTCAAACAGTGAGAGGGGGTTTTGGCTGCCAACATCGCCACCGCAGACCTGACAATTGGCAGAATTTCAGAATCCCCCCCCCGGAAACTGAAATACAGCGCAGCGCGCATCGGTTAGATTCGGATCATCACCTGACGCATTGTCAGATGAAAATTGAGGAGGTCTGTTTTGGAACACCCAACTCTCACTCTACGAAGCGCCGCCCACGATATTCGAGGATACCTTGCCAGCGCATCGCTGGCGGCAGAAGGCCTCGGCGCGCATATGGATGAAAAGGTGGCGTTGCGCGCTGAACGCATCGCCAAGGCCATCGATCAAATCGCCTGTATTTGCGACACGGACCTTGTGGAAGCAGAAAAGCCTGAGACCACAAACTGCCTCAGCCACGACGACATTGAGGAGATGCTCAAAGACATCGCGCATCTGATTGGCCCGGTTTACGAAGATCGGATCGGACATCCCAAAATGGACGTGTTTGTATCGCAAGGCACACGGCTTGTGTGCAGCAAAACCCGGCTGTTTCGGATCATCTATAACCTTACGGTCAATGCTGCGCATGCCATCCGGGCAAGCACTGGCAGCCGGATCACGATCCGGGTGTCGCAAGGCTGCGGCAAGGTCTGTTTTTCGATATCGGATGATGGCCCCGGCCTGCCCGAACATATCATCGGCCACCTTTATCCCCGGATTGATCGCCCACCGGCCATGGGCGCACATATCGGCTTTGGCTTGATGACAGCCGTCGGCCTTGCACGCGAGATGGGTGGCAAAATGCGTCTGCTGCGCAGCTCGAAAAACGGCACTGAGTTTTGCCTGATGTTACCCGATAGCCCGGTCTGACCCCCAGATCGCAACGGCGTCCCTGCCTGTACACAGCACGATGTCCCAAATGTGCAAAGGCCTGTCCCCCCAGCCTTCTGTACAGGCCACAACGGCGGATGGTTTCCCGGCCATCCGCCTATTTTTTTGCTCTGACCCCACCGAGCACAGCCAGCATCTCCGAGGGAAAACCCAATGAAATCGACGCTATCGCGAGGACGACACCCCTGTTGGAAGCTGAATGCGAATATCGGCAATCCGAAGATGTGGTCACCGCCCTCTTCACCCAGCATTTGGGCGCTTCGTCAGCGGCAGCATTAAAGGATCTCGTGCATCTGTCGCAAGAATGGCGCGCGCATTTCGCCAGCGGTGCCGAGGTCTAGGGAAACCGCAGCATGCTCTCACCTCTCAAAAGTCAGGTTTCGCTCAATCCGAAATCTTTGGTCGACACGGTGTCGTCTTTCTGGGTGGCTTCCCACTGAGCAATCAACGCATCACCCCTTCCGTTGAAATCATCCGTCAAGAAACGGCATCTGGTAACCCGGTCGAGCCTGAAATGCCGGATGGATTGCCTGAGCTCGCACCAGGCAACCACAAGCACGTTGTCGACATAGTAAATCAGCACCAAGGGCCAAATCGTGCGCTCGGTTTCGCGACCCTCGACATCGGCGTACTGGATCGCGGCTTTATACTCGTGCCTGATCGCCTGTCTGAGCTTTGACAGGTCCACGGCGGGGATGGATTGCACACCCCAGGACGACGCAACCAGCTTTTTCGTGCTTGGCGCGACCTCGTGCAACTTGTGCGACGCACGCCGCGCCGCACGCCACAGGCCGGGATCACCGGTGCGCGCGATCATGTTCAAACCGACGGAAACGGCCTCTGCTTCGTCCACATCAAAATTGACTGGGGGCAGGTCATATCCGCGCCGCATGACATAGCCGATACCCGGTTCGCCAAGGATGGGGATCTGCATGGCCTGCAAACTTGCGATGTCACGGTAGACGGTACGCACGGACACCTCCAACGCCGCTGCCAGATCACGCGCCAGAACGGGCCGTTTGGCCGCCCGAAGAAGCTGGATCACTTCAAAAAATCTTGTCGTTTTTGGCAACGCAGCACCTCCATTCAGTTCGGCATAGCCGAACACTGCTGACATATAGATGGCATTAGCAATGCGGTAGCGTCACCCAGATATTGAATGGGGATCGGACGTGACACGCCAAATGACAGAAAGTCGAAATCTGGGAATCCTACTGGTTGTGATGTCGGCCATCGTCTTCAGTTCAGCCGGGATTTTCACGAAGGGTGTGTCCACCTCCGCCTGGAACATCATCTTCTGGCGGGGCATTTCAGCTGCGTGCTTTACCCTTTTCTACCTCTACCTGCGCCAAAACCTCAGGACGGAAGTGAGGGCGTTCGGCAAACCGGCGTTGCTGGTGACCGTTATGTCGAGCGTCGGCAGCGCAGCCTTTATCCCCGCATTCAAACTGAGCAGTGTCGCCAATGTCGCCTTGATTTACGGCTCCGCACCGTTTGTCGCCGCGGCGCTGTCCTGGGTCTTCATAAAGGAGCCCCCGACGCGGAAGGTCGTCATCGCAAGCCTCGTTGCATTCTGCGGCGTCGTGGTTGTCGTCTCGGGATCAATTGGTGGCAGCCACCTGCGCGGAGATGCGCTGGCGCTTGTGATGACGGTCATGATGTCCGGAGTCATTGTGGTCTATCGCAAATACCCATCGACCACGGCCGCGCTTCCCGCAGCAGCGTCATCGCTGGTCTTGTTGCCCGTGGCCCTTGTCTTTGACGCCCCTCTGGCGGTGCCAGTGGCCGAAATTCCGGTCCTCATCTGCTTTGGCCTCGTCTTCGCAATCGCATCTGTCACCTTGTCAGAAGGCGCGCGGCGCTTGCCGTCCGGAGAGACCGCCTTGCTCTCCACCCTGGAAATGCCGCTCGCCCCGGTTTTTGCGTTTCTAATCCTTGCAGAGGTGCCGACATCGACGGTGTTGGCAGGCGGTCTGATCATCTTTGCTGCGGTGGTGTGGTCCCAACGCGGAGTGCAAAGCTGATATCGGAGGGTCAGCGTACCACACTGCCAACAAGGACAGCTTCCATCATCGCAGACATTCGGTTGCAAGGTCTTGCCGTCTTCATGCTTCATGGTTCATCTTCGCCATCTGGTGCGATCGACACCAATACGCATATTATCGGAGGGCGCGATGCGGGTACTCTTTACAGGCGGCAGCGGCAAAGCAGGCAAATGGGCCATCCGGCACTTGCAGGCGCAGGGGCATCGCGTCGTCAATCTGGATCAAGTGCCGTCGGGGCTGGATTGCTGTGAACTTCTAGTCGATCTGTGCGATGCAGGCCAGGTGATCGGTGCCATGAGCCAATTCACAGACGGCGCAGAGCTCGACGAGGGCACCGGCGTTCCCACTTACGATGCAGTCGTGCATTTCGCCGCCGTCCCCCGCGTCATGATCGGCACCGATGGCGAATGCTTCCGGCAGAACACGTTAAGCACATATAACGTGATCGAGGCTGCCGTGAAAGTCGGCATCCCGAAGGTGATCTTTGCAAGTTCCGAAACGACCTATGCGATCTGCTTTGCGGATGGAGAGGTGAAGCCCGAGTTTGTCCCCATTGATGAGACCCACCCGACGGTGCCGCATGACAGCTACGCGATGTCCAAAGTCTGCAACGAGATGACCGCCAAGTCGTTTCAGGCGCGCACTGGCTGCGACATATACGGCCTGCGGATCAACAATGTGATTGAACCGGATGAATATGCCGGGATGTTCCCCGCCTTCATGAAGGACCCGGCGCTGCGGCGTCGAAACATCTTTGCCTATATCGACGCGCGCGATCTGGGCCATATGGTGGATTGCTGTCTGAACACCGACGGATTGGGTTTTCAGGTGTTCAATGTGTCCAACGATGACATGTCGGTGGACCTTACCTCGGACGCGGTGATTGCGCGGTTCTACCCCGGCGTCGAAGTGCGGGGCAAGATGGGACCAAATGAGACGTTCTATTCGAACAAGAAGGCCAAGGAGATGCTGGGCTTTGCGCCAAAACATTCCTGGCGCGATGTGTTGGGCTGATTGGTGCCGCATCTTGGGTTCGCCATAGTACAGACTATGCGTCTGCCCGCGTGGGTGGGGCCCTAGTCCCCTTGGGCATCGCCCAACACGTCGCGCGCGATGCGTTCAAAGATCGCGCTGCCGATGGGGATGAGATCATCGGGAAAATCATAGTCCGGGTTATGCAGCGCCGCATAGTCTTCGCCCGGCCCCAGACACAGCATCGCCGCCTTCGCCCCCCAACCGAACACCCCGAAATCTTCTGATGCGCGCATGGGCACGTTTTCTTGTCCATGCGGGACACCGATTGCATCCATCGCCCTGACAGCCACCTCATAGGCATCCGGGTCATTTATGGACGCTGCGAAGTGATCACGAACCTCGAATGTCACGTCCAACCCGAATTCCTCTGCCACGGAGGAGGCCAAGGAACGCGCGGTCGCCTCAAGGCCATTCAAACCTGCGTCACCGGCAGTGCGCAGGGTCGCAAAAATCTCGGCCTCACCCGGGGCGATGCCAAAGGTCGGCTCCCCGATATTCACATGGGTGATTGTCACCAGGCGAAAATCGTCATTGCGGGGTCCACCCTCGCCCTGCCCCAAGGCATCCAAGACGGGGATCAGCTTGGCAACTGCCAACGCGGGCGACACACCATCCTGCGGATCGGCGGCATGGGCGGTTTTCCCGCTCAACCCGATCTTCAGACCCAAAGACGCGCAATTCATCAATCCCACACGGGCAGAAACAAAACCAAATGCGGTCCCCGGCTCATTGTGAATGGCAAAGGCCCAATCCGGCTTGATCTCCTGATAGGCCGGGTCGGCCACAACCGCTTTGGCACCGCTTCCATCCTCCTCAGCGGGTTGAAACATCAGGACGACACGCCCCCGCGCGACGGGCCTGCGCGAGATCAGGCGGCCCAAGGCAAGCAACATCGTCATATGGCCATCATGGCCGCAAACGTGACTTTTGCCAGTGGTTTGCGAGGGCCAGGCGATGGTCTCGTTGCGTTCCTGAATAGGCAGGGCGTCAAGCTCGGCCCGAAACAGCACAGTCGGGCCATCCTGCCCACTGTCGAAAATCGCGGCCACGCCATGACCGCCAAGCCCGGTAAGGATCCGCGTTGCATTCATCGGTGCCAGCGCGGCGACGATCGTTTTCGCGGTTTCCACTTCTTCGCCAGAAACTTCGGGATGGCGGTGCAGCGCCCGGCGAAATTCTGTCAGTTCGATCAGATCACTATTTGTCAGCATTTTCCGCCTTGGTTTCAAATTCGGACGCAGCAATTGCGGCGGCTTCAACTAACAACATGACGGCACGGTGTTAAAGCTGCGAATATTGAGGGACGACCTGACTTGAGCCCTGATGATTTGGCGGCTTGAGACGCATTTCTATCCAGAAAGCGCAGGCGCGCCGCCGCATGTGCGACGACGCTTGGACCAGCGGCATATCACGCGCATGGCAACCGCTTTACTACTGGGTCGCGTCCAATCCCGGTGGTCTGCCTTTGCAATACCCACCGGCACAGAAGACACCTGCGTTCAGGATGGAGACCGGAAAATCGACATCGAACGTATCAACCACCTCGGGCAGCCAGATATCGATGCACGCATCTTCGACGATCCTGTAGACAGGGTGGCCGGGCTGCACGGCCTGGCCATCAATCTCCATCAACACAACCTGAATGCCGTCGCCTTCCGCATGGAAGTTCTGCTTGTAGGGTCTGCCTTTCGGACCCGACAGGTCACCCTTGCGCGTCGTCAGGCTATCATCGTTCACGTTGAACACCCACCGCACATTGATCGGAATGCCAGCAATATCGTTATTTGCGGTGTTCCGGCATATCGCAAACTTGGTGGTGTAGATGTCGAATTGCCCCCGACCCAGGCCAAGTTCCGTGGTCTCATCGATTGAAAACTGAACCGCGCGCAAGGAGCTTCGGCCAAGGATCGCGTCCTTGTAGAGTACGAAATTGTCATTCGAATCCGTGTTCAGCGCCTCGCATTTTTCCGCAGCGATCGCGGCAACGCCCAGCATTACCAGCGCTGCACCTGACGATGCGCCACCCTCCAAGAGGCCAGCGCCCAAATGCTGGGTAGTGTCTCCGTTAAGTCTGTCAAACAGCGGATCTGATCGCAGCGCTTTCAACTCTTCCGGGGTTCGCGCCTCAAGTGAAAACGCGGCCTGAAACGCGGCCTGAATAGTGTAATCGGAGCGTTCGAATTCTCGCGCTAAAGCCCCAAGATCAATGAATTGACGCTCTCTGCCTGCGTCAGCCAGATAGCTGTAAAGCGCGGTCGGCGCGGTCCCTGCGTCGTTGCCTTGAGCGTTTGCCTGCGTTGATGCGAGCGCAAAAATTACTAGCCATAACAAGCGTGTGTGGCGCGCCGCATTGCGAATAGACGAAATTGTAGTGCCGATCATGTAAATCTCCTTTGACGAATAATTCTTGGAAAAAAGACAACTGATACAAAAAGCGAAATAGTCCGCAGGCTCGTGTAAAGACGAGCGGCCGCACTGCTCGTGAAAATTGCGAGCATCAGATTTTATGGGCTTTTCTTACCACAAAAGCGTGCATCTCGCACCTACTTTGTCCACGGGTGCCACCGCGCCGTGCTTCACCAGCACATGAAAACCATCCTAAACGCCCGCTATGTACTGGCCACATGCTGTGCATCATACACGGCCGGGAGACACCAAAGTCCCAGCAACCGCTGATCCGCCAAGATCATGCGCAAACCGAAAAAAGCCTAGTTCAAAGCGGCCCGAATGTCCTCTTCAACGCGCGCAGTGATGGCGAGGTGATAGCAGATGGCCCCTTCCTTTTGATCGGTGTTGACCCGTTCGATGGTCGCCAGCGCGCTGTCGATATCGCCCCCGCAAAGGTAGGCATCCGCAAGAAGCGTCCGAGCAAATTGGCTGATTTGAGTGGACCCGGTGGCAAGGTAGGCATCAAGCCCGGATGTCAGCTCGGCGATACCCAAAGTGGGCTCGCCAGTCCGTGCACGGGCCCAGCCACGGATGATAGCGCTCCACGCTCCCCAGTATTGAAAACTGTGCGCATCGCTCACCTTTTTTGCTTCGTTCACCAACGCGATCAGCGCGTGCGGGTCGTCAAGCGCCTGATAGGACGTCGCGAGAATATTGAGCGCAAAACAGCGCGAAAACTCATGCTCTTCGGACCCCAGTTGCGCAACGGCGGCCTCGATTTCGGCGCGCACATCATCCGGCTTGTCACTACATAAGGATCGGGCCCAACAACGCATCGCCATATCCACCAATGCGATATCCGCAGCGTGGTAACGCAGGACATCATCGATGGTGCAATGCCCGCGCAACGTCAAGGCAAGCTGGAATTGCGCAATGGCCTCGTGAAATTGACCCAGCATGAAAGTGGCCATGCCCCGATTGTGCGCGGAAAGTGCCTTCATTGTTGCATCGGCGCAGTCTTCGGCGAGGTGATCGAAATCATCGCACATCGCCAAAGCGGTCTGTGCATCACCCAGCATCAACTGCGCACCGAATTGGACGTGAAGCGCAAGAAACGCGTCTTCGGGCGTGGATGCCGCCCCCAACAGCAACTCGTGCAGCCGGGTCATGTTGTCCAGAACAGGACGCGAGCCGAAGGCGCGTGTGTTCAGGGCAACATTGAACATCTTGCGCAGGGTGATTTCCTCGGCTTCGCGCACGGAGCGATCCTTGATCCTGTCATTCTGTTCCAGGGCGTTTTCAATATGTCGGATGGTTTCTTCGGTGGCGGATCGGCTTGCCGCATGCGTGGCTGCGTCGCGCCAGGCATCGCGGGCCTCGACCGGCATGTCGGCGCGCGTGTAGTGCTGTGCCAACACGTCAGGCTGTTGCCGCGCAAGGTCGGGATATCCCTCGGCGATGACCTCTGCGATTTTCCGGTGCAACGCCCGTGCGCGGCTTTTCAGCATCAGGTCATAGGCCGCTTCCTGAAACAACGCATGTCGAAAGAAATAGCTTCGGTCCGGCTGATTACCGCGCGGCACCAGAATGTCGACATCCGCGAGGTAGTCCAACTGTGCGCGAGCCGTTTCAAAAGATGTCCCGGTGACTGCCTGCACCATTGACGGATAGATATTGCGCCCGATCGCAGCACATACAGCGACGATTTCACGTGCGGCGGCCAGGTTGTCGAATTTGGCCCGCAACAGATCTTTCAGAGTTGAAGGCAGCGCAATCGTGTCGCCGTCTTCTTGGGACGCCACCGGGTCATCAAGGCGCCACCGAACCATGCGCGCCATCTCTTCCAGAAACAGCGGCACGCCATCGGATTTTCTGATGATTTGCGCCTCGATGTCCGGGGTCGCGGCTTTGCCCGAAAGGGCGTTGCGCATCACCTCCTGCGCGTAGTGGTTTTCCAAAGGCGCAATAGAAAGTGACGTCACCCCGGCCAAGCCCGTCCAACGGAACCTGTATTCCGGGCGCGAGGTGCTCAGGATCATGATCGGATAGTCACTCAGACGTTCGATCAGCAGGTCGATGAGTTCTTCGGTGGACGGATCAACCCAGTGCAGATCTTCAAAAAGCAGCAGGACAGGGCCGCGATCCGACAGATGGATGGCAAGGTTGATCAAAACCTGTTGCAGGCGCGGCTTCAATTGTTCAGGTAACAATTCGGCGTCAAGACCTAATGCCTCAGCCGGAATGGACAGTAGGCTTGCGAACGGGGCCAAGGCGATTTCGACATCTTCATCAGAATACCAGTCCTGCAAAAGACGCCTGAGCTTGTTTGCCTGTTGCGCTGGCACATCGGACCGCCGGATGCTGGCGGCAAGGTTTATCAACGACACGAGAGGAAAGAACGCGTTGCTTTGATCGTGGACCGAGCACTGAAAGTTCAACCGAAGCCCGCCGTCATTCTCTATCTTTTCGGCGAGCGCCTCAACGAGACGGGACTTTCCAATGCCCGCTTCGCCTGACAGCAGAACGGTCTGCCTTTGGCCGCAAACCACGGCCTGCCAGCGGCTCTCAAGCAGCCGCATCTCGTCCTTTCGGTCAACCATGGGCAGGATTTTACCCTTCTGGCGTGCCCGAAAACGCAAACCGGGGTTGGTAGTCCCCAGGACACACCAGATGCCTTCGGGTTCCGCAAACCCCTTCAGCACATGTTTGCCCCGCCACTCGCATTCGACCCCAGCACCCAACAGCCGTTGCGTGCGCTCGCTGATGGCAACCGTTCCCGGCTTGGTCGTGGCCATGATCCGTGCAGCAAGGCTGGGCGTGTCACCAAAGGCGAGCCCTTCGCGCATCGAATGATCCTCAACCACGAGGTCACCCGTCGCGATGCCAACCCGCGCCTGTACCTTGCGGTTGGCAAGCGACACTTGCTCATTCAGGCTATTGCAGATTTCCAAACCGGCAAGAACGGCGCGTTCGGCGTCATCCTCCGCAGCGACAGGATAGCCAAAATAGGCCGTAACCGCATCGCCAATGAACTGAGCAAGATGTCCGTGATGCCGCCGGATAACCTCCGCCGCGAAATTCTGATAGCGATGCATAACGTCGCGAAACTCTTCAAGATCAAGCTCGTTCGAAAGGGCAGTAGAGCCGACGAGATCAGCGATGAGCATTGTTATGTGCAGTTTTTCGGTGGGAACACCCAGCCCGATATCAGACGCAGGAGCGGTCAGAAACGGTTTGCTGTTTTCGGAAAGACCGGTGGGCTTCCCCGTCGTTTCATTGAGTGATCTCAGGGCACGCAGGACACGTTTGCGGTCACCAAGATTAAGGCCAAGCTCGGCAAAGTCAGCTTCTACGAGTTCTGGTATGATCTCTAGGTCAATCGAGTGTTCGACAAACAGGCCGTAGTGCTTGCCCAGTGAATGGCTTTCAAGCCAAGCTTTGAGGCGGTCCATGTCTTCCCCTACGATCCAGTTCCTACAAAAGGTGGTGTTCTAACCTTTCTTGACGTCGCTTTTGTCGGCGTGACTGCCTGACAATCTCAAAGCACTCGCGAAGCCATGTGACTTCGCGTCTGGCCAGCATAGCAGCTATTTAACGGTTCTGCAGCATTGGCCAATACGGGCGCATTCGTTGAAATCAGTATCACAGCACCCGCCAGCGTCCCGTCGTGATCCAGAATCGGCATCGCCATGGCGTGCAGGTCGGGAATGTACTGCCCGTTGGCAAAGGCGCCTCCGGTTTCGCGGATACGGGCAAACTTTGGTCTTGGCCTGTGAAGCGGATGATTGCTTCAGTCGCGCCGAGATGACCCATACTGCTCCGACGTCTGGTAATAGTCCTCGAACCCGATGCGTTGGCGCAGTTCGGTGAAATCCATCTGGTTCGGGCGTGCATCATCTCTCATGGCGCGCAGCGTTGTGACCATGGCCTGCATGGCCGATGCCATGAGGGACAGCGGATAGGCCGCAATGGAATAGCCGATCTCGTGCAGCGCGGCGTTTGGCAGGTTCGGTGTCGCGCCGCCTTCGACGATATTGGCCATTTTCGCGCCCGGCAGGTTGGCGCAAACCTCGCGCATCTCGGCTTCGGTTTGTGGGGCTTCGACGAACAGGATGTCGGCCCCAAGTTCGGCAAACTTCGCCGCGCGTTCAATCGCTTCGGACAGCCCATGTTCATGACGCGCGTCGGTCCGGGAGAGGATCACGATGTCACTGCCCTGCGCGCGCAAGGCCGCACGTTCGTCCACGGCGGCCCGGATGCGGTCAAACGCTTCGTCTCGCGACACCACGGCCTTGCCCGGAGTGTGACCGCAGCGTTTGGGGGCGACCTGATCTTCGATCATCACGGATGCGCAGCCCGCCCTGGCCATTCCGGAAACTGTTCGACGCACGTTCATCGCATTTCCGTAACCCGTATCCCCATCAGCAATCAGCGGGATCGTGACCGCATCGGCAATGCTGCGGGCCTGATCCACCACTTCGCCGTAGCTCATCAAGCCGAGGTCCGGCGCGCCAATGCGGCTGGCCGACGCGGCAAAGCCCGACATGAAGGTCAGCGCATAGCCCTCTTGCTGGATCAGCTTGGCGGACAGCGCGTCAAAGCAACAGGGCATGATGTGGCAGGTGTCTTGCGCCAGCAGGTCGCGCAATGTTTCAGCGTGGTTCATGCTTTCACCATTTGAACGGGATATAAAGAGCCAGGTCCGGGAAGGCATAGAGAAGCCCCACCGTCACGATCATGAGCGCAAGGAACGGCCAGACACCACGCGCCACGTTGGCCAACGACGTGCGCGCAACGGATTGGATCACGTAAAGGTTCAGCCCCACGGGCGGCGTGATCAACGCACATTCCACCATGATCACCATGTAGATGCCGAACCAGATCGGATCAAACCCAAGGCCAAGTGCGGCGGGCAAGAGGACCGGCGTCATGATCAGAATCATCGACAACGCCTCAAACACCAGCCCCATGAGCAGAAGGACGACGGAGACCACGATGATGAACATAATCGGCCCATCGATCGTCTGGGCCAAAAAGGCCGAGATGTCCTGCGGGATACGATACAGCGCAATGGCCTTGCCGAATACCTTGGCCCCGGCCACGATCAACAGGATTGCGGCGGTGGTGATGGCGGATTCACGGATCGCCTCCCAAAATGTGGCCCATGTGAGGGTACGCAGCCAGAAGGCGACGATGATCAGTGCGGCGGCAGAGCCGATGGCGGCCGCTTCGGTCGGGGTGAAGGCACCCGAGTAAAGGCCGACGATCACAAGGGCCGCCAGCGCCACCGAGGGAAGCGCGCGCTTTGACGCGGTCATGCGTTCCTGCCACGTGGCCTTGGGCGCGTCTTCGAAGTTGCCAGAGAGTTTGGCGTGAACCATGGCAAATAGGATGAACAACGTCACCAGCACCAGCCCCGGCCCGATCCCGGCAAGGAACAGCGCGATGACGGACTGTTCGGTGACAAAGCCGTAGACGATCATCGGGATCGATGGCGGGATCAGGATGCCAAGCGTCCCACCCGCGGCGAGCAGACCGTAGACAAAGCGTTTCTCGTAGCCGCGGTTGATCATCTCGGGGATGGCGACGGTGCCGATAGTGGCCGCAGTCGCAACGGACGATCCCGAAATGGCGGCAAACAGGGCACAGCTGATGATCGTCGCCACTGCGAGCCCACCCGGCCAGTGCCCGACCCAGGCCTGAACGGCCGCAAAAAGATCGCGTCCGACACCACCTTTCAGCAACAGGTTGGACATCAACAAGAACAGCGGCACAGCCAGCAGGATAAAACCGTTCAGCGTGGACAAGATCGATTGCGGTGCCATGAGCGGAGAAAACCCGCCCAGCACGAGCATTCCCAGCCCCATGCCGCCAAGTGCAAAGGCGACCGGAACGCCCAACAGCAGCAGCACAAACAGCGTCACAAGGATCAGGATGATGGTCATTCGTGTGTCGCCCCGAGGCTGGCGCTTTCAGCGTCTTTCAGGCGGATCATTTCGACCGCGCCCTGAAGTGCGAGAAGCCCAAAGCCCACGGGCACCGATGCTTCGGATATCCAGATCGGCAGGTTCAAGATCGAGCCGGTCGTGCGACCGCGTTCGAAACTGGTATGGAAAATGTCAAAGCCCCAGATGGCCACGATGGCCGAGAACACGATGACCACCATGAGCGCGATATAGGCACAGAACCTCTGGCCGGCCTCGGGTAGCAATGCGGTCACCGCATTCACCGTGATGTGCCGTCGCAAAGTCAAAAGATGCGCCATCGCCAGAAGACAGCCCCAAACCAGACAAAGCTGGCTAAGCTCAGCCGCCCAGATGGTCGGTTTGGTAAAGAAATAGCGCGCAATGACCTCGAAGGTCAGCATGGCACCCGTCAGCGCCATCAGCACTGCACCAACACTGCACGCAAGTTGCGAAATTCGGCTTATCAGGGACATGTCCGCCTCGAACGGACGGCCCTGGGACCGCCCGCTTTCCAAAGTATTTACAGCGAAATTTACGAGCCGGAGTTCACACCCAGTGCGTCAAAGATCTTCTGACCGGCCTCGCCTGTCGCTTCGAGATAGCTGTCAAAAACGGGTTGAGAGACTGCCTGCCACGCGGCAAGTTCTTCGTCGCTCAACTCGATAATGGTCATGCCGTTCTCTTCGGCTGCCGCGTAGGCATCGGCTTCGATCTGGCTCATCCGGTCGCGCACATCATCCTGCGCAACCTTGGCCGCGTCTTGAATGTGACCCTGAAGTTCGGGATCAAGCCCCGCCCACCAGTCCGTGTTGACCACAACGACGAACTCGATATCGGCATGATTTGTGACCGTGATGGTGTCCATGACTTCCCAAAGCTTGCGGGACTTGACGCCCGACACACCGGTCATGCCGACATCAACGGTGCCGCGTTGATAGGCCAGATATTGCTCGGATCCCGAAATCAATGTCGGCGCACCACCCGCAGCGCTCACGAAATCGCCAAGCGTTTTGCCAAAGACGCGGACTTTCTTGCCCTCAAGGTCGGCAGGTTGACGGATCGGCTCTTCTTGCGACAGAAGGATGGCCCCACCGTAGGCCTGCCAGTAAAGCACCTGACCACCAGTCTTGGCGATCTCCTCCTCGAGCACCTCGCGCACTGGCGAACCTTCGGCAACAGCTGCGCGCACCTTGTCCTCGGTATTGAACAGGAATGGCATGTAGAAGATGTCCACCACCGGCGCATCACCGACATAACGCGTCAACGATGCAACGCCCGCTTCGATCGATCCAGAGCCAACGGCAGCAGGCACTTCGCTGTCCTTGTAAAGCGTTGCACTGTCGTAAATCTCGACATCAATCGCGCCCCCTGTGCGCTCCTCGACTTCCTTCTCGAACAGCACCAGGTTCTCGCCCAAATGGCTTGTCAGTGGCAGCTGCAGCGAAATGCGCATCTTCTCCTGCGCGAATGCAGCGCTACCCAAAACGGACAGACACGCCGCAGCAACAAGGCTCTCCCTAAACATATCATTCCTCCCTTTTTCGTGTCAGATGATCATACCCGGAGTCCTTGACTTGACAACTGTTGCATAGCGGAGCGCATTAAGATCAGGCTGTGCCGGCGAGCGAAACAGACGCGGGTGCCCGACCATTGAGAGACATTCAGCCGAAACCTTTATGCTCTAATGCTGCCGGTTCCGCAGGACTCTCACTCCAACGTCACAACCGTTTGGTGAGGGCGCTAAGGGTGCGCGAAATACGGTAAATCTTGGAGTCCTAGTCCTCAACCAAGCGAGCTGCTTTTGGTCAAATCGCAGGCCCTTCCGCAATTTCCTCTTTCTGTTCCTAGCGCCTCGCGCGTCACTCACACCACGAGACCCCCCCCAGCCTAAGCATCGCTTTTCGGTTTTGCTGGCTCACTGACAGCCATCGCCCACTTCATAGCCGAGGTATGAACCTTAAGTTTACCCGACATTCCTGCCTTGATACGCCACGCACGTGAAAGCGGTTGGCTTCTTAAGGGATTTTCGCATGTTGGCGAACAACTGAAAAAGGTCAGGTACCAGGGTCGTACGCGTGGGCGTTGGCACCGAACTTGGTGCCTAAATTTCCCCCAGGCATCAGCAAGTACAAATTTTCGCAGCTCAATCGACGCCTTCGCAGACAATCCGAGATTAAATGAACAACCGGGCGCTCCGCCAGAACCGCTTCGGGTTTTGATAAGACTTGGGTTGGGATCGTCATCGCAGTTCGCGGACTTCATCGGTTGTGGCTCCAACCTCTGCCAAGGCAGTTTTCACAGTTTCGAGTCGTATTGCTTCGCTGCTGTCGAAACGGATCGTCAGGCATTTTCGGATGGATGCCGCGATAACGTTCATCGCAGCCATTGCGCCTCCCCACCAAGCAGCGGAAATCCAACTGATTTCATCTGCGTCATGCGTCTACGGATCGGCGCTCCTACTGCCCAGCTACACATCAGGTCGAACAGAACCCCAAAACTGCTCCACCACCGATACCGGCGGGGTTTGAATTGAAGATCGGGGGCACACCAACCACCGCCAAGTAACCCAGCAAAGCCGAGAGATTTACAGCTTTCGTCCATTGCTTGCGGGAATATACTGGCCAATCATGCGTAGTAGTAAACTATCGAAACAGGCTGAGACCGCCAGACCGGTCTCACGAAACCGGACCTTTGCCGCATGTTGTCTATTTGCGTGGCCCGGGCTCACATCTGCTGTCAGCCACGTTGCGGCGTTTTGGGGCGGATCCTGAACCCTCGGCCTCAGAGGCAGCCCAAATCTGACTTAGAGAACAGCGTCCGAAGCGACAATGCGGTATTCACGCAAAGCCAACATTCGTCGGTGTAACCTCGTTGTCTTCATTTTATCAAATGATGTCAGAGCAAATGTTTTTCAGGCAATTCGGATGGCTTGGTGTCCGAAAGCAGATTGCAACGCATGCTTTGAAACATCAGCCCTGACTATCAGTCAGAGCTGCCCCAGCGCCCGCAAGTCTGCCGAACACTGCACCTGATGTCAGACCAGAGCCACCAGGGTAGCCCTCAAAAAAGACCCCGCCGACCATCTCCCCGGCGGCAAAGAGACCGCCGATTGCGCTGTCATCCTCTTTCAGGACCGCGCCGCTATCGGACACTTTCAGTCCACCGTAGGTAAACGTAATGCCGCCCGTGACCGGATAGGCTTTGAACGGTGGCGTATCCAGCTTTTGCGCCCAGTTCGACTTTGGCAATGGCAGGCCCGCTGTGTCCTTGCCGTCCAAACGTGTTGGGTCAAAAGCGACACTGCTATTCACCCCGGCATTATAGGCCCTGAGCGTTGCGAGCGCGGCTGGCGCGTCTACACCATCCAGCAAGCCACACAACGCCTCAAGCGTGTCCGCTTCAACGAAATGAGCATCGTGAAAGCGATATTCCGCGTAAAGCAGATCCTCCACTTTCGCATCGAAAATCTGCCATGCGAAGTGCCCGGGCTGTTCCAGCACGGCTTTGCCGAATTGTGCGTAAGTGTAGTTGCGGAAGTTCTCACCCTCATCGACAAACCGGTCCCCGTTCGCGTTCAACATGACCCCAAGGAAATAGCAGATCTTGCGGTAGTTTTTTCGCTCGGACGCGGGGAGATCGAGGTTGGCAAAGTCAGGCATATGCAGATCCATCGGGGTGGCGTGACACCCATCAATCAGCCCGTATCGCTGCGCACCCACGTCAGTTGCCATCGCCAGACCGTCGCCCGTGTTCATCGGCGTGCCGCGTACTTTGGCCTTGTCCCAATGCCCGCCCATCCAGTCGCGGCGCAGCTTTGTACTGGCCTCAAACCCGCCACATGCAAGGATTACAGCGTCTGCGCTGATCGCCTCAGCCCCGACCATAACGCCGGTCACCTTGCCGTTCTCCGTCAGCAGGGCCGTCACGGCGCTGTTGTACCGGATGACGCCGCCCAGACGCTCAAAGGCGGCAAGCTCCATGTCAAACAGCCCCACGCCTTCGTTCTCGGCAGCAAGCGTCAGCCCACCCCAAAACACATGGCGACCTTCCCTTTCGAAACTTTGGCGCGAATAGATCGGCTCGAACTTCACGCCGTGCCCGCCGAGCCATTGCATCGCGGGGAGGGAGCCTCCGACAAGTCGCGCCTGCTCTGCCGACAAGGGCCGCCCGCCGTTAAAGCCGAGCAAATCCTCAGTAAATTTCGCCTCTGTGTAACCACCGAAATCGGTGACGGTGAGCCGGGGATCATCGGGGTCCTTCAGCAGTGGCAGCAGGTCATCGATATTGTCATAGGCAAAGCGCATTGCACCAGCCGTGTATTTCGTGTTTCCCCCGGCAAGGTCCTGACCGGCTTTTTCCAACATCAGCACGCTGGCACCCGCCTCGAGTGCCGCGATGCCGGCGCACATTGCTGCATTGCCGGACCCGACGACGATGATCTGCTTTGACATTGCGAACTCTCCTCTTTACACCATTGTGTATCCAGGCGGATACAATTTGCAAAGTATGAATTCAAATGACGGATAATCAGACCAATCTTTCTCAGGGCAGCATGGCCTTTTCAGCGCTTATGCACGCGATTGAAACTGGCGTTTATCAACCTGGCGACAGGCTGCGTGAAGTTGAGATCGCCGAACGCTTGTCCCTGTCCCGCACCCCAATCCGCGAAGCCCTGCGCCGGTTGGAAGCAGAAAACATTGTCGAACACCGTCCTCGCGTAGGCGCTGTCATTCGCCGTCTCGGGCAGGCCGAACTCGTCGAACTATACGAAATGCGCCTTGTGTTAGAGCGGACCGCTGCCGAGATGGCCGCCAAACACAGTGTCGAGGCCGAGGTGGATGCGCTCGCCGCGCTGAACGCGGAGATAGGCGGCAGCTGCGAGGACGCCGCGCGCGCTGCCGCCATCAATCAGAAGTTCCACCGCGCGATCTATCTGGCGGGACGCAATCGCTTCTTGCTGGACGCCGCGCGTGCGATGAACAATGCGCTGTTACTGCTTGGCCCAACCACATTGGCGGATGCGGAACGTATCGCGACAGTCACCCATCAGCACAGCCAAATCATCGACGCGATCAGCGCAGGTGACATTGAAGGCGCAGGCGTTGCGGCAAAGGCGCATTTGCAGACCTCGCTGCGTTACCGACTGAAGGTCATGCGCGGGTGATACGTGTCGCGCTTACCCATGGGATTGCCGGGGTTGGCGTGCTTGCCTTTCATCTGCTGGCCCTGCCGTTGCCGTGGCTGCTTGGACCGATTGCCGCTTGCCTCATGGCGGCCCTGATGGGTGTGCCGATGAAAAGCATTCCGGTGCTCAACAACGCCATGCGCTCAATCCTTGGGGTCGCGGTCGGGGCGACCTTCACAACGGCTTTGGTCCTCAGCATGGCGGGCTATTGGCCGACCCTTTTGCTTGTCCCGGTGATGGTCTTTGTCATTGGGTTGATCGGGGTTCCCTACTTCCAACGCCTTTGGGGTTTTGACTTCGCAACCAGCTATTATTCGGCCATGCCCGGCGGCTTGCAGGATATGCTGTTGTTCGGTGAGGACGCGGGCGGTGATGTGCGCGCCTTGTCCTTGATCCACGCCACACGGGTCATGGTAATTGTGGTCGCTTTGCCCTTCATTCTGAAGGGGTATTGGGACGTCGATCTGAGCAATCCACCCGGCGTTCCCGCAGCCACCCTGCCCGTCACGCAACTGGCGCTGATGGTGGTTGCTGGCCTTGCGGGTTGGCAGATCGCCAAGGCCGTGGGGCTATTCGGGGCCTCAATCCTCGGGCCGATGATCCTGGCCGGTATTCTTGCGATGCTTGGCATTTTGGAGCACCGCCCACCGTCTGAGGCGATCTGGGCCGCGCAGTTCTTTATCGGCATGACCGTGGGCACAAAATACGCAGGGGTCACAGGTCACGAAGTACGCCGCGATGTGGTCGCGGCGCTTGGATTTTGCGTGATCCTGTTGGTTCTCTCCGCACTTTTCGTTGAGGTAATCCACCTCTTTGTCCTTGCCCCGCCGATGGAGACGTTGTTGGCCTTTGCGCCGGGTGGTCAGGCGGAAATGACGGTGCTGGCATTGATTGCTGGCGCAGATATGGCTTTTGTGATCGCGCACCACGTTCTGCGGATTGTGACGGTGATTGTGGGGGCTCCGATCGCAGCCAAGCTGTTCAGGCGCGCGGGTTGATCACGTTGATCGGAGATCCTGCGGCATAAGCGTTGATCTGATCGAATATATCGCTGAATTGCAGATCAAATTCATCCTCCGTTACATAGCCGATATGCGGCGTTGGCAGGACGTTCGGATGGGTGAGCAGGATGTTTTCGACATCGCGCATGGGCTCATGATCAAAAACATCAATAGCGGCATGAATGCGCCCTTTTGCAATTTCATCCTCAAGGACACCGGGGGCGATCAGGCCCGAACGCGACGTATTCACCAGCAAGCTGCGCGGGCCCATGGCGGCGAGGTCGGCAGCGGTGATGATCCCCTTGGTTGTCGGCTTCAATCTGACGTGCAGGCTGACCACATCAGAGGTCGCAAAGAACGCCTCCCGGCTTTCTGCCACGCGGCGTCCATCGGCCTGCGCCCGCGCGCGCCCGTCGTCCGAGGCCCACCACTGCACCTGCATGCCAATGGCTTCGACATAGCCTGCAACCGCCCGTGCGATCCGCCCATAGCCATAAAGCCCGAGCGTGCGCCCGCGCAATGTTCGCCCAACGTCCATCTGCCAGTCACCCGCCCGGATCGAGGCCACTTGCTGCGGGATCTGCCGGTAGCTGGCGAGGATCAGCGCCAAAGTCATCTCCGCAGCCGCATAGGATGGCGTGTCAGCGTGCATGTTCGAACACAGCATCACAGTGTTATCCGTGCAGGCCTGCACGTTGATATGCGGGTAGACGCTGCGCTGGCTGATCAGTTGCAGATTTGGAAGTTGGGCCAGCAACTCCGCGCCTATCTTTGTGCGTTCCCGAAACAGCACAAGCGCCTCGGCACCTTGAATACGCACGGCCAGCTTGTCGGGGTCCGGCTCATGATCGGTCCACACGGTGACGTCATGGCTGGCAAGTTTCTCGAAGCAGGGCAGGTCACGGAGCGTGTCAAACCAGTCGTCGAGAATATGGACCTTCATCGGCTTTCGACACCCGCATTCGGTGCAGGCGTACGCGGCGTGGGGATGAACACAGGCTGGTCGAGTTGAAAGATAGCCTGCGTGACGCGCTGGCGCTCTTGCAACAGGTGGTTGAACTGCGCATCGCAGCCGGAGATCGGCGTTGGATAGTCAATAATTTCACTGTGAATGGCGGCCCGCGCCTCTTGCAAGGTTCGCTTGGCAGTCTTGAGCAAGTCTTCATATGTTGTCTGCATTGGTCCCCTCCATTTTATTGTATACCATAGTATACAATAACTACGCCTTTGTCCAGATTGCCGTCGGGATCATCACCTCACCCCGTGCCAGCAGCCTGGCGGTGCGCACCAACCCGGCAGAGCGCAGGTCTATTCCGTCGTTTGTCAGGTCATAATCGACCAGTACATCAATCTGGCCGCTGGCGTGTTCCAGCGTGATGGTCGCGGGGCGTTCATTGGATCGCGCCGCCATGCCCTCGGCCACGGTCCCCGGTGTCAACGCACAGGAGGCAAGACACTGCGCGCCGGTCACGGCCATCGCCGGATGTGCCGTCCACGGCATGAAGTAACGGGCCGCGATTGTGCCGCCGTCACGGGCGGCCGCCAGAAGACCGAACTTGGGTGTGACGGATGTTGCAACATTTGCGATGCCCATGGCCTCTCCAGCCTGGATGCGAATAGCCTCCATAGCCGCGAAAAATGCGGTATTCTCGTTGAGGGTGTCCGCGCTTTCATAACCTGTCAGCCCAAACGTTTCGGCCCGCGCGATGGCCATGGGCATTGCCACGTCCATGCAGGTCACATCCACGCCGTTGAACGTGTCGATCAAGTTACCTGTCGGCAAGAGGGCACCAGTGGCCCCACCCACGGTATCCATGAATTGCAACGCCACAGGGGCGGCGGTGCCGGGCACGCCGTCGATGCTGGCTGTGCCATCATAAATCGCGCCATCAGGTGAGGTCCGCACCTTGGCCACCACCCGGGCCCCGGTGTTTACGGCGCGGATATTAAGGGTGGTTTCGGCTTCGCGCGCAGGGATCAACCCCATCTCGATCGCCGCAGGGCCAACCCCCGAAAGTATATTTCCGCAGGTCGGTTTGAAATCGACGGTTCGATCCGCGACGCTCACCTGCGCAAAGAAATAGTCGACATCAGCCCAGTCGTCTGTCGACCTCGACAGCATCGCGACTTTGGTTGTCACCGCGTTCCCCCCACCGATCCCGTCGATATTCAGCGGGTGGCCAGACCCGACCATGGCGATCAGAACTTCGGCCAGGCTCTCCAGGTCTTCGGGCAGATCAGCGCGGTTGAGATACGGCCCCCGCGATGTCCCGCCGCGCATGAACAAAAAGGGGATCGCAGTCTGTGTCATGTAAGTGGCCAGGGCAAATCGACGTAGGATTGCAGCAACCCCGGTGGGAAGTCGCGGTTCAGGGTCCACGCCATCGCGCAGATGAAGGCGATGCCGGCAGCGGTATAGACCGTGGCATAGCCCCAACCCTTGCCTGCCCGGATGCGGATGAAAAGCAACAGGAAGCCCGCGAGTGCAAAGATGAAGCCAACAAGGGCGGACGCAATCAACAGACTTGCAAACCACATAAGCGTCGCCCAAAGCCCGTGAATGTTGATGGCGGCATCCTCAGCCTCACGGTCGGCAAGAACAGGTGCAGTTTCGTCCGAGCGGATCATCTGCACGATCAGCAACGCACAGCCCACAAGGGCAACCGTAGCCACAAAGATCGGGAACACACGGTCCATCCGCGCAAAGTCTGGGATCACCGCAGAGTTCCAATAGGCCAGCCCGATGTAGGCCGTGATCGCGAGTAGAAAGACCATCGGCGCGCGTTTGCTGCCAGCGGCCACCGCCCCCTCGGCCTGAATGTTCTTTGCCTGCCGCAGGCCGATCACGACCGACAGCAACGTGATAATTACCAAGATGATAACAATGGGGCTGAACACATATTCCAGCCCCTCTTCAAAGCCGCGCCGGAAGCGGGATGCGCCGATCTGATAGGCTTGGTTGGTATAGCGCTCGGCTGGTGCCGACAGCACGAAACCGATCAGAAAGGCTGGTCGCGACCAGTCGAACCGGCGCATCAGGATACCCAGAAGGCCGATGCCAAAAAGTGCCACAAGGTCCCAGATTTCCTGCCGTGACTGGAAGGCTGCAAAGGCAATGATCATGAACAAGAACGGGGCCAGCAGGGCAAAGCGAATTTCGGTCAGCTTCGCGATCCCGCCCGAGGCTGCGATGCAAATCAGTGTTCCCACCACGTTGGCGAGTGCCAGCAGCCAGACAATGGCGTAGGTGAAATCGAGGTTGTTCTTGAGCATCGACGGGCCGACTTCAATCGATCCGGTGCCAAGCAGAGCGACAGCTGAGATGAAAATCGCCATGGACCCAGACCCCGGAATGCCGAACAAGAGGGTCGGAACGAGCCCCCCGCCTTCCTTGGCGTTGTTTGAGCTTTCCGGCCCGATCACACCACGCACATCGCCAGATCCGAATTGCGATTTGTCCCTGGCCGTTTGAACCGTGTGTCCATAAGCGATCCAGTCTACGACCGATCCACCAAGGCCCGGGATCACGCCCACGACCACACCAATCAACGAGCATCGCATGGACAGCCATTTGTTCGTCCACCAATCCTTAACGCCTGCGGCCCAACCTCCCCCAAGAGGCGCGCGGTCCGAAATGGCTTTGTCGCGGCGCATCAGGGCTACGATTTCAGGGATCGCGAAGATGCCAAGGCCGACGATGACCAGTTTCAGTCCGTCCACAAGGTAGGGCATGTCGTAAGTCGACATGCGCAGCGCACCAGAGCTGGCCCCCTCACCAATCGTTCCGACAAGGATACCAAGGCACGCGGCCACCAGCCCTTTGAGCGCGACGCGTCCGGCAAGGATGCCAACCATGGAGAGCCCGAAGATCGTTATCATCAACAGCTCGGGCGTCTGGAACAGCAGCACGATGGGGCGTGCGGCGAGTATGAAGACCGTCAGGAAGGCGGCCCCTACAAGGCCCCCAAAAAGCGAAGACGCGAATGCTGCAGACAAGGCGCGTGCGGCCATGCCTTTCTTGGCCATCGGGAAGCCGTCAAGCACGGTCGCTTGCGACGCGGATGACCCGGGTATCCCCATCAGTACCGAGGCAAAGGTGTCCGAGGTCGGCACCACCGCGACCATCCCGATCATCAGGGCCAGGCCCGCCACAGGCTCCATCCCGAACATGAACGGTAGCAAAAGGGACAATCCAGCGATGCCGCCAAGCCCCGGAAAGACACCGATACAAAGGCCCATCACGACGCCGAGGACCAGAAAGCCGATGACATGCGGCTGCAGGATCATTGCGAATGCGTCGTTCAACGCAGGCAATGCGGTCGCAAAGACCTCCATCGCCGGTCCCCTTCCATAGAAGTTAAGCACAAGAAAACCCCACCCACGGCCAGCATGGATGGGGTCAAATGTGACTACTGAAGGACGACGCCGTAACGCTCACTCAGCCAGTTGATGACAAAGTCCTTGGCCGCTTGTGGCACATCCGTGGCACTCGCCATTGCAGTCTTGGCCGCATCGCCTGTCAGCTGAGGATAGACCCCAAGGCGGGCCTTGCTGATTTCGACAAAGTCATCGCGTTCCTGAATGGCAGCAAAAGCCTCAGTGAAGGTCGCGACGGCATTGTCAGGCGCACCGGCTGGCAGGAACACCATTTTCTGTGCCGGGAAACCAGCCACGAAAAAGGCTTTCCAGGCATCCCACTGCTCACCGGATGTTTCGCAACCATCTGTGGCTTCGCAGATTTCCTTGAACGTCGGCATGTCGGGGAACGTGGGGTCACGCACGATGTTGCCATCGGCATCCAACGCCCCGAACGAGAACCACGGCACCGCCGTGCCAGCCTCGACCAGCGGCGTGACACCGGACAGGTAAGATGATGAAGTCTGATAGTCGATATTGGCTTCGCCACGCTCAAACATCAGGCGACCGTCGCCGCGACCCTCAATGCCAAAAACAGGCTCAACCTGTAGGCCCAGCATCTCCCATGCCAGCAAGGGGACGAGGTCGAGCCGGGTCGCGCCTTGCGAACCATAGATGAAATCTTCGCCCGCAAGCGGTGTGGCATCGCCGCCGTCACCCAGTTTTCCAGACAGATCAGCAGGCAGGTAGGCCACGCCGCCGGTGCCGGAGGCCAAAACCACATTCCAATCGCTGTATTCGTAGCGCACCCGCGGATCACTCAGAAGGTAGGGGAACTGAGTGGAGCCGGACGATCCGAAGATTGTTGTCCCGTCTTCGTAGGTCATTTCCTGAAAGGCGTTGGCGCCTTTCGTCGAGCCTGCACCGGGGTTGAAGGTCACCACAACGGTTGGATTGCCCGGCAACGCTTCGGACAGCAAGGGTGCGTAAAAGTTCGCCCATTTGGCGGAACCGCCCGTTTCAGAGAATGGGATGATCCATTCGACCGTCTTGCCGGACAGATCGATCTGATGACCGTCCGCCGCAGCTTGGGTGGTGACCAAGGCAGTTGTGAGCGCGAGCGCGCCCAATGTTTTCTTAAGCATGTGTTTTCCTCCCAGAAGGACCTGCACGGCCCCGAAAATAGCACCAAATGCCCATTTGAAGGCTTCTTGATGCGCCGAGCATGCAGTGTCATCCTTGCGTGAACCTTGCATCGGGCGATTTCAAAAGGGGGCGGCGTGCGCATTGTAGTGGTGGAGGACAACATCTCGGTCGCCAAAGGCATCTGCTATCACCTGCAAGACATGGGGCATGCGGTTGATGTTTTGCGCGATGGTGTCGAGGCGGACATGTTCTTACGCACAGATGGTGCTGATCTTGTCGTGCTGGATATCAATCTGCCGGCGATGGATGGCCTTGGCGTGCTGCGTGCGATGCGGGCGCGAGATGACAATAGGCCCGTTCTGTTGCTGACCGCCCGCGCCGAGACTGAAGATAAAATCGCTGGCCTTGACGCGGGTGCCGATGACTACCTTAGCAAACCCTTCGAGATGGCCGAATTCGGCGCACGTATCCGGGCCCTCACGCGTCGCGTCAGCACGCTCCCCGCGCAGGTTACATCCTTTGGTGTGCTGCGCTTCGATCAGACCTCCCGGATGGTCACCGGCCCTGACGGGCCGTTGGATATCCCCCGCCGCGAGGTGGCGCTGTTTGAGCGGCTGATGCTGGCTGACGGCCGCATCGTATCAAAACAAGCCCTGCTCGACAGTCTTTATGGCACCGGTTCGGCGGTCGACGAACCTGTCGTCGAGGTCTATGTGTCCCGTCTGCGCAAACGATTGCAGCCTTATGGGGTGCAGATCATCGTCAAGCGGGGCTTGGGTTACCTCATGCAGGCCGCTACATGAAAAACAGCCTGTCCTTACGCGGTCGTCTGACCCTCGTCATTCTCGTACCACTGATCCTGATCGCGGTGATCTTCGGATCCTGGGCCTACCTTGATGCACAGAAAACCGCGGCCGAACGCTTTGACCGCTCCCTTCTATCGACGGCACTCGCGATCTCTCGGGACACCGCAGTGTCTGGCGGCGACGCGCTTAGCGAGGACACCCGTGACCTGTTGCGCGACACGTCCGGCGGTGCGGTTTTTTATCACGTTTACGCCCCGGATGGCGTCTTTGTGACGGGATATGCCACCCCGCCTGTGCCGCCTGAGCAAGTCGCGGTCGACGCGACACAAACCTATTATGACGCGGTCTACCAAGGCGCACCGGTTCGGGCGTTGCGATTTTTCCAAACCACCTCAATGGATGGATTGACGGGGCTGTTTACCTTCACGGTCTGGCAGAAAACGGCTGTGCGAAATGGATTTGTGCGCAAGCAAACCGGGCCAGTGTTCCTGATCATCGCGTCAATGATTGGCGCGCTTGCCATCATCGTGTGGTTCGGTGTGGGCCGTGGGCTGGCACCCCTGATTGATCTCGAGGATGCGATTGCCCGCCGTTCCGTTACCGACCTGTCGCCAATCAAACGGCGTATTCCGCAGGAGGTCTCCGGGATCGTGGGCAGGTTCAATGATCTGGTGGGAGAATTGTCGCGGACCCTGGACGCAAAAAATGCCTTCATTTCGGATGCTGCACACCAATTGCGCAATCCGATTGCAGGCGTGCTGAGCCTTGCAGAATCCGTTTCAAATGCCAAATCGCTTGAGGCTGCAAACGCCCGATCTGCTGATCTATTGGAGGCGGCGCGTGAGGTCGGCCAATTGGCCAACAACTTGCTGACTTTGGATCGGGCGCAGGCGAACCCGTCCTCCACCCATCAGGCCGCGTTCAATCCAAATGGCATAGTGAAAGATGTGGTGGACAAAACTGCTGAGAGCGCACGAAGCAGAGGCATCACCTTGCAGCATGACATCTCACCGATGTCCATGGAACTGGTGGGCGATCCGGTTATGTTCGAACAAGCGGTGCTGAACATTATCAACAATGCGATTGCGCATGGGGGGCATCGGCTCAGCCGAATCGAGCTTGTTGCGCGAAAGGATGCCAGCACATTTTCCATCATTGTTTGGGACGACGGAAAGGGCATCAAAGAGAGAGATTTCGAAAGGGCTCTTGGCCGTTTCAGTCAAGTCGGCCCAAGCGCGGGCTCTGGTCTCGGGCTTCCAATCGCTGCTGCGGTCGTTCGCTCCTTTGGCGGCCAACTCGGGCTTGCGCGCAATAAGGCCGGTTTCAAAGTGACGATGACCTTCCCTCTGGCCAGTGAGACCGCCGCGGCCAAAGTCGCATAAACCCGGTCTGGCATGTTGCACAGTTTCAACGGCGCACGGCTGCTGAACTTTGCCCGCAACATAGGCGACGGGGCGGTCAATGGCATCATAACTGAGCGATTGCCCGCCCCATGCACGATCCAACCAGAATCAAAATCCTTGCCGAAACCGGTTTCGGCGTTCACCGTGAGTCGTGTTGGGGGGAGCACATGTCGCAAGCAATCGAAGGTTTGCCGGACAAACAGACGTCGGCCCGTGTCACGATCAGCGACATGGCAAAGGCACTTGGGCTGACCAAATCAACAGTGTCTCGGGCTTTGAACGGCTATCCCGATATCGCTGAATCGACCCGGTTGCGGGTCGCAAAGATGGCCCGCCGCCTGAATTATCAACCACTCAGCTACGCGCAGGCGGTCAAGACCGGACGCACCCGTTCGCTTGGCCTTGTGCTGCAATTGTCGGATCATGATGCACAGCGCCCCTTTCTCGCCGAGTTCTTGGCTGGCCTGTCCGCCGGGGCCAGCAGAGAGGGCTACACCATGACGGTGGCCTCTGCCGATACTCACGACACCCTGATCGAAACGTTTCGCACGCTGACGCGCGATGGCAAGGCCGATGGCTTCATTCTGCCGCGCGCCATGGTGAATGACCCGCGCGCCCGTATCCTGAGCGAAAGAGGCGTACCCTTTGTACTTTATGGGAGGCAGCAGGACCCCACCGGATGCGCCTGGTTCGATGTCCGCGGTGAGGATGCCATGCGCGATGCGGTTGCCCATCTGGCGACACTCGGGCACCGCAGGATTGGCTTTATCAATGGTCGGACGATTTATTCCTATGCCGCATTGCGGCTCAGTGGGTTCAAGTCCGGAATGGCCGCCTGCGATCTTCCTGTTGCGCCAGAACTCATTGTCGAAAACGCTGTCACGCGGGACGACGGGGCGGCAGCGGCTGCGCAGCTTCTCGATCACCCTGACCCGCCGACAGCGATTGTCTGTGCCGTTGACTACGCAGCACTCGGTGCCTACCGCGCCGCAGCCGAACGCGGTTTGACGATTGGGACGGACCTGTCAATCGTCGCCTATGACGGAACGCAGGACGGTGCGCAGGCGCAGCCGCCTCTGACCACGTTCTCGGTCGACAATCGCGCAGCAGGAGAGCGACTGGCCACCCTGCTCATCCGGCGTGTGCGCGGCGAAGCCCTCGAAACGCTTAGAGAAACGATATCGGCAGATTTTGTCTGCCGCATGTCAACGGGACCTGTGAAAACACAGGCCCACCCAATTCACCGACGATTGTCTTAAAGGGAGGACACTATGAAGACAGTATCACTGATCAGAAACGGGACCGCGATGGCGCTCATGCTATCGGCATCGGTGCTGCACGCTGAAGAATTGCGATTCTGGACCACAGAAGAACAACCTGAGCGGTTGGCGCGGCAAGAAGCCATGGCCGCCGATTTTGCAGCAGCATCAGGGCACACGGTCGAGGTGATCCCCGTCTCGGAAAACGACCTCGGTACACGGGCCACGGCAGCCTTTGCCGCAGGTGATCTGCCAGACGTGATTTATCATACGTTGCAATATGCCGCGCCCTGGGCCGAGGCAGGCATTCTTGACACCGATGCTGCAACGGATGTGGTTGAGGCACTTGGTGCCGATACATTCGCACCCGGTGCCTTGAACATGGCTGCGGTCGATGGGGGTTATGCGTCTGTTCCGGTTGATGGCTGGACGCAGATGCTTGTCTACCGCGCGGACCTTTTCCAAGATAAGGGGCTGGAGCCGCCCAACAGCTATGCCAACGTGCTGGCCGCGGTTGAAGCACTGCACAACCCGCCAGAGATGTACGGCTTTGTTGCTGCGACCAAGATCGACGAAAACTTCATGAGCCAGGTGCTTGAGCATGTGTTCCTTGCCAATGGTGTGTCGCCTGTCGGACCCGAAGGTGTGCAGGCATTGGATGAGGCTGCGACAGTCGAAGTGCTCGAGTTCTACAAGGCCATCGCAGAGGCATCGCCCCCGGGCGATCTCTATTGGGATCAGTCCCGCACGCTCTATTTCTCGGGCAATGCCGCGATGATCATCTGGTCGCCCTTCATCCTCGATGAACTGGCCGGCTTGCGTGACAGCGCGCCCCCCACGATCAACGATGACCCGACCACCCGCGATCTGGCCGCGGCCACTGGCGTTGTGACCAATTTCGCCGGTCCCTCGAACCCGGATGGGGCCGCGTGGGGCGATGTCCGCTACTTTGGCATCACTTCGGACGCCTCGACGGATGCTGCGATGGAGTTTGTCGAGTACTCGATGAGCGAAGGCTATGGTGCCACGCTTGCCATCGCACCAGAGGGCAAGTTCCCTGTGCGTCGTGGGACAGCCGACAATGCAACCGAGTTTGCAGACCTTTGGGCGACACTGGATGTGGGCGTGGACCGCAAAGCACCTTTGGGTGATCTTTACGACGCGGCCATGATCGACGAGATCGTCAGTGGTCTGGATGTGGCGCAGCGATGGGGTGTCGCTGACGGTCAACTCTCAGCCGCGTCCGCGATCATCAACAGCCAGGTGATCAACCGTCTTGTGCGCGAGTATATCGACGGCGAACGCGACGCGGCTGCTACGGTTGCCGAATTGAACAGCGCAATCGCCGCCGTTCAATAGGGCGAAACACGACCGGGGGCGTCCGATCAGGACGCCCCTGACACAACACCCTTTCATCGTTCACAGATATCCTATCGGTGATCCGCAATGTTGCAAATGACCCCACCAACCGAAACCGGCCCGCTCGCCAAACGCGAGGCGCGGCTGGCGTGGGGATTGCTGTTGCCCACCATCACGGCAGTCGCGCTAGTAGTTGTGTTGCCCCTGCTTGCGATTTTCTGGATTTCGTTCAAACCGGTTGAACTGGGCGATCTGCGCGCGCCCGAAGTCGTCCTGCGCGAGGATATTCGCGGTGACACCGACGCCGTCGGGGACGAGGCAAATATCCGGTATCGCCTGCGCAACTCGTCACGAGACCAGCCGATCACTGGCGTCACCTTCAGCGACACGATCCCTGAAGGGCTAAGCGTGCGGGAGGTCGACCCGCGCTGCACCCTCAATGAGCGCGCTTTGCGCTGCGATCTGGGCGATTGGGAGCCCGGCACCCGCGAGACGATCCTCATCCCTGTCATCATCGAACAGGCGTATCTGGACACCGGTCTACGCCCGCAAGACAGTGCCGCATCGACCACGGGCAAGGCGTCCAATGTGCTGACCAACAGCACGTTCACATTCGAAAACTTCGCCCGGATCTTTAACGGCGACGAGTTTTTCGAGGTGTTGTGGGTCACGTTATTTTACACCGTGTTCGGCACCATCGGCGCGCTGCTGGTCGGCCTTTTCGCCGCGCTGCTGCTCAACAAATCCTTCAAAGGGCAGGGTATCCTGCGCGGGCTCTACCTTTTTCCTTACGTCGCGCCTGTCATCGCCGTCGCTTTTGCGTGGCTGATCCTGTTCGACCCGTTTTCGGGATCTGCCAACGCGCTGTTGGTGCAGATGGGCGTGACACCTGAGGCGATCAACTTCTTCGGGGAACGCCCGCTGGCCCTGATCATGGTGACGATCTTTGAAATCTGGCGCTACTTCCCGCTGTCCTTCCTGTTCATCCTTGCGCGGATGCAAAGCATAGACAGCGATATGTACGAGGCCGCCGACATGGACGGCGCGTCCCCATTCCAGCAATTCTGGTATCTCAGCGTGCCGCAATTGCTCGGCATCCTCAGCGTCCTGTTCCTGCTGCGCTTCATCTGGACCTTCAACAAATTCGACGACATCTTTCTGCTGACGGGTGGCAACGCGGGCACGCGCACCCTGACGGTGAATGTCTATGAACAGGCCTTTGCCGTCTCCAATATCGGTGCAGGGGCAGCTGTGGCGGTTGTGATCTTTGGCTGCCTGCTGACATTCTCGATTTTCTTTCTGAAATACATCAGTCAGGAGGAGGGGTTATGAGCGCCCTGCGCTTCGGCTTTGTCACCGGGCCCGTTCTGGGGGCGCTCTGGATGTTTGTGCTGGCCACGACACTGGCGGTGGCGATGTCCTTTGCGACGGGTGAGGCTTTTCGGCCCTCCCTTCTTATGTCGCTGACCTTCGGTGCAATCGCGGGCGCGGTTTATGCGCTTGGAAAATCACGGGTCTATGTGGCGTTTGCGGTCGGCGCGGCGTTGATTGTGCCGATGATGGCCGGTGCAGGGCCGATCCTGATTGGACCGGGTGCATCGGTCTTGTCCCGCGCGGTGATCATTCTTCTTCTCGCGACCCTCTTTGCGACGACGCTCCGGGTCATTCTGGCAGAGGTGCATTGGGCCGCACTGACACGGCACGAATTCGAAGGTGCGGTGATCCGGTTCCTGACCGGCTTTGGCTACATCTTCTTTACCGCCATCGTACTTATCCCCTTTTACGTCATGGTGATGACCAGCCTGAAAAACCAGGCCGAGTTGATGCAGAACCCACTCAATTTCTCGATTGACCTGTCCAAAGGAACAGAGCTTTTCCGGTCTTACGAAGAGCTGTTCCTGCAATTCAACTTCGGCACCTACATGTTCAACTCGTTCTTTATCTCGGTGCTGACAGTCCTCATCACGCTGGCCTTTGCGATACCCGGAGCCTATGCCGTCGCGCGCCTGCGGTTCCGTGGGCGGGCGGCGTTTTCACGCTCGATCCTGCTGATTTACATGGTGCCGATGATCGTGCTTGCGCTGCCGATCTACATTGCGTTTTCGATGACCGGCCTGCGCAATTCGTTCTGGGGGATCGTGATGATCTACCCGGTCACGACGATCCCGGTCGCGCTATATATGTTGCAGGGCTATTTTCGCGGCCTGCCAGCCGAGGTCGAGGAAGCGGGCCTGATGGACGGTCTGTCTCGTCTTGCGGTCATCTGGAAGATCACCTTGCCGCTGTCGCTGCCTGCGCTGGCTTCCGTATCACTCTACGTATTCATGATTGCGTGGAACGAATTTCTGCTGGCCTTCATGCTGCTGGACGATCCGGCGAAATTCACACTGACGCGGGGGATCGCGTCGCTCAATTCCTCCGAAATCCCGCGGCAACACCTGATGGCGGGCTCGGTTATTGCGACCGTGCCGATCATGGCGCTGTTTCTGGGACTGGAGCGTTTCATGACAAAGGGGCTGACCGCCGGGTCAGTGAAGGGTTGAACATGGATCTGACTGCTAAAGCACGCGACATCCTGCGCCAGAACGACAAGGGCGGCTATACCCTGCCGACCCACGGGCTCTATCCCTATCAGTGGAACTGGGACAGCGCCTTTGCCGCATGGGGTTTCACGACGTTCAACCCCGATCGCGGCTGGACAGAACTTGAAACTCTGCTGTCGGGACAGTGGGATGACGGGATGGTGCCGCACATCATTTTTCACAAAGTCGATCCGGGCTATTTTCCTGGACCCGATGTCTGGCAAGGGCGCGGCCCAATCCCGTCGTCCGGCATCACACAGCCCCCTGTCGCGGCGAGCTTCATGGCGAAGATGCTTGCGCTCGACCCGTCCGGCGCGCCGCGGGCCAAGGCGCTGTGGCCCCAACTGAAACGCTGGCACCGCTGGTTCATGGACTGGCGGCTGGATGACGGTGCTGCCTGCGTCACCCATCCATGGGAGGCGGGCCGCGACAACGCCCCGGATTGGGACAGCGCGATGCGCGCCATCAATGCCGACGACGTGGGCGCATATACGCGGCGTGACACGTCGCATGTCGACCCTTCGATGCGTCCCACGAAATACGACTATGACCGCTATCTCAAACTGGTGCAGGTTGGTGTTTCCGTAAACTGGGATCAGGCGCGCCTGCGCGATATCAACCCCTTCCGCGTCGCTGACCCGACGATGACCTTTACCCTTCTGCGGGCCAATCGCGATCTCGCGGCCATGGGCCGCACGTTTGGCGAGGACATCAGCGACATCGAAGACTGGATCGCAACCCTTGAGGCTGGTGCCGAAACGCTCTGGAACCCGGCGACTGCCGGATATGACAGCCGCAATGTGCGCACCGGAGAGTTCAACGGGATCTTGTCCAACGCCTCAGCGCTTTGTTGGTATGCCGGGATCAATGACAAGCGGGCACTGCCCGCTATCGACCGTATGCTAAAGGCCGCAGACTACGGATTGGCCAGTTATGACCCGAAGGCCGAAGGGTTTGAGCCGCTGCGATACTGGCGCGGTCCCACCTGGCCGATCATGAACTACCTCGTCGCATCTGGGATGGAAGAACAGGGCATCACCGACCTTGCTGCCCGGATCAAAACAGACACCGCGCGCCTTATGCAGCAAAACGGTTTTGCCGAATACTACCATCCGCACACCGGTGCCCCTGCCGGGGGGGGTACATTCACATGGACTGCGGCGGTCTGGCTTGGCTGGGCGGGCACGCATGCCGAAACCGAAGTTGGGCCTAGCTGATGTCGTCGATCACACTCAAAGCCGTCGAAAAATGGTTTGGCGATGCGCAGGTCATCAAAGGCGTCGACCTTGATATCAATGAGGGCGAGTTTGTCATTTTTGTGGGCCCATCCGGCTGCGGCAAATCCACCCTGTTGCGGATGATCGCCGGGCTTGAGGAAACTTCGCGAGGGCAGATCATCGTGGGGGACCGCGACGCCACAGCGGAGCCGCCCAGCAAACGTGGGCTGGCCATGGTCTTCCAGTCCTACGCGCTTTATCCGCATATGTCGGTTCGCGATAACGTTGGCTTTCCGCTGAAATCTGCTGGACTACCTGCTGCCGAGATCACGGCCAAAGTCGATGAAGCCGCGCGCGTGCTGAAGCTCGACGCCTATATGGACCGCCGCCCCAAGGACCTATCAGGCGGTCAGCGGCAGCGCGTCGCCATCGGCCGATCCATCGTGCGCGACCCCACGGCCTTCTTGTTCGACGAGCCGCTCTCGAACCTGGATGCGGCGCTGCGGGTGGAGATGCGCTATGAAATTGCGAAGCTGCATCAGACGCTGAAATCCACGATGATCTACGTCACCCATGATCAGGTTGAGGCGATGACACTGGCCGACAGGATCGTGGTGCTGGAGTTTGGCAAAATTGCTCAGGTCGGGACACCACGTGAGCTTTATGAACGTCCCGCCAACCTGTTCGTCGCGCAATTCATCGGGTCACCCCGAATGAACGTCATGCCTGCAAGCGCAGGCGAGGCCGTCGCGCTGCCGGACGGTGCGACGTCGTTCGGCGTTCGACCCGAGCACATATCGCTTGTTGCGGCAGGACAGGGCCAGATACAGGGCGTTGTCGATGTGCTCGAATACCTCGGCGCAGATACTTTTGTGATCTTATCCTGCGGCGATGCCGGTCAAATCACGGTGCGGGTCAACGGAAATACCACGCACAAACCCGGAGACTCAGTCGGCCTGCACTTCGATCCTGAGGCAGTGCATGCTTTCGACGCGGAGGGGTTAGCCATTCGCTAGACGACAGCGCAGTCGCTTGGGAGGACGTATCAGTTTGGCCGAGACACATGGTGACGCATAAGAGCGACTTCCAAGCTGCCTCACGTTCTTGACGGATCGATAGCGTCAGCAGCCGAGCCCGGCATCGCCATTCCTCAACCAAAATCGCAGTGGGATAGGCCCTAGCCGAAACCGTCTTCAAAGCCCTTCACGAGATAGGAAAACCAAACTGCAAATCCGCTGCGTTCGGTTTAAACCGTCGCGACCCGGAGCGTCTGCCGCTCCCGAGATTGGATTGGACGTAGGCCTTACTCGGTGCCGAACACGTCTAGCTCGTGAGCCAACCGACCAGTTGTTGGACTTCGCGCCTTGCTGGGCTGCTGCCACGGACTTCGACAAAATAGCTGTGGGTGGCGGCGATTGTCTCGTCAAAAAGCCGAACGACCCGGCCTTCGGCGAGATCCTGGTCAATCAGCGGCAGCCAGCCAATGACCGCACCTTGACCTTCTGACGCGCCGCGCAGGAGTACATTTGCATCCTCAAAGATCGAACCCCGCAGGGGACCACTCACCGACACATCCATCGCCGCAAACCAGTCCAACCACCCCCAATGGTTTCTTTGGTGTAGCAACGGCAGAGACAAAAGATCTTCGGGCCTGTTGATTGGGCCGTGGTCAGAGAGGAACTTTTGGGAGGCAATGGCAACAGGGCTAAGCTCAAGCAGTTTTGTCGCATGAGTTGTGATTTCGGACATGCGCCCCCAGCGGATCACGATATCGATGTTTTCTCGGTCCCCGGCCCCCGGTCTGAACGACGGCAGCACTTCCAACTCGGTTTGCGGATGCGTTTGCCAAAAGTCACTGATGCGTGGCATCAACCACCGGGCAGTGAATATCGGCCCAGCGACAAGGCGCACAACTTTGCGGGACTGCCTTTGTACAGTGCGGACGGCCTCATCCAGAATGCCAAAGGCCCGCGCTGTCGCCTCGGCCAACCTTTTGCCGTCTTCACTCAGCACCACGTCGCGCCCGCTGCGCAGGAACAGCTGCACACCCAATTGATCCTCCAGCCCGCGAATGTGGTGGCTGATTGCTGTGGGCGTGACATGCAGCTCTTCTGCTGCTGCCCGAAAGCGGCCATGCCGCGCGGCTGCTTCGAAGGCGCGCAAGGCGGGTAAGGACGGTTTCACGATATTCTCATTGATGAATTTTACTCATTATTTGCTGAGAAAGCTGTCTTTGTAAACGTTCAGGAGTCCTGAGAGTGTGATCTCAACTGCAAAAAAGATCTCATGAGTTCATGGTCAAGAAAAACCGCCGCCGGGGGCGCAAAGACCGGCTTAAAGAAGCCACAGACGACGACATACACCATGCCGTCTGGCCCGGTGTGATCGCCGGGCGCTTTAAGCCGTTGTCCCCTGACGACGTCGCATTGGTCGAGGAGACGGCCTTGTCACTGCTAGAGACACTTGGACTCAGTCAGGCCATCCCGTCGATGATCAAAAAGGTCACGGAAGCGGGGGGCATATATACGGATCAAGGTCGGTTGCTGATTCCGCGCGCGCTTGTGGGCTGGGCCTTGGACGGAGCCAAGCGTGGGTTCACGCTCTGTGGGCAATATGCGGATCGCGACCTGAAAATTGAAGGCGCGCGGGTTTACATGTCCACCGGCGGCGCGGCACCGGGCGTTTTTGACCTTGAAACGCATGCCTATCGCGACAGCACCCTGCAAGATCTCTATGACGCCGCCCGTATCGTAGACCGGATGGACAATATCCATCATTTCAGCCGATCCGTCGTGGCGCGGGATATCGACGACAACGCGGCCATGGATCTCAACACTGCCTATGCCTGTCTGGCGGGCACGTCGAAACACGTCTCCATCTCGATCACCGAGCCTGAGAACGTGCAGGCCGTTGCCGATCTTTGCTATGCGATCGCCGGCAGCGAAGCGGCGTTCCGCGCACGCCCGTTCCTGACGGTCATGGTCTGCCATGTGGTGCCGCCAATGCGGTTCGCAGAAGAAGCCTGCGAGGTACTTGAACGCGCCATTCTCGCGGGTTTTCCCGTCCAACTCATCAGCGCGGGTCAGGCGGGTGCCACAAGCCCCGCGACCATCGCAGGATCATTGGTGCAGGCCGTGGCGGAAACGCTCTCCGGTTTGGTCTTTGCCCGACTGGTAGACGCTGAGGTCAAAGCGATCTTTGCGCCAAAGCCCCTGGTGGCCGATTTGCGCACCGGGTCGATGAGCGGCGGCGGCGGTGAGCAGGCGATTCTGATGGCGGGGGCGGCGCAGATGGGGCGGCACTGGGATTTGCCTACCAGCTCCATTGCCGGGATTACCGACGCCAAATGCCTTGACGCGCAATACGGGGCCGAAAAATCGCTTGCGGTGTCAATGGCGGCCCATGCCGGGTCCAATATCGTGACCCAAGCCGCTGGCATGATGTCGAGCCTTCTGGGTGTCAGTCACGCGGCTTATGTCAGCGACAACGACCTTTTGGGCAACATCCTCCGTACTGTCCGAGGCATTGAGACGACGCCGGAGAATATCGCGGCAGAGGTTATCAAGGCGGTCTGCGAGGGGCCGGGCCATTTTCTGGGCGAACAACACACCTTCAGCCGCATGAAGTCGGACTATTTCTATCCCGAGATCGGGGACCGCCGCACGCCGCGCGAATGGGAGGAAGACGGTGCCAAACCCATTGGCGAGGTGGCGAAACAGAAGACGCGCGAAATCCTGAGCAGCCATTTTCCGAAACATATCCCGGATGCGCTTGACGTTGAGTTGCGCGCCCGCTTCGACATCCGGCTGACACAGGCCGGGTCAGGACGGCCAGCATGAAGAATATCGACCTTAGCATACGTGCCCGTTCGGCCTTGCCCGGCGGGGTCAGTCATGAACTGCGGTATCGCGACCCGCATCCGGTGTTTATCGACCGCGCGCAGGGAGCCGAGAAGTGGGATGTTGAGGGGCGGCGATATATCGATTTCAAGATGGGCAGCGCCAGCCAGATATTGGGGCACGGGCATCCGGCCATTGTCGACGCGATCCGAAAGCAGGCAGAGCGCGCGATTTTCGCTGCCGATTGTCATGTCTCCGAAGCCGAATGGGCGGAATGGGTCAATCGGCTATATCCCTCAGCCGAGCGTACCCGCTTTACAGCGTCCGGCAGCGAGGCGACGATGTTGGCGCTTCGCTTGGGCCGAGCTTTTTCAGGCAAGGACCACGTGTTACGGGTCGATGGGCATTATCACGGCTGGCATGACCACGTTTTGAAGGGGGCGAAACCCGGCCACGAAAAGCCGTCATCGCTTGGCATCCCAGAGGCGCTCACCGACCTCATCCATGTCTGCGCCGCCGATCCGCAAGCGATGGAATGCGCGCTGCAAGATACCCGTATCGGCACGGTGATCATCGAAGCCTCCGGCGCGAATTATGGCTGTGTACCTATGGCGACCGATACGCTCAACGCGCTCCATGATGTGGCGCGCGCTGCGGGTGTGGTCCTGATCTTTGACGAAATCATCACCGGCTTTCGCTGGTCCGCCGGTGGACGGCAGGCGCGGGACGGGATCGTGCCGGACCTGACCGCGCTGGCCAAGGTCGTCACCGGCGGATTGCCTGGCGGCGCGGTTTGCGGCCGCGCTGACATCATGGAGATGATGAACAACGCCACGATGCGCGATGGCATCGCTCCGGCGGTGAGTCACAAGGGCACCTTCAACGCCTCACCTCTCGTTGCCGCAGCCGCCTGCGCGGCGATGCCTTTGCTCGCCACGGGTGAGCCGCAGGAACATGCAAACGCGATGGCAACCCGAATGCTTGACGGCATGAACGCGGCCTTTACTGATCAGGGCATCCCTGGCGTGGCTTATGGCGACAGCTCTATTTTCCATGTGTTCTTTGGTCGTGACACCGTCGACGGGCTGACCCCGGCAGAGATCCGAGGCCTGCCCAAACCCTGCGTCAAAGCCTATCGCGACGGCATGCTCGCGCGCGGCGTGGATATGATGGCCTATACCTCGGGCCTCACCTCGGCCGCCCATACGCCCGCGCTGGTGGATGAGGCATTGGACGTTTTCCGTGCCACTCTCGCCGACATGGCAAGGAACGGGGTGCTGCCATGAACCTGCCCTCCCATGCCCGCACCGTTATCATCGGTGGCGGCGTCATCGGCTGTTCGATCGCCTATCATCTGGCGCGCGAAGGTCGCAAAGACATTGTGCTGCTCGAACGCTCCAAGCTGACATCCGGCACCACGTGGCACGCCGCGGGCCTGGTGCGGCGGCTGCGCCCTTCCGCGACGCTGACCAAGCTGATCAACTACTCCATCGACCTGTATGGCGAGCTGGAAACCGAAACGGGGCAGGATACCGGCTGGACCCAAACCGGATCGCTGACGCTGGCCACCAATGCCGACAGGCTGACCAACATCAAACGGCAAGTCTCTCTGGGCCGTGCTTTTGGGTTGGAGGCGGACGTCGTGGATGCCGCCCGAGCCAAATCTCTTTGGCCACTGATAGCGGTGGATGACGTGATAGGCGCGGTCTGGTCACCTGCTGACGGGCGCGTGAACCCGTCTGACGTGGCGCTGGCGCTGTCCAAAGGCGCACGGGCGCGGGACGTACAGATCTTTGAAGACGCCGCCGTGACGGGTCTTCAAAAGAAGGCCGGCCGCATTTCAGGCGTCGAGATCCGTGATCACCTGATCGAAGCGGAAGAGGTGGTGATCGCGTCCGGCCTATGGTCCCGCGAAGTGGCCGAAATGGCGGGCGCGCATATGCCGCTTTATGCCTGCGAACACTTCTACATCCTCACCAAGCCGCTGCCCGAGGTGCAGGCGCTTGGCAAAGGCGTGCATCTGCCGACTCTGAACGATCAAGATGCCTATCTTTATGCCCGCGACGATGTGGAGGGGTTGCTGGTCGGTTCGTTTGAACCCCACGCCAAAGGCATCTCAACCAAAGACCTACCCGCCGACTTTTCTTTCGACCTGCTGGACGAGGATTGGGACCACTTCACGCCGATAATGGAAAACGCCTTGCGCCGCATTCCCGCGTTACAAAAGGCCGAGGTGCGCATGCTGCTGAACGGGCCGGAAAGCTTCACGCTCGACAGCCAATTCATGCTGGGCGAAAGCCCAGAGGTACGGGGGCTGTTTCTAATGGGCGGCATGAATTCAACCGGCATCGCGCTGGCCGGCGGCGCGGGCAAGGCGATGGCGGAGTGGATCATCGCCGGAGAGCCGACAATGGAACTGAACGAGGCCGACATCCGCCGCTTCAGCCCCGAGATGAATGTGCTCGGCGCACTAGAGGCGCGTATCCCCGAGGTGCTGGGCCGCCACTACGACAACCCCTATCCGGGTCGGGCCATGGACACGGCGCGCGGGCAGCGCCGATCCCCGATCCACGCCGGTTTGGTCGCTGCTGGTGCAAAGTTCGAGGCGCGCGGCGGCTGGGAACGCGGGGTGCATTTCGGCGGCGAGGCCGCGCATTTGCCGCTCTCTTTCGGCATCCCTGCGTGGCGCGATCAGGTGGCGCAAGAGGTGGACGCCTGCCGCAATGGCGCGGCAATTCTGGATCAATCCGCCTTCGGCAAAATCATGGTCCAAGGCCCGGATGCCTGCGCCTTCCTCAACCGCCTTTGTACCGCACAGATGGACATGGCCGAGGGGCGCATGGCCTATACCCAAATCCTGAACGCAAAGGGCGGCATTGAAAGCGACCTGACCGTGCAGCGGCATGGGCCGGAACGCTATCTGATGATCGTCGGCGCAGGCGAGGTGGTGCGCGACCTCAAACGGATGCGGGAGACAAAGGGCGATTTCCGCGTAGAATTCACCGACGTCACCAGCGGTTACGCCATCATCGGTCTGGCTGGTGCGCAGGCGCGCGCGGTGTTGCAAGCGACCACGCATACGCAAGTGCCGGACCTCAAGCGTTTCCACTTTGCGTCGGTTGAAATCGGGCTGGCTCGCGGTTGGGCCGGACGGCTCAGCTTTACCGGCGAAGGGGGGTATGAACTCTACATTCCAGCCGATATGGCCATGGCTGCATATGAGGCGCTGGTCGCCGCAGGGGCCAGCCACGCGGGTCTTTACGCCAGTGGTTCGTTGCGCATCGAAAGTGGGTTCCGCGCCTTTGGTCATGAACTCACCCCCGGCACCACACCACACGAGGCTGGGCTGGACGCATTCTGCGCCTTTGGCACGGGGTTTGTGGGCGAAGACGCCCTCACGGGTCACACGCCAAAGCGCCGGATCGTTTCGCTGCTTTTCGATACACCGGACGCGATCCCCATCCATGACGAACCGATCTACTTCGACGGCAAGGTCGTGGGCCAAATAACCTCTGCCGCGTGGAGCTACCGCTTCAAGCGCTCAGTTGCGCTGGCGATGATCAGGCTCCCCGTATTCCAAGGCGTGATGCCCGGTTTCGAGGTCGAAATCGCCTGTGAACGGTTCCCGGCCAGCGTCTCTCTCAAACCCGCCAAAGAGGCTTTCGATGTCTGACACCACTCGTACTACCCGCGTCGCGATCATCGGGGGCGGCATCATGGGGGTCGCCGCGCAGTACCAACTGGCCGAAGCAGGCTGGACCGATACGATCCTGTTTGAAAAAGCTGAACTGACCAGCGGTTCCACCTGGCACGCGGCCGGGCAAATCGCCCATGCGGTCAGCTCGCGTGTGATGGGCTGGATCAACAAAACCTCGATTGAAACCTACAAGCGGGTCGAGCAGGAAACCGACCAATCCATCGGTTGGCACGAGGTTGGCGGGTATCGGATAGCCACCACCGACGACGAGGTCGACTGGATGAAATCCATCATGGGCGTCGGGCGGCAGCTGGATCTGCCGATGGAACTTGTCGGTCCCGAAGAGGTCGCCAAAGGCAATCCGTTCTACAACGTCGACGACGTCAAAGCCGCAGTCCGGACCTTTGCGGATGGCCATATTGATCCGTCTTCGGTCACCATGGCGCTGGCGGCAGCAAGTCGCGCGCGTGGTGCCGAGGTAGAGCGGCACACGCAAGTCACGGGGGCGAGCCGCAAGGGCGAAATGTGGCGACTTAGGACCGACAAAGGCGATGTAATGGCCGAACATGTGGTGATCGCGGCGGGATCGTACGCCAATCAGGTCGGCGACTGGTTCGGGTTGAAAATCCCGTCCGTTTCCTGCCTGCACCACTACCTTGTGACCGACACGGTGCCCGAATTTCAGGGCCGCGCAGAGTTGCCGGTGATGCGCGACAATTCCTTTGCCGGATATATCAGACAGGAACAACAATCTGGCCTGATCGGCATTTTCGAAGACCGCATCTGTCACACGGTCTGGGAAATGCCCCAAGGTGCGCCCTGGGCCGCCGAAAATGAGCTCTTTCAGGCTGACTATGACGGGATCAGTGGCGTTCTGACCATCGCGCTGAACAAGATGCCCATTCTGGCACAGCTGGGGATCAAACGGGTGGTGCGCGGGGCGATTACGCATACACCTGATGGCGGCATGCTGGTTGGCCCCTCCGGCGCGCCGAATGTCTGGTTGTCCTGCGGGTCGTCCATCGGCCTGGCCTGGGGCGGCGGCGCGGGCAAGGTCTTGGCCGACTGGATGGTGCATGGGGAAACACTGGTCAACACCCGCTCGATGGATCCGCGCCGCTTTGGGGAATTTGCAACGGATCAGTTCATCGTTGAACGCACCAAGGAAGATTATCTGATCCGCCACGACACGCCCTGCCCCGGCAAACAGATGCAAAGCCTGCGACCCTTGAACCGTCATCCGCTCTATGACCGGCTGGCTGCGAAAGGCGCGGTGTTTGGCGAGATCGCAGGTTGGGAACGTCCACGCTTTTTCGGCCGCGTGGGCGAGGTCGAAACGATCGGCTGGGGCCACCAACCATGGCACAAAAACGCCATGGCCGAAGCCAAGGCCACGCGCAACATGGCAGGGGTGATCGACCTATGCGCCTTCGCGCAGTTCGAGCTTACGGGGCGGGACGCGGGCGCGCTGCTCGACCGGCTGTCCGCCAACCGCATTCCGCGCCAGGATGGTCGGATCAGCCTCAACCACCTGCTGACCGAAAAGGGCCGGTTTGAGACCGAGATCACCGTCTGGCGCATTGCCAAGAATCGCTATTTCACTGGCTCCCCGATCGCACGCGCAACCCCGGATTACGACTGGATTAAGTCGCATGTCCTGCCGGGCGAGGATGTGCAGATGATCAACCGCAGCGGCGATTGGGGGATGCTGGCGATGTCGGGGCCTGCGTCCCGGCGCATCCTGTCAAAACTGACCAACGCGGACCTCAGCAATGCCGCGTTCCCTTGGCTGTCCGGGCAAGAGATCACGGTCAAAGGCATTCCGTGTTACGCTCTGAGGGTGTCCTTTGTGGGCGAGTTGGGCTGGGAACTACATGCCCCATTGGACCGTATCGGCGAGATCTACGATGCGCTCTTTGAGGCGGGCGACGACCATGGATTGACGGACATAGGTTCCTATGCCTTCAACGGGATGCGGATGGAAAAAGCCTATCGCGCCAGCGCCGAGATGACGACAGATGTCAGCCCCTTTGACGTGGGGCTGGACCGCTTTGTTTTTGCCGATGGCCGCGATTTCATCGGCAAAGCCCCCCTTTTGGCCCGCGATCCAACCTGGGAACTGCTCTATGCCGAAATCCATGCCGAGGGGTTCGACATCCACGGCGGGGAGCCCGTGTTGCGCAATGGCGTCCCCGTCGGCCTGACCACCTCGGGTGGATATGGCTACACGGTGGGCAAATCGCTTGGGTGGCTCTTTGTCAACAAGGGCACACCGTGGGATGGCCTTAGCGTGCAGTTTCTCAACACCTCATATCCGGTAACGGTGCATGCGGATGCGGTTGTCGATCCTGACAATCTGCGCCCCCGGATGGAGGGTTAGATGCTCCGTTCGTCGAACACCAAAGGGGCAACCCTCACCGTTCTGCCAAGGGCGCAAGGCACAGCACAATGGGCTGGCAAATCTGCCGATGGCCGATTTATCGGAGAGGGGTGTGGCATAGGCCTTGTCCAACGCCCCGACAGCTATGGCAAAGGAACGGGGTGGCCGCACGGCATACAAGAAAGGAAGACCACATGAACGATCACATCACCGGCGGCGAGGCCGTCTACCGCGTGCTCCACGCCAATGGGATCGACACGGTGTTCGGCCTGCTCGGCGGCTCCATGTTGGAACTTTATGACGCGATGTATCAGGGCGGCAAGATCGCCTATGTCGGTGCCCGCGACGAACGGGCCGCCGGTCATATGGCCGATGCCTGGGCACGTATGACCGGCAATCCGGGCGTGGTTCTAGGCGCACAGGCGGGTCCCGGCGTCGTCAATATTGTCTCCGCCGTGGCCGAAGCGCAGCTTGCCTATTCCCCGCTGGTAGTAATTGCCGGAGCCATCACCCGCGCAGATCAGGCCACGGACACCTTTCAAGAGATTGATCAGGTGGCGCTCTTCGCGCCCATTTCCAAACGCTCCGTGATGGTGACCGACGCCACACGACTTGCGCCCATGCTCGAAGACGCCATTCGACTGGCCAATACAGGACGGCGTGGCCCTGTCGTGCTGCATGTCCCGCGTGATCTTTTTGCAGAGGAGGTCCCCGGGTTTGATCCCAAGCCCGTCGTGCTGGCCCGACCCGGCCCCGCCGCATCGCAAGACGTAGCGGCCATGGCGGCCATGTTGTCAGATGCCCAACGTCCAGTGATCTTCGCGGGCGGCGGGTTCAAATGGGGTGCGGGGCGTGCAGCCCTCATGGCCTTGGCCGAAGAACTGGAGGTGCCGGTTGTTGCGTCTACCGGCCATGCCGATGTCATGCGCCACAAGCACCCGTGGTTTGCCGGGCAGGCGGGACCGCGCGGCAACCGCGTCGCCTCACGTCTGACGAGGGAAGCGGATGTGATGATCGTTCTTGGCGCGCGCCTTGGGTTCAACTCTACTTTCCACAGCAATGACTATGTGGGCGCGCAGACCCGGATTGCCCATGTTGATATCGAAGCGGCCGCTGTTGGCCGTTACTTTCCGGCAGAGATCGCCGCGCAGGGCGATGCCCGCCTGACTGCAGAGGCGCTGATCAAAGCGGCCCGCAAGCCCGACTGCGCTGCATGGCGGGACGGTTTCAGGGTAGACATGGAAAGCCTCTGGGCCGAACGCGCCACCGAGGCCGCGATTGATACCCTACCGATGCATCCCCGCCGCGCATTGGCTGAAATCCGCGATGTCCTGCCAGAGGATGCCATCGTCACGCTGGACACGGGCAACACCTGCCTGCAAGCCGCTGACCGTCTTGCGCATTATGCCCCAATGTCATTGATCACGCCGCTCGATTTCGGGCTTGTCGGCTTCGGTCTGGCCGCCGCCATCGGGGCCAAGGCCGCCGCGCCCGAGCGTCCTGTGGTAGCGATCATGGGCGACGGGGCGGTTGGCTACACAATGATCGAGATCCAAACCGCGGTCTCGCACAAGCTGCCGATCATCATCATCGTGCTGGATAACGAAGCCTGGGGTGCCGAAAAAGCCTATCAACAGGAATTCTACGGCGGGCGGCTTTTGGGTGCCGAGATCCAATCCCCCCGTTTCGACAAATTTGCCGAGCTTTGTGGCGGCAAGGGCATCTGGGTGGATGGCCCAGGCAGCATGGGCGCGGCCTTGGAGCAGGCGATCGCCTCCAACGAAACAACTGTGATCCAAGCCAAGATCGATCCGGGGGCGCTGATGACGTTGCGCAAGGATCTCTTCAAGAAACTGACCTGCTCCCCTGAGAGTCCGTGTTTATAGGTTAGCTCTGTTCAGGTTTTGGTCCTCTTCTGACCGGTTAGCATATTCGTATGGCGTCAGGCCAGCGAGGCTGGAGT
>NZ_CANLVZ010000009.1 GCF_947494755.1 uncultured Tateyamaria sp.
TTCTCTTCATCGTCTGTCTCCTCAGTTGGAGAACAGGCTAACTCTAAATGCCGGACTTTTCAGGGGAGCAGGTCACCACTTTTCAAGCAACCAATCTTTGGTCACAGGGTCCAGTAACAGATGTTCCGATATGCCGTAGTAGTTGCCTTTCACCATTGCTTGAACCGATGATAAGGGCTTGCTGACAGTTGATACCCAATGATCAGGCTGTGCTAGGAGATATCCGTTAATGTTGGGTGTCGAAAGCTGTGTGCCTTCATCAAAAAGAACCGCTTCACCTTTGTCCAGAGCGCCGCCGATGACTACGACAGTAACGCCCGCATCGTTGGCTGCTAGGTTCGACCACTTGAATGACCTGATGGCATAGAAAATGCGCATTCCATCCTGGAATAAGGGCTTCCAAAAGTTGGACACATGTTGACCTTGCGCGACACTATTAGTTGCAACGAATGCAAAGCGCGTTGGCGTGACACGGGCGTAGTCAAATGACTTGATAAACCAGCCACAAACATAGTCGAGCAGCCCCCACTTTTCTGCTCTACCGTCGAGAAGGAATTTCATGTCATCCTTCTGTTCGGGAGTTTTCCTTGCGTTGCCCTTGTAAGGCGGATTCCCGCATATGTAGGTTTCTCCACCTTCATTCTCAAAGTCGATCTCTGCCTGTTCCAGTGGTGTCTGGAAGAGGTCATCGGAACGCAACCTCACTTTGGCACCTGTTGGTGGACACACAGTCAACCAGTCAAGCCGAAGCGCGTTCCCGCAAGTGATCCAATTCTCTCTATCCAAAGGCAGGAACTCAGCCAGCGCATCCTTCTGACCCCGATAGGTCACGTCGCACTGATATTCAGCGATGATTAGGGCCAGACGGGCGATCTCGGCTGAGAAGTCCCGCAGTTCAATCCCACGGAAGTTCTGGATGCGGATGTCGGAACGAATGAACTCTTCACCGCGTCGTTTGTTGATGGCGAACTCGATTTCGCGCATCTGTTTGTAGGCGATGACAAGGAAGTTGCCCGATCCACAGGCGGGGTCGAACACACGGATGTTGGACATGCGTTTGCGCAGGTTCAGCAGCTTGGCTTTGTTGTCGCCCGCGCGATCCAGATGGTCCCGCAGATCATCAAGAAACAGCGGGTTCAAAACCTTCAGGATGTTCGGAACAGAGGTGTAGTGCATCCCCAAGGCGCTGCGTTCATCCTCGTCCGCCACGGCTTGGATCATCGACCCGAAGATATCGGGGTTGATCTTGGTCCAGTTCAGATTGCCGATGTGCGTCAGGTAGCGTTGCGCGATGCGGCTGAACTTTGGAACGTCAGTGCGGCCAGAGAACAGACCACCGTTCACGTAAGGAAACACATCCGCCCAACGGGGCAGCTTGGCCGCTGCACGGTCCTTGATGGGCGTATCCATGGCACGAAAGAGTTCGCTGATCACCTCATGGGTGTTGGACCCATCGGGGTTGGACATCTGTTCGATGGTGGCCGTGAACAGGTCTTCACCGTTCAGGATGTCTGTGTCCTCGGCGAAGAAGAGAAAGATCAGACGCGCCATGAAGTGGTTCATGTCGGCGCTGCGTTCGGGTGTCCCCCAATCAGGGTTGTCGGTGCGCAGGGTGGTGTAGAGCTTGTTCAGACGCAGGGTGGCCCGCACATCGAACTCGGACTCAGATAGCTGCTTGGTCTTGCTAAGGCCCGCCAGTGGCCAGAAGAAGACGAAGTGGTTCGGGAAGTCCTCATGGGTGCAGGAGACGGTTTCACCCGTGGACAGGTCTTCAGCCTCAAAGGTGGCACCGTCGGTGGCCAGCAGGAAACGGACCTTGTTGCGCTTGGTGTCGGTGGCTTTGCTTTCGCGCAGGGCGGTCAAGGTGTCTGGCACCTGACCCACATCGCAGGTCTTGAGGTGGATGTGGTTGACCTGAAGAACCCCGCCGATGTCGGATTTGTTGGACGCATCAGTGCGGAGTTTCTTGATGGTGGTGGCCTTGTTCCCGAAGGCTTCAAGAAAGCTGAACGGGAACTCAGCCGCGTCAAAAGGTTGCTCGGCCAGATCGGTGATGGCCTGTTCGATCTCAACAGCGTTCATGAAGAATGACCCAAGATGCCACCAACCATGGCATCGTAGCGTGAGGGATCGAACGCACTGCCCGTGGTTTCCAGCACCCGCGTCGTCTCAAGCCGTAGGACCTCCACCACCGCCGTGCGCACGGCTTCAGGCTTGGGCCGATGCCCGATGTGCTGGATCATCCGTTCGATGTGTTCAACGACGATGCCAAGGCGGTCAAAGTCTGTTTGGGTCGGCGCTACCACGATGCGGCCCTCAAACATCGCGGAGATCGAAAGGCCGTAGGCCGCAGCGATGTCCACCAGCCGTTGGGCATCAACCTTAGTTTCGTTATTTTCCCAACGCCAAAGGCTGGTCTTCGGAACCCCAAGCAGCTTTGCACCTTCACCGAGGGAAAGGTCCTTGGATTCACGGGCGTCTTGCAGGATTTCACCAAATGATTTGGCAGATGCATTTTTCATCCTTTTTGTATTCCACAATGTGGAACGTGAGGGAAGCGGAACGATCATATTTCACAATTTCAATTGCGAATCGTTCCGTATAATGGAATACGGGACACATGACATTGACGCAATATCTTGCCACCAACCAACTGACCCTCAACGACCTCGCAAAGCAGTGCGGAACCAGCGCCAGCACGATCCTAAGGGTAAAGGATGGGACCGTGGCACCTTCAAAGCGGGTTGCACGTGCCTTGTGGGATGCCACTGGCGGTCAAGTGTCCCCAAACGACCTCTACGGCCTGCACCACGCCGCAGGACACTGTGTCTGTGGCCACAACGCACCTGAAGCACCGACCACACAACAATAAGGAATACTGTATTGCCCCCACAAACCACAACGTCGCCTCTGACCGCCTTGATTACCATGTGTGCCATCGCAGTCGGCGGATATGTCGGATACGCCACCGCATTTCCGAGTGATCGAAAGCAAGTGCGGTCTTGCATCGCATCCATGCTCGAATCGTCACGGGGACAGGTCGGTTACGGCGAACTGCGTGATAAGTTGTTGGAACTGGATCGTGCGGAATCGGTTGTGGTTGTAGATGAGACCCGCCGTGATTTTGGTGACAGCACTTTGGTTACATTCGTTTACCAAGTAGATGGCCGCACCAGCCGCATCGTATGCGGGCAATGATGTCCTGATGGGCAGTTGATAGTCATCGGCTCCAACGACAACCCACAGTGCATTCAATTGAATAGTTTACCAACTTGCAGCTTCACCAACATGATGAGCGCCTGACTTCAATACCTGAACGACAGGCCATCTTTGAAAGGCTCTGTCACCGCAATGGCATCAGACGCGAACGTTGCCTTCGTTTGATAAACGTTCCAATGGCATATGACTATCAAGTCAGAAATCTTGCCACACGCCGCTACGTCGCGCTTTTGAATCCGCTGTTAGCCGCAGCTTTCACAGAGGCTACGTTGCCCCATCCCCCTGCTGCAAGACGTGCAATGGCAGTTTACCTATATCAACGTGTCAAAGCCAAGCTTGGCATCGCCGATCCGCATTCGAAACCACCTGACGCCCTCCAACTCCTAGAACGGTTTGCAGGCAGCATGAATATCGTCCACATGACTCCGCCTAAACCCCATAGGACAAGTCAGCCTGATCAACGTCCAAAAATTCGCCCTCGTTGATGAAGAAGGCAAGACAGTGACTGATCAATTCCCCTGTTGGCATATCATTCTCGACCGCCATCACCCTCGCTTGGCGATACAAGTCGTCGTCGATGTTTCTAATGGTTTTTCGTGTGCTGCTCATACTGCATCCTCCCCTCGTATTTAGCCGAACTGTCAGACAAGCAGGCGAGGAAACGTAACCTCAATGACCACCTTTCTTGATGACATCCATTCAAACTTCGGCGTCGATGTCGGCTGACCGAAATAATACCAGCGCAACTGGCTGGTTTTTCCCCCGAAGCGTCATTTCGACCGTCCCCCTAGAACAAGGGTGTGCTCCCGCAATGAGAGCAAAACCTAATCCAGATGGAAGGAACGATAATTATGAACGCACATGCATCCACTTTCGGCAAACAACAGGAAACCCCAGAAGTCCCAGCCGAGATTTTTCAAATACTCAACAATATGTATGACACGTCAGACCAATTGACTCTTGTGCCGAGGGAGAACTTCGTGCCTTTGCTTGACTGCAAACTTCATGAAAAGCTACGTGATGCCTCAGATCGCAAAGACCATTTTGCTATGATGGAAATGCGGATGATCATCGAAACAGCCGTGGCCAAAGCGGGCTACGGGTTTTGCTCTTTTGAAACAGGGGCTGCTGTTAGCGTCTTGTTTGAACCGGAAAAGTTCATTGACCTCTATGATTTACTTGAGGCTGACCAAGCCGTGGAAGGTGACGAGGGGCTGAACGCCTTTATCTGGCGGTCAGGTCAATGGGCGCAGCTTCAGTTTGTGCTTGCTGCCATACATTACAAATCAAACCCAGATACACTGGGTCGTTTTGTAAGCAGTGCTTGGAAGACAGGAAAGGGTCAGAGCATCATGACCGCCAACTTTGACTTCAAAACATGCAGCGAACTGTTTGAAGCTTCCAGCCAAAGGGGGCTGAACATGGAGGAAAGCGCCCCAACCAAAGCGATCAGCAAGACACTTTATCGTGGTGGTGCGCTCTGCCCATCATTATCCCATGGCATGTCTTGGACCGAAGATCGGGACATGGCGGTCTTCTTTGCCAAGCGCCTCAACAAGGAGACCCCTATTGTTCTCTCCACAAAAACTTCTGCCAACAGGGTGCTTGCACGGTTCGAACATGAATCCGAGGCTGTGCTGTCCTACGACACCAAACGACCAGTTCAAGTCGAATTTTTGTAAACCAAGAGCATCAGGCCCAACGACAGCCTGACGAAGGATCGGCCAGTCAAAACCACCCGATTGTCCCACTTTGGAACGTCACGATGTGAAGTGGGACATTTCATACTTATAAGTATCTGATTTAACTGAATATTTTCAGATAAATGGTGCCCGGGGGCGGAATCGAACCACCGACACGAGGATTTTCAATCCACTGCTCTACCCCTGAGCTACCCGGGCACAAATGAAGGTCAAAGCCTTCTGGGGGTGGACGCGTGATAGGACGAAGACACTACGCTGTCCATAGGAAAACAAACAAAAAACCGACAAGCGCGAAATCCTGCGATCAGTGCGTCGTTGGCACCTCATCATCCGGCAAACTCTGGTCCTCTTCGCGTTCGGACGGGACCGCATAACCGCCGCTCATCCAGCGTGCCAGATCAACGTCCGCGCAACGGCGCGAACAGAACGGGCGGTAGAGCTTGACCGTCCCGTTCTGGCAAATGGGACATGTCATGACAGCACCTCCGACAGTGGCAAGCGGGCACGTTTGCGTTGCAATTCGTAGTGCCCCAAAGGCGTCCAGCCCGCCAGCACGGTGTCCACGTCATCTGCGCGGAACGCGGCGCGCAGGGCGGCTTCGAAACTGCGCCGTTCCTTCTTGGGCATGGGGGCGAGATCGAGGATGATCTGCCCACCCAGACCCCGCACACGCAAGGCGGCGGGCAAGGCACGCGCGCAGGCGATATTGGCGCGCAGCCCGGCGGCAAAGGATCCATCTGCGCCGGTGTTCACATCTACGGCCACCAAAGCACGGGTGGGTTCGACAAACATATTCATATCGCCGCCCAGAGGCACGCGGGCACCTTGCGCCGCGTCGATGGCATCAAGAACGCCATGGCTTTCAAAGCAGCCCTTATCCGTCACGATATCAGCCGTGTCGACCCAATCTCGCCACGCCAGAACGTGCGGCGCATCGCCCAAGGTCAGCACTTCGGGGTCGCTGCCTTCGTCACCAACGACCTGTTCGGCGAGTTCACGCATGGCGGCGATGTCTTCGGCGACGTCACCCGGATCGGCTGTCGCGGCGGCGGAGCGCAGGATGAGGCCCATCTCGCAGCCCTCCATCCCCTCATGCGCCAGTTCCATCAGCGCATCACGCAGATCATCGTCCCGGATACGGCGCGATAGGTTCAGGCCGGGCGCATCCGGAGTCACAATCGCATGGCGGCTTTTGAACAGCAACTTGTGGGTCACCGGGATGGCCTTGCCGGGCTCGGCGTAGCCTGTGACCTGCACCTGCAACACTTCGCCCTGCCCGATGCCCTTGACCCCGCGTAGATAGGCCGACCCATCCGGGGTTTTCAGAAATATGCCACCCTGCCCTTTGACCGGGCGATCTGTGACCGCGCGGTAGATCGTGCCGGGGCTTGGCGGATCGCCTTCGATCAGCAAATCACTGAGGACCCCGTCCACCATCAGGGCCGCCGCTTCGCGACCGGCGATATGGTCCAGCAATATCTGACGTCCTTTCATGCCCACACCTTCATACCTGCGGCCCGCAAGAGGCCTGCGGTTTCGGCCAAGGGCAATCCGACGATGCCCGTGAATGATCCGCTGATCCAAGGGATCAACGCACCGGCAGGGCCTTGGATGCCGTAGCCCCCGGCCTTGCCTTGCCAGTCCCCTGTGGCCAGATAGCCCGCAATTTCGGGCTGCGAGAGGTTTTTCATGCGCACCGTGCTGACGACATCCACCTCCCACATACGCGCGCCTTGGCGCACGGCAACGGCAGTGATAACACGGTGACGACGGCCAGACATCAGGCGCAGAAAGGCTGCGGCCTCGTTCTCATCTGTGGGTTTGCCAAGGATGCGGCGGCCCAATGCGACGGTGGTGTCTGCACATAACACGACATCATCGGCATCCGCGACAACGGCGGCGACCTTTTCGCGGGCCATGCGGGCGCAATAGGGGCGTGGCAACTCGGCCCGGGCCGGCGTCTCGTCGATGTCGGGCGGGCGCACCGCATCCGGCACAACGCCCAATTGCGCCAGCAATTCAAGCCGGCGCGGGCTTCCTGACCCTAGGACAAAAGCCACGAAACGTGGCTACTTGAAGCGGTAGTTGATGCGGCCCTTGGTCAGGTCATAGGGGGTCATCTCGACCTGCACCTTGTCACCTGCCAGAACGCGGATCCGGTTCTTGCGCATTTTTCCTGCCGTATGTGCGATGATCTCATGGCCATTTTCAAGCTCGACCCGAAACGTCGCATTGGGCAGGAGTTCCTTTACGACACCGGGAAATTCGAGCGTATCTTCCTTGGCCATGGTCTCTCCTTGATTACACAGGCCCGCGCGGATGCGGACGCGCCACTAAATGCGCCTGTTGTCCCAATAATTCAAGGGCTAATCAGGTCAAAGACGTCACGACAGCCCGATCATCCCGCCCCATTTGGGCTTGCCAGTCCCGCCGGTTCAACACGCCCCCGTCGGCGCGCACATGGGCAATCGCGTCCAGTTCAACGTCCCCGTAGACCCAGCCCGGTTCGTTCATCTGACCCAGCGCAATGACCCCGGTGTCGGGAAACCCCACATCCGGCGGGCCGAATATCCCCCCGGCACCGACGGAAATATCGACCGCCTCGGACCACGGTGCCGCGCCAACGACCGATGCCATCACCGTCACGCATTGGTTTTCCAGAGCGCGCGCTTGCGCGCCGATACGCACGCGGGAATAGCCTGTGAGCGCTTCGGTCACGGACGGCACGAGGATCAGATCCGCGTCCATCAGCGCCCGCCCCAAAAGCGGAAATTCACTGTCATAACAGATCAGTATGCCGATCTTGCCCAAGGTCGTCTCAAAGAGTTGCAAAGGGCCGCCCGGCACGACATCCCATGTTTCGGCCTCGAAGCGGGTCATGATTTGCTTGTCCTGCACGCCCACAGCGCCACCGGGCGCGAAAAGGCGCGCGCGATTGACGGGGCGGGTCACGCCCTTTGGCAGGGCGGTGGTGGCAGGGCCCGACCCCGCCAGAATGTGAACACCGAATTGCTCGGCCAAATGAGCGTGCAGCGCATCCGCATCGGCAAGCCGGTCAGCCACCGCATGCAGGGACGCCTCTAGATCAGCGGCGACATCAAGGCCCGCAAGGGTTGCCAATTCCATCGCCCCGTATTCGGGAAAGACCAGCAGTTTGGCGCCATAGGCCTCAGCCTCGGCCACCCAACGGGTCAATTTATCCTCATATGCCGCCCAATCGGGCAGTACATCCAAAGGGTAAGAGGCGGTTGCGATCTTCATCAGTGCAATGTGCCAGAGCGTACACGGACAAGGCAAGAGTGCAGGCTACCATCGCAAAACCTGAATCTTGCATGCGCATGCCCGCTTTATTTCCTGAACGCGCCGGGATATGAATTTGCCAAACCCAAATCTAACCTCAAGGACCCCGCATGCTGAGCAAAGGCGTCACCCTCCGTGGTCTCGAAGTCTTCGAGGCGCTGGCGGCCACCGGGTCCGTCGCGCAGGCGGCCAATGTGACGGGGTTGAGCCAGCCCGCCGTCAGCCAGCAGTTGCGCAATCTTGAGACCGCGCTCGCCACCGACCTGATCGATCATGGCAAACGCCCCATGCGGCTGACGCCCGCGGGCCACAGCTTTCTTTCGCGCGCCGAGGCGGCGTTGTCGCAGTTGCGGCTGGCCCAATCGGAATTGACGGTCATGGATCTGGCGCATCTGTCGGCTTTGTCCATCGGTGTGATTGATGATTTCGAGAATGACCTGACGCCCCGTCTGGTCACGATCCTGGCAGACAGCCTGACCCGCTGCAAATTCACGCTGGCCACGGCACCCAGCCATGAAATCCTGCAATCCATCGCGGACAAACGGCTGCACATTGCGATCTCGGCCAGCGATGGGGCGATGCGCGACGGGGTTCTGGAATACCCGCTCGCGCGCGATCCGTTTATTCTTGTGGCCCCCAAGGGGATGTTTGACCCGGAAAACCCGATGGCGCGGCTGCACGATCTGCCCTTGTTGCGCTATGAGCGGGACCAGTTGATCTCGCGCCAGATCGAGGCGCATCTGGCGCGCCAAAAGCTCGACTTGGTGGACCGGTTCGAGATCGGCAGTCATCTGGCCCTGATGGCCATGGTGGCCCGTCGGATCGGGTGGAGCGTCACAACCCCGCTTGGCTTCATGCGTGCGGGTCGCTTCCATGATGAGGTTGAGGCGTTCCCCCTGCCCTTCAAACCGTTTTCGCGTACGATTTCGCTCTATGCCAGTGCCGATTGGGCTGGCAATGTGCCCACCGACGTGGCCCAGACCATGCGGCGATTGATGCAGACGCATATGATTGAACCCGCGCTCAGCCAGTTGCCGTGGCTGGCGGGTGATCTGCGCCTGCTCGACAGTTAGGGCTGCGTCCGGGTGCGACTGCGCCCTTCGCGCAACATGGACCAGTGCAGCCGCAGGCTTGGCAAAAACAGGAACACAAAGCCGAAGGTGACAAAGAGCACCAGCATGACAGGCACCCAGATCAGGCTAAAGACGAGGCCAAGCGCACCGGCGACCTGCAAGGCACGCCCGTCAGGAAGGGCGCGAGACAGGGCAAAGAAGGCCAGCTTGCCCCCATCCAAAGGCTGCACCGGCATCATGTTGAGAATGAACAGCATGAGGTTCAGCTCAGCCGCAAACCACAACCACGCGGCAAGCTGGAATTGATCGCCCGCGCCGGGCGTGGCTTGGGTCGCCCAGATCGCCTCGGCCAGCAGCGACAGGATCGCCCATAGCGCAAGGTTCACCAAAGGCCCCATCACGGTGATAAATTCGGACAGGCGCATCGGGGCCGCTGCATGCAGACATGTCCCGCCTGCGCCATGCAATGTAATCCGGGAGACGCGAACGCCCTGGACCAGCGCGCCCCAGGCATGACCCAGTTCGTGCAGCAGGATCGATCCGATCAGGATCGCCGCAATAATCACCCCGTCCATCATCGCCTCGGCCCCACCGCTCGCATGGACCCCAATGATCAGGAACAGGAGGAACAGGATCGAGGGTTGCACGTCGATCGGAACACCCCAAGGCCCGCGCAGCCGCAGAATTGACGTTTCGATTTGGTGCATGCGGCCTTGCCTATGGGTTGATCTCGGGGTCACATGACGCTTTAGCAAACGATCAAAGCAAGAATATGGCAAAGCAAGACTATGGCACATCCTTCTATTGTGATCCTCACCGGCGCTGGTATCTCGGCGGAAAGCGGGCTTGGCACCTTTCGCGATGAAGGCGGGCTGTGGGCGCAGCACCGCATCGAAGACGTCGCCACCCCAGAAGGTTTTGCGCGCAATCCGCAGCTGGTCGTTGATTTCTATAACGCGCGGCGCGCGCAGGCCGCGACCGCGACGCCGAACGCCGGCCATGTGGCCTTGGCGCGCTTGCAAGCCGAGCATAGAGGCGAGGTCACGCTGGTGACGCAGAATGTGGATGATCTGCACGAAAAGGCCGGCAGTTCGGACGTGATCCATATGCACGGGGCGTTAAATTCGGCATTGTGCGCGACGTGTGATCATCGCTGGCCTGCGCCGCTTGAGATGTCTGTAGGCGCGGCCTGTCCGGCCTGCAGTGCCGCGCAGGCTCGCCCCGACATCGTGTGGTTTGGCGAGATCCCCTATCACATGGAGCGGATCGAGCGTGCGCTTGCGGAGGCCGATATCTTTGTCGCCATCGGCACGTCGGGCAATGTCTATCCGGCGGCGGGTTTTGTGCAGATGGCAACGCATGTCGGTGCCAAGACGGTCGAGATGAACCTTGATCCTGGTGAGACAGTAGCCTTGTTCGAGGACACGCGACCCGGCAAAGCCTCGCAAACCGTTCCGGCCTGGGTGGATGAGATTTTGAGCTAGGAGGGCGGAGGACACCTCCGCCTTACGTGGCACAGGTATTGATCCATGGGGCTCTGCCCCCGGCCTTCGGCCTCCCCCGAGGTATTTCTGGCGAAAGGAAGGGACGGGCATCAGGCGCGGACGTGCCGCGCCTGAGCATGGATCATTTGGCTGTGATGCGCCCGTCCGTATAGGGCGTGAACGGGCCCTGTTCGGCGAGGTATTCAGCCGTCACATCCGCGAGGTCGGGGCCAAAGTCGTATGCATTGGCCGCGTCCTTGAACATCGCATAACCATCGCCGCCGTTGCGCACGTAGTTGTTGGACACCACGCCGTAGACCTTAGCCATGTCGATGGGTGCGCCGCCGACCATGACGTCACTGATCCGCTCACCTGAGGGTTTGGAGGCGTCAAAAGCGTAAGTCATGCCCGCCACTTGCGGGAACCGGCCTGCGCCATCTTCAATCTGGCCCACGCCGTTTTCGAGGGCCGCTACAATCGCTTCACCCGACACTTCGAACGTGGACAGGGTGTTCTGGAACGGCAGCACCGTCAACACTTCGCCCATGGTTACGGGGCCTGCATCGATAGACGCGCGGATGCCGCCCCCGTTCTGGATCGCGATTTCAACGCCTTGGTCGGCCACGCGGGCCAGCATCGCGTCCGCAATCAGTGACCCCATGGCACATTCCTGCGCCCGGCAGGTGTCACGCCCGCCTTCGATCACATCAGCAGCTTCTGCAACCACGCGGGTCTTCATCTCTTCGATGGGCGCACCCATTTCGGCAATGCGCGTCAGGAACGCCTCATCGGGGGTGACGGAGGCGTCGAGCACAATCGGATCACCCGAGGCCGCTGTGACGTTGCCGTCATCATCAAAGGTGACGCTCAGGTGGCCCAGATACTTGGTATAGGCATAGGCTTGGGCCACAGGCGTGCCATCAACCATGGTCGGATAGGCTGGCGTGCCATCGTCATCATTGCTCATGTAGGTGTGGCTGTGCCCGCCGATCACCACGTCGATGGCCGGTACGGCGGCTGCGATGTCGAGATCCTTGTTCAGGCCCACGTGGTTGAGGGCGATGATGATATCGACGCCTTCGGCTTCGAGGGTGGCGGCATCCTGCGTCAGCGCCTCGATTTCATCCTGAAAGACGACGTTGTCGCCCGGGCTGGAGGTTTCGACTGTGTCCGTGGCCAGCGCCGAGATGATACCGATCTTCTTGCCACCGACCTCAAGCACGACGTGATTTTCGACCTTGCCGTTCAGCAACGCTTCACCCGTGAGGTCCAGATTGCCAGAGATCACCGGAAAGCTGACGGTATCGACGAAATCGGCCAATCCTTTGGGGCCGTCATCAAATTCGTGGTTGCCGACGGCCATGGCGTCATAGCCCATCTGCTCCATGAACTCGGCCTCGGCGGCGCCCTTGTAGGTGGTGTAAAACAGCGATCCCTGGAACGGGTCACCTGCATCCAGCACGATCACGTTCTGATTGTCCAAAGCGGCGCGTTTGGTATCGAGCGCGGATTTGACGCGTGCGATCCCGCCAAAGCATTCACCCTCGGCTTCGCCTTCGGCATTGCAGGTCGAATCGTATTTGTTGATCGATTCAATCCGGCTGTGCATGTCGTTGGTGTGCAGAATGTTCAGCGTGTATTCGGCGGATGCCATACCTGCGCTTATGGCAAGCGTTGCTGCACTGAGCAAAAAACGGTTCATGATAGTCTCCCCTGTTTTGGTTATGGCGACATCGTGACCGCATCCTGAGGCAAGAGTCAAAGCCCTCGTCGCCCGGTTGACCCGACGACCTCTTGCCAGCGCGCCCTTGACCAAAAGACAGGCGAGCGGCATGACGGGCATATGCTGATTTACAAAATATTCCGTGCGGGCGAATGGGCGATGCTGCGCCAAAACACCCACACGACGGGTGCGCCAATTGATGTGGCCGATGGCTACATCCACTTTTCGACAGCCGAGCAGGCGGGCGAAACGGCAGCCAAGTACTTTGCCGATGTTGATGACCTGTTCCTGATCGCGGTCGAGGCGGACAGCCTTGGTGACGATCTGAAATGGGAACCGTCGCGGGGCGGGGCGCTGTTCCCACATCTTTATCGCCGACTGGAGCTGGGCGATGTGCATTGGGCGCAACCCCTCCCTATCGTGGACGGCGTGCATCAGTTCCCGGCAGGCGCAGGATTTGAGACATGAGCGATGATCGACACAACGACCCGACTCGCGCGCAGTTTGAGGCCTTCAAGGATCTGGACCGGGACCAACCCATCGAGATGCTGAACCTCGTTGCCTTCAACGATCTGGCCAATTATCCCGGCGACCACGAGCTGGCCCGCGATGGGCTGACGGGGGCCGAGGCTTACAAGCTTTACGGCAAACAGTCCGAGCCGGTTCTGCTCAAGGTCGGTGGTCAGGTGATCTGGCGGGGCCAATTCCAGACCACGTTGATCGGCCCTGCGGATGAGGCGTGGGATGCGGTGTTCATCGCGCGCTACCCCACGGCGCATGCGTTTCTGGCGATGGTGACGGACCCCGACTACCAACGGGCGGTGGTGCACCGTCAGGCCGCTGTGCGGACATCCAGATTGATCCGCTGCGCCCCAACCGGGTCCGGAGCCACGTTCGGATGAAGGCTGCGATTGAGCGGTTCGGCACCGCAGCGCTGCGCCGGATTGACCCTGAAACGGCCCATGGTCTCGCCTTGCGCGCGCTGCACACACCATTGGCCGCGCGCCCCGGGCCGGTCACAAGCGCCCGTTTGCGCACGACGATTGCCGGTCTGACCTTGCCCAACCCCGTCGGTCTGGCAGCCGGGTTCGACAAGAACGCAACCGCCATCGCCCCGCTGAGCCAAGCGGGCTTTGGCTGGATCGAAGTGGGCGCGGCCACCCCCCTGCCCCAGCCCGGCAATCCCAAACCGCGTCTGTTCCGACTGACCGAGGACGCCGCCGCCATCAACCGCTTTGGCTTCAACAACGATGGAATGGAGGCAATTGGCGCGCGGCTTGCCAGACGGCCCAAGGGCATTCCCGTGGGCTTGAACCTCGGGGCCAACAAGGACAGTGCCAACCGGGCCGAGGACTTTGCGCGGGTGCTGCAATACTGCGCCCCCCATATCGACTTTGCCACTGTGAACGTTTCGAGCCCCAACACCGAAAAGCTGCGCGACCTGCAAGGGCCGATGGCGCTGGCCGCATTGCTGGACGGCGTGATGCAGGTGCGCGGGACCTGCCCGGTCTTCCTCAAGATCGCGCCGGACTTGAGCGATCAGGAGCTTGCAGACATTGCCAAAGTGGCGGCGGATGCGCGCATCGCGGCGATTGTCTGTACCAACACAACGCTGGATCGCACCGGCTTGCGCAGCGCCCATGCCTCAGAAATGGGCGGCCTCTCCGGCAACCCCTTGTTTGAAAAGTCCACGCGGGTATTGGCCAAACTGCACAGGCTGACGGACATCCCGCTGGTCGGTGTGGGCGGGATTTCATCGGCGCGCGACGCCTATGCCAAGATCCGGGCGGGTGCCTCTGCGGTCCAACTCTATACCGGGCTGGTCTATGGCGGCCTGAGCCTTGGGGCCGACATCGCCCGAGGTCTGGACACATTGCTGGCGCAGGATGGGTTCAATTCGGTGGCAGAGGCCGTTGGGCGTAACACAGATGATTGGCTCTGATCCCCTTCATCCTGCCAAATAAATTCCGGGGTCTGGGGCAGCGCCCCGGTTCTCAGACCGCGCCACGCTCAAGCGCCGGATAACGCGCGCCCAACGTCACCCCACGGGCGATGAACGACACGAGCAGCGCCGCCCAAAGTCCGTGATTGCCCATGATCGGCAGCAAGGTGAAAATGGCCGCCCAGTAGATGATGAATGACAGCGCCATCATGTTGCGCATGTCACGGCCCCTACCCGCCCCGATGAAGATCCCGTCCAGCATCCAGGCCGCACAGCCGACAAGGGGGGCGGTCACCATCCACCACAAATATGCGCGCGCCTCGACCTGTACGGCGGCATCCTTGGCCATGACATCGATCAGCCACGGGCCCGCCAGCAAGAATGCAAAGGCCGTCGTGGCGCAGACAACCATGCCCCACATGCTTGTCATGACGGCCGAGCGGCGTACCCGGGTCGGGTCGCGTCGCCCATAGGCGCGCGCGATCAACGTTTCAGCCGCAAAGGCGAACCCGTCCATCGCATAGGCGGTGATATACATGAACTGGATCAACACCTCGTTTGCCGCCAGCGTGACATCGCCAAACCGCGCCCCGATGAACACGAAGGACGAAAAGATGATCATCAGCATAGCCGAGCGTAGCAGGATATCGCTGTTCAAGAGCGCCATACGCACCAGTTTTGCGCGCTCGAAAATGCGCGGCCAGTCGCGCCAGGCCACATGCTGAAACGCCGCGCGACAGAACCACAGACCCAAGGCCGCGCCGGTGAGTTCCGCAATCACCGTTGCAACGGCCACACCGTCCACGCCCCAGCCAAAGCCAAGTACAAAAACAAAATTCAACGCGATGTTCAGCCCGTTCATCAGCAATTGAATCCAGAACACAGCCCCCGTACGCTCCATCGCGACAAGCCAGCCGGTCAGCGCATAGATCGAAATCGCCGCAGGCGCCGTCCAGATGCGAATGGCGAGGTAACTGCGCGCGAGGCTTTCCACCTCACCACTGGCGGGTGACAACTGAAATGCGGCCCAAAAGATCAGAGTCTGCAGCGCGATAAGCGCAACGCCCGCAGCCCCAGCCACCATCAGCGCGCGCGTCAGCCACGCGCTGACTTCGGCCTCATCCCCCGCCCCCGCGGCCTGCCCGACAAGGCTGACGGTGCCCATCCGCAAAAAGCCGAAAATCCAGAACACGGTCGTCAGGATGATGGAACCCATCGCAACCGCACCAATCGGAGCCGCCTCGCCCATCTGGCCGACGACCCCCACATCGACCGCGCCCAAAATCGGCACCGTCGCATTGGATAAAACAATCGGCAGCGCGATCTTCAGCACCCGCCGATGGGTCAGCGGCGCAGGTGGGGCGTCCGTGCTCACCGACGCTGCGGCATTACGAAATGCCCTGTGGCCTGCGCGAAGAGCTTGTCGCGGTTGTCCTGCCAGCCCTCCACATGCACCGAGGCATAGCGGCGACCAGACCGGTTGATCCGGGCGCGGGCATAAGCATCGCGTGGCAGACCCGAGCGCAGATAATCGACGGAGAAATCCACCGTCTTGGGCAGGCGGGGCAGCTTGATCTCGCCCCCGATGTCGAAATCGAGACTGCCGCTTTCGATATCTTCCCACAGGTACGACCACGACAAGGTGATGATCGCCGTCACCTCAAGAAAGGCCGCCGTCACCCCACCATGCAAGGCGGGCAGCAGCGGATTGCCGATCAGCTTTTCGTCAAAGGGCAACACGCCCGTCAACTCATCTCCGCGCCGATCAAAACTCAGCCCCAGATATTTGATGTAAGGCACGTGATCGACCAACGCATGCAGGGCCGCATCGCGGCGCTGTTTGACGACCTGAACGGGTTCGGGTTTCTTCATCGCTTGCCCTCCACGGTAAAGGCGCCCGTGGCGGTGGCGACCGGGTTGTCCGTGTCCTCGTCCGAGGCGGTCGCGCGTACAAACGCCACCGAACGGGTGACGTGGTAACACTCGGCCCGGGTGGTAATCGCCTGGCCGGGCGTGGCGGCGCGCATGTAGTCGATGCGCAGATCCAGCGTCGCGGTTCCGCCCATGTTCGAGGGATGGCTCATGACGGCCGCGCCGCAGCAGGTATCCATCAGCGCCGACACCGCACCACCGCTGATCACGCCGGTTTCGGGGTCGCCGATCAGACGGTCATCAAAGGGCATGGTGATCACGGCCACACCATCCTGCATCTCTGTCAGGGTCATGCCCAGATCGCGCGAATGAGGGATGGCTTCGATAAACTGGCGGGCCAATTTCAGCTTGTCTGGGTCGGACATACACCCTGCCTTGTCTGTTTCTTGGTGTTCGTTATCACGTTATGGGCGCGCACCTGCTTGGGGGCAAGGCGGCTGTTGCTCTTGGGGCGTGCGCGCCGTAGGCTTTTGGTCAGGGTTGGAGAAAGATTGGCTATGGCAGACGACCGCTTGAGCTTCAAAGAGATGTGCGCGCGCTTTGATGTGACGCCGCGTACGCTGCGGTATTACGAATATATCGAGTTGCTGCACCCCGATCGCGAAGGGCGATCCCGGTTTTACGGCGCACGTGAATGTGCGCGGATGAAGCTGATCCTGCGGGGGCGCAAATTCGGCTTTCAACTCGAAGATATTCGCCAATGGCTGATGATCTACGAACGCGAAGGCACCGAGGCGCAGATGCGCGCGTGGATCACTCTGGCAGACGGTCAGCTCAAGGAACTGGACGAACAGCGCGCCCAGCTCGACGAGGCCCGCAAAGAGTTGCAGAACCTGCGCGACAGCGTCGCCGATCAGATCACGAGCGCGGACGCCTGAGCGCTCGCCAGTCGGCTCCTTCGCGACACGGGGCCCTAACTCCATCAAAAGACAGACCTGCAATTGACCCCATGGCGCGGCGACCTACACCCTAACAGGAACCAGATCAGCGTAAAGGGTGGCCTTGGTATGACGACAGGTGCCAAAACGGTGCTGATCCTTGGCAGTGCGCCCAATGTGGTCGAGGCCCGCGGCCTGCCCAAGGCGCTGTTCTCTGCAATCGTGGTGATCAACAACGCATGGCGGGTGCGTGCGGACTGGGATTACCACATCTCACCCGATGACTTTCCCGACGCACGCAAGCCGCCACATCTGGCCCCCGGCCAGTCGTCCATAGGGGCCGCCGACTATGTGCCCGCCAACAATCACTATGGCGGCGTTGTTTATGCGGGCGGCACCATGGCCTTTTCGGCAGGATACTGGGCCCTTGCAGCGCTGAACCCCACCGCACTGGTATTTTACGGCTGCGACATGGTCTACCCAACTTCGGGCCGCGCCCATTTTTATGGCACCGGCACAGCCGACCCGCTGCGCGATGACGTTACCTTGCGCAACCTTGAGGCCAAATCCGCACGGCTGATGGCCCATGCCGCCCAACAGGGCTGTGCCTGCCTGCGCGCTCCGCGCGGGGCCAGCCGCCTGTTGTTTCCGACGATCACCCTCAGCGAGGCGACGGCGGGGATCATGGCCACACCTCAGTTTGATGCGGATGCCTTCCACCGCGCCAAGCAGCGCGAGGCAGAGTTGGGGTATTTCGTGGAATCCGGGCGCTATTGGACGCATGCCGCCTCAATTTGCCCCGAAAAAGTGGATTCGCTGGATCATATGTGGACACAAACGACCGCAGTACCACCCGGCGGGGACGCGATCTCGCGGCCATAGTCAGGCGGGGCTTTGAGACCAATCAGTGCCTGAGCGCGGGCCGGACAAAGCCCCACTGCCGCTTGACGTACTTCACAAACACGTCAACCTTGAAAGTTACGTGACGTACAACTTACGTCAACGTCATAGTCTGGTTGCAACGAATCCCACGCTGCCCCATGTCGTGGTCGTAACGGCGATAGCGAGAAATCCGATGACCGATAAGACAGCAACGATCCGCGAGATGTGTGACGCATTCGACGTCACCCCCCGGACTCTGAGATTTTACGAAGCCAAGGAACTGCTGTTCCCGATCCGAGAAGGCCAAAAGCGGCTGTTTACCAAACGCGACCGCGCGCGGCTCAAGCTGATCCTGCGTGGCAAACGGTTTGGCTTCAGCCTCGAACAAATCCGCCAACTGCTGGATCTTTATGACATGGGCGACCAGCAACAAACCCAGCTGGCCCGCACCTATGAAATTGCCCGTGACCGCCTGTCGGACATGGAAGCACAACGCAACGAACTGACCGAGGCCATCGATGACCTCAGAAACCAGCTCAAATGGGGCGAAAAAATGCTCGCTTCGATGAGCACAACCAAAAACGCTGCCGAGTAAGCGGCAGCGCGATAAACTGCGCCATGGACATGTGGCGATGACGGGATACGCGGCCAGACATGTGCCGCAGCACTTAGGGAGAATGACACGATGCCCAGCTACACACCTCCAACGAAAGACATGCAATTCATCCTGCATGACGTCCTGAACGTCACAGAGGCCGGCATTCCCGGCTATGATGAGCTTGAGGCCGATTTCACCTCTGCCGTTCTTGAAGAAGCGGGCAAGTTGACAGCCGATGTCCTCGCGCCGCTGAATGTCGTGGGCGACAAGGAAGGCTGCCGTTTGGAAAACGGTGTCGTCTACACCCCTACCGGGTTCAAGGACGCATTCGAGCAGGTCAAGGAAGGCGGCTGGCCGGGTCTGGACATGCCAGAAGAGTTCGGCGGCCAGAACATGCCCTACGTGATCGGCACCGCCGTGGGCGAGATGTTCTCTTCCGCCAACATGGCCTTTACCATGTATCAGGGCCTTACCCACGGCGCGGCTTCGGCCATTCTGGCGCACGGTTCGCAAGAGCAGAAAGAGACATATTTGCCCAAGATGGTGTCGTGCGAATGGACCGGCACCATGAACCTGACCGAGCCACATTGCGGCACCGATCTGGGCCTGATGCGCACCAAGGCCGAACCGCAGGACGACGGCACCTTCAAAATCTCCGGCCAGAAGATCTTTATCTCCGCCGGTGAGCACGACATGTCCGACAACATCATCCACCTCGTGCTGGCCAAGATCGTTGGCGGCCCCGAGGGCATCAAGGGCGTGTCCCTGTTCATTGTGCCCAAGTTCCTCGTGAACGAAGACGGCTCGCTTGGGGCCCGGAACGGTGTGGCCGTGGGCAACATCGAAGAGAAGATGGGCATTCACGGCAACTCGACCTGCGTGATGAACTATGACGACGCGGTCGGCTATTTGATCGGTCAAGAGCACAAGGGCATGCGCGCCATGTTCACCATGATGAACGAAGCGCGCATCGGTGTCGGCATGCAAGGCCTGAGCCAGGCCGAAGTCGCCTATCAGAACGCGCTTGAGTATGCCAAGGACCGCCTTCAGGGCCGTGACGTGACCGGTGTGAAGAACCCCGAAGGGCCAGCCGATCCGCTGATCGTGCACCCCGATATCCGCCGCTCGCTGATGGATCAGAAATCCTTTGCCGAGGGCGCGCGCGCCTTCATCCTGTGGTCGGCTACCATGATCGACGCCGCCCACCGTGGTGAGGACAAGGACGCGGACGGGATCGTGTCGCTGCTGACGCCCATCATCAAAGGCTTCCTGACGGATGTGGGCTATGACATGACCATCAAGGCCCAACAGGTCTATGGCGGGCATGGCTACATCGAGGAATGGGGCATGTCGCAATACACCCGCGACGCCCGGATCGCGATGATCTACGAAGGGGCGAACGGCGTTCAGGCGCTCGACCTCGTGGGCCGCAAGCTGGCGCAGGACGGCGGCAAGCACGTGATGGCCTTCTTCGAGCTGGTGAAATCCTTCATCAAGGACAATGCCGGTCAGGACGAAGCGTTCGACAAGGAGTTCCTCGACCCGCTCAAGGCAGCGTCCAAGGATCTGCAGGCGGCGGGCATGTATTTCATGCAGCAAGGGATGAGCAATCCTAACAATGCGCTGTCGGGGTCAAATGACTTCATGCACATGTTCGGCCATGTCTGCCTTGGCCTGATGTGGGCCCGCATGGGCAAGGCGGCCAGGGCGGCGCTGGATGGCGGCACTTCGGACACCGAGTTCTACGAAACCAAGCTTGCGACCGGGCGCTACTACATGGCGCGCCAACTGCCCGCCACGGCCCTGCACCTGACCCGCATCCAGACGGGCGGTGACACGGTGATGGCGCTGGACGCGGCAAACTTCTAAACTCGGTGAGGCGGGGGACACCCCCGCCTTACGTTATCAGGTCGGATTATGCCCAAACGCTTTCGTCTCACCCGCCGTTTTCCGGTCGCCATGACCGAAGACGGCTATCGCCGCCTCAAGCGGTTTGCATCCGAAGCGGGCCTTGATGAGGGCGAGGCGCTGTCGTTTTTGTTCGAGAATTTCGACAGTGTGACCAATGAGGAAAACCTGACGGCCCGCATGCGCCTGTTCAATGCGGAACTGGAGGCGCGCAAACGCTGATCACCACATCTTTCAGGGAGGAAAGATATGAAGGATCTCGATCACGGCCCGCAGGGCTGGATGAGTGATGAACACCAGATGATTGCCGACATGACGGCGCAATTCATCACCAACGAATGGGCACCGCATTTTGAACGCTGGCGCAAGCAGGGCGAGATGGACCGCGAGACCTGGCAGCAGGCGGGTGAACTCGGTCTGCTCTGTCCCTCCATCCCCGAGGAATATGGCGGGGCAGGCGGTGATTTTGGCCACGAGGCGGCCATCCTGATCGAAGGTGCGCGCGCCAATCTGGCCAGTTGGGGCCACGGCATCCATTCCGGCATCGTCGCGCATTACATCCTGAATTACGGCACCGAGGATCAGAAACAGCGCTGGCTGCCCAAGATGGTGTCGGGCGAAATGGTGGGTGCCTTGGCGATGACCGAACCCTCGACCGGGTCGGACGTACAGGCCATCAAGACGCGCGCGATCAAGGATGGCAACGCCTATCGGTTGACCGGGTCCAAGACCTTTATCACCAACGGCCAACACGCCAATCTGATCGTGGTGGCGGCCAAGACCAACCCGGAGGAAGGCTCCAAAGGTGTGTCTCTGGTGGTTCTGGAGACCGAAGGCGCGGCCGGGTTCGAACGGGGACGCAACCTCGACAAGATCGGCATGCACGCCTCGGACACGTCCGAATTATTCTTCGACAATGTCGAAATCCCGCCTGAGAACATCCTTGGAGGGACCGAGGGGCAAGGGTTCTACCAACTCATGCAGCAACTCCCGCAGGAGCGGCTGATCATCGCCTGCTCCGCAGTGGGCGCGATGGAAGGTGCGGTGGACCGCACGATCGCCTACTGTAAGGAGCGCGAGGCCTTTGGCGGGCCGATCATGCAATTCCAGAACACGCGCTTCAAACTGGCAGAGGCCAAGACCAAAACCATGGTCAGCCGCGCCTTTTTTGATGAGTGCATGGCCGAGCATTTGCGCGGTGAACTGACCGTCGACAAGGCCGCGATGTGCAAATACTGGACCAGCGATACACAGGCCTGGGTTCTCGACGAATGCCTGCAACTGCATGGCGGATACGGGTTCACGCAGGATTATGATATCGGTGGGATGTGGACAGATGCACGTGTGCAGCGGATTTACGGTGGCACCAACGAGATCATGAAAGAGCTGATTGCGAGGGCGTTTTGAGCTTTCACAGCGCAGACAAAGTTGCAGACCGACCCTCCGGGGGCGGTTTAATTGGCGAAATGAAGTTGGGATCCACCCCGCTTTTCACGGGCGGCGATACACCGAGGCCAGAAAAGCGGGGCTTCACTTCGCACATGGCTCAGCTCCGCAGCCTGCCATGCCCTTCGTTCATATCCGCATTAACCTTAACAGGGTGTAAAAGGGATCATCTTCATTTCGCCAGATAAACCGCACGGGGGTCCGGGGGTGTGAAACCCCCGGTCCTGCCCTACCCCATATTCAAAAAGGCCCAATATCATGACCCTCAAACTGCATTGCTTTGGTGAAAGCGGTAATTCCTACAAGGCGGCGCTCGCACTCGAACTCTCGGGTCTGGATTGGGAGCCGGTCTTTGTCGATTTCTTCGGCGGTGCGGCGCGCAGCGATGAGTATCGTGCGCTGAACCCCATGGGTGAGGCCCCCCTGCTGGTCGATGGCGATAAACGGATCAGCCAATCCGGCGTCATCCAGCAATATATCAGCGACAAATCCGGCAAACACGGCGGCACCGGAGACGATAAATACGAAGTGCTCCGATGGGTGTTGTGGGACAATCACAAACTGTCATCCATGGCCGGCGTCACCCGGTTTCTGATGAACTTCCTGCCCGAGGACAAACGCCCTCAACCGGTTATCGACTTCAACCTCGGGCGACTCAAAGGGGCCTATACCATCCTGAACGCCCATCTTGAAGCGCGCGACTGGATCGTGGGCGACAGCCTCACAAATGCGGACCTGAGTTGCTGTGGCTACCTCTACTATCCTGAGCCGTTTGGGTTTGATCGTGCGGACTGGCCCAATATCGACCGCTGGCTCACGAACATCTCGAACCTGCCAGGCTGGAAGGCCCCCTACGACCTCATGCCCGGCTCACCCGCCGACCGTGCCTAAGTTTACGTGATCGGTCGCAACGTCACTCTTGAATAGACCGACCGGTCCACCCCAACTGATAGACAGACAAAGACACTGACCGCCTCTGGCAAAAGGACAATCTCCATGACCGAAGCCTATATCTATGACGCGCTGCGCACACCCCGTGGCAAGGGCCGCAAAGACGGCGCACTGCACGAAGTCACTGCACTTCGTCTGTCCGCCCAAACCCTCAACGCGATCAAAGAGCGCAACAACCTTGATGGTCACGCGGTCGAGGATGTGATCTGGGGCAATGTCACCCAAGTCATGGAACAGGGCGGCTGTCTGGCCCGCTCCGCCGTGCTGGCTTCGGATCTTGATCAACGCATTCCGGGCCTCGCCATCAACCGCTTTTGCGCCTCGGGTATGGAAGCGGTGAACCTCGCTGCCAACCAAGTGCGCGGCGGCGCAGGTGAGGCTTATATCGCAGGTGGCGTCGAAATGATGGGCCGGGTGGCCATGGGCAGCGACGGGGCGGCCATTGCTGCGGACCCTTCGATTGCGATGGACACATATTTTGTCCCCCAAGGCATCAGCGCTGACATCATCGCCACCGAATATGGATTTAGCCGCGATGATGCCGACCAGCTTGCCGTAGCGTCCCAGCAGCGCGCCAAGGCTGCTTGGGACGACAACCGCTTTGCCAAGTCCGTGATCGAGATCAAGGACGTGAACGGCCTGACCATTCTGGACCATGACGAATACATGCGTCCCCAAACCGATATGCAATCCTTGGGTAGCCTGAACCCCGCCTTTCAGGCCATGGGCGAAGTCATGCCCGGGTTCGACAAGGTCGCGCTGATGAAATACCCCCACCTTGAGAAGATCAACCACATCCACCATGCGGGCAACTCGTCCGGTATCGTGGACGGCTCAGCCGCTGTGTTGATCGGCAACAAGGAATTTGGCGAAAAATGGGGCCTCAAACCCCGCGCCCGCATCCGCGCCACCGCCAAGATCGGGACCGACCCCACCATCATGCTGACCGGCCCGGTGCCCGTCACCGAAAAAATCCTCAAGGATCACGGCATGGACATCAAGGACATCGACCTGTTCGAGGTAAACGAGGCTTTTGCCTCCGTCGTGCTGCGCTTCATGCAGGCCTTCGATGTGGACCACGACAAGGTAAACGTGAACGGCGGGTCCATCGCGATGGGTCACCCCCTCGGCGCGACCGGTGCCATGATCATCGGCACATTGCTGGACGAGATGGAGCGTGCGGACAAAGAGGTTGGCCTTGCCACCTTGTGCATCGCTTCGGGCATGGGTGCCGCCACCATTATCGAGCGGGTCTGAGACCGTGCGCGGCGTGCACAGAACACTGCGCACGTCGCCCCTCGCATCGATAGCCTGACTATAAATATCACTCTCAAGAAGGGAGATCACTGATGACCGATTTCACCATGCAAAAGGACGCCGACGGCATTGCCACGATCACGTGGGATGTGGCCGGCAAGTCCATGAACGTCATGTCGTTCGAAGGGCTCGAAACGCTGAGCGACCTCGTGGACGACGCCCTAGGCGATGACGCCGTCAAAGGCATCGTTATCACCTCTGGCAAGGACACATTCGCAGGCGGCATGGACCTCAACCTGCTCGCCAAGATGAAGGAAGATGCAGGCGATGAGCCTGCCAAGGGCCTGTTCGAAGGCACGATGAAAATGCACGGCCTGCTGCGCAAGATCGAACGCGCTGGCATGGACCCCAAGACCAACAAGGGCGGCAAGCCTGTTGCCGCCGCCCTGCCCGGCACCGCGGCTGGCATCGGGCTGGAGTTGCCATTGGCCACGCACCGCATCTTTATGGCCAACAACCCCAAGGCCAAGGTTGGCCTACCCGAAATCATGGTTGGGATCTTCCCCGGCGCGGGTGGCACGACACGCCTTGTGCGCAAACTGGGTGCGATGGCCGCATCGCCCCTATTGCTTGAGGGCAAGATGCTGTCGCCCGACAAGGCCAAGGGCGTTTTGGTCGATGAAGTCGTCGATGATCCGGTCGCCGCCGCGCGTGAGTGGGTGCTGTCCGCGACAGACGCTGACATCCTGAAACCATGGGATGCCAAGGGCTACAAAATGCCCGGCGGCGCGCCCTACCACCCTGCCGGTTTCATGACCTTCGTGGGGGCTGCGGCTATGGTCAACGGCAAGACCCAAGGCGTCTATCCTGCGGCCAAGGCGCTGCTGAGTGCCGTCTATGAAGGTGCGCTTGTGCCATTCGACACCGCCCTCAAGATCGAGGCGCGCTGGTTCACAAACATCCTGATGAACCCCTCGTCCGGTGCCATGATCCGCTCGCTGTTCCTGAACAAGGAAGCACTGGAAAAAGGCGCGGTGCGCCCCGAAGGTGTCCCGGATCAGCGCGTCAAGAAACTCGGCGTGTTGGGTGCGGGTCTGATGGGCGCGGGCATCGCGCTGGTCTCGGCTCAAGCCGGTATCGAGGTCGTCCTGATCGACCGCGATCAGGAGGCGGCGGACAAGGGCAAAGCCTACACAGCCAAATATGTCGAAGGCGGGATCAAGCGCGGCAAGACCACGCAGGAAAAGGGCGACAAGCTGTTGGCGCAGATCACCGCCACCCCTGATCTGGATGCACTCAAGGGGTGTGATCTGATTATCGAGGCCGTGTTCGAGGACCCCAAGATCAAAGCCGAGATCACACAGAAGGTCGAGGCGATCATTCCCGACGACTGCATCTTTGCCTCCAACACCTCGACCCTGCCGATTTCGGAACTCGCCAAGGCGAGCAAAAATCAGGACCAGTTCATCGGCATCCACTTCTTCTCTCCGGTCGAAAAGATGCTGCTGGTCGAGATCATCAAGGGCGCCAACACCGGCGACCGGGCCGTGGCCAAGGCGCTGGATTACGTGCGCCAGATCCGCAAAACGCCCATCGTTGTCAACGACGCGCGCTTCTTCTATGCCAACCGCTGCATCATTCCTTACGTCAACGAAGGTGCGCGGATGGTCACGGAAGGGGTTGAACCTGCGCTGATCGAGAACGCGGCCAAGCTGGTCGGAATGCCCCTCGGCCCGCTGCAACTGACGGATGAGACGGCCATCGACCTTGGTGCCAAGATCGCACGCGCGACGATGGCCGCGATGGGCGACGATTACCCGAAATCAGGGGCCGACGATCTGATCTTCTGGCTTGAGGAGGAGGGCCGTCTGGGTCGCAAGGCCAACGCGGGCTTTTACCAATACGATGACAAGGGCAAGCGCATCGGCCTCTGGGATGGTCTAAACGAGAAATACCCGCTCGCCGACGATCAACCCGAAGTGACGGAGGTGCAGCATCGCCTGCTGTTCAGCCAAGTCCTCGAAGCGGTCCGTGCGCTGGAAGAAGGCGTGCTGATGGACATTCGCGAAGGGGATGTGGGCGCGATCCTGGGCTGGGGTTTTGCCCCGTGGTCCGGCGGGCCGCTGTCATGGCTCGACATCATCGGCACGCCCTATGCGGCCGAACGCTGTGACCAGCTCGAGGCGAAGTATGGCGAGCGGTTCAAGTGCCCCGACCTGCTGCGCGAGATGGCCGAAAAGAACCAGAGCTTCTATGGTCGGTTCGGCCCGAAAGACGCCGCAGCCGCTGCATAAACAAACATGGGGCCTCGCAAACGCGGGGCCCTTTCTCCATCACCCGGCCTTGCGGGACACGATCCATGATCATGCGCAGATAGAAGTCATACGCATCACGCAGCACGTAAATCCAGCCGGGAAAGTCGGACAGTTTCGGGGGGCGGGGACATGGGCACGTAAAGCCGGCGGGATGCAGGGATCAGCAGTGCGGATCAACGGCTTGGTTCCAGCGGTCCCGTAATGGGCAATGACGGGCAAAGGTCCGACATCGCGGTGATACCGAACCATAGCGAAAAAGGGTAAGGCGCGGCCCTCCAGGTACGCGCGCCCTCCCAGTCAGGCAGAGGTGTAAAGGGTGCTGGTTCCCATCTTGTCTTCGACCATCATGCACTCAACCAGAAATGCGGCGTCGCGGGCGGGCACAACCTCGTAAGCGCCATTCATGGCCCCCATCTGACACAGCTGGATTTGCGCAGGTGGGCAATGCAGCAGCGCGCCACCTTCGGCATAGATTACCTGTTCCTGTGCAAAGACCAATGTGATGACTTCGACCTGAGTGCGCGGCGCGACCCGGGTGATGCCACGAAAGCCGTCGAGGGTCTTGGCGGCGACCACAGCAAAAGGATCGCCCATGGCGTCGCAGGCAGCGTCGGTTTCGATCAGGACGCCTTGGTCAGGCAGCAGTTCCACGTCCTGGCCGTTGCCAAGCGCACCAGCAGGGACGTGGACCGAGGCGTAGGCGGCAGGCACCATCGCATCAGCGGCCCAGAACGTATCGCGGCGCACTTCAACCACGGGTTGCGCGCCCGCATCAAAGGTCAGGACCAGATCGCCGGGGGCCAATGCCTCAACACCGCGCCAGCCCATCGATGTGGCCACCCGTGTGCCCGCCAGCAAACCGCGTGTCGTCATTAGACCGCCATCCCATGCAGCCGACGTTTCGGCCATCCGCTGCGGTGCGCTTTTGCCTTTGCCTTTCCATCCAAACATCTCATCCATCCCCATGGTGCGACGCCTCTCATGCGCCGGTTGCTTTGATGTCTTCATCTGGGGTGATTCTCGGGGCGCAGATCGGTCCTGATCTGGGCACAAATGAGGCATTGTTCCGGGACGTGGTAACAATGATCCCATTAGCGCGCATTTGAGGCAAATTTGACGACAATGAGCAGCGAATTGCGCGCATGGCGCGAACTTCACTCGAATGTGTAGCCGAATCTGTCGATGTCTTCAGCGCAGGATATGGCAACAGCCGCCCGCGCCTGATCCGTGTAATAGGTCCGATAATCCGCATCGCGCACGGACGCATTGGCGCGCCCGATCTCCAGCTCAAAGCCAAGGTGATCCCACAGCGGGGCCGCATCGGTGTCCAAAGCCTCAAGCCGGATATAGAGATTGCAGCGCTCGGCCCCGCTGGCATCTGTCATGTAGTGCCGCGCGGGGCTCGCCTGGAGGGATGCGCGCACCTGGCCTGCGCAGGCAAAGTCAGAAAATGGCATCTGGGCCGCCAAGGCCACCGCCGGGTGGTCAAAGGTCTGATCGCGCAGCCAGTGATAGTAGCTGACCATCCGGTCCCAAGGGTTGCGCACCAGCGTAAAGGCGAACAGCCCGTCCAGCGTCGGCACCAGCCCATCAATGTCCGCAAGGGTTGAGTGTTTCCACAGCCGCCCCCGCGTCTGCACATCCGCCACGCGCTTGCGCCGCTTCAGCGCCTTGGGCGTGTCCCCGAGCATAATGTCATCCTTCATCGCCCGCCCCTCGAGCGCCAGCGCCATGGCGGTGCCACCCGTCTTGGGGGCATGGACAAAGATATAGGACCGGCCGGTGCTCAGGATCATGTGGCACACCCTAGCCGCTGTCGCGCAGACGTCCATCCACCCCTTCCCATTTCGAACCGCCCTCGCCATAACTTTGCCTCAAGACGACGCAGCAGGGAGGCCACGTCATGGGGTGGATGTCAGACGAAACCGGGCTCGACAAAACAGCCGCCAACTATGTGGCGTTGACGCCGCTGTCGCATCTGGCGCGGGCCGCGCATGTCTTTGCCAACCACACCGCTGTCATCTATGGCGACCACCGGGTCACATACGCCGAGTATTATGACCGCTGCACGCGGCTGGCGTCACTGCTTGCGGGTATGGGCGTGAAGCCGGGCGATGTCGTCGCCACCTTGATCCCGAACCTGCCCGCACAGGCCGAGGCGCATTTCGGCGTGCCGGCCTGCGGCGCGGTGCTGAACACGATCAACACCCGTCTGGACGTGGATACGGTCGCCTACATCTTTGATCACGGCGAGGCGAAGGTGGTGCTGTGCGATCCCCAATTCCTCGATCTGGCTGAAGCGGCGATCGAGAAGATGGACGGCGCGCACCCCCTCATCATCGAAGTGGCCGATGCCGCGCACGGCTGGCCCGCAACGGGGCGGCATCCTGAATACGAGACGGTGCTGTCCGCCGCCGACCCGGATTTCAACTGGCACATGCCCGAAGATGAATGGGAAAGCCTCGCGCTCAACTACACCTCCGGCACGACGGGGCGGCCCAAGGGCGTCGTCTATCACCACCGCGGCGCGTATCTTATGACGATGGGCACGGTGATCTCGTGGCGGATGCAGTTGCACCCGGTCTTCATGGCGATTGTGCCGCTGTTTCACTGCAACGGGTGGAACCACACGTGGATGATGCCCGTGATCGGCGGCACGCTGGTCTGTTGCCGCGACATTGCCGCCAAGCCGATCTATGACGCCATCGCGGATCATGGTGTCACCCATTTCGGCGGCGCGCCCATCGTGCTGAACATGCTGGTCAACGCGGATGAGGCTGAACGCCGCCCCTTTGACCATGTGGTCGAGGTGTTTACTGCCGGGGCACCCCCTGCCCCCGCCACGCTGGCGAAGGTCGAGGCGCTCGGGTTCAACGTTACGCAGGTCTACGGGCTGACCGAAACCTATGGCCACGTGACCGAATGCGTCTGGCGGGGCGCGGATTGGGACGAACTGGCCCAGGCGGACAAGGCCGCGATCAAGGCGCGCCAGGGTGTCGCCTTTCCGATGATGGAACATATCACGGTGATGGACGCGGACATGGCTCAGGTGCCGATGGACGCCACCACCCAAGGCGAGATCATGATCCGCGGCAATTCGGTGATGAAGGGCTATTTAAAAAACCCAGAAGCGACTGCTGAGGCCTTCAAGGGTGGCTATTTCCATTCCGGCGATATCGCGATCCAGCACGATGACGGCTACATCCAGATCGCGGATCGGGCCAAGGACATCATCATATCGGGCGGCGAAAACATCTCCTCCGTCGAGGTCGAGGGGGTCCTGATGGGCCACCCGGACGTGAACCTGGCGGCTGTGGTGGCGAAGCCCGACGAGAAATGGGGCGAGGTGCCCTGCGCTTTCGTGGAACTCAAACCCGGCACATCGCCGACCGAGGCGGACCTGATCGCCTTTGCGCGCGAAACGCTGGCGGGGTTCAAAGCACCCAAGCAGGTCGTCTTTCAGGAACTGCCCAAAACCTCGACCGGCAAGATCCAGAAATTCGAGCTGCGGAAATTCGCTAAAACCTTATGAACCCCGGAACCGATCCGCGTTCCAGCCGTTGATATTCCGACAGCATTAGCTTGAGAGGATACGACATGAATTGGGACACGATCAAAGGCAACTGGAAACAGGTGACAGGCTCGGCCAAAGCCAAATGGGGCGAGTTGACCGACGATGACCTGCAAGAGGCCGAAGGCGACCGCGAGATGCTGGCTGGCAAGATCCAGGAACGCTATGGCATCGCCAAAGACGAAGCCGAAAAACAGATCGACGCGTTCGTGGCGGAACAAAAAGCAAAGTTCTAAAGCGACCGTGTTATGAAAACGCCGCAGCACCCCCGAGCTGCGGCGTTTTTTATTTGTCTGACAGATCGACCTTCCGGCCCGCCGTCTTTAGGGTCGTCCCATGGTATTTGAGCGCGACATTGATCTGATCAAGGACATCGTTCTAGGGCGCGATCTGTCGTTTGCCGGTTTGGACCGGCTCCGGGTCGCAGACAGTTTGCAAACGCTAAACAACGCAAACCTGCCGCACGACGCCTTCCTGCTGACCGCCATGCGCAGTCTCGCCCTGACCAGGAACGGCCACACCCGTCTTGTCCCCAATGCCGCCATTCGCATCCATCCCGTTCGGTTTGTCGCTTTGGGGTCAGGCATTTATCTGACAGCGGCACCAAGCGTCTATCAGGCCTGTCAGGACATGCCGCTTGTGGCCATCAACGATGTCGCCATCGAGGATGTCTTTGCCCGATTTGAACCGTATCTGGCCGGAAATATGCAACGACAACGCGTGATCGGGGCTCTTTTACTGGCGTGGCCAGCCGCGCTGAACGCGGTCGAAGTCGTTCGGCAAGGCAGGGATGTGACGTACACATTCCAGCCCACCGACAGCACCCAGAAAACCGTGACAATGGTCCAGCACGATCTGGTTCCAGGTCAAGACCTGTACCCCTATTTCGAGCAGGGGCAGCTGCAGGCCAGCGAGAAAAATCCGATCTGCCACAGGACGATGCCATCCGATGTGACCTATATCGCGTTCCCGGATTTCATTGACACCCGAGAACATACGCTTGAGGCGGACGTGGCGCGCGCTGTGCAGTCCATCACCAAACACCCCGATCACGATTGGGTCGTGGACGTACGGGGCAACCCGGGTGGGTCGTTTCTATGGAGCCTCCCCTTTGTCGAGGCCCTCAAGACCCAATGGCGGGGGAAGCGGTGCGCCGTGCTGACGGACAAATTCACCTTCTCGGCCGGTATCGTTTTTGTCGCCCTTCTCAAACACGCATTGGCCGACCGATTGACCATTATCGGTGAAGGTATGGGCGATAATCTACAGTTCTTTGCCGAAGGTGGCTTGCAGGACTTGCCTGACACGGGTGCGATGATCCGCTATTCCGACGCCTTTCATGACTGGCAAACCGGAACCGCCCACCCCTCAACCCCCGATATAATTGCACAGCACCTCGTCGGAGTAGGCGGTCTGACCCCCGATGTGACGGTCGACATCTCTGCCACACACAAGCGCCATGGTCGCGATCCTCAGTTTGAAGCCGCGCTGAGCGCATTGCTTTGACGCAAGCCTGAGCGCTTACCCTTTCGCGTAGCCAATGCTTTGCAGCGCCACCTTGATCTCGTCCAGGATTGCCGGATCATCAATCGTTGCGGGCATCTTGAAGTCCTGATTGTCGGCGATCTTGACGACCGTGGCGCGCAGGATCTTGCCCGAGCGGGTCTTTGGCAGCCGATCCACGACTACGGCCTGTTTGAAGGCCGCAACCGGCCCGATCTGCTCGCGCACCCGTTGCACGCATTCGGCCACAATCTCACCATGGGGGCGGTTCACGCCCGTGGTCAGGCACAACAAGCCCAAAGGGGACTGCCCTTTGAGGGCATCCGAAACGCCAACGACCGCGCATTCGGCGACGTCGGGATGTCCGGCCAGAACTTCTTCCATCGCACCGGTCGAAAGCCGGTGACCCGCCACATTGATCACGTCATCCGTGCGCGCCATGATATAAAGGTAGCCGTCCTCGTCCATCATCCCCGCATCGCCGGTCTCGTAATAACCGGGGAAGGTGTTGAGGTAGGATGATTTGAACCGCGCTTCGGCATTCCACAACGTCGGCAAGGTGCCGGGTGGCAAGGGCAGTTTGATGGCGATGGCCCCCAACTCTCCGACCGCGACGGGGTGACCCGCATCGTCAAGGATCTGCACGTCATAGCCCGGCATCGCGACCGTAGGCGAGCCGACCTTGACCGGCAGCGCCTCAAGCCCCGCCGGATTGCCCGCGATGGTATAGCCCGTCTCGGTCTGCCACCAGTGGTCATAGACAGGCACACCCAGCTTATCCTGCGCCCATTCGATAGTGTCGGGATCCGCCCGTTCGCCCGCAAGGTACAGGGCGCGTAGACCCGACAGGTCATATTTGGCGCGCTCGATCCCCTTGGGGTCTTCGCGTTTGACGGCGCGGATGGCCGTGGGTGCGGTAAAGAACGATTTCACGTCATGTTCTTCGATCACCCGCCAGAAGGTGCCCGCGTCGGGCGTGCCCACGGGCTTGCCCTCAAACACGACGGTGGTATTGCCGTGGATCAGCGGGGCATAGCAGATATAGGAATGGCCCACGACCCACCCTACGTCCGAGGCGGCCCAGAACACTTCGCCCGGATCGACCTGATAGATATTCTTCATCGTCCAGTTCAGCGCAACCAGATGGCCCGCCGTGGGGCGGACAACACCCTTGGGGGCACCGGTCGTGCCGGATGTATAAAGGATATAGGCCGGATGATCGCCACGCACGGGCGCGCAATCGGCAGGGGTCACACCCTTTTGGGCGGCATGCCAGTCCACATCGCGCGGGCCCAGATCGCAAGGGGCCTGCTCACGTTGCAGAATGAGACAGACCTCGGGGCTGTGATCGGCCATCTCGATGGCCCCGTCGAGTAGCGGTTTATAGGCCACCACACGCCCCGGCTCGACCCCGCAGGAGGCGGCGATGATGGCCTTGGGGGTGCAGTCATCAATGCGCACTGCCAACTCGTTGGCCGCAAAGCCGCCAAACACCACCGAATGGACAGCACCCAAACGGGCACAGGCGAGCATCGCTACAAGCGCCTCGGGCACCATGGGCATATAGATGATGACCCGATCGCCAAGGCCGACGTCGTGCGCCTGAAGGGCACCTGCAAGCGCGGCCACCTGGGTCTGCAATTCGGCGTACGTGATCTTGGCCGAGGTGCCGGTGATCGGGCTGTCATGAATGATGGCGATGCGGTTGCCATGACCCGCCTCGACATGGCGGTCTACAGCGTTCCAGCAGGTGTTGACCTGCGCATCCGCGAACCACTCATAGATGTGATCGCCGCGCTCAAACAGCGCTTGGGTCGGGGGTACGATCCAGTCGATGGCCTCAGCGGCCTGCATCCACCACCCTTCGGGGTTCGCCTTCCAGCTGTCATATTCCGCGCGATATCCCACGACGTTCTCCTCCGTCCCAAACCGTGTGACAAGGGGTACGCCGCCGCAATGCCTCCGGGCAAGAGGGCGTGGGGACTGTCATCCCGCTTGGGTGCAGAAATTTGCAAATATCCACGGCATGGACCTGCAAAACTTTTCAAACTGGCACGCATTACGCATAAATCTGGAAATCGGGACAAAGTTTGCAAAGCCAGCTTACGCGATTTGCAAAGCCTCAGTCGCGATCCCGGTTGTAGGTGTCAATCAATGCAGTCTGGCAATCGCGGCGATCCCCGGCACGGCAGGTCACACGTTCGGCCCCGACATAGATGGTTGTGCGGCTGTAGGTGCTGCCATCGCTGCGCTGAAAGGTGCGGGTGACCGTGTCGTAGGTGCGACCACGATCCGTGATCGTGCCGCTGCTCTGGTTCACAGTGTCCGCACATCCCGCCAGGATAAATGCGGCACATAGGCTGATGAAAGCTTTCATGGACGGTCCTCAAGAATTGGTTGCCAAACAAGTAGTACGCAAGCGGCAGATGGCACGGCCCGCTCAGCGTCTCTATCACAAAAACCCCAGGACGATGTGGCTTGACGGGGCACTGCCCCCGCCTCGGCCTGACCCGGGCTACATACTAGCCGTAATGTGCCACCGGTGTGCCTGCGACCGCCGACATGTTCAGCAAACCCCGCGCCGTGATCGAGGGCGACACGATATGCGCGCGGTTGCCCATGCCCATCAGGATCGGACCCACCTCGAGGCCGCCGCCCTTCATCTTGAGGATGTTGCGCACGCCGGAGGCCGCGTCGGCATGGGCAAAGACCAGCACATTGGCCGCGCCCTGCATTCGGTTCCCGGGGAACAGCCGCGCGCGCAGTTCGGGGTCAAGGGCGGTGTCGATGTTCATTTCGCCCTCATAACAGAAATCATGGCCCTGCGCGTCCAGAAGGCGGATCGCCTCGCGCAGACGCCAGCCAGACCCGTCCCCCTGATTGCCGAACTGCGATTGCGAACAGAAGGCGATCTGCGGCTGAACCCCGAAGCGGCGCACGTGGCGGGCAGCACCCACCGCGATCTCGGCGATCTCTTCCGGTGTGGGATGCAGATGGACCTGCGTGTCAGTCACGAACAACGGACCGTCCTCGAGGATCATCATCGACAGCGCACCGACCGGGTGATGCCCGTCACGGCCCAGAACTTGCGTGATGTAATTCAGATGCCAGCGGAACTCGCCGAATGTACCGCAGATCAGGCTATCGGCCTCTTCGCGGTGGACCATGACCGCACCGATGGCGGTGGTGTTGGTGCGCATGATGGCGCGCGCCAGATCGGGCGTGACGCCCTGACGGCACATCAATTCGTGATAGGTCTCCCAGTAGTCGCGATAGCGCGGGTCGTTCTCGGGGTTCACCAGATCGACCGTGTCACCCAGTTTGATCGTAAGGCCCGCACGCGCGATGCGCGCCTCGATCACCTCGGGGCGTCCGATCAGGATGGGACGTTCGGTGGTTTCCTCGACCATGGCCTGCGCGGCGCGCAACACCCGCTCGTCCTCACCCTCGGCAAAGACGATGCGACGCGCCTTGGCGCGGGCAGCGGCGAACACGGGCCGCATCAGCAGCGCGGATTTGAACACCGAACTGTCGAGCCGGGTTTTATAGGCTTCGAGGTCTTCTATGGGACGCGTCGCCACCCCGGTGTCCATCGCCGCCTTGGCCACGGCTGAACTGACAATGCTGACAAGGCGCGGATCGAACGGCTTGGGGATGAGGTAGTCGGGGCCAAAGGTCAGTTGCTCGCCCTGATAGGCAGCGGCAGCTTCGGCACTTGTGGTTTCGCGCGCCAGGGCCGCGATGCCATCGATGCAGGCCAGTTGCATTTCGTCATTGATGGTTGTGGCCCCCACATCCAGCGCGCCGCGAAAAATGAACGGGAAACAAAGCACGTTGTTGACCTGATTGGGAAAATCGCTGCGGCCCGTCGCAATGATCGCATCCGGGGCGACCTCTCGCGCGAGATCGGGCAGGATTTCAGGCGTCGGATTGGCCAGCGCAAAGATAATGGGCTGCTTACTCATCTTGGCGACGTTGTCTTGGGACAGCACGCCCGGACCGGACAGGCCCAGAAACAGGTCGGCCCCCTCGATCACGTCATCCAGCGTGCGCTTGTCGGTGGGTTGAGCGAAGGCCGCCTTGGCCACGTTCATGTCGATCTCGCGGCCCTCATAGACCAAACCGTGAATGTCGCACAGCCAGACGTTTTCGCGCTTAACCCCCAGTTTCAACAGCATGTTGAGGCAGGCAATGCCCGCCGCGCCGCCGCCGGTCGAGACGATCTTGATGTCCTCGAAAGATTTGTTCGCCACGTGCAGTGCGTTCTTGACCGCGGCCCCGACCACGATCGCCGTGCCGTGCTGATCGTCATGAAAGACGGGGATGTTCATTCGCTCGCGGCAGAGTTTTTCGACCACAAAACAGTCAGGCGCCTTGATGTCTTCGAGGTTGATGGCCCCGAAGGTGGGTTCGAGTGCGCAGACGATGTCGGCCAGCTTTTCGGGATCGGTTTCGTTCACTTCGATGTCAAAGCAATCGATCGAGGCGAATTTCTTGAACAGGACCGCCTTGCCCTCCATCACCGGTTTTGAGGCCAATGCGCCGATATTGCCAAGCCCCAGAACCGCCGACCCGTTGGACACCACTGCCACCAGATTGCCCCGCGCGGTAAAGCGTGCGGCGTTGGCCGGGTCCTCTTTGATCTCGAGGCAGGCTTCGGCCACGCCCGGTGAATAGGCACGCGCAAGATCGCGCCCGTTGGCCATTGGCTTGGTGGCGCGTATTTCCAATTTACCCGGCTTGGGGAACTCGTGATAATCCAGCGCCGCCTGGCGCAGATTTGATTGGTCAGACATGTGGTCCCCTTCTTGGGTATTTGGTTTAGCGTTAAACTGTTTTGGGCAGGTCGCCAATTGACCTTTGGTCAATCGCCGCAAATCGTGATCCGAAGGAACGCTGCCGCGCACGCGATGTTTCGGGGGGCTTTGCCCCCATTGCATTCGCAATTCCCCCAGAGTTTAGTTGGCAAAATTGAAGGGATCTGCCGATGAGCGAGACGCGGGCCGAGATACGCTTGCCCAGCACGACGCTGCGCGATGACATTGCGTTTTTCACCTCTGTTTTGGGGATGCGGATGGACATGATCTATCCAGCTGATGACCCACAGGTGGCGGTGTTTTCAGGCCATGGCTTGCGGTTGCGCCTTGATACGGGTGCGCGCGAGCCTGCGGGCACATTGCGCATCTTGACCGATGCACCGAACGCATTTGCCGATGGTGCGCGCGTGCTGCATGCCCCCAATGGCACAAGGGTCGAGATTGACCTGCTGACCCCGCCGCTGGTGATGCCCGAGACCGCGCACAGCTTTGTGGTGCGCCGATTGGCCGATCAGGCCCCTTGGGTGATTGGACGCGCGGGCATGCACTATCGTGACCTGATCCCGGATCGCCTTGGCGGGTCGATCATTGCCAGCCACATCCGCATTCCCGATGGGGGCCCTGTGCCCGACACGGTGCATTATCACACCGTCGGGTTTCAGCTGATCTTTTGTTATCGGGGCTGGGTTGATCTTGTCTATGAGGATCAGGGGGAGCCGTTTCGGCTTGAAGCGGGCTGTTGCGTGATCCAACCGCCCGAGATCCGCCACCGGGTCCTTTTTGCCAGTGACAATATCGAGGTGATCGAGATTGGCGTGCCGGCTGAACATATCACGACGATTGATCACGACATGGAGCTGCCCAACGGCCCCTCCAACCCGGATCGTCGGTTTCAGGGGCAACGGTTTGTGCATCACAAGGCGTCGGAAGCGACCTGGACCCCATTTCGCATTCCCGGCTTTGAGGCGAGCGACACCGGCATTGCTGCGGGCACGAATGGGGTCGCTGGTGTACAGGTGGCGCGCCGCACAACTGGCCCCGTTGCGACCTCTAGCCATGACGGCGACATCCTGTTCACTTTCGTGATGGAGGGCACGCTGACGCTTGAGGCGGCGGGCCGTGATCCGGTCGCGCTGTCCCCGGGCGATGCCTTCGTCATCCCGCCGGGCATGGCCGTGCGGTATACCGAGCCATCCGACGACGTGGAACTGCTGGAAGTCTCGTTGCCCGGAGTATTTGCGACGACGTTGCTTTAGTCGTCTTTCAAGGCCGCGATCCGCTCGCGCGCCTGTCATTCGGTCAGGGCGGTGTCGAACTCTTCGCCCTTGCGTTCGCACAGGTCGCGCAGTTCAGCGGCGGTGCGTTCGGTCATTTCGCCGTCCGGATCGCCATTGACTTCGGGGGCGTCCGCAGGGGATTTGATCAGCATCGAGGATTGGGTCGTATCGGACATCTGGCCTTCCTTTCATTATGCGGTGGTCAAGATTCGAACGCTTGGCTAGGGTCAAAGTTCCGAAGTGAGGGCGCATCATGCAAGAGTTGAAAGCGGCAGCATTGGCGGTGCGGGAAAACGCGCACGCCCCCTATTCCAATTTTCAGGTCGGGGCGGCGATCCGCACGCCTTCGGGTGCAATCTATGCCGGGTGCAATGTCGAAAACGTCGCCTATCCCGAGGGAACCTGTGCCGAAGCCGGTGCCATTGCCGCAATGGTGGCTGATGGGGTGCGCGAGATTACCGAGGTTTACGTGGTGGCGGGCAGTCCGATGCCGGTGACCCCGTGCGGCGGGTGCCGTCAGAAGCTGGCCGAGTTCGGGGCGGGCGATGTGCGCGTGACCATGGCCACCACGGGCGGGCTGGAGCAGGTGATGACATTGGCCGAACTGCTGCCCGGTGCGTTTGGTGCGGCTCATATGGAGGGTGATGCATGAACAACGCCCGCGCCATCATTGCAAAGCTGCGTCAGCGTCAGACCCCTACCCGGGACGAATTGAACTGGTTTGCCCAGGGGCTGGCCGATGGGTCCGTCACCGATGCGCAGGCCGGGGCCTTTGCAATGGCAGTCTGCCTGAACGGGTTGGGCGATGTAGGCCGCGTGGCCCTGACATTAGCGATGCGCGACAGTGGCCGGGTGCTGGACTGGGATCTGCCCGGCCCCGTGCTGGACAAGCATTCGACCGGCGGCGTGGGCGATTGTGTGAGCCTGATCCTCGCCCCCGCTTTGGCCGCCTGCGGGGCCTATGTCCCGATGATCTCTGGGCGGGGTCTGGGCCATACCGGCGGCACGCTCGACAAGCTCGACTCCATTCCGGGTGTGATCTCCCATCTTGATGAGCGTCGGTTGCGCGATGTGATGGGCCGCGCGGGCTGTGCCATCATCGGCGCCACTTCGGACATCGCGCCCGCTGACAAGCGGCTTTATGCGGTGCGCGATGTGACAGCGACGGTCGAAAGCCTTGATCTTATCACCGCCTCGATCCTGTCCAAAAAGCTGGCGGCGGGGCTCGATGGGCTGGTGCTGGATGTCAAGGTCGGCTCGGGCGCGTTCATGAAGGATATGGACGAGGCGCGCGGCCTTGCCGATGCGCTGGTCAAGACGGCCAATGCCGCCGGGTGCAAGACCACGGCCCTGATCACGGATATGAGCCAACCGCTCGCCCCTGCCCTTGGCAACGCGCTTGAGGTGGCTGAGGTGATGGCCGTCCTGACCGGGCAGACCAAAGGGCCACTGGTTGAAATCTGCGCCTCTCTTGGCGGTGTGTTGCTGGCCAATGGTGGCTTGGCTGCAGATGTGCAGGCCGGAGCGGACGCGATTGCGCAGGCCATCGCGGACGGGCGCGCGGCAGAGCGTTTTGGTCAGATGATTGCGGCCATGGGCGGCCCTGTCGAGTTTGTCGAGAACTTTGCCCGGTTCTTGCCCGAGGCCCCGGTGATCCGTGAAATTTCCGCCACAGGCGCGGGGTTTATCACGGCCATGGATGGTGAGGCCTTGGGTCTGGCTGTTGTGGACCTTGGCGGCGGGCGCGCGGTCGAAAGCGACGCGGTCAATCCTGCCGTGGGTCTGCGCGATGTTGTGCGCCTTGGCACGAAAGTCAGTCGCGGCCAGCCGCTTGGGGTGATCCACGCCGCCCGCGCTGCGGATGCGGATCGGGCTGAGGCGGCGTTGCGCGCGGCGATCACGATTGGACCGCGCGCCACACCGACACCGGATCTGATCGCAGATCGGGTCGGGTGATGGGCCGCGCGTTTCTGGTTGTCATCGACTCGGTTGGCATTGGCGGTGCCCCGGATGCGGACGCGTATTTCAATGGAACCGTGCCCGATACCGGTGCCAACACGCTTGGTCATATCCTTGAGGCCTGCGCGGCGGGTCAGGCCGAGGATGGACGTTCGGGACCGCTGGCCATTCCCAACATGATCGAGATGGGTGTGCTGGATGCAATGGCGCTGGCCAATGGGGCGCAGGTTGCGCCGGGGCCCTTCGGGGCGGCGACGGAACAGTCCCGTGGCAAGGATACACCCTCGGGCCACTGGGAGTTGGCGGGTGTGCCTGTGCCGTGGGACTGGCATTACTTTCCCGACACGCAGCCCGCCTTTCCGCCTGAGGTCGTCGAAGCTGTTTGTGCGGCTGCCGGTGTAGACGGCATTTTGGGTAATTGTCATGCCTCAGGCACCGACATCATGGCAGCGTGCGGGGCGGAGCATATCCGGACGGGTTATCCGATTTGCTATACCTCTGCGGACAGTGTGTTTCAGATCGCTGCGCATGAAGACCACTTTGGTCTCGACCGCCTGTTGGATCTGTGTCGTGCGGTGGCCCCGGTGTTGCATGACATGCGCGTCGGACGCGTGATTGCGCGCCCTTTTGTGGGGCTGGAGGGGGCTTTTGAGCGGACCACCAATCGACGTGATTTTGCCATCACTCCGCCCGCGCCCATCCTGTCCAATTGGGTGCAGGACAGCGGCGCGCGCGTCTATGGGATTGGCAAGGTCGGGGATATCTTTTCGCAACAGGGGTTTGACGAGGTTCGCGAGGGGACCGATGCGGCCCTGATGGAGCACCTGTCCGATCTGGTTGGCGAAGCGGAGGAGGGCAGCTTGACATTCGCCAACTTTGTCGAGTTTGACAGTCTTTACGGGCATCGCCGCGATGTGTCGGGCTATGCCCGTCATCTGGAGTGGTTTGATCGGGCCCTCGGCCCGCTGTGCGCGGGTTTGCGGCCCGGTGATTTGCTGGTGATCACCGCAGATCACGGCAATGACCCCACATGGGTTGGCACCGATCATACCCGCGAACGGGTGCCGGTTCTGGTTGCGGGCGGGGGCGGCGCGCCTCTTGGCTTGATGGGTTTTATCGATGTGGCAGCACTGGTCGCGCGCCACTTGGGCGTTCGACCCCGATGAGCGCCTGACGGCGCACACCTTTTATTCAAGGGGCTCCGCCCGTCCGCCAGAGGCGGGGAGTTACTATTGAGGGGGCTCCGCCCCCGGCCGAAGGCCTCCCCCCGAGGTATTTTTGGCGAAAGGAAGGGGGATTGTGTTGCGCCCTGGGGCGCGGCAGAAGGACCCCAGCAAAGGAGCGTGCCCCATGTCTGATCATCTGACCGTCGTTGACCATCCGCTTGTTCAGCACAAGCTGACCCTCATGCGTGATGCGACCACGCCCACGGCGGTGTTTCGACAGTTGCTGCGCGAGATCAGCCAGTTGCTGGCCTATGAGGTCACACGCGGGTTGGCCATGACCACCAAGCGCATTGATACCCCCATGGAATCGATGGACGCCCCGACGCTCGCTGGCAAGAAACTGGCTCTGATTTCCATTTTGCGGGCGGGCAACGGCTTGCTGGACGGGGTGCTTGAGTTGATCCCCTCGGCCCGTGTTGGCTTTGTGGGCCTTTACCGCGATGAAGAGACGTTGGAGCCGGTCCAATATTATTTCAAAGTGCCCGAGGGTCTGGATGACCGTCTGGTGATTGCGGTGGACCCAATGCTCGCCACTGGCAATTCCTCCGTTGCGGCGATTGATCTGCTCAAGAAGGCAGGCGCGACCAATATCCGGTTCCTGTGTCTGCTGGCCGCCCCTGAGGGAATCGCGCGCATGAAAGAGGCTCATCCGGACGTTCCGATTGTCACAGCCGCGGTTGATCGGCGATTGAACGAGGTTGGATACATCGTTCCGGGCCTTGGGGATGCCGGGGATCGCATGTTTGGCACCAAATAGCTGTGCTGGCGTCTTTACTCTGATCGCGCATTCGGGCATCGTTTCATCCATATCTTGTGGGGGATATGATGAAAGTTACAAGAATTGTCGCGCTGGCGGTGATTGCGGCCTCTTTCGGGATCGGCGCATCGCACGCTCAAAATCTACGTAATGCCCAGGCACCGGCGGAGTTTCCGCCCGCGTCGTTCAAGGGATCGCAGTACATCGATAGCCAGGGCTGCGTCTTTATCCGGGCCGGCATCGATGGGAATGTGACCTGGGTGCCCCGGGTGAACCGCCAACGTCGTCTGATCTGTGGCCAGACCCCGACCTTGAGTGCAAATGCGGCCCAGGCGGCACGCACGACCCCTCAGCAGTCGGCGAGCACGCGCGGCGTTGAGCAGATTACAGTGCCGACCCCTGCGCCGCAGACCGCAGCCCCGGCCCCAGTTGCGCGCGCCCCTGCGGCCCCCGCCGCCCCTGCCCGCGTGGCGACCCCGCGCCCTGTCGCGACACCGGCCCCCACCACCCGCCGCGTTGTCACAGCGCCAGCGCCAAAGCCTGTGCAGCGCGTTCAGGTGCGCCGCCCTGCCCCCGTGGCAACGCCCGTCGCGCCCAAAGTCGTTGTGGCCCCCAAGCCGAAGCCAAAACCCGCGGTCACTGCTCCAGCCCCACGCACGGCAGCGGTGAAGCAGCATGTGCCCGCCTGTCCGGGTGCCTCGCCCATCAGTGGCCGCTATATCAATTCCGGTGAAAAGGCCCCTGTGCGCTGCGGTCCCCAGCCCGTCACCCGATCCTCCGCCAGAGGCATGTCGACAACCGTCGCCACACCTCAGGAAACCCGCGTTGTGCCACGTCATGTGTTTGACGCCCGCCAGCGTGGCGGCCCCAAAGTTGTCCCCGAGGGCTACCGCCCTGTCTGGGAAGATGATCGGTTGAATCCGCGCCGTGCCGAGCAAAACCTCGAAGGCATCGCCCGGTCGCGTCTGATCTGGACCAACACAGTGCCGCGTCGTTTGATCGACCAGCCCACGGGTCGCGACGTGACCACGAAAGTTCCGCTTGTCTATCCGTTTACCGATCAGGCGACGCAGACCCGCGATTTGGGGACCGTGACACTCGTGCGTCGCAATGGCGTGCTGATGAAACGCATCGTGCGCAACAAGGCCAAGGCAGCGGCACAGCAGGTCACCGCCGCTGCCCCTGTCGCACGTCAGCAGGCTGCCCCGACCCGCAAAGCCAAGGCGCAGGTGGCCGTGCCCGGTCGCTATGTGCAGGTCGGCACCTACGGCCAGCCGTCCAATGCAACGGCCGCCGCCCAACGGATTTCACGCGCCGGGTTGCCTGTGCGCATGGGCAAGCTGACGCGCAAGGGCAAGACCTATCAGGTTGTGCTGGCCGGGCCGTTCACCTCATCCTCGACGTTGAACAACGGGCTGAACCGCAGCCGTGCGGCAGGCTTTGGGGATGCGTTCATCCGCAAGTAGCGCCAGCGGTGCTCAGTCCTCGCAGATCGCCTGAAGCTGGATCCAGTCCCGGTCGCGCATGATCGGGTCCGAGGCCGCGTCGGCCATCGGATCAGCCTCGATCAAGGCCAGCGTTTCCTCGCCCGAGATGTCGCGCGCCCGGGCGTAGGGGGAACTGCGCACCTTGGCAGCCGCGAAGGCAGGCAGGATCATGTCAGGCGCAAGGGTGGCGGCGGGCGTGGCCAACTGCGCTTCGGTATAGGCATCAAGCGCGCTTGCCGGCAAGCTGCCCGTGGTCAGCAATTGGGCGGTGGCGCGGGTGCCTGCATGTTCCAGCAAGCCCCGCAGCGGTGGCGCCGTGATGCTGCGGACCTGTTCGACCAATACGTAACCTGCGGCCACGTCCGGTTCTTCGAAATCTTCAACCAAGGCCCGATTGAGCAGGATGGTGCCGCCCGGCAGGGACAAGCCTTCGCGCACGCCGTCTGGTACGATCACCACACGCGCCGCCCCCGTGCGCCCCGCCAGTGCGGCCAGTGCCGGGCGCGCCTCGGCGCTGCGGCAGGGTACGCCGGACACCCGTTCGATGCGGGCCAGAAGGGCGGAGCCGATTTCGGCCTCTTTAACCGGGGGCACGACGCGCATTGCGTGATCGACCAAGGCACCCGGCAGCCAGAACACGGCCAAGGCGGCGACGGCGGATGCGGACAGTGCAACACCAAGCCAGCGCAAACGCCCCGGATGCGGGCGGGCGCGGGCCACTGCGGTGCGCAACGTGTCGATGGCGGTGATCATCTCGCCCTCTTCAGCACCAAGCTCGAGCGTTTCGGACGGATCGCCGTCGGGGTGAAAGATCGCGCCGGTGCCGGAGTTGCCTGCCGCGCGCTCCACGGCCGCCAAAGACCAGTGGGTGATCGCCTTGTCGTTCAGGTCGGAGATCACGAGGGTTGCATCACCAATCGACACGATCACCTCGCGCCGTTGGGCGTCCTGCGCAGTCCGCCACAGGCCGGTCGCCTCAAGCCGGTCGTATTTGGTGAGTGCTGTCATGCCTGTTAATCTGCGCGGGCCAAAATATGCCTCGTTGTTATGAGGCTAGCTTATCACGCCCGCACCAGCCCGCCAAGCGATCACAAAACCGCCGAAGTCGAAAAAGCGTGATTTGACGGACGCGTTCAGGTCCTTACGGTGGGGGAAGTTGACTTAAGGAAAGGCAGGGTTCATGCGATCCCAGATTTTAACAGGACTAGCCTCGGCCATTGCGCTGCTCGCCGCCCCGATTGCGGGGCATGCCGCCGAAGGCACGCGGGTGCAGGTGACCGGCGAAATCATTGATACATGGTGTTATTACTCTGGCGTGATGGGCAGCCCGGATGCGGTTGTCGGATCGGCCCACCATACCTGCGCGCTGTGGTGCAGTGCGGGCGGTATCCCCGTGGGCCTGCTGGCCGAAGACGGGACGGTCTACATGGTTCTGAAGGTCGGCGACGATGCTGAAGCGGCAGGCGGGGATACGATCCTGAACCTCGCCGCGCACACGGTCGAGGCGGACGGGATGCTATATCAACGCGACGGGCTGAATTATCTGGTCGTCTCCGAAGTCGTGTCGGACATGGATATCACCAACGTGAACCATGATGATTATGGCAACGTTCCTTCATTCTCGATCCCGGATCCTAACAAATGAGACATCTCATCGCATGTCTGGCGCTGATCGCCAGCCCGCTCGCCGCGCAGGACTTTTCCGAAGGATCGGAGGCCCGCAGTTGGAACCTCTATGCCGAGGTGCCTGCCAAATTTGAGGCCGAGGTCGTGGATGTGCTGTGCACCCTGACCGGCGACTGCCCGGAGGATTGCGGGGCTGGCAAACGCCAGCTTGGTTTGGTGCGCAGCGCGGATGATGTTCTGGTGTTCCCCATGAAAAACAGCCAGCCCGCCTTTACCGGCGCGGCAGTGGAACTGGCCCCGTTTTGCGGGCAGACCGTCACCGTCGATGGGTTGATGATCGATGATCCTGAGCTTGGGGCCAACAACGTCTACCTGCTGCAAACGATCAAGGTCGCGGATGCGGACAAGATCAAGGCCAACCAGTGGACCAAGGTCTGGGCCAAGAACCACCCCGACGCCAAGGGCAAAGGCCCGTGGTTCCGCCGTGATCCGCGCATCAAGGACATCATCGCGACCGAAGGCTATCTGGGCCTCGGCCTTGAAGTCGACGAAGCCTTTATCGCGGATAACTTCTGAATGCTGCGTGCGTTGACACTTGCACTAGGTCTGGCGGCCCTTCCGGCCGCTGGACAAAGCCCGTTTCCGGTTGAGATCGGCGGACCTTATACGTTGGTCGACCAACACGGCCAGACGCGCACCGAAGCCGACCCGGACGGACGCGCGCAACTGTTGTTCTTTGGCTATGCCAATTGCCTCAACATCTGCTCGGCGGCTCTACCCCTCATGGCGCAGGTCGTGGATGAACTGGCTGCGGAGGGGATCGAAGTGACGCCGGTGATGATCACGGTTGCCCCGGATCAGGATCGGGTCGAGACGATGGGCGCGCCGCTTGCTGACATTCACCCCGACTTCGTTGGGCTGACCGGGGACGCGGCCGCGCTCCAGACCGCCTATGACGGGTTCAACGTCGAGATCACCAAGCTGTTTGAAGACCCGGAATACGGCTGGATTTACGCGCATGGCAGCTTTGTGCATTTGCTGGATGCCTCAGGTGAAACGCTGACGCTGTTGCCGCCCGTTCTGGATGTCGCACAGGTGGCGGGGATCGCGCGGAGTTACCTGGAGCCCAAGAGTTAGGGTTCGCTTCGGATCGCTCGCTTATTTTAGGGGCTCTGCCCCCGGCCTTGCGGCCTCCCCCGAGGTATTTTCGGCGAAAGGAAGAGTGTGACTTTCGCCCGGTTCGGGCGTGAGCGCGTAGGGTTTGGCGATTTGCCAGACGTGATCGGGGATCATGTTCTTCATCTTGGCGGGCAGTGACTGGCGCAGGTGCAGGATGGTTTCGGCCGCTTTCATCTCGACCCGCGTGCGCGCAAATTCGAGGCCCCGTGGCCCGGTGCGTGGTTGCAGCCAACTGACGATGGGCCGCACCCAGTTGGGCATCCGGCGCAGCGGCAACCCGCCCGCCGCGCGGGCCGTGTTGGCGATGAACCCTTTGACGGCGGCGTGCCTTTTGCCCTTGCTGTCCGGCGCGGTGAGGATGATCTGCTCGCCGAGCCCTTCCAGCATTTCGGCGCCACGCGCGTTGCGCACGATGACCCACTGATCACCTTGGCCCGCCATATATCCGACCGTGATGTCGGCCAAGGCGTTCGTGTAATCGACGCAAGTGCGGCATGTGAGCGGGAAAAAATCGGGCGGCAAGTCAGAGATCGGCAGGGACAGAAATGGGATAAGCCGTTGCCGTCCGTCGCTGAACCGCAGTTCCACCCGGTAGTCGGCGCGAAATTCGAGATAGGTGATGGTGTCGGGATTTTCGTCCAGCAGGGCGAGGAAGGTATGAAAATTCTCGGTCGTGGTGTTGTCGGAACAGGGCGTGCCGATCACGTAAAGCCGGTCGAACCTGAGGTCAGCCTCGAGTTTGCGCAGGGCGTAGATTTGGCAGGGGATGCCGATCACCGCGAGGCGTTTGAAGGCGCGGGCGTGCGCCTCCTCAAGCAGCGCCAGCAGCGGCGCGTAGCCCATCCGCATACCGCGCGCGCGGGCCATGTCGTCTGCCTCGGTGATCAGGGTGGGCTGGGGTTTCCAACGGTCACCGGCATCCGGCACCATGGTCAGCACCGCATCCACCTTGCCATTGCGCAGCAGATCAGCAGCAAGCCCTGTGGTGATCCCGGTCCATTGCGCACCCGTGGCGGGGGTGGCCATGCGGGCGCGGTGCATGGATTGGAAGGGGCCGAAAAACAACTCGTCCCCTGCCCCACGCGCACGCCCGTGCACCGCGCGTTCCATTCCTGGATAATCAGGCTTGATGAATTGGCAGGCCGTGCCGCAGGCCGAGGGATCTTTCATCCGCGACACCCCACAATCCGTACACAGGCTGCGCGGCGCAGGGGCGCGCAGTGTCACGTGAACTGTTCCGAGATCAGCCGCTCCTCCAACCCGTGGCCGGGGTCGAACAGGATCCTGTGCACGACTGACGGTTCGGACTGGATTTCGACGGACACCACGTCGCGGATCGAGCGCGAGTCCGCCTCGGCCATGACAGGGCGCTTGTCGACCTCGAGCACGTCAAAACGCACATGCGCCATCTTGGGCAACAAGGCCCCGCGCCAGCGCCGGGGACGGAACGCGGCCACAGCCGTCAGCGCCAGCACGTCCGAGCCGATGGGCAGGACGGGGCCGTGAGCGGAATAGTTGTAGGCGGTGGAGCCCGCAGGCGTTGCCACGAGCGCGCCGTCACAGACCAACTCGTCCATCCTGAGACGCCCATCGACCGTGATGCGCAATTTCGCCGCTTGCGGGCCTGAGCGCAGCAGCGACACTTCATTGATGGCGAGCGCCTGATGCCGACCCCCATGGATGTCCTGCACCGTCATGCTGAGCGGGTTCAACTCCGCCTCTTCGGCCGCTTCAAGCCGGGCGATCAGATCGCCTTCGCCGTATTCGTTCATCAAAAAGCCGATGGTGCCGCGGTTCATGCCATAGACCGGCGCGCGCATCGCGCGTGTGTCATGCAGGGTTTGCAGCATGAACCCGTCCCCACCAAGGGCCACAATCACGTCCGCCGCGCCGGGATCTGCGTCGCCATAGCGCCCGATCAAAGCCGCCCGCGCCGTTTGTGCGACCGCAGCCCGGCTGGCGGCAAAGGCGATTTTGAGCGGCATCGGAGTTTCCTATGGCGTGCGTTCTGCGCCAAAAGAACCATATATTTTCGCCCCTTACCAGCATTGCCGCTCAGACAGGCGATTTCGTCGCTTTACATCCTTTGCCCGCGGCTCCGTTTCCGATAGGAAACCGCTCAGATACCCGACTCAGGCAGACACGGAGAGTGCCCATGAACGCGCCCCACCGCACCGACGGATTTTTCACCCAAACCCTCGCAGACCGCGACCACGCACTGTTCGGCTCCATCCGCGATGAGCTTGGCCGCCAACGCGACGAAATCGAGCTGATTGCCTCGGAAAACATCGTCTCCGCTGCCGTGCTTGAGGCGCAGGGGTCGGTGATGACCAACAAATACGCCGAAGGGTATCCCGGGCGGCGCTATTACGGTGGATGCCAATATGTGGACGTCGCCGAAAACCTCGCCATTGAGCGGGCCAAGCAACTCTTTGGTTGCGGCTTTGCCAACGTACAGCCCAATTCCGGCTCGCAAGCCAATCAGGGTGTGTTTCAGGCGCTATTGCAGCCGGGCGATACGATCCTTGGTATGAGCCTTGATGCCGGTGGCCACCTGACCCACGGGGCCAAGCCCAACCAATCGGGCAAGTGGTTCAACGCGGTGCAATACGGGGTGCGGCGCGACACGCTGGACATCGACTATGATCAGATCGAAGCGCTGGCGCTGGAACACAAACCCCAGATGATCATCGCAGGCGGTTCAGCCATTCCGCGCGTCATCGACTTTGCGCGCATCCGCGAGATTGCGGACAAGGTCGGTGCGTGGGTACTGGCGGATGTCGCCCACTTTGCGGGTCTGATCGCGGCTGGCGAATACCCCAACCCTTTCCCGCATGTGCATGTGGCGACCACGACCACCCACAAGACCCTGCGCGGGCCCCGTGGTGGCATGATCCTGACCAATGACGAGGCGCTGGCCAAGAAGTTCAACTCGGCCATCTTCCCCGGCATTCAGGGCGGCCCGCTGATGCATGTCATTGCGGCCAAGGCCGTCGCCTTTGGCGAGGCGCTGGACCCGTCGTTCAAGACCTATCAACAGCAGGTCATCAAGAACGCCCAAGCGCTGGCGGATCAGTTGCATAAAGGCGGGCTTGATACCGTCACCCACGGCACCGACACCCATGTGATGCTGGTCGATCTGCGCCCCAAAGGGGTCAAGGGCAACGCCACCGAAAAGGCACTGGGCCGCGCGCACATCACCTGCAACAAGAACGGCGTGCCCTTTGACGACGAAAAACCGACGATCACGAGCGGCATACGCCTCGGCTCCCCCGCGGGCACGACACGCGGCTTTGGCGAGACGGAGTTCCGCCAGATCGGCGACTGGATCAACCAGGTTGTGGACGGTCTGGCAGCCAATGGTGAAGAGGGCAACAGCGCGGTCGAGGAGAAGGTTAAGGCAGAAGTGGCCGCCCTGTGCGCGCAATTCCCGCTCTATCCCAACCTCTGATCGACGACGAAACTGACATGAAAAGGCGGGCCGCTCTGGCCTGCCTTTTGCGTTTTCGAAGGGCTAGACCTGCCCGGTCCAGACCATCCATACCACCAGGCCAGCCGCGATCAGCAGGATGTTGAAGGCCATCGCGGCAGCGATGCCGAGCCAGAACCCTTTGCGGCGGTCTGCCCGGTCAATGCCACCCAGAAACGTGACAATCCGGGTCTCTGCGGTGTCCAGCGCGCCGCCATCGATCTGCCGCGTCAACTTGGGTTGCCCGCCAAGCGCTTGGGCGTCCACGATGCGGCGCGCCTCCGCATGCAGTCGTTTCGGTAAACGACGCCCCGTGCGGCGCAGGGCGACATCCAGCGACTTGGCTTTCACACCAAATGCCGCGCGCAGGGCACTCTGGACACGCGTGGCGCGGGCGTTGATCGTTTCTTGGGTTTCCATGCTTGGCTTCTACCGCGTGGCAGGGGTCGGCTCAATCCCTCTGGCTCGACACCGATTTCCGCGTTAAGCCATGGATATGTTGACCTATTCACAGATTGGCCCTGCGATGGGCGCGCCATTGTTGATTGCGCACGGGCTTTATGGATCGGGGCGCAATTGGGGAGTGATCGCCAAGAGGTTGGCCGATACGCGGCGGGTGATCACCGTCGATATGCGCAACCACGGGCACAGCTTTTGGTCGGATGACCACGGCTATGCCGATATGGCCACCGATCTGGCTCAGGTCATCGACCACCTTGGCGGGCCAATGGATGTGGTCGGACATTCCATGGGCGGCAAGGCTGCGATGGTGCTGGCGCTGACGCGGCCGGACACGCTGCGACGGCTGGTGATCGGGGACATCGCGCCTGTCCCTTATCAGCACAGCCAGATGCAGTTCATTGAGGCCATGCGCGCGGTCGATTTGGACATGGTGACCCGCCGCTCGGACGCAAATGACCAACTGGCGGACCAGGGGATCGATCCGGCTTTGTGCAGCTTTCTGACTCAATCGCTCGATGTCCCTGAAAAAAAGTGGCGGCTCAACCTGGATGCGCTGGCCGACAACATGGACGCGATCATCGGGTTTCCCGAGGTCGAGGGTCAGCATGGTGGGCCCACGCTGTTTCTATCTGGCGGGCAGTCGGACTATGTCGCGCGGCGCTACCGCGCCACGATCCAGTCGCTGTTCAGCAACGCCCGCTTTGCCAAGATTTCGAAAGCCGGGCACTGGCTGCACGCCGACGACCCACGCGCATTTGAAGGCACTGTGCGCGCATATCTGGACGCTGACGGCGTCTAGCCCTTGACCTAACCCCCTCTGCAATATCACCTTTATGGTCAGACGAGAAATCAGGGGGCAAAGCGATGTGGGACAAACTGCTGGATCGGTTTTTGACGGGTATGATGGTGCAGGACCGTCTGAGCGTCACATATCCCGACGGCACCACGCGCGACTATGGCCCGACCACAGGGAGCCAAGCCCACTTGGCACTGACAGGCGATGCCACGGTGCGCGCGCTGATCCTGAATCCCGATCTGGGCCTTGGCGAAGGGTACATGGACGGGCGGATCACGCCGCAGAACTGCACGCTGGATGATGTGCTCGAGATCATCATCCGCAACCGATTCGCAGGTGGACTGCCGCCGTGGATGCTGATGGCGAACCGGGCGCGGTTTCACATGCGCAGCTTTGTCCAGCGCAATGCCCCCCGTGCATCACGCAAGAACGTAACGCACCATTATGATATCTCCGACGACCTCTATGCGATGTTTCTGGACACGGACATGCAGTATTCCTGCGCTTATTTCCGCGACGACGCCATGACGCTGGAAGAGGCCCAGGCCGCCAAAAAGGCCCACATTGCTGCCAAGTTGTGCATCGAGCCGGGAATGCGCGTCCTTGACATCGGGTGCGGGTGGGGCGGGATGGCGCTGACCCTTGCAGGGGAATACGGCTGCGAGGTCACCGGCATCACGCTCAGCGAAAACCAACTCGCCACTGCGCAGAAACGGGCAGATGCGGCGGGGCTGTCGGATCGCATCCGCTTTAACCTTCAGGATTATCGCCACACCAGCGGCACCTTTGATCGGATCGTGTCGGTGGGGATGCTGGAACATGTGGGCGTGCCGAACTTTGGCACGTATTTCGACCGCGTGGCGGAGCTGCTGGACCCGGACGGGGTTGCGTTGATCCATACGATCGGGCGGTCCGCACCGCCTATGGCGCACAGTTCGTGGATCAACAAATACATTTTTCCGGGGGGGTACGTCCCGTCGCTCTCCGAGCTGGCGCAACCCCTCGAACAGTCGGGGCTGTGGCAGACCGACATCGAAATCTGGCGGCTGCATTACGCCAAGACGATCCGGCACTGGCGCGCGCGCTTTGATGAGAACATCAGCGAAATCAGCAGCATGTATGATGACCGTTTCGTACGCATGTTCCGATACTATCTGACCGTCTGTATCCTCGCATTCGAACACCAGATGCAGGCCGTCTATCACCTGCAACTCGCGCACAACCGCGCGGCCGTGCCGCTGACGCGCGACTACATGTATGCAGACGACGCAGTCGCCGAACCAATGCCTCTACGCGAAATGGCACAGTAGGCGGTTGCCGCCTAAGTTTCACGATCTGACCACGAAATAACCACGATTAACGGGTAGCTTTGACGTGCGCAGGCCCCCTGCTTGCGTTCTGTAACACCAGACGGACCCGCAAATCGGGAGGACAGCAAATGGAATACGGTCAACGCGAACCTATGAAAAGCGTGTCAGCCAAAGAGCCGACCGCCTTCACCATGAAGTCGATCAAGGAATTGATCGCCGAGGAGAAGGACACATTTGCAAGAGCCGTCACATTGCGCATGGCGATGCCGAAATCCGAGCTGCAGCAGCCTCCGCATCTGCGTGGTGCCGCACCTGCCCCGCGCAAACCTGCGGTCGCCAAGCCCGTGCTCAAAGCCAGCTCGGCTCCTCAGTTCGAGGCCGAAATCACATCGCCCCCCACGGCCATTCCGGCCTCTATCCGCGGCCAGATCGACGAGACACCAGAACCCACCGCCAAGTCGCGCTCGTTCTTCAGCCGGCTGATCGGCGGCTAAGCCTGCACGGGGCCCTGCGCCCCGTTGCCAAAATGATGTGAACGCGCACGCGGATCGCAGATTCAGGGCCGTGGCCCCTTCCAACCTCTTGCACCTTCCGACCCCATCCCTATAACGCAGACAATTTGCACGCAGGGGGTCAGCATGCCGAAAAGAACCGATATCAACACGATCATGATCATCGGCGCGGGCCCCATTGTCATTGGTCAGGCCTGCGAGTTCGACTACTCCGGCGCTCAAGCCTGCAAGGCCCTGCGTGAAGAAGGCTACCGGGTCGTCCTCGTCAACTCGAACCCCGCCACCATCATGACCGACCCCGGGCTGGCCGATGCCACCTATATCGAGCCGATCACCCCCGAGGTGGTCGCCAAGATCATCGAGAAAGAACGCCCCGATGCGCTGCTGCCCACCATGGGCGGACAGACCGGGCTGAACACCTCGCTTGCGCTGGAAGAGATGGGCGTGCTGGACAAATTCGGCGTCGAGATGATCGGGGCCAAGCGGGAGGCCATCGAGATGGCCGAAGATCGCAAGCTGTTCCGCGAGGCGATGGACCGCCTTGGCATCGAAAACCCCCGCGCGACAATCGTGACCGCGCCCGTCGATGCCGATGGCAAGAAGGACCTTGCCGCAGGCGTCGCGATTGCGCTGCAAACGCTTGAGGATATCGGCCTTCCGGCCATCATCCGCCCCGCCTTTACCCTTGGCGGCACTGGCGGCGGCGTCGCCTACAATCGGGATGATTACGAGGCGATCTGCCGCTCGGGGATGGACGCTTCCCCCGTCGGTCAGATCCTGGTCGATGAATCCCTGCTTGGCTGGAAAGAATACGAGATGGAGGTGGTGCGCGACACCGCCGACAACGCGATTATCGTCTGTTCCATCGAGAACGTCGACCCGATGGGCGTGCATACAGGCGATTCTATCACCGTGGCCCCAGCCCTCACGCTGACCGACAAGGAATACCAGATCATGCGTAACCACTCGATTGCGGTGCTGCGCGAGATCGGCGTCGAAACGGGTGGCTCAAACGTGCAATGGGCAATCAACCCCGAAGACGGGCGCATGGTCGTGATCGAGATGAACCCCCGCGTATCGCGCTCCTCGGCGCTGGCGTCCAAGGCGACCGGTTTTCCGATTGCCAAGATCGCGGCCAAGCTGGCGGTCGGCTACACCCTCGATGAACTCGACAACGACATCACCAAGGTGACGCCCGCCTCGTTCGAGCCAACCATCGACTATGTGGTCACCAAGATCCCCAAATTCGCGTTCGAAAAGTTCCCCGGGTCCGAGGCGACTCTGACCACCGCGATGAAATCGGTGGGCGAGGTCATGGCCGTTGGGCGTACCTTCCACGAATCGTTGCTCAAGGCGCTGGCATCCATGGAATCCGGCCTCACCGGCTTGGATGACATCGACATCCCCGGTGCGCCGGACAAGGCGGCGGTGGTCAAGGCGATCTCGGTGCAGACCCCCGACCGGTTGCGCCTGATCGCGCAAGCCATGCGCCATGGGCTGTCGGACGATGAAATTCACGGCGTCACGATGTTCGACCCCTGGTTCCTCGCCCGTCTGCGCGAGATTGTCGACACCGAAGATGCGGTGCGCCGCGACGGGCTGCCCGACAGCGAAGAGGGGCTGCGCCGCCTCAAGATGATGGGCTTTACGGATGCGCGTCTGGCCACTTTGACGGACAGCCGTGAAGCGGATGTGCGCGCCCTGCGCGACAGCCTCGGGGTCCATGCCGTGTTCAAGCGGATCGACACCTGCGCCGCCGAGTTCGAGGCGCAAACGCCGTATATGTACTCGACCTATGAAACGCCGGTGTTCGGCGAGGCGGAATGCGAGGCCCGCCCGTCGGATCGCAAGAAAGTGGTCATTCTGGGCGGCGGTCCCAACCGGATCGGGCAAGGGATCGAGTTCGACTATTGCTGCTGTCATGCCTGTTTTGCGCTCACGGATGCGGGCTATGAAACAATCATGATCAACTGCAACCCCGAGACGGTGTCGACCGACTATGACACCTCCGACAGGTTGTATTTTGAACCGCTGACTTTTGAACACGTCATGGAAATCATGCGTGTCGAGCAGGACAACGGCACCTTGCACGGCGTGATCGTGCAGTTTGGGGGGCAGACCCCGCTGAAGCTCGCCAATGCGCTGGAAGAGGCGGGTATTCCGATCCTTGGCACCACGCCGGACGCGATTGATCTGGCCGAAGATCGCGAGCGGTTCCAGAAGCTGGTGCAGGATCTGGGCCTGAAGCAACCCAAGAACGGGATTGCGCATTCCGACGATGAAGCCCTTGCAATCGCAGAAGATATTGGCTTCCCACTGGTGATACGTCCGTCTTATGTCTTGGGTGGTCGGGCGATGGAAATCGTGCGCGATATGGGCCAATTGCGCCGCTACATCTCCGAAGCTGTGGTGGTGTCGGGCGACAGCCCCGTCCTGCTCGACAGCTATTTGTCAGGCGCCGTCGAATTGGATGTGGATGCGCTGTGCGACGGCACCGACGTGCATGTGGCCGGCATCATGCAGCACATCGAAGAGGCGGGCGTGCATTCGGGCGACAGCGCCTGTTCGCTGCCCCCCTACTCGCTTGGCAAGGACGTGATCGCCGAAATAGAAGTGCAGACTCGCGCACTGGCCTTGGCGCTTAACGTGGTCGGCTTGATGAACATCCAGTTCGCGGTGCAGGGCGACGACATCTACCTGATTGAGGTCAACCCGCGTGCCTCGCGCACCGTACCCTTCGTCGCCAAGTCGACCGACAGCGCGATTGCATCCATAGCGGCGCGGATCATGGCCGGTGAGCCGCTTTCCAACTTCCCCCTGCGCGCGCCCTATGATGCGAGCGCCAGCTATGATGCGGTGCTGCCTTTGGGCGATCCGATGACGCTGGCCGATCCGAACATGCCGTGGTTCTCGGTGAAAGAGGCCGTGTTGCCCTTTGCCCGTTTCCCCGGCGTGGACACGATTCTGGGTCCCGAAATGCGTTCAACCGGGGAGGTGATGGGCTGGGATCGCACTTTTGGGCGCGCCTTCCTCAAGGCGCAGATGGGTGCAGGCATGGTGCTGCCCGACGCGGGATGCGCCTTTGTCTCGATCAAGGATATGGACAAGACGCCCGAGATGCTCGAGGCTGCGCAAATCCTGACGGGCCTTGGCTTCACGCTTGTGGCGACCCGCGGCACGTCGGCCTGGCTGAATGAACAGGGTGTTGAGTGCGGCGTGGTGAACAAGGTCTATGAGGGCCGCCCCGACGTGACCGACATGATGAAGGACGGGCGCATCCAACTGGTGCTGAACACGACCGAAGGGGCGCAAGCGGTCGAGGATTCAAAGTCAATCCGCTCCATCGCGCTTTATGACAAGATCCCTTATTTCACGACCGCAGCGGGGGCCTACGCCGCCGCGCTCGCCATTCGCGAACAGGCGCAAGGCGATGTCGGGGTCAAGGCGCTGCAAGGTTGATCATTCGATCAACCCGTCAAAACGGGCTGCGACGTCGTTCAAATTCCTGAGGATGGCGTCGCCCAAAACCGACGCAAGTTGGATGTCGCGCATGTCGACCGGGTCCCCCCGTGCGGCCTGTTCCAGAATGGGCGCGAGCGTGGTCCATTTGCTGGCCACTTTGCCCAAGGTAACTTTGATGTGAATGTTGGGCGCTTTGATAATGGATTTGTCAGGGTTCCCGTTCATCAGATCGTCAATCGTCTGTTCAAATTCGACGATATGGACCGTCATGACCTTCGCAGCACCTGACCACGCAAGATCGGTTTCCAGCAGGCACAGATCACGCTGCACCTGTTGCGACACGGCCCGCATCCGGTGAACCGCCCGGTAGGCGGGCCGCATCTCGTGCAGCGCGGCCGGAACGGTGGCCCCGCTTGCGATGTCGCCAAGTGTGTCGGACACAATCGGGTTGAAACGCAAAAGCAACCCCGCAGGCACAGTGTGCAGGTCCCCTGCCGCCACCTGCTTGGCTGACACGGACATCGTGTGGCCAATATCGCGCAAACTTTTGATCTGGTTTCGATCCTCGCCCGCGCTGGTTGCCAAAAGCCGTTCAAGCCCGGCATCAAGAGCGGTCGAGGACGCCTCGATATCGTCGGCATGTATCTGCGCCTCGGCCCCCATGAGGACTAGGCAGGCCGACTTGGCAATGCGATGGGTCAACACAGCCTGATCCATAACCTGCACCATCGAAACCGGCTGCGCCGCGCTGGACACCGGCAAGATCAGAAGAAAACAACACAGATATGAAAACAGCGCCCGCATGACGCTCCGCATATCCCATCGACATTACTGCGCAATTAACACCGATCAGACCAGATGAATGAAATCCTTTTTCACGTAATTCCGGGTCGAGGCCTTGGCTTCACCACCGTTGTTATTGCTGCCATTTGTGTTGCCTTCGATGGTGTCAAAATCGCTTCTGTTTGCATTTGAAACGATGCCGACATGGTTCCAGTCATTGGCCGTCTTGCGGATCACGAACAGCATGCCCGGCAGGACTTTGGAGGGGCGCAGGTTCGCATCCTTTACGGCGGCCTCGCTCAGGAAACGCCCGGCGGCCTTGGCGTCCTTGACCAGTTGGTCGCAGCTGACCTGCCGCTTGAACGGCATCTTGATCCCCATGTCGCGTGCTGCTTGGGCGGCCAGTGTCGAAACGAAACCCGCACACCATAGCTGCGCATCGCCCTCGCGCCCCTTCATATACAGACGCACCCATGGGCCACGGTTCTGCCCTGCGCGCTCCTGAGGGGCTTGGGCGATGTGCTGGCGCGCGATCTTGAGGTAGGTGGCGTTCAAATCCGCCTCGACGGTGACGGGCATCAGGGCACGACGCATGGGTGCGGTCAGCAGCAGCCACGTTTCGCGGTCCACCTCGCCTGTCACAGGCAGGGCATTGCGCTGCTGGAAACGGGACACGCTTTTGGCTGTCCCCTCACCGAAATCATCATCAACAGCCGTCGAAATCCCATGCAGATCACACCATTCCTGAATACGCCGGGCTGTCATCCCGTCAGTGCCCTTGCCAAAGTGCTGGTTGTGGGTCCCGGGAAAGTCGACCTCCTTGGCGGCATGCGGAAAGGGGCTGAGATCCAGCGTGGCCATATCCGTGCTGCCCAGCACCCCGGCAGGCGCGGGCGAGATCACCTTGCGCTGCGCGGATATCGTCACCAGATCCCGGTCGATCATCCGTTTGAGCAAACAGGCCGCTCCGACCTGTTGAGACACCGCGTTGGGATCGAACTTGCCGTCTGCGACATACTTCCCTTTGTCGAAATACTCCGACCCGCTCCACAGATAGGGGCTCATGCGGCCACGGTTGCGGTAGCCAAGGCCGTTATAACGCTCAAGTACCTCGAGGGCGGGGCCGACGGACCAGTCAGTTACACTGCCAAGGCTGCGCCCTGCCCCGGTCAGCGCGTCCGCGGCACTTTCGGCCCAGGTCATACCCAATCGCCAGCTTTCAGGGCGTCCCACGGGCACACGCACTGTCGGCGCGCTGAGCGGGTCGCCATTGTGGAGGTGCAGTTTGAAATTCGCGCTCGCCTCAAGCATGTGGATGATGCACACGACCCACCACGGCACGCCGGTCATCTGCTCGACCCGCCGATAGCGGACGGTGCGATCAGGCTTGGTCATCAGGTCCACGACGCCATCAATCCGATCAAGCCACGCATCGCGCAATTGCACCGCGTCAAACCAAGCCTGATAGTCCTTGGCCGTTGTGGGTGGGCCGTCAGAGGTATCGGCCACCTGCACCGGCAATGGAGATGGTGGAAGCGTTGGGGCCGGATCCGGCGCGGGGGGGGGCACCACGGGCATCTGTTGGGGTTCATGGTCAGTTTCGGGTGCGGGGTGGTGACGCACCTTGCGGATCATCGTCCCCGCCTTTTCCGCAAGCGCATCTGCCGCCGCCTTGAGGTCCTCGAGGAACATGGTGTCGACCTTGTGCTGCACCTCGCCCGTGGCCTGATCCAACCGGTCCGCCAGCCCTGCGATCTCGGCGGCTGCATTGGCGAGTTGACCAAGGCGGAACCGCTGCTCGGCCCGTTTCAGGTCTTCATAGAGCGCCTCAAGCCGCACCATCTCCTCTTGGCGGTTCTCGGCACTGGCTTTGACGTATTTCTGGCGTGCCTCGTCCTTCAATGCGAGGATATCCTCAAGCGTGACCATATCAAAAGTCCTCCTCTAAAATGTCGGGTGCCCTGAAAATAGGGGCCTAATCTATTGAGCAGCGAGGGCGGCGCGCACCCCTTGGGCTGCTGCGTCCATCTCGGCAATGGTCTGTAAAATACTGGCCGAATTGGCACGCGATTGACGGTTTTCGATGGCATCCACCGAGTGGGCCAAGGCAACGCGGGTGTTTTCCAACAGGACAACCCAATTGGCCAACAACACCTGCAACCCTTCGATCCGCGCCACCTCGGCTTGCGAAAATCCACGCAGGCCGCTGATCGTGTCGCGGTCAAACAGCAAATCCCCGATCAGCACGCAAAAGATCGACGTCGTCGCCGCCTCAAAGCAGGCGCGCTTGGGATCGGTGCTGATCTTGCCGCCCGCGCCGGGTGCCGCCGTGGTGCCGGTCAGCGCAATCAGCTTGTCGAATATCGCATCAATGGTGGGGGCCTGTTCGACCACCGTCTTTTGAAACTCTGCACGGGTCAGCACACCGAAAGCGGCTGTCGTTGCAGGCTCAAGCGCGCGCAAGGGCTGCGCGCGGGTGGCCAGACTGTCAATCACAGCCCGTTGTCCGGGTCCGACCGGGGCAACGATACGTGCGCCCAAGGACGTCGCTTGCGTTCCGATCTGGGTGAGGCGATTGGCCAGAGTCGTTGCGGATTCCCCTGTCGCCAGCCCCGAGACGGTCTGCGTGTAGGTGTTCAGAATATCCAGCGACTTGCGCAAAGAGGCCGTCGCAGGCGGGTCAATCCCCGGCGCAAGATAGCGCGCCTCGCCCGGATCGAAATAGACCGTGCGGGGCGTGATGGGCACGCGGGCATTTTCGAACGCCTTACGCTCGGCCACGGCCAGCTTGTCGAGGACGGATTGGCCGACCTGATAGGACTGATTGAACGAGGCCTGATAGACCGCAAATTCATTCGCACCGGGGCTGATACAGGCCGACAAAACCAGCAAGGCAAATGTCGCAGCGCACAGGCGAGCCAACGGCTTGGAGTTGAAAGGAAACACAACAGGCTCCTTTTGAAAAAATGGATCGAACAAAAAAACGAGAACGAACAATCGGTATTTATATGAACAGAAAACTACCGCGCGGCGCTTACGCCAACGGTTTTGTGGCCTTTGCACCCACAAGTTGAACGCAGTGCGGCGCATCGGCCACAGCCTTAGACAACGATGCAGACCCCCCGTTGGGGCCGGTTATTCGGGCCGCCACTCATCCCGCGTCATGGCGATAAAGGTCCCGGCCACGCCGCCTTCCACATTGCGCTCAACGATATCGCGGATCGTGTCGGTGCTGTGGATCGCATCCCATCCCGGCGCCGAGAACGTCTCGCGTTTGAAGACGTGTTCGGACAACAGCGGGTTGCTGAATGCCTGGCTGAACGCGTCCAGTGCCACGAACAAAAGCACCAGATTGGGCAGGGGGCTGTTGGGCACGCGATCTTCACAGAACAGACCCACATGGAAATCCACGTCGCGCGGGCTGACATAGTGTTCGGCCAATGCGGCGGCCACCTCCGGGTCGGACGAGATCGCCTCGAAGGTCGCGGGTCGGTCCTGCCCCATATAGGCGCAATAGTCCGAGAAACTGGCCAGTTCGCAGAACCGATCCTGCTTGATCGACGCCTCTTCGATATGCAGCAGATGTTCGGCGGTGTTGCGCGGGCCCAGTTCGGCGGCTTGGGTCTGGCTGACGCCCGAAAAGGCACGTTTGAGGCCATGATCTATCAGCAGCGCGTTGTTCATGAAAGTGTGGTGGACGGGGTGCATCTCTCCGCCCCATTTCATCTCGTCGGGGATCAGCGCGTGCCAGCGATAAAGCAGGCTGAATTCGGTGGTGATCCAGTTGGGCTTGTTCCAGGGCGCACGCCAGGCCACTGATGGGTCAGCGCGCAAGGTGAAGGGCAAGGGTGAGATGTGGTTGATGTAATCCTCGACCACCATCTTGATGAACAGCACGATCACCGCATTGCGGGTCGTCTCGAATACCCGATCATCGTCCCAGTCGGGATGTGCGGCCTCGATCTTGCCCGCAAGCCGGTTGTGTTCGCGCAGAAACAGGGTGTTGAGCATGGACACCTGCGGCACGGAATTGGCCCGATCGCCGCCAAAGGCGAACAGCGTGGCGCGGCGCGCGTCATCAATCGAGCTGTCCCCCAAGGGCGAATCCAGCACCTCAAATTGCGGGTCCACCTTGCCACCCGCGTAAAGGAAGGGCGCGTATTCCTCGCCATTGATCATCTGTGATTTGAGCCGTCCACGCTGACCAATATCGGACGACTTCAGGCGCAGCGCATGGGTCTGATCAATCGTGCGCCCATACAAAGGGCACAAGTCAATCTCGTGATTGGAGGTGTTGCGCTTGAGCCGGGTATCACCCCCATGCCCATGCGGCGTCAGCGTTTCGGACTCCGTGCGGATGAACCCATCCGTCAGATACTGCGCAAAGGCCGGGAACAGACAGGTTGATTTCGGACACAGGCGCTGTTTCCCCGCCCGGCGGGCAAAGAGATCGCGCAAGGCGGCCGGGTCCGGTGCATTCTCGCGAGGGCGCGGCGGCAGATGCCGCGCGCTCCACCGACGGTCCGTGAGACCCTGCCAAGAAACATAGTCGCGTTCAGTGCTCAGCGGATGAGGTCGAAACCGGGCGCGATTGACGACACGGTTAATCGCCCACCGGTTCACCCACGCATCCAGAGGCGGCATCGCCTCGACAATGGAAAAGAGGGTCTGACGGATTGAATAGGAAAATGAAGGCATAATGGGACGCTCAGAAAATGGGATGAATAATGCCGCGATCATCCCCCAACAACGCACGCATTTCCAGCAATAGTTGAATATCATCCCCGCCAGGGGGACGCGGAAATCCGCCAATACGTCCGCCGCCACAGACCGGATGGCGTTTCATGAGGTCCTCGGTTATGATCCGGTCAAATCTAAAAAAACAATCAAATGCAACGCCTTACATCGCCGGGATCTGGTATGGCACAGCCCACCTTCACCTTTGAGGATCGCGACGGACAGGCGACTGTGCGGCTGGCCGGACGACTGGTGACGCAGCACCTGAACCTTGTCGACGACGACTTTGCCAACACCACCGCCAAAAGCAACTCGCTGCGCGTTGATTTGAGCGACCTTGACGCGCTGGACACGGGCGGCGCGTGGTTGATCGCCCATTTGCAAGACCGGCTCGAGCGCGATGGAGTGCGCGTCGATGTCGCCGGTGCCGATGCGAACCAAACCGCCCTGCTGCGCACCGTGCGCGAAGCTTTGCCGTCCGAAAAAGGCGTCGAGGACATTCCGCGCGGCCTGCTTGTCTGGGTGTCTGGTATAGGAGCCAAGACGGCAGGCGTCGGGGCCTCGATGGTGTCGCTGCTCAGCTTTACGGGCGAGATGCTGACGAGCCTATTTGGCACTATTCTGCGCCCCAAACGCTGGCGCCCCGCGGCCCTTGTCAGCCAGATGCAGGATGCCGGGTTCAACGCGATCCCTATTGTCGTGTTGATGAGTTTTCTGATCGGAGTTGTGCTGTCCTTTCAGGGGGCCTCGCAATTGCGCCAGTTCGGGGCAGAGGTGTTTGTGGTCGACCTGATCGCCATCTCGATCCTGCGCGAACTGGGCATCCTGCTGACCGCGATCATCGTGGCGGGCCGGTCGGGCTCGGCTTTTACCGCCTCAATCGGGTCGATGAAGGTGCGGGAGGAACTCGACGCGATGCGCACCCTTGGTCTTGACCCGATGGAGGTCCTGGTGCTGCCCCGTGTCATCGCGCTGATCATCATGCTGCCGATCCTTGGCTTCATCGCCAATGTTTCGGGGCTGGTCGGGGGGGCGTTGATGAGCTGGATCGAACTTGGCGTCAGTCCGGGCATGTTCGTATCGCGCCTGCAGGAAAACACCGATGTGTCCCATCTGGTGATCGGGATGGCCAAAGCGCCCTTCTTTGCCGCCGTGATCGGGGTTGTGTCCTGCTGGCAGGCCATGCAGGTGCGCGGCTCAGCCGACAGTGTGGGGCATCAGACGACCATCTCGGTTGTGCAATCCATCTTTCTGGTGATCGTGGTTGATGCCATGTTCTCCATCTTCTTTGCGGAGCTCGGATTGTGAGCGACACGGAACGCGAGGCGGTCATCAAGGTGCGCGGGCTGAGGAACCAGTTCGGCACGCAGGTCGTGCACGAGAACCTCGATCTGGATGTGTGGCGGGGCGAAGTGCTGGGCATCGTGGGCGGGTCCGGCACGGGCAAATCGGTGCTGCTGCGCACGATTGTCGGCCTCAATCAACCCGCTGCAGGCAGCATCAATGTGCTGGGCGCGGATGTGCTGCATGGCAGCCGGGCAGAACGCTTGCAGGCCGAACGGCGATGGGGCGTTGCCTTTCAGGATGGGGCGCTGTTTTCCTCGCTGACCGTGATGCAGAACGTCATGGCCCCGATGCGCGAGCATTTGAACCTCAACCACGCGCTGATGCGCGCCTTGGGCCAGCTCAAGATCAGCCTTGTGGGCCTGCCACCGCTGGCCTGTGGCAAGCTGCCCTCGGAATTGTCAGGCGGCATGCGCAAACGCGCCGCCCTTGCCCGCGCCCTGTCGCTGGACCCGGAAATCGTGTTTTTGGACGAGCCAACGGCAGGCCTCGACCCCATCGGGGCAGCGGCCTATGACGATCTCATCGGCGAGTTGAAACGCTCCCTCGGCCTCACCGTGTTTATGGTCACCCATGACCTCGACTCTCTTTATGCGATCTGCGACAGAATTGCGGTACTGGCAGAGAAGAAGGTGTTGGTCGAAGGGCCCATTGAGGACATGACAGACGTGGATCACCCATGGGTCCAGGAATATTTCACCGGCCCGCGCGCCCGCGCTGCCCAAAGCAAAACCTGAGCCGAAAAGGAGCCCCCGCCAGATGGAGACCAAAGCCAACTATGTGCTGATCGGGCTGTTCACGCTGGCAGGCATTCTGGGTGCGCTTGGGCTCTTGTTGTGGCTCGCCAAGGTCGAGGTGGATCGCCAATACGCATATTACGACATCCGGTTCGAGGATGTGACCGGCCTCGGGTCAGCCAGCGATGTGCGGTATAACGGGGTGCCTGTGGGGCAGGTCATCGATATTGCGCTGGACGGTGAAAATGCCGATCAAGTGCGGGTCCAGATTGAGATCAACGCCGACACGCCGGTGAACGCCGACACGGTCGCGCGTCTTCAGTCACAAGGGGTGACGGGCGTGAGCTATGTGGCGCTGAAAGGCGGGAACGAACGGTCGCCCCCCCTGCCCGATGACGGCATGATCCCGTCCGAGCGCACGGCGCTGCAATCAGTTTTTGACGGCGCGCCCAAGGTGCTGGATCGGGCCGTGACCCTGCTTGATAACATCAATGACGTGTTTGACGACGACAACAAGGTGGCCATCGCGAGCATCCTGGAAAACCTCGCCGCATCCTCTGGCCGGCTCGACACGGTATTGGCCGATTTCGAAACTCTGTCGGCCGACCTTGGTAGCGCGGCGCGCAATGTGGCCGGCTTTGCCGAGCGGCTGGACCAACTGGCCGACACGGCGGATGAGACGCTTGTGCGTGCCTCAACTGCGCTCGAGACCGCGAATGGTGCGTTGAGCACGATCAACACCTTCACCACTGACGAGCTGACCCCATTGGCTCAGGATGCGCGCACAACGATCCAGACCGCCAACAGCGTGGTCGCGGGCGTAGGGGAGGATACAGCCCGGATTGCCGCACGCCTTGATGGGTTGGCCGATGACGGGGCCGCTGCCTTGCGCACCGCTACGGCTGCCTTTGAGAACGCCAATACAACGCTGGCCCTGATCGACACCGCGATGGAGGATGCGTCTACCACGCTGACCACTGCGGACCAGACATTCGCGATGGCCAACACGATCATCGAAAACGACGTGGGCGCGATCATCGCGGATCTGCGCGGGGCGGCCACGGCCTTTACCAGCACGATCACCGACGCGTCGGGTAGTATCGACACGATCTCGACCGAGGTGGTTGCGGCCTCCCGCTCGGCGGCCAACTTCACCGGCGCTCTTGAGACAGTCGTGGCAGGCAACCAACGCCAACTGTCCGAGTTTCTGCGCCTTGGCCTGCCCGAATTCCTGCGCTTTACCGAAGAGGCGCGCGGACTGGTCATCAACCTCGAACGCCTCGTGAACAAGATCGAACGGGACCCCGCCCGCTTCCTGCTTGGCACCCAGAATTCAGAGTTCAGCCGATGAAACGACCTCTTGCAACCCTTGCCCTTTCGACAATGCTTGCGGGCTGCGCCGGTCTGGCCAGCCTCAATCAGGCGAGCCAACCCACCGAGTTGTTCGTGCTGACACCCAAAAGCACCTTTGATCCGGGCCTACCCAAATTGCGCGATCAGATCGTGGTCGAGACACCCACGGCCACCGCTTCTGTGAACACGGATCAGATCGCCGTGCAGCCGACGCCGCTTCAGGTGCAATATCTGCCTGATGCACGGTGGGTGGACCGGGCGCCCCTGATCGTGCAGGCGCTGTTGATCGAGAGTTTCGAGAACTCCGGCAAGGTGCCTGCGGTGGGCAGTTCGACCATCGGGTTGCGCGCCGACTATCTGATCGTCACAGACATCCGCGAGTTTCAGGCCACAGTCCCGGTGGGGGCCTTGTCCGAGGCATTGCAAATCGACGTGCGCCTGAACATCAAGATCATCGACGCCTTTACGGATCGGATCATCGGGTCGCGGTCATTTGAGGAATTTGTCGCGTCGCCCACGGACGCCGCCCCGGATGTGGCCGGTGCCTTTGACGAGGCCCTGGGCGACACGATGCGCGACGCGGTCGAATGGAGCATTCGCCAGATCGCGCGCCACGCCCGAGGACGCTAGCGCAGGCCGTTCTGTGCGATGAACACGGACAGATCCGCGATGATCTGGCCGCGCGCTGCGGCGATCGCCTGCGGGCCGCCATCGACGGCATAAGGCACGCTCAGATCGAACACGCCCGATCGTTCGCGCCGCCCATCCGAGACACTGACAAAGTACTGGCCCGTCGCGCGGTATTGACCCAAAGCATTCGCGACCAGCGTTTCAAACCGGACATCTAGCCGAGCGTCGGGGAATGCCTCAAACGGCCAGGGCTCGGGGGCAACGCGCGCGCCCGACAGGGCGGCAATATTACGCGCCAGTTCCAGCGACAGCGCGCGCGCTGGCTCATCAGCCCAAAGCACAGTCGAGTCCGTGACCAGCTTGCCTGTTTCGTCCTGCACCGCAATTTCGTTGGCGCTCGCGTAGGCGGGCAAGGACACGTCGCGTACCTCGACGCTGCGAAAGGCGATGCGCTGCGTCTGCGAAACCTCGGGGGCCGTCACCGCATAAAGGTCCGGCGAAGCCCCACAAGCCGCCAGCAATATCAGCCCCGCAGCCAAGGCCGGTTTCACAATCCCCATCATCGTCATCTTCCCCGAATAAGCGCGCTTGGATTGCGTTCCAAGGTGCGCGCAAGTGCAGCGATGGCGCTGGCCGCTTCTGACAGATCGCGCAAGGCGGCCTGCGCATCCCGGCTGAGTGCCTCGCCCCTGTTATAGCCCGCAATCGTGCGGCTGGCCTGATCCAGAACCGCGCTCACCCGCGCCACGAGCGAGGGCAAATCCTGCGTTGACTGCGCCACAGCATCCGCCGCATCCCGGGCAGAGGCCAGTGTGGCATTGACGTTGGCGACCGCGCCGCCCTCGCGCAATTCGCGCAAGGTGGCGTTTATTTCATTCAGCGCCGCACCAAGGTCAGCAGGCAGCGCGCGCGCCGCATCCGTCGATAGCACCGCATTGGCGGAAGCGGTCAACCCGGTCAGCTCTTGGGTCAATTCCTCAAGCGGGAGGGCCGCAGCCTTTGCGGCGATCTCCTCGACCTGCGCAATGAGCGCGGGCACGCCCGACACCGATGCGGTCACCCCTTGGGCAGCGGCGGCGGCGGCATCCACGGCGGCAACAAGCTGGGTGGTAAACTGATCGCGCTCAAGCTGCGCCAATATGGCCTCGAAGCGACTGAGGGTCGCGTTCAGCCTGACCGGGATGTCCTGCACGTCTTCGGATGTCACGATCCCGCGCACATCGCCGAGTAAGCCGGTGACCGCCTCCGGCATGCCTTGCAGGTCTTCGCTTGCTACAAAGGCGCGCGCGCTGTTCAAGAACAGGATAACACTGTCGAGTAGTTCTTCGACCGGCAAGTTGTTGATACGCGCCACGACTCCCTCAACCGTGGCGGCGACGTCCGAGACTTCGCTTTCGGTGGTGGGGATGATGGGGATGCCGCCGCGCGATGCGGACCCGGCAAACGGAGGCGCATCATCGACCTGCACCAGCTCAATCTTGAGCCCGCCCGCAAAGATGCTTGCCGCGGCGAGACGGGCGCGCAACCCTTCCTGGATCCGCTTGTTGATAAATTCGAGCGCCGCTTGGGGCGTGGATTCCCCTGGCAGACCAAGCCGCGATGGCTGGATGTAAAGCAATGCGTTCAAGCGGACCCGTTCGTCACCAAACGCGTCGGCATCAATCACGCCGGACAGGCCTTGTACCCGGCCAATCTGCAACCCGCTCAGCTCAACCGGGGCATCAACCGCGAGGCCGGAAATGTTATCCTCGAACACCACGCGCATCTCGAGGGGCTGCACTTCGGAAGCGTTGAACAGGCTTGCCCGCGCGGTCTCTGCGTCCTCGAACACCTCGAACATGTAGCCGTCCGTCACCCGCGATCCGCTGGACACGAACGTGTCAAAGGTCAGCCCGCCGCTGAGCAGTGTAGCAACCGACTGAAAGTCGATCTCGGCCCCGCCGGGACCCACCGAGAAGGTGAAACCGGAGGTGTCCCAGAACCGGGTCGAGCGCGAGATGAGGCGGCTGTGCGGGTGATAGATGATCGCCTCGGCAATGGCGAAGTTGCCGCTTTGCGAAATCTGGGCCTTGCCGACCCGACCCACTTCAATGCCGCGAAAGCTGATGGGGGCATCGTCGGTCAAGCTGCCCTGCCCCGTCGTACGCAAGGCGATCTGCAGGCCCTCGCGCCCATAGCGGAACAGGGGCGTGTCGGTGAGACCGTTGAACCGCGTCTGGGCGGGGCCGATCTGGCTGTCCCATGCCCCTTCGATATAGACACCCGTCAGCACGGTATCGAGGCCGCTGACCCCTTGCGCGCTAAGTTCGGGGCGCACGATCCAGAAACTTGCGCCGACATCGATGAAGGGGGCAATTTCCTTATCCACACGCACGCTGGCCACCACACCATCAAGGCCGGGCGTAAACTTGACGTCCTCGACGACACCCACCGTCACATCGCGGTAGCGCAACTCGGTATCACGCTTTTTGATGCCGGCACCGTTCTCGAACTCGATCTCGATCAGCGGGCCGCGGTCGTTGTAACTCTGCCATGCCACGGCCATCGCGATGGCCAGCGCAAGGATCGGGATGATCCAGATGAACGAGGTCGATCCGAATATGGACCGGCGTACCGGCTCGATCCTGACCGGCGGCGGGGTATCAGTCATTGGCGGCGTGCCCCTTTCGCCCCTCGGCGTCGTCGCGTTTCTGATCGGTCCGCACGTCCCAGATCATGCGGCTGTCAAAGGCCTGCGCCGACAGCATCGTAAAGATCACCGACAGCGCAAAGAACAGGCTGGCCCGACCCGGATTGATCGCGGCCAATGTGTTTAGTTGAACCAGCGACGACATGATGGCAACCACAAAGATGTCGATCATCGACCAACGCCCAATGTATTCAACGACTTCGTAAAGGACCTGGCGATGATGGTTGGACACCGCCGAGGGGCGCGTGACCGAAATCGCGAGAAAGCCGATGGCGAGGAACTTGCCGATGGGGATGACCACACTGGCGAACAGGATGATAAACGCAATGCCGGGCGAGCCGTAGTGGATCAGCTCGATCGCGCCGCCCACGATGGTGTCCTCTTGCACGCTCAGCAAGGTGCGCGTTTGCAGCATCGGGTACATGTTGGCGGGGATGTAGCACATGAACCCGACCAGCCACAGCGCCCAGACCCGTTGCAGGCTGAGTGTGTCGCGCGAGATAACCGCGCTGCCGCAGCGCCCGCAGGTGGTCGTGCCCGCCGGCCACACCTTGGTGCAGCGTCGGCAGGCGACGAAGCCCATCTCGCGTGCGCTCAGGATTTGCGCGTTCTGTCCAGCGACGTCCATACCGACCACCTACACAGGAAATTGTCCTGCACCACAACCAACACCACAAGCACAGCAAACATCCAGAACGCAGGGCCAAACGTCACATCCGCCAGATCACTGATCTTGATCAGCGCCACCGCGCAGCCAAGCGCAAAGATTTCGGCCATCGACCAGGGCCGCAAGGCTTCGGCAAAGCGAAACGCCTGTGTCGCCCCCCGCACAGGCGGATAGTCGAGCACGACGGGGATCAGCACATAAAGCGTCAGCAAGACCCGCGCCAGCGGCACAAAGATGATCAACGCCGCCGTCGCCAGCGCCAGCGCGATCAGCAGCCCGTCGCTGAAGGCCAGCGCGGCATCCAGGATCGACACCGAATTCGTCGTCCCCCCCGCCGAGATAGATAGAAAGGGAAAGACGGTCGCAGCCACGATCAGGATCGCAATCGCGATGGAAACGGCGATGATCTGCAAGCCCGCCTTGCGCCGCGGCGTGATCAGCACCGTGCCGCAGCGCGCGCATGTCGCCTTTTGCCCCGCCGACGGCCGCTCGAGCGCGTAGACCGCATCGCAATGGGTGCACACGATCAGCTTGTCGAGGGGAATCGGGGGCGCTGTGCTCATCCCTCTGATTTAGCAGGTTTTGCAGGCGCGCACAGGCGTCATAAGGGATAGCGGGTCGCTATGGTGCGACGATCGGCGTTGCCTTCAGCGCAGGTGCAACCGTCGGGGTGTCGACAAAGGCGCTGCCATGCTCGAACCAGCTTTGCGGAGCGCGTGCGCCCCAAAGCGTCTGGCGCTGCGGGTCCTTCAGGTCCCACTTGATCGGTTCGAGGTCCGGATCGACCGTCTGATAATCCGAACAGTAAAGCTCGATCCGGTGCCCGTCCGGGTCGAGAACATAAAGGAAGAAGGCGTTGGAAATCCCGTGCCGCCCCGGCCCCCGTTCGATATTACCCACATGCCCCTTGGTCGCCATCAGATCGAGCAGGTCGATGATGTTGAGCGGGGTCGGCACCCAGAACGCCACATGGTGCAGGCGCGGCCCCGTCCCGTTGGTGAAGGCCATGTCGTGCACACCGCCCTTGCGGTGCATCCATGCGGCCCACAGCTTTTCGCTGTTTTCGTCCTCGGTATATTCCGTCACCCGGAACCCGATATCGCTGTAGAAGGCGACGGAGGCATCCACATCCGGCGAGAAGCAGTTGAAGTGGTCGATGCGCAGCGGCTTGACCCCGCGATAAAGCGCGTATTGCTGATGGATCGAGGGCAGACGGTCCATCTTGTGATAGAACTCCAGAGGCATGCCTGCGTTGTCGGAGGTGAGCAGCGTGCGTCCCTGATAGGGCCGCTCGACCCACGCGGTCGGCCGCCCTTTGCCCGCGAAATACGCCGCGGCCCGGTCCAGATCGTCCTCGTCGAATGTCTTGAAGCCCATGACCTCGACCGTGCCGGGCTGGTCGGATTTTTGCAGGATCACGCAGTGGTGGCCGCGTTCTTCCATCGCGCGCAGGTAGATATGTGTGTTGCTTTCGTCCGTCACCTGAAGGCCCAGAATATCGGTGTAGAAGGTGCGGCTCGCGGCCAGATCCGCGACGTTCAGGCAGACGTGGCTCAGCCGGATCGTGTTGAAGTCGGGATAGAGGTTCGGTTCGGGGACGGGCATCAGGAGGCTCCCAATCTGGTGATCTTGTGCTGGCCTGTGGCAAAGCCGACATGCTTTTGCTCCATGTAGAACTCGAAGGACCAGTCGCCGCCGTCCCGTCCGATCCCGCTGGCCTTAACCCCACCAAAGGGCGTCGGCAGGTGGCGCACGTTTTCCGAATTGACCCAGATCATCCCCGCCTCAAGACGGTTGGTGAACCGCAGCGCGCGGGTCAGATCGTTCGTCCAGACATAGCCCGTCAGCCCGTAGGCCGTGTCGTTGGCAAGGCTCAGCGCCTCCTCTTCGGTCGCGAAGGGGATCGAGGTGAGGACGGGGCCAAAGATTTCCTCCTGCGCGATGCGCATGTCATTGGTCGCATTCGTGAACAGCGTCGGGCGCACGAAATACCCCTCGTCCCCCACCGTTGTGCCACCGGCGGCCACAGTCGCCCCATCCGCGCGCGCGATGTCGAAATACCCCGTCACCTTGTCGAAATGCTCCGCGCTGATCAACGGCCCGATCTCGGTCTCTGGGTCAAGCGGATGGCCCACTTTGATCTTGCTCACGCGTTCGATCAGTCGCGCCTCGAAATCAGCCCGGATGGTGTCCTGCACCAGCAGGCGTGAGGATGAAGTGCACCGCTCGCCGTTGATCGAGTAGATCATGAAGATCACCGCATCGAGGGCGCGATCAAGGTCTGCATCATCAAACACGATCACCGGGTTTTTGCCCCCAAGTTCGAGGTGGTTGCGTTTCAGCGTGTCCGCGCCCTGCCGGATGATCTGACTGCCGGTGCGGCTTTCGCCGACAAAGGCAATGGCGCGGATCAACGGGTGTTCACACAGGGCCTTGCCCGCCTCTTCGCCGTACCCATTGACGGTGTTGAGCACACCGGGAGGCAGGCCCGCCTCTTCGGCGATCTCGACCAGCAGGCGGGCGGTGAGCGGCGAGGCTTCGGCCGGTTTGTGTACCACTGTGCAGCCCGCCGCCAAAGCGGGTGCGATCTTCCACGTGGACAGCATGAAAGGCGTGTTCCAAGGCGTAATCACCCCTACGGGACCAATGGGCACGCGGGTCGTGACATTCATCAGCGTGGGCGACGGCAGGTGCTGCCCATCTCGCGCGCCCCCGACCTGATCGGCGAAATAGCGGAAGTTTTCGGCACCGCGCAGGGCGGCCTTGGACATGAATTTGATGGTCTGACCGGTGTCCCAGCATTCGCACAAGGCAATCTCTTCCGCGCGCGCCTCGATTCCGTCGGCAATCCTGATCAGGAGGTCGCGGCGCTGTTTGGCGGGCATGTCGCGCCAGTCGGCAAAAGCCGCCGCAGCGGCCCGGGCAGCCCTGTCGATATCCGCCGCAGTGCCATGGGCAACATCACAAATCACGCTCTTGTCGACGGGTGTGTGGGTTTGGAACACACCCCGTGCCCCGGCCACATCCTGACCTGCGATCCGATTGGGAGTCCCGTGGGCGCGGAAACGTTCAAGGTAACCGTTCAGCTTGGTGATGTTGTCGTCCAGCGCGCTCATTGACGGGGCCTCCGGTTATAAAGATGGGACCAGTATTGCATGATCCGACATCCACTCTATTTAACATGTTAATTACTGTGAAGAGCCGAACCGCAGCCTACGCTGTCATACCCGGCTTGGCCGTAGCAATGGCTGATGTAAGGACCCTGATGGCGCCCAGACTTCCCTCGACCTCCCGCTCCCTGCCTATCGCGCTGATCCGCGCGCGCGAAGGGGTCATGGCCCCGATCCGCGAGATGCTGGCCGACACGGGCATTACCGAACAGCAGTGGCGGGTGTTGCGGGTGCTGTCCGAATACGGGCCGCTGGATGCGTCCACCCTTGCGGACCGGGCCAGTCTGCTGTTTCCAAGCCTGACCCGAATTGCGACCACGATGCGCGAGAAGGGATTGATCACCCAGACCCGTGACAGTGATGACCGGCGGCGTCAGTTCATTCGTATTGCGCCAGCGGGCGAACAGATCATAGATGACCACACTGCACAGGCCGCCCAAATCGTTGCAGGCTTTCGCGAGACATTAGGCGATGCACAGTACGAAACGCTGCTGGACTTGCTAGGCCGTCTGGACCCCGGCGCGCGCAGCTAAGGGCCTGCCAAGAAGCAGTCGAGCGTCAAAGCTGCGCGGCACCGGCTTGGGCAATGAGCGCCTTGTAATGCGCGCGGATCGCGTGAAAGACAGGGCCCGCCGTGCCGCCCCCGATCACGCGCCCATCGATTTCGAACACCGGCGACTGAGCCCCGAAGGTGCCCGTCAAAAACGCTTCGTCCGCGCCGTAAGCATCGACGAGGGAATAGTTGCGCTCGAACACGGGGATGTTGTTGGCGCGGCACAGGTCAATCACCTTCTGGCGGGTGATCCCGTTCATGCAGTAATCCCCGGTTGAGGTCCAAACCGCCCCCTTGCGCACGATAAAGAAGTTGCAGGCGTTGGTGGTGTTCACAAAGCCGAACGGGTCGAGCATCAGCGCCTCATCCGCCCCGGCACGGACCGCATGGTTCAGCGCGATGATGCAGTTCAGCTTGGAATGCGAGTTCAGCTTGGCATCCTGTGTCAGCGGCAGGCCCCGGTGATGGGGCACCGTGTGCAGGCGAATGCCGCGATCCACGATGCTTGCGTCGGGTTTGGAGTGTTCGGCAATGATCACAATCGTGGGGCCATAGACGCTCAGATGCGGATGCTGAAACGGCTTTTTCTTGCGCCCGCGTGTGACCATCAGGCGGATATGCACATCCGTCGTCATCGCGTTCGCGTTCAGGGTTTGCCAGATCGCATCCGTCAGTTCGGCGCGCGTCTTGCCGATATCAAGGTCAAGGTACAGCGCCGCCTCATAAAGCCGATCCAGATGCTCGGCCAGGAACGAGATATGCCCGTCATAAAGCCGCATCCCCTCCCATATCCCGTCGCCCAGCATGAAGCCGGAATCGTAAACTGACACCTTGGCCTCGTCCCGATGCACCACGGCCCCATCCACATAAATCAGGATGTCGTCGTTGCGCGCATCCATGGCCGCATCATGGGTCGAAATGTGTGTGTCGGTCATGTCGGGTCCTTCGCAGATATGGTCAGACCCCAACATGGCGCAGGTGATGATGCGACAACAGCGCAATCCGCAGCGGCAGCTCGCATATCAGGCAAAGGCGGCGTTGGCCTCTGCAAGTTCGGCAAGCATGGCGGCGTATTGCGGATCGTCATGGATTTCCGCGATCTGCTTTTCCATCCCGATGATCTGCGCGCGCGTGGCCTCAATCTTCTTGTCGATGGCCTCGATCTCGACCCGATCTTTGGGATGACCAAGTTTCTGGCGGAACCCGGCGATCTTGTCTGCGATACCGGCGATGGTTTTCTCAAGACTTGCCGCTCGCTGGTCCAGTTGCTCCTTTTTCATTTCATCAAAGGCATTTGCCGCTTTTGATCGAGTGACGGCCAATTCGCTCTCACGGTCGGCTTGCAATCGCTCAAAGTGACTGATCTGAACCTCGATCAACGCATCTGTCTTGCTCAGCTCAAGGCGTTGGATATCACCCTTCAATGCGTTGATATGCGCGGCGATCTCACCGGTTTTACGACCCGCTGTGCGCGCGTATTCGGCCGTCGCCGCCTTGAGGCGGTCCACGTTCTCAGCGGTATAGCTGGAATCGATATCGTCGAAGTAACTCGACATCAAAACCGCGTCCAATGTCGGACGCTTGGTGGGATCAGGCTGCTTGAGGCTGTTGATCAGACGATCCAGTGCCGAGGCTGATGTCGCCTGTCCCGCATCGTCCACCTTTTGACTTGTGACCGGGTTCGCGCTGGAAAACTTTTCGCTGTATTCCCCCTGCTTGCGGATCGGGTCGGTGATGCGTTGCAGGATTTCACCCAAGGTGAAGTTGTCGGACTTTTGGGTCACATCCCCCTCTCCCTGCAATTCGGGCGGCTGATAGCCGGGCGTCCATTCATTCAGATCCTTCACAACATCCGTGCCGCTGTCGACATGATGGGCCAGCCCGAAATCCGCCACCTTAAAGGTCCCGTCCGAGGTCAGAAAGATATTCGCTTCTTTCAGGTCGTGGTGCGTCATACCGCCCTGCTGCATCGCCTGCATCCCTTTGACGACATCGCGCATTTGGGCGGCCATCATCGCTTGACGGGCGTTTTCAGACATCAGGCCCGTATCCTCGCAAGCCGCCATCGCATCGGTATAGGCATGTGCGTCGCCCGCATCCGCCATATCCATGACGATCAGCGGGATCCCGTTGGGGGCCAGCACCATGCCCTTCATATCGAGGATATTGTCGTGGCATGCCCCGTCCTCTCCGCCCGTGGCGGCGCGGTGGTTCAACGCTTCGGAGCGGAAATTCTCATGCATGGTTTCATCCGTGCTGTCCGCGTCGAAATTGGCCGCAATCGGGGTCTTCAACACTACCGGCGCACCGGTGTCGGGATGAACCGCGCGAAAGACTTTGCCGCCGCCCCCGCGCCCCAGAAACGTGATGTCGTCAAAGGTCACACCGTCCAACACAAACGAGGTCGGTGTACCGGTGTCGTCAAAGGCTGCCTTGTTCGGGAACGCATCAAATGCGGCCTTGTTCATCGCTGTGGCCGCAGCTTGAAGCCGGGCAAGCTGATCTGGATCGGTGTCATTTGGGTTCTCGGGATCAAACGGGATGCCGGAGGCCCGTGCAGCCTCCACGCACCAATCCTCGTACCCACGGGCGCACATTTCAAACGCCTCGTCCGGCATCGGGCCTGGGGTCGCAAGCAGGGTCTGCAACGCTGATGTGATCCCGTTGCCAGCAACCAACGCCATCTCGTCGGCGGTGCGGCTGGTGTCGGTCAGATCGAGATCCATGTCCTCAAAGAAGTCCACGGTCGAAAATTCGCGTGTCTTGCTGTTGGTTGGCAAACCCACCGCATCCGTCAGCCCAAGGGCGAAATTGTCCTGCAACACCGCTTGGCGGTATTGCTCCTGAGCCTGCGCCCATCGTTCCGCCTGCCTTGCCTCGACCACCTTGAACCGCTCGGCAACGTCGGCCTCCGCCTGTTTGGCCGTGTCACCCGTCAATGCGGTCCCATCGTTATCGGTGCTTGCGCTGGTTTCCATGGGCGGAGGTGTGGTTTTGGCCGCAAGGGCATTCAGCAAGGCCAAACGCCGCTCTTTGAGCTGCGCCTCCAGTTCGGTGCGCAACTCAGCCCCATTTCCGCTGAGGTGATGGGTGCGCGCCGTCTCGTGCGCGGCCATGTAGTCCCCATTGTAGCTCATGGGCAGCTTTCCGGGCTGTTCCTTGTTCAGCAGCGCCATGTTGTGCCCGATCAATGCGATCAGCGATTTGACGGTCGGCGCACTGGCGTGCATCGCACCATAGGCGTCGAGCCGCCCGGACACAGCCGTCTGGAGCGCATCCATCTGCCCGATCAAAACCAGCTTCTCGCGTTGCGCCGCCCCAAGCAGACCAAGGATTTCTTCGCGATCCGCGCCGGTGGCGGGATCGGTGATCAAGGCACAGCGGTCGATCACGTCCTGGCTTTGGCTATCGGTATCAAGGGTCAGCGCCTGCTTGGCCGTCAACATCGCCTGGATCTTGTTCTTGAGCGTTGCGATATCCGCGCCAATCACCGCCGGGTTCAGACCATTCTTGACCGTATTGGCCGCCGCGCGCGCGCTTTCCTTGATCGCCTTGAGGTCGCCGTAAGCCCCCTTGAGGTCGCCACTCTCGGCCTTTTTGGTGGCGTCCGCGATCCCCTTTTCAACGACAGCGCGCTGCGGATGCTCGGGCGGCAGGACCCCCAGTTCGGCCTCGGCCTTATCGCGGCGACGCCAAAACTCCTTGAGCCGGGCAGCCATGTTGCGTTTGGCAAAGTACCCCTTGGAGTCATAGGCAAGGTGGGTCGTCAGAAACGACATCTGCTCGGTGCTGAGATCAGCCATCATAATTCCTTAATGCAAAACTGCGTTTGGTCACACAATGCAGCGTCATCGCCACATCCCACACATGACCGTCCGGATTTGGCGCGAGACTAAGCAGATCAACAATCTGCGACAAGGATTGGGTGCACCTCTTTACGACGATCACAACCACGGATGGCGTTGTTCATTGTTTGTGAACAGTATTTTTCCAACCTCGGCCCAATAATCGCCACAAACCACAGGCAAACGGGTCTGCATAAGTTGGAGTAAAGCACATGTATTTGTCTGTTGTGGTTCCGTGCATGAACGAAGAAGAGTCGTTGCCCTATCTGGTGGACCGGCTTGTTCAGGCAATTGAGCCCTACAAGGATCGCGCCGAGATTTTGCTGGTCGATGATGGCTCCACGGATGGCACATGGGCGGCGATCATCAAAGCGCAGGCGACCTGCCCCCAGTTGCGCGGCTTGCGTATGTCCTCCAACCGCGGGCACCAGATCGCGTTGACCGCAGGGCTCGAAGCGGCGCGCGGGGCGCGTATCTTTATGCTTGATGCAGACCTTCAGGATCCGCCTGAATTGCTGGCCGACATGATGGCGATGATGGATCGCGGCCACGATGTGGTTTATGGGCGGCGTGCTGAACGGCAGGGCGAGACGCTGTTCAAACGCGCGACCGCGCATGTGTTTTATCGCCTTTTGAACGCCATGTCGGATGTACCGATCCCCAAGGACACCGGTGATTTCCGGCTCGTCAGTCGCCGCGCCTTGGACGCGGTTCTGGCAATGCCCGAAAAGGCACGCTTCATTCGCGGCATGTTTGCATGGGTCGGTTATAGCCAGATAGGCATCGAATACGCTCGCGCCCCACGGCACATGGGCGAAACCAAATACCCCTTCCGCAAGATGCTGCGCTTTGCCATCGACGCGATGACCGCATTTTCCACCAAGCCGCTCAAGCTGGCGACACGGCTGTCCTTTGTCAGCCTCGGCGTCGCCGGGTTGATGATGATCTACGTGTTCCGCTCGTTGATCCTGTATCAGACGGCCCCCGGTTGGGCCTCGGTCGTGCTGGCGATTGCGGCATTCTCGGGCGTGCAATTGCTGACTTTGGGCATCCTTGGTGAATATATCGGCAGGCTGTATGTCGAGGCCAAAAACCGCCCCCTTTATTTCGTCGCGGAGGAGTCGCGCACGGTCGTGGACGCCTCTGCCCGGCTGCAAACACGGGCGTGATCATGGATCAGTCTGCAAAAATCCTGCGCTTTGCCTGCGTCGGGGCGACCGTCGCCCTGCTTTATGTCGCGCTCTATCTCGGCCTGCTCACGCTTGGGCTGGCCCAACCTGTGGCCAACGGTGCTGCATTCTTGCTGGCCGTTGCTGTGCAATATGCAGGCCAAGCCGCCTTTACCTTTCGTGCCCCTCTCAAGGATGGGCCACAGATCACGCGATTTGTGGCGATGATCGGCTGCGGGCTGCTCAGTTCCGCGCTCATCACCGGCATCGCGCAGCCCGCACTTGGCCTGCCGCATTGGGGTGCGGCTGCGATCGTGACCCTTGTGCTGCCGATCCAGAATTATCTGATCATGTCGCGATGGGTTTTCGCGCATGGATCATCCCCTGCGGAGACATCCCAATGACGCATATTTATAACGATACGTTCTTTGATTACATCGACCACGGCGCGCGGCGTTCGGCCAAGGCATTGACCGGGTTGATGACCAAATGGCTGGCCCCGCAAAGTGTGCTCGATCTTGGATGCGGGCGCGGCGTGTGGCTGGATGAATGGCAACGCGCGGGTGCTTTGGATGTGCTGGGAGTGGACGGCGATTATGTGGATCGCAGCCAGTTGGCAATTGACGCCGCCCAGTTTCACGCAGGTGATCTGACCAAGCCCTTGGACCTTGGCCGCCGCTTTGATCTGGCCCAAAGCCTTGAGGTCGGGGAACACCTGCCAACCGCCGCGTCTGATGCGCTGGTGGACAGCCTCACCCAAGCCTCGGACCGGGTCTTGTTTTCGGCAGCCGTGGTTGGACAGGGCGGCGAATTTCACGTCAACGAGCAACCCCTGTCGTTCTGGCAGGCCAAGTTCGAGGCACGCGGATATCGCGCCTATGACTGCCTGCGCCCGCATCTGAAATCCGACCGCTCGGTCGAGCCGTGGTATCGCTATAACGCCATCCTGTATGTGAACGAGGCGGGTGCTGCGCACCTGCCCGAGGCGATCCGCACCCATGCGCTCGCCGATGGCTTGCAAGTCAAGAACGCCGGTGATTTGGCATGGCGGGCGCGGCGCGCGGTCGTGGCGAACCTGCCCCAAGGGGCTGTCACGCGGATTGCGCAGGTCCGCGCCGCCGTTCTGGCTGCAAATGCCCGGCGGATGAACACCCGCACGAGCCTGTCGTAGTGCCCCCCGTCGCAGCCGATGCGACCCCGACCGCACGGGGTCTGTGGCTGCTGATGGCCGTCACCTTCGCCGCCGCCCTGTTGGTCAGCTTGCCCAACCTGCGCGACCCCATGCTCCGTTACGACGATTTCCCCGCCCTTTTGGCCGACCCATCCGGGTTCTGGCCCAAGACGCTGCACGAGGGCCGGTGGCTGAACTACCTGTGGCATCTGCGAGAGGTGGTGACCCCGGCGTGGCTGAATTTCGCGGTTTACCAAGCCCTCTGGGCCGGCTTTGCGGCCAGCTTCGCCTTTGCCGCCACCGGGGCGGCACGCCACGGCCTGATCCTGGCCTTGCTGATCCTGATCGCACCGCCTGCGACGCTGATATCGTTGTGGTTCAATACGTTGATGCCCGGCCTCGCACTGGTGACGCTCTATGGGCTGCTTGGCTGCGTCCTGCGCCCGCGCACGCACCGGCTGCTGATGCCCATCTTTGTCGTGGCGAGCTTTATGTCCTACACGACCTACCCGCTTTTGATCCTCGCCATGGCCCTGGTACGCAGCTCTGAGAGATCGGTGCGCGACCTGGCCGGGTTGCTTGGCCTGTTCGTCGCCTCCTTTGCGGCGGCGGTCCTGATCGTCTATGCGATCAACTATCAGGTTCACGGCATCTTCGGCGTGCCGTTGGCGGCCTGGCGCGCGGCGTCCCCGGCCTCTGATATCGCGGGGATGGTCCAGAATATCCCGCTTGTCACCCAATCCCTCAGCGATCTGATGATCAAAGCGAGCTTTGGTTTTGCCCCAGCCGTCTGGTTCCATCTGGCGATGCTGGTAGGCGGGACGCTGGTACTGGCGCGTCATGTCCCCAAAGAAGCGCTGTATCTGCAAGCCGGGCTGTGGATGGGCATGGCGCTTGTGGTGGTGCAAATCCTCAAGATGGGGGCGATTGTGCCTGCCCGCTCCTTTCTGTTCGCGTGGGTCATTTACGCCGCGATCATCGTGCGCGCCGTGCAAGTCCTCAGTATCAAGCCCACTCTGGCCGCGCGGCTGGCGCTCAATCTCGTGTTGTTGATCGTGGGCAGCTATCTGCTGCAAACCTTTATGCAATACACAACCTATCGCGGCTGGCAGGCCGAGACGCGCGCACTTGCACCCGCCGTCCAAGCCGTCAACGGGCCTGCGGACATTGTGGGTGATGTGATGCAGACCCCGTCCGCGCAAGAGGCAGGGGTGCAGGACCCCTCCGCGTTGGTGTTTCGGCTGCACTATCTGACGGGCAAAACAGTGACGCTGTGCGCGACAGATGCGGGCTGTTCAGACACGGCCCTGCGTCTGGGCCAGAACTGAGCGTCTTACGTCTCGAAATCCGCGCGCCGCTGCACGATCCAGGCGCTCACGAAATCCACGAACGCTCGCACCCGCGCTGTGCGGCGCAGATCGCTGTGCAGCAAGATCCAGATGCTGCGCCCCGGCACCACCGGAACACCGGGCACCCGGATCAGATCAGGCTCGCCGTCCCCCAGAACGGCGGGCACCCACGCAATGCCCAGACCTTGTGCAGCCGCCCGCGTTTGCATGAAAATTTCGGGCAGCGAATGGCGCGCCTTTGCCTTGGGCAAGGGGCTTGAGGCGATCCAGTTGTCATCCCCGCCCCATCCGATCCAATGCGCCCCTTCGCCCCCCGTCGCCATCAGATCGGGATGCGCGTCAACGTAAGCCGGGGTCGCAAACGCCGCCACCACGTAGTCCACCAACCGCCGGCCCACCAGGTCCTCTTCGACATGATGAGCGGCGCGCAGTGACACATCCGCTTCCTGACGGGCCAAATCCGAAATGCGGTTCGTGCCGATCACATCAACGCGGATGTCAGGATATTGCGCGCTGAAGGCGGCCAGGATCGGGGCGAACAGCCCTTGGGCAAAGGATGGCGGCAGACTGAAGCGGACAACACCAGTGGGCGCCGCATCCAGCCCCGTCAACTGGCGCTGCACCTCAAGCATGCGCCGCTCCATTCCTTCGGCGTGGGGCAACAACACCTCGCCGGGTTGCGTGATGCTGAGCCCCTTGGCCGAGCGGTCAAACAGGCGCGTGCCGAGACTGTCTTCAGCGGCCTTGAGGGCCCGCGCGACAGTGGCGTGGTTGACGTGCAAAGCCTCGGCGGCACCGCGCAGGCTGCCTGCCCGGTGGATCGCCAGAAGAATGCGCATGTTGTCCCAGTCCATCAGCTTCCCCCGGCTTGTACGGATCGAATACGATCCGCTCTGCCGGATTATTTCGGGCAGAAACCTAAAAATCAATCCGCTAGGGTTGGCCGCACAATCATCGCAACCGGCGCACCTCTCTGCATAACAACCAGCAGATATCCGCGCTCTCACGACAAATTGGGGCGGCTGCACCTGTTAATGCCGTCCGCTCCGCACATATCCTACCAGATCTGGCACGAGGCTTCGTCCCTGCCACCAGCCCGGAGTATCGACAGTGACACCATCCCTTGCTCAAATTCAGCCCTGCGAGGCGTCGTCATTGTTCGAACGCACACGCATGCGCACCGACGCGCTTGTGGCGCCGCTGAACCCCGAGGACATGATGCTGCAAAGCATGGAGGATGCCTCGCCCGCGAAGTGGCATCTGGCCCATACCACGTGGTTCTTCGAAGAGTTCATCCTCAAACCCCGCCTGCCCGCCTATTCCTCGCCCGATGATCGCTTCGCGTTTCTGTTCAACAGTTATTACACCCAAGCCGGTCCCCGGCACGCGCGCGACCGGCGGGGCCTTGTGTCGCGTCCCGATGTGCAGGCCGTGCGCGACTACCGCGCCCATGTGGAGGACAGCCTCGCGACCCTCATGTCAGGCGCGCGGGACGACACCGACGACATCGCGGCCCTCGTCGAGCTGGGGTGCCATCACGAAATGCAGCATCAGGAATTGCTGGTCACCGACCTGCTGCATGGCCTCAGCTTTAACCCGCTGTTGCCGGTCTACAAGGATCCCGAACCGCTGCCCGTCACGGATGAGGTCCCGTTGACCTATACCCGCCACGATGGTGGGCTGGTCGAGATCGGGCATGAGGGGCCCGGGTTTTCCTATGACTGCGAAGGGCCGCGCCACAAGGTGTTCCTGCGCCCCTACGACATTGCCGACCGCCCCGTGACCAATCGCGACTGGATCGCCTTCATGCAAGACGACGGCTACGGCGATGCGCGCCACTGGCTGATGGAGGGCCACGCGGTGGCCGCGCGCGAAGGTTGGGAGCATCCGCTTTATTGGTGGCAACAGGACGATCAGTGGTGGACTTACAGCCTGCGCGGCCCACAGCCCGTGGCGCTGGACGCGCCAGTGGTCCATGTGAGCTATTATGAGGCCGATGCCTTTGCCCGGTGGGCCGGGGCGAGACTGCCCACCGAGGCCGAACACGAAGTGGCGTTTCGCGACCGTCCCATCACAGGCAACTTGATGGGCGATGCAAGCGCCATCGGCGCATTGCGCCCCCTGCCGGGCGCCGGTGTTTGGGGCGATGTGTGGGAATGGACGGCCTCCGATTTCGCACCCTATCCCGGCTTTCGCCCACCCGAAGGCGCGCTTGGCGAATATAACGGCAAGTTCATGGTCAATCAGCGCGTTCTGCGCGGTGGGTCCTGCGCGACGCCACGCGAACAAATGCGCCCGACCTACCGAACCTTCTTTTTCCCCCATCAACGCTGGCAAATGCTGGGCCTGCGCCTGGCCAAGGACGTATGACCATGACACTCGCCAACGCCCCCTCTTTACACGATAAAACAACGCGCGCCTTCCTGCGTGATGCGATCCAGGGGCTGACAAGCGCGCGCAAATCACTGTCACCCAAATGGCTCTATGACAGCGCGGGCAGCGCCCTGTTCGAAGAGATTACCGGCCTGCCGGAATACTACCCGACCCGCACCGAAATCTCGATCTTGCGGAGCCATGCTGCCGACTTGGCGGGTTACGTTCCTAAGGGCGGGGCATTGGTCGAATTGGGGTCAGGTGCAAGCATCAAGACCCGGCTCCTGCTCGACGCGGGCCCGCATATTGCAGCCTACGTGCCGGTTGATATTTCGGCCGCGTTTCTGCATGCCACGGCGGATGATCTGCGCGCCCGTTATCCCCATCTGGCCGTGCATCCGACCGTGGGGGATTTCGTCAACCCCATCGCGCTGCCTGCCGCTTTGCACGATCTGCCCAAGGTTGGTTTTTTCCCCGGTTCGACCATAGGCAACCTCGAACCCCTGGACGCCACCGCCCTGCTGGCCCGCGCCCGTGCGTGGCCGGGGATCGAGACATTTATTCTCGGGGCCGATCTGGTGAAAGACCCCCAGGTCCTCATTGATGCTTATGATGATGCTGCGGGCGTGACGGCCCGGTTCATCACGAACATCCTGATGCGGATGAACACGGAGTTGGGTGCAGATTTCGATGTGGACCGCTTTGACTACATCGCCGAATGGAACGCGGAGGCCGCACAGATCGAGATGTCATTGATGGCAAAGGTCGATCACCATGTGTCGCTTGGCGGGCAGGACATTCCCTTTGCCAAGCATGAGCGCATCGCCGTTAGCCAGTCCCGCAAATATACGATAGGCAGTCTCGGCAATCTGGCCAATGCGGCGGGATGGTCCGTGCAAGAGGTCGTGACCGACGCCGAGAGCAACTTCGGGGTCGCCGTCCTGAAAGCGCAAAGCGCTGGCTAGCTTATAGGTGGTCCGGCCGCACCGTGCCGGGCCGCGCATCTTCGATCAACGTGAGGATATCGGTGACCTCCAACCCGGTCGCAGATCGCAGCGCGGATTTGTAGGGCGGCAGGTTGGTGCATTCGAGCAAAAGATGACGGTGGTTAGGCGTCTGCTCCGACGCAATGAAGGCCGCCAACTCATCACGGGCGCGGTCCGTGTCCAACATGGCACTGTCCGACGCGATGACCTGACGCAAATGCATCTTCTTGGGCAGGCCAACGATGCCCGGGGCATAGGCCCTTGCCGCCCCCAGATGCGCGGGTGTCAGGCTGTCTTCATCAAAGGTCAGGATCAACACCTCGCCCGGCGCGTGGGCTTCGCTGAGCCTTGGCAAAGCTGTCAGCGCGGAACTTACGAACGGTTTGGACGTCAGGGCGGCCAGATGATCCTGCCAGTACGACAAAAACCCGCAGGAGGTGACGATCACATCCCCCTTGGCGGCCTGCACGGCCTGCTCAAACGGTGCGATGTCTATGTCTTGGGGCTTATGGCTCACAATCCGTGACACGGTTGCGGCGCGCACCCGGATCACGTCAACGGCTTCCATATATGTTTCAGGGCAGGCCACGTCACCGGACACGCGCGGAAAGCCCGTATCCAGTTGCAGTATGCTGACCGACGGGGCCATGCCCTATTGCCTGATGTTGTCTGGCAACCACGTCGCCAGCCCCGGGAACGCCACGAGGATCACGACCATCAACAGCATCAGCCCCACCATCGGCAGCGCCGTTTTCGAGATGTAGCCAATGTCGTGGCGCGTCATGCCCTGCAGCACGAACAGGTTGAAGCCAATAGGCGGGGTCACCTGCGCCATCTCGACCACCACCACGATGAAGATACCGAACCAGATCACGTCGATCCCGGCTTGGCGGATCATCGGCTCGACAATGGCCATGGTCAGCACCACGGATGAAATCCCGTCAAGGAACATGCCTAGGATCACATAGAACAATGTGAGCGCCGCGATCAGGGTGATGGGCGACAGCTCCATCTGGTCGATCCACGCCGCCAGCGCCCGCGGCAAGCCGGTAAAGCCCATGGACAGCGACAGGAACGCCGCGCCCATCAGGATCAGCGCGATCATGGCCGAAGTGCGCGTGGCCCCCATCAGGCTTTCCAGAAAGGTGCCCATCGTCAGCGAGCGTTGGAACAGCGCCAGCGTCAGGGAGCCAAGCACGCCAACCGCTGCCGCCTCAGTCGCCGTGGCCCATCCGAAATACATCGACCCAATGACGGAAAAGACAAGCAGCAGTACAGGGATCAGAAAGCGGCTTTCGCTCAGCATCTCGCCCCAGCTCATGGACGGTTCGGGGGGCGGGCGCTGATCGGGGCGGAAAAAGTGCCAAGCGATGATGTAGGACATGAACAGCCCCGCAAGCACGAGGCCCGGAATGATGCCCGCCATGAACAGCTTGATGATGCTTTCGTTGATCGACACGCCATAGACGATCAGCGTCAGCGAGGGCGGGATCATCAGGCCCAAGGTGGCGGCCCCTGCCAATGTGCCAACGATCATGTATTCGGGATAGTCGCGTTTGCGCAATTCGGGGATCGACATTTTGCCCACAGTCGTCAGCGTCGCGGCCGAGGACCCCGACACGGCGGCAAAGATCGTGCAACCGGCGATGTTGGTGTGCAGCAACCCGCCCGGCAGGAACCGCATCCATGGGGCAAGGCCACGGAACATGTCTTGGGATAATCGGGTGCGATAGAGGATCTCGCCCATCCAGATAAACAGCGGCAGCGCAGTCAGCGTCCAACTGCTCGCCCCGGTCCAGATGGTGGTGATCATCGCATCACCTGCGGGGCGGGTCGTGAACAACTCCATCCCCACCCAGGCGACACCCATCAGAGCAAGGCCGATCCAGATAGACGAGCCAAGCAGGGTAAAGAGGACAAACAGAAACACGATTGTGGCGTAGGCTTCGGTCATTCCACGGCCTCCGACACGATGGGGTTCACGCCGGTCACAAGCATTCGAAACAGCGTGTCCCACAGCGCAATGGCCAGCAGCACAGTGCCGATGGACATGGCCAGTTGGGGTATCCAGACAGGGGTATAGACCAGGGTGTCGGACGCCTCGGACATCGCCTGGCCCCATTCGCCGACGGCGCGGGACGGCAGGCTCAGCAAGGTCACGACCCATTCGGGGATTTGATCCTGCCCTTGCGTGCGGTCATTCAGCATCTCGGAAAATGCATTGGCCTTGATGGCGTACCGCGCGAAATAGGTCGCGATGATGGCCCCGCCGAACACGGCAAACACATCGAGCCAGCGGCGCAGGAACGCGGTGGAGTTCAGGATAATCGACACGCGAATGTGCGCGCCGCGCGTCATCGCATGGCTGAGCGCAAAGAACGAGGTCGCCGCCATCGCGTAGCCTGCAAACTCGGTCGTGCCGGGCAGTGCCACGCTGGTCCAGCGGGCAATCATGCCGGCCACGATCAATCCGAGGATTGTCACCATGAAAATCGCGGCGATTACACCGCTGGCAAAATAGATCCCGTCGAGGGCGCGCCAAAACGGGCGCAATATCCGCTCGATCCGGGGGCCGGTGATCAGGCAGATCAGCGCAAACACACTGGGCAGGACGAAAATCCACACCCAAAGCGGCAAGCCCATGACGGGCGACCAGTCACGCATATTGATATCCCGATCTGTTCAGAAAATGAGGAGAGGCAGGCCCGGCACGATGCCCGGACCCGCCAATGGTAAGATCAGTTGGCGTTGTAGGCGTCCAAAATCGCCTGACCGTCCGCGCCTGCGGTTTCCAGCCACTCGGCGGTCATTTTGGCACCAATCGCTTCGAGTTCGGCCAGGAAATCGGGGCCGGCGTCCTCGACGCTCATCCCGTTCTTGGCCAGTTCATCAAAGTAGAAACCTGCCAGTTCCTCGGATTTGGCCGCGCAGCTTGCCGCGGTTTCGTCGGCGGCTTTCTGGATGCCGTCCTTGGTCGCGTCATCCAGCCCTTCCCACACCTGGGTGTTGACCATCACGTAGTTGCGCGGCAGCCAGGCGTTGACCTTGTAATAGTGGCTGAGATGTTCCCAAACCTTGCGGTCATAGCCCGTCGAACCGGACGAGATGAAGGCCGAGGCGACACCCGTTGCCAACGCCTGGCTGAGCTCAGCCGCTTCGATCTGGACGGGGATCATCCCCAACTCTTCGGCAAAGGTGGCCGTGGCGGAATTGTAGGAGCGGAATTTGATGCCTTGGGTGTCGGCAGAAGAGGCGACTTCCTTGTTGAAATAGAAGCCTTGTCCCGGCCATGGGCAGGTATAAAGCGCAACCAGGTTCAGGTCCGCCAGTTGGGCGTTGACGGTGTCCTTGGCGGCAGCCCACAGCTTGGCATTGTCCTCATAGGAGGTGGCGATAAAGGGGACGTTGTCCCAACCCAAAAGTGGCGCTTCGTTGGCATGGGCGGACATGAAGCGTTCACCGATCGGCACCTGTCCGGTCTGGATCGCTCGCTTGATATCGCCGCCGCCAAACAGCGAGCCGCCCGCATGCACTGTGATGTCGATGGCGCCGTCCGTGTATTCGCGCACCTTGTCGGCAAAAATCACGCCGTGTTCAGAATGGAAGTTCGTGGCCGCATAGGCCATCGGCATGTCCCAGGACTGCGCGTGCCCATCGGCAGAGGCACCGCCCGCAATCAGCGCGCCCACAAGCGTGGCGCAGGTCGTTTTCAGTGATATCGTCATTGGTTGTCTCCCGGTCGGCTACGCGGAGTGCGTGGCATATTTTCGCGGATCGAACTGCGTCAAATCTATGTTCGACTTTTTCCCGTCAATCAGATCCGCGATGATCCGACCCGTTTTGGGCCCACCTGTCAAGCCGACATGCTGATGGCCAAAGGCCGAATAACTGAGACCGGCAGGATCATTCGCCCCGATCAACGGCAGGCTGTCTGCCGGGGCGGGACGGTGACCCATCCATTCGACCACATCGTCATATGTCAGATCGGGCAGCAATGCCTTGACCTGACGCTTGAGCAAGGCAATCGGCCCCACGCTTGGTCCGTTCTCCAAGCCGCCGAATTCAATGATCCCGGCGGCGCGCAACCGCCCCTCCATGGGGGTCAGCACGAATTTGCCACTGGCGACCATCATCGGGGCGCGCGGCATATGCGAGGGGTTTATCAGCTCAATGTGATAACCCCGCTCGCTCTCAAACGGGACCTTGATGCCCAGTTTGTGGGCGATTTCCCTGGACCACGGCCCCATTGCAAAGACGATGCGATCGGCACGAAGCGGACCTTCGGGCGTGATCAGTGCGGCAATCGCGCCCTCCTTTGTGTCGATGTCGGTGATGTCCGCGATGTGCAGCACGCCGCCTTGCGCGACGAAGTGGTCCGCCAGTGCACGCACATACGCCCCCGGATCGGAGACGCGCCCGTGGTTCTTGCAGCGTACAATGACCTCGAACACATCACCAAAGACCGGGTCGTATTGGGCGTAATCTGCCGCCGTCGTCACCTCGAACCGGCAACCTGCCTGTTTGCGGATATTCCAACCATACGCATCCGATTCGAAATCAGCCCGTGTGGCATAGCCAAAGCAGTAGTCTTCGTCGCTCAAATACCTCTCGGCACCCGTTCCGGTGGCAAGCGCGCGGTGCTGATCGGCAGTATCATGCAAAAGTGCCCCCATCGCCGCCGCGTATCGCTGAACATGCGCGTCCGTGGCATGCGCCAGATACCGGGTCAGGAATGGCATCAGTTTCGGCAGATAAGACCAGCGCAGAAACAAGGGCGCATCCGCGCGCATCAACATGCCTGGCGCACGCGACATCAGGCCGGGGGTGGTGACCGGGATGACCGCACCCGCCGCAAGCACGCCCGCATTGCCATGACTGGTGCCGGAGGCCGGTCCAGCACGGTCCACAAGCGTCACCTGATGCCCCGCGCGTTGCAGCCAAATTGCACACGAGATGCCCACAATGCCGGCCCCTGCCACGATGATATTCATGCCCTGTCCCCTGCCTGTCCTGACACCTGCCGTGCCATGTTCATGTCATCGGGCAGCACAGTACAAGCCCCCCGCACACCGCATTCCGCAAAACGCCAGAGGGCATACATTCGCCGAACAGAGCAAGATTCTGATAAAATCAGTTTGCGTTCAGCGCCTACCTACCAATAGGTCTACGTTAGGGTAACGCACCCGACCACAGACCGTGAAGGATACGAAGACGATGGAATTGCACGCCGACTTTGACCAGCGGGTTGTCATGCACTCGGACGATATTGACTGGGTCGCCTCGCCGATGCCGGGCGTGGACCGGCGTATGCTCGACCGGATCGGAGGAGAGGTCGCGCGGGCCACGACGATTGTGAGATATGCGCCCGACAGTCATTTTTCGGCCCACACCCATACCGGCGGTGAAGAGTTCATTGTACTTGAGGGCGTGTTTCAGGACGAACATGGGGACTATCCAGCTGGCACATATGTGCGCAATCCGCCGACCACGTCCCACACGCCCGGGTCAAAGCCGGGCACCGTCATCTTTGTCAAACTCTGGCAGTTCGACATGGACGACCGCAACCAGTTCCGCAAATCCATGGCAGACACCCTTGGCGCTCCGGTCGACGGTGTCGCGACAGGGACGCTGCACCAAGATGCGCGCGAAACGGTGACATATCATCACCTCGACGCGGGCGCGACGCTATCGATGAACGTCAATGGCGGAATCGAAGCGTTGATGATCGATGGCACCCTGACTCAGGGTGGCGACACCTTGCGCAAAGGGTCATGGCTGCGTCTCCCCGACGGAGAGGCGCTGCAGGCCACCGCAGGGTCGGAAGGGGCCAAGGTCTGGATCAAATCGGGTCATCTCGTCCACGCTGCACCTCCGGCAGTCTGATGGAAAGGCCGTTCCAAAGCAGCGGACGCCGCTAGGATGCACACTGATGTTCTGATCATTGGCGCGGGCCTTGCGGGACTATTCCTTGCGGACCAGTTGCACCGGGCAGGCCGTGCCTGCCAAGTCGTCGAAGCGCGGGACCGGCTTGGCGGACGCATCCTGACCGAACGCTGTGATGCCGGACATTTTGATATGGGACCTGCGTGGTTCTGGTTGGGTCAACCCCGGGTCGCCGCACTGATCGAACGCTTCGATCTCACCGCGTTCGAGCAACACTACGCCGGGACGCTCAGCTATGAGGATGAAAACGCACAAATCCAACGCGGGCAAGGTTTCGCGTCGATGCAGGGGTCCTACCGGATTGTTGGCGGGCTTGATCGGCTGACCGACAGCTTGGCAGGGGCACTGCCCCCCGACATGGTTCAAAGGGCGGCAGCGGTGACGCATCTGGGCTATGGCGACGGGCGCATCACGGCACGACTGGCGGCTGGCGCGCATATCACGGCACACACAGTTGTGCTGGCCATCCCGCCGCGCATCGCCGAGGCCCAGATCACTTTTGATCCCGCCCTGCCGCAGGAAACCTGTCTTGCGATGCAACGCGTGCCCACATGGATGGCCGGTCAGGCCAAAGCCCTCGCCGTCTACGACACCCCGTTTTGGCGCGAGGCCGGTTTGTCGGGTGATGCGATCAGCCGCTATGGCCCGATGATCGAAATCCACGACGCCTCACCACGCTCGGGCGGGCCGTTCGGGTTGTTTGGGTTTATCGGCATACCGCCCCAAGAGCGGCTGGACGAGCAAGCGCTGCGCCCTCGTATCATCGCGCAGCTTGAGCGGCTTTTTGGACCCAAAGCGGCGCGGCCAAACGAGCTTTATCTCAAGGACTGGGCGCGCGATCCCTTCACCGCAACGGATCGTGATCAAGCGCCGATGACGGCGCACCCAACCTATGGTATACATCAGGCGATGTTGGATCACTGGGACGGTCGCCTCCTATTCGGAGGGACCGAAGTTGCCACGCATTTTGGTGGATACCTTGAGGGCGCGTTGGAAGCCGCCGAAGCCGTTTTTCTGAATTTGCAAAGCTGAGGCCATAGACGGATGCAGACAGACACAAAGACCGCCTTGCTCGATTCAGCCGAAGCTGCGGTGCGCGCGCGCGGGTTCGACGGGTTCAGCTATGCGGACCTGTCAGCAGATGTCGGCATCCGCAAAGCCAGCATTCACCACCATTTCCCCACCAAAGCGGCGCTCGCCCACGCGCTGATGATGCGCTATTGCGAGGTGCTCGCCGAGGCCTGCACCGACATCAACGCCGCACATGCCACCGGTGGTGCGCGGCTGTCCGCGATCATCGCGCTTTACCGCGAGGCAAGCGCGTCCGGGCAGCAGCTATGTTTGTGCCTATCCTTTGCAACCAGCCCGGATCGGCTGCCTGATGGCGTCAAAACGTTGATCGTCGGATTTCGCCAATCGGTTCTCGATTGGCTGGGTAGCGTGTTTGCACTTGGCCGGAGCGATGGCAGCATTATCGGTGTCATTGATGACCAAGCCGAAGCAGCCGCCGCGATGGCCGTTCTGGAAGGGGCGCAATTGGCGTGCCGAGTCGAAGAAGACATCACCCGCTTTGACATCGCTATCCGTCAATTGAGCGCACGGGCGCGCCCCGCTCAGGGCTGATCATACCGGCAACGCTGTCCCCTCAGGACGCTTTGGCTTGCTGTGCAAAGTCGGTCACCCAGTCTTTTGACAGATCGTGCAACAGCGGGAAATATTCAAACATCTCGGGGATTTGGTCATCCGGGACCAGTGGTTTGTCATACAAGCCGCGGCTGTCATTGTCGTCATGCACCGCGCGGATGTAATAGGGCCGCTGCGAGTAGAGAACGCGTGTGGGTCGGTCGCGCATTATGTTTTTGTGCGAAATGTCGTAGAGGCTGTAGCGAGACGGGCTTGGCGCAACGATGGCAAGGCCCAGATTGGTTGTGGCGCTGACCCTCGGGTGCAGGCTGAGCTTGCCATCCTTGAACAGGCCCGTCAGGCCGCAAGCATGTGAAATGCAGGAATATTTTTCACCCCGTGCGCGCAAATTCTTGGCGGCAGCCGCCTCTGCGTGCAGCTTTTCGTTGAAGTCGACCGACAGCGCGTCATCATCATCAAGCACAACCTGACAGGACCAGGGATCGGCCGTGAAATGCTGCCAGCGGTAGGTGCGGAAATGCACGTGCGTCGGGTCAGGATCGCAGAACATCACATGCGCCCGGTCCCCAAGCATATCCCCGCACATCGCCTTGAGCTGCTTTTGAAAGGTCTTGGGCAGAAAGGTCGAACTCAGGATATTGTGGACAAAGCTCTTGTTGGTCTGATCGGCGAGTGAGCGCAGTGTCACCTTCTCGAAAAAGTACTGCCGCCGCTTCAGTCGCTCGGTGTCGAACAGGATTTCCATGTCCTTGCTGGCCTTGGACCGCCAGCCCGGCGAGGGGTTAAAGAATGAATAACGGGTCTGATAAATCATGTGCATGTTCACGTCTCTCCCTGTCGGCCATGTGCAGCATAATCAACGACAATTGCGTTGCACAGGCTGAATTCTGACTGCGCCACGGTCACCCCAACACCAGTCCATGCGCCCTGCAGCATTCCACATGCGCTTGCGCCATTTCAGCATGGGCCGGGTGTATCGTGCCCAGATTTTCCTGCTGCCACCAGTCGGTTTCAAGGTCATAAAGCTCGGTCGTGTCGTCGTTGTACCGGATGTAGCGATACTTGCCCTTGCGGATTGCGGAGCCGTGCGGGTTGAACGTCGGCACGGCGCGATCCGGGTCCCCCGCGCCCCCTTCAACGATGGGGCGCAGTGATTTGCGAATGTCGCTTTCGCCAGGATCCAGGCCTGCGTAATCAAGCACCGTGGGCCCCGCATCCAGCAACGCGACAGGGTCCGTCACCACCCGCGCGGTCGGGCTGGTCGGATCGTGAACGATCAGGGGCACAAGTGAGGTCTGTTCCCACAATGTCGATTTCCCAAAGCGGCCATTTTCGCCCAGATGATGGCCATGATCGGTTAAGATAACGAAAATGGTGTTTTCGGCATGCTTTGACGCTTTCAGCGCGTCCCACACGCGACCCAAATGGTGATCCCCATGGGAAAACGCGGCAAAATAATTGCGCACGCTTTTGCGCCAATGCCGGCGGTCATGGGTCTTGAAGGTGGGCCCAAGCACAGCGTCCGCATAGGGGCCGCGTTCAAACCCCCGCTGCCATTCGGGCGGGTATTCGAACTGCATGAACGGATACATCTGTTTGTAGGGCACGGGCGTGATGAACGGACTGTGGGGGCTGAAAAAACCGACCTCGCGGTAAAAAGGCTGATCGCTTTCGTAGTTGTTCAGGAACTCGATGAATGAGTCCGCACTTTGGGCGTCGTAGTAATACCCGTCATCCTTGGGATCGGTGGTCGAAATGCCGCCACCACTGCCCCCGTTTCGCGACTGCGCAAATTCCGGACGCAGCTTTATGTCGATGCGAAACCCTTTGCGCTCGTCAGAATAGAGGATTTTCTGAACATGCTCGGGCAGCGGCCGAAACCCGTGGTGGACCTTGCCGCCGGACGAGCAGAAATAGCCGTCTTCCTTGAGCTTGTACTGCCACATCTCTTGGGGCGGGACGGTGTCATACACCTTTTGCTTGTTGTCGTAGATCCCCGTCTCCGGCGGGGCCTTGCCCGACATGAAGCTTGACCGCGAAGGGCCGCACAGGGGCGACTGGCAATAGGCCGCATGAAAGGCAGTGGATTCCGCACAGATGCGGTCCAGATTGGGCGTCTTCAGCTCGACCCCGAAAATATTGCGATACCGCCAAAACGAAAACGCATCGTCAAAACTGAAAAAGACAATGTTCTTCTTTGATTGAGACACCTGTTATCGCCCCGCCTGCCATGCCGTTTTTGACCCCGCCTTTGGTGGCGGAGCTGCTATTGGCCTCGTTGTCGGACAGTTTAGGCCGTATTTCAAGGGACAAGGCCCGGAGGCTCCATTCAGACAAGGTGAACAGCGCACCCTGACGGACCGATCTTTCGCGGCCAGAGGGCAGCGCAAAGCCCCCGAACCTCACCCCGTTTCGAGCGTACCGGGCGGGATCACCTTGGCCGCCGATCTGATGCTTTCCAGTATGCCGTGCAGATGCGCGTCGGGCTTGCGGTCGGCGTGGCGATAAATCCCGATCTTGATCTTTTCACGGGACCGGTCTGACACGTCCAGCATGGTGATCCCATGTTCCGCAAAATACGGACGGCACGCGACGGGATAGACCAGAAAGGCATCGGTATCGCACAACATGTCCAAGCCCGCCGTCATGGAGTTCGTGCTGAACAGCCCCGACTGGCTTTGGCCCAACGCCGCCAGTGACGGGTCGAAATTGGCGTGTTCGATGATGCCGAGATGCTTGTTCACGAACGGGGCGACATCCATTCGAGGATACGCCCTCAGATCGCTCAGACGGATTTCGCGCCCCGACAGGGGATGATCGCTGCGGGCGAACACCACATCCTCGACCGAAAACAGATGCTCAAAGACAAGGCCCATATTGTCGTTCAGCTTGGCCACCTTTGTGCCCACGAAACAGGCTGTGTCCCCAGACAAAAGGCTGCGCAATCCATCAAGGCTACTGCACATGTAGACATGCAGCGATACACCTGCGTGGTGGTCCCGATATGTCGTGACAATGTCGCGCATGAACAGCGACCACCACGCAAATCCCGTCCCGACCCGCATCGCCTTTTGACGCGATGCTTTCAAAATGCGGATCTCGGCGGCGGCGTGTTCGTCAAGCTGCGCCATGACCTTGACATGCTCATAAAGCACCTTGCCGAACTCGGTCAGTTGAACACCGCGCGAACTGCGCGTGAACAACTGCACGCTATATGCCTCTTCAAGACGGCGGATATTCACGGACACGGTGGGTTGCGAGACGTTCAGCAACTCTGCCGCTGTGGACACGTTGCCCGCCTCTGCAACAGCAAGGAACTGGCTTAGTCTGCGATCCATGGGCGTGCCCTCCATAGGCAAAATCTATAATAGTCGCGCCAAAACATATTTCCCTAATCTTTTGCCACTGACTACCCTGAACTGCATGCGTGCCCCTACCGGTCGGCCGCGCACAGAACATCTGGGAGGATTTTTGATGAGATTAGGCATTTCAACGGCTGCCGTGGCATTGCTTGCCACCGGAGCGGTCGCCGACGGCCATTTGATCGTGACACCTGGCGAAGGCGTGTTTGATTGGGACAGCTACGAAGAATTTGCAGCCGCACATGACTACACGGGTCAGACACTCACCATGGCGTCCCCATGGCTTGGCCCCGACGCCGTCGCGGCAGAAGCTGTGCTGGCCTATTTCGCAGCCGCCACGGGGGCCTCGGTCACGCAAGCCGGCTCCGACAGTTTCGAACAGCAGATCCTAATTGACACCGCCGCAGGCTCTCCCCCCAACGTCGCTGTGTTTCCGCAGCCTGGCCTCGCCTGCGACCTCGCCGCGCGCGGGTTCCTGAGCCCGCTTGGTGATGAAACCGCGGCCTGGATGGCCGAAAACTATGCGGCCGGCCCATCCTGGGTTGCCCTTGGATCCTGCGACAAGGTCGAGGGCTTTTACAGCTTTGCATACAGCGTGAACGTCAAGTCGCTGGTCTGGTACGTGCCCGAGGACTTCGAAGAAGCGGGCTATGAGATCCCCGAAAGCATGGAAGAGCTGAAGGCGCTGACCGATCAGATCGTGGCCGATGGCGGCACCCCGTGGTGCATTGGCCTCGGGTCTGGCGGCGCGACAGGCTGGCCCGCAACGGATTGGGTCGAGGATATGATGCTGCGCACCCAGCCTCCCGAAGTCTATGACCAATGGGTGAAGAACGAGATCCCCTTCACCGATCCGCGTATTGTCGCCGCCATCGAAGAGTTCGGGCATTTCGCGCTCAACGACGACTATGTTGCAGGCGGGGCAAGTGCGGTCGCCTCTACCGATTTCCGCGACAGCCCCGACGGAATGTTCAGCAGCCCGCCGCAGTGCTACATGCACCGTCAGGCCTCGTTCATCCCGGCCTTCTTCCCGGAGGATGTTGTGGTGGGTGAAGACGCAGATTTCTTCTATCTGCCCTCCTACGAAGCTGCTGATCTGGGAAAACCTGTTCTGGGCGCAGGAACACTGATGGCCATCACGGATGACAGCGAAGTCACCCGTGGGTTCATCGAGTTCCTCAAACTCCCGCTGGCACACGAGATCTGGATGTCCATCGAAACCCAGGCCTTCCTGACGCCCCATCTGGGCGCAAATCTGGAGGCCTACCATAACGACACGCTACGCGGCCAAGGTGAAATTCTGCGCAACGCGACCACCTTCCGTTTTGACGGCTCTGACCTGATGCCCGGCGGTGTTGGCGCAGGCACGTTCTGGACCGGTATGGTCGACTACGCGAGCGGGAAATCCGCGCAAGAGGTCGCCTCCGATATCCAGGACAGCTGGGACAGCCTCAAGTAACAGTCTCCCGGTCTTTGGGTGTCATTTCCCGAAGACCGCCCGCACCCTGACCTTGATCCAACATCCGGTCAGGGTGCACCTTTTTCCTCAGACCTCGTTGAGTGCCCCATGACACAGTCACCCGCGCCGTGGTGGAAAGCCGCGACAGGTTATCAAATCTATCCCCGCAGCTTTTGTGACAGCAATGGCGATGGCATTGGCGACATTCCGGGCATCATCTCAAAGCTGGATCATCTGCGCGATCTCGGCATCGGGTTCATTTGGCTGTCGCCAGTCTATCGCTCGCCGATGCGCGACAACGGCTATGACATTTCGGACTATTACGACATAGCCCACGAATTCGGAACGCTGGACGATTTTGACCGCTTGGTGGCCGAGGCTCGTGCCCGCGACATCCGGATCGTCATGGATCTGGTCATCAACCACTGTTCCTCCGATCATCCCTGGTTCAAGGCCGCCTGCGCCACGACGGATTGCGCCGAACACGACTATTTCTATTGGCGCGAGGCCGCCCCTGATGGCGGCCCGCCAGACGATCAGCGCTCGTGTTTTGGGGGGCCTGCATGGGTCTGGGTCGAGGACGTCGGTAAGTACTATTTTGCGATGTTTGGCCACCAGCAACCCGACCTCAACTGGCAAAATCCGGCCCTGCGGCGCGAGATCTACGACATGATGAACTGGTGGCTCGACCGGGGCATTGGCGGGTTCCGTATGGATGTCATAGAATTGATCGGCAAGGACGTGGATGCGCGCCACTATTACGAAGGCCCCGACATGCATCGCTATATCCAGGAGATGCGCCAAGAGACGTTTGGGTCCCGCGATGTTCTGACGGTGGGTGAATCGGGTGCCGTCACTGCGAGAAATGCGCTTGAGTATTCGGGCCGGGATCGCGGCGAGCTGGATATGATGCACGGCTTCAACCATATCCATGCGGCGTGGGACCCTGATCTGGGCCGGTTTGGTCCCAGCCGCTTTGACCTTGTGACCCACAAACGCATCCTTGCCGACTGGCAGTCGGCGTTGGCGGATGACGGTTGGAATTCACTGTTTTTGTCCAACCATGACCTGCCCCGCCCCGTGTCCTACTACGGGGACGAGGGGCGCTATCGCACCCGCTCGGCCAAGATGCTGGCAGTTGCGATGTACATGATGAAGGGCACCCCGTTCCTGTTTCAGGGTGAAGAGATCGGGATGACCAATGTGGTCTATGAGCGGATCGACCAGTTCCGCGATATCGAGACGCTTGGCCAGTACAAGGATCGCAGCGCCGCAGGCGTGTCAGATGCCGACTTTATCGCGGGTGCCAATCTGCATGGCCGCGACAATGCCCGCACCCCGATGCAGTGGGACGCGACAGACGCGGCTGGTTTTAGCAGTGGAACGCCCTGGATCGACGTCAATCCGAACTATCGCGACATCAACGTCGCTGACGACAGGCAGCGCCCCGACGGTGTATTTGCCTTCTACCGCGAGCTGATCGCCTTGCGAAAAACCTATGCGACCCTGCGCGACGGATCCTTTGACTTGATCGAGCAGGACCACCCGGATGTGTTTGCCTATGTGCGCGCGCTTGAGGGTGAACGGCTCTTTGTCTTTGCAAATTTCAGCGATGAAGAGGTCAGCATCAAAACGCCCGCAGGGCTATACGCCTATGCGCACACCGTTCTGATCAACACGGATACGCCAGTCACGGTGTCCGACACCATTACGCTGGCTCCTTATCAGGCGGTGGTGTTTGGGATGGATTAAGGCGGCCCGGACAGGGAAAAGGGCCGCAAGCGAGGTGCGGCCCTCTTGTTTGGTTCCGGTCTTTGACATTAGTGGCTGAACTTTCTGATCTCGCCTGATTTCAGGCGTGCGCTGTAGGAGGCCAGCTCGGCCCGCACGACTTTCATCAGGAAGTAGAGGCAGAAGATGTTGACCACCGCCATCGCAAAGATCGCCGCATCCGAGAAATCAATGACCGGGCCAAGGCTGGCTGCCGCACCGATCACGATGAAGATGCAGAAGATGACCTTGAAGATCAGCTCGGTCGTCTTGCCTTCGCCAAAAAGGTAGGTCCACGCCTTGAGGCCATAGTAGGACCACGAGATCATGGTGGAGAACGCGAACAGGATCACCGCGATGGCCAGCACAAACGGGAACCATCCAATGGCGGAACCGAACGCCGCCGAGGTCAGCGCCACGCCGCCATTGCCATCCACGGTCGCGATGGCTGTGCCCGCTTCGTTCAGCAGGTAGTTGCCTGTCGCCTCGTCAACGATCAGTTGTTGCGAGATAATGATGACCAGCGCCGTCATCGTACAGATCACAACCGTGTCGATCAGGGGTTCCAGCAGGGACACGAAGCCTTCGGTGATCGGCTCTTTGGTCTTGACCGCAGAGTGCGCAATCGCCGCCGAGCCGACGCCCGCCTCATTCGAGAACGCCGCACGTTTGAACCCTTGGATCAACGCACCAACAAATCCGCCCGCCACACCAAGACCGGTGAAGGCACCTGCAAAGATCTGGCCAAAGGCCCATCCGATCATGTCAAAGTTCACGATCAGAACGATGATCGCGGCCCCCACGTAAAGAATGCCCATGAACGGCACGATCTTTTCGGTGACCCGCGCGATGGACTTGATCCCGCCCACGATGACGGCAAAGACGACCGCCGCAAAGACAAGCCCCGTGATCCAGCCGGGAAATTCTCCGGTAATCTGGGTGATCTGCGCATGCGCCTGATTGGCCTGGAACATGTTCCCGCCGCCCAAAGCCCCAAGGATACAGAACACCGAAAACAGCACCGCAAGGATTTTGCCGCCGGGCAGGCCCAACTCGTCAAACCCCTTGGAGATGTAATACATCGGGCCACCGGACACGGTCCCATCGGGGTATTCGTTGCGGTATTTCACACCCAGGGTGCATTCGGTGAACTTGGACGCCATGCCCAGCAAACCGGCCAGGATCATCCAGAACGTCGCGCCCGGCCCTCCAATGCCGACGGCCACCGCAACCCCCGCGATATTGCCCAGACCGACAGTGCCGGACAGGGCCGTGGCAAGGGCCTGAAAGTGGCTCACTTCACCCGCATCTTCGGGGTCGGAATAGTCGCCCTTGACCAAGCTGATGGCGTGGCCAAAGAAACGGAACTGCACCGCAGCAAAATAGATCGTAAAGACGGTGGCACCGACCACCAGCCACATCACGATCCAGGGAAAGCTCGTGCCCGGGATCGACATGAATATGAAGTTGACGAACCAGCCGGTCGCATTGGAAAACGCCTCGTTCACGCGCGCATCAAGCGACGCGGCGGCGTCCTGTGCCGACGCAGGTAGTGAGACGGCAACATAGGCCACAAAAGCCCAGAGAAGTGATTGAAAGTATCTCATCAGATCCGATCCTTATGCGACGACAGTGACGGGAACGCGCGCGTTCATCACAAGATTTGCGGTTGAACTGCCAAACAGGCGTGACGTCAGCCCACCGGCGCTGGAGCGTGCCACGACGATCTGCGAGGCACCTTCGGAATGGGCAATATCGTCAATGGTGTCGGCAACATCACCATGGCGCACAATCGCCTTCACCGAATGCCCCGCCTTTTTCAAAGTGGCGACGGCCGGCTCGACGACCCGTTCCATCGCGATTGATATCTCTTCTTCGCGCCGCTTATGGCGTTGCGCATTCTCTTCGGCGGTCTGAAAGGAAAACGGCGACCATTCGATCACATAAACAACGATCAACTCGCAGGTTTCACTGTTCGCCGCGACGCCGGTCGCGAATTCAAGGGCTTTCTCCCCCGAACTCTGACCATCAAGTCCAATAACTAATTTCATTTTTTCGTCCCTGATAAATTGGCCTTATGACTAGGCTTTCTGGTTGGGGAGCGATTGATCCTGCACGTCTCCCATGGGACCGACGGTACGCTACAGAGTGAAATTCAACCCAACGTTTTGTTTTGGGGTCAGAAAAATGGGGCATATCCGGCATTTATTCGCCGGTTGCGGACCTTAGACGTCAGAGGCATCCGCCTGCAACGACCGCGCCATGTTCGACACTTGGCTTGCGTCACCTATGCCCGACAGCAGCTTGATGCTTTGGGGCTTGGCGACTGGCAGGTTGCGGTTCTGGTTGCCCGCCCTGACGTTGTGCAAGTCGGAGAGTATCAGATCACCGATAAGCTGGCGGCCCTTGTCCACCGCCGCTGCGCGGTGCGGCGAAAGGATCACTGCGGGGATCTGGCGTATGGCGTCGTCGCCACCCACGGGTTCGCTCGGGAACACGTCCACGCAGGCGCGGATGCGACCTGTCTGCAATTCAGCCACCAGCGCATCGAAATCGACCAGATGGGCGCGGCTGAGGAGAACAAGAAGACTGTTGTCAGCCAGCAGCGGCAGATTGTCCGCATTCAGCAGGTGCCGGTTCTCGGACGTCGGGATGGCGGCCACAAACACGCAGCGTGATGTCCGCAGAACGGATTCCAGAGGGGCCAGTGTCACACCGAATTCATCCGCGACCTCCTGGGGCAGCCACGGATCGTAGACAGATATGACAGGGCGGAACGGGACAAGAAGCCGGGTGAGTTCCTGCGCGATCTGTCCAAACCCGACGAAGCCGACAGCGCCACCATAAAGCGTGAAATCGGTCTGCGGATTGTCCGCCAGCCAGTTTTCACGCCCCTGCCGGAAGGCTTCATGCTCCTGCACAAGCCCCCGCGCGCCGGACAAGGCCATGGCAAGCCCCATCTCTGCGACGGCCTGTCGAAAACCCGGTGCGCAGCTCAGCACCTCGACCCCGGCGGCGAAACAGGCTGCGTAGTCGATGGTGTCGGGGAACGCCCCTGCCACCTCGATGATAACGCGCAGCTTTGGTGCCTGTGCGAGCGTGTCCGCATCCACGCGCGGCGTGGCGGCGATCAGGACGTCGGCCTGCGGCAGGGCTGCGCGATAGATATCGTCGGGGATTGGCCCTTCCGTCCCCCAGATCACCTCGAACATGTCATAAAGGGCCGCGCGGGTCGCGGGCGAGAACAGCTCGTCCATGCGCCGCCAGTCAGGGTCGAGGATCAGGACCGGTTTCGTCATCTGGTCTCCGGGAAAATATGCGCCTGCGCCGGATCGAATGCGATATCGACCACTGTGCCTGGCGTCTGGATGCTGTCCTCAGCCAGTGCTGCAATGACCTTGGTGCCGTCGGCGAGGGCCACATCAATGACCGTCTCACTGCCCAAACGTTCGGTCAACACGACCTTTCCATGCAGCTTGCCGCCACCGGGGGGCGCGGGGTGCAGGTATTGCGGACGAATGCCAAGGGTCGCGGTTTGACCCACCACAAAGCTGCGCCCCTTGTGCGGCACTGCAATAGGTTCCAGCGACGCATTGCGCACGGTGACCGTGGTGTCGTCCAACGCCTCGACCGTCACATCAAGAAAGTTCATCGAGGGTGCGCCCAGAAAGCCGGCAACAAAGAGATTTTCTGGTTCGTGATACAGGTCCATCGGCGCACCGGCCTGCATGACCTGTCCGTCTTTCAGAACCACGATTTTGTCGGCCAGTGTCATCGCCTCTACCTGATCGTGCGTGACGTAGATCATGGACGCCCCCAAGTCCTGATGCAATTTGCCGATCTCCATTCGCATGTCCATGCGCAAAGCGGCATCCAGGTTCGACAGCGGTTCGTCGAACAGGAACACCTTGGGGTCGCGCACAATGGCCCGCCCGATGGCGACGCGTTGGCGCTGCCCTCCCGAAAGCTCTGAGGGGCGGCGGTCAAGCAGGTGCTCCATCTGCAGAATTTTCGCCGCGGCCGCCACCTTTTGCGCCTTTTCGGCCTTGCTGGCCTTGTTGACCGTCAGCCCGAACGCCACGTTTTCGCGTACCGTCATGTGCGGGAAAATCGCATAGGTCTGAAACACCATCGCGATGCCGCGCTTGGAGGGTTCAAAATCGTTGACCCGGACGCCGTCGATCTCGAGCGTGCCCGAGGTGATATCCTCAAGCCCTGCGATCATCCGCAGCAAAGTCGACTTGCCGCACCCCGAGGGGCCGACGAAGACAACGAACTCGCCATCCTCAATGTCGATGTCCACGCCCTTGATGACTTCGACTTGGCCAAAGCTTTTTCGAATGTCGCGCAATTTGACCCGAGCCATGATTTATTCCGCCGCTTTCAGAGAGGGGGAGAGGCGCAAATAGCGCTCCGGGGTGATCTCTACTGGTTCGGGGTCCATCACATGCCCGATGAACTCGACGCCATCGGGACGGTCCGCAAATCCGAGAATGACGAGGCCCTGACCGGTGTCGACGATCCGGGCGGCATAGCGGCGACAGGGCAAATCCCCGTCGAGAAAGTCGGGTGCTACCTGCCATGGGCCTCGCGGGCTGTCCCCAATCAGATAGTGATTGCCCGAGACGGGGCCACCCGGTGTCGCCTCTGCCCGATCTTTGGAGAAGTGTTCGGCTGCGGTGCAGAACAGGCAGTACCACTTGCCCTCCACCTCAAACACCTGCGGCACCTCAAGCTGGCCATAACCGCCGGTGAAAACCGGTGGTTGCAGCCTCCACTCGTAGCCGTCCGGCGATGTGGCAAAGCCGATGCAGCCACCCTCGTTGGGTTCCGTCACCCCTGCGGCGCGGGCCGTGAAATACATCAACCACCCAGGGCCGTCGGGGTCGCGCATCACCCAAGGGTCGCGCATCGCCCGGTCATGCCAGATCGCCGCGTGATCCTTTTCATAAAGGTCCGCGGCCGGCCCCGTCATGTCGAGGATCAAACCATCGCCCACCCGCGTCCAATTGTGCAGATCGGTCGACGTTGCGTGCCCGATCCGCTGATAGAGCCCCTCTTCGGCCTTGCTGGCCCCGGTATAATAAAGATGCCAAAGTCCGTCATCGCCGCGCACGGTCGATCCTGTCCAAGTGGTGTAGTCGTCCCAGGCGGGTCCTGTGCTTGGCGCGAACGTGGTGCCCAGATGCGTCCAGTTTGTCAGGTCGGTGCTGGTCGCGTGGCCATAGCTTACGTTGAAATGACGCAACTCCGGGTCACCTATCGAGCGCGGTGCCTTGAGGAAATACCCGTGCCAGACATCCCCGTCCCGGACATACCAGCTGTCCCAGATGAACTGATCTTTGAGGGCGATAACCATTGCGTCAGCCTTTCACGCCGGTTGAGGCAATCGACGCGATGAACGCACGTTGCAGGACAAGATAGAACGCCAGCACAGGCATGGTGATCACGGTCAGATAGGCCATGACCTCGCCCCATGCGGTGTTGAGCTGGAAGAAATATTGCAGGCCGACCATGACGGGCCGGTAGTCTTCGGCCTGTACTACGATCAGCGGCCAGAGGTACTGATTGTACATCACAAGGAATTTCAGGATGGCGGCCGTGGCAATGACCGGACCCGAGAGCGGCATCACCACCTTGGTGTAGATCTGCCACCAGCTTGCCCCCTCCACGCGCGCCGCTTCGATCAGGTCACGCGGCAGGTCCTTGAAGAATTGCACAAACAGAAAGATCGTCAGCCCGTCCGCGATCCACGGGATGATCTGCACGCGGTAGGTGTTGAGCCAACCGATCGAGAGGCCGTCAAACCCGATCCACGGCAGCTTGGACACCAGCAACAACAACGGGATCGCGATCGTCTCGAAGGGCACGATAAGCGTGGCGATGATGATCGACAGCAGCAGATCGCGCCCCCGCCATTGCAGGAACACGAATGAAAATGCTGCCAGCGAACACAGCAGCAGCGCCAGCAGCACCGTGACCCCGGTGACGAGCACCGAGTTAAAAACGAACAGCCCCACCGGCGCGCGCGCAAAGGCGTCTGCGTAGTTGTTCAGGCTGATATCGCCGACAGGCAGAAACGCGCGGATGCTGGATGTGTCACGCAGCAGTTGCAGGTCCGGCTTGAAGCTAGAGACCACCATGAAGACCAACGGGAAGACGAAGATCACCGCGATCAGCGTCAGCACCACGTAGCGTGTCGCCAGACGCAGCCCGTGGTTGTCAGCGGAAATGACGGCCATGCTAACGCTCCCTCGTGAGATATCGCTGCGTCAGGCTGATCGCGAGCACGATGAGGAACAGCAGGACCGAGATCGTTGCCCCACCCGAAATGTCCTGCTTGCCATAGCCCCGTTCGACCGCTTGAAAGACGAGCGTTGTGGTGCTGTCGAGAGGGCCACCATTGGTCATCACGTCGATCTGCGCAAAGAGCGCAAAGGCCTGCATCGTGATCACGATCAGCACCAGAACGGCGGTGTTGCGCAGGCCCGGCCACGTGACATAGCGGAACGTCTGCCACTTGCTGGCCCCTTCGATGGACGCCGCCTCGTACAGTGTGGGCGAGATTGTTTGCAGCCCGGCCAGCCAGATCACCATGTGAAAGCCGACCGCCTGCCAGATCGACATTGCCTTGATCGCCCCAAGCGCGGTATGGGGATCCCCCAACCAATCGCGCCCCTCGACCATGCCGAAACTGAGCGTTTGCAGGATCGCGTTGAACAGCCCCTGTTCGGCGTAAAGGAAGCGCCACAACAGCGAGACCACCACGATTGAGACCACAACTGGCATGAAATAGATCGCCCGATATACGTTGATGCCCCGCAGGCGCTGGTTGATCAGCAGCGCGAGGCACAGCGCCAGTCCGCCTTGCACCGGCGCGACCACCAGCACGAACATGAAGGTGTTGCGCAGGGACTTCCAAAAGACCACGTCCGAGGCCACGACGACCTTGGCCACATCGCCACTGTTCCAACGGAACCATTCGCGCATTCCGGCATATTGCGGATAGTCCGGGTTGTTGCGGGTATACGTGCGCACGCGGGGATGTTGGGCATTGCCGTCCGCATCCCGGATCACGGCACCTTTATCATCGCGCGTGGGCTCAATCCTGAGCACGCTGATGGCCAACAGGCTGCGGTAATTCTCGAGCCCGACAAACTCGGTCGGATTGGGTGAGATCAGCCGTTGGTTGGTCAGTGACAGGTAGAAGGCGAAAAAAAACGGCACCACGATAAACAGTGCCAGCAGACCGAAGCCCGGCAAGGCAAAGGCCCAACCTGCGCGATTGGAGGTGGTGAGTTTCGATGCCATCGGTTTTCGCCTTCGCAAAGGTGCCGGGGGCCCGCCGGAACGGTCCCCCGACGGGGAGGATCACTCGTGGCCGTAGCCGTCGTTCCGCTCGATATCGGTGTTGATCTCGTCAACGGCCGCATCCAGCGTGTCCGCCACATCCGCACCGTTGGAGATATCGGCCAGCGCCTTTTCAAAGACCTTGGCCGCGACCACATAGCCGGGCGTCACGGGGCGGACGAGCGCCTGCTCCGCAGACAGATCAAAGAAGACCTCAAGTGGGCCGCCCTCGGAATATGTCTGCGTCATCTCGGCCGCCCCGGGGGTTGCGGGGATCAGACCGGTCGTCGTTGCAAAGGCGGCAAGGTATTCATCTTGCAGCGCATATTCGATCCATGCATTTGCCCCTTCGGGATTTTCGCAGGTGGATGACACCCCGAACTGCCATGAGGCGGCCCCGATTGTGTTGCCATTGCCGAAATCGGGCGCGGGCAGAAAGACCACGTCCTCCACACCTTCGAGGGTCGTGGCCGCCGCCCAGTTGCCGTTCCAGGTGAACGCATATTTGCCGTCGATAAAGCCCGCATCGCGGTCCGCGGGATCCTGGCTGGTGCCGGGCGCATACCCACCGGCGAACAGCGCCTGCCACCACTCGCCAAATGCGATGGCGGCTTCGCCGTTCAGCACCCCTTCGGCGGATGCATAGGTGTCACGGTCGATGATGTCGCCACCGAAAGATTGCAGCAGCGGGCTGAAGGCATACGGGTACCATTCCCCGGTCCAGGCCATGCCCGGATCGAATGCGAATTCGTACTTGCCTGACGCTTTGGCCGCATCAAGCGCCCCCATGAATTCGTCGCGGGTCCAGGGTGCGTCCAAGGTCGGGGTGCGCAAACCCCAGGCGTCCAGATCCGACTGGCGCGCATAGATCGCAACGGCCGCGTCCCACAACCCGATGGAATAGAGCTCACCATTCCAGATGCCCTTGGTGCCGGGCAGGAAGTCAGCAATCAGGCTTTCGTCAATGTCGAGCGGCTGCATGTAGCCCGACCACGCCCAGTTCGGCATGACAGGGCCGTCGACGTCAATGATGCAGGGCAGATCACCAGCAAGGGCGGCGGCCACGACAGAGTCATTGTAACTGTCCTGCGGAAAGCTTTCGACAACGATGTTCCATTCGTCCTGCGCGGCGTTGAAATCTGTCACAATCCGGTTCAGCGTATCCGCCTCGCCCCGGTTGCCCGCGCCGTGGTACCACATCGGCACATCGGTCTGCGCTGACGCCACGGTGGTAAAGCAAGTCGTGCCCAACAGGGCCACTGCCAGAGTTGCTCTCAGTTTCATGTGATCGTCCTCCCTATTGACGAAAGTTTGGTGATGGGTGTCGGAATGTCGCGCACCGATGCGCGGTGATGCACCTGTCCGCTGACCAGAACCGGGCTATCGGGCATGTCGGTGCCGCCCCCGATTGCGTCCAGCAGGATCTGCGTCGCGCGAATGCCAATCGCGTGGTAGGGCAGATCGACGGAGGTCAGGGACGGGTAGAGCGTTTCGGTGATCATCCGGTAATTGTCGTAGCCCGCAATCGACATATCATCCGGCAAGGCCAGCCCGCGTGAGCGCAGAATGCCATAGGCGCGCATCGCCATGCGGTCGTTACCGAAACAGATGACGGTGGGCGGCTCAGACAGACTGAGCACCCGTTCGATGGCGTCCCAGAGCAGCTGTTCCTCGCCCTGTGCGTCGTCAGCGACGATGTCAGACGGGATATAAAGCGCGGGATCAGCGGCGATCCCTGCCGCACCCATCGCATCGCGGTAGCCCTTCGTGCGCAGGATCGTCGCATCGTGGCTTGCCGAAAGCGCGAGGTAGGCAATTCGGCGGTGACCCTTGGCGATCAGCTGTGTGACAAGGCTGAATTGGCCCTGATAGTCGTTGGGCAGGACAGCCGCCGTGCCCACATCGTCATAGCAGTTGGCCAGCACCAGCTTGGTCGAGCCCATGACCGGTGGCAGCGTCACTTTCTGGTGGTGATCGGCCACGTAAAGGATGCCTTCGACACGGTGCTCTTCAAAGGTACGGATCAGTTCGGGTACGCGGTCCATCTGCCCGCCGGTATCGGCAATCAGCAGCGTCTTTTTGCTGGCCTCCATCGCTTTCTGGACGCCCTGAACGATAAAGAGATCTGGAAGGCCCGATGCCTCCGACCGGTTCGGCGTCAACGAAATGGCCCCGGTGATCAGACCCACCAGCCCCGACCGGTTGGAGCGCATCGCCCGGGCCGCGGTCGAGGGCACGTAGCCCAACTGACCAATGGCCGCGTTGACCTTTTCCTTGGTCGCTTTCTTGACGGCGGCATCGCCGTTGATCACGCGGCTCACTGTTTTGGGCGAGACGCCTGACACCCGTGCAACATCGTAGATCGTCGCCAATGCAATGCCCTCCCAAGCTGATGTGGATGACGCAGAGAATCGTGATCGCGCCAAATGACACCGATGTCATGACCTCGGTGTCATAGCGATGTCAAAACTTTTCTGATCATCGTCAAGACCGGTTTGTCCGAGGAAAGTGCGAAGCTCTTAGATGGAACGCCAAGAACTGAAGGGCCTCAAGACACCTCGATGCGCATCAAAAATCCGACCACAAAACCCTCAGGGTCGTTTTATCTCCTCACGTTCCTGACGGCGTACATTGGCGCCACCTCGCCTTCGGTGCCTGTGCCCCATCCAGCGGGAACACCTCGAGGCCGTTTTTGCCTAGCGCGCATGTGGCACCTGCCTTGGATGTCGTCCTGAACCGCGGCATCACAGGAAAAGACAGAGAAGATGTAATCTGCGAAGAACGACGGTACGCGCCCCTATTAGGCACCTGTCACTCCTTCTATTTCAGGTTGGGCGTGCGTAAGTCCCGATTGTGTCGGATGAGTGAGTAAGCCAAAAAACTTCGCATCTAGACCCGGAACGCGCCAAGGAATGCTGCCAGCCTCGAGCTGGACTGTTATCCCCCCGACCACGGTCTTGGCACCCATGACGCGCGGATTGCGCTAGCGTGGGCGCGCATCGACCTCGTTGTCACCCTTGTTGGGAAGGATCGGCAGTGATGTCGGCCGCTGGAACCAGAACTGAGTGGGATTTGTCGCCAGATCCGCAATAAAGCCCTGCACCCCGCCAAGCCCCGTCAGCCGCGCGTCCTTGTTGATCTGATAATTGTGCTCGATCTGCTGATACACAAAATCGACAATTGGGGCGCTGACCGTGTCGGGGGTCCATGTTGTGCCATTCTCGGCTTGCCAATCGGCCAGATCCTGATCGCTGATGGTCGAACGGTGGGCCGCACCGGACGCCAATTCAGCATATATTTCCGCGCGCAGTGCCGCGCTGTCTCCGCCCCGATTCCATGACTGCGTAATGATGTAATCCACCACGTCGGTCATGTTGTAGGCATCGATAAGGTCGGACTGTTCGTCGCCCGTCATCAACAGATGCGAGAACGCGTCGTGCCAAGGCGGCAGGATGTTGGAGATATTGCCATCCGGATCATCGCCAAAGCTGCGCTGCAGAAACTCGCCTTGGAAATACCACGCGGGCATGACAGCGAAATACTGCGGCTCGAAGGTCGCACCAAAGCCGCCACCATCATCCGGCAGGGTTTGCGCCCCGCCCGGAAACGCTTCGACCGGGATCAATTCGGGCACGAACGCATCGCCGCTTTCGCCCGTTGCAATCGCGCGCGGATCGTCCAGCCACTCAACCGTTTGACCCTGGACGGTGCCTGTCTGGGTGGCGAAATTCTCGGGATTGTTCAGTGCGGCCACAATGGGGCGGTTTCGCCCGTAGGCCAGTTCATAATAATATCCGGTGATGGACTGTATGTCAGTGGGTTCGATCCCTGCGTCTATGATGTCCTGTTCGAGCGACGACACCAAGGGCGCGCCGGTGTCAGGCGCGATGGCGTTGGGATCAATGCCAGCCTCAGTGGTCAGCACCATGATCGGGTTCTCAAAAATCGTCCCGTCAAAGAACGCGTCGATAAACCCTTCGCGGTCGGTCTGGAACGCCAAGGCGCTCAGATCACTGCCGGGGTTCAGGTTGGGCACGCTGAAGCCCTTGGCGTCCAGATAGCCCGACATCAACCCCAGTGCGATTTCGCCATCACCGTGTTTGTGCCAGTAAAGCTTGCCATAGTCGTAAAGAAACGACGCCAGCCCTTCGATCGCCTGTTCGCTGCCGGCAGGCTCGGTCAACAGCGCATCCCACCGGTTTGCCATGTCGCCACGGACAGCCCCCAGCATCCCCTCGGATGCGATGTAGACAGTGATCATTTCAAAGGGAAAATCGCTGGCAAAACCTTCAGTCACAGGCCGGATGAGGGTGGTGGCAATGGGATAGGCCGCCCCGTCTGCATCCACCGCCTGCCAACTGTATTCGATGGTGCCGCCCTCTGCGATGATTTGATCAATCTGCTGCGGCAAGGCGCTGGCTTCGAAATCGGGCGCGGCACCATTGACCAGCACGTTGTCCCAATCCGAGGCGATGTGATCCAGCGTAGGCTGCACCCCATCGGAAAACAGCGGGTGCGTCACGCGGGTCGTGCGCGCACCGGGGGCGCGTTCGACGCCGTAGTTCTGGACCAGATCAGTGTTCTGGGGCAAATCGGTCTGCGCCAGCGCCTGCGCGCTCGGCTCAATCCCCGCCAATACAGCGTTCAAATCGCCGTTGCCGCTTTGGATCGCTTGCGAGGTGAAGGTCCCCCAATCGGTGATCGCAGTGTTCACCGCATCCGGGTCAGGAAAGAACGAACTCGCCTCTCGGATGAATTGCACGGAGTCAGGCTCTGCAACCGCGCTGATCGATGTGTCGGGCGTCTCACTCGTGTCCGTGACATCAAGGACGCCGTCCGCGTCTGCATCTAGGGATTGGGTGATGTCCGACTGCGCGACGCCTGCGGTCACAAGATCGCCAAACACGTCAATATCGGCCTGTGTCACGCCGTCGGGGTCAATCGCGCTGAACCCTTCATAGGCGGTGCGCAGATACAGTTCGGACTGCGCCGGGGTCAACGACAAAACCAAAGGCTCTGCCGGAGGGGTGCCAAGATCCTGAGCACCTGCGTCGGCCAGATAAGAGGCGGCGGCGACCCGATTGGCATTCAGGGTTTGGGCCAGATCAAGCCCTTCGGGCGAGCTGCTGAACGCGTCCACATAGAAGTCGGTGAGCGCCTGTATGCGCGGATTGCCCCCGAAATTGCCGACATTGGTGGAGCGAGCGTTGTTCAGAAACTGCTGCACACCCACGGCAAGGCCGCCCTCGCCCGGCAGTGTGCCATCGGCCTGTAACTGATCCAGCGACAGTTGCAGGGCGGCTGCCAGTTCCTCGCTTGCGAAACCGTCAAGCGCGGGGGCCGATCCGTCGCTGCGCTGGAAATCCACCCCGATGAACAGGGCAGCGTGCCCGATCACATCATGGGTGTTGTCGAAATCATAAAGCTCACCGGTAAAGTCACGCGCCGTCGTGACTTGAGTGCCATCCTGCGCAACCCCTTCGATTTCAATCCCGATCGCGTTCAGGCTGCGGTTCTGCGTGCCGCTGTCGATGATCGTGGACTGCAGACGATACGTGAAGTTGTCACCCTGCACCGGGGGGAGGTCGCCGTTCTCTTCCAGCATCGCTAGTGTCTCGCCAGAGATATCGCGCTGGCTGCTGATATCTGTGGGTTCGATCCCAAGGTCGGAACGCACATCGTCGGCGAGGCTGGAATTGGGCGGGGTCGTGCCGTCCGTAGGAGGCGTGGAGGAAGTACCAAAATTCTGGTTGCTCGGGAATTGGCCACCCTGAAAGAAGTTTGAAAAGTTGTCGCGGTAATCCTGTTGCGTGGACAACAGCGCCTCGAGGTCAAGGGAGACACCCGGCGCGAGGCTGTCATAGTCAAGCCCGCGCGAGCGCAACAGCCCATCGACCATCCAGTGTCCCACCGCGGCCGTGCCACGTGCAAGCGGCACCGACTGGAACAACAGCCATGAAAAATCGGCAACCCCATCCAGGAACTCCTGTGTGGTTTCGGCCCGCTGCAAGTTCGTGAATTGCCGATCAAGTTCCGGCATGATCTGGTCCAGCGCGCTGCTGTCTGGATGTGTGATCGACCCCAGCCTGAAGGTGCCGTCTTCGTTGAACACACCGTTGAGTTGGGACAGTCCAACCTCGGTCCCGCCGATGTTGATCGTGGGGCGCACGCTGGCAATCGAGGTACCATCAGCCTGTGCCACCAGCTCTTGCCCGGCGACCCGGTCTTGCAGCCGCCCTTGGTGCCCGATGTAGCGTCGCACCAGCAGCGGTGTGGTCAGCGTTGGTTGCTCAGAGGGGATTGCGCTGACGGTCTCGCCGTTGCGGTTCACGAATTCAACCGGCGTGTCGCTGTTGCGCAGCACGCCAAAGGCCGCGAAATTCGGATCGACCCCCTCGGCCATTTCGCCACGCGCATTGGCAAGGTTTCCAAAGACTGGTCCGAATTTAAGGCTGGCACCGCGCCCGTTTGCATCCTCAAGCGCGCCTTGCAGCGCTTGGGAGACGATGATGCTTTCGCTCGTGAACTGCGGATCAGGTGTGAAGCCGACAACCATGGGCGTGAAACGGACTTCGCTCGGCGTCACGCCAGCATCCGCCAGCCATTGGTTGAGTTCGGCCACCTGATCTGCTCCGATGTGACTGGGCAGCCAGTTTGTCGGTTCGTTTGCGGATGGGTCCAAAGATCCGGTGATATCGGGATAAGGCGTCAGCGATGTGATGTCCGTCGGATCAATTCCGATATCGATCAACTCTTGTTCCAGCGACGACAAAGGCCGTCCAAGTTCCTGGCCAAGCCGTGTGTCATTCCCGTCAAAGGACAGGTCAGGTGGGACGAATGTGGGTATATCCGGCTCTGTTATTGGATCCGGCGATATGTCCGGATCGGGCGTCGGCAGGATCGGGTCGACCGGATCGGCGACGTCGATCGGGTCGGTGCCAGGTTCTGGAACGCTATCGGGATTTTCCGGGGCGACATCTGTGTCGGTCGGTGTGGTGTCCGGCAACGTCTCATCAGGCACCGTCACTTCAGGTAGGCTGTTCTCGACGGTGTTGTCTTCGGCACCGATGGGCTCTGTTGTGATCGGCTCTGGCGTCGTTGGGTCGGTCAGCGCTGGCTCTGTTATGTCGGGCGGCGTTTCCGGTGTCTCGACCGGGGTCGTGTCTGGGTTGTTTGACTCCGGAGGCGTGGTCGGATCGGTCGGATTGGCCGTGTCATTGGGGACGCTCGGCGTATTGCTGAGACCGGGCAATGTGCCGGCTGCCAGTTCCGCTTCGGCTGCCGCCATCGCGTCGTTGAGGTTGGTGGTGCCGGTCAGCTGGACCGTCCGCACCTCGCCAAAGATGGTATAGTTGATCGAGAAACTGCCAAGACCCGTCTCAGTAGGGCTGAGATAGTTCACCGAAAAGCTGTCTCCCAATGGACGCTGGAAGGTGGTGTCCGGGGCATCAAGTCCGAGGAAGCCGCCCGCTTCATATTCGGCCCGGGCTTGTGCGTTGGCCGCAATCGGGTCGGATGTGTCCAGAGGCGCGCTCACGAACGTCCCGTCGCCGACATCACGGCGGGCAAACAAAGTGCCATCGGTCTCGACGATTTCAATTGCGGTGTTGTCAAAGAATGTCAGCGGGTTGCCCCCGACAGTGCGCCCTTCAAGCTGATTGTTGACCAAAAGAGCGGTAATTTGGGTATCGACCGGTGTATCGGTATCAAGCGATACGCTGCGCAAGACGCCATCGTCACCGGTGTAGCTGAAACTTTGGCCGTCTTCGGTGGTGGCAACGGATCCATCAACGCCTGCGACGGTGACGGCTTCGATTTCAGCGGGAGGTGTCTCGGGAGCAGGCGTTTCTGTTATCGGATCGGGCGCGATGTCAGGCGCGGTATTCTCAGGGGTGGCTTGGGGCGGAACAAAGCCGTCATCGTTGAACGTCACAGAGCCATCTGGATTGGTCTGAACCCGAGCAGCCACGTCATTCACTCTGGCCGGATCCAGCGCGCCGAGCCTGTCCAGTGCAGAGTTGTTGATCGGCGCGTTGGTGACGGCACCCGTGACGGCGCTGCTGCCCACAAAACTGGCCAGTTGGTCAGTCACGATCTGGGTGCCACCTCGGACGAACAATAATGCTTCTTCGATTTCTTCGGGCGTCGTGGCCGCGTCCAACCGTACCTTGCCATCGCTGATAGCAGCAACGCCTTCTGCAATCTGGGATGCGACAAATCCCAATTCGATCAATTCGGCCGGTGGGAAGAGCGCTTCAAAAACCATATCGATTGCCGCATCGGTCAGGAATTTGGTTGGATCCGCCAAGACAGACTGGATGAAAGTTGATACCGAACCAACCGCAACGTTCCCGATCATCAGCCCGACCTGAGTTCTAAATTCCGTCGAGTTGGGGTCAAGCTGCGCCAGCGCCCGAATTCCAGCCAAGTCTGCATTGAGCAGGCCTGTCTGGTAGGCCTCTCCGTTTTCGAACAACGCAACGGGATCGACAAACTCGCCAACCCGCGTCTGAATGTCATCCCAACGAAGCAAGAAATCTTCGTCCGATAGAATGAGATTGATGAGCTGCCCGTTTTGAAACTCTGCCTGCAATTCGGGATTGTCCGTCGCGGCGACAAGCCTTTCGATGAAACCTGCATTCTGCAGCACATCCGGGGAAACGATGAAATCCTTGTTGAATACAATTTCGAGAACCTCCGGAAGGGGCGCATCGGAGTCGAGTTCAAAGTCATCGATATGGAAACTCGTGAGTGCGGAAACGTTCGCATCGCCTTCGTCAAAAACTGTGCTGAGCGCGTTTTGTAATTTTTCGCTGACGGGTCCACCACCGGCATAATCCCACATCTCTGCCAAGAACCCGGTGACGACAAATCCATCCCCATCGACATCCCGCTGCTCGCCAGTCAGCGTCCGCAGTCCTTCGGCCTCGGCCAAAACGAACACGTCCCGCACGAAGTCGTTGACCTCGTCCTGGGTCATTTCGTTGAGTTGGGTGAAAACATCAGCGTAGAGCAGTTGCTCTTGTTGCCCGGCCAAGCTGTATTTGCCGACAATAGCAGAATAAAGCGCGCGTTGACCCGGTGTAAGCGTCGACAGCACCTCGGCGCTAAGAGGCCCTTGACTGGTATCGACGTTTCCGAGTGTCTGAGACAGATCAAGTGAAGCCTGCAATTGCCCCGTTTGTTCCGGCAGGATGATCGGGTCGACCGGATTTGCCTCTTCCGGCGTCAGCGCGCGTTCTTGGGACGTATCATCGGTGGCCGGGTTGTGGTTGAACGCGAAGTTTTCGACGCCTTCATCATCGCGGATGTAGTAGTTGTAGGATCCGTTATCGGCCAATTCGATCCGTCCTGTATCAGTGCCATGACGGTCGAGCAGCGCAATCGGCACCCGCGCGGCCCCTTCTGCACCGTCTTCGTAAACGATGATCAACCGCTCATTCTGATTGAAGGGATTGCGCCCTTCGACTTCGCCGTCGAGGTTGTTGAAGAACACCTGCACCGGATTGCTGCCGGTAAAGCCTTCGATGGTTTGAAGCGCGCCGGGGAAAGCTTCGAGCAGGGCGTTGCCGACCCCGTCCCCGTTGTTGACCGCATCCGAAAAGTCGATGATGACCGACGCACCCGTGAACAACGCGGCGGGAAGATTGACGTTGCTGGGGTTCAGCAGCGGCGTGTTCTCAATGAACTCAGGCGCTTGTGTGAACAGCCCTTGGGTGGTCAGGAACCCTGCGGTGGCTGTCAAGATGCCCGACAACTCACCGCTTTCGATTGCGGCCCCGATCCGCGCGGCGTCCGCCCCGCCCAGAAGCAGCTGTTGCGTCCCGTCGCTGGACACGGACGCGCCAAGCAGGAACACCCCTTCGGCGATCTCGAATGCGGAGCCGGATTCCAACCCATCTACAATCATGATCCCGGCCTCGACCGAGTCCGAAAGCTTCGCAAAATCAAGTGGCAGGGTGTCCAATCCGGCAAGGCCTTGCGCCTCAAGCCCGGCCGCCGTCAGGAACAGGTTTTGGGTGAAGTTTTCCCAATCCCCATCAATGGCAGCCGCAGTGCCGCGCAGCGCAGGGGCCACCCATTTGGGTGCAAGCGTTTGTCCACTTCCGGACAATCCACCCCCTGCCGACGCAACCGAGGCTGCCGTAAGCAGTGCGTTCTGAAACGACAGGTTGTCATTGGCCGCATCATAGACAAACTTCGTCACCGCGCCCGCGATGGCCGCAGGTGGGAAAAACGCGCCAACAATCATCAATACCGAGCTGATAAAGCCAAGCGCCGCCAGCTTGGTCCGCACTTCGGGCGGGATGGACTGCAAGGTGGTGATCCCACCCTCTCCATCCGACACATAGATGGACTCGAGGTTGTCGGCATCGCCCGTCAGGTTAATCTGGGCAAGGATACTGCCGTCTTCATCATAGGCGACCAGCTTGTCGCCATCGATCATCGTCCAACCTTCACCGACAAGGCGGGCATCCATGCGCGGCTGGTTCAGAACGACGACATCGTTTTCGTAGATCTCGTCCCCGTTGGCCCACATCCATGAGGCGGCACTGTCCTCAAGGCTGAAATCGCCGCGAAAATCAGGGCCGACCTCGATATAGTCATTGTCATCACCGGGCCGGATGATGTTGCCCACAGCCTCTCCGTTAAACGTCAGGCTGTCCTCGCCGTCGCCCCCGAAAATCGCGCTGTAGCTCAGCGTCGAGCCGTTGTTGGCCACAAAGGTTCCGTCGGTATCGTCAAAGAAAAACGTGCTGCCCGTGACATTCGCACCGGCCTGCAATTCGACCCGGATTTCGCCATTGCCTTGCAGCGAGAACCCGTAGGTGTCGCCGGGCCCGAACAGCACGATGTTTTCGCCGTCATCGGTGAACTGGAAGCTTTGGTTCGTCTCGCCGCTATAGCTGACGATCGACGCGTTTTCCGAACTGGATACGACGTCTTCGATACGCAGCCGTGTGCTGTCGTCAGCCACCACCTGAATGGACCCGCTGCCGGGCCGCAGGATGCCGCCAGTTGCGCCGGTGGTCACGTAGTTCAGATCACCCGCCCCGCTGATGATCCTGTTGCCGGAACCGCCCTCTTCGATCACCGTCAGGTTGCCCAAGTTCGATACGTTATCGACGTTTTCATTCTGCGCGTTGATCAGGAAGGTGGTTGTCGTGCCCGCAACCGCGTCCGGGGCGAAGGTGTCAATGGCCGAGCGGGCCAGCCCGCTGCCGAAGTCATTGAAGAACGACTCGCGCTTGTTTTGATCAAGGTTGTAGCCGTAGCCCAGATTCTGGCCGCTATCTGTCACAAGTCCTGGCGTGTTGCGGCGTCGGTCGGGGGCAAACTCCTCGGTCAGGCCAAGCACAGACAGGACCTGATCGCGGCCCTCCTCCCCCACGACATCAAAGGTGCGGTCCAGATTGGGAGCAACCCTGATAGCGGTGCTGAGATAGTCACCGTCATCGCGTTCCAGCAAGAGGCGGGTGCGATTGCCACGCCCGTTTCCTTCACGCGGAACCCTGATATCGCTTAGAAAACTGCCGATATTGTCGGAATCGATCCGTTCGTCGATCCAGGCCGTAAAGGGCGTTTCATCGCCCCCATCGACGCGCACATCGACCGATCCACCACGCCCATCACCCGGGTCGAAACGCACGCTCACCGCAGGGTGTTTGATCATCGTCCAGGTCAGCAGGATTTCCATAAATGACGCATCATCACCGCGGGCCAACTGGTTGACCGCCGCAAGCTGCGCTGCGTCCGGCCCGGTGGCCAGATCGAAATCGCGGGCGAGGTTAGCTTCGATCTCGGCAAAGGATTGATTGCCGATTGCGCGCAGCTCCAACTCGGGGGCCGTGGCGATATCGAGGCGCCCACCGCCATTGGCCAATACCTGTTCCAGACCGGCCATGATCGTCAAATCGTTGGCCCAGGTTTCAAATTGCGTGTTGGAGATGAAACCCGAACTGAGCCAGGTGAGCATCTGCATCATCGCATTCTCATAGTCGCCCGGGACGGCACCCTCGGGGATTTCGAGGTCAAAGGGCAGATTGTCGATCAGCAAGGGGGCAGTTGCGCTGGCGTCCAGCGGCTCATCATTGGGGCGTGCAGTGATTGGGTCAGGGCGTGGGATGCCTGCGGCGCGGGTTTCACGCCCCTCATCGCTGGTCCACAGGACGGTGTTGTTTTCCACGTCCACCAAGGCCAGGGCCCCGTCATCGCTGAGTGTCAGCTTGAACTCGCGAAATGCCTCACCGTCATTATGGTTGGTGCGGCTTGACCAGACCGCGTTCTCGGGCAGGGTCGGCCCGTTCTCGTAAATGACCAGATTGCCATCAGCCTGGATCGCAAGCGTGCCTTGCACCGCGTCTCCGCCCGTGCCGGTATCCCAGATCGGTTGGGGTCCACCTTCGGCCTGCAGGTCATAAATCACCAGATTGCCGTCGAACTGGAATAGGGCGCGGTAGCGGCCGTTTTCGCTGTCCAGGTATTGGTTGGCTTCCAGGTTGGACCAGGATGCCTCGGACCCGATCAGCGTTTCGGGATAGCCCGCCCCCCCTTCGCGCAACACCTGAAATTCCCGCCCATCGTCAAGCAAAACGGTGCCCTGCCCCGTACTGGAATAGGCACCGCGATTGTCGATCCAGACATCTTCGATGACCATATCGTCGTCGATCACGATAACGCCGTGACCGTTCCGGTTGTCATCGCGAAACACGAAACGGGGTACGGGAACTTCGGCGGCTGCGCCGGGCGCGAGGGGGCGTCCTTCGTGACGGCCTATGTTGATCCAGTGTTCCGCCGCCTTTTCAGTGTCCGTTCCAAAGGCCTCGACCAGATCGGCATTCGCCTCCAGATAGGATTGGGCGGAAAAGGCGGGCACCCGGTTTTCGCCAAGCCCGTTGTTCTCGAAATGATTACGCGCGGCATCATCGTCTGCGCCCAGGGCGTTCATCAGGTCGGGATAGGTCGCGATATATTCCAACGCCTGCGTGTCGTTCCAGTCATCCGCAATCCGGTCCGCCCGGCTAAGCCGATTGCCCGATGACCACAGCGGGGTCCGCACAAGGCTATCCACCAATGTCAACGCTCCGTTGTCCTCGAGCACAAGTTCGTAGTCGCGCGCCGCCATCTCACCCTTGGGGTCAGTGCGCGATGACCATTCGACATCGCCTCCTTGACTGAGGATTACGAGATTGCCGTCCCCTTGAATTCGGAATGTCCCACCGGCGGCGTCTCCGTCGGTGCCGCTGTCCCACAGAACCGCGTCGGATCCGGATTTCGTGGTATCAGTGACCACCAGATTGCCGTCCGCCTGAAACGTCGCGGTGTAGCGCCCGTTGGCTGACACCAAACTGTCCCCGGCTGTCAGATCACCATTGGTTGCGACATGGGTACGCGCAGGCGGAGGCGGCGGCGCGGCCCCTTCAAGCGGGACGTTCGGGAGGGTTTGCCCATTCAGGTCAGTATTCGGGTCGACATTGAAGTTCACCGAGACATCGTTGGGCATGGCCACGCTCCTGTTGTTGCGAGAAGTGTCGTGGATGATGGCCGCTCAAAGCTATGTCAGCTGGCTACGTAGCAATCTACGTGACCCGCACATGACTGCGCAGATGGGTGCCCCGGCTGGCCACCGTCATGATGCAGGGAGGTCTAAAGTGCACACTCAAGCCGTTGCTTGATCTTGCCGCGTAAACGGCTTTCATCTCCGTTCCCTGCCGCGCCCATTCAGGGCACTTTATTTAGCCGCTTCAAGCGCCGCGCGCAGCGTGTCGCGGTCCCCGATTTGATTGGCCAGAATGAGGATCAGCCGTGCATTGAACGCCATGCTCTGTGCTTGAGACAAACCCTCATGCGCTTTCAACAGCGCGTCATAGAAGCCATCGGGGTCAGGAATATTAGGCTCAAGCGTCAACATGGGATCCCTCCCGCGCCAAGGCTTTGGCAAGTGCGGCATCAACCGCCTTTCGGTCATAGGAAGGCCAGCGTCCGACAATGTGCTGATCAGGACGGATCAGGTAAATCGCGCGCGCAGCATCGCCCATATAACGCGATCGCACTCCGTCAGACGGGTCTGGTATATCGACGACGCGCAAGGGGCCGTGTTCAGGCGCGCCGCTTCCCAAGACCAGAACGGCGAAGTCTCCACCAAGGTGATCCAGCAAGAACCCCTCGCCCATCTGCGCATCCGGGCAGGCGGCACCGGGCCGCGTTGCCACCGGACCTTGCAATGCGTCAGGGCCGAAATGAGGGAACCCGTCATAGACACTGGGCACCGACAAGCGACCCGAGTTCACCAGCGGACGCGCAAATGCGTGGCACCCTGCAAGGTCGAGCACGGCGTCGCGAAACAAGCGGCTGATCTCGTTCTTGGGGGTCATGAAGTCTGTCGCACGCGATGAATTCAGGATGTTCTCATCCGCCGCGAAAGCCCGTTCGGCGTGGTAACTGTCCAGCAAGGTTTCATCGGCTTGCCCTTTCAGAACGGCATCCAGCTTCCATGCAAGGTTTTCGGCGTCCTGCACACCCGAATTTGCACCGCGCGCACCAAAGGGCGACACCTGATGGGCACTGTCACCGGCAAAGAACACCGGCCCGTGCCGGAAGTGCTTCATCCGGCGGCACTGAAAGGTGTAGATTGACGTCCAAACCAGATCGTAGTCGGGCACGTGCCCGGTCTGGCTGGACAACATGGCGTCCACGCGGGCGCGAATGCGGTCTTCTTGCAGCTCCCTGTCGCGGTCGATATCCCAGCCAAGCTGAAAATCGATGCGCCAGACATCGTCGGGCTGTTTGTGCAAAAGGGCGGATTGTCCGCTGTCCTTGAAGGGCGGTTCGAACCAGAACCAGCGTTCGGTCGGGAAATCGGCCGTCATACGGACGTCCGCGATCAGGAAGTTATCCTCGAACACACGGCCATCGAAATCGAGCCCCATCATGTCCCGGATGGGCGAGCGCGCACCGTCGCAGGCAATCACATAATCCGCTTCGACTTGATACGGACCATCGGGCGTATCGACGTCGATGACTGCGCCGCTGCCTTGCACCGTGACGCCTGTCACCGCATTCCTGCCACGTATTTCAATCGGAGCTCCGTGCGCTTGTGCCGTTCGGATCTCATCGACGAGGTAGCGTTCGAAATAGGGCTGTTGCAGGTTGATGAATGCCGGGTTGCGATGACCCTCTTCAGGCAGCAGGTCAAAAGCGAAAAGCTGGTTGTCACCGTGAAAGACACGTCCCACATTCCAGACCACGCCTTTGTCGACCATCGATTCCCCTGCCCCCAGACGGTGCGCAATGTCGAGCGTGCGCTTGGCAAAGCAGATCGCCTTGCTGCCCTGCCCGGCCCCTTCGTGATCGTCCAGGACAAGAGCCGGTGTCCCTTTTTTCCCGAGGTCCAGAGCCAGCGCCAGACCGACCGGCCCGCCACCGACAATCACCACAGGGTGCCGAACCGGCGCCGCCGACTGTGCCGGGACCTTTTCGTAGGGGTAAAGTGTGAAGGCTGTCTTGTAGCGTTCGGCCACCATGGTCTGTCCTCCTGATGCGTTAGCCCTGAAGTGCGGCCCACATTTCGAGATCACGCGTGTCCGTCCAGATGCGGGGATGTGCAATGCCACGGGCTTCGTCATAGGCGCGCGCGACGTTGAACGGCAGGCAGTGTTCATAGATGGCGTAGTCCTTGAACTTCGGATCGCAAGCCGCGCGCACGGCGTCCCAGGCCTCTTTCAACGATCCGCCACGGGCCGCGACGCGTGCCGCAGGCTCGTAGGTGGAGGTCACGAAATCGCGGGTGCTTTCGATGGCGCGTTCGACCGCGTCCTTGCCGACCAATGCCTCGCCGCGGCCCGGCGCAATTGCATCGACGTCATAGGACGTGATCGCATCCAGCGTGTTGCCCCAATCCGCAAAATGCCCGTCGCCGCAATAGCAGGCGGAGTGATCCTCAACGATGTCGCCGGTGAACATCACGTTCTCGTCCGGCACGTGGATCACCGCATCGCCCGCTGTATGGGCGCGCCCGATATGTTTGATATCGACACGGCGTTTGCCCAAGTAGACCGTCATGCTGTCGCTGAAGGTGGTGGTCGGATAGGTCAGGCCCGGAATGCTTTCATGCCCTTCAAACAGACGGGGAAAGCGTTGGAATTCACTGTCCCAGTCTTCCTGTCCGCGTTCTTCGACCATGCCGCGGGCCGCATCCGACATGATGATCTGATCCGCCCCGTAGGCCGACGCCCCGAGCACACGCACCGCATGGTAATGGGTCAATACCAGATGGCTGATCGGTTTATCGGTGATGCTGCGCACCTTTTCGATGACCTTTTCAGCCAGACGCGGGGTGGCCTGCGCCTCTACGATCATCACGCTGTCGTCGCCGATGATCACACCCGAGTTCGGATCCCCTTCGGCGGTAAAGGCCCACAAATCACGCCCTACCTCGTCAAAGGTGATCTTTTTCTCGGTCAGGTCGCCTTGGGATGCGAATGCTTTTGCCATTGGTCTTATCCTTTGAATGGGTCGTCGAGGGCAGGCAGCAGCGTTCCCACGCAGTCGCCAAACCCGATTTGATAGCCGTCACCATATGCCGCCCCGTGCAGTGCAAGCGTATCACCGTCTTCGATAAAGCTGCGCTGGCCCGATTTCGTCTCAAGCGGTTCCTTTCCACCCCAGCTGAGTTCCAGAAGCGAGCCGCGATTGCCCCGTTCCGGCCCTGAGATCGTGCCGGACCCCAGAAGGTCCCCGACCCGCATCGGGCAGCCGGATATGGTGTGATGGGCCAGCTGCTGGGCGGCGGAATAGTAAAGCTCGTTATAGTTGGTCCGCGCAATCGTTTCGCCATTCAGCGTGACCGACAGCGGAATATCATACAGCATTGGCCCGGTGTCACGCAGGTGCGGCAACAGCTCTTTCTCGCGCGCGGGCGTGTCGCAGCGGAAGGGTTCGAGGGCCGCCTTGGTCACGATCCACGGGCTGATTGAGGTGGCGGTCGCCTTGGCCTGAAACGGCCCCAACGGCTGGTATTCCCACGCTTGGATGTCCCGCGCCGACCAGTCGTTCAGCAACACGTAGCCAAAGATATTGGCGTTGGCCTGATCCACCGAAATTGGCCCGTCCGAGGGCTGACCCACGATGGCCCCCATCTCGAGCTCGATATCGAAACGCTGCGAGGGAGCCCAACGCGGCGCGGCATCATTGGGGCCTTTCAACTGACCCCACGGCCGGCGGATATCCGTACCGGACAGCAGGACGGATGAGGCGCGCCCGTTATAGCCAATCGGAATATGCAGCCAATTCGGCGGCAGTGCATTTTCAGCGCCGCGAAACATGGTCCCGACATTGGTGGCGTGGTGCCGTCCCGCATAGAAATCGGTGTATTCCGCGACAGTCACCGGCATCGACAACCGCGCGCTCTCCAGCGGGTGGAGATATTTCGCAGCCGCCTCTTGGTCTGCGGATCCTTCAGCCAGGATTTTGGTCAGACGCGTCCGGAAAGCGGCCCATATCTGAGGCCCATATTCCATCAACCCGTTCCATACACCGGTTCCGGCAATACTCAGTCTGTCGATATCAACAAGGCCATCAGCCTCAGCCGCATGAACATCAAAAAGCTGATCCCCGATGGCGACACAGCAACGTGGATTCTCTTCGCCCTCCGGAATGTACGCCCCATAAGGCAGGTTGTTCAAAGGAAAGGGCGTTTGCGCGCTGTTCGCAGTTTCGACCCAGGAGCGGAGCAATGTCATGATGTGGAGTCTTTCTGATGTTCGGGTTTGGCCGCTTGAAAGGCGGGCAGCGCAAGGCAGCGTGCCTCGATCCCTTGAAGGCGGGGGTAAGGGGAAAGATCGACGCCCCATCGGTGCGCATTATAGGCCTGTGCAACAAGGCAGATGTCGGCAAGGCTGGGTGTGTCGCCAAAGCTGAATGGCGTGTCCCGTGCGATCAGCGCGTCAAAGGCGGCAAAGCCTTGACGCATCCAGTCCTGCATCCATGCAATGCCTGTCGCTTCGTCCGAAAGGCCGCGCACCTTTTTGACGACCTTGAGGTTGTTGACGGGATGCACGTCCGTGGCAAAGACCATCGCGGCGGCCAGCACCTGCGCGCGCAAGGTCAGATCGTCACGCGGCAGCAGCGCGGGATTGGGCACCAGATGATCCAGATAATCGAGGATCGCCATGGATTGCGTGATTACGTGCCCCTCATCCGTGATCAGGGTTGGCACCCCTTTGATCGGGTTCAGCGCCGCGTAGTCATCGGATGCCTGTACCCCCGCCACGAGGTCCACGGCGACCGTCTCGTAAGCGACACCCTTCAGGTGAAGCGCGATGCGGACCCGGTAAGACGTGGTCGAGCGCCAGTAGGAATAGAGTTTCATTTCTTGCCCGGCGTCCCGTCGAATTTCTTTTCCAGGTCCGACCAGCAGTCGATGTAGTCGTCCTGCAGCGGGGCTTCATGTGCGGCAAACTCGGTCAGGTGCTGCGGAAAGCGGGTTTCGAACATGAACGACATCGTATTGGCCAGATAGTCGGGGCCAAGGTTCGCATTCGACGCCCCTTCAAACGCCGTCTTGTCGGGACCGTGGGGCAGCATCATGTTGTGAAGCGACATCCCACCCGGCACGAACCCCTTGGGCTTGGCGTCATACACGCCATGGATATTGCCCATCAGTTCGGACATGACGTTCTTGTGGTACCATGGCGGCCGGAACGTATCCTCGGCCACCATCCAGCGGTCGCGGAACAGGACAAAGTCGATATTGGCGGTCCCCTCGACCCCGGACGGGGCTGTCAGGACCGTGAAAATCGACGGGTCCGGGTGGTCAAACAGGATCGCACCGACCGGGCAATAGGTGCGCAGGTCGTATTTGCACGGCGCATAGTTTCCATGCCACGCGACCACGTCGAGCGGGCTATGCCCAATCTTGGTTTCGTGAAACTGACCGGCCCATTTGATTGTGACGGTGCTGGGTGCGTCGCGATCCTCAAAGGCCGCAACGGGCGTTTTGAAGTCGCGCGGGTTGGCCATGCAGTTGGCTCCAATCGGCCCGCGCCCGGGCAATTCGTATTTCTGACCGTAGTTTTCGCACACAAAGCCGCGGCATGGCCCCTCAAGCACTTCGACCCGGTAGACCAGCCCGCGTGGAATGATGGCGATTTCCTGCGGCTCAATATCAATCACTCCCAACTCGGTGGCGAAACGGAGCCGTCCTTCCTGCGGCACCACCAAAAGCTCACTGTCGGCAGAGTAGAAATACGCATCAATCATGCTTTCAGTGACAAGGTAGATATGGCTGGCCATGCCGACCTGGGTGTTTACATCCCCCGCCGTCGTCATGGTGCGCATCCCCGTCAGCCATGTCAGCCCGTCCTTCGAATGGGGCACCGGATCCCACCGGTACTGGCCGAGTGAGGTCACATCGGGGTTCACGTGAGGTGCGGATTTCCAGTAGGGCAGATCGATCTTTTTGAACCGGTGCGTGTGCTTGACCGAAGGGCGGATGCGATAACACCACGTGCGTTCGTTCTGGTGGCTGGGCGCGGTGAAGGCGGTGCCGGACAGCTGCTCTCCGTAAAGGCCATAGTTCACCTTTTGTGGCGAATTCATACCTTGGGGCAGCGCGCCGGGCAGCGCCTCGGTTTCGAAATCATTTCCAAATCCGGGCATATAACCCGGAGAGGTGCCAACGGGCGTTGCCGCAGACTGCAAGGCTTTTGGTGCACTATCCTTGTTCATAGTCATGATCCTCTATGCAACGGTTGCGTTCGTAATTGTTGCTTTTGTAACCATCAACGATCGTTCTGCTCAGATATCAGGAAATTTGATCGTCGGTTGGCCATCAGGTTTGACACCTCTGGCCACAAGTCCCCCCGGGCGCGTCGGCCCCGCACATAAGCAAAAGCTGCCAGGTCTGATCTGCGTCAGTCGGTGCGTCGTCCAGTGCAACGTGCCGCACCCTCATGCAGCACACCCAAGAAATTCCGTGGAACGTTGTTCGACGCAAAACCGTTTCCATCCCAGATTTATCAACACAGCCAAATGAGAACGTACCATGAACGAACACGTCAAGATCCCGCCGCAGGACCAGGATGCGATGCCCGCCGACGAGCACAAGATGAACCCCGCGCCCGATTACATGCCGCGCCATCCCGGTGTCGGTAAACTGAAGGACAAGGTGGCGCTGATCACCGGCGGTGACAGCGGTATCGGACGCGCCGTCGCAGTTCTGTTTGCGCGCGAAGGGGCGAAGGTCGCAATCGCCTACTACGACGAAACAAAAGACGCGGAAAAGACCAAGGAACTGGTCGAGGCCGAAGGGTCTCAGGCGTTGCTGCTGCCCGGCGATCTGGGCGTGAAGGAGAACGCAACCGCAGCGGTGGAAAAGACCGTCGAGGCCTTTGGCCAGCTTGATATCCTGATCAACAATGCCGCGATGCAGTGGTTGGACGAAGACCTGACGGAACTGTCCGAAGACCGGCTGCGTCGCACATTCGACAGCAATGTCATGGCTTACTTCTTTTGCACGCAGGCCGCGCTGCCACACCTGAAGAAAGGTGACAGCATCATCAACACATCCTCGGTCAACGCCTTTGCGGGCATGGGTTCGCTGATCAGCTATTCGACGACGCGCGGGGCCAGCCTGGCCTTTTCGCGCTCGCTGGCGGGCAATCTGGCGGACAAGGGCATTCGCGTGAACACGGTCGCCCCCGGCCCGATCTGGACGCCCTTCATCCCGGGCACCATGCCAGCCGAAGAGGTCGAGGATTTCGGCAGCCAAGTGCCCATGGGCCGCGCGGGTCAACCTTGGGAGGTCGCGACAAGCTATCTGTTCCTTGCCTCGTCCGACGGCAATTACTTCAACGGCCAGACCTTGCATCCGAACGGCGGTATGATCGTCGGTGCCTAGGGGATCGTGGCCCGCAAATCCGGCGATCTATCAGGTCTATCCCCGCTCGTTTCAGGACACGTCCGGAACGGGTGAGGGTGACCTTGCCGGAATAACCAAGCGGATGGGCTACATCGCAGACCTCGGTGTCGATGCGGTGTGGCTGTCACCTTTTTTCGTCTCGCCCATGGTCGACGGCGGCTATGATGTTGCTGATCACGGCGCGGTTGATCCGCGATTTGGGACCCTCGCCGATTTCGATGATCTGGTCGCAGCGGCAAAGAAGCACGGACTGCGCGTGATGATTGATCAGGTCCTCAATCACACCAGCGATCAACACCCTCTGTTTCAGGCCGCAATCGAAGGGGATGACGCGGCCGCCGCCTGTTACCTGTGGTCCGATCCAAAACCGGATGGGACTGCTCCGAACAACTGGTTGTCCCAGTTCGGCCCGCCCGGCTGGACCTGGAACCACAGGCGGCGGCAATATTACTTCCACCAATTCCTCAGCTGTCAGCCCTCGCTCAATCTGCGCAACACACAGGTCCAGGAGATGCACCGCCGGGAAATCCGCTATTGGCGAGACCGTGGGGTGGACGGCTTTCGCTTTGATGCGGTGACGTCATATCTGTTTGATAAAAGCCTCAAGGACAACCCGCCAGCGTCACCCGAAGTGCAAGAGAAGGTGTCGGGCGAGAATTTCGTGCCCTATACCTATCAGGACCACGTTTATGACATGCTGCCCGGTGATGGGGCGGCCTATGCGGAAAAGCTGCGGGACTGGGCGGGCGAGGATGCTTACCTGATCGGGGAAAGCACATCGGGTAACAACTCGCTGGAACTGGCATTGGACTTTACGCAACCCGGGCGTCTGGATGGATGCTACACCATCGACATGCCCGAAAACGGGGCGGACGCTGCCACGTTGCTGCGCGTCTTTGACGCGATCTCTGATCTGTCGCGCTATCCCAAATGGTTGTCGAGCCACGACCAGCCCCGCCACATCTCGGCCTCGGGCGATGGGTCTGACCGCGACGCACGCTTTTTCGCGCTGATGATGGCAACGCTGCCGGGCGCATGGTTGATCTATCAGGGAGAGGAACTGGGCCTGCCCCAAGCCACCCTGTCGCGCGAGGAAACCACCGATCCGCTGGACTTGCTGTATTGGCCCGATGGACCGGGCCGCGAGGGTGCGCGTGTGCCGATGCCATGGACAGCGGGGCCGACCTTTGGCTTTAGCAAGGGAACGCCGTGGCTGCCGATGCGGTGGTCCGATGACCGCTGTGCCGATGCGCAAACCGAGCAGAGCATAAGGGGCTTTTATCAGCGCGCAATCGCGGCCCGCAAAGCGCAGTCATGGCAGGATGGCCGGGTCGTAAGCCACAGCGTCGACGGTGACGTGCTGATCTGCCAGACCGACACGGACGAGGCGACATGGGAGATCGTGATCAACTACGGCACCCAGACCTATGTCCGCGACGCTGGCCCGCCCTTTCTGGCAAGCCAACCCTCGACCGGTGATGTGCTTGGCCGCACGACCGCAATTTGGAAAACCGGCTAGCCGATGATCAGGCGGAGCGCGAACGCGCCGGCACCCAACGTAGCGAAGAACAGCTTGCGCCCGATCACCAAATGAACCTTCGGCGGGGCCTGATGGTCGATGAGGTCAAACAAGGTATTGCGACGACCCTCGGGCTCGGGTCGGTCAGATTTCTGCATTTCCGCACCTGCGCGGGCAACACCATGCCCCTGAAAATGGGCTAGAACACCGACGTGCCGAAGGAGACCTCACCCGACCGCTTACCCATTGCCTTCATCACCGCATCCGCCGCCACGGCGGGGGCAAAGATCGGTGGGGCCAGTTCAGGCTTCATCGACAGGCGGTTGTTCAGAACGACCGGCAGCCAACGCGCACCAGACAGCCCCGTTCCACCGGCAGAAATCCGGGAACCAGTCGGCGGATCGGCAGTTGAATTTCAAATGAAAGGTCCGCACATGCCAATCCCCCTCGTCACGGCCTCCTTGATGCACGATTGGCCGCGTCCGGAGGCTGCTTTTCTATTCCTCGATTTCGACGGCACACTCGTGGACATCGCGAGCACGCCCGACGGCATTTGCGTGCCCCCGGACTTGCCGGATTTGCTGGCTGGTCTGTGGCACCGCACAGACGGGCGCGCCTGCATCGTCAGCGGCCGTTCGGTTGATGATCTGGCCCAATACCTGCCTGACTTCCCCGGAGACCTCTACGGTGGGCATGGTGCCCAAGCCCGCATCGCAGGCGATATGCGTGACCACCACCTTGCCGGGTCTCCCGCCATCCTGCAATATCAGGCTGCCATCCGCGATTTCGTCGCGGATCATGCGGGCACACTGGCCGAGATGAAGGCGGCGGGGGCAGTGCTGCATTTTCGAAACGCGCCGGATTTGGCTGCGGAGGCGACCCGCTTCGCCGAGCAACTGGTCGAAGACGACCCCGACATGGTCGCACACCCCGCCAAGATGGCGATGGAGTTAAAGCCTGCGGATGTGGACAAGGGCGGCGTCGTCAGCAGCCTTTTACGCGACGGGGTCACACCGCTGTTTTGCGGCGATGACACAACGGATGAGGCGGGCTTTGCCGTGGTCAACACGGCGGGCGGGCACAGTATCAAGGTCGGCGAAGGTGAGACGCAAGCGCGCTGGCGCGTCCCGGACCCCGCGACGATGCGCCGGGTCCTGAAGGACTGGTTGGCCGGAGGCACCCAATGACCAAGACAGGCCGCCTGATCGTCGTATCAAACCGCGCGCCTTCGGACGGACCGCCATCGGGCGGGCTGGTCGTGGCTTTGCATGATTGCCTGAAGGCCCATGGCGGTCTCTGGGTGGGCACGTCCGGCGATCTGACCGACACCCCCGCCGATACGTTCCAGACCGTCGATGGCGATGGCTACCAGATCAAAACCTTTGATCTGACCCCGGCCGAGCAACAAGGCTACTATCTGTCTTATGCCAATGGCGTGCTGTGGCCAATCTGTCACCGCCGCGCAGACCTGATCGAAATCACACGCTCGGCCTTTGCCCACTATATCGGCGTGAACCAGCGGTTGGCGCGCATGCTGGCCGCGATTTGCACGCCCGAGGATCGCATATGGATTCACGACTACCATTTCCTGCCGCTTGCCGCCTGTCTGCGTGCCGAAGGGGTGACGGCGACCTTGGGCTATTTCCATCACATTCCCTTCCCGACCCCGCAGGACTTGCAGGCCTTGCCACAGGCGGCGGAGTTTCCCGGCTGGCTTGCCGCCTTTGACCTTGTGGGCTTGCAGACCCAGGCCGATGTCGGCACAGCACTTGAGCTGTTCCGACAGCAAGACCAGTCAGAGCATCTCTCGAACGGCAACCTGCTTTATCGTGGTCGCGAATTCATGCTGCGCAGCTTTCCCATCGGTATCGATACCAAGGGGTTTCAGGCTGATGCAACGGCCCTTGATGGGCGCGCGCTGGCCCATCTGCCCGATGACATGCGGCTGATCATCGGGGTTGACCGGCTGGATTATTCAAAGGGCCTGCCAAACCGGCTCAGCGCGTTTGGGCGCTATCTGGACGAGCGCGACCCGGAGGCACCGCGCGCGACTTTCCTGCAGATCGCACCGCCCACGCGCGGTGAACTCACCGCCTATCAGGACGTGCGCCAGCACTGCGAACTGATAGCGGGCACCATCAATGGCGAACATGCCGAATTGGGCTGGAACCCCATCAATTACCTGCACCGCGGTATTCCGCGGGCGCATCTGGCCGCGCTCTATCGCGCGGCGGCGGTCGGTCTGGTCACACCGTTTTGTGACGGCATGAACCTCGTGGCAAAGGAATACGTCGCGGCCCAAAACCCGGAAGATCCGGGCGTCTTGATCCTGTCACGCGGTGCTGGCGCAGCTGAGGTGCTGACAGAGGCGCTGATCGTCAACCCGTACGATGTGGCGCATATGGCAGACGCGATCCGCACCGCGTTGGACATGCCGCGCGCCGAACGGATCGAACGCCACACCGCTCTGTTCGAAGCGGTTCAGGACAGCGATATTCGGACCTGGACATCAAGCTATCTGCAAGTGTTCGACCAAGGGCCTGCTCAATTGTCGGTGCTACAGGACTAGTCCGGATCGCGCCCGAGTACGAACACAGCGGGCATGCGCGTTGCCCGAGCTCAAAAGGACATCTTGATCACAGTGCCATCCTCGCACGGCAGAATGTCCAGCCTGCCCCCCTGTTGCGCAATGATCTCCGCACAAATCGCAAGGCCCATGCCGGTGCCGCCGCTTTCGCGCTTGGTGGTAAAGAATGGTTCAGCAGCCTTGGAGATATTGGCAGGCGAAATGCCTGTGCCATCGTCTTGCACCTGAATGGTCGAGGTCGCTGCATCAAAGGTGATGCGAACGGTGCTGGCCTCATGCTCTGCCGCGTTTTCAACCAGATGCCCAAAGCAGATGATCGCTGCCTCGTGAGACACTGGCAGGGGTTGATCGATATCGCCGCCGATCTCGAGGTGCAGGTCATCGAATTTGGTACGCAAGACGGGCAACACGGCCTTGAGGTCAGTCGGTGTGGTCTCAAGCAGGTTCTGCCCCCGTGCCATCTCGCGCATCCGATCAAGCAGCCGGTCCATGCGCGTCGCTTCGGCTTTGACCGTCGCGGCGAGTGCAGTGCGGCGAGCGTCCTGGATGTCCGGCGCTTCCAGCAGTTCCGCAGCACCCATGATCGAGGTAACCGGTGATTTCAATTCATGCGTCGCATGCTTGGTATAGGTCTGAAGCGCGGCGGCGTTTTTTCGCAAGGTTGCGCCCATGTCGATCAGGCTCTGGCCCAGACCTGCCAACTCTTTCACACCATAGCCAGACACCTGCGCTTCGGATTTCCCGGCGGCGATGTCCTGCGCCTGCCGTTGCAGCTGCAGCACCGGACGGGTCAGGAAGCGCCACATGAACACCCCGATCAGGGACGCCGCGACCAACACGCCCACGGCGAGCCAGATGAACGTGTGGCGTTGCTGAAACAGATATTTGTTCAGATTGGACGGGGTGCGCGACAGGTATATCGCGCCAATGACATGGTCAGACACGACCACTGGATGGGCCACATAGACCCGAAATCTCGTATCCCGGCTGAGAGAGCGCACCGAGTGGTTTCGATACTCCTCCGTGCGCCACCGCGCCACCGAAACCACGTCGCCGTTCAACGCGCGCCGCACCTCGCCAATATGTCCAAGGTTTCCCGCATCGGTGCCTGATCTGGCAATGATAGTCCCGTTTTCATCAAGCGCGAGAAACCCGACCAAGGTGGTCTTTTGCGCCTGTTTGGCGAGGTCGGACAGCGACTTGGCGATCTGAACATAGGCATCAGCGGCCGGGGTCGTTGCCGCCATCGGCGCGGGCCTTGGCGGCAGAATGGTACTGTTGCTGACGGCCAGTCGGGCCTCGATCGGGTGCCAGTCCTGCGCCAATCGCTCACGTTGCGCCGCGCTCAGTCGAACGCCTTCGAGCGGTGCGGTGGCCGCAGCCTCGTAGGCTTGGGCAAAAGACGTCGCATAGATCGCGGCTTGCGCATGCAGGTTGGCCTCTGTCTCGCGGACAAACTGGTTGCTTGTTGTCCGTGCCGCCACAAGCGCAAGAAACGGCAGGGCCAGCAGCAGTCCAACGACGCATGCGATCAACAGGGCCAGCGAGGGGCGCCATTTGTCCGGGACCGTCACGCCGTACATGACCCCAAGCGCAGACCGACGCCATGTATCGTGCGGATGATGTCCGTATAACCAAGCGCCTGGGTCTTGTGGCGCAGGTTTCGAATGTGGCTGTCGATGGTTCGATCTGACATGACATTGTTTGCGCCATACACCGCAGAGATGATCTGATCCCGCGTGCGCACCCAATCCGGGGCAGCCATCAGCATGTGCAGCAACGCAAATTCCGTCGCCGTCAGGTCCAGCGGCTGGCCTGCAAGTACCGCCTCATGGGCCTGCGCGCGCAGGCTGAGGTCGCCATGCACCAACCGACCATCATCCTCCGCCAACCGCCCACGCGACAGTATCGCCTTGACCCGCAAGATAAGCTCGCGCGGGCTGAAAGGTTTCGTGACGTAGTCATCACCGCCAAGCTGAAAGCCCAGAACACGGTCGATTTCGTCATCGCGCGCCGTCAGGAAAAGCACGGGCACGTTGCTGAACTTGCGCAGGGCCGTGCAGGTCTCGAACCCATCAAGCTCCGGCATCCCGATATCGAGGATCACCAGGGCGCGCGGCGTGCGGCGGTGTTCGACAACTGCGGCCTTGCCGTTTGCCGCTTCGGACACATGAAACCCCGCGTCCTCCAGCGCCATGCGGATGACCGACCGAATGCTTGCATCGTCATCCACGACTAAGATGTCGGTCATCATCTCGCTCACTCCATCTGATCCGTGATAATTGGCATGTCGAATGATGTCACGCCACCGGCTTGCATCAGCGTCAGGTAATCGGCGCGTGCGGCGGCAAGGCGATCTTTGCGCAGTCCCCAGTCGCGCCAACCTTCGGATTCGATGGCCCCGAACTCCGCAATGTGTTTGCAATAGCCATGCCCGGTGTCCCGGGCGTGTTCGTGCAAGGCCGCCATCGCCAGAACCGCATTGCTGCACAGGTAACGGGTATCGATGCGAACCGCGTCACCCTCCAGGTTCTTGAGCGCGATGACATAGCCAAAGTTCACAAAGCATCCGGCATACACCGTGACCGCACAGAGCCCGGCAAAGATTATCGTCACCCGCGCATTCGTCAGGTTGAACCACAGTTGCCACGCCAGAAGCCCCATCCCAACCGCGACCAGACCCATCCCGATCCCTGCCCGGACACGCAGGTAGGTAAAGCCATACACGTCGACATAGAGCTCCAGCCGCGCCAGGGCCGATGACACCAGAAAGACGTTCTGCACGATCCAGGCCAGCAGCAGCACTTTCAGGAGCGGTGCGGATGGGATGAACCTTCGGGAGATCAGCACGAACAACCCTGCAAGGACCGATGTGGCCATCAACGGGTAGGCCCCCTGATGGGCATATCGCGCGTAACTCAGCCCATCGGGCAGTGCCGCGCCACCCCACAAAAACGCGATGTCGGTCGTGTTCTGGGCAAGGAACATCCCGTTGAACAGGACCAGCGAAATCGTGACCGACCGGGCATTGATGATCCTGTCGGAACGTCGCGGGCGATCCAACCGGCACCTCGTTTCTGTCGCAAAGGATTTGGTCAGCGTGATGAACGCCACGAAGGGATAGACGGCGAAAGCGACGAAGGCCCAGAACAGGACACGCGATGGGTCGAAGGCGTTGACCTCAATGCGCGTTGCATTATCCAGCCATCGCTCAAGCACCGGATTTGCCCCGATGAACAACAGCAGAAAGACGCTGCTTGCGCACAAGGGCAGCACCCAGGCCATCACAGCCTCGCGGCTTGACTGCACCGCAGCAGGCATGCGCGCACTGCGCACGGCATCATAGCCCGACAGACATGAAAATATGGGCATGAGATAAGGCAACCGCACCAGATTGCGGAGGACCGGCCCGACCGTGCGCGATTGCAGCGCACACCAGATCAGCAGCCCGAGATGCCCGGCAAGGAGGACAAGCACAGAGGTAAATTGCAAATATTCGACAACCGGCAAGGCGCAGGCGATCCAGGCCGCCGCCACGGCACCCCATTTGGTCACGCTGAATTTGGGGCGAAGACTGGCGATTGCGGCCCCGCTGAGGGCGGCGCTGAAGACGACCAACGACACGCCCGCCGAATGGTCCCAGAAGAGGACGTCGGCCAAAAGAACCAACGCCAGAACACCCAACGCCACGACACGGCGGGTCAGGCCCACCCCATCCGTGTTTTCATCAGGTTGGCATGGTGCGAGGCGATCGGGTGTGGCGTCACTGGCCAACCACCATGCGTCATGCTCGATCGAGTTTGGAACACCGCGTATCGTGAATTCGGTCATTTTTCCGTCCTATGGCTCATCATTCAGCCGGACCTCTACGAACCGGGATTGCAGATGCGTTCATCAGTTTGTGCAGACCTCGTGCAGAAGGTTAGCCTGAGGACAGCTCACAGGGGCGTGACAGAGCCGTGTGACACTCCGCATCATTTCGGTGCGCATAAGTCCCAGATCGCCCGATGTCAGCTCGTCTGCAACGACGGCGCGCCTTTGACCTGCTGTGCCATCGCATCAAGAAACACCCGCAATTTCGCCGGGCGAAAAGCCGTTTCAAGAAACACACCGTTCAAGGGGTAGGCTGGCAAGCCCCAGTCCTCGAGCACACGGATCACGCGCCCTTCGGCCAGGGCATCCTAGACCGCCCAAAGGGGGGATTGCAGAATGCCGTGGCCCGCAAACAGTATACCGCGCATCGCGTTCATACTGTTGATGCTGACCCGGGACGTCACGGTCACCTTCCGGCTCCGGGGACCACGTATCAGGGTCAGCGTCATCTCGGGATAGGGGCGGTAGAAGATGAAGGTGTGCGCGGCAAGATCTTCGGGCCGTTGCGGCACATCACGGTTGTCGAAATACGCCGGTGCCGCCACCAGCGCGTGGGGAACTTCGCCGAATTTGCAGGCGATCAATGCGCTGTCAGACAGCGCCCCGATCCGCACCGCGACGTCCACATTGGCCTCGCGCAGATCGGCGAAATCACTGCCAAGCCGCAACTCAACCGCGAGGTTCGGATAGGCGCGTAGCAACCGATCCACCACGGGCGTGACGAAACGTGCGCCGAAATCGACCGGTGCCGTGACGCGCAGCAGCCCCTTTGGCGTCTCGGACAGGCCCGTGATTTCCGCCCTGAGCGCGGCTTGTTCATCCGCCAGCCGCTTGATCCCATCGCAATAGGCTTGGCCCGCCTCGGTCGGCCGGGACCGTCGGGTGGAGCGGATCAACAGCTTGGCCCCCAGACGTTTTTCGAGCGTCGCGATTTTGCGCGTGACCGAGGACGGATCGGCTTTGGCCTCTGCCGCGGCCGCCTTCAGGCTGCCGGTTTCCACGACGCGGATGAAAAGATCGTCAGTCGGATCGGGCATTAATTGCTCATTTTGCAATTACTGAATGCAATTCAGTCCCTTACCGGGCGAAAACCACAACCCCATCTTTCCCTGCATAGCCAAAACGGCATCACATCGACCAGATCGGAGGAACAAGATGACACAGAACACTGCCGCACAATTGGGCACCGCCAACGACCAACCCCAGGACCATGGACGCCGCGCAGCCTTGCGGGCTGGCACGATCGGCGCAGCCGCCGCCTTTGTGGGCGCGGGGCGCGCGCAGGCGAAAACCGAAAACGCCGCCAAGGAAGTGTCGGACAAGACCGCGTTCATCACGGGCGGGGCGCGCGGCATCGGGTTGGCCGCTGCCGAGGAACTGGCCAAGGCGGGCGCGAATATCGTGCTGTTCGACATCGCGACCGCCGATGTACCCCACGTGCAATACCCGCTGTCCGATGACGCCGATCTGGCCGGTGCCAAGGCCGCCGTCGAGGCCCACGGCGTGCGTTGCATGACCTACAAGGGTGACGTGCGTGACGGTGCCGCATAGGCTGACGCGATGGCCCGCGCCGTCGAGACATTCGGCAGCCTCGACATCGTGCTCGCCAATGCGGGTGTCAGTCAGGCTGGTAATATCGAGGATCTGTCTTCCGACGACATCTCGACCGTGTTCGCGATCAACGTGGCGGGCACCGTCAAGACAACGCAAGCGGCGGTTCCGCATATGCGCGCGAATGGCGGCGGGCGGATCATCTATGTATCCTCAGAGTTGGGGCGAGTCGGCAACGCATTGTTCCCGGTTTACACCCCGACGAAATGGGCGGTGATCGGTTTCGCCAAGAGCGCCGCACTTTCCTATGGTCGCGACAACATGTCGCGACAACATCATGTGCAACGTGGTGGCCCCCGGTCTGGTGCGCACACCGCTTGCCGACAACGACTTTATCCTGGGCAAGATGTTGCCCAACGATCCGAACCCGACCTTCGACGCGGTGTCTGCCTTGCTGGAACCCGGCAACCCGATCCCAGTGGGCCACCACGAGGTCGAGGATATCGCCAAGGCCGTGATGTTTTTTGCTGGCGACGCCACCAAAAACATGACCGCCGAGGTGCTGGATGTCAGTTATGGCTCCGCCGCGCGCAATATCGGTTAAGGTAACAGCAATGTGCGCTCCGCGATCAGCGGGGCGCGCCAGAAAGGGACAGACCTATGTTCAAGGACGCGATTGAGACGGGCGGCCTGGCCGTGGTGACCGGCGGCGCAAGCGGCGTCGGATTGGCGGCGGCAAAGGCGTTTGCCCGACAAGGGCTGAGCGTCGTGCTTGTCGATACGAACGCCGACGCGCTGGAGGACGCAGCCCGTGCCGTCGAAGCACACACGCAGGGGTCGGCTAAGGTCATCACCGCAAAAACCGATGTCAGCGACGCCGCATCGATGGCCCATCTGGCGCAGACCGCGCAGGATCTGGGCCCGGTCGCCGTGCTGATGAACAATGCCGGCATCGCGGTGCCGACCGAAAGCTGGGGCAAGTCCGAGAATTGGCGTCGTCTGATCGACGTCAACCTGTTCGGCGTCGTGAACGGCGTTCACGCCTTTGTCCCACTGATGATTGAGGCGAACCGACCCGCCGCCATCATCAACACCGGGTCCAAACAGGGCATCACGACCCCGCCCGGCAATCCCGGTTATAACGTGTCAAAAGCGGGCGTGAAGGTTCTGACAGAAATGCTGGCGCACGACTTGCGCGCCGCCGACGCACCGATCTCGGCCCACCTGTTTGTGCCCGGTTTCACCTATACCGGCATGATCGCGTCCTTCCTTCCGGACAAGCCACCCGCCGCATGGACGTCGGAACAAGCGGTGTCCTATCTGTTTGAGCGGCTGGAACGGGACGATTTCTATATCCTGTGCCCGGACAACGAAGTAAGCGAAGAGATCGACCAGCGCCGCGTGGCCTGGGCTGCTCAGGATGTGGTGGAAAACCGCCCCGCGCTATCACGGTGGCATCCCGACTACGCGGATGCGTTCAAACGTTTTGAAGGCGGCTGACGATAGCCGGACCTCACCGCGGGCGGAGTTCGAAACGAAGGGCCTGTGGCGTGCTTTGGCCGCTGCCGATGATCCAGCGGCGGTTGGGATCCAGACCCGTCGGGAAGGACATCCGCGACAAAAGATCACCAACCCCGGTGCCCAGACTGTCGCGAATGCGCTCGGCCGTCTGGCTGGTCGAAGGCAACCCGCCGGGGACCGGATCGATCCCGTCCACCGCGGCGAGTTTCACGGTCAGCATCCCCTCCTTCACGCGCCACCACCCCATCGGCACCGACCCGAAGAATTCAATATCAGGCGGCGGATAGCCCCCCGTCGCCGGGTCAAAGAACCGCGCGCGCCCTTCGATGCCCAGGCCCGCGACGTGGCGGAAGCGCAACTCTTCAAACCGCGTCTTCTCAGGGAAATCGACCTCGCGGCTTCGCGCCAGCGCCGCTGCCAAAGCAGAATCCAGTTTCGCCCGCGTGATTTCGACAAAGGGTCCGGGTGCATTCGATGGGCCCGAACAACTCAGTGCCATCGACAGACAGATCAGTGCAAGGACCACCCCGAAAATCGTAGTTCGCATAAGTTCGGTCTCCACCTGACAGGCCGGACGCCCCACCCCTGATCCCGTAGGGTCACGCTACGCATTCATCGCCGCATTGCCAAGTCGGTGCCCGAGCCTCTGCGGCCCGCAAAGGGCCAGATGCAGCGGCCTGCACGCTCGGATTTGCCCGTTGGTTCACACACATTCTGCGGGTCAGTAGTCGCCAAGGCTCGCGGGCAACACTCTCGACAGCACGCCGATAATGAAGGCCGTGCTGATCCCGAAGGTCAGCAAACCGGTGATCGCGCCAAAGGTCGCCACGATGCGTGCGCCTTCGTCCAGAACGATGTCGCCGTATCCGAGCGTGGTGTAGGTGACCGTCGCAAAGTAGAAACTGGTCGGCAAATCAGGCAGGTCCGAGATCAGCAGGAACACCGCCGCCCATGTCCAGATCTGAATCGTTGTGCCAAGACGATGACGCCAAGCGTCAACATCAGGAAAAGGATGATCCGGCCAAACGGGTGCTTGCCCTTCGGGATAAGGCCGGAACAGACCTTGAACGCCGGCAAGCTCAGTGCGACCGCAAGGACGTGGATGACCGCGTTGGAGGCCAAGAGGCCCGAGCCCAGTAGGATTTGCTGAAGGCTGCTCAATTTTCAACTTCCGACTATTCAAACGTTTTCGGAATGCTACAGCGAACCAAGTCCTTTTAGGGAGCGGAATTTACGAATTGCCATTGCATCACCGCGCTGGCAGCGGTTGTCAGCGTGATTTCGGCCGCGTGGAGTGGCGCGCAAGACCAACCCATCCGTCCCGCAAAAATGGCTGAGATCATCGCAACAGATGCAACGATTTCAAGGCGGTATCCAGCCTCGGTGCTCCGCTCGCGCGAGATCGAACTGTCGTTCAAAGTGGCCGGCCAGATGATTGATCTGCCGATGCGCGCCGCAAGTGATGTGGCGCAAGGGGATGTTGTCGCGCAGGCCGACAAGCGTGATTATGAAAACCAGCTTTCGGCTTTGCAAAGCCAGCGCGATCAGGCCGTCGCACAACTGGACGCCCTGAAAGCGGGTGCTTTCGCCGACGAAATCATCGCGTTGGAAACAGCTGTTGAATCTGCCCGAGCGCCAGCAGGTCAAATCCGCGAGGCTTTGGACCACGCCGGGATATCGAGAACTTTTCGAACGTGCAGCCAGGGCAAAGCACCGCGTTGTTGCAAGGTCTGAATATCGTGCATCTGGCCTTTGACATCCCAGACCCGGACGTGATCGAACCGACCCGCAACGGGCTTGAACAGATTTCGAACAGCGTCTTTTCCGGCGCGCTTCCTGGTCAGGAATTTCAGGTCGAAGTCGTCGACTTTTCGGTTCGGGCCGAGAGTGCCAGCCAAACCTATCGCGGGCGCGTGGTGGGTGATGTGCCCAAAGGGGCGGTGATCCTGCCGGGCATGGTGGCCAACGTTGTGACATCGCCTGCAGCGGCTGGCGTCAGGGTCGTTGCCCCGCTGTCGGCCATTGCGGCCACGCCAAAAGGCACCCCTTTCTCTGGCTCGTCGATGATGCGGGGGTGGTGTCGCAAAAAGCCGCGGTCCTGCGAGAGGTCAATGGCGCAGATGTCATTATCCCGGACGGCGTATCCGAGGACGATGTGGTCGTCGCGGCGGGTATCAGCGAGATACTCGATGGCATGACCATCCGCCTCGTCGGAAACTGACCATAGGGATCTCGCCCGCTTCGCTCTGGAAAAGCGCCTGATTTCTTACGTTGCGGCGTCGCTCATCCTCTATGCCGGGTAATTTCGCCTACGCCGTTCTGCCCCGCTTTGAAGACCCCCAATTTGTCATCCGACAGGCGCAGGTCTTTACCCCATATCCTGGCGCATCCACCGAAAACGTGGCGGAAGTCGTTGAAAACGCATTGCAACAGCTTGAAGGCGTTGACGAAGTGCGTTCGGTCTCTTCTCCCGGGCTCAGCACGGTCACGGTGGAATTCACCATCTCCTCGACCCCGGATTATCCCGAGTTGAACCAGAAGGTTTCACAGATGCGCTCCAAGATCTTGGATGCGCAATCTGAACTGCCGCCCAATGCGCTGGCCAGTCAGGTCTATGACGATTTCGGCGATGTCTATGCGCAATACTACGCCACTGTCGGCGAAGGGTTCGCGATTTCAGAGCTTTACGAACACGCAAAGAACCTTCAGCGCGAGTTGGTCGCCGTCCATGATGTGTCCAAGGTAATTCTGAACCGGGTACAGGAAGAGGTCATCTACGTCGAATACTCCCCTGCCCGGCTGACGGAACTTGGCCTTGCACCGTCCCAAATCCCGCAGGCTCTGGAAGGACAGAATCTCGTCGCTCTTGGGGCTCAATTCAGGCAGGATCTTCGCGGCTTCTGGTGCGCCCAGAAAGTGCGGTTGGCTCGACCAAAGCCATAGCGGCACTTTTGATCACCGATCCGCAGACCGGCACGTCCTTTAGGTCGGGCGATAACGCTGAACGCTACCGAGATCTGAAGGAACCGGCGTCATCGCGGCTGTATCGAAACGGTCAACCGGCCATCGGGATTGGTTTTTCGAATATGCTGGGCCGCACGATTGTGGGCATTCAGGCCTTTTCACCTGTCGGGTGCTCTCCAGACAATACCGGCGAATATGCAGGCAGCCTGTTCTGGACCATCGACATCGCGCTGTTGTTCTCCTGGCGCGTCGCGATCTGGTTGGTGCCCTATTACTGCACCTTGCTGCTCGAGGCGGGCAATGCGGATGGCGAGGAAAAGGGAAACCGTCGTCCTGAGCGGCTGTCGGGCCTGCGCGCCCTAGCGATCCGGGTGCGCTAGATCACCGTCGGTCTTGTAATGGCCCTTTTCGCCTCGGCCGTTTTGATGTTCAGCGCGATGGCTGTCGAGTTTTTCCCGTCCTCCACGCGGGCGCAATTCGTGATCAATTGCTTCCTGCCGCAGGGCACGAACTCAGCCGCACCGAAAGCGATCTTCTCGAGATTGCCGAAGTCGCGCGCGGCCTTGATGGAGTCACGGGCATGAACACCGCCGTCGGGAGCGGGCACCTCCACCTTATGCTGATCTGCAAATCCGAGAACAGCAACGCGGCCTTCGGCCAGATCCTCGTGGATGTCGAGGACTTCTCGGTCATAGATGATTTGCGCATGACATTGCAGACTTACGTTCATGAACCATACCCTGTCTCCAACGCCAAGGTCTGGAAATTCGTGCTTGGCCCTGCGGCGGCTCAAAGGTCAAAGCGCGGTTCTTTGGCTCCGATAGGGCGGTGCAGCGAGAGCTGTCCGCGAAGGCCAAGGCGATCATGTCAGAAGCCGGAGCGGTTGCGGCCAAAGACGATTGGCGCGGGCAGGTCCCGGTGGTGCGCCCCGTGATCAACGTCGACAACGCGCGCAGGGTCGGGCTGACCTCATCTGCGGCGAATGACAGGGGACGTTGTCGCTTCGTTCATCTGGGAGGTGTTGCGTGGGCGGCGACGCATCAGGAGCGTGATGGCTCTCACCCGCAATTTCCAGTTTGACCTTATGCGAAGTCATCGTGATCCTGTCGCCATAGACACGCCGGCCAAGGAGTTCTTCATGACATCTGTGAACGTCGATCCGTCGGGCGACCACCTGACGCTCAATACCGCAAACTCCGCACACCGCTTCCATGCGATCTGGCTGCGAGACAATGCCGGCGATGCAGAAACGCGTGCATCCGGCAATGGTCAGCGCTTGATCGCTCTGCGCGACATCCCGCGTGACACGCGCATCGGCAGCGCCGATCTGAAAGGCGCCACACTTGAGGTTCGCTTTGAGCCGGAGGGCAAGGTGGTTGATTATGAGCTCGATTGGCTCGACGCGCATTCCTATGATGACACGTCGTCGCCGCCACGCGGTTGGACCGCACCGGGCGTCGAATTGTGGGACGCAGGACTGATGCGTGACGTGCCCACCGGCGATCTGGCCGAGCTTTCGCGGGACAGTGGTGCGCTGCGCCATTGGCTTGAACAGGTGAACCGCTTTGGTTTTGGCAAGCTGGTCAACGGTCCCGTCGAGGAAGGCGCGGTGTTCAAGATCGTCGATCTGTTCGGCTATGTGCGCGAGACCAACTATGGGCGGCATTTCGAGGTGCGCACCCAAGTAAACCCGACCAACCTTGCCTACACTGGTCTTGGTCTTCAGGCGCACACGGACAACCCCTACCGCGATCCGGTGCCGACGGTGCAGGTGCTCTATTGCCTCGAAAGCTCGGCCGCGGGGGGCGAGAATATGGTTGTCGACGGCTTCGCAGCCGCCCGCCGCCTGCGGGACGAAAACGAGGACTATTTCAATGTGCTCGCTGACCATTGCGCCCGGTTTGAATATGCGGGCGACACAGGTGTTTGCCTGACCTCGCGCCGCCCGATGATCGAGCTTGCACCCGATGGGGAGTTGGTCGCGGTGCGGTTCAACAATCGGTCCATGGCGGCTGTTACCGACGTACCCTTCGACAAGATGGCCACCTACTACGCCGCCTATCGCTGCCTTGGTGAGATCATCGATGACGAGGCGATGGAGGTGACCTTCCGTCTGGCCCCCGGCGAAGCGTTCGTGGTGGACAACACCCGCGTCTTGCACGCCCGCAAGGGGTATTCCGGCGAGGGCACACGCTGGCTTCAGGGCTGTTACGCAGACAAGGATGGCTTACGCTCGACCTATGATGCGATGTGCCGCGCGCAAAAACGGGAGGCGGCGGAATGACGCCCGACATCGCATCACTGAGCCGCGAGACAATCGTCGCCTTCATTGGTTCAATCTTTGACCGGCGCGGTGGCGAAGAGTACCTGGGCGAACCGGTGAACATGGGCCAACACATGCTGCAAGGGGCCACGATCGCCGAGCAGAATGGCCAGCCCGAGGAGATCATTGTCGGCGCGCTACTGCATGACATCGGGCATTTCACCAGCGAATTCGGCACCTTCACCATGGATGACACCGAAGATCGCCACCACGAGGATGCTGGTGCCGAAGTGCTGGAACGTTTCTTTCCAAGCGTCATCACCGATTGCGTTCGCTATCACGTGGCCGCCAAACGGTATCTTTGCGCAACCCGACCCGCATATTTCGAGCGCCTGTCCGACGCGTCCGTCCACTCCCTCAACCTTCAGGGCGGACCGATGAGCGCGGACGAAGTTGCGGCATTCGAGAAAAACCCGAACATCGATCAGATCATCGCGGTGCGTTATCTCGACGACGCTGGAAAACGCCCCGATATGGAAACGCCCGATTATTGGCATTTTGCGCCGATGGTCCAACGGATGGTGGATCGACACAGCGCGGCGGTGGCGTAGCTGCGTCGCGCATATCTGAAGGTTCATCGCTGACCGGCTGAAAGCCGTCTTACGCGCCCCTTGGAAGGGACGGAATTATCGCACTCTGCAAAACGGCAGAGCCCGAAGTAAGGACAAAGGATAAAGGTGGTCCGGCTGGCAGGCGACGTCTGATGGATTTTTCCCTTCGTGCTGGATCGGACCAAATGCAGCACCGGTCGGGGGACCGCCCGCGTGTTTCAGCCGCCCACTCCAAGCCCTGTTGAACGAGACCGTGGACGTCACCGGTCCGCCCTTAGGCCTGACACCAATGTCCACATGGATACCATCGGCTTGAATTCAGAAGATTTTCTGCACGCGTCTATGCGAGACGGGAATGACGTCTTCTTCGAACCACGGTTTCGCTTTCAGCCATTGGTTATTTCTCGGACTTGGATGGGGTGGGATCAGTTTTTCGGGCCACACCTCTGTCCAAGCCCGAACGCGACCGGTCACACTGTGGCCCGCGTAATCAGGCAGGTTCCAGTCAATCGCGTAACGGCCAATAACCAGCGTGAGCGCGACGCTGACATGTACCACTCGACGTTTCAGGCAGGTCGCACCCATTCGCCGCGCCGCGATGATGAACGGAATATGAACGACGTGTTCTCATCAAGTTCAATTCGAATGAGGCATAAACATGACAGTCGAAGAATCGCTGCCCAGAAGGCACCATAAAGGGGACACGGTGAGTTAAATGTCGGACCAGATTAAGAAACCATTCATGGAAACAAAAAAGATCGTTGTGCTGAAGTTTCGCGCGCGTGTTGCACGGCCCAGCAGACAAGCCTTCGAAGCGACGAACAGCCGCTTTGCCGACGTCGATCAGGTCCTTGATGACATTTTCCAGAAAGACCAAATTCGCTGCGCCTGAAAAGAACGCAGTCCCTCGAGGAACAAGGCCGCTCTTTTTGAGCGGCCTTTTTTCGTATCTGCCATTCGCAGTTGCCTTGGGGCGAGATCGCCGGCTGCCAAGCAAGCCACTGAACCACTGTCGCGCTCAACCTGCGAGATGACCGGGACCTCGTGAATCCGACCCGCACGCGACAAAAAAAGCGGCAAGATGGTCTCCCATCCCGCCGCAATTCAAAAGGTTCAGCCGATCCAGCCGCGCGCTGGATCAGCGTTATGTCGACCTCAGAGACCGAGGATAGACTTGACCGCAGCCTCGACTTCATCGGTCACCGGCTTGTTCGCCGCGTCTTCCAGAACCGCGCGCGCGACCTGATCCTGATCGACAAGCTGTGCTTCCAGCGTTTCGACATCAGAGACGGCTTGCTGATAGGCTTCAGCCGCCTGTTGCTCTTGCGTCAGTTCATCGATCGCGACTTGTGACGCCTCCAGATCAGCCCGCGCTTCAGCCAGTTGGCTTTCGATGTCCGGGTCTGCTCCACCAGCCGCTTCAAGCGCCGCTTCCAGTTCGATCACGCGCTGGCTGTCTTGGTCGGCGCGCACCAATGCGTCGGCCTGGGCCACCTCAATCTCAGACAGCGAGCGGCTTGGCGTCTCCAGACCGGCCAGCAACTCCTGTTTCTCTGTCAGTGCGCCGCTCAGCAGCGACGCTGCGATGGTCGCGTCACGAAAGGCTGCGATCTTGCCCACGCGTGAGTTCGGTGAGGCGTTGAGAAATGCGTTCTCGTTGGCGTTGGCTGCGTTCAACGCACCCAATTCGGACGGGTGAACCCCGAGAAGCGCAGCCATTCTGTTGCCCTTGGCCCGTGGCGGTGCCTTGGGTTTGAGAGACTTGACCGGCGCGGACACGCGCACTGTTTTCGTCGGTGCCGCCGCGCGCTTGGTCTTGGCTGCCTTGACGGCAGGTGCGGACCTCGTGACGGATTTTTCCGTCCGGGTCGTTGTGGTTGCCTTGGTTGTCTTGCGGTTCTTCTGGCCGCCGAACAGCGTCTTCAACGAGAACGATTTGCCGTTCGATCGACCGGCCTTGCCGTTTGTGCGGTTGTTCGACTTGGCGCTCTTGCCCTTGTCGCCGGATGCGCTCGACCCTTTGTCGCTGCCGCCGCCGTTACCGCCACCGTTGCCGCCGCCATTGCCGCCACCGTTGCCGCCGCCATTGCCGCCACCGTTACCGCCACCGTTGCCGCCGCCATTGCCGCCACCGTTGCCGCCGCCTTTGCCACCGCCGTTGCCGTTCTTGGCCATTGCGTAATCCGGCACGGCCAGCGTCGCCACAAGCGCCGTGGCCCCCACAAGTGCCGTGGACATCGAGAGTGAGACCGCAAGCGCCTTGAACGCCTGTTTGCCTGAATGTTTCATGTGTATCTCCTTCGCTTTAACTGGCCAACTGGTGCCCAAGTTTGTCTGAGTGTTGCGCGCCCGGGGCCGTCATTGACCAGCGAATCGCACCTTCGCGACACCTATTTTGCATGGGCCCGGTGAACCAAATCGGAATCTGCTGTTCATCGCGGGTTCATCTTGGATTTGCTACTTCTCCGGCGAAATTGGCTTGAAAGTACCCGGTATGAAAAAGACACGATTCGCGATTGTTGCCGCAGCCTTGGCATTGTCCCTGACGGGGGCAGTCACGGCAGGTACGCGTGAATTGAGCCAGGCCGAACTGCGCACAGCGTCAGCGACCGGGCAGGCGATCGGGCTGAAACGGGTGATGGACGGCGTCGCCCGGATTACCGGCGGCACACCCATTGATGCCCGCGCTTTCAAATCAGACGACGTCTACTACCGCATCATGGTCAAGAAGCCGAATGGGCAAATCGTGAGCATGATCGTCAATGCGCGCACCGGCAAAGCGGTGTCACAGAAATCAAGGCTCGGCCGCCAGATCGATGCGCTGGCATCTTCGTCGACCAAGACCAAGACCAAGACGACGGCCAGTGCCAGCAAGCGCAATGGCGGCGGCAATGACAATGGCCGCAGCAACGGCGGCGGTAACGGTGGCGGCAATGGCGGCGGTAACGGTGGTGGCAACGGCGGCGGTAACGGTGGTGGCAACGGCGGCGGTAACGGTGGTGGTAACGGTGGTGGCAATGGCGGGGGCAACGGTGGTGGCAACGGCGGCGGAAAGGGCAATGGCGGCGGCAAAGGTCGCGGCTAATTGAACCAATTCCGCCTTAAATTGTCCCCATTCAGTGTGTAATCGTGGTGGAATGAGAATATTACTTGCCGAAGACGAACCGCAGCTCTGCACCCAGATCAAGACCCTGCTGAACGCAGAGGGTCGGGTCGTTGACGTCGTGAATGACGGGGTCGAAGCGCACTTCATGGGCTCGACCGAACCCTATGACATGATTATCCTTGATATCGGCCTGCCGGAACGCGACGGGATTTCCGTGCTGCGTGAATGGCGCAAGGAAGGTGTGAAAACGCCGGTTCTGATCCTGACGGCGCGCGACGGGTGGAGCGAACGTGTCGACGGGCTGGACGCAGGCGCGGATGACTATATGACCAAGCCGTTCCACATGTCCGAACTGGCCGCCCGCGTACGTGCGATCCTGCGTCGACAAGGCGGGTACGTGAACCCCGTCTTTGAAAAGGACGACGTCGTGTTCGACACCCGCAGCGGGCGTGTGACCATCAACGGGCTGCCCGTGGATCTGACCGCGCAGGAAGTCGCGGTTCTATCCTACCTCGTGCACAATACCGGACGCATGATCTCGCGCACCGAATTATCGGACCACATCTATGAATATGATGGGGATCGCGACTCCAACACCATCGCCGTATTCGTGACGCGGTTGCGCAAGAAACTCGGGCCCAATCTGATCACGACCATCCGCGGCCGTGGATACATGATCGACGCGGCCTGATGCTGTCCTTGCGCCATCGCGCCCTGTTGGGCAGCCTGGCGTCGGGGCTGATCTCGGTTGCGGTGGGGGTCGTGACCCTCAATGCCTATGTCGACAGTCGCGTCCAGGATCGGTTCGATGCCACGCTGCGGGATCGCCATACCCAACTGGTCGTGGCCCTGAGTGCTGCGACCGATGACCCCGACGGGCTGCGCGGTCTGATCTTCGATCCGGCCTACGGCGTGCCTTATTCGGGCCGCTACTGGCAGGTTACCAGCAGTGACGGCCAGGTCTACACCTCTGCATCGCTGTTCGATCAAACCCTTGAGGAACCCACACAGCCCGACGAGGGGTCGGTTGTCTGGGAAACGGTTGGCCCCGAAGAGGAAGGCGTGCGCGGCGTCTATCAGCGGATCGCTTTCGAAGACGGGACCGAATGGGGGGTCAGCGTCGTCGAAAGCCTGACCGAGTTGATGAACGAGCGTGCGGACACGCGCCAAAGCCTGTTGCTCGTGTTTTCGCTGGTCGGCGTGATCGGTCTGGCGGGGTCTGTGCTGTTGATCTCGACCGTCCTGTGGCCCTTGAGAAAACTGCGTCAGGACGTGGCGCGGCGATGGGACGAGGACGAGGAACTGAAGCCGGCCGACTACCCCGAAGAGGTGGCGCCGCTGGTCAATGACATCAACGAACTGCTGCACAGAAACCGCGACATCGTCATGGGGGCGCGGCGGCAGGCGGCGGACCTCGCACATGCCCTCAAGACGCCCTCGGCCATCCTGCGCAATGAGCTCGAGGTGTTGTCCAACACCGGAACAGGTACGGCCATGGCGGTCGAGGCATTGGACAGGATCGATGCCCAGCTTAGTCGCTCGCTCGCGCGGATGCGCTCGGCCAACTCGGCCGAGTTGACCCACGCGCGCACGGATTTATCCAATTCGGTCGACCGGTTCGCGCGACTGTTTTCCACAATGGCCGAACGCGAAGGCAAACTGCTGCACTGCCGGAACGCCAGCGATCTTTGGGTGCGCATGGACACGCAGGATATCGAAGAGGTGATTGGTAACCTGCTGGACAATGCGCTGAAATGGAGTCGGCACGACCTGCAGATCACCGCCGCAAAAGTGCCGGACGGAATCATGATCCTTGTGGAGGATGACGGCCCCGGAATCCCCGAACAATCCCAAAGAGAGGCCCTGCGCTCGGGCGGGCGTCTGGACACGTCCAAGCCGGGCACCGGACTGGGTCTTGCGATCGCGGTCGATCTGCTCAAGGCCTATGGGGCAGACCTCGCCCTCGAAAGGTCGGAGGCTTGGGGCGGCCTTGCGGTGAAGGTGCTGGTCCCCTCGCAAATCGAGCGCAAGGCTGCCTGACCGTGCGCCTGCGGGCACCCTCCTGCAAAGGATTGTTGCTCTTGCCCCCCCGGCGCTCGATTGTGGCGAAGCGAGCCCAATCCAACGCCAGTGAAGCCCAAAAACTAAAACAGGCCCACCGGTCATCTCGGGCCAATAAACCCAAAAGCGCCCAACCGCGCGTACGCCCTACGGTGTCAAAGAAGGGTCAGCACCAACAGACCCGATGACGCCAGAAGCGTCAGGAGGGTACCACCACCCCCGACGATCCGCAGCGGCCCGTTGCCGTCGCCCGACGTCACGCCAATCGCATGCACAACGCGCACCACGGCATAGAACACAGCGATGACTGTCACGAAAAGGCCGCGCGCACCTCCCATTTCGGCCAATCCAAGCAAGATCAGCACAAGTGCTGCGGTTTCAGTGAGGTTGGCCTGTGCCCGCACGGTTTGGCCAATTGATCCGTCTCCAAATGGCGTGCCGGAGTTCTGACGGGCTATGCTGACCCGTGCGGTCAGGACCAAAACAAGAAAGCCCAGAAAGACGGCCAACCACGCGGTCGTCTGGGGAAAGGTCATAATGTCCATGATGTCTACTCCTCAGCCGCCGAAGGTTTCGGGGTTGCCGGGCACGATCCGCGTGATGGCACCGCGTCGCTCGCCGCTTGCCGGGTTCACGATGAACAGGCCAGTCTCGTCCCGCTCGATCAACGAACACGAGTTCTTTGGGGCCGGAACCCAGTCGGCGCAGTATCCGGCATCTGATCCGGCCCAGGTGCCCGACGCCAATGTGCCCGTCGGGAAGCGGGCAAAAATCTCGCCCTGCGCGTTGAAATAGACAGGGACCTCGCCGCCGGGACCCATTGGGCCGCCCGCGGGCACATCAAGATAGACAGTGTTACCGCGCACAAGCGCATCGACTTGCTCCGCATCAAAGGTTTCCGCTGCGGCTGGCATTGCCAGCAGGCTCACGGCTGTGATCATGAATTTCATAGGTCAGTCCTTTCGGTTTGGATGAAGGGAGCCTTCGGCGCTGCGCGCCCGAAAGGCGGAGGGTGTCAACCCGGTAAAGGTCAGAAAGGCCTTGTTGAACGCGCTGAGCGACGCGTAACCGCAATCAAGAGCGGTCGCTGTGACCTGTTTGTCGGCGTGGCTCAGACACTCCACCGCGCGGATCATGCGCAACTGCCGCAGGCACTGCGCCCAACTCATCGCCAGCTCGTCCTGGAACTTGCGCGACAGCGTGCGCTCGGACAGTCCGGCCGCCGCGGCGGTCTGGGTGAGGGTGACCTCGGTGGCAAGCTCTGCCTTCAGAAAGATCAGGGCGCGCTCGATCTCCGGACTGCGGGGCGCGGGTGCCCAAATGTCGGATGGATCGTCCGCTGCGGCCTTGCAGGTTTCGGCGATGGCCCGGAACACGGCATCTGCATGGGCGTCGAACTCTGCGGTTTCCGCGGGCCATCTGCGGCTGAAGGTGATCATCTCGCGGGCGTGGCGCGGCATGGTGAAGACCACCGGCGCGCCCGGCAGGTCACGCACGTATCCCGGTTCAAACAGCACGGAACAGCAGGTCATGGCGTGCGGAATATCGATCCCGATCTCGGTGTTGGCCGGCACCCAGGCCCCGAACGACGGGGGCAAGACCCACTCGCGCTGTCCAAAGGAGATACGGATCGACCCGCTGGTGGCATAGATCAGGTAATCCCGACCAAAGGAGGCCACGCGCGGCAGGGTCGGCTCGAACTCCTGAAAGAAGCAATATGCAGGCGGCAGCCGTTGCGCCATGTCAGTATCCGTCGCTGACATCCGCGATGGTCGTGGCCGGTGGGGCCGACATCAAGGGCCTGAGCCCCTGCCCCAAACGCGCGAAAACGTCACTGGCCTTGTAGGCGTCGAAGGCCTCGAGGCTTGCCCAGCGTTGCACGATGACAATGTCGCCTGCATGTGCCGGGGACGCGAAAATGCCGTAGCTGTCGCAGCCTTCCATTCCGCGCACGGCATCCGCCTGCCCTTGGAACAAGGCGATTGCGCCCTCTCGGTCCTGTGGGTCGAGTGTGGCCTCGACAACGATCAACTTCATGTCTCTATCCTCATGTCATTTGGTCCAAGCCTAGGCATATCTTTGGCGGTGCGCTTGCGTTGACTGGACAAAAATGCGTCCCAAATCGCCAAATCAGTAGTGGGGCCGCGCTGGTTGGCTCCGGCTTAACGATGGTCCAGAACAAATTCCCCGGTCGACCTGCGGAATTTGGGTAGTGAGGCAAACCGATCATCTGCAGCGCGGTACCCGGCCGCAATAAGCAGGGTGGTTGTCTGACCGCGCTCTGTAAGGCCGAGAATGCGGTCATAGTCCGCCGCGCTGAATCCCTCCATCGGACAGGCGTCAACACCCAGAATCGCCGCCGCAGTCAGAAGTTGCCCAACCGCCAGATAGGCCTGTCGCTTTGCCCAATCGACACGCACATCCGCCGTCATAGTGCCGACATAGGCTTTGGCCTTGGCTTCCAGATCGGCCATCTTTGACGGCTCGACGCCCCGCGCCGCCGCCAATTCGCAAACATAGTCCTCAACCGTTTTGTCGGTGATCTTGGTATCAACACTCACCACAAAAAGGGCGCTGCTGGTGGCGACTTTCACTTGGTTGAACGAATGCGGGATGAGGCGCTGGCGCAGCTCGGTGTCTTGCAGGACGCTCACCCGGTAGGGCTGCAAGCCGACGAATGATGGGGCCAGCCGCAAAGCATCAATTAACGCGTCGAGGATGTCTTGCGGTATCTCCTGGTCCGAAAATGCCTTGACGGCGTAGCGCCAATTCAGTGCCTCAGACACTTGGCAGACCGGCGTCGATGGTGGGCGTGCCGCATTTTCCATGTTCTCTTCCTTCACGATACGCGCTCATAAAGCGCGACTGCGGCCAATGCTTCTTCGAGGCCGATGATGCCGCCGCTGTTTCCCGGCAAGGCACGCATAGCACTGATCCTCCACAACTGAAGAGCTCCGCCGCTATCTTCAGGAACACGGAGAAGACACATGGCAAACGAGCGACCGAAGCGGGAAGAGATTGTGACGAAGTGACGGCAGGTTGAGGTTCAAACGGGGCAAGGAATGTCGTGTCTGGATGCAATCCGCCACCTCAGATATCACTGAACAGACATTCTACTGTTGAAAGAAGAAGTACGGTGGAATGGGCCCGGACCAATTGAAGGAACTGAAGCGTCTGCAGAAAGAGAACGAGCGGCGGCACAAGGCTGTTTCCGATCTGACGCTGAACAAGCTTATCCTTGCGGAGGCCGCAAAGGGAAACTTCTAAGCCCCCCTCGTCGCCGAGCCCGCATTGATCGTGTTCGTGCTATTCCGGATGTCTCGGAACGTCGCGCATATCGCGTTCTGAGGCAACACCGATCCATGCAACGTAGGGTGCTAGTTGATCGCCCGAATGAAGAACGATTGGTGGCCGACATGATTGAGCTGGCCAGACAATTTGGCTGATATAGCTATCGTCGGATCGCAGTACTTCTGAGAGATGGTGGCTGGCAAGTGAATGCTACGCGCGTCGAAAGGCTGTGGCGGCGGGAGGGGCTGGAAGCGCCAATCAAACAACCGGAGAGGCGCAAATCCTGATCGAAGAATGGGGGGAAACACTACAACACGAAACGACCACAAAGCGCAGTGGCTTATCGCCGACCGGCCCCCGAAACCATCGTCCGGATGGACCAAAGGCCAGTCATGCACTCACAATCAAATTGGACCACTCGAGTGGGGCTGATCAGCCTAACTGACCTCGAAGACGATGTTGCCTACTGCGTCGCCAGCGGCAAGGCGCTCGTGTGCGGACGTGGCGTTGTCTAGTTCATATGTCCGATCCAGCGTCGGACGGATTGTGCCTGCCCGCACTTGCTCCAGGCCCCACTCCAGATCCGCGACGCCGCCCATCAATGTGCCGGCGATCCGCTTTTGGGGAAAGAAGACTGACCGCACCGGCAATGTCGCCTCCAACCCCAAGACGTTCCCCATCAACACGGTCAGCCCGAGAGGTCTCGTGGTGTCCAGCGACCGTGCGAGGCTTGGGCCGCCAAGGTTATCTATGGCGACGTCCACGCCGCCGCCAGACCAATCGCGCACGGCGTCCAGTGCGCCGTCCTCCATGCCGACAACGAAGTCCGCGCCAAGGCTTTTGACAAAGTCTCGCTTGGCGGGCGACCGAACCGTGGCTGCGACGCGAGCACCCAACGTTTTTGCTACCTGCACCATGAAAGAGCCAGTGCCCGATGCGCCCGCCTGGATGAGAACCGTATCTCCTGTCGTCACGCCACCGACGACTTTAACAGCCCGCACGGCGGTCGTCAGCGCCATGGGCAGTGTCGCCAAATCAACCGGCGAGATGCCTTCGGGCGCCTTCAGGGTCCAGCGGGCGGGTACTGTCATGTATTCGGCGTAGCTGCCGTTTTCGACCAAGCCGCGGATCGCATAGGACGGCGACGTTGCCAGAACATCTGCGCCGGCGTCCGTCGGATCGGTTGGATAGCCCGGCATTGGAATGACCCGGTCGCCTGGTGAGAACCCCGTAGTGTCGTCTCCCGCCTGCTCTACGATCCCGACTGCGTCGGAGCCGAGCACATGCGGGAACGCGAGATCAGGGTTTACACTCCCGTCGCGGATGTAATGGTCAAGCCGGTTGACCCCTGCGGCCTCGATACGGATGAGGAGCTCATGTGGTTTAGGTATCGGACGTGCCAAATCGGCAATCTCAAACACAGAAGGGTCGCCGAAGCGGGTTATGATGGCTGCGCGCATTGTCTTCTCCTTGGTTCCGGGCTGAGACCCGGTTACGATATGAGACCAATGCGTAACGTAAGGACATGAGCTGATGGAAGACGGCACTAATTCCCCACTAGGTTCCCTTTTGGGAACCGCCGAGGCCTGGCCGGACGACTACCTGGATGGCCTTTACAAAGGCGAATACGATCCGGAAATCTGTCCGGTGCGGCATGTGCTGAAAGGGATCGCAGACAAATGGACAATTCTGATCCTCGCCGCGCTCAAGGCCGACAGACAGCGGTTCTCGCAGATCAAGCGGCTGGTGCCTGACGTGTCACAACGGATGCTGACGCAGACACTGCGCAAGATCGAGCGCGACGGCTACGTCACCCGCGAGGTGACGCCGACGATTCCGCCCCGGGTGGACTACGAACTCACAGATCTCGGCCGGTCTCTCGTTGCGCAACTCGCACCACTGGCCCAATGGGCGGACGAACATCGAGAGGCCGTTGGGAAGGCGAGACTGGAATATGACCGCCGAGGTGATGGCGCTGTGCGATAAAGTGCGTCTGTTGCTGTAACCAGTATTGTCGTCGAGCGGGTGGGCCGTTGTCAGCAGACGGACTGGAAATTTTTCGAAGACGTCTCCTTTGGGCAGATCGCACAAAGCGGCGAATGCTGCGCCACAACCCGGTGACCGCTATCGCGATGGTTTTGAGGTGAAATACCAGCAAGCGGGCTGCGCTCGCAGAAACCGTTGGCCGGGCCAACGGCAGATTTGGGCCGCAAAGTTCTATGTTGGTTATTCGGCGGCCAATTCTGTCGAGCTTGGCCGCAAGCCCGCTACCAATGCGGCTGAGGATGGGTCAAAGCTGTTCGCGAGCAGCCAGCCCTGTATCTCTGCGGGGCTGCATCTTGTGTCGCCAAGCCGCTGTTCAAACTGTGACCCAAGGCCCTCTTCTGCTGGGAAAAAGCGATCAAACAATCTTCTGGCGGTTTTCGCGTTTACCAATCCAAGTTCTGTATGCATGTAGGCGCGGCCAGGGCGGATCAGGGCCGGGTCAAGTTTTTCTTTGTGGTTTGTCGTCATGATCAACGCCCGCCCTTCTTGCGCACCGATTCCGTCAATGGCGTTCAGCAAGCCAGAAAAACTGACGCCCGAGCGTTTCTCAGCGCCATCACGCTGAGTGAACACCGCATCCACATCTTCAATGGCGATCAAGGAGTCCTTTGGTGCAGAGATGAGTGCTTCGCGCAGATCATCATCGGTCATGCAGGGGCGCCCCACATCCAGTGTCGCAATATCCAGAGACAACTCAGACGCAAGCGCCCGGATCAGGCTGGATTTGCCAGTACCCGGTGGGCCGTGGAACAAGTAACCTCGCCGCCATGGCACACCTCGGTCAGCGTACCAGTCACGCGCGGCGTAAAACCAACGCATATCTTCAGCGATCTTCTCGATCCGGTCGTCATCGACAAGAATAGTATCGATTGACCTACGCGGGATGTCTCCAAGGCTGTCCCAGTAGCCGTCCTTGAGGACATGCAGCCCGGGACCTACGCGGTCCTTTGCTTGCGCAATCTGCCGGCCGGTGGCGATCCAACCCAACATGGTAGAGACATGCCCAAACAGCACCGTCACATGCAACGTCTCCATTGGACGTGGGTTATGTGACGAACCGACCTTGGATTTTTCGTTAATGTTGCGTTCAAGCCGACAGATCTTGCCGTGTCGGACGAACCAGTGTCGTCCGGGGGCAGGTGCATAGCCCTTCGTGCCACTTGCCCATCGACCGTCGGTCATGCGGACATGTCTGGACCTTGCGAGCACGTTGTTGTGCTCCATCCAAATGCAGAAATGACGATAGGCGGCACTCCGATTGTCCAGTGTCAGGCTGACCCAGACACGACGCATAACGATGTGGTAAAGTGCGATCAGACTCACACGCAACGTTGCTGCCAGAAGGCCAAAGGCGCCAAGCGCAAGACCGCCAGCGAAGAAGTCACTTTGCAGCGCATCGTCCAAGACGCTGTTCCACATGTCAGTCATCGTTTGCCCCCTTCCTCATGAAAGGCACGGCCTTTGAAACAGCGAATGGGGTTTCCGCGTTCGAGCGCGTTGTGAAGCTGGTTTTGACTGCCTCTATCTGCCTCCTGATCAGCGGCGGCTTGCGCACACATCAAGGCTTGGAGCCGCTTTAGTGCCAAAGCCTTATTGCGATGCTGCGAGCGCATTTCGCGGGCGACTGCGACCAGACCGGTCGGACCATGCGTCGCCCGAACCGCGCTGTCGGTTGTGTTTTGGTGCTGCCCACCCGGACCGCCAGCGCGGAAACTTTCGAACGTCACCTCATGCCGACCGATTGCCATCGCCTGGTTGGCTTGTTGGACCAGTTCAGACACGCCCACAAACCAATTGATCCGTTTATGATGGGGTCGCAGCGTGCTTTTGGCGCGCCAGCGGATGGTTCCCTGCCAGCGGTCAGCAAACGCACGAGCTTCGGCACCGTGAAGAAGAATTACCGCTGACTTCAACCCGTGCCTGGCGGGTGTCGCGCTGACATCGAGTTCCAGCCCTGCAAAGTCGGCCTCTTGCTGCAGACGCCGCAAAACCCCAACGACAGCCTGATGACATTCGCCGGGGCCGTTACCACTGGTGATCAAAAGACAGATTTCGGTGCTCATGCTCACGATCTGCCCTCCGCCCGTTTTTTCTTGAACGTCAGCAACGGGTGGAACGTCGCGACAGGCACCGCAGCCCCGGTTGCCTCAAGGTCGGCAACCACGGTCTGCGACGATTTGTAGGCCATCGGCGCTTCTTCGATGAGCAGGTCCCGATCTTCGCAAATGATGCGGCCACCAAAGGGCGTACGTTGCATTGCCTCAATATCCGAACGCTTTGCCCTGACCCGCCCATGCATGGACCCGCGATCATAGCGCCGCCCCGCCCCATGGGCGGTTGATCCCAATGCATTATCGTGGGCCATTGGTTGCAGCAGATAACTGGGCGTCGCGCGCGACCCTGCAAGCGGGACCAGTGACGTGTCAGCCTTGGCCGCGCCTTTGCGATGCAACCAACCATCTGTCGCTTTCGTCAGCAGGTTGTGTGGTGCGTCAACGATCAGGCGCAGATCAGCCCGCAAGGCCTCGGCCGCACGCTGTGCGATGATCTGGCGGTTGAGACGTGCCCAACGCACCGCCTGATCGTGACCCGTCACATATGCGAGTGCGTCGTCGGACGACATGCCCAAGAAGGCGTCTTCGGGAAGATTGCCAAAAACTGCGCTGCCCAATCCGCGCGACCCGGAATGAACCAGCAGATAGATCAAAGATGTGTCCAGACTCGTGTCTGGATCGCAGTCAGCCAGCGTCTGCACCTCGCAGAAGTGATTGCCCCCGCCGATGGTGCCAAGCGACGTCGCGAACAGATCGACCGGCAAGCCGCTCTGTTCGATGCAGCCGGTATGGTCAGTGTCGTCTGGTTCACCCAGAACACGCATGCGTCGAAGGGCCTTTGCCAGCTTTAGCTTGCGGGTTGGCAAGTCCAGCTGAAACAACGACATACCGCAGCCAATGTCGTTGCCGATCAGTTGCGGATAGATGCGGTCGGCCAGCACCGCGCAGCCCACTGGGCCGTATTTGCCGGGATGTACATCAGGAAAAGCGGCGACACGGCGCACGCCAGCCCAACCCGCAACCTGTTCGAGTTGCTGCTCTGCGCGACCCTCGACCCAGGTCGCAGATGTATAGAATTTCGTGATGGTGCCACCGCTGGAAACAGCAGGCGTGCGACCATCCAAGACAGAATTGCCCATGGAGTAGTACCCAATAGTCGTAATGTAGATATGCTGACCAAATGGTCAGTGCATAAAATCATGCGAGGCCAGTTAGTGGCGCAAGCTTTGATCTGCCCTGAAGGGCGATACGATGAATAGTCATGTGGTGCCCTTTCTTGGCTGGGTTACGAGTTGGGTCCTGAAGACTATCGAGATTGCACTGGTTAGAGACATCTGTTGATTCCAACAAACCAAATTTCCCTAGACGAATTGGATGTTGCATTTCCGTCACGTCAATGTCGCGCCCCACGATGCCGAGGCCAAGGTCAGCTTAAAGGAACGATGCTGCTTTTGCTCCGACGACAGCAGTGAGTGTGCTTTACCGATGCTCCATTCGCATCGAACTTCGGCCTTTGCCACCCACTGACGAAAATTCACAATTTTTCATGTCAGTTGGCCCAAAAGCCGTTCGCATTCTCGGGATGCGCCTTGGAGAGGGAGCACCTAAAGAGGGCGAAAGTCCGATCCGACGCTGCCATTTGCATCACGACGAGCATCGGTCGGAATGAGTCCTTCGGAGTCACCAGACGAAGCACCGCAAGAGCGAATATGCGGCGCGATTTGCGATCAACCCGTAAGCCCAGCATCAGGCCCGTGCCGCGGGCAGTATCCGCGACCATTTGTTCGGCAAGCCGATCAAACGCCTCGCTTACGCGCAAAAATGTGGTTTTCATCAATCCAACCTCAGCCTGCCGAATTGGACGCCCCGCCCCGATGTCAAAGGCAACGCAGCGGCCAGTGTCAATCGGGTCATTGTCAGACCAGTCGAAGGGGGCTTAACCGATATGGGCGCTGTCCATTGGCTCGCGACGTTGGAATGGCGTACAAACGTAGGTTGCCGCGGGGTTTTCTCACGCGCGCTTTGAGATATTCAACTTCAGGAATTGCGCATGACGTCTACCTTTGTTGGCTGCGCAGCATTCTGAGGTCCTATCTCTGAGGCAGCGCGATCCCTGATCCCACGTTGCCGAGCGCATCGCAGACAGAAACCACACGGCCAACTGGATTGAGATTTTGTCGAGCGAGATCCCAAGCAACGAAGCTTTGAACCATGCCACGCCGTTGCATTCAGCATGTCATCAGGCTAACAAAACGTGTCGAGGTCCACAGCGGCTTCGATAATTGATTAAAGATATAGGAGAAAAGCGGCAATTTCCCGTAAGCCGTGTATTTGTATGAAAAAATTTATAGTTACAGGAACTCAGATGAAGAATAAGGGGTCTCAGGCGATGTTCCTGACGCTCTGCTTCAGCCTCAAAAAGGTATTCAAAGACTGTGAAGTCTATGGATTCTCGAACAAATACGATTCACCCGAGAAGTACAGCCTGAAGCTGCTGCCATATGACGACTATACGCGAATTGTATTGAACAAGAGATTGAGTATGGTCCCCTTTCTTGTTCCGCTTTTGACTAATTTGGCTGGTATTTGGAAGAAGACCGACAAGTGGAAAGGCAAAATCCCGGAATTGGAAAAGGCGCTGCGCGAGGCGGACGCGATCTTTGATGCGAGCGGCTATACTCTGGGGTCCGGCTGGCCCAAAGGCGGCGGAGAGTTGCTTTTGCAGACGATACGGCTGGCCAAACGTCACAACAAGAAGATCATCCTGATGCCTCAGAGTTTTGGCCCTTTTGACTGGGAAGGGGACAATACGGCTTTCTTGGAGAGCGTCAAAAAAGAGCTTGCGTACTGCACCAAGATCTACGCCCGCGAGAAAGAAGGATATGAGTGCCTTTTGTCCTTGGGGCTGACCAATGTGGAATTGTCGTCGGATATGGTGATCAGAGAAGATCTCTTTCCAACCGCATCCGATATCTACGCCTCGCCTTCAATGGCTTCGGAAGTTGAGTATCCGGCTCCGGGCTCCGTCGGGTTCATTATCAATGAAAACGTATTTCGGATTGGCGACTCTGATGCGGTTTTCGGCCTTTACGCGAAACTGCTGGACCGACTCACCGACAACGGTGAGAAAATCTACGTTCTGAACACTTCCACGGCTGATACGCACCTTGTGGAAAAAGTTCTGAACATGATGCGAGACAGAAGCAAGGTGAGCATCATCAACGGTGAGTACTCCAGCCCCGAGCTCATCGATATCATTGGACGCTTCAAATACGTGGTCGCCTCACGGTACCATTCCGTGGTGTTTGCATACAGGGGTGCCGTTCCTGCAATCATTCTTGGATGGGCGAGCAAATACCAAGACCTGGCGGAGCATTTCCAACAACAAGACTACGTCTTTGACATTCGGGAACTGGGTGTTGATCAGCTTCTCAAGCAAGTTGACCACATGGCTGACAACCACGAAGATGAGTCCGAGAAAATCAAGAAATGCCTGGAGAGGGTTCAGGCGACGTCTGTTATCGAAGACGCCATCGATGCGCTGAACCTGAAGGCCTGATCCGGCGCAAGCAGGCGGGACAAAATGCGGGCGCAGGGCCTTGCGCGCGCATAAATCCACTTCCTGACGAACCTCAGCCCCGTCGATGCGCGTCCCCGAACGCATCGATGGAGTTCACGCTATTTCGATCGATGTCGCGCAAACACTGACCCGGTCACCGCAGGATCGAAGCTCAAAGCGCGACAACGCGCTGATCAGACCACTTGATTTGCACGGGTCATTCGTACTATAAGAAACGTATTATTTTATATACTTACGATGATTGATTTATCTGATGACGACGGCTTTGCACAAAGGTCTGCCAATCCTTAACGGTTACGAAAGTGTCCGCTCGGCGATGCGTATGTGCGCAGCGTTGCCTGGAACCACGATTCGTTTCCCCGAGATTTGCGGCATAGACGGGCCGACAACTCATCGTAACGGCGGTTTTTCCGAACGAGGCGCGCGCGGGTTGCGTGCCGGATCTATGGCCAGACAACACCATCCGATTGAGCCAAATTTCCGCACTCCGTTTCGGTACGGAGCGCTGAAAACGACTGCGATGACGGCCTTTTGCCATCATGCCTTTGTACCAATTTCCAGAAACGATTTACCCACCGAGGATTTTTGAGATGAAAACCTTTGTAAAGAATATGTTATCCGAGAACCAAGTCGATCGGCTGCGCGATGCCCGCCTCATGTTTCGGGAATCCAGAGCCGTCCGCATGGCAACCTCGGCACAGACCGGTGGCCTGAGGGTCGCCTCGTCCGCGCGCCCCTTGTCCACGGCATACTACGCCTTGCTGTCACGACAGTTTCAGCGCGAGGAACGTGCCGTGCTGGCCGGTTTGGCAAAATACCACGCTGAGCTGCAAGAGGATGACGCGAACGTCTTTCTGATGCGCCGAAACGTGCATCGGCTTGAAAAGGGCCTGTCGATGCGGCCCCGGCGTCCTGTATTCGCCAAGGACTACATCCTTGAAACGGTGAACGTATATCGTAAGGTGGTCGATGCCCCCGAGCGCTCCGCCGAGAGTTCCGCGGAGTCGCTTCACTGGGCCTATGATGTGTTGAGCGAGTATTTCAGAGTCGTCGCCGCTGATCCCGTTCTTGATCACGCTCGCGAAGTCTTCGACAAGTGCCCGACGCCCACAGGCAGCGGCGAGGCCGGCGAGCGTATTCCCTACAAGCGCAACCTTGATGAGCATCCCGTGTCATTCGAACAGCTTGAGAAATTGTCGATCAAGCGACGCTCCGTACGGTGGTTCGAGCAAAAGCCCGTGCCTCGCGACCTGCTGGACAAAGCCTTTGGCATCGCAAGTCTGTCGCCAAGTGCGTGCAACCGCCAACCCTTCAGGTTCATCGTCTTTGATGACCCCGAAATGATCGCCACGGCGGCGTCTTTGCCAGGTGGGACCATCGGTTGGAAACACCAGATTCCAGTCATGGTCGCGATTATTGGGTCGCTGGATGCCTTCTACAGCGAAAAAGACCGGCACGTGATTTACATCGACGGCGCGCTTGCCGCGATGTCGTTCTCATACGCGCTGGAAACCCTCGGGCTGAGTTCGTGCATTTGCAACTGGCCAGATATCGAGAGCCACGAACGGCGCGCGGAGAAGGTCTTGGGCCTCGAAAGCTACGAACGTCCGGTGATGTTTATGGCCGTAGGCTATCCAGACCCTGATGCGACGGTCGCCTATTCCCAAAAACGCCCCCTTGAGGTCATGCGGACGTACAATCCGCCGCTCAACAACGCTTAGTCGCCACAGGAGCATCTGTGTGACATAACGCGCCGCTCCGGTTATCCGGGGCGGCGCTTTGCGTTGTGGAGATTGACCAAATGTCGACGGGCGTTAGGGATTTGCGCACACCAGCGATGGAGCCCAAACACCCCGCTTTGCATCGATTGCATTTCGGGGTCACCCCATCCACCGCATGATTGTTTCTCGAGACCCAGAGCCAGCTGTCAGCTGGCGAGATCCTTAGGCCCGTACCAATGAGACAGCGACTGCCCGCTCAACTCTTCCAGAGCGGCGATTGACGGCGCATAGTAGTCGTTGAGGCGATTTCGCAAATCGTCCGTCAGCGGCGGATACTTGACCTCGCGCGCGATCACACCCCGTGCGGCCTCGAAAGCAACGGTGTTGCGCAGCGGACGCACCATCGGTTTCATCCACGACAGCCGCTTGCTCCATACTGCTGGCACGGCCGGCGCGGTTTTGTCCTTGACCTTGTCTGCTCCGTCAGAGGCCAGCGGGTGCGGCGGCAGTTCGAGATGAGCGCGCAGTTGCGCCATCTGTTTGCTCGGATTGCCTGCGACACCTTCGAAGAACAGGATCAGAAGTTTCTCGCGACCAAAAAGGTTAATGAACGCTTCCAGATCAGATGCGAAGTGCCCGGAGACCAAAAGCGGGTTCTCACCAGCGATCGACGGTTCCAGATAGGACCCGATATCGGCCCCCACTTCGCCCCGCCTGAACCGCATGCAGTAGTTCGAATAGGCCCGCTCGACCGGATTGCGCAGTTGCGCGATGAGCTTGACATGCGGCAGGTGCTGTTTGATCCGGGTCGCCGCGTTGGGCGTGTAGAGATAGGAATTCGACTTCTCTCCGACAATCCTGCCCTGCCCCGCATCATCGAACTGCGACAGATACCAGTCTACGCCGCGTTCGTAGTTTCGGGAAAAGAAGTGAAGCTCCGGATCGGGCATATAAACCGCCGGATCCGACTGAAGTTGATTTTGAAGCCAGGTCGAAGCCGACTTTCCGGCTCCGATGATGAGGAAATCGATATCACTGAGTTTCATGTGTTAAAATCATCTGTAGTTGCTGTGCTGAAAAATAGTCTGAAACGAGATTCATGATCGCGCGTTGCGCTGTAATATTGCCAATTCGGTTGTCGGCATCGACGCGGCCATCATGTGCGGCAATGCGTTCTTGTCTATAAATGGATGCTTCTGACGTCGCCCGAAGCGTTTGAAATTAAATAGGTTCTGGGCGTCACATCCCAGATGAAAACACAGAACACCTTACAGACCTGCGGGCTTTTAGACAAGATCGTTCTTGCACGATGCTCCAGGGTGTAGCCGAGTGTTGATCACCATCCCGGATGTGCAGGGTCGGGATGGTCACGTTGTCTGCGTCGCCCTGCGCGCCAATGACGCGCGCAGAACCAAACCCGTCGTAATCAGCCAGACCACGTTGCACAACAGATGTGTGGCCGCCGCGCCCTCAGCGCCAAACCGCGCAGTCATGGGCCAGAACGTGGCAAAGAACAGGATCGTCACCCCCAAGCGTATCAAGATCAGTGCGACATCGCCGTCAGTGCTTAGCAGGGCAGGAACAAAAGCGACCCCTGCCAGCAGTACAGCGGAGGCACAGATCTGTATCCCCACCGTCAAAGCCGCATCGCGGTAGTCGTCGGTAAAGACATAGACGATAAGTGGCTCGATCCAGATCAACACAGGGGTCACGATCACGATAATCAGCAGGAAAAACACGCCGGACACTCCGTAGACATAACGCGACAGCCGCCCTTCGTCACGTGACGCCGCAAAGCGCGCAAGCTCGGGGTAGATCGCTTGCGCGAGTGGTCTGCCGAGGCGCAAGCCCGCCAAGGCGCTCCGCTTGGCGATGTGGTAATATCCGACGGCTGTGGGAGAGACGAGTGTTGCCATCAGGATCACATCGAGCCGTTGGGTCATTTGCCGCAATATCACGGCGGCGTTGCTGTTAAAGAACATCCGCACCAAGCCGGGGTTGTCGTGAATGGCCTGCAGCGGGCCGTCAGCGGGTCCGTCGGCCAATTGATCGGCCATCACGCGGCGCCCCGCAATATACACAAGCGCTCCGCTGGCCACAGAGAAGACGACGATAATGCCGACAAACGCGGCGGGTCCAGCGCCCATCACCGCCAGCAGCACGGACGAGATCGCGCGCACGATGGCCATGCCTGCATCAAGCCGCGCAAGTTTGTCGAACCGATCAAACAGCCGCAACATCGCCATACCCGTGGGGCGCAGTGATACGGCAAGCGCCAGGGATGCGATCTGAAGCAGTCCGACATGCTCTTCCAGTTTGAGCCATGGTGCGAGCAGTCCGGCCAAGGCGAAGGCAATCAGTGCAGACGCCACCCCAAGAACCAGATCGACAGCCGTCGAGAACCCCATCAACGTGCGGAAGCGTCGCGTATCACCGCGCTCAAGTGCTTCGCTGCCAAACCGTATGACAGCCTGCCAAGGCTCCAGATGAACAAAGAGAGAGACCAGGCGCATATAGGCCTCGACCAAAGCCACGATGGCGACACTTTCCGCGCCAAGGGCACGTGCGGCAGCAGCCATCGAAATGAGACCGCCAAGGCTGGTGACGACCTGAGACGAGAAAATCCAACTGACGTTTCGCGCAATGCGCCCGACGACTTTCTTGTCTTCCTGAGACGTGGCCAGCCGACGCATCACGGGGCGGCCACCGAGATGCCGGGAATGGCTTGGACCGTGAGCCCAGTTTCCAAGCCATGTTGATGGGCGAAAGGAACCGCCGCCCACTTATCTTTGGCCTCATCGCGGGCCAGACCAGGACGCATTTTTTTCCACTCGTCGGAGTGCCCCCAACGACCGGGGATCGCGTCGATTTTGCAGTGTATGACGGGACCGTACGCGCCCGCATGTAAACGAGCGAGGTCGGCAGTCGCTTCCCGCAGCAGCGCATGTCCAGCGTGTTGTACGATTTTCAGGCCTAGCATTTTGAGGACCGTGCGTGAGCGACCGATACATCGCCCACCGGGTCACATACCTGTCCGTATTTCCTAATTTCTTTATAAAACATAGTGTTAATCACCTCGGCCGAACCGATTGTCGTTGCCTTGTTACCAGTGCTCCCGTCGCGATAACACTCAAGGGACGCCGTCGCAGGCTTATGTAAATGGTATAAAAAACAGCACCGTGCAGCGTGCAGATGGAATGCTCCCTAAAAATGCCGTTCCATGCGTGAATTGGCGGGTAATGACTGCTGGCCGGCAGCCGGTTGGCATGAGTAATTTCAGCCGAAAGTCCTCAGAAAACATGGTGGTTCAAAATTTCTTACATGACAAAGGCTATCGAAAAACAGCCGAGGCGCAAGGGGCATGAGGCGATTTGCTTGTTGAAAGCGTTCCTACCGCTTTGGAGGAAGGTCGATTCAACTGGCGTAGGTGGCCTACGACTCAATGTTGCGGACGCGGCTGCTTCACAGCCCAGTTTAGCCAAATACGGTGTCGCGGTCCTGACGCCCATCGTTTACCAGTAGTTGATCACATGGAGGAGGCTCAAAGATACCCTTCCTTTGGGCCCTCTCGCTGAGTGAAGAACCGCCTCTGTGCAGTTTATGGACCGGAGGCCGGAAAACCCTGCGGTACGGCACCACCAGAGAAGGGCGCGCCATCGCGCTGTTGCGCCCTTCACCGATTGGGGTTCTGCGGAGCGAGCGCCTCAAGAGCTTGTGGGCTCCGAACCCAACGCGTTTGCCTGATCAGACCGTAAAGAGCATCAAAAATACGCGCGTAACTTCTCACAGTGAAGTGCGTTTCGTCCATTGTCTGCGCTGCAGACAATTTCAGAGCAAACTGGCTTGAAACGGCAAGCCATCATCACGTCGCCAGCACGTAGACCTGATCTAAGCAGGCACTTCAAAACGATCCACCAAATGATCTGTTAAACCTCGGCGAGGACGGACAAAGCGCGCCTATACTGTAGCGCCATCAACTCGGGATCCACCAGGCAAGCAAACATGGGGTCGCTGTGCAGCGCATTGTCGGTATCCTGCGTGGCGCGCATCAGCGCGTTGCGGATAGCTTCGAGCCCTATTCGAGGTACCGTCACAGGTCGGCCAGAACCTCGCTAAGCGCAGATTGTCGGAGAGGTTTCTTGAGCACGACGGCCTCCGGAAACTGATCTGATTGAACGCCGTCGACACCATACCCTGTCACAAAAATGAATGGCACGCCAAGATCCTGCAATCGTTCTGCAATCGCAAAAGATGAATCCCCTCCAGACAGGTTGACGTCCAGTACGGCGAATTCAGGAACGTTATGCTCGATGGCTTGCAGCGCATCTTGGCTGGAATTCGCGGTTCGCACATTCTCAAATCCCAAGCTCTCCAGGACGTTGATCGTATCCATTGACACAACAAAGTTGTCTTCGACCAGAAGACACACGCCATCCGCCCGGTCCAATTGCTGTCCGGTCGAATAGAGGTTTTTCGAAACAGAAGGTGCTGTTGTGTCGGACTGGAAGGATATGACACTGATCAACGCATCTGGCAGTTCCAGAACGCAGCAAAACCCATCTTCCGCAAAGTCTCGAACAATCGTCCCGCGCAAATCGTTCGGAACGGCATTGTCCAACAATGTCGAGCCAAACCCGTTCTGCTTGGGCGCATTGACGCTTGGCCCGCCCCGCTCTGTCCATTGCAGCTTCAATCCGCCACGCTGCGTCTCTACCTCGATTTCGACCACACCGCCGGGAACGGACAACGCACCATATTTGGTCGCGTTTGTCATAAGTTCATGAATGACCAAGGCAAAGATCGGAGTCACTTCTGATTGAAGGCCAATCTCCGGCCCTGAAATCCGGACACGGTCGCCTTCGCTGCCATGCGCGTCGGCCTCTTGCCGCAAGATACTCTGAATGCTGACGAGTGCCTGGGGTTGTTCAACCGCCAACGAATGCGCATTCGCAACGGCTTCGATCCGCGCCTCGAGCGTATCGACGTAGTGATCGATGGATTTGGACGTGACCCGCGATTGTCTGGACAACGATCGGATCAGTGTCAGGAGGTTCCGGACACGATGATTTAACTCGCCAATGAGCATTTTTTGCTGGCGCGTGGTCTTTTCGACAAGCGCTTTATGCTCCGAATTGATCAGGATCGCCCAGACATCACTGGCAAATTCGTCTTGTTCCTGCGTCCACGGGTTGGAAGTGCCGAGCACGGTCTCTTTATATGCGGCAAAAGATCCGCGGGGCCGCAACCGTGCATCCGCACCCGTTCCGATGATCGTCTTTTGAGGAGCCCCGGCCCACGTCGTCATCTGTTCTCTGTCGCGTCGAAAAAAGGCGACCATATTGTCGGCTCGTACAGGGGTCAGATGCATGCCCGCGATATTGTTGCCAAGTGCTAGAGCAAGATTTGGGTGGTCCGTCTGAAGCATCGAGGATTTGATGGACTCCGTTTGCCCGTTGGCAAATTCTATCAGCGCGCTTGCTGCATCTTTCGAGACGAGCCCGCAGGTTTGCACAAATCCGTCTTTGGCAAGAAGCGCACCATCTGCCTGCATTGCGTCGGTGAGCTGTTCCAACAACCGCGTGCTAAGCCGAATATCTGCATCGTCAGAAGCAGCGATATCCATCAATTCCTTGCGCAGCACACTTGCCCGACGCAGGCGGTTCAGTCGGTCGTTTTGAAGCATTGTGGAGAGTTTAAGTCCGAAGAAGCGTACGAAATTCCGACAAAACTCGCGGACAGATGGGTCAGGAACGCGCGGAGCCGGGTCATGCAACGAAATCATGCCCCACAAGCGGTCGTCCACCACCACATTCAACGTCAATGATGCCCGCGTCCCCATATTTCTGAGGTATTCCAGATGCACCTCGGAAACACCGCGGAGATGGGCCTGTGTCATGTCCAATGGCGGTAGGTCCGGATTCGCTGCCAACACTGATACGTTGGGCGCGTTCACATCACCGATATAGCGAAACGGAGTGCGCTTCATGATCGTTCGAGCTTGCGGCGGGATATCCCAAGCCGGGAAACTTAGGCCGAGAAAGGGCTCAGCATTGCCGGAAAGCGCCTCTGCTCGGATTGTCCCGTTGTTCTCTGCGTCGAACTCATAGACCATCACCCGCTGATATCCCGTGAGCACTTGCAGCAGTTGAACGGCCAATTTGAACAGGGCCTCGAAGCTTTCAACTGACTGAAGTTGCTGCGTCGAAAAAGCGAGTTGCTTGACAATATCGCTGGTTATCGATGCCTGTTTTTTTGGGTATTCAAACTCAAAGATCGTCGCAGGACCTGCGGCTGACGCATTGGCAAGTAAAATTTTTTGGTTCAACTCGAGCGGGTCAAGCATCCGGGTATCTTGCTTCAGAAAACTTGGGAGCAGGTTATTCACCATGTCGTGCCGCACACCGGGCGGGAAAACATCATTGATGCTCTCGCCTAAGACCTCTTCGGCAACAAGACCTGTTACTGCTTCAAGATTGGTGCTGGCATGTGTCAGGCGCATGCTGTCATTGTCGAACGCCACCAACGCGCCATGACCTTGGATCGAGCCCGGAATGTGAACAGGTTCGGAGGCACAGTGATCCAAGGCCCGCTCAATGTCTCCGGTCCCCTTGAGTGGTTCCATGATGGCTGTGCCCTATTCCAAACAATTAGTGCTAAATGTTACCGAGCAATGGTGCACGAATGCTTAAACTCAAATGATTTGCATTGCACCCAGAAGACCCCTTCCACTTCGTGTCCACGCGACCGCGTCGCTACAACAATCCAGGTGCTACCCACGCAGTTCAGATTCTGGTTGGTGAGGCCTCCACATTACTGAACCTCATGCGTCATGTCCAAACCTGCACAACGCTTGGCGACCTCTTCCTATGCGGGTTTTAAGCAGTTTTCTGGGTGGGCATATTTCGGTGGGGACGTTTGATGTCATAGTGCTGTTAATTCCAGACGCTTGCCTAAAAAAAACCTGAGCAAAATCGGTTATTGGTTTGCCGTTATTTCCTTAATTTCTGGAGGGTCCGTTCAAAACGATGGGGTGAGCGCAAGAATACGGGATAACCGTGGTCTCCAGGGATTATTATGGAGGCGCAGATGCAGTGGAGCATTACTTTGGACGCCATTGACCCGATCGGGGATGAATATCGCAAAGGCGTTCATGATCGAGAAGAGTCTTGATGGTCTGGCTGACGGGGAGCCGGGCTGCTTGATCGAAGACGGCAAGGCGATCATGAAAAAGGTTCAGAAGACCTGGCGACGTTGTTGCCGGATCAATCCGGGAGTACCTTCACTATGCTTCGTGGCTGGAAATTGGCTATGGGGAGACGGAAAAAGGCCGACAGGCAGCGGCGCTGGTCCGAAAACCTGAACTATCCGGGCCGACGGCAGTTCACGCTCACGCTTGCGGGCGATCCGGCACGCGAACTTGTCCTTGATGTTGACATGACGCACATATCTTTGGTCAAGCGACAGGACGGACGAACCTTCGAAGCAGCTGTTGGCCAGTGTGGGCGCGGCGGAAGAGGCGAGCCGGCGATTGAATCCTCTCTGGACCTATGTGAAATCCAACTATTTTGCGAGATATTCAGTCCAACGCGAAAATGCGTCCGCAATCAGGATCTTGTCAGACCCAACTACGAAAGTGGTGACACCGAGGCTGCGCCAATTTTCAATTAGGCGTCGCGCCTCGTCCTTGTCGGGCGAGAAAACAGGCATCATCACTGGAACACCAGCCGCAGCGGCTGCACCCACCATATGAGCCACGGCCGCGCCGACTTCCGGCGCGCGCCAGTTGCCTTCATACCCCATCGACACAGACAGATCAAAAGGCCCGCACATCAATGCGGTCAGGCCCGGCACGCTGACGATCTCCTCGATATTCTCAACACCCTTGATGGTTTCCACCAGTGCAATGGCACCCACTCGGGCCTCCTCAATGGCAACGTATTCGGTCCAGTTGCGGATGAAATGCCCGCCAGAACGGCAGCAAGGGCAAGCCCCGCGCAGACCGTGCGGCGCAAACTGCGTGGCCGCGACTGCCTGCTGCGCGGCCTCAGCCGTTTCGAGGTTGGGGATGACCACGTGACGGATGCCTGCATCCAGCGCCTTCATGATCTGTACAGGGTCGTTGTCAGCAAGCCGCACTGCGCTTGCAATCCCGTTGGCGTCCGCCGCTCTTGCGAGATTTTCCGCGGTTTCGATGCCGAAGGGCCCGTGCTGGCAGTCGATGATGGTGAAACCAAAACCGTTGAGCCCGATAAGGTCCACCAGTTCGGGCGCGGCAATTTGGGTCCATGTCCCGAAGCTTGTCTGATCAGAGCGAAGCAGCGCCTTGAGGTCGCAGGTCATGATGTCAGCCCCAGAATGGCTTTGCATTTGATTTCGGCGATGATGCCGGGCATGGAAAAGCTGGGCACGCCAAATCCGGTCCACGTCGGATAGAGGTTCGTGAAGAAACGATCTTTGACCGCCATGAAGGTTTTCAGATTGCCCATGTCGGGTGCGAACCAGCTTTCCAGTTCCACCACATCATCCCAATCCGCGCCGGCCGCGGCCAATATCTTTCCCATATTGTCGAAGGCTTGCGTATATTGTGCTTCGACCCCTTCCACGACGTTCAGGTCAGCATCGCGTCCCACTTGGCCCGAACAATAAAGCGTGTCGCCCACCAGAATGCCGGGGGCGTAATGGTAAGTTTCGTAGATGTTCTCCATCCCCTCAGGGATGATGACTTGGCGCTTGGGCATGGGGTTATCTCCTGTAGCAGACTGTTTCTATGGCTGCGGTGATGTCGCGAGCGTCGGGCATGTATTCCCGTTCCAGCCGGTCGTTGTAAGGAACGGGCATTTCGGGCGCACCGACACGGATCACGGGAGCATCGAGCCAGTCGAAGGCTTGCTCCATGATTGATGCTGCGATCTCCCCGCCAAAGCCACCGAAGAGGGGGGCTTCGTGCACTACAACCGCGCGGTTGGTCTTCCGCACGGACGCCAGGATGGTCTCCATATCAAGCGGCTTGATTGTTCGTGGGTCGATGACTTCGACATCGATGCCCTTTTTCGCTAATCGTTCGGCGGCCTGTTCGGCCCGTTCGACCATAGCGAGCGTTGCGATGACAGTGCAGTCGCTTCCCTCCCTAACAATGCGCGCGCGTCCCGGAGCGATCTCGTAGGCTTCTTCCGGCACGGGGGCTTCAGATCCGAGATAGAGCAGTTTGTGTTCCAGAAAGACGACCGGGTTGTCCGAGCGGATGGCCGCGGCCATCAGCCCCTTGGCGTCATAGGCGGATGCGGGGGCGTAAACCTCTAGCCCCGGCACATTGGCAAAGAGCATTTCGAGCGATTGCGTGTGCTGGGCCGCAAGACGAATGCCCGCCCCCTGCGGCCCGCGAAAGACAATGGGGACGCGGGCCTTGCCCCCGAGCATGAACCGTGCTTTTGCCGCCTGATTGACGATGGCGTCCATCATCAGGGTGACAAAATCAAACAGCTGAATTTCGATGATGGGCCGGAAGCCCTGAAGGGCGGCACCGACACCGCAGTTGGCAAGTACCCCTTCGGCAATCGGCGCGTCGCGGACGCGCTCTGTCCCGAAAGCCTGCTGCAAGCCCGCGGTCGTGCCAAAGATCCCGCCAATCGCGCCTACGTCCTCACCCATCAGGATCACCGTTTCATCACGGGCCATTTCGAGGTGGAAGGCCTCGTTTATTGCCTGTTTGTAGGTGATCGAACGCGTGCCGGGAGGTGGTTCGGCGCGAGCGAGCGCTTGCGCCGGGGTCTTGACCATTTGCTGCGCAGCCTCCAGGTCCGGCTCCGCCAGATCCGCCGCCCAGTCGATCGCGGTTTCTACGGCAGCATGAACGTCGGTCTGAATGGCATCGATCTGATTTGCGCGAATTTCGCCTGCGGCAAGGACCAGATCGCGCTGCCGCGCGATGGGATCGCGGGCGCGCCAGTCCGTTTCTTCTGCCGCGCTGCGGTAGCCATCCAGATTTGCGCGCATTGAATGATCGTCCCAACGGTAAGTCATTGCTTCGATCAGTGTGGGGCCTTCGCCTGCGCGGGCGCGCAGCGCAGCCTTTTCAACCGCGTCAAAAACGGCGACGGGCGCATTGCCGTCGATCACCATGTAGGGGACGCCATACGCATCGCCCCGCGCGGCGATGCCGGCACCTGCGACCACGCTTTCCGTGGCTGTGGTCAGCCCGTACTGATTGTTTTCACAAAAGAAGATCAGCGGCAATTTCCACAGGGCACAGAGGTTCATCGCCTCGTGAAATATCCCTTCGTTCGAGGCCCCGTCGCCGAAGAAGGCAATGCCCACCGCGCCATCGCCCCGCAGCTTTGCAGCCAGCGCGGCACCGGTCCCCAGGCCCATGCCTGCGCCCACGATCCCGTTGGCACCCAGAATGTTCAGGTCAAAATCGGCGATATGCATCGACCCGCCAATACCGCCGCAATACCCGTCGGCCTTGCCCATCAGCTCAGCATACATCCTTCCGATATCGGCGCCCTTGGCGATGGTGTGTCCGTGGCCACGATGGTGGGTCAGCAGAAAATCGCGCGGCTCGAGCGCGTGGCAGGCCCCCACTGCAATCGCCTCCTGCCCGACAGAGGAATGGGCCGTGCCCTTGATCACGCCCTTGAGGAACAGCTCCTTTGCGCGGACTTCGAATTGGCGGATCAACATCATCTGTTTCAGCAGCGCCAAGTGGTCGTCGCCGTTCAACCGGTTGGTTTGGGGGGTGGGCAATGTGTCAAGAATGGAAGCGTCAGCCATCGAAGATCACCCGTAAACCACTTGCGGCAGCCACAGCGACAGGCCGGGCCAAAGAATGACAACCATCAGCGCTACGATCTGGATTGCGATGAAAGGCCATTGCGCCGCAAAGATGTCCTGCAGGGTGACATCTGGCGGAGCGGCCCCCTTGAGATAGAAGCAGGCCGGCCCGAAGGGCGGCGTCAGATAGGCGATTTGCATCGACAGGTTGAAGACAATCCCGAACCAGATCGGGTCATAGCCAAGCTGTATCAGCACAGGCAGAAACACCGGCATCGTCAGGAAAAGTATGCCAATCCAGTCGATGAAGAACCCCAGCAGGATGAAAACACTGATCATCACGGCCAGGATCACTGCCGGTTCGTTCGAGACCCCGCCCAGTGTCGTGCGCGCAAAGTCGATGCCCCCCATCAGGTTGTATACGCCGATCAGGGCATTGGTGCCGAAAACAAGCCAGAATACCATTCCGCAGGTACGGAGCGCCTGAACCAGTACATCGCGCAGCATCTCGAAACTAAAGCGCCCCCGCACCCAGGCTGCAACGCCGGCACCAAAGGCCCCAAGCGCCGCACTCTCAGTGATCGAGGCAAAGCCTGCATAGATCGAAACCAGCACACCGCCCGCCACCAGCATCGGCAGCGCCACACCGCCAAACAACTTAAGCTTGTCGGTGAGCGGCATGTCCCGCTCTTCGACGCTCAACGGCGGGCCCAAGGCCGGATTCAACCCGCAGCGGATCAGGATGTAGGCGATGTAAAGGCCCGCCAGTAATAGTCCGGGCACCAGCGTAGCAAGAAACAGATGGGATATGCTTACCTCGGCCGTCAGCCCGTAGAAGATCAGGATGATCGACGGTGGAATCATCGTGCCGAGGCTGCCGCCAGCGGTGATCGTGCCGATCGCCAATTTCTTGTCGTAACCCAGTTTCAACATCTGCGGCAAAGCGATGAGGCCGAGCAAAACGATCTCGCCCCCGATGATACCGGTGGTCGCGCCCAGCAGAACTGCGACGAACGTAGTCACCACGCCGATGCCGCCGCGTAGCCCCCCGGCCCAGACATGAAAGGCGCGGTAGAGATCGCCCGCCACCCCCGACTTCTCCATGATCGAGGCCATAATCACGAACATCGGAACCGCAATCAGGGCAAAACTATCAAGGAATTCGACGGTACGGCTGCCCACGATAAAGAGTGCGTCCCACCCGAATTGCGTGACGGCCAGCACCACCGCTATAGAACCGGACACGAAGGCCAGCGGCACGCCGAGCATCAGCAACAAGCCCATGGCGCCAATGATCAGCAGCGTCATGGTTGCGATGTCCATCAGGCCCCCCGCCGTGCGACTACGCGTTGCAGGACCAGCAGCAGGAACACTGCGCAGCCGACGAACAACAGTGCCTTGAGGTAACTGGGCAACGGGGAGTTGAGCGTGCTGCCGGATCGCTCGGGGTCCCAGGCTCCCGAAAGGGAGAACCGCCAAAGGGCTTTTTCAGCCATCCGCCAAGCGGCATAGCAGAGGCCCGACAGATAGATAGTTCCGGCCAGCAGACTGAGCGCGTCGGACATCCGCGCCAACCGGGGTCGCTTGTCCACCAGAAAGGAGATGCGCATGTGAGTGCCTTCGGCCATACAGAAAGCACCGCCGAGGACGAAGCCAACGGATGCAAGCATGATCGACACCTCATGTGCCCAGGTGGTTGGCGCGTTAAAGCCATAGCGCGCCGCAACTTCATAGACCATCACAAGGATGATCGCAGCGAAACACCACGCTGACATGCGTCCCAACCATAGGGCAAATCGATCCAAGCTGGTCATTGAAAGGCTCCGACCGGGGCCGCACTCAGCGGCACGACCCCGTTTCCGTGAGGTATCAATTCAGGCCAATGCTGGCCATGAACGCTTGATGGCTGTCGACCACGGCCTGCGCATCCGCGGATTTAGCCCCCCAATCCGCCCAGACTTCATTTGTCATCGCCCGGAACTTGGCGGCATCCTCTTCGCCGAATGCGATAAATGTCACCCCCAGTTCATCCTTCGCTTTGGTTTCTGCAGCCGCATCTTCGGCAGTCAATGTCTCCTGAAGTTCCGCCGACATCGCATTGCAAGCGTCCTCGAACTTTTGCTGGTTTTCAGCCGAAAGTGCATTCCACGCATCCATTGAGATCGACATTTCTGTTACCGCCATGGAATGGCGTGCAAGGACCGAGTATTTCGCCTGGTTGTGCATTCCCAAGGCGACGTTCAGCGCGACATTCGCGAGATCAGTGGCATCTAGCACGCCTGTTTCCATCGCTGTCACGCTCTCGCCGACGCCCATGGTAACCAGCGACGCTCCCGCGCGGCTGAGCAGGTCAGAGGCAAGACCGCCAGGCGCTCGCATCTTGATGCCGTCCAGATCGGCAACCGACTTGATCTCGACCTTGGACGGAATTTGTTCGGAAGGCCAATAGATCGGACACACCAGCATGAGATCGTATTTGGCATAGAGCGCGCGCGCGAGCTCCAGCCCGCCGCCTTCGGTGAACCAGCGGTCGCGCGTGGCACTGTCGGGATAGGCGGCCAGCGTGTCGCCCAGCACGCCGAGGGCAGCATCCTTACCCGCAAAATAGCTGGGTGCGGTGTATTGTCCATCCAGCAGGCCGTTCTCTATGGCGTCAATCGTTTCACCTGCACCGACAACGGCCCCGCCCGGCAGAACAGTGATGGCTACAGCCCCATCTGTGTCTTCACTAAGCTGTGCAGCCATCGCTTCGAAGGCCTTGGTGGTCGAGGCGTTGGCGCCCAGAAAAGTCTGCATCTTAAGTTCTGCCGCACCTGCCGCGCAGGTCATGGCAAGAACGCTAGCAGCGCTTATCGTCAATGTTTTCAGTGTCATTGTGTCTCCTCCCATAAGGTTTGGTTGCGGCTTAGGCCGCTATTTTCGGTTTTTTCATTTGAAGAATGTCGCGGGTTTCTGCGACGGTCGCAGGCTCACGCCCCAGGCTGCGGGCTTGCGCCACGATCTTGTTGATGACCTCTGCATTGGTCATGTGCCGCGCGCCGTCCATGTAGGCGTAATCTCCAAGACCGATGGAGATGTGCCCACCCTGTCGGATGATTTGTTCGGTCAGATGAAACAGATCACCCTTGTAGTTCACGACCGTCCAGACCGTCTGAAAATCCTTGGGCAAGAAGGCGGTATGCGCATCCAGACCGGCTTGCGTGCCCGGGTGGCCGGCAAAGATGATCTCGTCCGTCATGCAAAAGCAGACGTAGGCGGGGTCGCGCAGGACACCCATTTTCAAGAATTGTTCAATCTGCCTGGTAAAGCTGACATTCCAACTGACAAGATATGGTTTGAGACCGTAGCGTTCGATGCGATCAGCGAAATACATCAGCGTCTCGGTCGAGTTCTTATAAATCAGGTCGGTCGTGTCATATGTGCCGGTATCGGGATTCCACCAATCGACATTCACGCTGCCGCAATCCATCGGCGCGAAGTCCGGCGCGGTCTCGGCCGTTTTCATCATGGCCTCGACAGCGGCAAATCGTTCGCGAGCGTCGGCATCGTTGGCCACGTACCCGAGCGTCGGGTGGATCAGAATGTCGGACTGCGCGCGGATACCAGCATTGGTTTCAAGATAGAACTCTGACGCGTGATCCGGCGCGCCGTCTTCCTTGCGCCCATGGTAGTGAAACACGGATGCGCCTGCATCGTAACAGCTTTTCGCATCGGCAATGATCTCGCGCGGAAGGAACGGTACATGCGGATTGCCTCGACGCGTTGCCAACTCGTTGACACGCGCTTCAATAATAACCTTCTCCACAGTTTCATCCTCCCGCTAGCGGCCGTTTCTGGCCGCACCTACGAGAGGCTATAGGGCAGAATCAGGTCAATTGATATATAAAGTTATATAAGGTGTTGCGATTTCCACTAGATTATATATCTTAAGGTATATGATTGAGCCACCTCCCCCTCGAACCCTAGATGTAACCAGCCTGCTTGGCGGTGCCTTTCCGGGGCACACTATGCAGCGGCTACGCACGCCGGACGGCGATTATCGCTACAGTTATGTAAGTGTAGAGGTTCAAGCCGCCTTCGGCCTTGATGCACAAGCACTCATGGCAGAGACCGCTGTTGACCATTCATGGATCCATGCCGATGACCGGGAGCGCTTTGTGGCGGCCCTCGAACACTCGTCGAAGCACTTGACGACGCTGGATGAGGAGGTTCGCGTGCTTTTGCAATCTGGTGGGACCAAATGGGTCCGCTCCTTGGGTCAGCCGCGCCGCATGAACGATGGCACTGTGATCTGGGACGGCGTCGCGCTTGATGTCACGGACCGGCGCGAAGCTTTGATGGCCTTGGAGCGCGCGCTGAGCGACGCACGACGCAATGAAGTTTCCGAAAGCCGGTTCGCCGCGATTGCAACCCAGGATGTGTTGCAGCCGCTGAACGCTCTGGCGGAGGCGGTGGCCGCGCTTGAAAGCCACGGCAGAACCGACCTCAACGGCGTAGCGCCCCAGGTGACGGAGGTGGTGCGCAGGTTCGATGACTTCACCCGAGCTCTCTCTGCCACCCGTTCAATGGTCGAGGCACACCCAACGCAAATCGAACGGCTGCAGGCGACACAGACCACCGTTTGCAGTTCTCTGACTGCCCGGCAACTGGAGATCATGCAACTTGTTCACACTGGTGCCTCGAACCAAGATATCGCCGAGGCGCTGTCGATTTCGATCGGAACGGTGAAACTGCATATTTCAGCGATCTTAAAACGCACCAAGGCGCGTAATCGCACAGAAGCTTCGCGCCTTTGTTTTGGGTGAACCATTGCGGCAGTTGGGAGCAAAATGATGGCTGGCGGGTGTTAAAAGTAATGTACCATTTCAATATAATTGCCGCGTGGGAATTTCGCGAAGTCCATGACAAATCTTGGCCGGACAGCGGACGCGTTCGAGTTGGCGAGTAACTTAGGTTAGGCAGGTAAGTGCCAGCTCGTTTCCACGCGGCCTTTCCGCGAAACGGTTGTTCATGGAATGCGCAAAAACGGCCGGCATCCCGCCTCCGACCTCGTGTACACCGCGAGTTCGTCGAGATTCCTGCGCTGAGGTCCGATATTTGTGTAAATCCCGGATACAAATTATGTGAGCGATACCTGAACTGCGACTCCTATTGGCGTTATCCGTGGGTGGCCTAGATATCGATACTGCGGCGGGATCATGCGGCCATCGTCGACGAGTAGCCAGACCAGCGGTAGATTCACCGGGTCATGCCTCACCTGCATCTTGCCGCAGCACCGTCCGACCAACGACGCAAAGGCATCACTCCAGTCATGCACCCCCAAAAGCGTGATCCCGGTGCGCCCGAGTGCTTCATGACGCGTATTGTGATCCCGACAAACCGCCAGAGGAAGCCAGTCCTCGAACTCCGTCAGGGTCAGGACCGCATGTTTCTTGCTGGCGTAATCGCCCATGTCGTCATCATCAGCCTTGCCGGTTTGATTGTCGGCGGCAAGCTTCTCTTATGCGGGGCTGGATCGGCAGCCAAGTTCTTTGGCATCCCAACAATGGTGATCGGGCAGATATTGGTGGGCTTTGGAACACCGACGCTCAAGCTTGTGACGAGCCTGCGAGCGGTACCTGACCTGATCCTCCAAAACCTCCGTCAGGCCTAAATTTTAGGTCATCACTGGCTTGGGCAACATAAAGACGCATTCGCACCGCGCACTGGATATGTGGTCGTCGGTAGCGCGACGTGTGGTCGGGCGCGGCGCAGAACCTCGGGCGCGCCAGGCTGATTTGGGTCGCTATGTTGACCCGGTTCGTCGAATTCCAAGCCGATTCCGGGGGGCCATTATCCCTTGCGCTTGCGTTTACAGCCAGTAGGCTCGGCACAAAGCTTGGGAGCTGTCGATGAGAAAAGAGAGCCAGATCAGAGTGTTGTTCCCATATGCCGACGGGGACACGATCGGCGGCAGTCACACCTCGTCACTCACACTCGCAACGCAACTTGATCGGCGCGACTTTTCCCCCATGGTCATGCTGCACGGACAACCGGGCGCACTCGGTCGTCATGTAGAGGAACTCGGGTTGCAGACGCGCCGGTTGGAACAGCCGCCCGTCATGGCCGGTCGCTTGAAACGCGGGCAGCGCGATGCTTCCTTTCCCGGCTACATGCTGCGCGCTGTCCCGGCACTGGTGCGCGTGCTTCGGCGGGAACGCATCGACATCGTACATACCAATGACGGCGGGATGCATGCGAGTTGGGCCTTACCGGCAAAGATGGCCGGTGCCCGCTTCATCTGGCATCATCGGCAAGCGCCAGATGCGCGGGGCGTCAATATGATCGCACCGCTTTTCGCCGATCGCATCCTCTCGGTGTCGGAGTTTTCACGCCCTTCGCGACCCATCAGGAGTGTTGCAAACCGGTTCGAGGTGGTAAGGAGCCCATTCAGTCTGTCGCCCGATCTGCCCGACCGCAAGGCCGCGCGACATGCCCTTTTGTCCGAAATCGGCGCGCCTTCGGATGCCGTCCTTATCGGGTATTTTGGCGCGTTGACCCCGCGCAAACGGCCCGACCACTTCGTTCGGGTCATTCACGAACTACGCACGGCCATGCCCGATCGCGCCGTCCATGGGGTCGTCTTTGGTGCCGAGCCTGTCGGCGGGCTTGAGGTCGAAGCGCAATGCCGCGCGCTGATCGCAGAACTGGGGCTGATCGGTCATGTGCATTTGATGGGCCACCGCACTCCGGTGGACCCGCTTTTGGCGGCAGTAGATGTTCAGGCCGTCACGGCGCTGGACGAACCGTTTGGGCGCACTTTGATTGAGGCGATGCACCTTGGCACGCCTGTTGTGGCCACGCGCCATGGGGGCAATCCCGAGGCAATCATCGATGGGCAAAGCGGGTATTTGGTGGACCACATCGACCCCGCTGCGTTTGTTCCCGCGATCAGGAAGGTTCTGGACGAACCCGAAAAACGCCGCCAGATCACCGAGGCGGCAGCACGATTTGCCCGCAATCTGACAATCGAGGCACATGTTGCAAAGGTCTCGGCCGTTTACCGGGAATTGGCCGCAAGACCCACACCCAAGCACAACACCTCCGGCGACGGCAAGGAAGGCATGCCATGACTGACGGTCGCGACATTCTGCCGGGCCGCCTGGCCGAACATGATGGGCAGGCACCTATCCAGGTACTCTATATCGGCGGATATGGGCGCAGCGGTTCAACCGTCGTCGATATCGCGCTTGGGCAATTCCCGGGCGTTTTCGGAGCCGGGGAAATGGGAAACCTTCAGCGTCACGTCTGGGCAAACAACGAATACTGTGCGTGCGGCGCCCAGGTGCGTGACTGTGAATTGTGGTCCGTCATCGTTGAACGCTGGCTGGAGGGAGAACCGCCCGGGACGATGGAGCGGTACAAGCGCCTCTCAGAACGCTTCGAAGCACTGCGCAATCCGCTCCAGCTTTTGGGGGCGATGACGTGGACTAGGTCCTTTCGCGAATATGCGCGGCTTACACGCAGCCTGTTCGCAGCGATCCGGCAAACGGCCAACTGCCGTGTGATCGTTGACTCCTCAAAATCCCCAAGCCGAGCCATCGCGCTTTCGAGAACACCGGGCGTGGATCTGTCCCTTTTGCATCTGATGCGCGATGGACGTGGGGTTGCGTGGTCGATGATGAAGTCTCTTGAGGTGGATCCAAGCGCAGGTGTGCAACGCTCTGTGGGTGGAGCCCCGGCATTACGGACCACGCATCGTTGGATCGCGTTCAACATATTGGCGGAATTTGCGGCCTCGCGCCTTGGCAAGAAACGATCAACCCGCCTGCGCTATGAAGACTTCACAGCCGATCCTGTCGCCGCGTTGCAACCGGTTCTGGCGATGATTGGCGTATCGCCTGCGGCCTCAGATACCCCAGATCTTGCTGAGATTGTGGCGGACCACCAGGTTGCAGGAAGCCGCATCCGTATGGGCGGTGCACTTCGCATTTCGCGCGACGCGTCGTGGGAGACAAAAATGCCCGAAAGGGATCGATTGCAGGTCCAGCGCCGCGCGGGCTGGATGCTAAACCGCTATGGCTACCTTTGAGTCGTTCCTGTTCGCGCTGCGGGCCAGCTGTGACAGCTTGTCAGGTAACCGTTCATCAAGAAGCCGCTGACCATGTTCGATGCGTCCATGGCAAGGTGGATTGCAAATTTAAGCACAATCCCTGCTCGACTACGACAGCGAACAGCAGCATCGGGTCATTTCATTGGTTCACCGCACCAAGCGCCTCTATCAATCCTTGCCCCATGCAGAACGCAGCCATCTTCTCAGTATTGTAGATATCCGGTCGGTCGGTTTCTCAACACCAAAAAGTTGTGCTTGCCGTCATCCTACAATTAACGGCTCAGACCATCGTTTCGAGGTCCAGAAGAAACGTATCGGTGTTGTCCACGTAGCTGCATGAACCGGTCAGATCCACGGCGGCATATGTATCCGACCCGGAGCACGAGTTTGAGTATGGATTCACCCGGCTGCAAGGGCTCAGCAGCGCACTGAAAAAACATCTGGCGTTGAGATGCCGCGGACCGTCAGTCAAAAAATTGAGCTGGTCCACCCGCATTTGAAGTCTGCCGGGCACATCGTACGACCGATTAAGCACGGCACCGTCATGGCAACGCGGGGCGGGCCGTAGTCGGCGAAGCAGGTCCGGATTAGCCCATAACCTAAGGATTTAGGGTTGGCCATGACAGGTGCGGCCCGTCCCTGCCATTAACCATAGTACGTCGTTGCTGCGGTGCGATCCATCGAAGGAGACATTCGCTGCAACTGCGCAATCGAATGAGATGTGAACTGACCGTTTCCTGATCTTTCGGTCGTCGGTAAGCTACGTAGCCAGATCTAGCGTGGATCGGTCGGACTAGTTCGTAGACACCTGTGCGAATTGCCTGGCATTCATATGTGCTTTTGGATCTTATGTCGGGCCGTGTGACCTGCTATCCTTCTCATCGTTCAGCAAGTCCTAATGATTACGGTCGGAGCCCATCGTGGCGGCGTCAAAGTTGGAGCAGGAAGCGGCGGTGCCACTTCACTTGAGCGGAAGATCAGGTGCCATGGAAATCTTGCGGAAAACGCCCCTATTTTCCTTCTGGCGCTAGCATTCTTGGAGCTATCAGATGCTTCGGTGACTGTGTGGGCGCAATTGCTGCTGCCTTTGTCGCAGCGCGTCTGCTCCATGTTCTCGCGTTCGCATCCGAAGCTGGCTCTCACCTCGCCCAAGGCAGTTTCATCTTTCCGGCCATGCGGTCTGTCAGGGCGATCTCGACTGCGCTCATTGGCATTGGCACAAGAGTTTACTTGCTTGTGCGGGTCTACCCCCTCGTCGGAGGAGCACGATGTGACGGGGACGACTCCTGACTGTCGCTATGCTTTGGCTGACTGCTAGCCTCTCCATTACCGAGGACGCTCGACATCACGGTGGTCTCTGATCATGAATTGATCACAATGCGGGACGATGCTGCCATAAGGTCGCGCACCACCACCGTCTGGTTGCGCCGAAGTCACAGCATGTTGCTTCCGTTCAAACGGCGATCAAGAGGAGCATAACAATCGCCATGCCCATCATCATCAGGTTTTCGGTCAGACTTACGAAACCAAGCGGCACGTTCGAGTTGCCGCCTACACAGGCGCATTTCAGCTCTCGCTTGTCGATGTATACCGCCTTGAACACGCTGATTGCGCCGAAGGTGGAGATAAAAAGTGCTGCAGGGGCAGCCAGCCATGTCAGCAACATGCCTGTCATCAAAATGCCCGCGCCGGTTTCAACCCACGGATAGACATAAGCGTATGGCACCCATTTGCGGGCAACGAGATCGTAGTTGAGGAACATGGTGGTAAAGCCCTCGATGTCGCGGAGCTTCTGCATCCCCAGCAAGATCATCGACACGGAGATGAACCAACCGAGCGTCTGCCATGTGATTGCGCCGAGAAACCCGATGGATAGCGCAAGTGCCGTCGCAGCGGCAACCGCAAAGAGATAGATCACCGGCTGGTAGGTAGTCGCGTCGGGATCGTAGTCGGTCAGTTGTTGACGCAGAGCGTCATAGCCACCGACCCGCTCGCCTTTGATCCAGACCTGTGGGGTGGTGGGCACATCATGCGCCTCCTTGAATGCGTCAACCTCTGATCGCTCTCGGAACAGGCGGTCATCGACCTCAAATCCCTGACGCTCCAAAAGCCAGCGTGCTTTCTGTCCCGCCGGGCACAGATGGTTCGGCAGTGCCATACGATACAGAACGGCTGTGTTTCCGGTTGCAGCGGCGGCGGGATCGGTCGTCACATCAGCGACGTCGCGTGTGTCCTTGGGCATTGTGGGTCTCCTTCGTCTCTGAGTTTTGTTCGGGGGCTACAAGGCTACCGTGATGCGTATTCATTGAATCCGTTCTAGTGCCGTCGTATGTCCATTGTCTGTACTTCCAATATACCTATATGGGGTATATTGCCAGACTGGCAGCCCAAGGCTCCAAACAACGAGGATTGCCGGCGTGAAAGCGAATAAAGACAAGACACTGGACCGGCTTTCACGGCTGGAAGGGCAGGTTCGGGGTGTGGCTGGCATGGTTGAGGCCGACCGCTACTGCATGGAAATTCTGGCGCAAACGGCTGCGATCCGGTCGGCGATCCTAGGTGTTGAAAAACTCATTCTGGAAAACCACGCAGAGCATTGTGTCGAGACAGCTATCCAGAGCGGCGACCCTGAAGAGCAGCGGGCGAAGTTTGACGAGCTGATTGGGCTTTTGCAGAAAGCGTCGAAGTAGGCCGGCCAGCGCCGCCAAGGGCAATGCCAGGGGGGATCAGCCACCAGAGTATTTATCAGGTGACTTCAAACCAAGCCATCATGCCCGACTTCTGATGCGACAGCATGTGGCAATGGATCATCCATGCACCCGGATTGTCTGCAACGAAGGCAATTTCGACAGTTTCATCTGCGCCGATTAGCACAGTGTCTCGCACGTCGCCTTCCATATTCGCAGTGCCACTTTTTGACAGGACGGTAAAATGGTGACCATGCAGGTGGATTGCATGCGGAAACATCGAGCTGTTTGTCAGTTCCATATGAACCGTTCGGCCTATTGCCGCCCGGAACATTGGCTCGTTCATGTCGTTCGCTGCACCGTTAAACGCCCAGACCATTCCGTTAGCAGCGAGTTCGCGGAATCCCATGGTTTTTCCATCAAAGCGGGCTTCGCGCATCCCGCGCATGGCACCGCCTTCCATCAGCAGCGTTTCGCGTTGCGGGCCTGATAAGTCTGGCATGGGAAGTGTGCCCCACGCAGGTAAAGGGCGGACATCAGCGCCGCGTGACGGCAAAGTGTCACCCGAATGGATGAAGCCGGCAATCTCCACCCACTCTCCGTTACCGGGATCAAGCAGCAGGCTAGCCCGGGTCTCTCCGTCCATACGCCCGTCGATTACAATATCCGCCCTTTGCGCAGGTCCAAGGACAAGCGTGTCAGTTCCGCGTGGCATGACTGGGTAGCCGTCCAACGCAATCAGTCGTGCCGATAGGTGTGGCAAGGACAGCGACATGATCCGGTCCGTGGCCGCGTTGATGATCCGCAACCGCACGCGCTCGCCGGGTTGAATGTCCAGTTCAGGATAGGCTGCGCCGTTCACCGTGACCGTGTTTCCCATACGCCCACCATGCGACGCGGCGTGCAAGTCGTCCCATCTGTCCTCGACAATGCGGGCGTCGCTATCTAGCAGCCAATCATCAAGAACAAGTACCAGCTCGCGCGTTGCAGCACCTGGTTCGCCCAGCCAAAGTTCGCGATCCTCTACAATCAATACACCTGCGAGGCCACGCGCCACCTGTTCCGTGCTGCGGTTGTGAGAGTGATACCAATATGTGCCGGGATCGGGGGCGACGAAGTCATAGTCGAACGTTTCGCCGGGCGGCACCGGGGCTTGTGTCAGCGGTGCCGCGCCATCCATGGCATTTTCGATGCGGATGCCATGCCAGTGCACGGCGGTCGGTTGCGGTAAATCATTTATCAGCCGATGCCTGATCCGCTCCCCGGCTCGTAAGCGAATTTCCGGGCCGGGAACCGTGCCTGCGCCTTCGGTGGCGTAGGCCCAGACAGGAGTAGAAGGATATCCGGCAGGGGCAAGTTGCGCAGATGAAGGTGCCGCCCGCAGGATTGGCAAGCTCCCATCGGCCAAAGAGGGTCTGGACAATAGGGTTGCGCCGCCAAGCGCAGCAGCCGCTTTGAGAATTGATCGTCGGGATAAGGAGATCACGAGAGTTTCCTTTTCACAGGTTCACCGGAGGCGTGGTGATTGAAGTGAGCGTTGCCGTCACAATGAGGATCAACAGCACGGCGACGGCCTCGATTTGAATTGAGCGGCGCAGGCGTGGCGCGGCAGTCGGTTCGCCGGAGGCGAGCGCGGGAACCAACTGCCATTTGTTGACCGCGGCAAGGGTCATCAAGCCTGCCACGACGCCGAGCTTAGCGAGCAGCGCCCAACCGTAAGCTGTCGAAATCAACGCAGAGAGCGACCCGGTCATGAGCCACGCAAAGATCAGACCGACGATGACAAGGAGAGCAACCATGACACTGGCAACGTTTCCAAAGCGATGAAGCAGCACTGCCCCTGCTGGCTGTCCGGCAGCATGACGCAGAGGGGCCAGTGCGCCGATCCAGAACGCCGCAGCCAGCAGGTGAACCGTCAATAACAACGCGAGCAGCCAGCGGGGATCACCAAGAGAATGGCCGACGGATGTGTAGGACACCGCAATCAAGAGCGCCCCGATCAATCCTGCCCCGAGGCCGACCACTCCTCTTATCAAGACCGCCACGACCAGCACCCCACCTGCGACGCGCCAGATCGCTGCCACCCCAAGGGGGCTGTCCCAAACAAAACCAAGCATCATCGGATCGACGGCTCCCGGCAAACCCATCCCAGATATACGGGCGGCCCGGATGCCAAACCGCAGTGCCAGCACCGAGATCCCTATCAAAGCGGCGATTGCGGCGACTTTGCGGGCCAGTTGCCGCACATCGGCGGATGCACTTGGAAAAGCCAAGACAAACAGTGGGCCGCCCATAGCAAGAAGCGCCGCACCATAGCCCGCAGCTTTCGCACCAATCGACGCAATGGCCCATCCGTCGATTGGTGCCAGACCCTCCACGTGGATTAGTCTGCTATTGTAAAGACGAAGGTGCCCTGCATGGGATGCCCGTCTGCCGACAGGCCACGCCAATCAACCGTATAGGCCCCGTCTGGCAATTCGGCTGCCGGAAGTGCCCGAAACTCGGTCACGGCATCCATGCCGGTTTCCCGCTCGATACTCACGTCGCCAATCGGTCCGGTCAGCGTGATTGCAGTCACACGCATCGGATCATCAAAGCGCATTTCAATGGCTTCAACCGATGTCACTATCGTTTCATTTGCCGGGGTAGTCTCTTCAGCCTTGGAGTGCGCCCAGGCACCGGTCGCGGTTACGATCAGCGCAAGTATTGCAAGAACACTTTGTCTCATTGTCTGTTTTCCATTTCGTCATGTCGAGCACGGATTTCCTCCGGCCAGGTCGATTTGATGTAACTGAGAACGGCGATGATCTCTTCATCGCTCAGAACGCCCTCGTAGATCGGCATGTTAGAGGCGTAATCGGGATTGCCGATCAACGCGCCGGTGCCGTACTTGGTCAGCCGAAACAACGTGTCCCCGTCATGGTGCCATGTGTGTCCGGTTTCGTCATGGGGCGGTGCGGGAAGCCGTCCATCCTCACCCGGAGAGCGCCAGTTGGCTTGGCCTTCAAGATCAGCACCGTGGCACGTGGCACAGTTCGCCTCATAGACGTCTGCCCCCAAAACAATGGTTGCGCCATCAGTATCGCGCAGGACGGTGCGGTCGGTCTCCTGCCCGACTGCGCTGGAGATATACAGAGCGGCCCCGATCAGCACCGTTCCACCACCAGCTAAGAATACAAGCGGTTTCACAAACCGGCCTGATAGAAGACTTCGCCAGCACTCGCATTGCCGCCAAAGGCGATCACGTCATAGCGTGTTGTTGGGTCATTTCCCATGCCGGGCGAGCCGCCGGGCATACCGGGAACAGCGATACCTGTGACGCTCGGGCGCTCGTCCAGCAATTTTGCAAGCGCTGCAAACGGCACATGGCCTTCGACGACATAGCCGTCGATCATAGCGGTATGGCAGGCCCACATATTAGCGGGGATTTCCGCGTCCAGTTTAACGCTGGTTACGTCAGCGGTGTCGGTGACTTCAATGTCATAGCCTTCTTCGCGGGCCAGTGCCACCCAAGCGCCGCAGCATCCGCAAGTGGGACTTTTTGTGACGTGCATGGTCCCGCGATCAGCCATCTGTGAATGGCTGTCGGCTTGGGCCATGCCCGCCCATCCAAAAGATGCCAGCACAAGGGTCAGTGCAGCGGCATGTGTGAGGGCCAGACGTGTCTTTATCGGGTTCATGAGACTATCCTGTCGTAAGATAAACGCCTGTCGTTCAGAGCATGGCGCAAAGCCCGCATCGATATGATGGCTCGTCTTTGTTGCACCACGCAGAGGCACAGCGAACATCACACAGCCCGGAGCGGGTTGAGAGGACCCGATGGTTCCATACCGGCCAAAAGCAGACCGAATGTACGGAACACATCCTGAACCACCACTGGCGCGGAGCTTGCCTGGTCTGTTGCCGGAAGCAGAGCCGGCAGAGCATGACAGGTTTGGGTGCGTTCGGTGCTGTCCTGACAACAAGCGGGGTGGTCGCCCGCCGTCGTTTCAGCGGCAGCGTGGCCATGACCTATTTCGCGCATATGGCCCGTATCCATCGCACCGGAGAACGATGCGGATAGCGTCAAGATGGCGAATATGAGAAAACGAACGAAAGACATGCGATATACCTACATGGGGTATATGTGGTTTTGCAAGTCGCAGGTCTGTTACTTGCTGTCGCAGCGCGTCAATGTCCGCGGGCATCTTTACCAAGCGCCATTATCAAGTGATGCTCGCGATGATGATCCTGGCTCGCCATCAGCCCGAAGAAACCAAGGCCTTTGATCCGGTCAACAACGTCGGGATCATCGCTTGTCACGCGCAGCTCTATTCCATCTTCGATTTGCAAGGTTTCCACAGTCCAGCGGTCATCCTTTGCGAGCTGCGCCGCATGCGCAGGCACCATCCGCTGAAGCGTCGCGATTGTCTCTGTATCGCCGGTGGCAAGGGCGATGATACCGTTCAGGACGTCAGTTTCCGAAACCACCGCATCCGAGATCATTCGATCCATATCGACCAAATGCGCCCGCAAGCCAGATAGATTAACCGTAGCCCAGTCCGTATCAGGATCGGCTTCGAGGACACGCACGACTTCCGACAGTGCCGCGAAAGCGCCTTGGCCGGGTTCCGACAAAACTCCGCCAGTCGCTATCTGATCGTGTCCGTGAGCTGAATGATCCATACCAGCACCGTGTCCGGCATGGCTGGTCTGCGTGATCGCGATCGCCGCGCCACCAATCAATGCCATCGTTGTCAGGATATTTTTTGCCCGCATGCTGTGCCGCCTTTCAAGTTGTCATTGCACGCTATCGGATCTGCATCATTCGCCGTATGATATTTATCATGTCCGAGTGGAAACATATTTTTAACGGCGCAAGCCTCCGCAAAGTCGCAAAAGGAGCAGCTGTGTTCCATCAGGCCGATCAAGTGCGGTCTATGTATCTCGTGCGGTCCGGCGCAGTCGCTTTGGAGCGCACCCTGAGGGATGGTGTGCCACTGACGCTGCACGTCGCCACACCTGGTATGGCGTTGGCCGAGGCGTCTTTGTTCGCAGAAACTTATCACTGTGACGCAGTTGCGCGTTCGGACGCCGAAGTCGCCGGACTGTCTCGCGCCAAGTTCTTGGCCGCACTTCGCAACCGCCCCGAAGCGGCCCTTAGCCTAATCGAGAGCCATGCAAAGGAGGTGCAGGCGCAGCGGGCACGCATTGAAATCCTGCGTCTCAAGCGCGTGTCTGATCGGCTCGATGCTTGGCTGGACCTTCATCGCGCACCGTCGAAAGGCGCATGGATCACCGTGGCTGAGCAGATCGGTGTTTCACCCCCTGCGCTTTATCGAGAGCTGGCGAGGCGCAGGAACTGAAGCAAACCTTCTGCTGCACCTAGCAGAAGCTGGAAGAAATGGGCTCATTGCAGACCTCAGAGGCGGCGCAGCATCAACGGTTGCCCGTCGCGATGTAGCTGGCGAGGACGGTTCGCAGCTGCCATCCTACCGAGGCAGCTATCGCTGCGGGAGCAGGATCTACCACAATTTTGAGGTCGGAAGCGCGGGACAAAGCCGACATATGATTTGAGAATGTGAAGGTCTGGACTAACCCTGGCGTCAGGGCTCATAGCCAATGGATGAGGAGTGCCGCAAGGGCGATGGCTGAGGGGAAGACCTTCGGGCGTTGGTCATAACGGGTTGCCACGCGCCACCCAAGGGTCTTCCTGTCCGCCAGCGCACTCGCAGCCGTCGTCATCTACTGCTTATGAGTCCTGAGCCTAGGTTTCCAATTCCGGCAACCAATGAACCGCATTGTCGAGACCCACATTCAGAGCAGCAATCGTTCCTGCCGAATGATCCGCCCTCAATACGAAGCTTTGCGTCTTGCGTTAACGGCAGGTAGTGACACCGACCCTCACTACGGTTTCGCCGTCCTTTAAACAGGCGGATGCGACAGCACCCGCAGACTCCGGAAGGCACGAAATTTTGTCGTTGGCGGGCGAACGTCACCCCAAGAATCGCTGGCCGCGATCATGTGGATATCTGCGAATGAAGACCACAAGAATTGAGGGAACAGTGACATCACTTCACAAAAGTCGCTCAGGACGCAGTCCAACACTGGACTGGCATGAGCACGGCCAATCCGATTTTTTAGGCACACGGCATCCAGCAGAGTAGCCTGACGACAATTGCGCGCTACCAGAAACTGAACTATCTTGATACCCCGGTTGAGTCTGATCTCATTTGGTCAAAATCCACAAAATTCAAAAGTCTTTCCGAGAATCTCGAGATACTCAATGATTGGTAATCTGATATCCAGAAATCACTCGAAGGGCTCTCAAGAGCCAACGTTGGCAGGGCCAAGAACAAAAAAAGGAAGCCCTGCCAACGTTAAAACAAATCTAGCTCTTGGAGTTCTGGGTGGGGGCCCAGTGGTCTTAGTCGGCCAATCGTAGGGTTATATCGTGAGAAATCTATCGGGTGGTTCCGGTAACGAGATTTAGCCACAATTGGCTGCTTTCTCCTGCATAAACAACTATGGCTCCACTCCTTCGTTAAAAGGTTTCTCTTTTTGAAACATTCGAGACCCCCCCAAAGGAACATAGAAGAATAAGGAGCACCACGTGGCAGTTATCACAACCCCATCCAATGCATCGGGCCAAATCGGTTTAACTGGCACCAGCCATGATGACGTAATCCACGCGTATGACTATGCCAGCGTCCGGCAAACACACGTATATGCGGGCAGTGGAAATGATGTAATAAATATGTATTTTGGAGATGGCGAAGAGTATCACCCAACCTGGAATAATCAACCTAAAGAGTATCATGGTCACCACGTTCGAGGCGGTGCGGGTGAAGATGTGTTTGATTTTCGCAGCTTGGGTTCTGTAAGTGGCACCGTGATTGGCAGGATTGAAGACTTCGATCCTTCTCGAGATCAAATCCGGATTGAAGGTATAGAAATTACGGCGAATGATCTCGCAAATGGAGAGGGTCGTACGGGTGCCTATTCCTGGAAAATAGTCGATTGGAACGGTGATTACAACGATCCGAGCGGCACACCCCAAAAATGGTTATTGATCGACACAAACGGAGGATGGGTTTTTTATAGCCTGGAAGGTGCAAGAGTAGATCTTACCGGAGACGGTGCAGCCAATAGTGGACAGCATGAAGGCCACTTTTTCACTACTGCTCCGCCGGATTTTGCCACGATGCCGTCGGTTAAATATGTTCCGGAAATCAATGTGATACCCCAAAAAAGTGATGGTAGTGAGTACCTTCCATCGAATGGTGGGATACGAATAGACGATTTGGACTCAGTCGCAAACGATGTGTTTGAGATCATTCAAGGCACAGGCGGTGATGACGTTATCGCTGCTGGACTAAATGATGACCAAGTTCAAGCTGGTGGAGGGGATGACCTGATTTGGGGTGGCAGCGGAAGCGACACCGTGAACGGCGATCATGGGCACGACACAATTCATGGCGGTTCGGGGAACGACTATCTGACTGGTGCACTTGGCAATGACCACCTATTTGGTGATGAAGGTGATGATGTCCTCAACGGTTGGGGAGGTAATGATCTTCAATACGGCGGAAATGAGAACGATCGCTTATATGGTCAACAGGGTAATGATACCCTTAATGGTGGAGCTGGGAATGATTTACTCTACGCTTCGACAGGTGATGATCATCTTCTTGGAGGAGATGGAAACGATTATCTAAATGGAGGAGATGAGAACGATCATCTAAATGGAGGACAGGGCGCAGATACGATGACAGGTGGTGCTGGCGCAGATCTATTTGAATTTAAATCTGGCGACTTAATGGACTGGGACACTCTAAGCGGCTCATGGTCGAAAAGGAATGATCAATTAGATTTGATCACAGATTTCACCATAGGTGAGGACATCATAAAATTTGACGAGGTTCCAAATGTGAATTCGATATCAGATTTGAAGGCTTGGAAAACAGTTATTGATGGGAACACGCATTTCACAGTGCAAGTGCGCGCAACGAATGAGCGATTCCTAGTTGATACCGACGACACGACCTCTTGGTCCCAGCTATTTGATGCCGAAAATTTTCTATTCACCTAGGTGTTTGCTTCTGTGGTTTGATGATGCGCTCTGCTCCTTTGAATTGACGGAGGCATCATGGGAGAAATTCGTCACGGGAGCACCACGACGGCGCACTCCGTCAGAGCAGTAGCATGGCGATCATAAGTTTTGATCGCGGAAGTGAATCGGGAATTGGGCATCAATCCGGCGATATCAAAAATTTCGGAGAAAATTTTGATAGACCGCATTGCAGCATAGCGCCATCAAACAATCGGCACGAACTCTCTGCGTACTAGGGGAATGCTCGGGCTGACGTCACAAGCATTAACAAGGTAGCGATTGGATGGATCAAGCTGAGAGCCGAAACGGTCGTCGACTTCAGGTCTTAGTGGTGCTGGTTATTCAATGACAGGTTATCATGAGCTTCGCGTTGCAAGACGGGCATCGCGCCAACTGTATTGGTCCGTCGGCATTTTCAGCGCCTTTGCCAATATATTAATGCTCACCGGACCACTGTACATGCTGCAGGTCTATGATCGGGTGTTGGGAAGCGGCAGTGAAGAAACCCTCGTCGCTTTGTCAATATTGGTGATCTTTCTATATGGTGTCATGGGGATACTGGACTACACCCGTGGTCGCGTCATGGCGCGTGTGGGTGCTCGGTTCCAATCCGCGCTGGACGAGCGTGTCTTTGATGTGGTCCTGCGTAAATCTGCCACTGCGCCGGATGCCCGCACCCAGTCCGGTCTGATGGATCTGGAAGCCATTCAACGGCTGCTGACGTCACCTTTGTTGATGGCGTTCTTTGATCTGCCTTGGACTCCAATTTTCATTGCCGGAATTTTTCTGTTTCATCCGTTGTTGGGGTGGTTGGCGGTTGCGGGCAGCGTCTTTTTGATCGCCATAACACTCGCCAATCAGTTGCTCTCAAAACGCCCTCAACTGAAATCAGCTCAGGCGGCTCAAGCTGCTACGCGGGCTTCAGATCAATTCAGGACAGACGCCGAGATGATTCAGGCGATGGGTATGCGAACTGCGGCCCTGCGGCAGTGGCAACATGCACGGCGAGCGTCGCTGGCCGAACAAATCAAAACGACGGATGTCGGGGGCGGATTTACTTCGCTTACCAAAACTGTTCGCCTGCTCCTGCAAAGTGCGATGCTTGGGCTTGGGGCCTATCTCGTTTTGCAAAACGAGATGACGGCGGGGGCCATGATCGCAGGATCAATAATGCTTGGACGGGCTTTGGCCCCGATCGAACTCATGCTTGGGCAGTGGCAATTGGTGCAGCGTGCCCAATCGGGTTGGCACGCGCTGGCGGCATTGCTTAGCGCAGTCCCACCAGAACGCCCACATACAGATCTGCCAAAACCTAAGGCCAGGCTGGTGGTAAAGTCGCTGATTGCAGTCCCACCTGGAGAGAGCAAACCTGCCCTTGCCAACGTTGGATTTGACCTCCCCCCCGGATACGCGATGGGGGTCATTGGCCCGTCGGGATCTGGAAAATCAACGCTCGCGCGGTGTCTGACGGGGGTCTGGGCACCGGCAAGAGGGTCGGTCCGCCTGGACGCCGCTTCGCTTGATCAATACGCCCCCGACGTGTTGGGTACGTTGATCGGGTATCTGCCGCAGCGGGTGCACCTGTTTGACGGCACTGTTGGGCAGAATATTGCGAGGTTGTCGGCGAACCCAGACGCCGCAGTGGTGGTTGCGGCCGCCAAAAAGGCAAACGCGCATGAGATGATCCTCGCCCTGCCGGACGGCTACGACACGCAGATTGACGTGTCGCAGCAACGCCTGTCGGGTGGGCAGATTCAGCGCATTGGTTTGGCGCGCGCCCTTTATGGCGATCCTGTCATCCTGATTTTGGATGAACCTAACTCCAATCTCGACAATGTAGGCAGTCAGGCCTTGAACACGGCAATCCGCGAGGCCAAGGCCGATCAGCGATCTGTCATCATCATGGCGCATCGACCCGCCGCCATTCAGGAATGCGATCTGTTGCTGGTCCTGGAAAACGGCAAAGCGGTGAACTTTGGCCCCAAGGACAAGGTGCTGGAAACGATGGTGAAGAACCATAGACAGATACGACTTGCATCGACCCGAGATGGGGGCGTGACATGAACGAACCGCGTTGGTCCGCATTCTGGCCATTGGCGTTTGGGTTTGCTGCGGTGATCGTCCTTATGGGCGGCTTCGGGCTTTGGGGCGCACGTGCAGAAATTGCAGGTGCAGTGATTGCTCCGGGCAAGGTCGAAGTCGATCAGAACCGCCAGATTGTCCAGCATCCCATCGGTGGCGTGGTCACCAAGATCGCGGTCCAGGAAGGTGATCTGGTAGAGGCTGGCGATGTGCTCATCCAGCTCGACACTCAACAGATGCTGTCCCGCCTTGCGATCATCAATGGGCAACTGGCGGAAACTCTCGCCCGGCGCGGCCGTCTTGAAGCGGAACGAGATGGGCAGGATCAAATTGCGTTTGACCCTATATTGCAGAGTGACACGTTCAGCGGCCCCGAGACGGACGACTTGATGGCAGGTCAGATCAACTTGTTTCGGGCTCGCAACGAAACTGTCGCGCAGCAAATTGCCCAGCTCAGCGAACGCAGTGCCCAGACCGAAAACCAAGTGTTGGGCATCCAGGCGCAGGAACGCTCGGTTGTGCGCCAACTCGAGCTCATACGGTCTGAACTGACCGCACAAGAAACGCTTCTTGAGCGCGGTTTGACCCAAACCTCTGCGGTGCTCGCCCTGCAAAGAGAGGCGGCATCACTTGAGGGTCGCATTGGTGAATTGTCGGCGTCCAAAGCGCAAGCCAACCAGCGCATCACCGAGATTGCAATGCAGGTCCTCGGCGTCACGTCTGGAAAACGTGAGGAGGCGATAACTCAACTGCGCGACTTGCGCGTGTCGGAACTGGAACTCACCGAAGAAAGGCTCGCGCTGATTTCTGACATTGCGCAAATGGAAATCCGTGCCCCGGTGTCAGGGCTGGTCTACGATATGCAGGTCAAAACGATGCGATCCGTCGTTGGCAGTGCGCAACCGGTTCTCTTCCTTATCCCGCAAGACCGGCCTTTGGTGATTGCCGCACGTGTTGAGCCGACAGACATCGACCAATTGGTTGTCGGGCAACCAGTGAATTTAAGGTTCCCCGCCTTGGATCAGCGCACAACGCCGGAGTTGAAAGGCGAGGTCGCTCTCGTCTCGGCGGATGCTTTCGAGGACGAAGCTATTGGATCGACATACTACCGGGTGGAAATCGTTCTTGCCAAAGGTGAAGTTGACAAACTGGGTGCCAATCAAACGCTGTTGCCCGGCATGCCAGTAGAGGCCTTTATCCGAACAGAGGACCGCTCCCCCGTCCAATACCTCGTGAAACCCATGTCAGACTATTTTGCGAGAGCGTTTCGAGAAGGGTGATGGGTGGAACAGCGGCTTAGGCTCAGGCCTCATAGCCAATGGATGACGAGTGCCGCGGTAATCCCCCCGAAATTTAATGGTGTTCAGAAGTAGAATTTTCTCGGCAAGATATCTGAGGAGATTTTTGATGAAGAACGGACGATTCAGCGACGGGCAGATCATGGGGATTTTGAAGCAGGCGGAGAGCGGCGTGCCGGTTTCCGAGCTGTGCCGCGAGCATGGGATGAGCAGCGCGAGTTTTTACAAGTGGCGTGCGAAGTATGGGGGCATGGATGCCTCGATGGTGTCGCAGATGAAGGCAATGGAGGCTGAGAATAAGCGCCTGAAGCGGATGTATGTGGACCTGTCCCGTTTTTGTGCCGCCCCAAGTGCTCGTTTAGGCCACTTTCCGTTCGAAAGCGACAGGGCTTTTCCAGCCCAG
>NZ_CANLVZ010000010.1 GCF_947494755.1 uncultured Tateyamaria sp.
CCAGGCACTGTACCGTATCGAAAAAGACCTGCGCGGCATGTCTGCCGACCAACGGCTCGCTGCACGACAGGACCGCTCAAAACCCATCATCGACGCCTTCGAGCTCTGGCTCGCCCAGAACCGCGCCCGCATCTCGGCCAAATCCCCAACCGGAGAGGCCCTGAAATACATCGCCAAATACTGGGACAGGTTGAGCCTGTTCCTCGACGACGGTCGCATCGAACTCGACAACAACCCCGTCGAGCGGACGATCCGCCCCATCGCCCTCAACCGCAAGAACGCGCTCTTCGCAGGACACGATGCCGGCGCACAAAACTGGGCCGTCATCGCGTCACTGATCGAGACCTGCAAACTCAACGGGATCGAGCCTCACGGCTATTTATCCGACGTCCTGATAGCCATCGCAGACGGGCACAAACAGACCGATATCAACCAGCTGCTGCCCTGGAACTACATCAAACCGGTGTGAACCGCGCACCGCTTACGTTGAACGTCGCGCGGTGGCGATTGGAATATTTCCATAGTTTTTCGACAGCACAGCTTCGAGGTGGCGTCGGTAATCGGGTGGCATCCTCTCGCCCACAACGACCTCTTTGATAGCTTCGACAGGGTATTTGCGCAGGATCGGCAATTCGTCCTCACGGTCAGACTGCACCAACAAACGTCTTTCGCGCTCGTAGCTCCATTCGGCTGGCTTGGTGCCGAAGGCGTGCCGCCAGATATCATGCATCATTCTGACTGCTTCAGCGCCGGATTCCTCATACATGGGGATGTCTGCACGCCTCTCTTCCATACCTTGATATTCAATCATCACTTTTGTTTCTTCTATTGCGGTGTGACTATACCAATCTTGATCCCACGCTATTCCGTAGACCATGCTGTCTACTACGGGCGGCGCATCAACATAGGCGACATCGAGCAGATATCCCTTGGGCTCGGCATTAGCGATCAGGTCCTCGTCGAATACAATGCAAAATCCGCGAAGACCATCAGCGTAGTGAGACCACATCAGCAAGTTGTCTTGCTCGGAGCCGAAACAAGCAATACGCATTCCTACCCGCATCGCGACAAACGGAGGCGCATAGTGCTGGCACTCATCAAAGTACTCTTCCACATTTTCGGAGAAAATATCGTCAGCCATCAGGTCTTCGACTGAGTTAGCATGAAATCCCCAAGCTTTCGCGGCAGCTAGGAATCTTTCCGGTTCAACCTTTGGATCGGGAATGCCCTCGTAGATGTTGCTCCAAAATTCGAATGGATCATTGTAGGCCGAGTGGTGCTGACAAAAAATCATCCCGTTTTCCAGATTCTGGAGAGTGTACTCGGTTGGACCACTGAACTTGTGCAGCCTTCTGTTCGCGTCAGGTCGCATCAGCGCTCACGCCAGATGAAAAGCCTTCATCCTGAAGTTTCTTGAGTGCACCCATCGCAATCGCACACTGCTTGTCTGACGGCATCTTGCTCGGGAACGCTGCGCAGGTTTCGAGGACGCCATTTTCTCGTGGAGACAGAAGCCCACGTTCACGTGCCCAGTTGCGCGCTTCTGCCCAGAACGCCGCGCCTAGCCTGTGCACTTCGAGTTCCGCCTCTACACTGTCTTCGACAGCCTTGTCCGCCCGTGCCTCACGAGCTCGATCATTGGCAAGTTCCTCAGAGATCAATACGCGGTCAAGGCCGTCAGGATAGCTCAGGGACCGTTCTTCCAGCCACTTCCAGCAAGCCTGCTTCTTGGCCCATTCGCTGAAGTTCCGCACACCTTCAGGGGGATTTGTAATCACATCCTGGGCTTCAGCAGCGGCTACCAAAAGCGCCGATTTCAGATCGGGTGAAACATCCTGATACCGCCAGACTGCGTCGAGGTCGACCTGCATGTCCCGCTCGCGCGCGTCGTGAACAAGCTTGGCAATGGCATATGTCACGATGTTGGCGCGGTATCCTCCTTCATACCATTCCGCACCTGAGACCAGCTTTTCAGTTGCCCGGAATATGATAGTTTTTGCGATCATGCGCCTGAACCAGAGCTCATCGAACGCCGCTCCTTCGGAACCCCATCGCTTGCCGATGTGCTTGGCGAACTCAGCGAAGTTCTTCTGTGCGCCCAAGCTCACGACGTGTGGCAAGCAGACCCACGTATTCTCAAACTTCGCGAGATCAGTTTTTGTCAGAAACTGGGAGCGAGGGAACTCGGCTTGGAACTTCCTGCTTTCAGCGGTTTGTCGTCCAGCGCTTTTTCTCCGTCCAATTTCGTCTGCATATTGCCCCCTCGCGCGCTCATAAAACCATTTGGTGTCCCGATACCCGTCTTCTCCCCGTGCCAGTACCTTGCGGGACAGCTCTTCGGTTCGAATGTGGAAGGGGTGGTTAGCGAAGAAATCGGCTGCGTTTACCTTGTTCTGGCTGTTCGCGTATTCCGAGATGCGCGGAACCACGAGTTCGGATTTTTCGCGCGGCACAATGGTCAGCTTCATCTGGACATGTACCTGCTCAAGTTCTTCTGCAGAAGCCCGTCTCGCCGCGTGCAACGAAGCTGTAGTTTGACCGCCATTTACAATCTGCAGGTTGTCTGCTCGGACCAACTGCAAACCCTGATCCGATTGCTCCACCTCGATCGCATCAGCAGTTGCGCTCAGGCCATTGTTGTAGGAGAAAAACATATGTGGCTCATCGCGGATCGTATCGCGAATGCCCTTGTTTACTTTGTTGCGCGCCTGCAAAAAGCTTCGGACATTGGCTTCGAGGAGACGCGGTCCCCATTTGTCATATATAGCGGCCAGTTGTTTCCCGGGAATAACTGCCAAATAGCTCTCAAGCGCGGTGTCACCTCCCGATGCCGCGAGGAGCGGGATGCCGCTCCCGAAGTCTTCTGCGAAATCGATAACAAGGTTGGCCCGTGCCTGCCCCTGCTCCATGTACTGTCTAAGGCGCTTTAGATCCCAAACACTCAAGGTTACCGGCTTGCCATCGACATCTGTCACCTTGGCTGCGTCGGCCTGAGTCCTTGAGTCTGCATTCGAAACGATGATCAGCTTGATCTTTTCGACGTCTTTCCATGTGGTGGCAATCAAATCGGCGACGCCAAAAGCGGAACTTGTTTCTTCGAGCTGCTCTCTGAAATCACGCTTCAAGCTTGCCTTTAGAAAGCGATGAAGCGTGTTCAGCAGGACTTGAAGCCGGTCCTTGTAGATCAGCCGGACTTCATCCGCGATCGAGAAGTCACAGAGAATTAGGCTAAGCACTCCGTCTCCGTCCCGCGGATCACCACCATAGCCGTCAATCCGTGCGGGATTACCAGAAACACTTCCGTCGAAATATGCGCGATGTGCCCCATCCAACTCACCGGCTTCGGTGAGCAGCTCGCCAACCTTTTCAAAGAATGCCTCCACTGTTACGAGACCAAGAACGTCTGCGTCGCCCTGGATATCGGCTATTAATTCGTGGTGAAAACCTTCGAGTTCACTCATGAACAAGACCCTCTCGGATCAGGTCAACCAAAGCGTCTTCGAGTTTGAACGGCTCACACGAATCCAGAGCTATCGAATATCGGACGTTCTCCACACCCGGTGCAAGCGGCGCAGATATCCGGGGGAATCCATCAAGCACTTCGTAGTCGGTCGTTGCGCCAAGAAGCCACCGGCGCTCATCGTAGCCGTTCTCCGGGTCATATCCGGTCGAATAAAGCGCCTCTTCCCACGCTTCGAAAGCTGCGCCGCCATCTTCGAACATCTCTGACGTTATGCGCACATGATCGTGCAGACTCTGACCTTCTGGCAGGACAGCTGAGGAAACGTTTACCACACGCAAACACAATCGGCTGCCTTCTACATCTGCCAATTGGTCTTCTGAAGAAATGGCGACAAAAGGCTTTGCGGCTACCCGCCTCGCCTTCACTTCGACGCAGCTTCCGATCAACTCGAAATCCTTCGCCGAGCCGGTCGGGCCGGTCCAAGCCTCGATTGCAGTCTCTGGTCCAAACGCCGATACAAGCTCCCGAAGAAACGCCAGCTCGCCGACCAGTCCCCGCTGCTCTTCAACGGACAACCCATTGGTCTTGCCACCGCGCAAAAGGTGATACCAGCGTCGCGTCCGCTGAAGTGCTCGGGCGAGCGCTTCGTCTCGGTCCGCACCTGCTTCTCCAGCTTCGACCACATCCCGGCAAAGGGTCTCGAAGATCTCGACCTGACTTCTTTCCTTGAGGCCGAGGACGAATGCCGATCCGTCCGATACAGGACGGAAGCTCGCAACAAGGTTCTTCAATTTCGGCAGACGCGGTATCGGTTGCGGCACGCTTGGAAATTTCAACATCAGACCGGGCATGCCTGCTTCCAACAGCACCCAGAAAAAATCAAAACCACCCGCGACATTGACCCGCTTTGCTTCGTCTGGGTTGAGTCGTTCCCATGGATCACGAGGTTTCAAGAGGTGCCTCCTGATCTTCGTCATCGTCTTCTTCGCCGAACAGTTCCCGATAACGCACCGTATTCACTACGTACTCGACGCGTTCGGCTGCGCGAGAAGAAACTGGAAGGCTTATGCCCCACGCCACAACGGGATCAGCAGGGATTAGGTCGACATGCTTGCCATCTTCCTTGCCATCTGGGGCCTTGGCCTTGACGAAATGGAGGATGAAAAGACCTTGATTTCTTTCTCGACGATAGATCGAGTCCGGATAGTTCACGCGATCACCGACCGTCTTCCCGTTTTCTTCCCGATACCGCGACTCGGCTGCCTCAGCTCTTTCCGGGTCTACACCTGCCTTCTCGATCCCCCGAGACGCAACACGCATTCGCTTACCACTGAAAGACATAAATCCATGTTGCAGGTCTTGCAGGTCTACATATCGCGTCGCGGGCACGATCGGCACACCCAACGTTTCGTTCGATTTGCCTTTAGTGAGGCTGGGTATCAATACGTCCCAAGTTTTCAGCTCGTCCGCACTTCGGGCATCGATGTATTTTCTGACCGGGTCTGGGTCAGTCGTCGCGCTCTGCTCGGCGTTTCGCCACACGGCAAGAAACTCGTCTATGATTTGGACTGGTACGCTGCAATACAACGCTCCCCAAGGCGATCGCTGCTCCTCAACGCCCGCACTCTGGAGCTTCAAAAGGAAAGACTTGGCCGCAGCAATATTCGCGGAAAGATCGCCTGATCTGGTGCTCACTCTCGATGTCTCGACGAATTTGTTGGAGAGTCCGATCAGCGTCGTGACTTTTGTTCCCGACCCCATCTTGTTGCGTGCTGTGACGAGCAACGAAGCTGGATGACTTCGTACCGCCAGACCGAAATCCCTAGGAGTTGCTGTAGGCACAACCGCCATATCGTGAATTTCTGAGTGCAATTCTTCAGTCGCGTTCGCGATGTATGCATACCATCCAATAGCTTCGGCTGGCATCCAAATACGACAAAGATCTTCGTATCCGGTCCGATACCCGAACCAACGCCCCATCTGCATGAGGGTATCGTACATCTTCGTGTTGCGTAAGAACCAGGTTACCGTCAGCCCCTCAAGTGTTAACCCGCGCGATAGAGAGAAACCGCCAACGGCAATGAATTTTCTGCCCGCTTTGCCACGAACTTCATCTGGATACTCCAAAACATCCTTCGACTTGTAGTTCACCAGCACGACCTGTGCAGCAGCGATGGCTTCATGCAGCGCAGCCTGAATCTCATCCCATGAGGAATGAGCCTCTCGGAATTCGCTTTCCCATACTTGCTTTAAAGCTGCAATTTCTGGGTCTGCCACTCCCTTGTTGCCAGTTGAACCGTTGACCCTGACCGAGTTCTGAATCTTTTGAAGCACTTCGTGCAGCCGGTTCCGCAGCTGTAATTGAATGGGGTTCCGAAAGCTGGCGTTCACCAACATTGAGCAGTGTTTGTGCTCTTGGTTTCTTAGCGTACGAATTGCTGCAGTCAGTACGAAGGCGCGAACCGCTTTCACCAACGACTCCGGAAGCGCTTCTACTTCAAAGTCTTGTGGGTGTTTGACGGGAAGCAAGTCTTCATTGTCGTCGATATACCTCAACCATGTTGGATCCTCATCATCGGGCAAGCCTTCGACAAAGACTTTTCTGCCGCCGAAATAATTCGTTGGAGCGTCGAGGCCGATGATAAAGTCCTTAGGAAACAAGTCTTCCGCCAGCATCTCATCGTCTTGATCAGGATCGATAAAGATATTCGCGAAAGGAGTTGCCGTGTATCCGACATAGCAACTCCGGTGGAACGTGTTCAAAAGCTCGCGGATCAGCCGATTTGTGGTTGTGACCTCTTCCTTGTTGTACTTGGTATTGATCGAAGCGTTGTCAGCCTCATCATCAATGAGCAGCATTGGTTGATCGATCATTTCACGGTCGCCGCGAGCGCTATTGTCCTTTAGCCATTGGAGCAGGTTGCGGAGCGTATTCGACTGTTTCTTGATGACTAGGACGACAGGAACCTTGTAGGAGTCGATCTCGCTGGTATTGGTAGAAGCAGTAGCCTTATTGAAGTCCCGCAGTGTGTTGGTAAGGCTGACCGGTGTGTTGTTCGGGTCGAAATGACCAACTCCGATGATATGTTTTGCCCCGCCTTTCTTGGCTTCGTGGGACTTTCCGGTATCGCGACCGATGAAGCCCTCGTCAATCCTGGCTTGAGTCTGGTTTCGAAGGTTGTTGTGAATACCGGCTATAACGATAATCAGCCTGTAGCCTGCATCTGCCGCTTTGCAGATGAGGCCCGTGTAGTTCGCCGTCTTTCCGCTTTGGACGTGCCCAACCACCATGCCTCGCCGGTCCCACGGCACATGCTTCTCAGGGTTGCCAAGTCGACTGAGGATCTTGTCGGTAACTGTGTCCGTAGAAATCACCACGTCTTTTGGCAGGCCGTTTTGCAGGAGCAATTTCTGGTAGCGATCCCAGTAGTAGGGTTTGATCGACGGCTTTGCGTCATCCAACCAAGGTTCGAAATCCTCGCTATCGACCACTGCACCAAGTCCAGCCTTTATCCCTTGCTTGTGCTCGATCTCGCGCGCAATTTGCTCGATCTCTTCTTCATCAAGACCCGGCGGAACTAAAGCAGCGACACCTCGGATCATATTGCGAAGTTCGTCTTCGGTCTTGCGCGCTTGGTTGAACAGACCGCTTTCGACCATGTTTTTTACTGTCTCAATTGCTTCACTCATGAAGTACGTGTCCTCAAGAATTTTTCGAGAATAGGTCCAGCGGCTTCCCACCGAACTCGCAAGAATGGGTTGGTCTGGAGTGTGTCCGAAAGAGCCTCGGACGGCACACCATTTTCCATCAATGTCACTGAGAGGGAGTAAACCACTTGCTCGAGGTCGTTTGCCGAAGTTTCGTCAGCAGCGACCGCTTCCGCGTTTCCGACAAGTTCAGCGTGCAGTGTCTCGATCGGCAGGCCTGAACCAACTAGGCGCAAGCAGCGCTCAAAGCCCTCTCGCAGGTCTTCCGGCAGCTGCTCGTCATAGGTTCGAAAGACGGGGTGTTCTAGGTTGGGGCGAAAGACTATTTGCCCATCCTTTTGCACACGATTCCAGATCGGGAAACGCGTTTCATCGACCAGTTTCTGGCCGCGTTTTCTGTAAGTGCGTTTGGACGTACCAACAAAGCGTTCAACCACTTTTTTCAATCGCTCACGTACCAACGGTGGTAGCTGAGCTGACGCCTTCTTCACGTCGATCTTCCACTCCGCGTCCATCGTGTTCGGGATATCGACAGCGATGCGGCAAAGCTTGGTGAGCTCAGTCTGACGTGCGAGACCCAGCCATCCGCCCGCGATGATAAGACGCTTCTCCCTATAAACGTAGAGCCCTTGCGACTTCAGATGCCCTTCAGGACCACCGATTTCTTCCCACTCTTCGCGGCTCATGCGTTTGTGATGCGGGAGGGTGTGGCATCTGATCAGGACGTCGCCCTGTCGAAGCCGGAGAACCTCCTCAGGGTCTCTTTGAGTTGCAGAATGTGATGAGGCCATTGGGTCAATCGGCTTCAAGCGCCGACCATTCAGGCTCAATGTTAAGCTGGGATTGGTCCCTTCAATAAAGCGATGAAAGACCAAACATAAATGCCTTTCTGCTTGAGACAGTTCGGAATTTATATGTTCGGCTCGCTTGACAAGGTCATGGGTGTAGCCGCCGTTCAAACGATCTAGGTTCTCCCAAATTACGACTGTTCCTGTTTCAGGCAACAATTCCCGCCCAAGCAGCGACGAAGTATCGTCGATTAGCTCCAAACTCCAATCGTTTCTCTTCGAAATCCTATCAAGGTTCCATCGAGCGCAAGCGATTGAACCGTTTTTTCGTGTCAGAACGGTGAGGCTTCGGCACTGTGAAAAGCTCGCGCTCTTAAGTCCTAGGCCAAAACGACCCAAATCCTCTGCGCTTCGTTCATGTGTCGGATTCTTGGAACCCAAACGCATGGCCTCAATGAGTTCGACTTCCGTCATCCCAGTGCCATCATCAGCTATGGCGATCCATGGTTCGTCAGAAGCGGTTTCAGCAGTAAGGCTGACGTCCTTCGCTTTGGCGGTGATTGCATTGTCTACGATATCGGCCAAAGCCGTCTCGAGACTGTATCCGAAGTCTCTATGCCCTTCGATTAGGGAGGCGGCATAAGGGGATGCATCGACCTTCCGAATTGAAAAGCTCATTGGCACGACAACAATTTAACAATCCCAATTCAACAATATTTCAAGCCAGTTGATACTTCTAGCGCTCATTCTTCAAGCAAGTTTCTAAGGTTTCTCATTGCAAGGAATAATGTCATTGCAGAGACTAGAACGAACGGAACGAGTAACCCGGAGATCGCAACCGCACTTACAGCAAATCCAGAAAGTAGGTTGAAAGCTTGGATTTGTTCGCCGATCGCGAGACTGATAAAGCCGCTCAAGTATATCGAGCTGCAGATCAAGAGAAAAATAAGAAGTTGTTCCAGTGGTTTCTCAAACTTTGTGAACGCGTGCTCCAAGGTAGCCCTGCGGATCAGTTTCCATTTCTTGCTTGGTTCTTGCATTTGCCTACTCCCTTACGAGTTCGATCCAAGTGTGAACGTCATCATCCGTTACTTCCCGCCCCTCGATCCGCGACTGGTACCACCGCGCGACGATGGCCCCACGTTTTTCGCTTTTGATTTTGATGCCAGCACTTTCTAGGTACTGATCGAGTGAGGTTTCGATCCTTTTCAAAGCCTCAAAATCGTGACCGACACGGATCGACCGTGTGCCTAGCAGCAACCAAGCAACATCGACTTCGTATCGCCCGTGCATCTTGATCAGCGCCTCGACTGGAATGCCGCGTTTACCCTTCTCATAGCTGTGATAGGCCCGATGTGAGACGCCGATCGCCTCTGCCATCGCAGCCTGTGAAACGCCTATTTCGCTGCGTGAGATGGCCAGGCGGGCACCCACTTCTGCGAACATGTCAGCATCATTTTGCGTCATTCTGACTTCCCAATTGACGAAAGCGCAATTTTGTATAAACATCGCACAAAATGACGCATAATTCCGTTTGAATCCATCTGAGCACGTCAGAAGGTACCAAACAAGCGATTCCATGCGTACGCACGTTTCAACTCAGGTGGACAAGGATGACTGAAATGGCAGAGACCGACAAATCAGACAGCTCGCAAATCCTGGGGCTTGGCAAGACACCAGCCCAATGGGTCGAGGTTATGTCCGGCATGGGGATCGATATTTCAGAGCGAACGCTGCGCGAACGGGCCAACGACACAGGGGCGTTCTACCGCCTTGGGCGGACCATGCTGATCACGCCCGCGCAGATCGACAAGATTTTTGAAGGAGGCCAGGCATGCCGCTCCAATTCTACAAGAGGGGCCGCTTCTACTGGGCTAAGGGCTGGGTCGAGTACAACGGCAGGCCAATCGCAGGCCCATACCGGAGAAGCACTAAGGCATCTACAGAAGCGGGTGCACGGGACTGGATAAACCGCGAGACCGAGCTTCAGATACGTCGCCATGTTGTTGGTGACGAACCGAGCAAAACGTTCTCGGATGCGATCATGCTCTACAATGCCTCCCCCAAGGCAGCGAAGCAGTTGATCCCGATTGTTGAAGAGATTGGCGACATGCCTTTGGGTGCGATCTCTGGTGCGCTTCTGAAGGGCCTTGGCCCCAAACTTAAACCAAATGCATCGACCGACACTTGGTGGCGCGAGATCGTGACGCCAGCGAGTGCGGTCATCAACAACGCGCACGAGCTGGAAGGCACGCCTCTGATCCGGGTGAAGCCGTACGACAAGTTTGAGCGGATCGCTCAGGACAATCGCCGGGGGAAGCTCAGCCGGGTTGAACGCAAGCCGGCCGACAAGGAATGGATTGAAGCGTTTTGCCGAGCTGCCGATCCCTACAACGCCGCTTTGGTCCGGTTCATGTTCGAGACGGCGGCGCGGATCGATCAGGCTGTCTCAATTGAGCCTGACGATCTGCGGCCCGCCGAGAACAAAGTCAGAGTCAAAGCACAGAAGGGTCATCCCGAAGGCTGGATCACTGTTTCGCCTCAGATGATGGACGAGCTCCTAGCATTGCCACCAAAGCGTCCCAAGAACCGCAAGACCGGCAAGTTCATGAAGCCGCGTGTTTTCGGCTACGGAAGTTCGACGGGGTACAACACGCGATGGAAGACGATCTGTAAGAGCGCAGACATCCCGTACCTCTCTGCCCACCCCGCAGGACGGCACGGGTTCTTCACGGAACTGGTCGTGCGCCAAGGTGTTGATCCGGTCACGGCAGCAAAGGCCGGGCGCTGGTCTGACCCCAATTTACCCATGCGCATCTATGCCCATGCGGAGACGGACGAGGCCGATGTCAGGGCTCGTTTTCGTACAAACCACGTACAGCCAGACACTGTACAAACCACCAAGAGAAAGAAATCAAAGAAGGAATAGCGCTATGAACGGTTCCCTCCTAAGGGGCAGGTTGCAGGTTCGAATCCTGCCGGGGTCGCCAAAACTATCGGGATGAATAGCTTATTGATCCATGCTTGAGAAAAGCCATCCGAAGGATAGGGGTCAAATCTTCTTCTTTGCCTTAGGGTAGACGCAGCGATTTTCGCGCTCTTTGCAATCATCGCCACAGTACAAACATGGCAAGGGCGATTGTCGCGCCCTAAATCCCATTGATGACCTCGCAGGCCGTCTGCCGAGACCGCCCAAACCTAGAGAGCACCTTTTCTGATGACGCCGGGCGTCACCCCTATCACTTTGCCGAACGCATCCGTCATGTGACTTTGCGAACTAAAACCGCAATCATGCGCGATCAGGGCGATAGGATCGTCCGACTGGTTCAGCTTGCGTCGGGCCCGCGCGACACGGCGTTCGATGATATATTTGTGCGGGCTGCGCCCCATGTAGCGGCGAAACAGGCGTGCAAAGTGGTACGGGCTCACACCAGCGATCGAGGCTAGGCTGTCGAGACTGAGAGGATCGGCCAAATTGGCTTCGATGTGATCCAAGACGGGCTGAATTCGGGGTGATGCTGAATCGACAGGCAGGCGCGGGCGGCTGTGGAGTGCGAACCGCAATGCGACACCCATGATAAAGAGCCGGGCCACCGCGTCGAGTTGTAGCGTGTCCGGCAGGGCTATGTCCGCGCTCCACACACCTGCCAAGGTCTGGGCGATGCCGACAAGAACCGGGTCCTCTTCATGACAAATTGCCCGCATCACGTCTGGATCAAGAGATGACTTGGGAACCCCCAACAGATGAGAGAGCGCGTCTCGTAAACGATCTGTTTCGAAACACATCTGGACGCTCCACCCCGACCGAGACGCAGAAATTTCGTATTCTTGGCCAGCGGGCAAGAATACGATAGTCGATGGAGGGGCCGAAGTGCCGGCCTCTGGCCGTACCGAGATCTCGTAGCGCGCAACCGACCGGCCAAGGTAGATATCCAGAAACTGCACACCTTCGGGGACAGTGATGTGTTGCGCCCCTGGCTTGCGCACAATGATGGTATATCCTTCGCCTGCATGGCGAAATCCGGTCTGTTGTGTGTGATCACGTTCACGCATTTTGAGCGCCAATATTGTTGTCCATGATCCGTTAACTAGAGGGTTTTGGCATCCCGATATTCTAGTCGATCCGTGTTTTTCGAAAAGTTGGTAGGTGCCTGAACCCGACCGCACGCGATCCAAATGATTCAGCAAGACAGCGGAATAACGCATCGCCCGACTCACGCTAGCTTGAAGACATACCCGGCAGTCACCACTCACTCGCACTGGACCCAGGTTCATGCGCCAACACTAGGAGACCACCATGTCCTTTGATCACCTGAAGATGCGTGGCATCGCCCATGACATAAAAGGACTGATGACGCGCGCCGGCCTTGCCGCCGAGCTTTTGGGCCAGCACAAGGACGAGCATGTCCAGCGACAGGCTGACCGCATCACCCGCGCCATTCAGCGTGTGAATGCGATCTGCCGTTCGGAGTTACAGCCTTCGACCGACCCTGCCTTGCCGCGTCTTCACAACTGTGACGACACGCGGCAGTTGTTGGACAACATCGTTGATTTCACGCGGGACAGTCAGAAAAATTCCGGGGTGGCGATTGACTTCAAAGTGTCGGTTGCCCCACTTGTGATCTTTACGGTGGACGGGTTGGCGCTGTTTCGGGTGCTTCTGGATCTGTCGACCAATGCGGCGCGCACGATTGCGGAATATGGCGGCTCGCAAGTCTGCATTGATGCTGTCGCCGAACCGGGCTTTGTCGTGTTTCGCCTGTCCACCGATGGTCCGCAAATGTCTCAGCGGTTCATGAACTACCTTTACCCCTGCGCCGACCCTGCGGCTGAGGGGGAGGCCCATGTCAGTACGACCCTTTTGACAGCCTCTACCGTTATTCGCCAGTTGGGTGGCGAGATGAAACTGGATACGCCCGCAAGCGGTCAGAATGCGCTGCTGGTCCGGGTTCCGGTGGAACCGCCTGCGCTTCCGCAACCAGCTGGGTCCGCAACGCGGAAAGATGCGACAACGCCGACCTTGCAATCGGCGTAACACGTTTTCGAAAAGCTGCCTGACCTGCCAGTTTCTCCCCGTGCTGGCCATCAGGACTCCCGACAGGCAGCGATAGAGGTGAGCAATGTCCCAAGGCTCACCTCACTCCCGTCCTGTTCGGATGCGTCTGCCCCGGCGCATCCGAGCGGGGCATACCATTGCGGACGAGGCGCCCGGTGCATGATGGACGGAAGGATCAGACTATGAGCTTGAAACTGAGTTCCCTCAAACTCAACCTGGGCGAGGTCAGCGAAAGCGATGCCTCGTCACGCGCACATGGCTGTCCACCAGAACAGCACCCAAACGCAGCGGACTTCGCAGCAGCCGAACGATGCCTCAGCGATGATGTCAGCGGCCTTGATTTCAAACCCATGCGCCATTTGCGAGGGGCCGACTGCCTTGCCGAGATATTGACCGAAATCGATGTCACGATCGCCCGGACCCGACGGGCGGCCAGACAGTCCTATTCGCTGCACCTCCAGATCCTGGATGATATCGATTTTGATTGCTCGCAGCCCTTTCTTGTGGAGGTTTTGTGGCAACTCGTGACAAACGCCGTCATGGCCTCGGTGCGGGCCGGATGGCGGAGTGTGGATGTCTTTGCCACGCAACACAAAGACAAGCTGTACGTTCAGGTCGCGGATCAGGGCAACGGGCTGCCTGCGCATGTGATCGAGTGGTTCCAACAGAAGGACGCGCGCGTGACGATGTACTCTGATCACACCGGTGCGGGACTTGTCTCGGCCGCAAAGTTGATTGAATGGGCCGGTGGGCAACTCACGCTGGTCAGTACCGGCGAAAAAGGCACTCGGATTGGCTTTTCCTTGCCGCTCTTGACCGACCCGCGGCGCGAGCCGAATGCGACATCGCCATGAAACAACGAGCCGCTCTTTGTGATGCACTGTGCCATGTCTTGGGCAATACCTGCCGTATGGCGCGTACAACCAAAAGCTATGAATGGAACGTAGAAGGGCCGGGGGCAGAAGTGGCCCGGCAGTGTTTCCGAGAGCAGGCCCGCGAACTGGACGATATAATCGACCCGATTGCGAAACAGGTATTGAGTCTTGGGTTACGGCCCGTTCTCGATTATTCGGATGGAGTGGTTTTGATCAATCCACCCACGGCCCACGACATTCCCGAGCTGTCCAATATGGTCAGCACCCTGCGTCGAGGGCACAAACAGGCCGCCTTGTCGGTCAGTGCAGCGCTTGATGTTGCCCGCGACGCAGATGAAATGCCCGCTGTGGGCTTCCTAGGGGCTATGATCACAGTCCATCGTCTGCACCGGCACCGACTCTCGCTGCTGATTCTTGAAAATCGATAATTCTGCGCAAGAATTCGAAATAATAATAAACGGACCATATCTATCTTGTAGGTCCGTTATACGACCATGATGCGTTGTGCACGGACAGGTGAGACTTTTCGGACCAGGTAGCTCAAGGCTCGCGAGTGGGGCGCATGATAGGACAATAAATTCGATGGCCGGACTGAATGAAACGGAGCAGAGCCGGACAAGCGACAAAGGTTTTGCAGCCTTTCTTGAGTCAAAGACCAAGTCCACCATATCCGCCACCACGTTCAAGACAGATTGGAACGGCGTTCAGGCCATCCGGGTCGAGCAAGGTAATGATGCGTTCGACAGCCCGCCGCTCGAAAGCCATTTTGTTGCTCTAGCGCAGCGCGGGCACGGCATGGCAGATATCGCGTTCGATGCGCACACCGGCCCAAACAGATCCATTGTCGAGCCGGGCGTGCTGTGCTTCATGCCAGCCGGTCACAAAACGGCGTTCGAAATGCTGGGCCGGGCCGAGATGACGCATGTGCTTATCAAGGACAACATGATGCAATCGGCCAAGCGGCTCGCAGATCAGGGCGACCCCGATCTGATCGAGATGCACGGCTTTAGCGGGCGCCATCACCACGCCATTGCCGAGACGATGAGGAAAATCACCGAAGGCACCCGGACGGGCGGAGCCCTTTGGGCGGACACCATCGCGCTTGAGCTTTCGCGACAACTCGTCGGCTTTGTGGGCAAGCCCACCGACCCCAATGGGCCGCATATCGACCTGACTGATCTGCAATTCGGTCATGCCATCGACTACATCGAAGCAAACATGACCCAGGACTTTTCCCTGAGCGACATTTCAAATGCCGTCGGGGTTCTTCCTGAACATATGGCGCGCGGGTTCGTCACCGAGGCCGGACTGAGCATTGAGACGTTCCGCACAGAGCGTCGTATCGGAATCGTACAGAACTGGATAAAGTACGATAAAGTACCACAAGACACGGATGTCATGGCGCGCCGTGTCGGGTTTGCTAACGCCAAGGCGCTGGATACCGCGTTTCGGACCTATTTGGGAATATCTGTCGCGAATTATCGCAATGGGAGACTGGGATGAGACATGCTGTGAGATATACTGAAGACATGCTGTCGGGCCGTGACTTCATGGGCTTTGTCGAGCACGAGATCACAGACGGAGTGCTGTTTCAGCCCGATGATTGCGATGTCGCTTGTGCCAATTTCTCGATTGGCTCACATCAGTCTGACATCGACCCAAGCAACATGCACACGCTGGTCCTGTCCACTCAAGCGCGCGGCCGTCTTCACAGCGATATCGACGGGGTCAAGCAATCGACGGATATCCGTTCCGGCACGCTCACCTTTGTTCCAGCGGGGCTGCGGCAGGTCTATGACTACGAAGGTACAACCACGAACACCGTCATTGGCATCCATGACGCATTGTTCAAACGGGTCACCGACATAGACCCACGCCTTGACGACCCCGGCGTGCTTGAGACCCGTCTGGGGTTTGTGCGCCCCGGCCTGCATGCGCTGATCGAAGAGCAATATGACGTCATGGCCTCGGACAAGGCCGGATCGAAGGTGCTGACCGAATCCGTCGCCCTCAAGCTCGCGGTCGAGTTGTTGGCGGTCTTTGGCAAACCCCTCGAAAACGGTGTCGCAATCCCGCTGAACGGGCTTGAAATCAACAAGCTTGTCGACTTCATCGACGCGCAGATGGAGGACGGCTTTGACCTCTCCGATCTTGCGGCTGTGCTCGAACGCGACCCATTCGCATTTTCGCGCAGCTTCAAATCCGCAACCGGGTCCAGCCCGCACCAATTCGTGATCCAACGGCGCCTGATGCGGGTGAAGGATTTGCTGATCAATACCCACGAGACGCTTGCCGACATCACCTATGCCACCGGTTTCTCGAACCAGGCGCATATGACAACAACCTTTGCCAAACATGTGGGCATCAGCCCCGGCAGGTGGCGCAAGGCGGTGAAGTCGTGACCCAGATCGTAACAAGACAGCAAATGGTCGAGGTCATAATGGACCAATACAATGCTGACATTACGGAGCCGCCGCATCACAATTGGCACCGTGTGAACACGGCCGTGATGACCCAGGTCGATGGCCAGATTCATGATCACGCCCTTGATTTTCATATGCTGGAGGTGTGCATCAACGGCAGGCACAATGTGCAAAGCGACAGTCTGCTGGAAAATGGCGACAGAGTTGAAAGCGTGGTGCAGCCCGGCAAGCTAGCCTACGCGCAGCCTGGTGTATCGATGACCCAAACCTGCCAAGGTCGCGCCGAATTTCAGCAGGTATATATCGACAACTCGATATTTGAGGACTGCGCAGACAATCTATTCAAGGGCGACAGTGACAATATTGTGTCCCTTGGATTTCAGGGGATATTCGATCCGCACATCAAGTCATTGCTTCTCGCACTGCTCGAAGAAGCGCGTCGCCCCGGTATTGGCACCGATTTGACGGCCGACCTGATCGCTCAGCAGTTGGCGATCCTGATCCTGCGCCGACAGAATTCCAAACAATTGCGCGAGCCGAAGTGTACCACCTTGTCAGATGTGGACCTCGACCGCATTGTGGCCTATTTCGAAGAACAGATCGAAGATATCGGCGGGATGGATACTGTGGCCGGGCTGGTGAACATGGACGTTTACAGCTTTACCCGGTCCTTCAAGGAAACCACGGGTCAAACCCCCGGCCAGTTCTTGATCCAGCGTCGCCTGATGCGGGTCAAGGATTTGCTGCTTGGCACCAAGGACACGCTGGCCGACATCACCTATGCGACGGGTTTCTCCAATCAGGCGCATATGACCTCCACGTTCTCCAAACATGTCGGTATCAGCCCCGGCAGATGGCGCAAGGCGGTGAAGTCATGAGCGATACGCAGCTTGTCACGCGAGACCAGATGGCCGACCTGTTGGTGGGGCAGTGGAACTCTGGCATTCTTGAGCCTATCCGACACAATTGGAAGCGCGTCAACACAACTGTCGTGCGGCAAGGAGACACTCAAATCACGAACGCGATCATCGACTTTCATATGTTCGAGCTGGGTCGGCAGGGGTCGCATCACATGACCTTTGATATCGCGGCCGAGCCAGGTTCGGATCGCACAGCACAGTTTGTGCCGGGCAGCCTGACGTACATTCAGCCAGATGCTATTACTATTCAGTCGTCCGAGGGCGACGCCGAGCTGCAGCAAATCTATATTGACCGCAGCGTGTTTTCGGAGTGTGCGTCGAGCCTGTTCAGGGGTGATCCGGATCGGGTCAATAGTCTGGCGTTTTACGGTATCTTTGATCCAGCCATGAAAGCCAACGCCGAAGCCATTCTGGAAGAAGCCCGCAACCCGCAAATCGGCACCGACCTGAACGTCGATTTGCTGGCGCAACAGCTCGCCTTGCTTGTCCTGCGCCGTCAAAATGGGCCACGGGTGCTGACCCCTACGACACGGCCCTTGTCACCGGATGAAATCGCGCGCGTGATTTCCTATTTCGAAGACCAGATCGAAGATATCGGCGGGATGGATACTGTGGCCGGGCTGGTCAACATGGACGTTTACAGCTTTACCCGCGCGTTCAAGGAAACCACGGGTCAAACCCCCGGCCAGTTCCTGATCCAGCGCCGTCTGATGCGGGTCAAGGATTTGCTGCTTGGCACCAAGGACACGCTGGCCGACATCACCTATGCGACGGGTTTCTCCAATCAGGCGCATATGACCTCCACGTTCTCCAAACATGTCGGCATCAGCCCCGGCAGATGGCGCAAGGCGGTGCGGACTTAGACCGCTTTAAGTCATTTGCCGAGACGGGTAGCCTCTTGTCGTGCTCTAGCCGGCCAAAGCCGAACCGCTACGACAACAGGGTGTCCATTCAGGCGTCTTCGAGCAAATCGCGATCAACCAGTCCGTCCTCTGTCACCACCTGATCCCCCACGATGCGGCCGATTTCGTCCTGTCCGACTTCGATGTAGTGGGTCAGCGCATCAACCACGTTGCTTCCAAAGGCATCGACCAGATCAGGGTGATCGGCAAGATAGGCGACCCCGTCAAAATCCATCTGACGGTTTTCTGACCAGCCAACTTCGGTGAGGTGATTGCGGGCATAGGCGACCAGATCCGTCGACCCCGTCTCACGCGCATCCAAAGCCAGGTCAGGGCTGGAGGCGATGTAGGTCAACGCCCCCTCCTCGGATCCAAAAACCTCGGCCATCAACACCGAAGCTTGATTTTGGGTCTCGCCCTCGTTGAGCGCCAATTGTCGCCCGCTGGTCTTGTTCTCACCGACGCCGAACATGATGAAATGTTCGGTGGCTCCGACCGGGTCGTCCCAGAACGCCGCAGCCAGATCATCGTTGCCCGGTGCCATGATGTAGCTTTGCGGATCAAAGCCCATCTGGCGGTTCTCTTTCCAGCCACTCTCGGTCAGGTGATTGCGCGCGTAGGACACCAAATCCGTTGCCCCGGAATTGTGCGCATCAAGGGTCAGATCGGGGCTGGAGGCGATATAGGTCAATGCCCCTTCTTCAGACCCGAACACTTCGGCCATCAAGACGGCGGCCTGGTTTTGCGTCTCACCTTCGTTCAGCGCCAATTGCCGCCCGCTTGTGACATTCTCGGTGACGCCGAACATGATGAAGTGTTCGATGGCCCCGACCGGGTCGTCCCAGAACACCGCGGCAAGATCGTCGTTTCCGGGGGCCGAGATGTAGTTTTCCGGATTGAAGTCGAGTGTGATTTCGGACTGCCAGCCTACGGTCTCGAAGTGGGACCGGGCCCAAGCGACCGGATCGCCCCCTTCTGCCAGATAGGCATTGGCGAGCGGCGGCGAGCTTGCCAGATATCTCAGTGCGCCACTGCGCGTATCCATGATGTCGCTGTAGACCACGGATGCCTGATTGGGCGTGTCATTGCCATTAAGCCTGAGTTGAGGGCGCAACCCCGCCTCTTTCTCGGTGAACCCGGCGGTGATAAAGTGATTTGTGGCCCCCTCGGGATCATCGGCAAATGCGATATAAAGGTCATCGTTGCCCGGTGCCGAGATGTAGAGGTCGGGATCGAAGTCGATGCTGACGGGCGCGAACTGACCGGTTTCCTCGAAATGCTGGCGGGCGAACAAGACGGGGTCACCGCCCTGTTCTGCGTAGGCGGCAACCAGATCAAGGTCGCTTGCAAGGTAGGTAAGCGCGCCAAGATCATCGAACATAATGTCCTCGCGCGCGGCATTCGCGCTGTCTGTTGCATCGGCATTTGGTGTTGTGTTGCCGGGGGCGGCCCGCCTATTGCGCACGCCGTCTCCGCGCGACTCGCCATCACCCACACCACCGGACCACAATACGTCGCCTTCAAGCTGGTCGTGGATCACAAGCCGCCCGTCATTTTCCATACGCAGCACGAAAGAGCCGTGCGCCGGGCCGGTTTCACTATCGGTGCGGGTTGAAAAGGAGGGGAGCGTGCGGTGATCGTAGACAACCAGATTGCCATCCTCCTGCATCACGACCGCCCCGTCATTGTCGGCAATTATGTAGGTGTCGGCCTGCCACACAATGTCGGGTTCTGCGCCCGAGACGTCCGCGATATAGAAATCCCCATTCTCGGTATAGCGCGCAGCGTATTGTCCGTTTTCGGACACCAGCATCTCGTTCTTCAGCAGTTGCTCTCCGGCACGTAGCTCGGACCCGACGGACCGGTTGCGCGTCCAGACGGGTTTCCGCCCGACCTCCAGCACTGCACCATCCGTGTTGATCGCGCGGCCCTCATCGTTGCCTGCCGACATGTAATGGAAGGCCAGTTGCATCCCGTTATTGCCGAATTGATCTCCCAGCCCCGGATTGGCCTCCAGATAGGCGCTGGCATCAAACAGGTTCAATCCGTCGGCCAGGTTGCTGCGCCGCTGCGTGGTTTCCGGGTTCGTCTCGATCGAGGATTGAACATTCGCCCACACCTCTTCCGTGATCGTCTCTCCGTTTGTGAGGGTACCGGCCATCAGGGCGTAGTCGCGCGCCAGCGCCATGTCGAGGTCGCGCAGTTCGAGCAGCGCATCAAGATCCCCATGTTCGTCGGCCACGTTCATGATCGAAACGGGATCATAGCCGTATTGATAGACCTCGGGACGCGACGCCGCCCATTGCATCAGATACGGGGTCAGGGACGCAATATTGGCCGCTTCATTGATGTCGGGGTGCAGGATGGTGGGCAGTCCTAGGTTCGTCAGGTTTGGCCCCAACAGGGTGACTTCATAGCGTTCATCCCCACTGTTCAGCCCGTCTCCTCCCGCAGAAATACCGTAACGGACAAGATCCGGATTCCCGTCACCATTCATGTCGAGATATTGGTAAAGATTGGCGTCTCGCTTGGCCCCTTCGAACGTCACCTCGACCCGGTCCATTACGGTCTGGATCGTGTTTACCGGTGCGTCCGGGTTGTTCGGGCCGCCAAGCAGGGGGTTTGTCCCATCCAGTGTCACCGGATCGGTACTGCCCAACTCAAGCTGAAGCTGTGCGTATTCCTCAGCCGAGACCGAAATAGTCTGATTGAACTCTTCGGTGCCGACACCTGGGTTAATCGGATCGTACACCCCGCTGATCGTCACGCGATAGTTTGGCGGGAACGTCTCAAAGGCGGCGTCGGTCAGTTCAAAGAGGGCACCATAGGCATTGTCGTCATCGTCATGCCCGTGTTCATAGACCCGCACGGGGACTTCAATAGTGCCATCCGCCGATACGAAGGTCGCAGAGGTCACCTTGTCCTTGTCCCGTCCGCTGCCCACGTAGCCATCAAAGCTGACCTGCCGCCCCCGGCTTGACACGATCGCCCCTTCATAGGTTTCGCCATTGACGGTGATCTCGGCTTGGATGCCGTCATCATCGTCGTCACGGACATTCAGGCGCGCAATCGGGTTATCGGCCAGATCGAAGGTCGCCGATTGCAACCGCAGATCGTTTGGGCTGACCACTTCGTATTGCAGACGGCCCCCCGTGGCACTGGTGCTGCCCCAGAAGTTGGTGCTGTAATCCGTCGACACCTGCCCGATGTCGTCAAATGCCCCGTCTCCGTCGGCGTCAATGCCCGGCGCGATATCCGTGACGACTGTGAAATCGCGCATGCTGGCGAACTGGAAAACCACCTGCACGGCCAATGCGATCCAGCCAACCGGGTTCGAGGCGTTGACGGCCGCCAACGCGACCAGCGCACCCAATTGCACTTCGGGCGGCACCTCGATCCCGATGGCGTCAAAGAACACGTCGACCCCCGAGATGATGGCCTGCGCAGGATTAATCGCGCCTGCCGCCAACAGGATCCCGGTTGATGCGCCATCCCCAACGGCTTGAAGGATACGGCCGGCATCTCCGCCGATCAGGTCGTTCAGAATGGCACCGCCCGCACTGCTGAGAATGGCGGCTCCCACAAGGTTGCCGTTGAACACCTCTTCGCCTGCGTCGTTCACGACACTGCCCGTCCGAAGCGCATCCCAGGCGGGAAGCCCGTCCTCAAGCAGAACGGCCCCGATGTCATCAATGGGCGTATCGGTGCGATCTGCGTAGCGGCCCAGGAGCCGGCCAAATCCGGAACCAATTGCGAATTCAGGTGAGGGCACGCTTTCGAACCCTGCGGGGATTTCACCCGCTGCGGCCAACAGCCCGTCACCAGCGATTGTCAGCAACTCGCCGCTGATGATTGCCGCATCATTTGGGGTGTCACCCGATGTCCCGGTCAGCACAAGAAAACTGCCGGCGAGGCTGAGGCCATAGGCCTCTTCGCGAAGTGTGTTGCGCTGCCCATCCGTCAGGGTCGTGACAAACCCTCCGAGGTCAGCGGTAAAGGCGGACCATGCGGCAGCGTCCCCCGCCCCGATCTGGGACAGGAAATAGCCGATACTGCCCGACCCGGAACTCAGGAATTCCCCGATTGCGGTGCCGTTGAAATCTCCGCCCGTTGCTTCGATCACACCAAGGCTCAGGTCGAAGGTCCGCAAGAACGCGAGGGCCGCATCATTTCCGCCAAGCGTTTCAAGGTTGGAGATCTGTTCGGCAACCTGTCCGCGCAACGCGCCGACATCGTTCAAGAATTCGGAATTGTCGACACCTGTTGTCACGCTTTGGATCGCCAGGGCGACAGCCGTGGGTGTTGGACTGTCCCCAAGAGCCGCCACAGCCGCATTGATGGCAGGGTCAGATGCCAGATCGCCAGACGCGCGCGAGACAAGTGCCACTGCGCTGCCGGTGCTCTCGTCAATCCGTCCGTCCGGCAGGAAAGAGATTCCTGCCGCTTCAAGCTCGGCGCGCGCACCTGCATCACCGATTTGCGAGGGGATGATCAGGTTGGCCAGCCGGTCAAATTCGGGGTCGAAAACAGCATTGTAGGCGTCTCGATCCAAGACGGGTGCAGTGTCGCTGCGTGCCTCGAACCGGGCATCACGATAGGCATTGTTGGACAATCCCGCCCCATCGCCATCCAGCGCCAAGAGTTGATAGTTGGAATATGCGATGCCCGATGCTTCTTCGGGTGTGAAAATGCCCAGCTCATTGCCCTCCGCGTCGTAAAGCAGGGCCTGCATGTCCTGCTGAAACCGCAATGCAGGTCCGGTCAGGCTGGACGGATCAGGCAGTTGCCCGGTCACCCCGGCGGGACTGTCGATCAGTTGCACACCGTCAGCGGCGGCGACAACCAACGTGTTGGTTTCAGGGATCAAGAAAGTCGTATCGCCAAAGCTTTCGAACTCAACGGCATCCGCGTCGCGCGGCACCAGAACGTCCTGCCCCAGTGCGCTTGATCCTTCGCGCAACAGCAGGTCAATTACGGTGTCCTCGGCCACATTGGTGACGTCGAGCAGACGGATCGCGCCGCCGGGTGCAATATAGATCACGCTGCGGGCCCCATCCTCGGATGTGCCGTAGATCGCGGTACCGCCGTTGGGCAATTCCTGGCGGCGGACCGTGCCATCGGCAAACAGATCGCCAACCGCGCCCTCGCCACCGGGGGCGTCAATGTCATCAATCTGGACCATGATCGGTGCGCCCGTGCCATCCGCAATCAGAAGTGAGCGGTCGGGGGTTGGGGCGGCGCTGGTCCGATCAAAATACCATTCCTGCCCATCCACAAAGACCTGCAAATACCCCTCGACGATGCTGCCTTCGTCGTTGCGATAGGTGATCAGCGTGCCGGTGGAGCCATCGGCCAAGACCACTTCGCGGAACGTCGGGGTCAACCCTTCGCCACCGAATTGGGTGGGATCACGTTGTCCAGAGACGGCCACATCAAGGTCCGTAAAGCGCGGCACTTGAATTGTTTGAGACGAAATCCCGGGATCGACGGGTGAGACAAGCCGGTCGGTAAAATCGCCCGGGTTCTGTTCGAGCACCATCGCTTCGATTTCAGCGACGCTTGAGCCGCGCAGCGCAAAGACTGCGGCTGAAACGTCCAGATTGGCCACATTGCGCTCAAGGAATGTGCTGCGGTCCAGGACCACAAACACGTTTCCGCTGTCGGTGCGCAGGTATATGGCCTCGGTGCCGTCCGCCAAGGTGATGTCCTGTTGCTCGACGATGGCCCCTATCCGGTCATCGCGTTCGATCGAGATTGTTTTTCCAAGGGTCGCCTGGATCACATCGTCAGCCTGATTGCCTGTCACTTCCTGAGCGATCAGATCCCCCGTCACCGTGTCCGACAGGGGCGGGGGGCCGACGAGGTCTGCGTCACTCACATCGCCCTGCTCAAAGACGCCGGTTGGATCGACGCCAATCGCCTCGAGATTGCCCTGAAGTGCCGCGAGTCCCCCGGAAAACCCGCCACCGTATATCCCGAACTCAGATGCGTCGGTGAACCCGTCAGCATAGATGCGCGCGACTTCGGTCCACGCCTCTTGGGCGGTGGCACCGTCTGCAATCAGCCGCTCTGCGGTGGCCGTCGCGGGAAAGGACGCTATTTGCCCATAGCCTACATCCGCAAAGGCCTGCCGTGTCAGCGTGTCTGGGGGGCTGTCGGCGATCAGTTGAAAGATCCGTGCCTCATAAGAGCCCGGCCCACCCGTCAGGTCGATTTCGATCCGCGCCAGCGCCTCATCCTGATCAAGTCCCCGCCCGGTGTAGTGGTCATAAAGGAACGATGCGAACGAGCGCGCGCCCGGCAGTGCCGTTTCGCCCAGTGGGTCAGCGAGAACCAGGCGCTCTTCGAGCCATCCATCCAGATAGGCAACGTCGTTGGGGTTGTCCCGGTCCACGACAAATGGGTTATCAAGCGCCGCGGCCTCGTATTGCGACACATCCACGTCAAAGCGGACGGTGGTGTTGCCGTTCGGGATGCCTAGGGCAAGCGTGGTAGCCAGTTCCCCGCTGTTCAGCCGTAGTTGATTGCCAGCTACCGTTCCCGTGTAGGCGAACCCGATCCCCTGTTTGCCCGCCGTCGCGAAGGCTGTACTGCCATAGGCGGCAATGAACGCTTCCTGGCCCATTTCCACATCGCCGAATTGCTCGGTGATGCTGTCGCGCAGCGCCTCCGGCAAGGCATCCAGCGCCCCGTCATTGATGGCCTGAAGCGTGTGCCAGATCCCGTTCGCCGTGCCGTAGGAAGAGGCCAGTTTCAATCCGGGCTGACCGTTCGCACCCCAGAAGACACCGCCTGTGCCGCGCACGGTCGCGCTGCCATCGCCCAACCCGCCAACACGTGCGTTGTAAAACGCATTGCCACCAAATGCGCCAGCCGCGTTGCCCAGCCCACCTTCGAAAGAGGACACGATATCGGCCCCTTCCCCGGCATTCAGGTTGATTGAAAAGACAGGCTTCGATCCGCCCAGTTGCGGGATCGGGGCATTCACACTCAGGAACACGACGGGTGGCGTTTCCAGCAACACTTCGGGGTTTGCCTCAGCCTGCTCCAGTGTGACGGAGGGGTAGATAAAGGCCCAAAGGTTGCCCCCAGGATCAACTTGGGTGGACAACACGCCGTCAATTTCAACCAGTTCGATAATATCATTGTCGGCGATGACCTCAGTCGAGCTGTTGAGGTCCGAAGGGTTCACCCCTGCCCGAATGCGATCGATAGCTGCCCGCGCCTCTGGCCCCAATTCCTCATAGCTGACGATCCCGTCGCCATCCGCGTCAAGTTCCTGACCCGGGGTGCTGCCCGGCGCGGTCTGCGCGATCAACGTGGATCCGTCCGCCGGATCAAGCAAACCCGGATCCGTCGGCAGTTGCCCGTTGGCGTTGGCGGGAAGGTTTGTGCTGATATCGGTCATTGCGGCGTCCTTGGTGTTGGTGTGCCGCCACTTTGGAATATGATGGTTGCTGGCCCAATCGGGTGCGGGCCGGTGCCAAGCGCGCTGGTCTACGCAATGTGGTACGCACCGCGTATACTTCGGGTCGTCGACATGTACCTGATCGCTGGTCGGCGATGTGGCACGCGTGGACACTGGTATCGGCGATGCACCCGTTTGAGGAGTTTGGACGGGGGACATGCATTCAGTGGTTTCAGTCCGAGATGAGGTCAGAAACCATGTGGGCCTTTCTGTCATCACCAAACGCCGGACCCGAGTTGGAGGTGCCATCCGGGCCGCGCAAGGCCCTGCATGGGTGGGTTGCGAAGGGGGGCGGGAAAATTGCCCACATTGCATTGGCAGTGATTCGCCCGATTCGTTTCGGAACGTCAATTTTTCTACGTGGTATTGGGTAGTCCTCCAGACGCAGCCGTATCTACACAAGCCGGTACGCAATCACGGAAACCCGTCGATTCAGTGACTTGGCGAAGAGTTGCCGAAACGTTCTTACGACCCTGTCTATTAACAGTTTATTGCTATCGCAGGTGTGCCGAATTGCCGATGTCATAGGCGAATTCCCGTCCTCCACAAAAATTTCGATGTTGATTGAAAATCGATTTGCGGCCCAACTCTGGCTCAGAGTTTCAAGATGGGATGTGACGATATGCAGGGCGGAGCAAAGGCACGACTGGTCATCGCGGACAGCCACGAGATCGTACGTGAAGGCATCGCGGCGCGCTTGGAAAACAGCTGCCCGATTGAGGTTGTTGGGCAGGCCGCCGATGGGTATTCCACAATCAAGGCATGCCGCCAGACCACCCCCGATCTGCTGCTGATGGACCTGTGTCTGACCCGGCCGACCGGCATCGAGACACTGACCAAACTGCGCTACACCCTACCCGATATGGGCATCGTCGTGCTGTCCTCGGACGCGAAGGTGGCGGATGCGTTCACGGTGCTTGGATTGGGGGCTATCGGCTTTATGCCCAAGCAGGCCAAGGGCGCGGATTTCGTCAATGCGATCCGGGCCGCGGTGTCTGGGTACACCTCGATGCCAAGCGATTACATCGCTGAATTTGTCAGCCTGCGCCGCAATGTCAGCCGCACAGGGAATTCCTACGGGTTGTCACCGCGCGAACTCGAAGTGCTCGAGGCCTGTGCCTCGGGTCAGCGCACCAAAGAGGTGGCCGAGCGGTTCAATATCAGCGTGCGCACCGTCGAAACCCACCGCAACGCAATCTACCGCAAGACGGATTGCCACGATCTGCAAGAGCTGTACCGCACCTTGCAAACAGGCTGAGCGGCCTTCGCAAACGCCTATGGTGCGGGTAGGTCCCGTGCCCCATTTCCCCTACGCAGATGTTCACGCGCCCCCAACGTATCGACTTTACGCAAGCGCTAGTTGATCCTAACCTCAGTCTTACCGGTCAATGGACCATAGACTATGGTTGGATTTTTTGGGCTGGGACGATTTTGATGAATGGAATTGAAGACCCCTCTGCGACGGGACGTTCCACGAATTCAGTGACGCCCGAGCAGGGATTGGAAACTCTGAGCCAATTGGGTGACTGGTTGACCATGGACCATCCTTTGGAAGCAACAGGTCTGGACGAAGATCTACGCGCCGTCAAAGAACTGGCGCTGGACAACGTCGCGCAGTTTTTGCAGTTCCCCGAGAACGTCGAGGCCGTCGCACACGTGATGGACGGCACGTTTCGAGGCTCCCGCGATCCTGATGTGCAGGGCCGGTTGGATGCCGCGCTAAACGCAGTGGCTGATAGCGGTCTTGAGGCCGATTTCGTCTCCGCCCGTGTCGGTGATCCGCTTGATGCGTCACCGGGTGAGGCTGTGCTGCCAGACGGCGCAGACGCCGCCATCGTCTACCCCCCGGACGGCGTGCCGGTTGTGCTTTTGTCGAGCGATCTGGGGTTTCGGGACATGATCCTGAGCGCGCAACAGGCGGCCATAGACCTGCTTGTGGATTTGGCCCAATCGGCGGGCCTGTCGATGATCAACGACCAGGTCGGCGACAGTTTGGCCACCTTGATTCGGACCGGCGACCTCCCCCCCGAGGCTGGTGCGGACGACGGCGCTGGCCAAGGCACGTTTCGGCCTGTTATCTCAGTGTATTTCGATGGAGAAATCACTGACGCATCAATGGTTTAGCGGACACTCCCCGCACCACCTACGTAAAGCTCTAAGCAGTTCTGTGCCGCCTGCGTAGCAGTGCCGTATCGCCAATTCACGCCCGAAAAACCACCCTCGCTTTGAACACGCAGACACGGTCGGGTGCCTGTATTTCATCGGCTTGAGGGGGAGACGCGTGATGCTTGGCAATCTCATTTCACAGACAGCGCGCACAGGTGCCGTCGTGGGTTTGTGCCTGATTTTGGGGGCCTGCAAAGAAGACGTTTACAGTAATCTGGCCGAGCGCGAGGTCAACGAGATGGTGGCCGTTCTGTCGGCCTCGGGCATCGTCCCGTCACGGCAACGCGACAAGGACGGTGCCTATGCGCTCCGCGTCGAGTCCGCAGACGTCCCCGCGGCGATCACCTTGCTGCGCAATGCCGGTTATCCGCGAGAGACTTTTCAATCGTTGGGCGAGGTCTTCAACGCCGAAGGGGTGTTTGGCACCCCGTTTGAGCAACACGCCCGCTACATTCATGCCATGAACCAGGAACTGTCATCGACCATCACGGCCATCGACGGTATCCGGTCCGCCAAGGTGTTGGTCACCGCCCCGCCGCGTGGCCGGTTTGACCGCGAGGCCCCGCGTGCCACGGCGTCGGTCGCGATCCATCATGAAAACGGTGAGGACGTGCGCTCGAACATGTCGTCCATCAAGATGCTGGTTGCGCATGCCCTGCCGAATCTCGACTATGACGACGTGGCCGTGGCGCTGTTTGAGGCTGGCGGCCCCGTGGCCACGCCGGCTCAGGCCGCCGCCCTGACGACCGAAGCGGCCAATCCTGCGAGCGTGATGTCCGTCTTTCCCCCGCTCGACCAATTGCGCAGCCATATCGGCGCAGAACGGTTTGCAGCCTTGCTGGGCGGCGCGGGCATTGGCGCATTTCTTTTGCTGCTGATGGCCGTCAGCCGGGGCCGCAGATCATGAGCGCGCTGCATCAAGACTGGACCGACATGTGGGCCCCCGCCCTCATGGATGAGACATTGCGCGGGGCGCTGATCGGGAACGCCCGCTTTGCCACCCGGATCGAATTTGATCTGCTGGATGAGCTGACGGACTGTGAGACGGACGTGGCCGCTCTTGAACAGTCCGATCCAGAGGTCGCATTGCTGATGGCGCAACTGGACGATGAGACGCTGCTGCGCGCAGGGTTGTACTGGTCGGCCCCTGCGCTTGCGACATCGTTGCAACCTTTGGCGGGTTTGCCGGATGTGACACCCACCCGCGCCCGTCTGCGTCTTGTGATGGCCGGGCGTGATCACAGCGCCGCATCTCAAGTGGAAACGCCTCGTTCCGCTGCCGACCTGCACCGCGCCGGGCGAGCGTGTCTGGCCGTGTGGCTGCGCTACCAGCCGGACGTGTTGGCGGCCCGGCTGCGTGTGCGTCTGGCTGTCGATGAAGCCAACACGTTGACGGACTCGCTTGCGGACGGGCCGCGTTACAGTGCGATGTGTGCAGCACTTGAGACCCCCTCTGAGGACCTGCAATGACCCGTCCCTTTGCCGCCACCCGACTGACGGCAGCTGAGGCAACGGCCCAGATGCAGAAATCGGTTGAGATTGATCAGGAGGTCGGCGCAACCATCTCCGAAGCCAAGGCGCTGATCGAAACCGCCCGCCAAGAAGCCCGCAGGGTTCAGGAGCTTTCGGAGGCCAAATCGCGCGAACGCGACACGGCCCTTCAAGGGATCGCGAACGCCGCCGTTGATCGCTATCTCGACACCAAACGGGTCGAGGCTGCGGCAACAGCCGCCGCCCGCCTGATCCGGGATGCGGGCGAAATCCGCGAAGAGTTTGACAGCATGATCCCGTGGCTCACCGAGTTTCTCGAGGTGGCCATAACGCGCCTGATCGGGCAGTTGGATGATGAGGACGTCCTGTCCCGGCTGGTGGCCGAAGGGGTGTCGTCGCTCAAGGATGCGCGCCAGGTCACTGTGTTGGTTCACCCTGCTGATCTGGGGCATTTGCAAGCCACCCGCACGTCATATCCGGTGCGGTTTTCCGGGGTTGCCGACATCCGCGGCGATGCAAGATTGCAACCGGGTGCGGTGTCCCTCGAAGGGGCGGGGGGCAGCGTCGATGCAAGCCTTGTCACTCAGGTCGAGGCGTTGTGTGCCGCGCTTGAGGCGCACCTGTGATCTCCACGGAGCGCCTTGATACGCTACGCGCCGCCGTCCAGGCCGCCCCGCTGCGTCCCCTGACGGGCAGCGTGTCCGAATTGCGCGGGCCGATCATTCGGGCCCGGTTGTCAGGCGCAAAGATTGGCGGGCTGTGCTGGATTGACCGGGGCGCGGATGCTCCGCTGCGGGCCGAGGTTGTGGGCATTGACGGATCGGTCGCGATCCTGAGTCCTTTTGGCCTGACCGAAGGGCTGAGCGAGGGGGCTGTGATCCGCCCCGCATCAGGTCAACTGACACTAACGGCAGGTACGGGATTGTTGGGTCGTATTGTCGACGCTTTTGGCACACCCGTCGATGGGAAGGGCCCGATCAAAGGTCCAACAGTGTCTTTCCCCGTGCGGTGCGCCGCCCCCGATCCCGTCTCGCGCCCGCTGGTGGACACGCCTCTGCCGACCGGTGTACGCTCAATCGATGGGATGGCCACCCTCGCACGCGGCCAGCGCGTTGCGATTTTCGGCCCCCCCGGCACAGGCAAGTCGTCCTTGCTGGCCAGCATTGCACGAGGGGCCAGAGCCGACGTGATCGTCATCGGGCTGGTTGGCGAACGGGGCCGTGAGGTGCGCGAATTCACCGAACGGGACCTGTCCGCAGCAGCGCGTGAACGCGTTGTCTGTGTGGCCGCCACTTCGGACCGTCCCGCGGTCGAGCGGGTGCTGTGCGCGCAAAGTGCCACCGCCATCGCCGAATACTTCCGGGATCAGGGAAAGTCTGTCTTGCTGATGATCGACAGCCTGACGCGGACAGCGCGCGCATTACGTGAAGTGGGCCTGGCGGCGGGCGAGGCCCCGACGCGACGCGGCTATCCCGCGTCCGTCTACCCGGCATTGCCCGCCATTATTGAGCGGGCAGGGCGCACTAACAGCGGTGATATCACCGCGCTTTACACCGTATTGGTCGAGGATGAGGGCGAAGGCGACCCGATTGCTGATGAGGTGCGCAGCCTGACGGACGGGCACCTCACGTTGTCGCGCAAGCTGGCCGAAGCCGGACACTGGCCCGCGATCGACCCGCTGGACAGCCTCAGCCGGTTGATGGGCGCGGTGACCACGCCTGATCATGTCGCCGCCGCAGGTTTGGCCCGCCGTCACCTGTCCAAATTTCGCGACATCGAACTCTTGCTGCAAGTCGGGCAATACACTGAAGGGGCCGACATCGAGGCGGATGCTGCCATCGCCGCCAAGCCCGCGTTGGACAGGTTCCTGCAACAAACCGGCGGAACGGTCGAAGCATGGTCGGGCCTGCGCACCAAACTGGCCGAGGCCGTGAAATGAGCCGCAGCCCCGCCGAAACGCTGCGTTTGCTGTGCCGTCTGCGCGATGCGGAACAGGACGGTGCGCGGGGTCGGATGGCACAGGCTCAGGGCGAAGCGCGGGCGCGTGAGGTTGCGGAGAGGACGGCCAGGGCGACCTTCGAAACCGCCACCTCTTTGGCCGAAACATATATGGCTCGCCACATCCGAAACATGGCCCCGACACAGGATGGCGCGTCGGTCTATGCCGCGTTGGCCTTTGGGGCGGTGCAGCGTCGCCGCGATGCGGCCAGCGCCGAATTGCAGCACCGGCGCGCCACCTCGCGGCGCACTCAAGCTGAGGCCGAGGCCGAAGCGGCAAGCGCGCATTACCTCGACACCCGCGCCCGGGCGCAGGCGCTGGGCACCCGGCGCGATGCGCTGATCAAGGCCGAAACCCGTCGTGCCGCCGTGCGCGAAGACGACGCCATTGCCGAAGCCCGCGCGTCATGCGCCGCGCTGCGGCCCAAGGGGACATAAGACATGGGTTTGCACACCAAGATACCAGACGCTGAGAGCCAGCGGTTTGAGGAGTTGGATTGGACCGCGTTTCACGCACAACTTCCTCCAGCAGTTGCAGGCCCCCCATTCGTCGCGCGGCGGCGCACCATTGATCTGGGGGCGGATATCGTCGCATCAGTCACGCTTGAAGAATGGACGTCCCCTCCCGAGCCCGATGCGGAAGCGGTCGAAACCACCGTCCGGTTCGGCACGACCCGAGCTGATCTGCAGGCCCCTTGGCAGGTGGTTCAGGCACTTGTGGATGCACACGGGATTGATCAGGACTGCGAGATACTGCCTGCAAGTGTTATGTCGATGGTTGCCGAACACTTGCTTGAACCCGTCCTGAAGCCACTGGAAAAGGCGCTGGGTGGCCACTGCCGGATCGGACCTGATCCTACAGACGTCCCGGCCTCAACCTATCTGTGCCTGATGGTCGCGTTGGGTGGGCACAGCCATCGTATGGTGCTGTCTACCGATCAAGGCGCGGCGGATCAACTTTTGGCCCTGTTCCCGCCAGCCTCTCCGCTCACGCCGGTGAAGGTGCCGGACAGGATGGTGATGCCAATCGCATTGCACAGCCCGGATGTGAGCATGGCCGCAGGCACTCTGGCTGAATTCGGCATGGGCGACGTGTTGTTACCCGACGCAGGCTGGCCCGTGATGACCCAAGGCACGTTGATGTGCGGCGCGCATGCGCTCGGAGCCGTCACACGCAATCCCGAAACGCAGACAGTGACCCTCGCTGCGCTGACAGATTCCGATATTTTGACAAGGAACGATGACATGACACAGACTGAAACCTTGCCACGCCCCGCAACGGGCCGCTCCGTCACCCGCCGAAGCGAGCCGGGGGCGCAAGCCGCGCTTGAGAACCTGAACGTGACCGTCTCGGTCGAACTCAGCCGCAGTGAGTTGCCGCTTGGGGATTTGCGCAAGCTGACGGTCGGAACGGTGCTGCCATTTGAATGCACGTTGGGGGATCCAGTCACATTGCTGGCCAACGGGGCTCCCTTTGCCTCGGGGGAATTGGTGCGGCTCGGTGAGCGGATCGGCGTTCGCCTGCTGGCGCTCGACTAAGCGCAGCGCACCCTGGGGCCGTTTCATGGAAGACCTTTCAACACCACTGGTCCTTGGCTTTGTCGCAGGATTTTTCCTGCTGGCAGTGCTGACACTCACGGCCTTTGTAAAGATTTCGGTGGTGTTGATGGTGATCCGTCAGGGGCTTGGGCTGCAACAGGTGCCGTCCAACATTATTGTGTTGGCATTGGCCCTGTTTCTGGCGCTGTTCGTGTCCGCTCCCGTCTTCAGCGCGTCGCTGAGTGCGGTGCTGGACAGCGGGGTTGAGCTGAACACGGCCCAGAACCTCTTTGATCTCTGGAATGTCGCCATCGCCCCGTTCCAGACCTTCATGGGGCGCAATATCGATCCTGAACACGCGCAGTTCTTCATCGCCTCAGCCGAAGAGCTTTGGGTCGGATCCGGGTTGTCGGCGACGGTCGAGGATTTCGTGATCCAGGTGCCCGCCTTCATGATTTCGGAGCTGACCGAGGCATTCCGGATCGGGTTTCTGCTGTACCTGCCGTTTATCGCGATTGATCTGGCCATTACGGGCATCCTGATGGCGCTCGGCATGCAGATGGTGCAGCCCAACATCATCGCAGTGCCGTTCAAGCTGCTGCTGTTTGTCTTTGTGGACGGCTGGGCCCGATTGGCCGAGGGCCTGCTGGTTGGATACGGGGGCGCATAGAGCGATGGAGACGACATCATACGGATCGGTTTTGGTGGGGTTCATGGCGGATGTGGCGTTGTTGGCGGGGGCCCCTCTGGCAGTGGCCACGGTGATCGGGTTGATCGTGTCCTTCCTTCAGGCGATCACCCAGATCCAAGATCAAACCCTGTCCCAGACCATCAAGATCGCGGCCATTGCGATCACGCTATTTGCATTTGGGGCGGTCCTGACCTCGCCTTTGATGACCTCTGCCCAAATGGTGTTTGACGACTTCCCCGAAATGGTCAGGTAGGGCCGCGGTGTGGAGGCGCAGCTTTTCCAGATCCTGACTGAAAGTGGCGGCGAGGGCGTCTATGGCCTGATCGTTTTTGGCGCGGCCCGGCCGCTTGGATTGCTGTTCGGCTTTCAGGCGTTTGCCTGGGCGATTGGGACGGCGGTCTTGTTGCGTACCGGCATTGCACTTGCCATCGGATTGCCGACGCTGATGCTGAACCTGCCTCAGATCGAACCGCTGATCCTGTCGGCTCCGCCGCTGACGTCGGCCCTTGTTGCCCCGCGTGAGTTTGTCATCGGGTTCGGCTTGGGCCTGTTGGCCTCGCTGCCTTTTCTGGCTCTGCAATATGCAGGTGCAATTACCGACAGTTTTCGCGGGGAGAGCGATGGAGGCCAGACGGACCCGTCTGGCGGCGGCACACTACAAACCTTTTCGGTGCTCTATGTGATCATCGGCTTTGCCGCTTTCTTTTCACTGGGCGGGCTGTGGGCGCTGGTGGGGCTACTTTATCAAAGCTACACGGTCTGGCCGATTGCTGCCGCCTTCCCGCCACTGGCAGATGGCGGCGCCGTGCTTGCGCTGATGCTGGTGGGCAAGACGATTGCAACCTCGGTCCGGCTGGCATTGCCGTTGCTTGCGTTGCTGCTGGTCATCGAATTGGGGATCGGGGCCGCGGCGCGCCTTGGCAGACGCACGGGCTTTTACGATCTGTCGTTTTTGGTCAAGAACCTCGCGACCGTTCTGGCCCTGCCGCTGGTTGCGTGGTTCGTGCTTGGGGCGTCTGATACGCTGACGGATCAGGCCTTTCTTGCCGATGATCTGCTGGGCCGCATCTTGTCACCCGAAGCCACCCCATGAGCGATACCGAAGCCAAAACCAAGGACGCCAGCCCGCGTAAATTGCGCAAATTGCGCCAAGAGGGCACGGTGGCCAACTCGACCGAGACGGCCGGGTTCATGGCCGCCGCGATTGGCGTCGTGGTCATGATCGCGATTTTCGGGGGGGCAATCGGTTCCTTGTCCGGGATGTTCGAGGTCACGGCGACGGCCATGGCGCAGCCCTTTGAAGATGCGGTGCGGGCCGCCTCGGCCGACATCGCGTGGCGCTTGTTCAAGATCGTGGCCCCCGTGGCCGGTGCTGCGGTATTGATTGCGATACTGGTTGCGATCCTGTTCAACGGCGGCTTGCCGATCTCTGCCAAGCCGCTTGCGCCCCAGCTTGAGCGGATATCACCGAAAGCAGGTCTGACCCGAATCTATGGACGGCGCGGATGGATCGAAACAGCGGCCTCGTTCACGCGGATTTTCATCTGGCTGATCTTTGTGGGAATTGTCGCGCTGATCTGGCTGCCGCCCTTTGCGGGGGCGGTGCAATGCGGCTTTTCTTGCCAGCTGAACATGTCCCGCCCTGCACTGTGGCTCTTGGGTATCGGCTTTGTCGTGATTCTGGTTCTGTCCGCGGGGGCGGATATGATTTTGCAAAAGTCGCTGTTCCTGTTTGAGCAGATGATGACCGAAAGCGAGGTGAAACAGGAACGTAAGGAAGCCTTCGGTGATCCGGGCATCCGCGCAGAACGCCGCCGCCGGATGCGCGGAGAGACCACAGACGCCAAGGCCGCCGGCGTTGACAAGGCCAACATCTGTTTTTTCGCCGGCGACAGAGCTGTCGCGATCCGCTATCACCCTCAACAGGCTCAGACACCGCGCATTTCGGCCAAGCTGCAAGGGCAGGCGGTCGGGCAGTTCAAGGACAAGCTGAACGGCGTCGGGCTGCCGGTGGTGGAAAGTGATCGCATGGTCAGCGGGTGCTGGGGGATCGAGCCCGGCGGCGCGATGCCCAGTGATCTTTACGAGACATTCGCCACGACGCTGCGTGAGGCCATGACCTGAGCATCGCGATGCGTGCAGTGATGATCTGACCGCCTCACCGACCGGCACGTCAAGCGCGCGGTGTCTTTCCAGTCAAGACGGGACGAGAAGGCCGGTGTCGCTGCGGCGCAAAGTCCCGTGGGGTCTCCGCGCATAAAATTCCGGACGGATCGCAGTGAACGTGAAAGTGGTGGCAGCAGGCTCAGGCAGGCACCGAAGTGTCGCGCTTGTCGAGCCGACGACGCATGGGCGTGGTGCGCCGCATCTCGGTCGCGGGATCAAGCTGCGCGCGGCCTCCAATCTCTTGTTGGGGCGCTTTGAGCAAGCCAACGGGGTAGGTCGAAATTTCTGAGGCCAGCTCGTGGGTGGCCAATACGGGCACGTGAATGTCGTGCATCGCGAGATAGTTGCGGAAGCGGCGGCGCAGGTCAGCGGCGCAGACAAGGGCGGGCAGGCGGGTGCCGCTGTCCTGTTCGCTGATCACGTCGCGCATCTGCTTGAGGATGGCCTCGTTGACCTGGGGCGGCAGAGTCAGCCCGTCTTCTGGAACACCTGCCGGGCGACGGGCATCCTGCAGTGACCGTCGGATGGTCGCCTCGAGGTTGGGATCAAGAAGCATGATACCCAGAATCCCCTCGCGGCCCGCAATCCGGTGGCAGAGCTGGCGTTTCATGGACCCGCGCAGGTGCTCGGCCAGGTTCACGACCTTCGGGGCGTCAAGGCTGTAAAGCCAGTAGTGAAGGGCTCCGATGAGCAAAGGCAGCGGGCGCACGGGCACACCGTCTTCGACCAGATAGCGCAGCAAACGGTGCAGGGCAGGCCGCTCGATCTTTTCGTCGATCTCGCTCATGGCCGTTGGTTCAGCGCCGTGCATCGCGGCAAGCAATTCCATGAAGATCTCGTTGGAAAACAGCGTGCCCAGATTACGCTCGTAAATGCGGTAGGCCAGGTGGGCCACAGCCCCCTCGACCGGAACCGCGTCATAGCCCAACCCATCGATCACATGCATGTTGGCGGATGGGACCCAGACGCCTTTCAGATCGATCCAATCCATCGGATCAGGCGCGGTGCCGGTCTGGGCGGCCATGATCTTGGACAGTCCGATGTCACCGCGGACGGCAACTGCGTCCGTAGGCAGAACGCTTTTGAAAACCGGGACCTCGTCAATTTCAATCGCAACCATCTTGGGGCCATGCCGGTCATTCACGTCGACCGCCAGACGCGGAAAGCGTACGCCACGTGCATTATGCAACCTGTCCATCTTGAGCGATATGCGCTGTTCGAGATCGGTCAAATCCATGGGCGCTGCCGCTTCGGTGCCGATGATGACACGGATCCGGGTGCTGGCAGGGGCCAGTTCGACGTCGGCGTCTGCATCGTCTTCGTCTGCATCGTGGCCCATCCCTTCGGCGCGGGCTTCACGGATGATGGTGGCGCGCAAAAACAGCATCGAGACAAAGAGCGCGACCCCAATGCCTGCAAAGACCAGCGTAGGAAAGCCGGGAATGAACCCGATGGCCAGCACGACAAAGGCGGCGATGCCGGGCACGCGTGGGTCTGACACCAGTTCCTTGAAGATGTCAGTGCCAAGGTCATCGTTGTCCATATTCGCCACACGGGTCACGATCACCCCCGCACACAGCGACATAAGCAGGGCCGGGATCTGTGCCACGAGACCATCTCCGACCGTCAGAAGGGAAAAGACGCCGACAGCTTCGCCAAAGCCAAAGCCATGCATGCTCATCCCTACGGCGATCCCGCCAAGCAGGTTGATACAGATGATGATCAGCCCCGCTATCGCGTCGCCTTTGACGAATTTCATCGCCCCGTCCATGGCCCCGAAAAACTGGCTGTCGCGGTCCAGACGGGCGCGACGGCTGCTGGCTTCGGTCGCGTCGATGTTTCCGGCGCGCAATTCGGCGTCAATGCTCATTTGCTTGCCGGGCATCGCGTCGAGCGCAAATCGGGCCCCAACCTCGGCCACGCGTTCGGCCCCTTTGGTCACGACGAGGAATTGAACGACAGTGATGATCAAAAAGATGACAAGGCCGATCGCAATGGACCCCGACACGACAAACTCGCCAAAGGTCTCGATGATCTGGCCCGCATCCGCTTCGCTGAGGATCAGGCGGGTGGTGCCGACAGACAGGGCCAGCCGAAAGGCGGTGCCAAGCAGAATGACGGACGGGAATGTCGAAAAATCAGATGGGTTGCGCAGATAAAGGGCGACCATCAACAGCAGGACAGAGAGGGATATATTGATCGCAAGCAAGACGTCGATCACCCCCTGACTAAGCGGCACGACCATCAGGGTCAGTGTCGCGATGACGACGGCAACGAGGATCAGATCCTTGCGCATATCGATCTCCTTGAGGATAGGCGCGCCTGCGCAAAAGAGAGGGCAGGACCATGACGGCCCTGCCACATTCCGGGCCGCCCCAAGGCCGCCCGGATAGGGTCTCGCCGGTTAGTTCTGGACTTTACCGGACTGGTCCTTGGCGACTTTTTCGTCAGCCGTGTTTTCCTGGAAGGTCATGTTCATATCCATGATTCTGAGGTACAGCGCCTCCGCCCGGGCTTCGAGCTGTGCGATGCCGTCGCCTTGGTCAGGTTCTGGGGGTGGGGTGTAATCAGGCCCGTTCATTTGGTTTCTCCTTGAAGTGTCGCCCTGTTGGGCAGTGATGCCGCAAGGCGGCGTTGATGTGGCGCATCGTTGCGCATGGGCCCCAAACCGCGCGATTGGCGCTTTGGGATTTCGGAGGCGAAAGGGATGCAGCGCATCAGCTTTCGGCCTTTAACTGGGTGGGCGCAGGCGCTTCGACCGGCGCAATTTGCGGGATGTCGCTGGCGGCGGGTGCGTTGACGGCCTCAAGACCCATGCTGACGCCGCGCCGCACCCGGATATTGGACGCTGGCGATGTCAGTGGCGGGATGCTTTCGACAATCGCCTCGGCAATGGCCAACATGCGGGGCGGACCCGTCAGCGTGAGGGCCATGCCTGTTGCAGCCTCGCGCACATCACCAGGCGCAAATTGCAAGCCCGCGTCCGACAGGGCCGCAAGGGCGCGATCCTTGCTGACTCCCTTCAGACGGACAAGACGCAGTGCGGTTTCGTCTTTGGCTGATACGTGCACCGTGCCCCCAAATTCGAACAGGTCAAGATTATGGGCGGCGGCAAGGCCCGTCAGAGCGGGCAGAACCGGACCCGTCAGCGTATGGCGCTGAACACGGGCCCGCACCGCTTCGCTGGGGCGGATGCGCAGGCCGGTATCACGCTCGATCATCGCAAAGACATCTTCGATATACTGGTCGACGATGACGTATTGAATGGTCTGCTCTGCCGCGCCGGAGGCACCAATGGGCTGTGCGCTGACAGAGGTCGCGGCACAGATCAACGCAACACAAGCTGCGCATGTGTCGCGGCGGACCGTTGCGGCGCGGGCTGTCAGGGCTGTGATCATCGACGCTCTCTTTGGTTGACGGTTTCGTTGTGAATGAGGTTACCGGCCGGGTCATAGGGGCACCATCCGCGCAAGGGCGACCGACACGCCCGTGCGGTTGCGGGGTCTTCTACGTAGTCACCTAGAAGAATCACAAAACGGATGAGGGTGATCAGGGGCCGCGCCGCTCGGTGATCGGGGTCTGCTCCGTTAGGATGGGACCACTATACTAATACGCGCACGAAGGGTTGATCATGGAAGAGACCGCCATCACAGAAACCGGCCAGCCCGGAAACGGTTCAGGCGAATTGTCGGAAGCGGATCTGGCCGAAGCCTTTGCAGGTATCGCATTCGGAATTCTCGACGCGGTGGTCCTTGGACCCATGCGCAGCGAGATGATGACCATGACGGAAGAAGATCAAAGCTCTTCGACTTACTTCTGAGCGCACCCCATCACCCGTTGCGAAAGGATATGTCATGAGTGACACGACCCACTCTCCGCTTGATGCGATTGAACCGCTTGGCTCTGCCGGGGCGGCGCCGTCACCGGTGCAAAACTACATGTCGCTTCAGGAGCTGTCAGCGGATGCCGCACAGAACGTTATGGCTGCCGACAATCTGTCAACCGCGATGGAAGGGGCTATGTCCGGCATCCTGACTATGCCTGGCGCGCAGGTCGAAACGTTGTCTTTCAAGGACTCGCTGACCGGAGCCACTGGTGATGAGGTGACGCGGGCCAAGACTGACCTTGTGTCTGACACCGCGGACGCGACGGGTGCGAACCCCGCGCAGGACGGGCAGGATGCCCTCGCCGCCCGGTACGAGAAACTCTACACCGATATGACGGTGTTTCAGGTCGCATGGTCCATTGCCCGTCGCGTGCAGCAAGACACCTCGCAATTGCTGCGTGGCCAATAGGAAAAGGGTCGGGCCATGACACAGACCGCCTCTTTTGACTATCTGCGCGCCCGCGCGATCCGTCTGGCGCATCGGCTCAGCCCCCGGGCAGGCCCGCTTGAGCAGGTCCGTGTGCGCCTGCGCGGTGGTCTGATGTCTGGCTTGTTCTCCGATCTGAAAGGGGACGGGTTCCATGTCGGTGGGCAGGACGACAACGACATCGTTCTGCTGGACCCCGATTTGGGAGGAACCCGCCTGCACGTCACATCGCAGCGCAGTGCGATCGGCGCACTCGTCAACTTGCGCGCGGACACGCCGGGCATGACGGTCGGCGGTACCCCGATTGATCGGGTCGGTCTGTGGGAACGACTGCCGTGCACTGTCGATCTGGGCGGGGTCGAGATGGAACTCGACCTTCCCAACCGGAGCGGGGCGGTGAGGGTTACAGGCTTTGCTTATGTCGGGATCGTGGCTGCGGCGGCCTTGGCGTTGCTCTTGTTCCCTGCCGCGACGCCATCGCACGATATGGCCAGTGTCATCCAAGAGCCCGAGCTGACCGAGACGACGTCCGGAGCCACGGATCTGACACAACTGATCGAAGAGGCAGGATTGGGCCAATACCTGACCATCACGCCGGGATCAGGCGACACGTTACGCGTCGCCGGGCGGCTGCCCGAGGCGCGCATGACAGCGTGGCGGGACTTGCGCATGGGCTGGGATCAGCGCCCGAACGCAGCGCCGCTTGTGAGCCGGGTCAGTACGATGAAGGGGCTTGATGCGCTGCCTCCGATTGCTGCCGTCCAGTTGGGCACCGATCCTTACATTCTGCTCACCAGTGGTCGCAACATCACACCCGGCGAAGTCCTGACCGATGGGTGGACCGTGACCGAAATCCGTCCCACCAGCTTTCTGCTGTCTCGCAATGGTGAAGACATCGACATTGCATTCTAACGCTTGGAGAATTCTCGATGACAGATAGTGTTTCCAGAAGTAGCGCGACGGACCTGAACCAGATTGAGGCGGACAACCTCGGCTTTGATACCAGCCTGTTCCTGCCGGACGGTGCGGAACCGCCCAACCCTGAAACCTTCACCACGATGATCACCACGGTATTGCAGCCATGGGCCATCGAATCCGAGGAAACCGTATCGGGCCCATTGCGCGACTTTGTGGCCCAGGAACTCGAGACCTTGGGGGCAATGACAACCGGACAGATGGCTTGGGCGGTGGCAGAATTGGTCGTTGCCCGTCAAGCCGAAGTGCTGGGGTCAGGCGACCCTGCCGCCCAGGACGGATTGCTAAGTTTGGGTGAATTGGCGCGCATGTTCGAACATGTGTTCATGGCCAACAGCGGGACATCACTTGATGGGCAGCCCGCCTAGAACCAAATCACACGAAGGACGCACGCGATGAAGATGGATCCTCCTCCCAGCACGCCGGGCGAGCCCGCCGGGGCGGGTATGCGCGACGATAAGGACGTGAAACTGCTCTGTGCCCTTGCCGCAGCGCATACTCTGTTTGGGCGGCATGACACGGCGGCCGGTTTTGTTGGCCTCGCGGCATGGATCATGCCTGAGAACAGGCGGGTCATTGAATTGCAGGCGTTGATCGACATGCGGCGGGGGCGGCTGGTCAATGCGCTGGACGCCACAACCCGGCTGCGCGCGGGTGGACATGCGATACCGGATGAACTGACCCTGATCGAAACCCGGGCCGCCGCACAGCAGCTGGTGTGAGGCCCTGACCTCTATTGGGGGTCAGCCGACAGCGCCCCCGGTTTATTGCTCGCCGGTTGTCATTCCAATCCGTGTGCGAATGTCGTTCATGATCGTATCGACAAAGCCTGTCTGCAACGCTCCGAAGTAACGCAGTTCGAAATAGCTGGTCACAGCGACCTCGGAATGAAAATAGAGCGCCTGCCGCAATCCAGCATCGTCCACGACGACCCCGTTTTCCTCGGCGGCCTCAGTGATCAGCTGGACGTTCGCCTCGATCGCTTCATCGATGGTTTCGGCAATACTGAGATCATCGGCAATGATCAGGACCACTTCGTCTGGGGCAACCTCGACCAGCCGCGATCCTTCGCCTTCGTTCAGATAGACCTCGGTGATATCACCGTTGCTCGTCGCAATGGTTTCGAGTGTGCCTTCATCAACTGCGATGACTTCCACGTCCAAACGGTTGTTGCTGTCCAAATCATTGATCGTGTTGTCGATAGCAGTCTGCTCGCCGTTGGTGCGATTGTCGGCCAACTGGCCATCGATCTCACTGCCAAAGGCTGCGCGGTCCGGCTCGGATTCCAACCGGTCGTTTGTATCGCGAAAGACGGCTTCGCCGATCTGTTCGACAACCGAGTCCCCCCCGACCTCGACGGCAGTATCGTCCGCATCGGCCCCTGACCCGCCTTCTGGGCTAAGAGCGGTATTGGGACGTTTGCGACCGGCGATCAGTGGGACATCCAAAGTCCCTTCCAAATCCAAACCGGCGCTTGGGTCTGCGGCAACAATCTCGGTCATGTCACACCTCCCTTCGATAGGTGCGCTCAAGTCTAAGGGATGCCAAATTAGTTGCTATCCGCATCAGCCACGCAGAGGTGTACGTGGTTTTTGACATCGGAGAGAGGCATCGCCTTGCCTCCATTCCGCTGACAATGGGTGGTTTGGTCACTTGCCCCGGCCCGCTCGAATCTAGTTCAGCCGCTCGCCGTCGTCGGGGCCCGCAAGCGGCCTAGTTCAACCTAGACAACCTCACGAGCGTCGCATAATGACCGCATACAGGTCGATACCCGTGCGCTGAAGGTGAAAAAGTGACGAAAAACTACGCGTTGATCGGCGCCGCTGGCTATGTTGCGCCGCGCCATATGAAGGCAATCAAAGCGACCGGTGGCATTCTGACCACGGCATACGATTTGAACGACAGTATTGGGATTATGGATAGCCATTTCCCCGAGGCTTCATTCTTTACCGAATTCGAACAATTCGAAGCGGATGTTTATGCCCGCCAAGCCGGGGGGGAGCGGCTCGACTATGTCGGAATTTGCTCACCCAACTATTTGCACAAAGCGCATATCGGGTTCGCCTTGCGTGCTGGCGCAGATGCGATTTGTGAAAAGCCACTGGTGTTGAATCCAAGCGATCTTGACGACCTGGTCACGCTTGAAAAAGAAACGGGTCGCCGCGTGAATTCGATCCTGCAGTTGCGCCTGCATCCGGCCATTATTGCGCTGAAAAAGAAAATCGCCGAAGGGCCGAGTGATAAAATCCACGATGTGGATATGGGATACTTCACCTCGCGTGGAAAGTGGTATCACGCCTCCTGGAAGGGATTTGACCAAAAGTCCGGTGGCATTGCGACAAATATCGGGGTGCATTTTTATGATATGCTATCCTTCATCTTTGGCCCGGTGAAATCATCCGTTGTCCATCACCGCGCAGAGGATGCCGCGGCGGGCTATCTGGAGTTCGAAAAGGCGCGTGTGCGGTGGGTCTTGTCGATCAACCGCTCACACTTGCCACCGCAGACACCTGAGGGGCAAACCACTTATCGTTCCATCACTGTCGACGGTGATGAAATTGAGTTTTCCGGCGGCTTCACCGACTTGCACACCACCAGCTATCAGACTGTTCTGGACGGTCACGGCTTTGGCTTGGACGTGGTGCGCCCTTCAATCGAGGTGGTCAGTGATATCCGCACGGCCGCTATTCAACCGAACGTGGGCGAACAGCATCCCGATTTCGCCAAGGTTATCGGCGGATGACACAGGCCGACTATTTCGTCCACGAAAGCGCGTATGTCGATACGCCAGTCGAAATTGGGCGGGGTAGTAAGATCTGGCATTTTGCGCATGTGCTGGCCCACACATCCATCGGCGAAAACTGTGTGCTTGGGCAGAATGTGATGGCCGGTCCGCACGTGACCATTGGAAATGGCTGCAAAATCCAGAACAACGTGGCGCTCTACAAAGGCGTTACACTGGAAGATAACGTGTTTTGCGGGCCGTCTTGCGTGTTTACCAACGTGCTGACCCCGCGCGCACATGTCGAGCGCAAGGATGAATTTGCAGAAACGCTGGTCGGCAAGGGATCGACCATTGGAGCAAACGCCACGATCGTCTGTGGCAATCGTTTGGGGTCTTACTGCATGATTGCCGCAGGCGCCGTCGTCACGCATGACGTCGAGGATTACGCTTTGATGGCGGGTGTTCCGGCGCGTCGCATTGGCTGGGTGAGCCGCTCTGGTGATCCGTTGGGGCCTGATCTGGTGTGTCCGCGTACCGCAGAGCGCTACGCAGAAGAGCAGGGGCGCCTGCTGCTACTTGAGGAATGAGCGATGCAATTCATTGATCTTCAATCCCAGCAAGACCGCATCCGACGCGGCATCGACGCGCGAATTACGGCGGTTCTGGATCACGGTGCCTACATCATGGGGCCCGAAGTTGCTGAATTGGAAAACGCACTTGCCGAGTTCTGTGGCGCGAAATATTGCATCAGTTGCGCCAACGGAACGGATGCGCTTCAGCTGGCTTTGATGGCGTTGGCGATCGGCGAGGGGGACGCTGTTTTCGTTCCCTCGTTTACCTTTGCCGCCTCTGCGGAAGTTGTCCCCTTCGTGGGCGCGACCCCGGTTTTCGTTGATGTCGCGTTGGACAGCTACACGATGTGCCCTAACAGTTTGCTGCGTGCAGTCGAGCATGCCCGCAGCATCGGATTGCGACCCGCGGCGGTCATGCCAGTCGATCTGTTTGGACGGCCTGCTGACTATGATGTTCTCGAAGAAATCGCAGCCAATCACGATATGGTGGTGATTGCGGACAGTGCTCAGGGGTGGGGCGGCGTCTACAAGGGGCGGATGACAGGCACCTTTGGTAAGATAACGACAACCTCGTTTTTTCCGGCCAAACCGCTTGGCTGCTACGGTGATGGCGGCGCGATTTTCACCGATGACCCTGATTTGGCGGCCGTTCTGGACAGCTACCGCATCCATGGCAAGGGTGCAGAGAAATACGACAATGTCCGCATCGGTATGAACTCGCGTCTGGATACGTTGCAAGCTGCGATCTTGCTCGAAAAACTCGCGATTTATGCAGATGAGATTGCACAACGTCAGCGCGTGGCGGCACGGTACAATGCTGCGCTGGCTGGTCATTTCACCTTGCCCAAAATGTCCAACGATATCCAGTCAATCTGGGCCCAATACACATTGCGTGCCGCGTCGGCAGATCAAAGGTCAGAGGTTATGGGCGCGTTGAAGGCCGCTGGCATTCCGTCAGTCATCTATTATCCAAAGCCTCTGAACCAACAAACCGCCTATCGCGATTTTCCTGTTGACCCAGATGGATTGAGCAATAGCGCAACAGCGGCTTCCACGGTCTTTAGCGTTCCAATGAGCCCTTATTTGGCCGAAGCAGATCAAGACAAAGTTATTGCCAAATTGCAGATGGTGTCTGCTCGCGCAGAAGAATAGAAAACTGAAAGAGATTAGATGACCACCCGTAATCGAAATACGATTATCAGCCTGACATATCACGAGATCACAAAAGATCCCCGCGTGCTGAAGCAAGCACGTGTATTGAAGCAAGCTGGTTATGATGTGGATCTATATTGTGACTGGCAGGACGGCTTTGAGCAATATGATGATATAGAAGATATTAAAATAACACGCTTTCGGTGTTATGCTGACGAAAATTTCAGAGCAGATGTTCTGGACGAAATGACATTTTTGAACCGATCGAAGGATGAACTTCGATCAAGGTTTATACCTTACGCGTCGGCATGCGACGAACGCTATTCATACGAGACTTTCCTCGATGAAAACCTCGGCCCAAATGCTGCTGAACGCGGTGAATCCAGATATTTTAAAGCGGCTCCAAAAGAGCAACGTATACGCAGACTTTTAGAATATCTTTACATCAAGATGCGCGCAAAGTTTATAAAGCCCCCCGTCTCAATGGAAGGTCCCAAACAAAACCCCGGAAGCTACATGAAAGTCGTGCGTTGGCAGCGGCAGCAATGTCGCAAATATCGTAAGAATTTATATCAGGCACAGTCAATCGTCTTTTACGCTAATTTTCCAGAAGTGGAGCAGAGTGATCGGTATGTGGCAGTCCATGCGCACGATATATACTGTCTGCCCGCAGGTGTGATGCTGTCGCAGAAGCTGGGTATTCCACTAGTCTATGATGCACATGAATATGAACCTTCGCGCGCCAGCAAAATGGCTGCCGATGGGCTGAATCTACCGGAGAAACTTGAAGACGATTGTTTCCCCCATGTTGACCGGATGATCACCGTCTCTGACGGTATCGCGGATCTGTATTCAAAGCGATATCGGGGGCCCTCGCCAACGGTCATCATGAATGCCCCGGAAATTGATCCCGGTGCGCTCGCATACGGCGCATCACGTCGACCTGGATTGAAATCCATACATGAGAAAGCCGGACTTGCAGATACGGTGCCTGTCGCTGTCTTTACGGGCGGTGTCCAAGGCACAAACCGGGGTATGGACAAAGTGTTGGAAGCCATGAAAATGGTGCCCGATCTGCACCTTGTCGTACTCGGGCCACGTAATGAACGAGACGACACTTGGTTCATGGAAATCGCGCACAACATGGAGGTGGCGGACCGTGTCACTCTGCTCGAACCGGTCGATGCCCGCGATGTACCAGCCGTCATAAGCAGTGCAACGTTTTCCGTGATACCGATACAAGATGCATCCTTGAGCTATCACTTCTGCTTACCAAACAAGCTTTTCGAAGCTGCGTTCGCACGCATCCCCATGTGCGTATCCGATCTGCCAGAAATGCGCCAATTTGTAGAAACGTTGGGCATCGGAGTGGTCATGGATCAAACGGATCCTAACGCTATTGCCAGCGCGATGCAGGAGATGATTGCAAACCGTGAGAGCTATTTGCTGACATCTGAGGCCGAACGAGCGTTGAGCGATACCTATAGCTGGCAAAGACAGAGTGAGAAGTTGCTCGAGTTGTACGAAGAGGTTTTAGGCAGGCCCGCTAAGTCAGCTTAGCACTAATAACTGAGGCCGGGATTTTTCCGAGCCGCCCGTATCTGACGCAGACAGCAACCCGGAGCCTAAGCGGTTTGAACCTTTTTCCCAAGCCGGCGATAGACACCGCGCGTATCAATCAGCAGTGGCGCATGTTCGGCGATCAGATCGTAATCGAAACCGGAATGATCCGTCAGCAAAATGACAGCGTCCTGTTGTGCCAGCGTTTCTGGTGTCAGGTCAGTCGATGACAGGTCGAACCGGTGTTCGCGCATAACCGGAAAATCCGGCACATGCGGGTCGCTATACGAAAGGTCCGCGTTCCAGTCCCGCAATTGCTCCATCACGATAACAGACGGGCTTTCACGAACATCCTCGATGTCACGTTTGTAGGCCACACCAAGCACCATGACCTTGGCCCCCTTCAGGGCTTTGCCGCGCTCGGACAAGACACGCACGAGTTTGTCGATGACATAGGTCGGCATAGCCGCGTTGATTTCACCGGCGAGCTCGATGAACCGGGTATGCAGCCCAAATTCGCGTGCCTTCCAGGTCAGGTAGAACGGATCGATTGGAATGCAGTGGCCGCCGATTCCAGGGCCGGGATAGTAGGGAATAAAACCGAACGGCTTGGTCGCGGCCGCATCAATGATTTCAAAGATATCAAGGTTCATCGCGTCCGCAACGATCTTCATCTCATTCATCAGCCCAATATTCACGGATCGCTGGATGTTCTCCAGCAGCTTCGTCATCTCAGCAGCCTTGGTCGAGCTGACGGGTACAACCTCGTCGATAAACGCGCTGTAAAGTGCGACACCCACCGCGCGGCATGCCTGTGTGTCACCGCCGAGAACTTTGGGGATCGACTGCGTACTGAAACTGGCGTTGCCGGGATCTTCGCGTTCTGGCGAGTACACGAGAAAAAAGTCCTCACCCACCGTCAGACCCGCGCGCTCCACATAGGGTTTTAAAACCTCATCCGTGGTCCCAGGCCAAGTCGTGCTTTCGAGCGCGAGCAATTGGCCTGCCCGCAGATAGGGCCCAATGGCATCCATCGTCGATGTCACAAAGCTAAGGTCAGGCTCGCGCGTTTTGTCCAGAGGTGTGGGCACGCAAATGATCAACGCTTCGCATTCGGTAGCACGCGCGAAGTCATTTGTGGCCTCAAAACCCGTTTTTTGAATCTGCTCGAGTGCGGCGTCGGGTATGTGACCGATCGGGCTGTGGCACGAGTTGAGTTGCTCAATCCGATCGGGCAGAACATCGAACCCAATGACGCGATACCCGGCATGGCCAACGGCCACGGCCAAGGGGATGCCCACATAGCCCATGCCGATAATGCCGATTGTCGCGCTCTTTTGGCTAATTTGGTCCAACAGCCGATCCACTGTCGAAGGAATTGGAGTGTCGGACATGTCAGGCCTTGCCTTATGCGCATCAAAACTGAATTGCGTTTAGTGCACGCGGAAAACTGTAGCAACCATATTGCCCCAATAGCGGCACACCGTCGCCTTAGGGACGCACAGCCCTGGAGATACGACAACAGCAGCCGTGACTGAGGCGCTATGGATCGCCAACCCAGTCTGTCGGATCACAGCGGTGCGGACATCAATCCCCGTCAGCGATACCCGCAGCCCGCGCTCTGGCGCGGCGGGCGCGGTAGCTCGGCAGGATCACCAGGAACGCCGCAATCACCAACAAACCAAGCGTCATGGGACGCTCCCAGACAAAGCTGACGCCGTCATAAAGCTGCATGGACCGGCTGAAGTTGTTTTCGAGCATACCGCCAAGAATGAACCCGATCAGCAACGGGGCGAGTGGATAATCCGCAAAACGCAGCACCGTGGCGCACACCCCAAACCCGACAAGCAGAAGCAACTCAGTCGCGTTATTTTGCCCGATATAGGCCCCCATCAGGGTGAAAAAGAGAATAAACGGGATCAGAAAGTTGCGCGGCACCGAAAGGATTTTGGCGATGTAGGGAATCAGCGGCAGGTTCAGGATCAACAGCACCAGGTTGCCGATATACATCGAAATGATGACAGCCCAGAAAATCTGCGGATCGTCCAACATCAGACGCGGTCCGGGCGTGACGTTCAACGCGATCAAAGCACCGAGCAGGATCGCAGTGGTCCCAGACCCGGGAATTCCGAGGGTCAGCAAAGGAACAAACGATCCGGTGCATGCTGCATTATTGGCGGTCTCGGGCGCTGCCAGCCCTTTGATCGACCCTTTGCCAAACTGCTCTTGTTCCGCCTTGGGGGCGATATTGCGCTCCACGGCGTACCCCAGAAAAGACGCGATCGTGGCACCTGCTCCGGGCAAGACCCCGATAAAGAACCCCTGCAAGGACTGCCGCCCGATCACAGGGGCGATGGATTTCGCCTCGCTGCGGGTGATGCGCATATCTTTGATCGCACCGCCGTCGCCTTGGGCCGAGCGCCCGGGATTCAGCACCAGAAAGATGGCCTCGGGCAGGGCGAACATGGCCATCGCAAGGGTTACAAAGCCAAAGCCGGACTGCAAATCCATCAGGCCCATCGTAAAGCGCGGCATATTGAACAACGCCCCCTCGCCGACGGTTGCCATGATAAGGCCAAGAAGGGTCATGATGATCGCCTTGGCGACCTGGCCCGTTCCCGCAAAGGCCGCGATGGCCGAAAGGCCCACGACCATCAGCGCGAAATATTCCGCAGAGTGGAACAAAAGCGCGACCGAAGACAGCATGGGCGCAAATATCATCAGCAAAATCGCCCCGATCGTACCACCACAGAAGGACGCGATCGCCGCAATGGTGAGGGCTTTGCCCGCCTTGCCCTCGCGCGCCATCGGGTATCCATCGAAACTGGTCGCAACGGTGCCCGCGACCCCCGGCGCATTCAGTAAGATGGATGAGGTCGACCCACCAAAGATCGCGCCATAATAGACACCCGCCAACAAAATGAGTGCCGCAGCGGGATCACCAATTGAGATGGCGACCGGGATCATGATGGCGATGATCGACATGGGCCCAAGACCGGGCAGCATACCAATGAAGGTCCCGATCAGGCAGCCCCCGATCACCATCAGCAGATTTTGCAGCGAAAGAGCCGTTTGCAGACCAATGAGAATACCTTCGATCATGGCCTAACCTCCTATGAAACCGGGCAGGGGGCGCAGATAAATGCCCAAAACGACCTGCACCAAATACCAGACGATGCCCGTCGCGATAGCTGCCACGATGATCATTGTGATCCAACGCCGCTCTCCCAAAATCACGGAGCCGAGGATCAGGAACGCGGCGGTGGAAAACAGAAAACCAGCTGGACGCAGCAACAGGGCATAAAGGACCATCAACCCTAGCAACATGAGCGCCTGGCCGATGTTATAGTCGCCAAGTCTGCGGTAATCGATGTCGCCGACCTTGGTCTGCCCGCCTTCGATGCCCGTGATGATGATCAGGGCGCACACGATCCCCAGGATCGACAGAATTTTGGGGAAGGAAGACGGCCAGATCGGATTGCGCTGCATGAATGGGGCCAGGGCAGCATCCATGGTGAACCAGGCGGTGTAACCATAGGCCAGAAATATTCCCAGCAAGATCAGTCCGATCCATCGATCAAGTGCCATCTGTCTCTCCTGTGACGGGCAGTAGGGTGGACCCAACTGCCGGGCCGAAATTCTTGTTTTGGGGGCTCTGCCCCCGCCCTTGCGGGCTCCCCCGAGGTATTTTGAGCGAAAGGAAAGCAAATTTTAAGAAAATGCGATCATTCAAGGCGTACGGTACAGGCTGAGGAGCTGATGACCGTGCGAGAGGAAGGCCGTTGAACGCCTTCGCGAGGGGAGGAGGTTGGAACCAATCTCCTCTTCCTTTCGCTCAAAATACCTCGGGGAGTACGAGGGGCTGGCCCCTCGTTCCGTTCTTGTAAAAGGCGTGCGGCGTCAGCCGCTCCTTTAGATCAGAGGAACCCGAGCTTTTTCATCAGATCGCCGATGACTTGTTCCTGATCTTCAAGGAAGGCTTTGAATTCGTCACCGTTGTTGTGGATGTTGACCCAACCGTTGCGCGCGCGCACGGCTTCCCATTCGGGCGTCTCGTACATCTTGGCGAGCGCGTCCTGGTAGGCCGCCACTTGCTCAGCAGGCATGCCGGGTGCGCCAAAGAACCCACGCCAGTTCACGAACTCCGTGTCGATCCCCTGCTCTTTCATTGTGGGTGCATCCGGATAGGCGTCTACGCGTTCGGGTGCAGTTACACCGATGATCTTCACTTCACCCGCATTGGCCAGATCGACCGCTTCGGAAAAGCCTGTCGACAGGGCTGCGATCTCACCCGACAGCAGGGCTGCCATGGCTTTGCCACCCGCATCGTAGGGGATGTATTTGACCCCAAGCGCGTCCTTGCCTGCCGCTTCCATCACCATGGCCGCAACAAGGTGGTCCATCCCACCCGGAACCGAACCACCGCCGACAGCTGTGCCGGACGGGTCCGCATCATAGGCTGCCAGCAACTCATCCATGGAGTTGATCGGGCTGTCCTTGCCCACGACGATGGCGGCATAGTCCCCAATGGTGCCCGCAACCAAGGTCAGGTCGCGGAAGTTATGTGGAAACACGCCCGTCAGCGAGCGGATCACGATGGGGGTCGAGTTGACCATCAGAGTGCCGTGGTTGCTGTCTGCGTTTTCGATCAGGAACCCGATGGCCTTGCCACCGCCGCCACCTGACATGTTTTCGTAAGACGCGCTGCCCACAAGGCCCGCACCTGTCAGGGCCTCGCCTGTGCCACGCGCAGTGCCATCCCAACCGCCGCCGGCACCGCCGGGGATCAGAAAGTGGATGCTGTCGACAACCTGATGGCCGTCCGCGATCGCCTGGCCACCAAGGCCCAGTGCCATAGCGGCACCCAACAGAGCACGACGGCTCAGTTCAAACGTTTTCATAATGTCCTCCCATTTGACTCCGCGCGGCTGGCGCGCGAATGCTGACACTGAAACACCCGAACCTGACATAAACCTGTCACGACCCCATCGCGCGGCGCAAACCAATGAAATACCTGCTGATCGAAGACAACTTGGACCTGGCTGCCGCTGTGGGCGACCGGATGCGATTGGACGGGCATGTGGTCGACCATGCGCCGACGCTTGGCGATGGTGCAGATTATCTGAATGTGGGTGAGTATGATCTGATCCTGCTCGACATCATGCTGCCTGATGGTGATGGGCGCCGCTTTCTCGAACGCCATCGCGCGGCGCAGAATGACACGCCCGTCATTGTTCTGACGGCCCGATCCGAAGTGTCCGACCGTGTGGGCATGTTGGATCTGGGCGCGGATGACTACCTGACCAAGCCGTTCGACCACGCCGAGCTGCAGGCCCGGTGCCGCGCCGTGTTGCGCCGCCGTGCGGGGGCCTCGCAGACCGTCATCAAACGGGGTACGGCCATCTTGAGCCCGGTGGCGAGCGTGCTGCGCATCGGCGAGGTCGAAGTCACGCTTCGCAACCGCGAACTGCGCCTGCTGGAGTTGTTCATGAACGCCCCCGGACAGATTTTCTCGAAAAGCAAGCTGGTGGACCGCTTGTTTTCTTATGACGATACGGTCACCGAGAACGCGATCGAGGTCTATGTTGGGCGCTTGCGCAAACACCTGGAGCCCTCCAGCGTGACCATCTCGACACATCGCGGCCTTGGGTATCGGCTTGATGAACGCTAAACCCCGCTCTTTACGGCGTCGCCTGACACTGACCCTGATCGGGGGCGCGGCAGTTCTGGCGATCCTGTTTTACATGGTCATCCGGCTTTACGCCCAACAGATCGCGCAACAAAGCCAGGATCGCATCCTTGAGGCGTCGGTCACCTCGCTGCTGGATGCGGCTGTTGTCCGGGACGGCCAGATCGAACTGGATGTGCCCTATGCGGCCTTTGCGATGCTGGACACACCTGCGGATGACCGCGTGTTTTATGCGATCTATCAGGACCAGACATTGCTGTCGGGCTATGCGGGGCTTGAAGGGGCGACCGCACAGACCCGCCGAACGCCCGCCTTTTCCACACGCGACTTTGCCGGGGCGCAGGTTCGGGTGGCCACTGTGACCCAAACGCTGCCTGCCAACCCACGCCCGGTGTCGTTGACCATCAGCGTCGCCCAGACCCGCGACAGCCTTGCGGGCACTTTGCTCACCATTTCGATCAACGCCGCCGTCTTTGGCGGGGCGTTCTTCCTGCTGGCGGCGGGCATGGCGCTGTGGACGTCGGCGTCGACATTGCGCCCCTTGCGCCAGATCGCGGAATCAGTTGCACGTCGCGGCCCGAGCGATTTGCGTCCCGTCACCCGCACGGTGCCAACAGAACTCTCGCCGTTGGTCAGTTCGCTCAATGCGTTGATGACGCGATTGAACCTGTCCCTAACCCAGTCCGAGACGTTCATCGCCGAAGCGGCCCACCGCGTCCGCACCCCGCTTGCGACGGTGCGTAGCCACGCCGAGGTGACCCTGATGCGGGTCGACAAGGACGAAAACCGCCAGGCCTTGCGCGCCATGATCCGCGCCATCGACGAAAGCAGCCGGGCGGCGGGTCAGCTGCTTGATCATGCCATGGTCACCTTTCGCCGCGATCAGTTGGAGAGACAGGACATTGATCTGGTGGCGATCTGTTCGGACATCGTGGATCGGCTGACCCCTGTGGCCGACATGATGGACCTTGACCTGATGCTGGTCGATCAAGGCCCTGTGCCGGTCAAGGCGGACCCGATCCTGATCCAGAATGCTGTGCGCAATCTGGTGGATAATGCGTTGAAATATTCGCCGCCCGACAAGGTGGTGCGCATCATTGTCGCTTGCGATCCTGATCCGACGATCACCGTCACCGATCAGGGGATCGGCTTTCCGGATGATCAGATCGATATGCTGTCGAACCGGTTTCAACGCGGGAACAACGTCAAGGATACGGTTGGTTCGGGCCTTGGTCTGACCATCGCGCAGGATGTGGCAGAGGCGCATGGCGGCCATCTGGAACTCAAGAACCTGAAAGGGGGTGGCGCATGCGCGGTCTTGCATTTGTCGCACTGATCCTGTGGGCGGGCCTCGCCCGCGCCGCAGACTTCGAGGAACGTCAAGTCTTTGACGCCCCCGAGGCCACGCAGACGTTGCGCGTGTTGTCGAGCACGGACACTGACAGTTTCGCCCCGGTCCTGACCGGCTTTATTGCGCAGAACCCGAGTGTCAGCATTGATTATGCCGTTGCGGGGTCAGCCGACATCGTGGACATCATCGCGCAATGCGGGGACTGTTTCGACGTGGTCATTTCCAGCGCGATGGACCTGCAACTCAAGCTCGCCAATGACGGGTTGGCGCGTCGACTGCCGGATGTGGACCCAAGCGCCGGAAGCCAATGGCGTCAAAGCCTGTTTGGTTTCACCCATGAACCGGCCACCATTGTGCTGAACAGGGCGGCGTTTGCAGGCCGTCCCATGCCAAAAACCCGGCAGGAATTGATCGAAGCCCTGCGCGCCGATCCGGAGTTTTTCCGCGGCAAAGTGGGCACATATGACGTGCGGCTGTCTGGGCTTGGTTATCTGTTTGCCACGCAGGATGCGCGCACGTCGGAAACCTATTGGCGGCTGATGGAGGTGTTTGGCAGCCTCGGCGCGCTGCTTTATTGCTGTTCGGGGGCGATGATCGACGATCTGGCGCAGGGCGATCTTTTCGTTGCCTATAACGTGCTGGGCAGCTATGCCGCGACCCGGCCTGAAACCCGCGAGAAGGTGACAATCATCACCCCGACAGACTTTGCCACGACGATGATGCGCACCGTGCTTGTCTTGGACACGACATCTCAGGCAGAGGCGGCTACCAACCTCGTGCGGTACCTTACGTCTGGGATTTGGGCAGAGACGGATCGGCCAGGCTATCCGCTCCCCGCCATCGGCGTGACCGAGGTGCCCCCCCCCGCAGGCGTCGTCACGCTGGAGCCAGGATTGCTGGTCTATCTTGATGCGCTCAAACGATCCCTGTTTCTGGGCGCGTGGTCATCTGCGCTGGAGCAATAGCGGACCTGTTGAATGGCTAAACGAACTGTCACCGTCCATCAGATTGCGGGTCGACGCCGGTTCTGCCCGATCACAGTCATACCGGCGTGTCAAAAAACGGTTCTGCGACGACCTGTTGCGCATCCTCATAGACGATTTAGCCGACTCGTTCGGTGCGAATGGTATCGATTGCATAGCCATTTTCTCTCAACAGGGTAATCAACTCATAAGAGCGTTGGATGGCGTCAGAGGCGTCTCCCTTGAACCAGCTGATGCCCGCAGTGCCTTTGTCCCATGACCCCTTGGAGCGGGACCGGTTGCATTTGTCCGGGATCGCGAGATTGGTGCGAAACCATGTCAGAAGGTTTCCGAGCTGATCTGAGGTGTAGTTTTCGAGGACGTCCATGCGGCGTAATTCATACGCGGCGCAAAAGAACCCCTCGGGCGCGCCAAAATTTTCGATTGTTTTGGGCCTTACGAACCGAAGATATCTCATTTTCGTAACTCGACTGCACTTTGGGCCCGGCTCGAGTACCCCGAAAATGTGGTATCATCGTGTTAAGATATTCACGCTGGCATTAGTGCCCTGGCAAAGGCCGCGTCACCCCGTTTCGACGCAATGCCGTCGAAACGCGCGTTTGAGCATGTCCAACTCGGCGCGCAGCAATTCGACCTCGCCGCGGATGTCGTCGCCCAAGACTTCACCGGCAATCAACGTGAACTGACCCAATGTATCGCCATCAGTCGTGTCCGTGATGACAAAAACCTGCACGCCGTCCGCAATCGCCTCGGACGGGATCGGGACCTGCAACATCCACTCGCCCGCTTGACCGCTTTCGCTGACCTGCACGTCGGGCACCGCGTTGCCCAGATGGGTCACCGTGATCTGCGGTACGCCGCTGCCCGATTGCACCAGCACGCCTTGCCAGATGCCGTGGCGCATTTTCGTGGGTGTCAGTGTCAGGGTGCTCATGTCGACAACTCCTTCACAGTGCGGCGCGGGGGCGGCGCGAGAATGTCAGGTCGCGCAGCGTCACCTGGTTCATCTGCGGCCCTTCAAAGATCAGGTCAATCCACGCCCGCTCCACCCGTTTTTCGTTCAGCTTTGAATAGGCGAGGTCGAATTCCACCGTCACGTCCTTCTGGTGCAACGGCAACTCGCGCACGATCTGTTCGGTGTTGGGCCCGTGGCGAATGTTGAGGCGGCCAAAGATTTCCAGCGGTTTTTCCATCTCGACAATGGCGTTCATGCCAACAAGATGGGTCTTGCGCATGCCCCTCACCGCATCTTCGGGAAGATCGATGACAAGGCTGAGGAAGGAGCCGTCGAATTTGAACACGTCCATGCGCAACCCATAGGGCGCAAGGTCTTCTTCGCGCTGGTTGCGCAATTGGCGCAGGGTCAATTCGCTGAGGGCGCAGTCGTGAAACAGCGTCGCCTCATCCCCCAGCATCGATTTTGTCTGGACCGAGGACAGCCCTTTGGTCGCCAACGGCCCGCGCCACAATTCCGGGCGCCAGGACCAGTCGGCATTGTGTGGGCGGGGAAAGCTTGTGGAGCCGATAGCCGGCAAGGCGAGGCGCTCGTCGGCGCGGTGGATCAACCGGTCAAGGTGGCTCCGCAACAGGCGCGCCGCGCTGCGGGTGCCGCGCAATTCGTCCAGCGGCGTCTCGCCCGCATTGCGCGCGGCACGGGCCCATCGCCGCATCGCGCGCCGATGCGCCAGTTTGTCGATGAACTTGATGCTTTTGCCTGCCATATGCCCCTACGCTTGGCTGCCCATTGTTGGTCGGGCTTGTTATCTATGCCAAAGGTTTCCCTCAGATAAACCGGGCAGGGCCGGGTTGCCAATTGGATTCATGGGCTGGGGGCAGAATTGTTTGCCGCCTGTGCTGTGCGCGCGGCAGTCTGCGACAAGGTGCGCTGCATCGCCTGAACCAACAACTCGGGGGCTTGTTCGCCCAAGTTCGCCCCATCCTTGCTTTCGTATATGGCCAGGCCCAACACGTGATCCCCCACATCGCCCACACCGCGCCAATAGACATCGCGCAGGGTCGGGCTGGGGGGCGTGCCGCGAACCTGCACCATCGCCAGTGTGGATGTGCGCAAGCGGCCCAGCACCGTTTCGGAGTTTGTGGCCGCCGATGCGGCATCGTCCAGCCGCGGGGTGGCCGTCGCCGTGATGACCGCCAAGGGCACGGCCACACTGCGTTCCCCGCCAAGGGTGTCACAACGCGCCATCAATGCAAAACTTGCGCGCAGACTGCGCCTGTCGATGCAGTAGCCCTGCGGCGGGACCAATCGGACGCCGCTGTTGCCCAGATCCGCAGACAACAGTGCTTGCGAGCTGGGCCCGAATGCGGCCTCATCGCAGCCCACGAGGGCCAGAAAGGCCGCCGCAATCAGGCCTTTACAGGTCCATGTACTCATGCCGCTCAACCTTCGCACCGGGATGTGTGACGGCCCCTTTGTAGGTTTCGCCGACGAGTTGCGCGTATTTCCACAGCGCACCCGAAGCATAGATTGTCTCGCGCGGACCGCTCCATCCGGCCTTACGCTCGGCCAGTTCCTCGTCGCTCAGGGCCACGTTAATCGACCCTTCTATGGCGTTGATGGTGATGATGTCGCCATCGCGCAGCAATGCGATAGGGCCACCATGCGCCGCTTCGGGGCCGACATGACCCACGCAGAACCCGCGTGTGGCCCCGGAGAAACGGCCATCGGTGATCAGGGCGACCTTCTTGCCCATGCCCTGACCGGACAGGGCGGCGGTCGTCGCCAGCATCTCTCGCATGCCGGGGCCGCCAGACGGGCCCTCATTGCGGATGACGAACACTTCGCCTTCTTCATAGGTGCGGTTCTGGACGGACTCGAACGCATCCTGCTCACATTCAAACACGCGTGCTGGGCCGGTGAACAACTGGTGTTGTGCCTCCATACCAGCGACTTTCACGATGGCGCCTTCGGGGGCGATATTGCCCTTGAGGCCCACGACGCCGCCGGTTTTGGTGATCGGCGTTTCGACCGGATAGATCACCTTGCCGTCAGCCTCGCCTTCGATCTTGTCGAGTTCCTCGCCGATGGAATAGCCCGTCGCGGTGATGCAATCCTCGTGGATCAGACCCGCTTTGCGCAGTTCCTTCATGACCACATAGATGCCGCCGACCTCGTAAAGATCCTTGGCCACGTATTGCCCGCCCGGTTTGAGATCGACGAAATAGGGCGTGTCGCGGAAGATTTCGCAGACGTCATCGAGGTAGAAATCGATGCCCGCCTCGTGGGCCATGGCGGGCAGGTGCAGCCCGGCATTGGTAGATCCGCCGGTGCAAGCGACGACCCGTGCTGCGTTTTCGAACGCTTGACGGGTGCAGATATCGCGGGCGCGGATGTTCTTCTCGATCAGGGTCATCACCGCAGCACCCGAGGCTTCGGCATAGGAATCCCGGCTCTCGTAGGGGGCGGGGGCACCAGAGGAGTTGGGTAGCGCAAGACCAATCGCCTCGGACACGCAGGCCATGGTGTTGGCAGTAAACTGGCCGCCACAGGCCCCGGCGGTGGGGCAGGCGACGCGCTCGAGGATGTCCAATTCAGCTTCGGTCATGGTGCCGTTTTGCTGATGGCCCACGGCTTCGAACATATCCTGCACGGTCAGGTCGCGGTCTGCGTATGCGGCAGGCACGGCAGCGCCAACGGGCGCGCGGCCTGGCAGGATCGACCCGCCATAGAGGAACACGGAGGGCACATTCAGCCGGATCATCGCCATCATCATGCCGGGCAGGGACTTGTCACAACCTGCTAGGCCCACAATGGCGTCATAGCAGTGGCCGCGCATGGTCAGCTCCACCGTGTCGGCAATGGCCTCGCGCGACGCCAGCGAGGATCGCATGCCCTCGTGACCCATGGCGATACCGTCTGTGACGGTGATGGTGGTGAATTCACGCGGGGTGCCGAATGCAGATTTCACACCGGTTTTGACCGATTGAGCCTGCCGGTTCAGGGCGATGTTGCAGGGGGCGGCCTCGTTCCAGCAGGTTGCGACACCGACCAAGGGCTGATGGATTTCCTGTTCGGTCATGCCCATAGCGTAGTAATACGAGCGGTGCGGCGCGCGCTCTGGTCCTTCGGTCACATGGCGGCTGGGCAGCTTTGATTTGTCGAACTTGCCGTTAAGCATCTGGCGTCTCCCTGAACGTGTTGGCACCGGAATAGCCATTGGTCGGCACCCCTGCAAGCGCCTGCATCGGGCGCGGCGCGGTTGTAAAGGGTGTTGGCGGGCACTAGGTTTGCCGCTACGGCACGCGCGCGGTTGTGATATCAACCTATGGTCCAGCGGGCGACCGATCGGGACGACGTATGGATTCCACGCTTTTCGCTTTCATCTGGAAGCACTCCAAACGCGATCAGATGATGCTGCTGGCACTGACGATTGTAACATTCCCGTTTCTCTACGCGACACTGGAACTGCCGAAACGGGTCATCAACGACGCGATCGGCGCGACAGATAGCTCGATTGATGTGTGGGGCTTTGAGGTGACGCAGATCCAGTTCCTGCTGGCGCTCTGTTTTGGCTATCTGGCGGCTGTGCTGGCCCACGGGCTGCTGAAAATGCGGCTCAACACGATGAAGGGGGTGACGGCAGAACGGCTGCTGCGCCGCTTCCGGTTTCAGTTGATCAGCCGCATGTTGCGCTTTCCGCGCAGCTATTTCCGTTCGACAAGCCAAGGCGAGTTGGTCAGCATGGTCACCTCCGAAGCCGAGCCGATGGGCGGGCTGATGGGCGATATGGTGGCGCAGCCCGTGTTTCAGGCCGGTCAGATGCTGATCATCGTCGTGTTCCTATTCCTGCAATCGGTGTGGTTCGGGCTGGCCGGTGTCGCGCTGATCCCGCTTCAGGCCTATGTCATCCCGATCCTGCAACGGCGCATCAACCTGCTGAACAAGGACCGGATCAAGCAGGTGCGGGCGTTCTCCTCGGAAATCGGGGAAAGCGCGGCTGGCATTTCGGACCTGCGCACCAATGGCGGGCTGCGCTACCGGCTGGCGCAATTCACCGACCGGCTGAGCCATATCTTCGAGCTGCGCTTTAAGATCTATCAGCAAAAGTTTTTCATGAAGTTTCTCAACAACTTCATCACCCAACTGACCCCGTTCTTTTTCTACTCGGTCGGGGGCTATCTCGCTATTCAGGGCGATATCACCGTGGGCGCGCTGGTGGCGGCATTGGCGGCCTACAAAGACCTGTCGAGCCCGTGGAAAGAGTTGCTGACCTACTACAATCAGACGCAGGATATGGCGCTGCGGTGGGAGATCGTGACCGAGCGTTTTGCGCCGCGCGACATGATCGACGAAAGCCTGTTCGAAGGCGAGCCGGACGAAATTCCGCATCTGCGCGGCGATATCGTGCTGGAGGATGTCACCGTGCGCAACGCCGACAACAATCCTGTGCTGGAACAGATCGACCTGACAATCCCCCAAGGTGCACGCGTTGCCATTCAGGCCAAGAACCAGACCGAACGCACCGCCATGGCCGAATTGCTGACACGTGAGGTGCTGCCGACGCGGGGCAAGATTGCGATTGCTGATTATGACCTGTCGCAGCTGCATCAGGCGGTGATTTCCGCACGCATCGGCTACGCCCATTCGCGCCCCTATCTCTTTGACGGGACGCTTGGCACCAACCTGTTGATGCCCTTGATGACCAGCCCCAAGACAGTGCCCTGGAACGAGGGAAAACGGGATCGGTTCGCGACTGAGGCGATCCGCTCGGGCAACAGCCTTGACCGGCTGGATGCGGATTGGGTGGACCCGGCCCTTGCCGGTCTCACCACGGAGGACGAGATCGGAAAGTGGTGGTTCGAACTGGTGCAGGCGATGGGCATCGACGAGTTCATGTTCCGCCGCATGCTCAACAGCCGCATCGACGCCGAGCGGCACCCCGAGCTTGCCAAGGCTATTGTCGAGATGCGCCCCGCCGTCGAAGAGTGCTTGCGTGAAAAGGGCGTAATCGACGCCGTCTACCGCTTTGAGCCGGATGAATTTAACCCGACAGTCCCGTTAGGGGGCAACCTGCTTTTTGCGTCCCCCTCACGCGACATCAGCCAGGAAGGGCTGGCCGCAAATACGGTGTTCATCAATCTGGTCTTTGACAACGGGCTGGCCGAACAAGGCATCGCGATTTCGCAAACGCTTATCGAGACGCTGCACCAGACCTTTGGCATGGACGGCACCAGCCATCCGCTATTCACCGCCCTGAACATCGACGAAGAACTCTACGAACGCCTTGTCGACATCTCGCAACGCCGCCGTGAAAAGGGTGATGTCGCACTGACGGACGAGGAATTCGCGCTGCTGTTGACGGTACCTTTTGCGTTCACTGCGGAACAGATTGGCCCTGCATTCCCTGAAAGCTTCAAGAAAGAAATCGTGGAAATTCGCAAAACCAACGGGGCGGCGTTGCGCGAACAGACGACCGATTTCTTCATTCCGGTTGAGCCTGACAACTACCTGCCCCGCCTGACCTTGCTGGAAAACGCGCTTTATGGGCGGATATCCATGGTCGCGGGCACCAAGGGGGAGTTGATTGAAGACCTTGTGGCCGAATTGCTGAGCGACAAGGGCCTGCGCAGGCTGGTGGCGGAAACGATTTTCGACATTCGCACCGGTCTTGGCGGCGCCAACCTGCCCACGATCTTCCATGAACGCGCCGCGTTCTCACGGGCTGGCATCAAGCGTCCTGATGTGCTGGTCCTGGACCGTGCGCTGGCCAGCCATGACGCAAACGAGCGGCGCAAGACCCGTGGCGAATTGCGCAAACTGCTGCCCGAGGCCACGCTGATCTTCCTCGAGGAAAAGTTCGAGAACCCGGATGCCTACGATTTGTTCGTCGAGATCAAGGACGGGCGTATCGACGGGGTGCAGGACCATGACGACGAAGAAGAAGGCGACGATCTGAACCGCAAATTACGGGTCATCGCGCGGACCGAGCTGTTTCAAGGCGTGGACAGCCGGAACCAGCGCCTGCTCGCCTTTGCCGCGCAGTGGTACGAGGCCGAACCGGGGCAGCGCATATTCTCGATGAATGAGCGGGCGGATGCGGCCTATCTCTGCGTATCAGGGACGGCGGCGCTCAGCTATGATGCAGCGGACGGTGAGGAGCGGACCGTCACGACCGTCGAACCCGGCCGCCTGATTGGCGATCTTGCAATCATCCTGGATGAGCCGCGCCAGTTGCACCTGACTGCGTCCAGCCGGGCCAAGTTCCTGCGCATCGGGGCCGAGGAATTCCGCTCGGTCCTCGACAATGACACGGGCGTTCTGAAAATCCTGCTCCAGACGGTTGCGAGCCACCTCACGGGCGCTGCGGACCTGTTGCGCCAGGCCAATGTCTCAATCCCACAGGACGAAGGGCCACCCGCCCCGCCGATTGACGAATGAGGGTTCTGTCCTTTGATTATCGCCCGCACGCGCGCTTTATCGAGCCTGCGACGGGCAGCCCGCAAATCTGGCGGCTGATCCTTGGGATCATACTGGCGGCGGGGATTTTCCTGGCCCTCAGCCAGTTGGTGTTCGGGACCCTGTTTGGGCTGATGGAGCCTGAAACAGTGCGCGCGATCATGGCTGATGGGCAAACGGGTCAGACAGCAACGGGGATGCTTATCATCCTGTTTCAGCTTGGATTATTGTCGGTGACCGCCGCGCTGGTCGTAATCATGGTTCACAAACGCAGGCCCGTCTCGCTGATTGGCGTGCCCGGCCTCGCAGGGCGGCAGTTCACGATTGTCCTGTTTGCGATGATACTTCTGACAGCGGCCCTTTGGATGCTGCCGCCATATGATTTCAACGAGCCGCTGACCCGCAACATGGGCTTTGGGCGGTGGTTTGCCCTGCTGCCCATCGCGCTACTGGCGGTTCTGATCCAGACCAGCGCCGAAGAGATTTTCTTTCGCGGCTACATCCAGCAACAACTTGCGGCACGCTTTCGCTCTCCGCTGATCTGGATGCTGGCACCGGCGGCCCTGTTTGGAGTCGGGCACTACATGCCCGCCAGCGCTGGCAGCAATGCGTGGGTGATCGCGCTGTGGGCGACGATGTTCGGCATCCTCATGGCGGACCTCACGGCGCGGTCGGGCACTCTCGGGCCAGCGATGGCTGTACACTTTGCCAACAACGTCTCGGCCATGGTGCTTACGGCCACTCCGGACGAAATGTCTGGCCTTGCCCTTTACGTGTTGCCTTTCGGCATCGGGGACGAGGCGCAGATGGCCGCGTGGCTGCCTGTGGACTTTGCATTCATGCTGGTCAGTTGGCTCACAGCGCGGCTTGCCATTCGCGCTTGATTGCATTTCGAACGCGTCAGGATTATCTGAGCGCAAGACATCGCAGCAGGAAGTGCCCATGAACTGGATCACCAATTACGTCCGGCCCCGGATCAATTCGATCTTTTCGCGCCGCGAGACGCCGGACAATCTGTGGACCAAATGCGATGAATGCGGCACGATGCTGTTTCACCGCGAACTCAGCGACAACCTGAACGTCTGCACGAATTGCAATCACCACATGGGGATCACCCCGCGTGATCGGTTTGCTGCCTTGTTCGATGGTGGGGTGTTCAATCAGGTGGCGGTGCCCGCGCCCACCGCCGACCCGCTGCATTTCCGCGATCAAAAGAAATACCCCGACCGTATGCGCGCCGCCCAGAAAAGCACGGGTGAGGAAGAGGCCATGCTAGTCGCCACTGGCGAGATCGGGCGCACGCCGATCGTGGCCGCCGCGCAGGATTTCAACTTCATGGCCGGGTCCATGGGGATGTATGTCGGCAACGCCATCATCGCCGCTGCGCAAGAGGCGGTAAAGCTCAAGCGCCCGCTGATCCTGTTTTCCGCCGCTGGCGGGGCCCGGATGCAAGAAGGCATCCTGAGCCTGATGCAAATGCCGCGCACAACCGTTGCGGTGCAGATGCTCAAAGAGGCAGGGCTGCCCTATATCGTCGTCCTGACCCATCCGACGACGGGTGGTGTAACGGCCTCATATGCGATGCTGGGGGACGTGCATATTGCCGAACCCAATGCGCTGATCTGTTTCGCAGGCCCGCGCGTCATCGAACAGACCATCCGCGAAAAGTTGCCCGAAGGGTTTCAGCGCGCTGAATATCTGCTGGACCACGGGATGCTTGATCGGGTGACATCGCGCACCGAAATGCGCGATGAGCTGATCACGATCACGCGGATGCTCATGGGTCAGCCTCCGGCAGTGAAAGGTGATCTGCCTGCGCCGGACGCACCTGCTGTCGCCGCCCCGGAATGACCGCGCCCACGTCTGACGCCATCCTTGCACGCATGATGGCGCTGCACCCCAAGATCATCGACCTGACACTCGACCGGGTGTGGCGGCTGCTTGACGCGTTGGGCAATCCACAAAACGACCTGCCCCCGGTGATTCACATTGCAGGCACCAATGGCAAAGGATCGACCCAAGCGATGATCCGCGCCGGGCTTGAGGCCGCCGGGTATCGCGTCAACGCCTATACCTCGCCCCACCTCGCGCGCTTTCATGAACGTATCCGGCTGGCTGGAGAGCTGATTTCCGAACCCGCGCTGACGGCGTTGCTGGATGAGTGTTACGAGGCCAATGGCGGCAAAGACATCACCTATTTCGAGATCACGACCTGCGCTGCGATCCTTGCCTTTGCGCGCACGCCTGCGGATTTCACATTGCTTGAGGTCGGGCTTGGCGGGCGGTTGGATGCGACCAATGTGATCGACACGCCCGCGCTCACGATCATTACGCCTGTGTCGATGGATCACGAGGCTTTTCTGGGGGACACCCTAGCCGCGATTGCGGGTGAAAAGGCAGGGATCATCAAGCGCGCTGTGCCCTGCGTCGTCGGTCCACAGGACGACGCAGGCATGGACGTGATCCAAGCGCGTGCCGCCCGACTGGGCGCACCGGTTCTGGCTTATGGGCAGCACTGGCACGCCAGTCCTGAACGGGATGGTATGGTCTATCAGGATGAGGCGGGCTTGCTCGACCTGCCGCGCCCCATTCTGCCAGGGGATCACCAAATTCAAAACGCAGGTATGGCGCTGGCGGCGCTTCGCCACCTTGGGTGCGACGCGCATGCCTGCGAGGCGGCGGTGACTCGTGCCACGTGGCCTGCGCGGATGCAGCGGCTGCGCACCGGCCCGCTGGCAGAGGTGGCAGCTGAGACGGGGGCTGAGTTGTGGTTGGACGGTGGGCACAACCCCGCCGCCGGGGCCGCCTTGGCGGCCGTGCTGCGCGGTCTGCATGAACGACCCACATTTCTGATCTGCGGCATGCTCAACACCAAGGACGCGCGCGGATACATGGCACCGCTGGCCAAGGTCGCTCAGGGGCTGGTCGCGGTGTCTATTCCGGGTGAGGCGAACACGCTGACAGCGGCAGATACAGCCAAAGCCGCGGATGATGTGGGGTTTGAAACCTCAATGGCGGCTGATGTGCACACCGCATTGGCGGACATCTTGGCGGCCAGCCCCCAAGCGCGGGTCTTGATCTGCGGATCGCTCTATCTGGCAGGCGCGGTGTTGCGCGAAAACGGCTAAGCCGAGGGCGTCGGGCCCTTAAACCCCTTGACATACCCACATTATGTTGACCAACTACGGCATGCCTTGCTATATTTTGTGGGTAAGGGCTGCGGACGACGTATCGTCACGACAGTCAGCCTTGGGGAAGCGGTATGGACAGGCTGATCAGCAGGATGCGCGGGTTATGGCGAAGCGCGCTGTCGCGTGACGACCCCTCCATGTCGAACATCAAAATGTTGTCGATTGCGGCGGCGTTCCTGCTGGTCACAATCGGGCTGATCCTGATGCAACCCGGCTTTGACCCGGACGTGGATCACGCCAGCGCCGAGGCCCCCGAACAACCGCTGAGCGAAACGGCCTCGGACGTCACGCGCGCCGACGCCTCGCTTCTGTCGATTGAGGCGCCTTCGGCCTCACAAGCGGTCAGCCGACAATTGCGACAGCCCATCAGGTTGACGGATACCGACGCGAATCACAGCGATCTGCGCGCACTGACGGCGAACGTCCTCGCGGGATTTGGGTACACCGCAGGGCCGGGGGATCGGCTCCATACGCTGTTGGTGCAGGCCCTGACCGAAGGGCAATCCAACGCCTATATTGACGCGCTGCTGAACACCGCCGCCGCACGCGGAGAGTTCGTGCCCCCCCGTAACTTGCAAATGTCATCGGGCCGGATGGACACGAACAGGTTGCTGGCGGCGTTGGTGGATAAGGCGCAGAACTAGGCGGCCCAGGCGTCGCTTTGCATTTCGCGCAACCGGGAGGCAGTGCGTTCAAATTCAAACGTGCCTTCGCCCTCAAGATACAGCAATTCAGGCTTGTCCGCCGCGGAACAGATCAAGCGCGCGCGCGCTTCGTATAGGGCATCAATCAGGGTCACGAAGCGCTTGGCCTCGTTGAAGTTGCTGCGTGACAGGCACGGGATATCGTCGATCATCAGCACGTTGCACGCATCGGCGATCATCAGATAATCTGCCGGACCAAGGGGCTGCGCGCACAGATCGAAAAAGCTGGCGCGCCCCACACCGTTGCGAAACCGCGGAATGGTGATGGTGCGGCCTGTCACCTTCAACTCTAGCGATCCAGACTGGCCGCCAGAAAAGTCGGCCCAGATGGCATCCATCTCGGCGCGGGCCTGCGGGCCAAGTGGGGTAAAATAGGTGGTGTTGCCGGTCAGGCGGTCCTGCCGGTAATCGGTGGGCGAGGCCAGTTCCCATACCACCATCTTGTTCTTGAGCAGCTCGATAAAGGGTACGAAAAGCTGCCGGTTCAGCCCGTCTTTGTAAAGATCATCAGGAATGCGGTTCGAGGTGGTGACGACAACGACACCAGCCTCAAACAGCGCCTCGAACAGACGGCCTACGATCATAGCGTCGGTGATGTCGTTGATCTGCATCTCGTCAAAGGCGAGCAGGCGCACAGATGCGGCAACGTCCGCGGCGACAGGCGCAATCGCATCATCCACCCCACGCTTGCGGGCCGCGTGCATGGCTGCGTGGATTTCCTGCATGAAGGCGTGAAAATGAACGCGGCGGGCAGGGGCCTCGACCCGGTCGACAAAGAAATCCATCAGCATCGACTTGCCCCGGCCCACCCCGCCCCAAAGGTACAGCCCCTTGGGCGGTTCGGGAGCCTTGCGGAACAACCCACGCTTGACCGGCTCAGCCAAAGCCGCGCGGATGCGCTCGAATTCGGGCAAGACGGCCTCTTGCGCGTCGTCACGCTGCAAGGTGCCTGCCTCCACAAGCGCTTGATACTCGGTCAGTAAATCTGTCATCGCATCATGCCTACCGCGCCAACGCCGATGTGAAAAGATCGCACGGTTCAGCGATTGTGATGCGAGGCCAAGAATTCCTGATTTGACGGGATGATTCCGCGATGACTAGTGTCAGCGCAACACCGTCGGAGATGTCCCATGCAAGCCCGTATGCCCCTGTTCACGCCCGTTCTTTTGGTGGGCTGTTTCATCATCATGGTCAGCTTTGCGGTACGTGCCTCGTTCGGGATGTTCCAGATTCCGATTGCGGATGAGTTTGGCTGGCTGCGGTCCGAATTTTCGCTGGCGATTGCGATCCAGAACCTTGCATGGGGGATTGGGCAACCGATTTTCGGGGCCATCGCCGAAAAGATCGGGGATCGCAAGGCGATCGTCATGGGCGCGCTGGTCTATGCCGCCGGTCTGGTTTTGTCGGCCTATTCCACCACCCCGGTCGAGCATCAGGCCTATGCGTGGCTGGTCGGGTTCGGGATCGCGGGCACCGGGTTCGGGGTCATTCTGGCCGTTGTGGGGCGCGCCGCAAGCGATGAGAACAGATCCATGAGTCTTGCCATCGCCACAGCGGCCGGTTCAGCGGGGCAGGTCTTTGGCGCGCCGGTTGCCGAATGGCTGCTTGGGTTGATGAGTTGGCAGAACGTGTTTCTGGTCTTTGCCGGTGTGATCTTGGCGATGCTCGCGACGCTGCCGCTGATGCGCGCACCCGTCACCGCATCCCGGACCGAGCTTGAAGACAGCTTGGGTCAGGTCCTGATCAAAGCGTTCAAGGACCCGACCTATACGCTCATCTTTCTGGGCTTCTTTTCCTGTGGCTATCAACTGGCCTTTATCACAGCGCATTTTCCAGCCTTCGTAACGGAAGTGTGCGGCCCCATTCTGGCCGGGAGCATGCTGCACAATATCGGGGTCACAAGCACATCCGCCCTTGGGGCGGTGTCGATTTCGCTGATCGGTCTGGCCAATATCGCGGGCACTCTTGCTGCCGGATGGGCAGGCAAACGGTATTCCAAAAAGTACCTGCTGGCCGGGATTTATACCGCCCGCACCATCGTCGCCGCCTTGTTCATCATCTACCCGATGACGCCGATGACGGTGATCGTCTTTTCAATTGCTATGGGGTCCCTTTGGCTGGCGACCGTGCCGCTGACCAGCGGGCTTGTCGCCCACATCTATGGGTTGCGGTATATGGGCACGCTTTATGGGATCGTGTTTTTCAGCCACCAATTGGGATCGTTTCTGGGCGTGTGGCTGGGCGGGCGGATGTATGACGCGTTCGGATCCTATGAACAGGTCTGGTGGATCGGAGTCGCTATCGGAGCGTTCAGCGCGATTGTGCATCTGCCCATCCGCGAACACCCCTTGCGCGCGTCGCGCCCGGCCTGAGCCCTAACTCCGCGAGCCGCGCAACGCCTCAAGTACATAATCGGTGTGGGTGTGTATCAAGGCGTGCCCCGCCCCTTCGACGACGGCCTGTTGCGCGTCGGGGTTCCATTCGGCCAATGCGTCCTTGCACGACAGCGGGATGACATCATCTTCGTCCCCCCAGATCGCCAGCACAGGCACCCCTGCCTGTGCGATAGCCAAATGCTGATCCTTTGTCGTGCCGCGCAAAAGGCCACGCAGGCTGGACAGCACCGCAGGGAAATAACCACGCCGCCCGGTTTCGCGCTGCTGCATGTCATAAACGCCATCCACGGATGTCGGCAGCACGCTGTCTCGCGCAATGCCGCGGCGCACTTCGAACGGATATACCAGCAGGAACAGCCAGTCGCCGATAATGGGCAGATCGCGCGCCAAGGCCAATTTGCCCCCGCCGAGTTCGACCATGCCTGCGGGCGCGATCAGCACCAGTTGTTTGACGAGCTCGGGATGTTTGGCGCTGAAATGCGTCGCAATCGCGCCCCCCATCGAATAGCCGAACACCGTCAATTCACCGCCAACCTGTTCATATCGCAGCAAGTCCAGCAATTGGCGTAGAAAGAAATCGGCATCTTGCGTGCCGCGCACCCGGTCTGAATACCCGCGCCCATAAAGGTCATAGACTAGCACCCGAAAACCCATGAGGGCCAGCCCGCGCGCCATGCCCCGCCACACGAAAGACGGGGTGGTCAGACCGTGAATGCACACCGCGACCGGGCCGCGTTCGGGGCCCATCCATTCGTAATGCGTGGTGCCTTGGGACAACAACGCCAGATCGCCGGGCGCATCGGCACGGGCCTTGTCGTCAACGCTGTTGCGCATCAGTTCGACCGTGACGGGGACTGCGATCAGCCCTAGCAGAATAACGACAAACCACGTCATTGCGCGCGCCACCGATCAAGGATGTAGCGGCTCGTCATCAGGTCCAGATGTGCCCCACCCCCGTTCTTGAACAAAGTGATCTCCTCCGGCGCGCGGGTGAACGCGGTCAGATCGTAATAGTCCGCCTGAACGTGATCGCGGGAAATAATGCCGGCCTCCAGTGGAATCTTGATTTCGCCTATATGGTCGAGAGTGGTTTCATAACTGTCAACAAAGATGCGGGACGCGAGCAAGGCCGCATCATCCGCCTCGCGCATGTCGGGGCGGTATGCGCCGATCAGATCGATGTGGTGGCCGGGGCGCAGCCAGTCGCCCTTGATCAGCGGATCGGTGGACATGGTCGCGGATGTAACTATGTCCGCGTCCTGCACGGCCTGCGCCAAATCCTGCGCCACGGTCATTCCCGGGCAGGCATCTGCCATGGCTTGGGCCTTGGCGATGGTTCGGTTCCAGATCGCGAAGCCCGCGTCGGGAAAGAGGGTGCGATATGCGTCGTGCAGCGCATGACCCACCGTTCCGGCCCCGACGATCAGGATGTTGCGGCTGTCAGGGCGCGCGAGGCGGCGCGCAGCCAGCAGGCTGTCACCGGCGGTCTTCCATTTGGTGACCAGGTGGAAATCGATGATCGCCTCAAGCGTGCCGTCAGTATCCGAATAAAGCGCGACGCCGCCATTGACCATCGGCGTGCCTTTGGCCGGGTTGCCCGGAAAGATGGTGGCGGATTTCACAGCCATTCCCAGCCCGTCAATCCACGCCGCCCGGCTCAGCAATGTGTCGGGATCGCGGTACAAGAACGTATCGCCAATCTCGGCCCGGGGCAGATCGTGACCGGCGGCCAAGGCGTCGGTCAGGCCGATCCAATCCAGCAGCGCCTCGCCTTCGTCAAAGGAGATGATGGGGATTGTCATGCCGCTTCGGCTTGCGACAGCAGCCCTTCGGAGACGAGCCGGTCGGCCCAGCCCTGTGGACCCTCAAACAGATGTGTTTGCCACCCGCGCGCACCGGCGGCCGCAATGTTGTCGGCACGATCATCCGCAAAAATCAGCGCATCCCCCGACAGCCCGCTTGCCGTTTCGAGCATTTCGTAGATCGTCGGATCCGGCTTTATCACCTGCATGTGTCCCGAAATGAAATCACGATCAAACTGACGCAAAAACGGATAGTGCATGGCCGCATAGTCATAACTTTGAATGCCGAAGTTGGTCAGCGAAAAGACGGGGATGTCCTTGGCCTGCAATGCAGCCATCAGCCGTACCGAGTGATCAATCACCGGCGCTGCCATTTCAATCCACCGGTCGTGCCACATCCGGATTTCGGCGCGCCAGTCCGGGTATTGTTCGGCCGTGGCATAGATCGTGTCGGTAAAGTGATGCCCCAGATCGACTTTGTCATTCATCGCGTGCAGATCAACGGCATCAAACATGGCGCGGCGGCGGTCTTCGCCGATGGTACTGTCGTAGAACCGCTCGGGATTCCACTCGATCAGAACATTGCCGATGTCAAATACAACTGCCTTGATGGTCATTTCGTGGCCGCCCTGAGTTCCCGCTCCAACGCGTCCAGAAAACGCGATCTGTCGGCTTTGGTAAACCCTTTGCCGCCACCCTGACGAAAGGGGTCGGCGGCGCGCAAATCGCTCATCAAATCGCGAGTGGCGAGCGCGTTGCCGATATTGGCAACCGTCAGCGCCTCGCCATTGTGCTTGAGAACCCGCGCGCCCGCCTCGACGCATTTGGCGGCCAGTGGGATATCACCGGTGATCACCACATCGCCCACACCGGCACGATCCGCGATCCACATATCAGCGACGTCGGGGCCTTCGGCGACGATGATATGCTCGACCAGCGGATTTTGTGACGGGCGCAAGCCGCCATTGCTGACAACTTTCATCGCGACCCGGTGGCGGGTGGCGACCCGTTCAGCCTCGGCTTTCACTGGGCAGGCATCGGCGTCGATGTAAAGCGTGGTCACGCCCACAAAGCCTCGGCATGGAAATTCACGTGGTCCTCCATGAACGACGAGACAAAGAAATAACTATGGTCATAGCCGGGCTGCATCCGGAAGCTCATCTGCTGGCGACGGGCGGCGGCAGCTTCGGCCAGCGCCTCTGGTTTGAGCAGGTCGAGAAACTGGTCCTGCGTCCCGGTGTCGATCAGCGTCGGGCCGTCAAACCCCTTTGCGCGCATCAACAGGGTGGCGTCGTGTGGTAACCACAGCTCTTCATTGTTCCCCAAATATGCAGAAAGCTGCTTGCGCCCCCAGTCACTGGCCGTGGGATTGGCGATGGGCGAAAAGGCAGAAACCGACCGAAAACGCCCCGGCAGGGACATGGCCATCGTCAGCGCACCATGACCGCCCATCGAGTGCCCGGTGATTGCCTGACGGTCCATATCCAGCGCAAACGTCTCGCCAAGCAGAGCGGGCAGTTCGTCTGTCACGTAATCCCACATCTGATAATGCGCGGCCCAAGGGTCTTGGGTGGCGTTCACATAGAACCCCGCGCCCTGACCCAGATCATAGCCGTCGTCATCAGCCACACCCTCGCCCCGGGGGGAGGTGTCGGGAAAGACCAGCGCGATACCTTGCTCGGCCGCCCAGGCCTGTGCGCCCGCCTTGGTCATCGCATTTTCATGGGTGCAGGTGAGTCCCGACAAATACCACAACAGCGGCACAGGTCCGTCGCGCGCCTCTTGAGGCAGGAACAGGCCGAATGTCATGTCACAGGCGCAAGCGTTTGATCTGTGGGTATAGACCCCTTGGGTGCCGCCAAAGCAGGCATTTTCGGATACAGTTTTCATGGGCTGTCCTTTCGTTGTTCTATCGCTATCGGGCCTGTGCGCGTGCGGCAACTGCGGGATGCCTCCGGCGGCGGTTTATTTGGCGAAATGAAGAGGATCAGCTGATCCATGCGATAACGGCTGTCAGGGTGATCACGCTGAGCGCGGTTGACACAAGGATGGCTGCTGACACTCTTTGCGGTGCCACACCGTAATGCTGGGCGAGCATGTAGATGTTGCCTGCCACGGGCATGGCTGCACAGGCGATGATCATGGCGGCCCCGAAGGCTTCGACCTTGAAAAGATAGATGGCAGAAAACGCCACGAAGGCCGGGTGCAGCACCAGTTTGCAAAAGCTGAGCCAGCCTGCGATTTCGATCCGTTCTGTTGACTTTGAGGCGAGCGAAGCCCCAATTGCAAAAAGTGCGCCGGGGGTGGCGGCCCCGCCCAGAATGCTCAGGAAGTCGTTCATCGGGGTCGGGATCGGCAGTTGCAGTCCTGCCCAGATAAGCCCCGACGCCATGGCGACAATCATGGGGTTCTTGATCAGGCCAACCCCGATGGTACGGACAATGGCCAGTGACATACGCCCGTCCCGCCCCACGGTGATCAGGATGACGATCAGGCTGGAAAAGACGATCAGATCCGTGGCCAGCACCAGCATCACCGGCCCGATGGCCTGCGGACCAAAGAGCAGCGCGAGCATTGGCAGCCCGAGAAAGCCTGCATTACCGATCACTGCGCATTGCGCCTCGACAGCGGTTGTCTGCACGTCCAGCCCGCGCAGGAATCCGACGGCTGTGGCGATGCCGTAGACGAACGCGGTTCCCCACAGATATGCAGCCACCAGCCGGCCGTCCCAGACCTGCGCCAGTTCAAGATTGGCAGCAAAGCGGAAGATCATGGCCGACAGGGCGAAATAAAACACGAATTTGGTGAGGTAGGCCGTCGCCTCCTGACTGAAAAACCGGGTGCGCCCCGCCCAATATCCAAGGGCGATCAGTGCAAAGAAGGGCAGGGTTTTCAACAAGATCGCGAGCATGGGCCAAGCGTATCGCGTGCGCACGGCGCTATCCACCTGCGATCCGCGTTTGGGGTAAAGAATAGAGAACGCAGCGTCCTTTGACGCATCGTCCGATAACAACTGAGTGGAATTGTCTATCGAAACTGAACAGATCAGTTTATGACTCAGGTCCTTGCCAGACAGGACACCATATGAACGACGCCACCCCTATCGTCCGGAAGGGCCGAAAATTCGATCAGGTGCTTGAAGGGGCACGGGTCGTGTTTATGGCCGACGGCTTTGAGGGCGCAAGCGTTGATGACATCGCTAAAGAGGCAGGGGTCAGCAAGGCGACGCTGTATAGCTATTTCCCCGATAAGCGATTGTTATTCATGGAGGTTGCCAACACCGAATGTGCCCGCCAAAGCCAAGCGGCCATCGATAACATCGATATGTCAGCCCCGCCGCGCGAGGTGTTGAGCCAAGCCGGACGCCACTTTCTGCGCTTTATCACCTCGCAGTTTGGACAGCAGATATTTCGGATTTGTGTGGCGGAATCGGATCGTTTCCCCGAGATTGGGCGCGCCTTTTACAGATCCGGCCCGGAACGGATGCGGGGCGAGATGGCGGCCTATTTTGCCGAATCCGTCACGCGCGGTGAGTTGCAGATCGACGATCTGACCCTCGCTGCGGATCAGTTTGGCGAGCTATGCAAGGCCGACCTATGGCCGCGGCTGATGTTCGGGGTCATTAATACGGTGAGCGAGGCTGATATCGACCGGGTGGTCGACGGTGCCGTGGCGACCTTTTTAGCCCGTTATGCGCGCTAGCGGTTGTCGATGATGCGCACTGCCTTGCCTTGGGAACGCGCAACACTGCCCGGCGCCGCCACATCGACCGCGACGCTGATCCCGATGCTTTGCTTGATCTGACCCCCCAAGGCGTTGGCAGCCAGTGCTGTATCCACAGACCCATCCGCAGCCTCACAGAGCACCCGCATCTGATCCATACGGCTGGGTTTGGTCAGCTCAATCTGGAAATGCGGTGCAAGGCCGGGGGTGGCCATCAGGCACTCTTCGATCTGCGTTGGAAACACGTTCACCCCGCGCAGAATGATCATATCATCTGACCGGCCCGTCACCTTTTCCATGCGCCGCATGGACCGAGCAGTACCGGGCAACAGTCGGGTCAGGTCGCGGGTGCGGTAGCGGATGATCGGAAATGCCTCTTTGGTCAGCGAGGTAAAGACAAGTTCGCCCATTTCGCCTTCGGGCACGGGATCGCCTGATACGGGATCGACGATTTCGGGGAAAAAGTGGTCTTCCCAGATGTGCAGCCCGTCTTTGGTTTCGACACATTCCATTGAGACGCCGGGGCCGATGACCTCTGATAGCCCATAGATATCAACGGCATGCATATCAAAGGCCTGTTCAATCTCGTGGCGCATGGCGTTTGTCCAAGGCTCGGCCCCGAAGATGCCGACTTCGAGAGAGGATGTGCGCGGATCAACGCCCTTGGCTGCAAATTCATCCAGAATAGAGAGTGCATAGGAGGGGGTGACCGTAATCCCTTTGGGCTCAAAATCTGTGATCAGACGCACCTGGCGTGGGGTCATTCCGCCCGAGATCGGGATCGTCGTCAGCCCAAGCGCGTCGGCACCTAAATGGATACCCAAACCGCCAGTGAACAGCCCATAGCCGTATGCGTTGTGCAACAGATCCCCCGGCTGCATTCCCGCCGCGCGCAAGGACCGCGCCACGACGCCGCCCCAGTGTTTCAGGTCGTTTTCAGTGTAGCCGACAACCGTTGGCTGCCCGGTTGTACCGGACGACGCGTGGATGCGTTTCACCTGGTCGCGCGGCACGGCGAACATGCCAAAGGGGTAGCTGGCGCGCAGGTCCTGTTTGACGGTGAAGGGGAATTTGGCAAGGTCCGCGAGGCTGCGCAGATCATGCGGGTGCAGCCCTGCGGCATCAAAGGCCGCCCGGTAATGCGGGACATGTGTGTAAGCGTGCAAGAGGGACCATTTCAATCGCTCAAGTTGGAGCGCTTCGATCTCGTCCCGGCTGGCAATCTCGATCGGATCCAGTGTGTGTTTGGGCGGTGTGAGGTCTTTCATGCACTGTCCTCGGGGAAATGGTGGCCTTTGATGGTGCGCGACAGTCCGCGGAACAGGGCGATTTGCTGGTCGGCCTCTCCGGTGACTGTGACGTCATAGGTGCCGGACCTGCCATGGCGCGCAGCTTCGGTCGCTGTCGCGGTCAGGGTCTCGTTCGGTTGAGCGGGCATAAGGTAGGTGATCTGGTTGGATTGGGCGACCGTGCGGGCATTGTAGGTATTGCAGGCGAACGCAAAGGCGCTGTCGGCCAGCGTAAAGATGAACCCGCCGTGGCACATGCCGTGCCCGTTCAGCATGTCAGCGCGCACTTGCATTTTGAGGGTCGCCATACCGGGGGCGATGGCGGCTATATGCATGCCCAAAGACTGGCTGGCGGCGTCATTGGCCCACATGATGTCTGCGCTGCGTTCTGCGCGGTCTTGCGGTGTCATGGCCCCTCACGTGTTTCCGAATGTGGGGATGTTGCCTGCATTTTGTAACGCATTCAAGCATTCGTCACGCCGCCTCTTGAAATGTGCGCCGTGCCGCGCGACTGTCCGGTATGACGTTGCATACGCCCCCCCCTTCAAACTCGCGCGAGATGCCCAGCCTGCAGGTGGCCTTTCACCGCACCGAGCTGGCGGTGATCCTGTCGCTTTATGGGCGGATGGTCGCTGCGGGCGAGTGGCGGGATTACGGAATTTCCTGTTTGCGCGAGGTGGCTGTGTTTTCGGTCTTTCGCCGGACGGCTGAGACTCCGCTGTATCGCATCGAAAAGCGTCCCAAGCTGCGGGGGCGTCAGGGGATGTATGCGGTGATTGGTCTTGACGGTCAGATCCTGCGGCGCGGTCATGACCTGAAGACCGTCTTGCGCGTGCTTGAGCGCAAGCTGATCCGCGCCGTGGAGTGACCTGATTGTCCGCTTGCGCGGGCGCTATCTTATTTTGCTGATGAAGGGGCGTTGCCCCTTCAAACTTCCCGACGGTATTTTCGGTCAAAAGAGGGATGCGATCCGTTTGTGGCTGGTCACGGGGCCTGTCGTTTTGGCGATGCGGTCGAGTGCGGGCGCGATGTCTTCTTCGACGACCTGCATGTGGTGGGCGTTGGCATGTATCATGGTTGCCGGGCTGGTGAGAAGTGCCACGTGCCCGTCCCAGAACAGCAGGTCGTTTTGCTGGTAGTCCGCTCCGGATACGGGATCGCCGATTTCGGCCTCTTGCTGATCGCTATCGCCGGGGCAGGGATGTTCTGCGGTTCTGAGCGCGATTTGAACGAGCCCCGAACAGTCGATACCTGCGCGCGTGTTGCCGCCCCAGAGGTACGGTGTGCCGAGGAAAAGTCGTGCCGTGTCTGTCGGGTTCGTTGATGGCAGCGGTGTCAGTTGTGCTTTGGGCACGTGCCCGAGATGCGTTTCGATGAATTCATCCGAGGTCGAGCGGGCGGTGAGCGCGGCCCCAAAGCTGAGCGCGGCGGTTTCGGCGGCTTTGATGGATGCCTTGCGGTAGACATGTGCGCCCGGACTTGTGACGTGATGCGTCGGGGTCCGTTGCGCCTCGATACAGCGGTTGGGTACAAAACCGACATAGCCATCGAAGGTTGCGCGAATATAGGCATGTGTGTCGTCCTCGCCTATGACCGTCACATGCGCGCCGCACAACAGCTGGCGGTCGCGGGCACCTCCCGGCGTGCGGCACAGATCGACATGGGGCCACAGGATTTGGCCAGGCCGATCAACGCCCAGATAGTCGGGATTGGGTGTCGTTCGCGGGTCGCTCATAGTTTGAGCGCGCCCGGCAGGGCCGCAAACAACGCGCGGGTCCCTTGCCCCACGCCCCCTTTTGCGCGGGCGGGTGCATCGCTTGGCTGCCAGCCGTAGATGTCAAAGTGCATGTAGGGCGTTTCGGTTACGAAACGGCGCAGGAACAGGGCGGCGGTGATGGACCCGGCAAACCCGCCCTTGGGGGCGTTGTCGAGGTCGGCGATCCCCGGCTCGATCATCGCCTCGTAAGGATCGTGAAATGGCATGCGCCAGACGGGGTCTGCTTGCGCATGTGCTGCTGTTTCCAAGGCGGCAGCTACAGTATCGCTATCGGTGAAATAGGGCGCAAGATCGGGACCGACGGCTACGCGCGCCGCCCCTGTCAGTGTCGCCATCGAGATGATCAGATCGGGCTTGTCGTCGTCCGCGAGAGTGAGCGCGTCTGCCAGCACCAACCGCCCTTCGGCGTCCGTGTTGTTGATCTCGACCGTGAGCCCCTTGCGCGAGGTCAGGATATCACCAGGCCGATAGGCATCGCCCGCAACGCTGTTTTCGACCGCAGGGATCAGGACCCGCAATTGGATATCGAGTCCGGTTGCCATGATCATGTGCGCCAGCCCAAGGACGGCGGCAGATCCGCCCATGTCCTTTTTCATCAACCCCATGGACGCGCCGGGCTTGAGGTTCAGCCCTCCGGTGTCGAAACACACGCCTTTGCCCACAATCGTCAGGCGAGGTCCGGTGCTTCCCCATGTCATGTCGATGAGGCGGGGGGCACGATTGGCCGCGCGGCCGACCGTGTGGATCATCGGGAAATTCTGTTTGAGCAGGTCGTCGCCTGCAATGACGCTGATACGCGCGTTGAAGTCTGCGGCCAGATCACGGGCGGCTTGTTCCAGATCCGGTGGGCCCATGTCGGAGGCTGGCGTGTTGATCAGGGTCCGGGTGAGGGCCTCGCCATTGGCAATCGCCTCAATCCTTGAGGCGTCTATGCCCTTGGGCGCGACCAGCGCCGCTTTCATCGGGGATTGATCCTTGTAGCGGTCAAACCGATAGGCGGCGAGCAACCAACCGAGGGCTTCGACATCGAGCGTGTCAGCCTCCAGCGTGTGTTTCAGATCGTAGGTGCCAGCTGGCAATCGCGCAGCTCCGGCGGCCAGATGAAACCGGGCTCGTTTTCGTGTGGTGTCGGTGCCATAGCCGATGGCGGCCACGCCGATCCCATCCGCGCCGGGGCAGGTCAGCGCCTGTCCAATGGCCCCTGTGAAGCCCTGCGCCCCGGCCCAGTGTTTCACCGCATCGCTTTGGGTGTCGAGCCAAGGTTGCACGGCATCCTCGGCCAGCAGGTGCAATGGGATGGCGGCAGCGTCTGGCGCGGCGAAGGCAAGTGGCATTTGGGCACCTTTTGATCATGTGATGCCTGTCAGCCTATCTGCTTTGCCTGCCGCTGCAAGGGCGCGGCGTCAGATGGTCATGTCCTGCAACTCCCATATGGCCGACAGCGATCCTTCGCCGGTCCGCATCAGCCGCCCGATGGTGGCGGCAAGTGCAACAGGGTCGCCCGTCTTTGCGCAAGTCGCAACATCGCGGGCCACACCTGCCAGAACCGTCATCCCGATCTGATCCGCAATCGCGATCAGCGACTTGCTGGACTTGTGCAACGCCGCAAGATCGCCCGCGCGGTACTGCCGGTCACAATGACCCATGCGCAACGCCAACTCCTCCATCGCGCGGCACACGACATCTTCGGCGCTGTCGGCATCCATCTGGGAATAAAGTGCGCCCAAACGGTCCTGATCGACATGCACTGCCTCAGCCAATCTGATTTGAGTTACATTTTTCAAAACTATCACCTCTTGTCACACATTGTGGTCCGCCCCCACGGTTGACCCTGTGATGCCACAAAGACGGTTCCCAAATCGTTAGGACCAAAGCGCCTTTTCGCTCGAATTTGCTGACAATTCCGGGTATTTACCGCCCTCAAAGCCACTTAGGGACAGGCCAAACCACATCATGCACAGGGTCAAACCGCTTCCGACATTTCTTTTGCAACGGTATCAGGGGTGGAAAGCGACCACTTATACCGAAAACTCCGCGTGGTATCGCCGCCTGGCGACCGAAGGCCAGCGCCCGCGCGCGATGGTGATTTCATGCTGTGACAGCCGCGTGCAAGTGACGCAAATTTTCGGGGCGGATCAGGGTGAGTTTTTCATACACCGCAACATCGCCAACCTTGTCCCGCCTTACGAGCCGGACGGGGATCACCACGGCACCTCGGCGGCCGTGGAATACGCGGTGAACGTGCTCAAGGTCGCGCATGTCGTCGTGCTGGGCCACTCACGCTGCGGTGGGGTGCAGGGCTGTATCGACATGTGCGAGGGACGAGCCCCCGAGCTTGAGGAAAAGTCCAGCTTTGTCGGGCGATGGATGGATATTCTGCGGCCCAAATTCAGCGAAGTCGCCGACATTCAGGGGCCGGAGGACAAGGCCCAACGCCTTGAGCAACTAGCTGTCGTCACGTCGATGGAAAACCTGATGACCTTCCCCTTTGTCGAGGAACGGGTCAACAACGGCTCCCTTAGCATTCACGGGCTGTGGACGGATATCGCCGAAGGCGGGATGAGCCAATTCATGGGTAAAACACTTGATTTTCAACCCGTCTAGGGCGCCGGCTGACTGAAAGGATCCGCATGGATCAAATCCTGAGCCTTGCGGCGACGAACCTGCTGTCGCCCATTATCCTCAGCTTTGCGCTTGGGGTGGCCGCAGCACTGGCGCGGTCTGATTTGAATATCCCCGAGGCGGTGGCCAAGGGTATGTCGATCTACCTTCTGTTCGCCATCGGGTTCAAAGGCGGGGTGAGCGTGGCCGATCACGGCATCGACGCCACCCTCGCCCTGTCGTTGATTGCCGGGCTGATCCTGTCAGCCGTCCTTCCGCTTATTGCGTTTGCGCTGTTGCAGGTGATGAGCGGGCTGAGCCGGCTGGATGCGGCGGCGGTCGCGGCGCATTACGGCTCGATCTCGATCGTGACCTTCGTGGCGGGCACATCTGTGCTGGAAAGCAGCGGGATCGCGTCCGAAGGGTACATGGTTGCGGTCGCCGCAGCGATGGAGGCCCCTGCGATCCTGTCCGCCCTCTGGCTGATCTCGCGGGGGGGCGATGCCCGCCGGATGGACAAGGATCTGATCCGCGAGATCATGTTGAACGGCTCCATCGTGTTGCTGGTGGGCAGCTTTGCCATCGGGTGGATCACGGGGGCCGAAGGGCTGGCCAAGATCGAGGCCTTTATCGTGTCCCCCTTTCAGGGGGTCTTGTGCCTGTTCCTGCTGGATATGGGGTTGGTCGCAGGGCGCGGATTGCGCGGCGGGTCGGGTGTTTTGAAGCCGGGTGTGCTGGCGTTCGGGGTTGTGATGCCGCTTGTGGGCGCGGCCCTGGGCCTTGGCACCGGGCTGTTGTTGGGGCTGAGCACGGGCGGGGTTGCGCTGTTTATGGTGCTGTCGGCTTCGGCCAGCTACATCGCGGTGCCCGCGGCCATGCGGGTGGCCCTGCCCGAAGCGAACCCGTCGATTTACCTGACGTTGTCCCTTGGGGTGACATTCCCGTTCAATCTGACGCTTGGGCTGCCGATCTATGTGGCTGTGGCCAGCGCACTGACCTGAAGGAGCACTATCATGCAGACGCACAAAGCCAAACGGGTCGCCATCATCATCGAACTGGTCATGCAAAGCCGTTTGACGGACGCTTTGGAAGGGGCCGGGGTCACGGGATGGTCCGTGCTGCCTGTTCTTGGCGGATCAGGCCGATCCGGCGGGTGGAGCCGTGAAGGTCAGGTCAGCCGGGGCACAGGTATGGTGCAGGTCGTCTGCGTGATCCGACCCGACCGGCTGGATGGATTGCTGGACGCCGCATTTGCAGTGGTGGATCGCCATATCGGGATCGTGTCGATCAGCGACTGCGAAGTCGTGCGCGCCGAACGGTTCTGAGCCCGTCGCAGCGCAAAAAATGAGGCGGCGCACCGTTGTCCGGTCCACCGCCTCGCCACTCGTTACCCCACTTTATCCATACGCCACGCACCTCAACGCTTGTTACCCAAATGCGTATGGAGTTCTTGTCAGGCCGGTATGTGGTCCGGACCTTGATTGTTATTCCTTGAAAGCCCTGTGGCCTGTCGCGCTCTGATCAGAGTCCGGGCGCGCTGTGTCCTGCGCAGTCCTGGCGTGATTTCAGGCACACATAGGAAGGCTGACTGCCGTGAAGCGGCGCGGCTTTCGGCGCTGCACCTTGGCGCGCTTTTGCAGCACCGGGCGGGCGAGGTCGGCGGCAAACAGATCGGCCACCTCGTCGCGTGTCACTTGGGGCCGACCTTCGTCAACGCCGTCAGTTGTTTCAGTCTTCGATCCGCGGATCAGCGTTATCATCCAGTTCATCATCATAATCCCACTCACCTTTATGTTGTGCATCAGCCTCGGTGCTGACACTTTCCCCGGCCCCCCGACCGGTTTGATGAGACTGGTATGACACCGGCTAATTACTAATTTCTTGCGTGATCCGCGCGAGTTTTAACGATCGCGTTTAAGGTTATGGATTTATATTTATATCAACGACTTAGGCGGGAAAAAGACATAGATAAAACTATAACTACTGCCGCATCCGACAATGCAGCAGGCTTACGCAGGATTTTTGTTAAGCAGATAGAAACCAAGATCGTGCAAAAACGGCTATCTGAGAATCATGCCCTCGGGCCATCTCAGCTCTGTTTGTAGGGCGATGGACTGCGTTTCGCCTGCGGCCAGCGTCAGGTCCCATTCAAGGATACCGCGCCGGTCGTCTACTGCGGTGTCGTTCGGAGGCGGTGTGGCACGCCACTCGATCACAAGGTCCTCCTGCTCCGAAAACGGCACGGCGTCGCGCAGGGTGACATCCCATGTCCGCGCGGTCAGGTTCTCGATATCGATCCGCACGTCCTCGCGTTGCTCATTTGAGCGGGTGATGATGCCCCGATCCCCCTCGTTGCGATCAAGCACCGTCCGGGTCAGGCGCAGCCCTTCGATGCGGCCAAAGAAGATGTCGGCTGTGTCGTTGGGTGGAAGCGCGTCAAGATCAGTCGCCCCGACCAATTGCGTGCCGACGTAAAGCAGCGCTTCGCCGGGCAACAGGATTTCGGGCGATGTGTTTTCGAATTTCACCAGTCGATAGGCGGTGTCGTCGTGCATCGGAACCGCGCGGGCCGTCAGGGTCGCATCAAAGTCGAGGGTGTCGAGGGCGATCTGCACCGCGTCGCTTTGGGCGGGAATGGAGACCGTGCCGGGCAATGTGTAGCTGACTCCGACCCCTGAAAAATCGGCGGTGGCGGTGGCCTCTTCCAATATGACGGGCGCTTCCGCAATCGGCGCGGCCATATCCGCCACACCCGATTGCGCCCGCAAGCGCGAGAATGTTTCGGCCTCTTCCTTTGGGTCAATGATGCGGCGGCGCAGGGGGCGCAAAGTGCCGGGTGCGGACCCTTCAAAGGGCGAAAGGGTCGACAGGGTGAGGCTGACATCGTTCCAGTCCTCCGTTGAGGATTGTGTGACGCTTGCGCCGCGCACAATCGTCAGCGTGTCATCCTCGGCCAGCACCACGCGGTAGGTTGGGGCCCATTGCACGAAATCGCTGATATAGTTCAGCTCAAGCGTCGCCGTCCCCGCCTGTTCCGCAGTGACGTTGAGAGTCAGCGCGGCGGGCTGTGTGTTGGACGGCGTCACGGCGCGCAAGGCGGCTTCGGCCTCACGCAGGGCAAATTCGAGGTCAGCCCGATCTGCGCGTAAGGCGCGCGCCTCGGCTTCGGCCGCACGGATGGCCGCGCGGGCGGCGGTGCCGTCGCTTGCGATCAACTGGCCGATGGCACGCAACGTATCCACGTCCGTGCCCGCCTCATCCGGCAGATCGATGCCGTTCAGAAACGCGATCTGATCCTGCGCGGCTTCGCCCTTGGCAATGGTCAGTGCGATCTGGTCGTCACGTGCGGCCAGTGCCTCGGCAGCCTGATCGCGCGCCTCTTTGGCGGCCAGCCAAGCTGGCGTGCGCGGTGCGCGGTAGGGTTGGTCAGGTGCCTGCGTCCACTGGCGCGAGGTGACCACAGCTCCTTGCAGGCGGATATCAATCGCCTCGGGCAATATGTTCGGGTTCATGTCGGCAATGCGGAGCGTGTGCTGCCCTTCGGGCAGATCAAAGGTGGCGCGGCGAGTGATTTGGGCCCCGCTGGCATAGGCTGTGACGGCCACAGGTGGCGCGTTCAGCGTGATGTCATCGGCAAGCCCGGGCAGGGGGCACAGCAGCAAAGCAAGTGTAAGCAAACGCATGGAACAAGCACCTTTTGTCTTCGAACTCGTGGACAGGGTGCATGCAACAGCAACAAAGGGAAAGGGGAATGATCGCGCAGGTTCGGCGCGAGCGGCCATGAAGTAGGCGGAGGACACCTCCGCCTTACCCTGTCACTTTGGCCCCGTAAGGCGGAGGTGTCCTCCGCCCCGACGTCAGCCTTTTTTCAGCACCCGCGTGCCCAGCAACTCCGCGATCTGAACCGCATTCAATGCAGCCCCTTTGCGCAGGTTGTCCGACACGCACCAGAAATTCAGCCCGTTGTCGATGGTGCTGTCCTGCCTGATACGGCTGATGAAGGTCGCATAGTCCCCCGCACATTCAATCGGAGAGACATAACCGCCATCTTCACGCTTATCGATGACCATGATGCCCGGGGCCTCGCGGAGGATATCGCGGGCCTCGTCCTCATCGAGAAAATCCTCGGTCTCGATATTCACCGCTTCGGCGTGGCCCACGAACACGGGCACACGCACACAGGTGGCTGTGACCTTGATCGACGGATCGACGATCTTTTTCGTCTCCACCATCATCTTCCACTCTTCCTTGGTGGTGCCGTCTTCCATGAAGACGTCGATCTGCGGGATCACGTTGAAGGCGATCTGCTTCTGAAACTTCTTGGGGGGCACATCCGAGGTTGGATTGTAGATCGCCTTGGTCTGGTCCCACAACTCGTCCATGCCCTCTTTGCCCGCGCCGGACACGGACTGATAGGTGCTGACAACAACACGCTTGATCGTGGCGCGGTCGTGCAGGGGCTTGAGGGCCACAACCATCTGCGCGGTCGAGCAGTTGGGGTTGGCGATGATGTTCTTCTTGGAATAGCCCATGATCGCGTCGGCATTCACTTCGGGAACGATCAGCGGCACATCCGCATCATAACGGTAGAGCGAAGAGTTATCGATCACCACGCAGCCTGCCTTGGCCGCGATGGGTGCGTATGTCTTGGTCGCGTCCGATCCGATGGCAAACAGCGCCATGTCCCAACCGGTGAAGTCAAACGTGTCGATATCTTTCGTCGTTAATGTCTTGTCACCAAAGGACACTTCGGTCCCGAGCGAACGGCGGCTGGCCAGCACGGCCAGTTCGTCCACGGGAAACTGGCGCTCGGCCAGGATGTTCAACATTTCACGGCCCACGTTACCGGTGGCACCCGCGACAACGACACGATACCCCATGCGACTTCTCCTTTTTGGGTAGGTGAGGGCGCTTTATACGCAATAGCCGCGAGGGGAAAGGGGGCGGTTCAGCCGACGTTGTCACGGCTGCGTGCGTAAGGGATCAGGCCCAACACGAGGGCCACGCCGATCAGGGCAAAGACAGCCACATAGGGCGCGCTCGGATCACTGCCCGCAGCGGCGCTATGGACCCGACCGGATGCAAATTGCATCACCCCCACGCCCCCGATCCCAAAGAGGTTCATCAACGTCACCCCTCGTCCCGTCAGATGCGCCGGGAAAAAGCTGCGCCCATGGGCGACGATGACGGGAAAGGTGGCTCCGAAAAACCCGATCCCGGCCATCAGCGCAATCGCAAGGATGGGAGAGACGTCGACCCAGACAGCGAGGGCAAGCACGCAGACCGCTGTCAGCACATTGCCTGCAAAGACCACCCATTTTCGCGTCCCCAACATGCGATCAAGCGGGCCGTACGCCACGACCCCGGCAATCATGGCAACACTCATCACCAACGAGGCCTGGCCAATCTGACTCGTGCTCATCTCGAACACATCGCGCAGATAGGGGCCGATCCAAAGGCCGCGCACGGCCCCCGCCGGAACGTAGTTCATCGCCGCCAGCGGAATGATCAACCACAACACCGGCAGGCGGAGCAGGTCCATCAGGCGACCCTCCGCCGGCCCCGTGACCTTGGCCGGATCACGCACGGTTGTAAGGATACCAAAGGCGATCACTCCCGACAGGGCGGCAAGCCCCGACAGGGCCGCGCGCCACCCGATCGTGTCGGCCGTAAAAGCCAAAGGATAGGACGAGATCAGATTGCCCACTGTCCCGACCCCAATCATCAGCGCGGCAAGGGTGGCAAAGCGGGCCGGTTCGAACTCGCGCGCGAAGATGTAGAAACTGGCCATCAACACAGGCGAACAGCCCACTCCGATCATGATCATCGCGGCATGGATAAAGAGGGGGCCTTGCGCAACCGCGAACAGAGCGGCACCGCCCGCACCCCCAAACAGGAACAGCCACCCGGCGGTGCGGCGGGGGCCCAAACTGTCTAGCGCGATGCCGACCGGGATTTGCATGGCGGCAAAGGCGAGAAACCAAAGGCCCGATGCGGTGGCCAGAACGTCCGGGCCAATCCCAAGGTCTGCCCCCAGAGGTGCCGTGAGCACGGCCAGAAACGCGCGAAAAAACTGGCTCAAGACATAGGCCAGGGCCAACAGGGTCAGTCCAGCTTTCATGGGGTCTCCGATCTGGAGACCGGGGTGGCATGGGCGTGGCCGCGGCGCAAGCCTCATTGCTGATCGTTTGCGGCGTGCTAGGGTCCGTTATGAAAGAGGGGATGCATGTTTTACGATGACCTGCCGCGGCGCGCGGCCTTTTCCGAACTGGCGGACCCTGCGCATTACGACCCGCTGCCGGGCGACTGGGTGGTGGGAACGTCCGACATTGTCGGGTCCACGGATGCGATTGCAGCGGGAAAGTACAAGGTCGTAAACATGATCGGAGCGGCCGTGATCTCTGCCCAGATCAACGCGGCAAACGGGCGGGCGTTTCCGTTTGTCTTTGGGGGGGACGGGGCAGCGTTCGCACATCCACCCAAGTTTCGCGCGCAGGCAGCGGCGGCCTTGGCCGCGGTGCAGGTCTGGGCGCGGGCCGAATTCGATATGGGTCTGCGGGTCGGGCTGTTTGCAGTCTCCGACATCCGCGCCGCAGGGCACGAGGTGGCCGTGGCGCGCTATTCGGCGTCCCAGGGGGTGGACTATGCCATGTTCGCCGGCGGGGGCGTCAGCTGGGCCGAAGATCAGATGAAAGCGGGGGTCGAAACGGTGACTATGGCGCCGGCAGGCACGCAGCCAGACCTCACGGGTCTGAGTTGCCGGTGGAGCCATATGAAAGCCCAAAGCGGGACGATCCTGTCACTGCTGGTGCAACCGGGGGCCGGAGTGGATGCGGCAACCTTCAGTCCGGTGGCGCAAGAGGTGCTGGACGTTGTGCAAACGCTCGACCGAGGGGGGCATCCGTCGCCACCCGAGGGGCCGGGCACAGGTTGGCCGCCTCCCGGCGCGGTGCTGGAGGCACATGCAAGCCGGGGGGGCATGCCACTTGCCAAACGACGTCGCCAAATTCTGTTTGAAACGGCAATCGCGTGGGTGCTGCTTAAGACCAAGATCAAGCTGGGCGGTTTCGACCCGGCCCACTACCAGCGAACCGTGGGCGCGAATGCGGATTACCGCAAGTTTGACGACGGCCTGAAAATGACAATCGATTGCGACAGCGCGACTGTGGCACGGCTGAAAGAGATCCTTGACCGCGCGCGCGCGGCCGGCACCATCAAGTACGGGCTGCACACCCAGGACGAGGCGATGATGACCTGCATAGTCCCCTCCATCATGGACGACACGCACGTACACTTCATCGACGGTGCCGCGGGCGGCTATACCCAAGCCGCCATGCAGATGAAGGGCCGCTGACATCACAGCAAGGCTGTCTTTCCTTTCGCCTCAAATACCTCGGGGGTCCGGGGGTGGAACCCCCGGCCTGTCGCCGCAGCGCCAGCGCGGCGAAACCACAGCGCTAGCGCGCAACCTTGCCTTTCCAGGTTGCCGCCAAGCTGCGCAACTGCCTGGCAAGGATCAAAAGGTCGATGCCGGTGGCGACAAAACGCGCCCCCCAGTCGAGGCAATCCTGCGTCATCTCGGGCGTCGTTGCGAGGACGCCGGGGGCTTTCCCCGCCGCTTCGATCCGCTGAAACGCATCCCTAATAGTGGCCTGCACCTCAGGGTGCGTAAGATCGCCCATATGACCCATATCCGCCGACAGATCCGCAGGCCCGATAAAGACACCATCGATCCCGTCAACGGCAAGTATCTCGTCCAGATTGGCGATGCCCGCGCGGTTTTCGACCTGCACGAGCAGGCAGATCTGATCATCCGCCGTCTGACCATAATCCGTGATCGCCCCGAACCGGCTGCAGCGCGCGCCGGAATAGCCCACTCCGCGGTGCCCGGTCGGAGGATAACGCACGTCGCCAACCAGGTGGCGGGCTTGTGCAGCACTTTCGACCATGGGCACAAGAACGGTCTGCGCGCCTGCATCAAGGACCTGCTTGATAATCCAGGTCTCCGAACTCGGAACGCGCACAGCGGCGTGGCTGTCGGAGGCTTGCAGCGCCATCAGTTGCATGCGCATGCGCGAGATGTCGTAGGGCGTGTGTTCCCCGTCGATCAGCAACCAATCGAACCCGGCGGTGCCTGCGATTTCGGTTGCGAGGGGGTCACCTAGAGACAACCAGCAGCCAATGACGGTTTCACCGTTGTTGATTGCGGCCTTGAAGGGGTTGTGGGGGGCGGGCATCGGCATCTCTCCTTGTGGTCCTGCCGCACCCTAGCGGCGTGCGCCCCCAAATGGCCACTGCCGAAATGAGGCGCATGCGCGCCACATGATATTTGGCCTTTGCAGTCGCAAAGCCCGTGCCCTCCGGGGGAGGTATTTGTCGGCGAAAGGAAAGGGTCAGAGGACCTTGATCACGTCCTTTTCGACGCTGAGCATGTAGCCGCGCCGGGCAATGTTTTTGACCAGCAGTTCGCTCACGATCTGGTTGCCGAGCGTGTCGCGCAGCCGTTTGATCCGCGTGGCCCCTGCCGCTTCATCACAATCGGCGGCGCTGCGCCCCGAAATCACCCCTTCGATTTCCGAGCCGGACAGCACGTCATCGTCCATCCGCGCCTCGGCCAGTACGGACATGGTTTCCATCGCCGCATCCGTCAGCTTGAACCCGAGATTGTTGAGATAGACCGTGTTTTCCTCGCGGCTGATCAGCAGCGAGTTCACTTGTATGCCCGCCCGTTCAATCTGGGCCATGCGGCGGTTGAAGGTGACCAGCAGCACCAGAAAGATGAGGGCTGCGATCATCATGCCGGTTGCAAAGACCAAGAGCACGAAGATCACGACCCGGTAGCTCGCGAGTGTGTCCGAGAAGGCCGTGCCTGATTGGGCGAGGATCTCGAGCAGTTTGATTTCCGCGGGGCTGGTCAGGTCGGTGTTCTCGATAAAGATCCGTTCGACCCGCGCATCAAAGGCCCCGGCATCGGGCAGGCTCAGGAACAGCAGTAGCGCCGCGAGCACCAAAAGTGCGACGATGCCGGCGATCCCGAAGGTCACCAGCCGTCCGCCCGCGCGCCGCATGTCAGAAGCGGAGGTAGTATTGTCCGGCACTGTTTTTCCTTTGATCGAGCCCTTGGGCGTCAAATACGGACAGAACCTGCAACAATGTCCATCCGTTTGCAGCAAGCCGTGCGCGCAGTTGAGATTGCGCAGAGGCGCGCGCGCATTGGCCCGAGATTTCGGCCACGCCGTAATGCAGCCGAAGGGGGTTGTCCTGCTTGGCCTTGTAGTCGGCAAAGCATGCCGCCTGAGCCGCACCCGTACAGGCGAGGGTCAATGCGAGGGAAAGAGTGATCTGTTTCATGGTCCTCAGAGTGGGCGCAACGGCGCGGATATTCAATAACCTCAGTGGGGTAGGGTGGATGATATCGCATAGCAGGGCCCCGTTATTGCCTGTCTGAGTGTCCAGCCGCCAGTTTGATGCCATCGTCGTCTCGTGCGGCCTGCCACAACTAAAAGGACCATCCCATGACCCTCAAACTGCATCGCCCCTTCATTGCGACAATAGCCGCCCTTGCCATTGTCATCACCGGCTTCAGCGCCGCCCCGGCCCGTGCGCAGGATGATCAGGTTGCCGCCGCGATTGCTGCATTGCTTGGGCTGGCTGTGGTGGGTGCGATCATCAAGGACCGCAAGGATGATCGCGAGGACCGCCATCGCAAAGAGACCAAGCGCAAGAAAGTTCACAAAGCGCCACAGCACATCCAGCGGCACAAACACAATCCGCGCCCAATCCCAAACCGGGTCAGCCGCAAGCTGTTGCCGCAGCACTGTCTGCGCAGCTTTGACACCCATCGCGGCCAAGCCCGCGTGTTTGGTCAGCGCTGCCTCGAGAACAACTATCGTCATGTGCACAGCCTGCCCGCCCAGTGCCACCGCGAGTTCCGCACGAACCGTGGCTGGCGTCAGGGATATGCCGCGCGCTGCCTAAACCGCCATGGCTACCAATTGGCCCGTCGCTAAGAGCGGGTCTGTGAGTGCGGCAATGGTCCCCCATGTCGCAATCAGACTGAAGAGGGCGGTGTTCGGGCACTGCCCTCTTTTTCGGGTTGGACCTTGATGCGCCACCTCGCGGTGGCACGCGATGTTTGCACTTTCGTCCCGAAAGTGCGTTTTGCCTCCGGCGGCGGTATTTTGGTCAAAAGAAGTTGGGAGAGTTCGTGCCGGATTTTGAGTTGGAGAACGTGCTTGGGTGTCGGGTTGCCGGGGTGGATGAGGTAGGCCGTGGCCCTTTGGCGGGGCCTGTGACGGCTGCGGCTGTGGTGTTGGATATGTCCCGGTGTCCTGTGGGCCTGGATGATTCCAAGAACCTGAGTGCGCGCGTCCGTGAGGTATTGTGGGAGGAGATCATCGCTTGTGCCGATGTTTCTGTTGCCCATGCCAGCGTCGCCGAAATTGACGATTTGAACATTCTGCGCGCGTCGCACCTTGCGATGGAGCGCGCTGTTGCGGGCCTGCGCGCCCTGCCTGAACATCTGTTGATTGATGGCAACATGATCCCGCGTGGTTTGTCCCTTCCGGCCACAGCTGTGATCAAGGGGGATGGGCGTTCCCTCTCTATTGCGGCGGCCTCAATTGTGGCCAAAATATGTCGCGATCGGATCATGGTGGATTTGGCGCAACAGCATCCCGGCTATGGCTGGGAGACGAACATGGGCTATGGATCAAAAAGCCACATGGCCGCGCTGCAGAATCTCGGGGTGACCCCACACCATAGACGTTCGTTTAAACCAGTGCACAACATGTTGTGACAAGTATTTTTCTTAACCTGCTGATTCAAAAAAGAAATTGACCGCGAATCGGGTATGACTCATCCTGAGGCCAACCAACGAGCACAAAATGTGCCGGGGACAGAGGCAGACGATGACGAAACATTTAAAGGGCGCTGAGGCGCTTCCCTTGAACCAGATTATTGCGGGTGACTGCATTGATGTGATGAACAGCCTGCCCGCTGGCAGCGTTGATCTGATCTTTGCCGACCCGCCCTATAACTTGCAGCTGAAGGGTGATTTGCATCGCCCCGACAACTCCAAGGTGGATGCGGTTGACGATCACTGGGATCAGTTCAATTCGTTCAAGGCCTATGACGAGTTCACGAATGCCTGGCTCAAGGCCGCCCGTCGCCTGTTGAAACCCAATGGCGCGATCTGGGTCATTGGCAGCTATCACAACATTTTCCGGGTTGGCACGTCGCTTCAGAACGAAGGGTTCTGGATTTTGAACGATGTGGTGTGGCGCAAGTCCAACCCGATGCCCAATTTCCGCGGTAAGCGGTTCACCAATGCCCATGAGACGATGATCTGGGCGGGCAAATCCGAGGACAGCAAGTACACCTTCAATTACGAGGCGCTGAAGGCTCTGAACGAGGGTATTCAGATGCGCAGTGACTGGGTCTTGCCGATCTGCACGGGCCATGAACGTCTGAAGGATGATCAGGGCGACAAGGCCCATCCCACCCAGAAGCCCGAAAGCCTGCTGCACCGTGTGCTGGTCGGCGCGACCAATCCCGGTGACGTCATTCTTGATCCCTTCTTTGGCACGGGCACCACGGGGGCCGTTGCCAAGATGCTGGGCCGCGAATTTATCGGGATCGAGCGTGAGGCCGCCTATCGCAAGGTCGCCGAGAAACGTATCGCATCGGTGCGCAAGTTTGATCGCGAGGCGCTGGCCGTATCGACCTCAAAACGGGCTGAGCCCCGCGTGCCTTTTGGCCAGTTGGTTGAACGCGGCATGCTGCGTCCGGGTGAAGAGCTTTATTCCATGAACAAGCGCCACAAGGCCAAGGTGCGCGCGGATGGTACCCTGATCGGGGACGACATCAAGGGCTCGATCCATCAGGTCGGCGCCCATCTGGAAGGTGCCCCAAGCTGCAATGGCTGGACCTACTGGTGCTTCAAGCGCGAGGGCAAGGTTGTGCCCATCGACGTGCTGCGCCAGCAAATCCGAGCAGAGATGCACGACTAACCGACTTTTCGAACACCGCCAGGTGCCTGCGGCTTAACCCGCCGACCTATGGCACTGCACCTATGCCCCGCCTTTCTTTTGGCGGGGCTTTTTTCTTGCGCTACAGTTGGTACAGATCAACGCAATGCAGGAGCAACTGGAATGAGTGACATCACCCAAGCCGATAGCGTGCCTCTGCAGGTCGATCCCTTGGTCGAGCTTCCTGCAAACCCGCATGCCCGCGCCGCCCTTGAGCGCAACAAGCGTGAAGGCATGGATCTGGCGGTGCGTGCGCGCATCGCGGCTTTGTCGGTCACGGCCGTGCTGCTGATCTATCTCAACCCGAATTGGGAGGTGATCTGGTATTTGTCCCTTTTGGGCTGCCTTGTGCTTGTCGGTCTTGCGCAGCGTCGGGTGGGGCGGGTTGGACAATCGCGTGCAGAGTTGGCGTGGCTGTTTGCTGATCTGTTGTTGATGACCTTGGCGCTGTTGCTGCCCAACCCGCTGTCGGATGCGCAGAACCCGACGGCGCTGATATATCAGTTCGAGGTGTTTCAGTATTTCTACGTGCTGCTGGCGGCGGGTGTTTTGTCCTATTCCTGGCGCACGATCATTTCGATTGGGACTTGGACGACGGGGCTATGGTTGCTGGGGGCCTTTTGCGTCTGGTGGTTCGGTCGCACCGATCCGGATGTCAGCGCAGCCGCATTGGCCTTGTTCCCGGGCAACCCGGTTCTGAGTGCGCAGATGGACCCGGGTGTCGTGCATTGGGATTTTCGCATTCAGGAAGTCGTGGTGTTCATCCTTGTTGCGGGGATTTTGGCCGTCACTGTGCGTCGCTATCAGACCCTCGTGCTCGATAGTGCCGAGACGGCGCGGGCGCGCACCAATCTGGCCCGGTACTTTTCCCCGACCATGGTGGAGGCGCTATCTACCAAGGATGAACCGCTTGGTCAGGTCCGCACCCATGACGCGGCGGTGTTGTTCGTCGATATCGTCGGTTTTACCGCCTTTTCCGATGGCCGCCCGGCGCAGGAGGTGATCGAGACCTTGCGCGCCTTTCACGCCCGGATGGAAAGCGAGGTGTTTGCCCATGGCGGGACTTTGGACAAGTATTTGGGCGACGGGTTGATGGCGACGTTCGGCACCCCGCTGCCGCAGGATGATGATGCCGCACGTGCCGTCGCTTGTGTTCAGGCCATGGTCGATCGGATGGACGCGTTGAACGTGGCGCGGCGCGCTGACGGTTTGCCTGAGATCGACGCACGTTTCGGTCTGCATTTCGGGCAGGTCGTTTTAGGTGACATCGGTGCCAACCGGTTGGAATTCGCGGTGCTTGGCGACACGGTGAATGTGGCCAGCCGACTTGAGGCGTTGACGCGGGTGCTGGATGTGCGTGCCATTGTCAGCAATGCAGCGCTCGCCGCGGCGGGGCGTCCAGCGGGATTTAGGGCGGCCCCGGATCAGCCTGTGCGCGGCGTGGCCGCACCCGTGTCGGTCTGGGTGATCGATTGATGGAACAGGTCACAGGCGGATGCACCTGCGGTGCCGTGCGGTTTGTGGCGACGGGTGCGCCCTTGCGCGTCGGCATCTGCCATTGCCTTGATTGCCGCAGGCATCACGGTGCGCTGTTTTACGCCGCGGCGGTCTTTGATGCAGGCAGCGTGACTATAACCGGGCCAACCCGGCATCACGCCGAACGCCACTTTTGCCCCACATGCGGATCATCGGTGTTTGCGCGCAGCGGGGCGGAGATCGAACTGCACCTTGGCGCGATGGATGAACCACACGGCCTGACACCAACCTACGAGTGCTGGACTGTGCGCAGGGCACCGTGGCTGGCACCCTTTGCCGTTATGACCCAATATGACCGGGGCCGGGACGATTAGCGCGGCAGCGGGTTGGCGGCCTTGTTATACGCGCTCCAGTCCGTGATCTCTGGATAATACATATCCCGCCATTTCTTGACTCGCGGGTTCATCACGCGCCGCCAAAGCGATGGGAACATCGCCGCAATCGTCATCACTGGATAGCCATAGGGAAGTTGGGGTGCATCCGCCTCGGTGTAGGTTTGGAGCACCGGAAAACGACGGTCCGGCTTGTAGTGGTGATCGGAATGGCGTTGCAGGTTGATGAGCAGCCAGTTCGATGCCTTTTGCGCGGCATTCCACGAATGGCGGGGCTGCACATGTTCGTATTTGCCGTCGCCCAGATGTTTGCGCGTCAGACCGTAATGTTCGATGTAGTTGACCAGTTCCAGTTGCCAGATCGCGACCCCGGCCTGCACGAGGAACAGCCCGATCCCGGCCCAACCCCCAAGCGCGAAGGCCAGCAGAAAGCACACACCCTGAAGGTAGGCGTATTTCCAGAATGGATTGCTTGAGTCGGTCGCGGGCAGGTTCTTGCGGGCCAGCATCGCGGCCTCGGCCTTCCACGCGGATTGGAAACACTGTTTGAGGACGCGAGGGTAGAAGCGATAGAAACTCTCGCCCATGCGCGCGGTCACCGGGTCACGCGGTGTTGCCACATAGCGGTGATGGACCAGCAGGTGTTCGGAGCGGAAATGGGAGTAAAGAACCATGGCCAGCAGCGCATCGCCCAACCAGCGTTCCAGCTTGTTCTTCTGGTGCATCAGCTCGTGGCTGTAGTTGATGCCAACCGTGCCGGTAATCACACCAACCCCAAAGAAGATCGCGATTTTCTCGAAGGTGTTCAGATGCTCGGCCGGGGCCACGTACCAGATCAGCGTGAACAGCATCAGGAATTGCGCAGGCACCCAGGCGATGGTGATCGCGGTGTACCAGAACAGCTCTTCGTCGGTGGTTTCGAGGTCGGCATTGTCGGTGTTTAAACCAACCGCAAGGTCAAGGAATGAAAAGGTATACCACGTGACCAAGGGCAACAGGATCACCGTCCAACCCCCGTAAATGGCACTGATAAAGGCCAGGGGGATCAGCAGGAAAGAGAGGGCGAATGGCAGGGCATTTTGTGCCTTGGCCACAGTCTGAGGAGGCAGGATCATGGTCGGGTCCTTGGGGTTGTTGCGCACCTGATATGTGTAGAGCGATTATGCGCGCGCTGCCAAGCATGACGCGACGGTCGGGCGGCTCACATTTGCGCTAGATCGAAGGCTTTGCGCATGACAGTGGGCAGGTCAGAGGGGCGAAACTCAGTGCGGCTTAGGTATCGGCCCCGATCCGGGACCTCGTCAGTGACGCGCGCCACCATCACATCGAGGATCAGGTGGAAGTGGGTGAACGTGTGACGCACATCCCCCGGAAGCTTCGTCCACGCAGCATCAAAAGGCGGCGCGGTCGGGCGCGGGGTGCGGACGTCGACCCAGTCGGATCCGGGCCAACCGAGCATACCGCCCAGCAATCCTTTGTCGGGCCGGGTTTCCAGCAACCATGCCCCATCGTCGCGCTGCGCCAGGTACACCGTGCCATGCCGGATGGGTTTAGGCTTTTTGGGTGTCTTTTTAGGCAGATCCGGCGCGGTGCCCTTTGCGCGCGCAATGCAGGGGTCATGCCAAGGGCAGATCCCGCATGCGGGCGACTTCGGGGTGCAGATCGTCGCGCCCAGATCCATGACAGCCTGCGCGTAATCCCCGGGGCGCTTTTGCGGCGTCAGCGCCGCGGCATGGGCGGTCAGGATCGGTTTGGCGGCGGGCAGGGGCGTGTGTTCATCAAACATGCGCGCCATGACCCGCTCGACATTGCCGTCAACGACCGTGTGACGCAGATCGAACGCAATCGAGGATATAGCGGCGGCTGTGTAAGGCCCAATTCCGGGCAATTTCAGCAAGGCGGCATGATCGGCGGGGAACACCCCACCATGCTCGTCCACCACGGCGCGCGCGCATTTCAGCAGGTTGCGCGCGCGGGCATAGTAGCCAAGGCCGGCCCATTCGCCCATCACGTCCGCATCCTGCGCTGCCGCCAGATCGCTGATCGTGGGCCAGCGGGCCATGAAGCGCTGGAAATAGGCGGTCACGGCGGCCACGGTCGTTTGTTGCAGCATGATCTCGGACATCCACACAGCATAAGGGTCGGGGCGTTGACCCGCCTTTTTGTCGGCAGGTGCAGTGCGCCACGGCATCACACGCGCATGTACGTCGTACCAGTCGAGCAGGGTATCGCTGAGGTCACGCAAGAGTTATGGAATCCTTGATCGGAAGGCTGGTTATCACAAGCCCATCCGCTATGATCACGCACGGGTGAAAAGGAACATAGCCATGGCTGCGCGCCGCGCCACAACAAAAGGGTTCAAACGGACAGCCTCGCTGCTGACCGGACGGATCAGGCAGGCCAGCGAAAGCCGGGGTTTTGCGCAAAGCCGCCTGTTGACGGATTGGGCGGAGGTGGCAGGTGCAGATGTGGCAGCCATCGCGAGACCGGTCGAGGTCAGCTATGGACGGGGCGGTATGGGCGCGACACTAACATTGCTGACAACCGGGGCACAGGCCCCCATGCTTGAGATGCAAAAGGAGCAGCTGCGCGCCAAGGTCAACGCGGTCTATGGTTACAACGCCATCGCGCGCATCCGGATCACGCAAACGGCGGCCACAGGGTTCGCCGAAGGGCAGGTGGCCTTTGATCATCGCCCCAAAGACAAAAGCCCCAAGGCCCCGAATGCAGAGATGCACAAGGCCGCCGGGCAAGTCGTCGCGCCGGTGGCCGATGACGGATTGCGCGCCGCGCTCGAGCGGTTGGGCGCAAACATTCTGACACGTGAAAAACAAGGAACACGTACATGAACCGTATTGTTGCCATACTGGCCATCGTGATCGGGGTGGCTGGCTATTTTTGGTATTCCTCGACGCAAACCGGCGGCACCTCGCCCGACCAGCAGGCACAGGCCGAGCGATTGCTGGGCGCTGCCAGCGCCCAAACCGCTGCCGAAGACATCGACACATCAGGTGTGGTCGAAATGCAGATCGGTAACCCGGATGCCGCCGTGACAGTCATCGAATATGCCAGCTATACCTGCCCCCATTGCGGCAGCTTTCATACAGGCCCCTACAAGCAGCTGAAAGCGGACTATATCGACACCGGCAAGATCAACTTTGTCTACCGCGAAGTCTATTTCGACCGGTTCGGGCTGTGGGCCTCGGCCATTGCGCGCTGTGCGGGCACACCTGAGTCCTTCTTTGGGATCACCGATATCCTCTACAGTACCCAGGCCGAATGGAGCCGTGCTGGCGGCGGTGATCCAGCCCAGATAGCGGACGAGCTGCGCAAGATCGGCCGGCTGGCCGGCCTGAGCGGCGATGCGGTCGAAGCCTGTCTGAACGATGCCGACCAGTTGCGCACGCTCGTGGCGTGGTATCAGGAAAACGCCGAGGAAGACGGCGTGCGCTCCACCCCGAGCTTTGTGATCAACGGTACGACCTACAACAACATGGCTTACGAAGAAATGGCCCGTCTGATCGAAGAGGCGGCTGGCAGCTGATGTCTGGCGGCGGGCCTCTTTCGGGCCTGCGCGTCGTTGAACTGGCACGGGTTCTGGCTGGCCCCTGGGCGGGCCAGACCCTGTCCGACCTTGGCGCTGAGGTGATCAAGGTCGAAGCCCCGCGTGGCGATGACACGCGCCAGTGGGGTCCGCCCTTTGTCACCCGCGACGGCGATGTGTCGGCGGCGTATTTTCACTCCACCAATCGCGGCAAAGCATCGGTTACGGTCGATTTTCGCACACCGGAGGGCAAGGCCAAGCTGCTGGACCTGATTGGGGACGCCGATATCCTGATCGAGAATTACAAGGTTGGTGGGCTGGCCAAATACGGCCTCGACTATGAGAGCCTGCGCGATCAGTTCCCACGCCTGATCTATTGTTCGATCACAGGCTTTGGCCAAACGGGCCCATATGCGCACCGGGCGGGATACGACTTTATCATCCAAGGCATGTCCGGGTTGATGTCGATCACTGGCGCGCCCGAAGGACAGCCCCAAAAGTCGGGTGTTGCGATCACCGATCTGTTCACCGGGGTCTATGCGACCACGGCCATTCTGGCGGCGCTTCATCAACGCAGCAGCAGCGGACGGGGGCAGCAGATTGATATGGCGCTGCTGGATGTCGCTGTTGCCATGACCTCGAACCAGGGCATGAACTATCTGACCAGCGGGGATGTGCCGGGGCGTATGGGCAATGCCCATATGAATCTGACCCCCTATCAGGTGTTTGATTGCGCGGATGGACATATCATCATCGCCACCGGAAATGACGGGCAGTACCAACGCTTGTGCGAGTTGCTGGGGCTACCGGAGATGGCCTTGGCTCCGGCGTTTCTCAAGAACGCGGACCGCATCGCCAATCGTGATGAAATGACCCGACTGCTGACTGCCGCCACGATCGTGCGCAGCCGGGATGATTTGCTGTCTGCCTGTGAGGCGCGGGGTGTGCCCGCGGGTCCGATCAATGACATGGCGGATGTGATGGCTGATCCGCAGGTCCACGCGCGCGGTATGCAGATCGAGTTGAACGGTGTGCCCGGTATTCGCACGCCCATCCGGTTTTCGGATACCGATCTGACCTTTGATCGTCCCGCGCCGGCCTTGGGTGAGGATGATTGAGGCGCTGACGCGCCGCATGATGTTTTGCATCCCCCTCCGGGGTCTGCGCTTTCCGCTCCGCTTGGGCGGTATTTTTGGTCAAAAGAAGATTATGGGGTGAGCAGGGTATCGAGGGCCGCGTCCAGGTGCGCAGGGTCTGCAATCTGGAGCCGCACGGGAAGTGTGATCACCTTGGAGCGGAAGGCGGGCGGCACTCTGACCGCGTCCTTTTCTGTGGTGACCAGCTGTGCGCCGCGCGCCCGTGCTTCGGTTTCCAACCGGGTGAGGAATGCAGGCGAGAGCGGCTGGTGGTCTGCCAGATTTTCGGCGCGCAGGAGTGTGGCCCCGAGATCATTGAGCGTGTCGAAGAACTTTTGCGGTCGTCCGATCCCGGCAAAGGCGATCAGTGGCGTGTCTGTCCAGTCCATCCCGGTCTGCAAAGGGGCCAATGTGGCCTGTACCCGTGGCAGCTTGGTGTTGGGTGCGAAGCTGGCCTGCGCCGTCGGCGGCCCGATGCTCAGAAGAAGGTCTGCGCGTTGCAGTCCGACATCGCTTGGTTCGCGCAACGGGCCTGCGGGCAGGCACAAGCCGTTGCCGAACCCGGTTTGGGCGTCTACCACAACGATTGAAAGATCATGGACCAGACTTGGGTTCTGAAAGCCGTCATCCAGCACAATCACCTGCGCCCCAGCCTTGATCGCCGCTTGCGCCCCTGCGAGGCGATCCCGCGCGACCCATGTGCGCGCGAAGGCGCTGAGCAGTAGTGGCTCGTCCCCGACGTCTTTGGCGCTGTGTCGGCCCGGATCAACCTCCACCGGGCCTGCAAGGGAGCCTCCATAGCCGCGGCTGATGATGTGCGGGTCGACAAAGCGGTTCCGCAACCGTTCGACCAGTGCCATGACCGTTGGCGTCTTACCGGTGCCGCCTGCGTTGATGTTGCCGACGCAAATGACCGGGACGGGCAACCGTGCGCGAGGCCCTTTGCTGAGCCGGTATGCGGTGGCCTTCCCGTAAAGCGCGCCAAGAGGGCGCAGCAATCTGGCCCGCCAATCGCGCGCACCCTGTTGCGAGGTCCAGAATGCCGGGGTGCGCATCAGGTGAGCCCTTGATCGATGCGGTCCAGATGCGCCTGGACCAGCTCGATGATCCGATCAAGCGTGTCTGCCCCCTGGGTCACGACCTCCCATCCGGCCATGGCCATTTGGGCGGCGTGATCTGGGGCGATCATCTGGATCACGGCGCGGCCCAGGGATTCGGTGGAATTCACGATGCGGGCCGCCCCTGCATTCATCAGTCGGGTAAAAGCGTCCACATGTGCGCCCACATTGGGCCCATAGATCATTGCCGTGCCATGGGCAGCCACGGCGTAGGGGTCGATCACCGACTGCCCCGAGCGCAAGGAACCGCCCAGAAAGGTGACGGGCGCGATCCGCAGCCAGAGGCCAAGGTCTTCGTCATCATCGGCAAGCAGGACCTGGGTGTTGTCATCGGGCAGTTCACCGACGCTCCACCGGGCGATGCGCAGACCCATCTCCTGGGCGATTTCGGCCAGTTTTTCCTCTTCGCTTTGGTCCGAGAAATGCAAGATCAGCAACAGCCGGTGCGAGGTTTTCACGGCGATTCGATGTGCGGCCAGAATCGTGCGCCCCTCGTTGATGGCGGCGCGGGCCGCCAACCAGACGGGCCGTCCCCCCAGGGCTTGCGTCATTTCGGTGATGTCGGTTTCAGCGACACTGAGCGTACGCCCGAACGGATGCAGCGGGGCGGCAAGTTCGATGGCATTGAGCGCCTGCCCCAGTTGCGCAAGTCGCAGGTGGGCCTGCTGATCGCGTGCGATGACGTGCGAGAATTGGGACAACAGCCGCTTGGGGACTTCGGGCAACCATCGGTCGCGCCGCCCGTCAAAGCCGTCGCGGGCCGCGTCAATCAGGATCATGCGCGCGCCACTTTCGGCAGCGGACAGGATCAGATTGGGGCGGAAGCCGCCCCATGACCAGATCACCACATCCGGGCGCCAGTGTTTGATAAACGCATCCGTAACGACAGGATGATCAGGTGGGACATCGGCATTGATCACCGAGGCTCCGCGCTGCACCTCAAAGCCGTCGCTTGCGCAGGTCAGGACGATATGGCAGCCATGCCGCATCGTCGCCAGCCGGTGCGCGAGATCGTTCAGAGCGCGGTTGTTGCCCTCTTCAGCGGCGTGGATCCACACCACTTCGCCTTCGGGGCGGTCTTGCGCGGGCGTATAATCAGGAGGTGCGCGCCGACCCGACAGCGTGCGATAGGCCGCAAGCCCCAGAGATCCGCGCATATGGGGCCTCAGCCCAACTCTTCGGTGGGTGCAGCTGCGTTTTCCTCGTCCCGCAGGCGGTGCAGATGGGCAATGAAATACCGCATATGCGCGTTGTCCACGGTGCGCTGCGCTTCGGATTTCCACGCATTGTAGGCGGTGTCATAGTCAGGAAAGATGCCGACCATGTGCAGGTCGTCCACATTCTTGAACACATTTTTCGAAGGGTCCACCAGTTCGCCACCAAAGACGAGGTGCAGGCGTTGAGACATGGGGCGTTTCCTTTGATCGGTTCGGGAATAAGCGGTGTATCGCGCAGTTTGCGCATATGGCGGCGGGGGTCAAGCGCAGTAGGTCTTTAGTCTGGGGGCCAGTGCGCTATGCACGGGCCCGCTGCCCGCCACCACCCCGTTCAGCGTAGGATGGGGGTTGTTGAATCGTAGGGGCGCGCCGGTCTGGTCCGTGATCGTGCCGCCCGCTTCGGTGATGATCAGTGCGCCCGCGGCGATGTCCCATTCCCAACTGGGCCGCAGGGTCAGCATTGCATCAAAGCGGCCCTCACCTATCAATGCGAGACGGTAGGCGAGGGACGGGCGGTAATGGCGGGTTATGTCGGGTATGCCATCGGTCCAGTGTTTGGGGTCCATGATGGGGCGCGCGGCCAGCACAGTGCTTGCAGGGGACATCGCGGCATTGCTGACCGCAATGGGTTGCCCGTTCAGCGCGGCCCCTGCGCCATGCGCTGCCGCATAGAGCCGATTGCGCAGCGGCAGATACACGACCGCGGCCGTCACCTGACCCAGATGGGCGATGGCGATTGAAATCGCCCATGTCCGTGAGCCTTCGACAAAGCTGCGGGTGCCGTCGATGGGGTCGATGATGAACACAGTGTCGTGCGACAGGCGGGTTGCATCGTCTTCGGTTTCTTCGGACAGCCAGCCATAGTCCGGGCGCGCCGTGCGCAATGTGGCTGACAGGGCGTCGTTCACGGCCAGATCCGCCTCGGTTACGGGGCCTGCATCGCCAGGCTTGTCCCAACGCGTCGCCGTGTCACCGGCAAAGCTGGTCGCCACCCGGCCAGCGATCCGCGCTGCGTCAATCAAAAGGGGCAGGTCAGCTGCCAGCAAGGGTCATTCCGGGTACAAGCAGCGAGGGCACAACGCGGCTAAGGTAGGTGCGGGCATCATTGGCGGGCACTATATTGCGCAGCATCTCGGGCAAGCTGCCCGCAATGGTGCACTCGTTGACCGGATAGGTGACCTCGCCATTTTCGACCCAGAGACCCGCAGCCCCGCGCGAATAGTCGCCCGTGTTGGGGTTGATGGTCGAGCCGATCATTGACGTCACCAGCAGCCCGGTGCCCATGTCGCGGATCAGGTCGGCCTGGCTCGCGCTGCCTTGATCCAGCGCCACGTTCCAATTCGAAGGGCTGGGCGGCGCAGAGGTGCCCCGCGCCGCGTTCCCGGTCGAGGACAGCCCGAGTTTGCGCGCTGAGGCGAGATCAAGAGTCCAGCCCGTCAGGATGCCGTTTTCGACGATGGCACGGCGCCGTGTGGGCAGCCCTTCGCCATCAAAGGGTCGGGTACCCCCTGTGCGGGGGCGGTGAGGGTCTTCGATCAGGTCCAGCGAGGTGGGCAGCACTTGCTGTCCCAACAGATCGCGCAACCATGAGGCTCCGCGGGCGACGCTGGACCCATTGGCCGCGGCCAACAGGTGCCCGATCAGCGAGGATGAAATGCGTTCGTCAAACAGGACGGGATAGGCTCCCGTAGGTGGCTTGCGGGCCCCTGTGCGGGCGATGGCGCGGGTGCCTGCTTCGTGTCCGATCTCGCCTGGCGCGCGCAGATCACTTTGAAAGATACGGCTGTCCGCGCTATAGTCCCGCTCCATCTCGGCCCCTGTGCCTGCGATGGCCACACAGCTTGTGGCCCGGTCGGTGCGCCGATAGCCGCCTGAAAATCCGTTCGAGGCGGCCAGCCAGATGTCGCGCGCTCCGTAAGCGCCGGTGGATTGCTGCACCTGATCGACACCAGCAACGGCCAGCGCGGCGGCTTCTGCGGCCAACGCATCGGCCTGCAACTCTGCCGGGCTGGGTTCGGCCGTCGGATCAAACAGCTCAAGCGCGTCCAGATCCCAGTCGGTAGCCAATTGGCCGGGATCGGCCAGACCCGCATGCGGGTCCTCGGGGGCTTCGTTTGCCATGGCCACGGCGCGGGCGGCCATCTCCTCGATCGTGCGGTCCGAGGCGTCTGACGATGACACGTTGGCCTGCTTCTGGCCCACAAACACACGAAGACCCAGATCAATCCCCTCGGACCGTTCGGCCTGTTCAAGCGCACTGGCGCGCACATCCACCGAGATCGACGTGCCCTGTACCGCCATCGCATCTGCGGCGTCTGCACCTGCGGATTTGGCCGCGTTGATCAGCCGTTCGGTCAGGGTGGACAGATCAGATGGGGTCATAAGAACGCTCCGCAGGGTTGCGCATCAGGTAGAGGTGTCGGGGCTGGGGCGCAAGGGCGCGCGCAGATGCGCCGCCCTTGCCAGTCGGCTCGTGCCCGTTCGTTCAGCGAATACGCTGCCCATTGGCCAGCACGTGACCCTGATCGTTCACTTCGATGCGGGAATTGAGCGTGTCTGCCCCTTCACCGGGCACCGCAAAGAGGCCCATCATCATCCGGGCCCCGATGGCCTGATCCTCGGGCAACAGGCCCATGTTGACCAGCTTGTCCAGCAGTCCGTTGCCGCCCACAAGTTGCAGATCGATGCCGCCTTCGGGGCGAGGCAGCCCGTCAAAGGTGGTCAGATCGGTGTTGTCAAAGACGAAATCGCCCGAGCCCGTCAGCTTGGCCCCTGCGGCGTCGATATTGAGCGTGTTGAGCGTCAGCGCGTTCAACTCACCCGGTACTGCACCGGTTTCTTCGAGTACCTCCGCCTGATCGGCGTCAAGGAGATCAAGCAGCAATTTCGCCTTGCCCGACAGGTCCACCGCGATTGTGGCGGGTTCTCGGGGCAGTTGCGCGCTTGGATCAAACAGCGACCAGATCACATCGGACATGGTGAAATCGCTGAGGGTCAGGCCAAGGCCGAAATCCTGTTCATCCTGTGATTTCTGAAGCGGCATCTGGAAGCTGCTGCCCATTTCAGCCGCGTTGAAGGACACGGGCAAGGGAAAGGCTGACACAAGCATGTTGACCGCCACGTTGCGTTGCACGATGTCATAGGCCAGACCCACCGAACTCATGCTGAAACCGATGGTGGAGCCTTCGGACACGCCATTGATCGTGCCGCTGCCCTCGGGGCCGTTGAAGGACGCGTCATAGGTCCCGCCTTGCGTCGTGAGGGTGCCTGCGCCGAACAAACCGGCTTTGAGCATGGCATTGAAGTCCTGGGTATCGACCCCGAAAGGCATTGCGCCGGTACCGTCGACGCCAACGCCCTCGACTGCACCTGTCACACTGAATGCGCCTTCGCCCGCTGGATCGTTAAAGCTGAGGTCGTAGTCGATTGACGCAATACTCATCACCTGTGCTATCGATCGGCCATCGCCCGAGGTCGTGTCCGTGGTTATGCCCACCTCGTTCATGGTCATGTTCACCTTGGCCACCTGCTCACCAAGGCTCACCCCGTCGACCATCAATTCGGCAAGGTTCACCTGCGCCATCCCCGCCTGATAGACGTAGCGCAGCGCGCTTGGATCGCCGGACGCGACATAGCTGTGATCACTCTGGCTGACATCAATTGCCACGTTGATGGTTTCGCCGGTCTCGCTTTGAAACGCTATCGCGACACTGCTGGTACCCGGCAAGTCGATATCGACGGATCCATCGTCCCTTTCGACAAACTGCATCGTGCCTAGGATGATGCCAGCCGATTCTATTTCATCGGCATCGGCGAAGTCCATATTCAGGACGACATCGTCGACCGTCAGGGTATCGCCCGCCGCCTCTTCATTTCCGCTCACGCTGTATCCGGACTCTGTCATGTAGGACTTCCAGTCCGCCCACACATCAGCAGCGGTCAGGTCTGCAAGGGCTGCCGTGGCGGGCAGGCACAACGCAATCGCGGTGCTCTGGATAAGGCGGGACATACGGGGCATACAAGAATCCTCAATTCACAATTTGGGTGCATCGTCCGCCGTTGGGCGCACAGCGTCAAGGTCACGGGGTAGACGTAAAGCCCTGCCCAGCCTACCACAGGGCAAACTGCGCAAGGAGTGGGATAGTTTGATGCAGGATATGTCGGAAAAGTCGGTTTTGATCACAGGTGCCAGCCGGGGTATCGGGGCGGACACCGCACGCCTGTTCGCCAAGGCAGGCGCGCAGGTGGCCCTGGTGGCTCGTAGCGCCGAAGCCATATCGGACATCGCCACCGAGATCGGGTCCCAAGCCATCGCGATCCCCTGCGACGTCAGCGACTTTGCGGCGGTCGAGGCGGCGGTGGCACAAACGGTGCAGAATTTTGGCGGGCTGGATGTACTGATCGGCAATGCAGGCGCGATTGAGCCGATCTCGCATATGGCAAGTGCTGATCCGGGTGCCTGGTCTCAGGTCATCGACATCAACCTCAAGGGGGTCTTCTACGGGATGCGCGCGGCCTTGCCCGTGATGCTTAAGGCGGGGGGTGGCAGTATCCTCACGATCAGTTCGGGCGCGGCCCACGGTCCGGTCGAGGCGTGGTCGCATTACTGCGCCTCCAAGGCGGGGGCCGCGATGCTGACCGCCTGCGCGCACAAGGAAAACGGCCGCTATGGTATCCGTGCGATGGGCCTCAGCCCCGGCACGGTTGCCACAGAGATGCAACGCGAGATCAAGGCCAGCGGGATCAACCCGGTCAGCCAGTTGGACTGGTCCGACCACATCCCTGCGGATTGGGTGGCCAAGGCGTTGCTGTGGATGTGCAGCGCCGATGCAGATCACTGGATCGGCTCAGAAATTTCGCTGCGTGATCCCGACATTCGCGCGCGGGTCGGCCTCGCGTGATTGAGGCGGACACAGACGGGCCGATCTGGACGCTGACAATCAACCGCCCCGACAAGGCCGGCGCATTGACCGAAGAGATGTTGCAAGAGTTGGTCGCGCAGTGCCGCGCAGCCAAGGACGCCCGCGCCCTGATCCTGACTGGCACGGGCAAGGTGTTCAGCGCCGGTGCGGATCTAGATGCGGCAAAGGCCGGTTTGGCCGTCTCCCCTTTGTGGGAGGAGTTGTCGGGTGCCATTGCGGCGCTGCCCTGCCTGACAATTGCCGCGCTCAACGGGACGGTCGCAGGGGGGGCAAACGGAATGGTGCTGGCCTGCGATATGCGGATCGCCGCCCCCGGCACCAGATTTTTCTATCCGGTGATGCGGCTTGGATACCTGCCGCAACCCAGTGATCCGGTGCGCATGGCGGCGCTGATCGGGCCCGCGCGGACCAAGATGGTGCTGCTGGCGGGACAAAAGATTGATGCAGCCACCGCCTATCAGTTCGGGCTGGTTGACGAAATCATCGAGGATGGGGATGTGACCGGGCGCGCGCGGGTTTTGTGTAGCGACGTGCTGAATGCTGATATGGTGACGGCGCGAACAATCAAGGCGTTGTGCCGCTGACGGACCACCCGTCCTGCGAGTAGCAAGAAACTGAAAAATGTGATACGATTCGAGGGCGTTTCAGATGGCCCGAGACAACCATATCATACGCCCTGCGCGCCCCACCCGCCCTGCGAAGGCTGCGCCAAAACCGCTGACCCGCGCGGAACGCGTCGCGTTGCTGGCTGCGTTTGCCTTGGGCAAGGTGGCGCATGATCTTGACAGCAAAGCTGGCCCACCCCCGATCAAGCCGCGCCGCTGACCTAACGTTTGCGCCGCTTGCCCGGCACCTTTGAGGCAAAGCCGGGCGGGCGCTTGGCCACCCATTCAGCGAATTTGGCGAGGCGAGGATGGGCACGCAACGCCTCGGGTGTGGCATAGTCGCGGGCCAGTTCCGTCTCTGTCAGGGTCGCGTGAATTTCCGGCCTTATGTATCAAACGCACCAAAACATCTGACACGTGATCCGTTACAACGTTGTCATGACACGCAGATACTTCCGCCCGCTTAAACCCAAGACCGTGATCGACACGCTGCACTACGTCCGACAGGAAATGGTGCGCGAGGAACGCGATGGGCTAGAGCATGTAGATTACCTTCTTAGGTTATACGGTGCCGAGCCTATGGCGCTCAACATGCCAGCAAAGACGCCCAAGGACTTCCGCAAGGGCGAGCTGCGTCGGATGGTTCTTGAAACGCTTAGGAGTGGCCCGCAGACAGGGGCGGACCTTGCGAATGCGATCCAATCTTGCAAACCCAACCTAACCTATCAACAGGTTTACAGGCGGGTCTACGTATGTCTATGGGGTCTGAAAAAGGCAGGCCGAGTTAGACACACTGGGCGATTTTGGCTAGCGCCCAACTAGTCTCGCCATCACGCAAGATCAGAACGATCCATTCTTACGCATGTGCAACACATCTAGTCGGCATATAAACCTGACAATATCTGGATGAAGACCATGATGCGCAGCTATCTGATCTTCGTCCATCTCCGCAGCTATCATTGGCTCTACCACGCTGTGCGGTAAAATCATCTCAGCCGCAGCCAGTAGGCCGTCGTCGTCTGCCGCCACTCTCGGTGTATAGGGCATGTCCACGCTGCTGAGTTCGTCGAATAGCTGTGAGACTGCCAGAGGTGTAGATGCGTATTTTTCAGGGGGTGTGAAGCAGTGCATCATCTCTTTTACCGCTACAAACTCCTTCCAATGCGGGTGCAAGTCTCGGTGGACGAAGACATGTGCTACGTCTGGTTCTTCCCCACTACTCACCAATCTTACAAACATACCATCTATGGGACGTTCAAGCATTTCGACGGATAGATTGATTCGTCCAATTGATGAGTGTTCAGATGCCTCGACCGCGTCCCAAATTTCTTGGACACGCATAGCAGCGTTCATCGACCTGCCAGATTTGGCAAGACGATACTTTCGCAATTGCTCAGAAATGTGAGAAAACTTCATGGTGTGACCCTACAATATTGCTAGGGACGCACCGATCATGTTGTGTTCATCCAGCTACACGGCACTACTTAGCCGAGTGTGGACGCATCTTCAAGGATTTCAGCGTGTTTAACAATGTTGGCCATGTTCGCATCAACATCAGATGCTTTTTGGCCATCAATGTCATCAACATTCATGATAAATTTGATATCACGCACCTCATATCCAGGGTGTTTTTCCTGGAGTGCTGCGAAAAGTTTTTCCATTGTGCACCTCCTTGTGCGTGTTAGATTAGTGGTCGCTTAGCACGACCATTGCAAGTCCACTAGACATCAATCACGACATTTTGGCAAAAATACGTCGCGGAAGCTCCTTTTCCTCTCAAAAGAACTTCTCATGATCATTGAAGGTTCCGTATGAACTTACACCAAAAGATATAACACATTGTTAACAAATTTTCAATGATCGCTAGCAAACGGTCAGCCAGTGGAGTGCCTTTGCCAGTACCCCTTCCAGTTGCGCGACACAGGCGCGGCCATTGAGTTACTTACTACAATCTGCGCCAGAGTACCGTTGTCTGTGCGGCGGTTGTCTTCCAACCAAGCGGCGTGGTTCGCATACTGATGCAGGTACTGCGGGCTAACATGGTGGTGCTGGCCCTGCACCATGCGGCGCAGGCGTGAGAAATAACTTTCCACCATGTTCGAGTGCTTGCCGTGGTCGCTGTAAATCTCTGAGTGGTTCACGCGGTCCACGTGATAGCCAGCGTGCAGCATATCCCAATGGCTGGCCTCGTCCGCTGACATAGTTGCCATGCGGCTTACGTTCTCGTTTGCCAGCGCAACGCCTTCGCCCTCAGACATGCGAACGAATGGCAAAGTGCGGCCCTCACGCTCCCGCAGGGCAATGACGACACGGCGCTTGCCTGTCTGGTTCACTTTCAAGCGGCGGTCCTTGCGGTCTGCCTTGGCGTTCTCAGGGCGGATGTGACCACCGAAATACGCGCCATCAATCTCAACATGGCCCTGCAACACTTCGCCCGTCTGGACCTCTTGGGCCATCGCCTCGCGCAGCTTGTGGGCCAGCACAAAGGCAGTCTTGTACTGGCAGTCCAGATCACGGCTCAGTTGAACCATGCTCACGCCCTTAGAGGCGTTCACGATGATGCAGATCGCGCCCAGCAGGTCCACAAAGTCCATCTTGCGCGAGGCGAAAATGGTGCCGCTGGTTACGCTGAACTGGTGCGCACATGCCTTGCACTTGAATTTGCGGCGCGTGGTGATCTTGTAGGTTTCGTGGTTGCTGCAACGGGGGCAAACCGCCTCACCGTCTGTTTCAGGCCAGCGCATCTGGCAGAACGTCTCGTAGGCCGCATTTTCGCCAGCCTTGTAGATCGACCGCAGTGAAAGCGTCCGAGAAGCTGCTGAAAGGAGGAAATGCTGGGCCATTGTACTCTCTGTGATTACCTATATCATAAATATAGTACATACATATCACGTTTACAATGGCAAATATCACATTTATAGTGCCTTTATCATATATAGAGAGCGCCATGCCAGATCAGACTGATTGGGAAGCCAAAGCGGCGAACATGTTGAAAGCAGAGTTGAAGCGGCAGGGCGTTACGTACGCACAGCTTGCTGAGTTAATTGGGGATAAAGAGCCGAACGTCCGCAACAAACTGTCGCGCGGCAAGTTTAGTGCAGCCTACATGCTAAAATGCTTGAACGCCGTAGACGTCGGGGAACTTAGAATTTAGTCGCTGGAGCGCCCACTCTGATTGACATGGCGCTCTCAGAAACTTGAAAAATCTCTGCCAAAGCGGCCACCGATGTGGTTCCACTCGCGATGTATTGATTAAGTAATACGCGAGGCATCAGAATGTCCGCTGCTAGCTTGTTGGCTTGCGCCTCCATGGCGTTACTCAACCGACTACGGTAAAGTCCATCATCAACAATACCATCGCCGATGAACCGTCTGTGCAGAATGAAATGAGCGATCTCATGGGCTGTAGTGAACCGGCGGCGATTGATGTGGTGGCCCTTGTTCACATAAATCGCATATCCAGATGAGCCGCCTTGATCAGCAGACTTTACGATCTTTCCAGATAAGTCGTCAGGCCAGTTCGGAACGTGCCAAACTTTCAGGCCAAGATCATCGGCGATAGCGACAGTTTGTACCGGAGGCGAGGCCTGGTGTCGCTGAATGACCGATAGTTGCTCTGGATAAGTAAGGTTCATTCGTCTTTCGCTGGCGTTGCGCCCTCTATAGGCTGATCGTCTAAGCCGTAGTCACCGCTATGTTCGGGTTTGCTGTTGTCGTCTCTCGCCCTTACGGCGTCAAGTATGCTGAGTTGCTCTGATACAGTGTCTTTCGCCTCTTTCTCTGCTGCCTCTACGGCTGCACGAATGGCAGCATTCTTGATCTCAGTGTAACCGAAAAGGCCTAGAGCTGCGAGGATAAAGCCCACCAGCACCAATATCATCTCAAGTATCGTGACGTTCAAGGCCAGCGCCTCAACAGTGTAACCAGTAGGACTGACGGGCATGAGGGCAGTTACTTCAGAGGCGCTATACCAGTAGACAAAGAAAGCAAGATTTGCTGCCCCGACAATGGCGATGAATAAGATCAGTAGTCTTTTCGCCAACTTCAAGACGCAAACCCCAGAAACAACTCACCATCGGATATCTGAAATCACAGGATACTGGAAGGCTTGGTGCGTTTGATACATAAGGCCGCAGATGTGGTGCAACAGCACCGTTGGCCCGCCTTTGCCACCTTTCAGCTTGGGGATCAGGTGATGCAGGCTTTGCGGGGCATCTGCCGGGATGGGGCGTCGGCAAAGCGGGCACAGGGGGACGGTCTTTGGATCGGACATGGGCGTGATCCCTTGCGCGGATGGGGCTTGGCATGACAATTGGTCCACGACGTGCATTGGACAAGGGGGCGGGGCGTGGAGTTTGATCTGGAAAGCCAGCCGGAGATTGTGCAGACGATCGCAGGCTATGCCATTCAAGCGTGGGAATTGGCGCTGACGTGGCTGCTGAGCCCGGCGGCATGGTCCCAGTTTGGCGTACTGATCGTGGCCTATGTCATTGCGGTTCTGGTGACGCGCCGGGCGCGACCGGCATTGGCCGAGCTTCTTGATCCGGGCCCAAGCACTACCGTGATTGCCAAGGCCCGTCGGTTCGTCGCGCAATTCCTGCCGCTCATGCTTGCCTTGCTGGCCTATATGTTCACAGCCGTGGGCGAGGCGATCATCCGCTCGATCTTTGATTCCGGTGCGGTCATCGCCTTTGGCAAGCGCGTGTTCATGTTCCTGGCGGTGCGGGCGTTGGTGCGCGATATCATCGCCGATCCGTTCCTCAAACTGCTTGGCCGCTATGTCCTGATCCCGATTGCCGCGCTTTATGCGGTGGGTCTGCTGACTCCGGCGATGGTCCAGCTTGAAGCGACGGTCATCCCGCTTGGCAACCTGTCGTTCAACCTGTTGTGGTTACTGCAATTCGTCACTGTTGCGGGCGTCATTTTCTGGCTGGGGCAGTGGTCAAACTCGCAATCAAACGAGTTCATTCAAAAGCAGGAAGAAATGCGGCCCTCGCTGCGCCAACTGGTGACTAAAGCGGTCGAGTTCCTGATCTTTGGCGTCGCCTTCCTCGTGTTGATGAACATCATGGGCATCAACCTGTCTGCCTTGGCCGTCTTGGGCGGGGCCATCGGTGTCGGCCTTGGGTTTGGCCTGCAAAAGATCGCATCGAATTTTATCTCTGGCGTGATCCTGCTGGTCGAAGGCCAGGCGACCGTTGGCGATTATGTCGAGCTCGATGGCGGCGAGTCGGGAACCATCGTGAAGATGACCGCGCGCGCCGCGATCCTTGAGACCTATGACGGGCGCTGGATCGTCGTCCCGAACGAGGATTTCATCACCACCCGCGTTGTCAACTACTCCGACAGCGGGTCGGCGAACCGGTACGAGGCCCCATTTTCGGTGAGCTATGACACGGATATCAACGCCATCCCGGCCATGATCGAAGCGGCGGTGGCCACGCATCCCGAAGTGCTCGACAGCCCCTATCCGCCTGATTGTGAGTTGCGCGGGTTCGGCGACAGCGGCATCGATTTCGCGGTCGAGTTCTGGGTGAATGGGATCGATGATGGGCCCAACAAATACACATCTGACGTGCTGTTCCTGATCTGGAACGCGCTCAAGGCCAATGACATCATCATCCCATATCCGCACCGCACGGTGGAGTTGACGGGCGAGTTGCGGACACGCGCCGAATGAAACAAGTGGCAGTGATCGGCGGCGGCCCGGCGGGGTTGGCGGCCGCCGAAGTGATGGCCGAGGCCGGGTTGGCGGTGACGATCTACGAGGCCAAACCGTCCTTGGGCCGCAAGTTTCTGATGGCGGGCAAGTCGGGCTTGAACCTGACCCATGCGGCGGCATTGCCCGATTTGATGCAGGGATACTCGGATGCGGCCCCTTGGTTGCAGCCAGCCGTCTCTGCATTCGACAGCGATGCCATTGTCGCTTGGGCCGAGGGGCTGGGCCAGGAGATGTTCACGGGCACCACGGCGCGTGTTTTTCCCCGCGCGATGAAAGCCTCGCCTTTGCTGCGCGCGTGGTTGGCGCGGCTGGATAGCCTTGGCGTTGTGTCGAAAACCCGCTGGTCCTGGACCGGATGGGAGGGGGAGGCCCTGCGGTTTGACACCCCCGAGGGGCCGCAAAGCGTGGCATGTGATGCTGTGGTGCTCGCCCTTGGTGGCGCAAGCTGGGCGCGGTTGGGATCGGACGGCGCATGGGCGCAGACACTGGAAGGGGCGGGCGTGAACCTCAGCCCGTTTGCCCCCGCCAATGCAGCCATTTGGGTTGAGTGGTCGCCGCATATGGACAGCCATTTGGGCAAGCCTCTCAAAGGTGTGACTTGGCGAGCAGGCGATTATCGCAGTCGGGGCGAAGGCGTCGTGTCGCGGCGTGGGCTTGAAGGCGGTGGTCTTTATTCGGTGTCACGTGGTGTGCGCGAGGGCGCGCGGCTGTTTGTCGACTTGCTGCCGGATCTCAGCGTGGACGAGGTTGCCGCGCGTCTCGCGCGCCCGCGTGGCAAGACGAGTTTTGCCAACCATCTGCGCAAGGTGCTGAAGCTCGATCCGCTCAAGATCGCGCTGGCGCAGGAGTGGGGGCGTCCATGGCCCGAAGGGGATGTGGCGACGGCGCGGCGGCTGAAAAAGCTGGTTGTGACCCATGTGGGCTTGCGCCCGCTGGACGAGGCGATCTCGACCGCAGGGGGTGTGCATGCAAATGCGCTTGGCCCTGATTTGATGCTACGGGCCGTGCCGGGGGTATTTTGCGCCGGTGAAATGCTGGATTGGGAGGCCCCGACGGGCGGCTATCTGCTGACCGCGTGCCTTGCGACGGGCCGTCACGCGGGGCGCGGGGTGGTGGACTGGTTGGCGGGCTAAGGACCGCCTTACGGCATCAGTGTGCGGCGGCTGCGCGAAATGCGGGGCGGGCACGCAAGCGTTTCGTATAGGCCTTGACCGTCTCGGGGATTGGCGGGAAGCCCGCTCCGAACGCCCATCCGAAACAATGGACCGCCAGAAGATCCGGCAGCGTGATCTGATCGCCCATGATAAATTCGCCCGCAGCATCGAGCGATGCGGCGAAGGTGTCGGCGGTGCGCGCGAATTCCTTTTTCAGAGTAGGTTTGACTTCTGCCGCGCGCAGTTTCTCGGGCAGAACAAAGCTGTGTTTCGCATAGGTCCAGAGGATGGCATCCATTTCGTCGATGAGCCACAGGGTCATCGCATCCTGCCGTGCGCGTTCGGGGGTGCCAGCAGGGGCGGTCAGTTTGCCGTGTTTGTCCGCTAGGTAGGTCATGATCGCGACACTGTCGGTCAGCACGTTGTCGCCATCGACCAAGGCCGGGATCTTTCCCAACGGATTATACTCGCGCGCCTCGTCCGAGCGGGGGGCGGCTGGCGTGACCTCGTAGTCCTGACCCAGTTCGTCGAGCATCCACATGACCCGAAAGGCACGGCTTTTGACGGTTCCGATGACGCGGTACATGGGGTGTCCTTTCGGCTGAGGGCTGTGATGCGCACGATTGCAGTGTGGCGTGCCGGACGCAAGCCGATGACAGAAGCTGTCACCATTGCGCGCTATTGTATAGGCTCAGACAACAGAGCGGTTTTTCGGGAGTTCGCTATGCCTCATTCTGGTTCGTGCATGTGTGGTGCGGTGTCCTTCAACGTCACCGCGCCCCTATCGGAAACGGGTGCGTGCCATTGCGGGATGTGTCGCAAGTGGTCAGGGGGCGTGTTCATGAGCGTGGCCGTGCCCGAAGGCGGGCTGGACATAAAGGGTGCCGAGAACCTGACGGCCTATGCCTCGTCCCCATGGGCCGAGCGGGTGTTTTGCAAGCTGTGCGGGTCGAGCGTGTTTTATCGGGTGACCGCCGATGGTCCCATGAAGGGCGAGATGCATGTGGGGTTGGGGACGTTGGATGATGTGTCTGATCTGACCTTTAACAGCGAGATCTATATCGACCGCAAACCGGAGGCTTACGCCTTTGCGGGCGAGGGGCGGACGCTGATGACCGAAGCGCAGGTGGTGGACCTCTTTGGTGGAGTTGTGCCTGACTGATCAAAGCCCAGAGGAAACCTTTTGGGGGGCTTTGCCCCCTGCCCGCGGCCTCCCCCAAGGTATTTTTGGTCAAAAGAAATTTGCGGGTCTCAGCGCCGGGCCAGCATCGCCAACCGGATGAATGTCCGTTCCACCAGCGCCAGGGCGGGCGCATGTTGGCCTGCCGAGCGTAGTTGCAAATCTGTGTCTGTCAGCTCGGTCAGGGCTGTTTCCAGCTTGATCGGACCCCACGCGCGGGCCTGCGCCATCATCTTGTCCCGGTTCGGCCCCCAAATCTGGGGCCGCCCTGAGGTATCTGTCGCTGCGCGGTGCAATGTTCGAAAGTGTCGCATTGCCCCGATGCATAAGGTGACGGCGTTCACCCCTTGCGCTTGCAGGCGCTGCATGACGGGGCCGATGGCCGCGGCCTGCCCATCCGCCACGACCAGCAGCACATCGTCCACGTCCGCCTCGATTGAGACCGGCGCGCAGGCGGCGATGTCATCGGCATTAAGCGGGGTGTTGTCGTTGAGCTTGTAGAGCCCGATCTTGGTCAGCGTCTGGCGAAAATCCCCTGGTTCGAGGTCACGCGCCAAATCCATGAGTAGATGCATCGCGTCCTGCGGGGCGTCAGTGATGCCCGCGGCCTTGAGGTCACGCTCAATCTCGTCCCGGGTCGGAGGATTGTCGTAGATGCCGACCGCATAGGCGGACGCGTGTCCCTCAAACGCCTTGCGCAGTTTCGAGGTGGGTTTGAGGTTGCCGGCGGTCGCGATGATCTGCGCGTCACCCGGTGCCCACGCGGCCAGGGCGTCGATGACGATGGGCCCTGTGATTTCGTTCACGTCCTCGATCAGCGCCACGCGCGGGCCGGGAAAAAATCCGATGGCCTTGACCGCATCCAGCAAGAGCGCGGGGTCCTTGCGTACCTCGCTGGCAGCCATCCTGGTCAGCCGCATCTCTTCTTCACCCCGTGGGCCGATCAGAGCGGCGACGACTTGCTGCCGCTTGAGCGCGATACGCATCCCGTCCGCGCCAAAGATCAACAGACCCGCTGCCTCAGCATCAGGTTTGGCAAAGTAGCTGGCGGATTGTCCGGCCGAGAGTTTCACAGATCGCTGGCTTGCAGTTGCAACACGATCTGGTCCGCGAGGATCGTCATGAGCCGTTGTGTGGCGTCGCGTTGTGCAGCCACGGTTGCGACGTTGGTGCCCGTTGCGGAATAGCCGACGAAACTGTTCACCTGATCCGAGCGTATCACGGCCCCTGTGCCCGAATCGGTAAGCGTGTAGGCTGCAGCGCCGATCAGGTGAAACCGCCGCACATCCCCATCAGGGTCGATGGCCCGCGATTGCAGCCCCGCCGACAGGTTGACCGCCAGCCGATAGGCCGGATCGCCCGCGCGCCCCAACCGTTCTTCAAGCCGCTGGACCAGCAAGAACCCCTCGCGGTCATTGGGCGGGTCAATCTGAACCCGATTTTGCAAGGCCGTGCCCGCCCCGCCAGGCCCATAGACCGGTTCAAACCCGCAGGCCGCGAGCGTCAGGCAAAGCAGAACGGTTTTGAGCCAGTGCATGTTCAGATCACCACGTTGACGATGCGCCCGGGCACGACGATCACCTTCTTGGGGGTGCCGCCATCAAGCGCCTTTTGCACAGCTTGGGTCGCGAGCGCCTGCTTTTCAACCTCTGCTTTGTCGAGGTCTGCGGCCACTGTCAGTTCGCCGCGCCGTTTGCCGTTGATCTGGATCGGCAGGGTCACAGTGTCGGAGACCAGCATTTTTTCGTCCGCCACAGGCCAGGGTGCGGTCGTGACCAGACCCTCGCCGCCTTGGTGGGCCCAGATATCTTCGGCGAGGTGCGGTGTCATAGGGGCCATGAGTTGCGCGAGCGTCATAATCGCCTCGCGTTGAGCTGCGTGGCTGGCCTTGGATTTCTGCAAGGTCGCGGTAAAGCCATAGAGCTTGGCAATGGCGGCGTTGAACCCAAAGGATTCGACCCCGAGCGTGACGTCATTGATCGTCTTGTGCATGGCGCGCAGCAGGTCGTCATCGCCTGTCCCTGAGGCGTCGGTGTCCATCGCGCTGATCCGGTCGCAGATGTTCCAGACGCGCGCGAGGTGTTTGTAGGCAGCCTCGGCCCCCGAGGCTGTCCATTCCACATCCCGTTCGGGCGGGCTGTCGGACAGCACGAACCAGCGCGCGGTGTCAGCGCCGTAGCTTGCGATAATCCCAAGCGGGTCGACCACGTTCTTTTTCGACTTGGACATTTTGGCAGAGGGGATGATTTCGACCTCGGTGCCATCGCTGAGTTTGCCGTCGGTGACATCATCGGGCAGGTGATAAACGGGGCGCCCCTTAGCGTCCCTCGTCTGATAAATCTCATGCGTGACCATGCCTTGGGTGAACAGCGCATCGAACGGTTCAACTGCGGATTTGGGCAGGTGGCCGGTGATCTCCATCGCGCGTGCAAAGAAGCGGGAATAGAGCAGGTGCAGAATCGCGTGCTCGATCCCACCGATATATTGGTCCACATTCATCCAGTATTCGGCGTCTTCCTTGATCGTGGGTGTGTCGGCACGAGGCGCTGTGAAGCGGGCGAAATACCACGAACTGTCCACGAAGGTGTCCATCGTGTCCGTCTCACGCTTGGCTTGTTTGCCGCAGGACGGGCAGGACGTGTCGCGCCATGTGGGGTGGCGGTCCAGCGGGTTACCGGGCACGTCAAAGGTCACATCGTCAGGCAACTCAACCGGCAGGTTCTCTTTCTTCTCGGAGACTACGCCGCAGTCGTCGCAATGCACGACGGGAATGGGGCAGCCCCAATAGCGTTGGCGCGACAGACCCCAGTCGCGCAGGCGATATTGGGTCTGACCCACGCCCAGTTCGTGCGCCTCGAAATAGTCGATGGTCGCGTCGATGCCATGCTGGCTGGTGGTTTCGGTGATACCCGCGAAGTGGTCGATATAGACAACGGTTTCGGTCTTGGCGGGCACAAGTACTTCGGCTTCAACCTCAACCGGATTGCCGGGCATGTGAAAGGCGTTGCGCACGGGCAGGCCGTATTTGCGGGCAAAGTCCAGATCGCGCTGATCATGGGCCGGACAGCCAAAGACCGCACCGGTGCCATAGTCCATCAACACGAAGTTGCCGATCCAGACGGGCAGCTCCACGCCGTCATAGACGGGGTGTTTGACGCGCAGGCCGGTGTCGATCCCCTTCTTTTCGGCCTTTTCCATAGCCGCTTCGGTCGTGTCCATCTTGCGGCACTCATCGATAAATGCGGCAAGGTCGGGGTTGTCCGCCTCAAGTGCCTTGGCCACAGGATGATCGGGTGACACTGCGATGAAGGACGCGCCGCGCATGGTGTCGGGGCGCGTGGAATAGCAGCGGATCGTACCTGCGCCATCGGTGCGCACAAAGGGGATGTCGATCCCGCGGCTCTCACCGATCCAGTTTTCCTGCATCAGCCGCACCTTGGCGGGCCAATTGTCGAGCCCGTCAAGGGCGGATTTCAACTCGCCCGCCATGTCCGAAATCTTGAAGAACCACTGGGTCAGCTCGCGCCGCTCAACCTCCGCACCCGAACGCCAGCCTTTGCCGTCGATCACCTGCTCATTAGCGAGCACGGTCATATCGACCGGATCCCAGTTCACCTGCGCGTTCTTTCGATAGACAAGACCGGCCTCAAGGAAGTCGAGGAACAGCGATTGCTGCTGGCCGTAATATTCAGGGTCACAGGTCGCGAATTCGCGCGACCAGTCGATGGACAGGCCCAAAGGCTTCATCTGGCCGCGCATGTCGGCGATATTATCATAGGTCCAGGTCTTGGGGTGACCGCCGATGGCCATGGCCGCATTTTCGGCAGGCATTCCAAAGGCATCCCAGCCCATCGGGTGCAGGACGTTGTGGCCCGTGGCAAGCTTGTAGCGTGCGATCACGTCGCCCATCGTGTAGTTGCGCACGTGTCCCATGTGTATGCGCCCCGACGGATAGGGAAACATCTCGAGGACGTAGTATTTCGGCTTGTCCGCGCTGCGGCGGGCCTTGAACACATCGGCCTCGTCCCACGCCTTTTGCCAGTGGGCTTCGATCTCGGACGGGGAATAGGTGGGCATGTGAGAACTGATCCTGATCTTGGACATGAAAACGCCGGGCTGGTGGGCCCGGCGCTTGTCATAGTGTGGAATAGAAGGCGCGAAAAGGGGCTAGAGCCGGTTGTCGGCAATGCGCAACTGACGGGCGCGGGTCAGGATCGCATCCTCGACGGCGCGCACAGCGGCGGCGCTGGCCGGGCCGTTGCGGGTTTGTAGGGCGACGTTCAGCGACCGGGCATCAAGGGCGGGGTCACTGATCAGCACCGTGGCGCGATATGCGCGTCCACCACCGGGTGGTGTTCCGAATCCAGTCACGATCACGCCGGTAAACGGATCGACCGTCTGGATGGGCAGAAAGTCCAAAACCTGGATCGAAGCGGACCAGATGTATTTGTTGACGCTGACGACTGCTTCCTGATTCCGGCGCGCGCGCAGCGCCTCGCCCAGGGTCGTGCCGCCCGCACCCTGCCGACTGAGGGCAATATCACTGTCGGTGTCGATATCGGTCGAGCCCCGAGATGTGATGGGTTGCCCGCATCCCGCCATTGCACCCACGGCAGTCAAAAGCAGCGCGTGCCGCGTAAAGCGCCCTGTAGACTTGAAAATACCCATGAAACTGCCCCACAACGTCAATTCTTTGCGCCTGTGATAGACAAGTTGATTTAACCCCGCAAGGCGCAGACGCGATGGGTGCCTATAGAGAGCGTCAAACAGACTGTGGCAAAGCTGCACCAACCATGGTGGAATTAAGGTGCGGGTTCATGCGCTGCTTGAGGTGTGCGGTCAAATGAGTGAAACACCACTCATCCCCTCACCGGATTCCCCGGTTAGGGCGTGTGAATTGAAAACCGAGGGAAAACTCATGAAAAAAGTTCTCTTTGCTACAACCGCTCTGATCGCCACAACCGGCATGGCAGCAGCGGAAATCAGCTTTGGCGGCTTCGGTCGTTTTGGCTTGTTCTATGATGATGGTGCGGATGAAGATGTACGGGTGGAACAGCGTTTCCGTCTGACAGCAACCGGCACAACCACGTCGGACAACGGCCTGGAATTCGAAGGTCGTATCCGTTTCCAGACAGACGACAACGTCAATGGCGCTTCCGGCCTGGCCAACCGGTCGGCAGCTGGTTTTGCTGTTTCGACAGGTGGCTTCCGCTTGGACGTGGGCCAAGTCTCCGACGTGATCGACTCCGGTGACGTTGTGAACTACTACGGTTACGGCGTTGGTCTGACATCGTTCGCTGAACAGTCGTCGGGCTTCGGTCTGCCAGCTTCCGGCTTCGGTACATCCTCGGATGACACAGAAGTCGCACCAACAGTGAAACTGCGTTACCAAATGGGTGACTTCACTGTGTCGGCTTCGATCACAGATGACTCCGAAATCTCGGCAACATCTGCGGCCATCAGCGACGGTGAATTGCTTGCATCCGACGGCACAATCGTTGCTGCCGGTGGTACGCTGGAGAACACCACAACAACATCGCGTGACGAGTACCAAATCGGTGTCGGCTACAGCTTCGGCAACTACTCGGTTGGTGTGGCTTACGGTAACGAAGACGGCGACGTTGTCGCGAGCTCCGTTGTTGACGGCGTTCTGACATCGACAGTCAACACCAACGAAGACTTTGACTTCTGGGCTGTGTCCTTCGACGGTGAGCTGGGCGCATTTGCCTTCTCGATCCTGATCGCTGACTACGAGAAAAACGACGACACATCGTACGGTTTCTCGGTCAAGTACGACGTTGGCGCCGCCACAGACATCCGTTTCGCTTTTGCTGACAACGGTGTTGACGGTGACGACGAAGTCTACGCAATCGGCTTCCAGCACGGTCTGGGTGGCGGCGTGTCCCTGCGCGGCGGTGTCGGCCAAGCGACAGACGGCGACACAATCGCTGACCTCGGTGTGGTCTTCAACTTCTAATAGTTGAACACATCTGAAGTTTTGGGGCGGGCCTTTGGCTCGCCCCTTTTCGTTTGCGCCCCTTTTGTCCGCTGAAGTGGGGTGCTAACTCGGTGCCACAGCTTACGACAGTCAAAGGTGCCCGCCATGTCTCTCAGCGAAATCACCCAGCACATTGCCGACGCCGAGGCCAAAGCGGGGCGGGCCCCCGGTTCTGTCACTTTGATCGCTGTCAGCAAGGTACAGCCCAATGACCGCGTGGCCGCTGTTCTGGATCAGGGCCACCGCGTCTTTGGTGAAAACAAGGTGCAGGAGGCCGCTGGCAAGTGGCCGGAGTTTCGCGAGACCTATGGCGATATTGACGTCCACCTGATCGGCCCGCTGCAATCCAACAAGGTCCGTCAAGCGATGGAACTGTGTCAGGCCATCCACGCCGTTGATCGCCCCAAACTCGCCAAGACAATTGCCCGTTTGGCGCAGGAAATGGGCCAATGCCCCGATCTGTTCATTCAGGTCAACACCGGGGAAGAAGACCAAAAGGCAGGCGTCCCGCCCCGCGAAGCCGATGCGTTTGTGGCCGAGTGCCGCGCCCTTGATCTGCCTGTGCAGGGTTTGATGTGCATCCCCCCCGTCGACGAAGAGCCATCGCTGCATTTTGCGCTGCTTGCCAAGATCGCAGCGCGCAATGGTCTGTCGGGGCTGTCGATGGGGATGAGTTCGGATTTTGCCTCAGCCATTGCGCTTGGGGCGACGCATGTGCGGGTCGGGTCTGCCATATTCGGAGCGCGCCAGCCGCAGGGCTGATCAGCGCACGATCAGCCGTGTCTGATAAGTGATCCGTGGTGCAATCCAGGCCAAATGCTGTGGATCAAGGCCGATGCACCCTTCGGTCGGGTATCCGGGACGCCGCCAGCGATGGATAAAGATGGCGGAACCGCGCCCCGGCACCGCATAAGGCCAGTTCCAATCGGTCAGGATCACCAGATCATACAGAGGGTCCGCGCGCCGCAGTTTTTCATGGCTGTGCGCATAAGGTGCCCGGACCATGTGGTTGTAGTTCTCGGCTTGTGGATCATCAGACCACAGATCGCCGGGCCGTATCGGAACTGCCCAATCTGTCGGGCGCGCGATCCGATCCGGGCGAAAGATCATCCCGACGATCCGGTGGGCGCCAGTCGGTGTCGCCCCGTCGCCCTCTTGCTTGCGCGCAGAGATGCCGCCGCGTCCGATGGTGCAGGGAAACAGACGGCCAGCAAACCGCAGACCACGCGGGCACAAGATCAGATCGTAAGGGGTCACAGAGCACGTAAGGCGCACATGTCGTGCGCCCCTGTCACAGCAAGTGCCCGGACTTGGCGGCTTTGGTCGCCAGATAATCGTGGTTAAACCGGTTTTCGCCCACTTTCAAAGGAACGCGCTCGGCCACTTGCAGGCCGCTCGCCTCCATCATGGCCACCTTGGCGGGGTTGTTGGTCAGCAGGCGGACGGCGGAAAACCCCAGTGACGTCAGAATATCGGAGCCGAGGCGAAAGTCGCGCTCATCATCTTCAAATCCAAGCCGATGATTGGCCTCGACCGTATCAAAGCCCTGGTTCTGCAACGCATAGGCTCGCATTTTGTTGGCCAGACCGATGCCCCGCCCCTCTTGGTTGAGGTATAACAGCACGCCGGTGCCTTCCGCGCCCATCTGGGCCAAGGCACCGCGCAATTGCGGACCACAGTCGCATTTGAGGCTGCCCATCACATCGCCGGTGAAGCAGGCCGAATGCAGACGGGCCAGCACGGGCATACGTCTGTCGGGGCGCCCGATCTCGATAGCGTAATGTTCCTCGCCGCCATCCTCCGGGCGGAACACATGCAGCCGTCCGGCCTCGGACGCCTCAATCGGCAGGCGAGCATGCACAACCGGATGCAACGGGCTCCCGGTCGTCATCAACGGCACCACAAGCGCGAGCGATACCGCCGTCAGCCCGTATTCCATTGCCACCCCAAGACCATCCGTCACCTGTGCGCACAGGGCCGCAGGCAGCAATCGGGCCGATTTGCACAATTGGATGGCCGTTCTATGGGGGGTCGCATCACCGCCGCGCACACTGTTGAGCGGGCCTTTCATCGGCGTATTGAGATCATCTGCCGGGTCTGCGAGCGCCTGCAACCAAGCCAATGTAGCATCCCCCGGCAGCGCGATCCGGGCGACCTCACCGTCATAGGCACGCGCCTTCAGCGTCTCGGCACGCCGCCCGCTCAGGGCCAGAACGCTGTCCCCGTCCAGCGCACGCAGTGCGGCCAACCGCTGTGCTGACAGTGTTTCGACGGGAACCACCACGACGCTTGGCGTGCCCAAAAGCACCACGGGCACACCCATGCGTAGGTCAGCACGTGCGCGCGCGAGCGTTTCGATGATGTCGGGAGCGAGGCCCATGTTACAAAATCCAAGATCCGTTACACCCGACATACGCAAAACCCCCCGGAATTGAAACAATTGCCGTGATGGCCACACATGGACGTGAGACAAACCGTGAAAACTTGCCCAAACCGTTGCTAACCCTCATCTATTCCTCAACACGAAGCCGGGGACCGCGTCTCCGACATGAGAGGGAGACGGGACCGATGGCACAACTGAAGAAGATTCTGCTGGTCGATGATGACGAAGATCTGCGCGAGGCGCTGAGCGAACAACTTATCATGACCGAGGACTTTGATGTCTTTGAAGCGGGCAACGGTCAGGACGCGTTGGTCAAGTCCAAGGAAGCGATCTATGATCTCGTGATCCTTGATGTCGGTCTGCCTGATACGGACGGTCGCGAATTGTGCCGGGTGATGCGCAAGCAGGGTGTTAAATCCCCGATTCTCATGCTGACCGGGCACGACACCGACGCCGATACCATTCTGGGCCTTGATGCCGGTGCGAATGACTATGTCAGCAAGCCCTTCAAATTCCCCGTCCTTCTGGCCCGTATCCGCGCGCAACTGCGCCAGCACGAGCAATCCGAGGACGCGGTGTTCACCCTTGGGCCATACACCTTCAAGCCGTCGGTCAAGATGCTGATCACCGAGGACGACAAGAAAATCCGCCTGACCGAGAAAGAGACGAACATCCTCAAGTTCCTCTATCGCTCGACCGAAGGCGTTGTGGCGCGCGACGTGCTTTTGCACGAAGTGTGGGGCTATAATGCGGGTGTGACGACGCACACGCTCGAGACCCATATCTACCGTTTGCGCCAGAAAATTGAACCAGATCCGTCAAACGCCCGCCTTCTTGTGACCGAATCCGGTGGGTATCGTTTGATGGCCTGACATTGATCTGGATCAGTGCGGAACCTTTTGCGCCGATCCATGTTCATATCCAGACACCCGCGCATGTCGGGGCCGCGCTGCGGCAGAACATGCACCTCCCTGTTGGACTTGCCCGGGCCGCGTGCCCGGGTCTTTTTTTGCCCGATCACTGGATACGGAAAAAGGCGCACCCGGTTGGATGCGCCTTTCTGGAGTTCCTGGTGGCCCGTGTTGGGCCAGCTTTGGCTTATGCCAATGCGATGTTCGACGCGCTTTCGCGACCATCACGGCCCGCTTCGATGTCGAATGTCACTTTTTGGTTGTCTGCCAGACCTGTGAGGCCGGCGCGCTCAACCGCAGAGATGTGCACGAACACGTCCTTGCTGCCGCCGTCGGGCGCGATGAAGCCGAAGCCTTTAGTTGTGTTGAACCATTTGACTGTACCAGTGGCCATGTCATTTTTCCTTTTCAAGTACTGCCCGCAGGATGCGGCAGGTCGGCAAAGTCAGAACAAGATCGCAAGACTGAGCCGATGAAAGGAGCAGTGAGGTCGATAGTGGTAACGTCGCACCGCCCACATAGGCCCCGCGCCCTACAATAGCAAGGGTGACGTACGCCCCCGATTGCAAGCGGCGCATTCCCGCCAATGCCAAACCACGTCACCAAGCGCCGCATTCGGGCTGGTGCCGCCCCATGGGCCGGGCTAGGGTCGGCCCGCCCTACCCGGACCGGAGCCTGCCCCTATGCCTTTCACCCTCGCCACCTGGAACATCAATTCTGTCCGCCTGCGCGAACCGATTGTCCTCAAGCTGCTTGAGGAACAAGCGCCGGACGTTCTGTGCCTTCAAGAGTGCAAGAGCCCGGTCGACAAGATCCCGCGCGACGGGTTCAACGCCCTTGGCTATACCCACATGGTCGCGCGCGGTGACAAAGGTTATAATGGCGTCGCGATCCTGTCCAAACTGCCGATGGAAGAGGCGGGGGCCGAAGACTTCGCATCCCTCGGTCATGCCCGCCACATCGCAGGCCGTCTGGAAAACGGGGTCACCATCCACAACTTCTATGTTCCTGCAGGCGGCGACATTCCTGACCGAGAAAAGAACATCAAGTTTGGCCAAAAACTCGACTACCTGACTGAAATGCGCGACCATTTCAGCAGCACGAAGCCCGAGAAATCCATTCTCGTCGGCGATCTCAACATTGCCCCGCGCGATGATGACGTCTGGAGCCACAAGCAGCTCCTCAAGATCGTCAGCCACACGCCCATCGAAGTGGACCATCTGAACGCGGTGCAGGATGCGGGCGATTGGGTCGACATCACCCGCAAGGATATCCCCGAAGGCTTGCTTTACTCTTGGTGGTCCTACCGCGCCAAGGATTGGGATGCCGCTGACAAGGGGCGCCGCCTGGATCACGTGTGGGCAACCTCTGACATTGCCGGTGCCGCCCACTCCAGCCGGGTGTTGCGCGATGTGCGCGGTTGGGAAAAGCCAAGCGATCACGCCCCGGTCTTTGCCACCTTTGACCTTTGATTCCGGGGCGCAGGGGGCCATATAACCCCCAAGCCAAGAATGAGGATAAGACGATGATTGATTTGGGACTGTCCAGTGGGCCCGCTGATGCCGACCTGATCAAGGATGGATCAGAGGCCACCTTCATGGCCGATGTCGTCGAGATGAGCCAGACCGTGCCCGTGATCGTGGATTTCTGGGCCCCTTGGTGCGGACCGTGCAAGACGTTGGGCCCAATGCTCGAGGATGCCGTCAAGGCGGCTAAGGGCGCGGTCAAGATGGTCAAGATCAACGTGGACGAGGCCCAGATGATCGCGGGCCAATTGCAGGTGCAATCAATTCCCACGGTTTATGCCTTCTGGAAAGGGCAGCCGGTCGATGGGTTTCAAGGCGCGCAGCCCGGGTCGGAAATCACCGCTTTCATCGCCAGGGTTATCAAGACATCCGGCGGCGAGGCCCCCGGCGACAGCCTGAACGACGCGGTCGAGGCGGCTGAGGAAATGTTGACCGAAGGGGCGGCGGTTGATGCCGCACAAACCTTTGCTGCGATCCTTGGTGAAGACCCGGCCCATGCCGGGGCCTATGGTGGCCTCGTGCGCGCCCATATCGCGATGGACGATCTGGATCAGGCCGAGGCGATCCTGAACGGGGCACCTGCCGAAATCTCGACCGCGCCTGAATTGGAGGCCGCGCACGCCCAGTTGCAACTGGCGCGCCAGGCCGCGGATGCAGGTCCGGTAGCCGAATTGCGCGCGGCGGTTGAGGCATCGCCGGACGATCTGCAAGCGCGTTTCGATCTGGCCCAGGCCCTGCACGCAAGTGGAGATGCCGAAGCAGCGGTCGAGGAATTGCTGACGATCTTTGGCAAGGACAAGGAATGGAATGACGGGGCAGCCAAGGCGCAACTGTTCACCGTGTTTGATGCGCTCAAGCCCAACGATCCGATCGTATTGAACGGGCGGCGGCGTTTAAGCTCGATGATATTTGCCTGAGCCACTTGTCGGGCTAGCTCGCATTATATGATCAAGGTGAATGACCTTCCCGGAGCGATCCCGGTATTTCCTCTGCCGGGTGCGCTGCTTTTGCCGCGATCCCGGTTGCCCCTCCACATTTTTGAACCGCGCTATTTGCAGATGATGGATGACGCCCTCAAGACGCCGGGGCGACTGATCGGGATGGTGCAACCCAACGAGGTCGCAGGGCGGTCCGGGTCGGGACTGCACACCATCGGCTGTGCGGGCCGGATCACGCAGTTTTCCGAGACCGAGGACAATCGTTACCTGATCACACTATCGGGGATTTCCCGGTTCCGGGTGGTGAACGAAATCGAAGGCTTCACGCCCTATCGCAAGTGCGACGTGAACTGGGACGGGTTTGACCGGGACCGGGGCAACACCGAACAGGATACCAGCTTTGATCGGCCCGTGTTCCTTGATTTGTTGGGGCGATACTTCGACGCCCGCTCCCTCTCTGCCGATTGGGAAACGCTCAAGGAAGCGGACGACGAATTGCTGATCAATTCGCTCTCGATGATGCTGGATTTCGACCCTGAGGACAAACAGGCGCTGCTCGAAGCACCCTCGCTCAGCACGCGCCGCGAGACGTTGGTGACACTGATCGAATTCGAGATGCGCGGCGGTGAAGGGGATATGATGCAATGACGACAGATGTGGACCGCCGGATGCTGGAGGCGCTGATTTGCCCACAGACCCATGCGACATTGCGCTATGACGCGGCGGCGCAGGAGTTGATCTCGGACAGTGCGCATCTGGCCTATCCGATCCGAAACGGAATACCGGTCATGCTGGTGGATGAAGCGCGCAAGATCGACTGACGCGCCCGTAAGGCGGACGTGTCGTCCGCCCTGCCTACAAGGATTGGCCTTTCATCAGACGGGGCAAATCGCCTGTCAAACCTGCCGCTTCGCGGATAAAACTGCGCCGCAGGCCTGGCAGGGCGTTGATGACCCCCATACCAATGTCACGCACACCGCGCACCAGCGCGTTGTCGTTCGAAAACAGCTTGTTAAAGCTATCTGTCGCGACAGCGAGTGCCGTATTGTCAAATCGCCGCCATTGCTCGTAACGGGCCAGAACGGCCGCGCTGCCAAGGTCTTCGCCGCGCCGGGTGGCATCGGTGATCACTTCGGCCAGTGCCGCAATATCGCGCATCCCTGCATTCAGACCCTGACCTGCGATGGGGTGGACGCCGTGGGCCGCATCCCCGATCAGCGCCACGCGCTCGGCCACCAGATGGGTGGCCAGTGATAAGGACAGTGGATAGCTGAAGCGCTTCCCGGCAAGGCTGATCTCACCCAGAAAATCGCCGAAGCGGGGGCGCAGCATGGTCAGATAATCATCGTCCGGCAGCGCCTCGAAAGCGGTAGCATTCTGGGCCGTTTCGCTCCAGACAATGGAACTCACATTGCCGGGCAAGGGCAGGATCGCAAGCGGGCCGGAGGGCATGAAGAATTGGTGCGCAACGCCGTGATGCGGCTGTTCATGGGCGATGGCACAAACCAGTGCGGTTTGTTCATATCCCCACCCGGTGCGCTTGATGCCCGCGCGCGTGGCGGTGCCGCTGCCACGCCCATCGGCGCCGACAACCATCCGCCCGGTCAACGTCTTGCCAGAGGCCAACGTCACGGATGCGCCGCCTGCGCCGATGTGCTGGCTGGTCACCGTTTCACCTGCCAGATGCGTGACACCTGGCGTTTCCGACATGGCGTCAAGCAAGGCGCGCCGCAGATGGCGGTCCTGCACCATGTGACCCATGGGCCCTTCTTCGATTTCGGCGTGATCAAAGTGCATGAAAAAGGGGGAAGGCCCTTGGCCCGCGCGCCCGTCGGACACTTTGATTTCAAGGATGGGCTGGGTCCGCTCTGCGATACTGTCCCACACGCCGATCCCGTCGAGCAGGCGCTGCGAGGTCAGCGCCACCGCGTAGCTGCGCCCGTCAAAGGCAGCGTTTTTGCGCACCTTTTCGTCAAGCGCGTCAATCACCGTCACGTCGTGCCCCGTCTGAGCCAGCGCGATGGCAAGGATCGGCCCCGAAAGACCGCCGCCGATGATCAGGATGTCGCTGTCATATCTCATGCTCCGCAATATGGCCGTGTCCCAAGGATTGTCCATGCGTTGCGACGTCGCTACCGTCACCCTGAATGACGGAGGATATGATGCAAGAGTGGTTGAGCAAAAGCGCAAGTGATCTGGGGCGGGCCATTGGCGCGGGCGAGGTTGATCCGGTGAACCTTGCGCATGCGTTTTTCGAACGCATCAACGCCCATCCGTTACGCGACCGCATCTATGCGCGGGTGACCGAAGATCGCGCCATGGCCGAAGCGCTGGCAGCTTCTGACCGCGCAAAGGCGTGCGCGCGTTTGTCGCCGCTTGACGGAGTGCCGGTGAGTTGGAAGGATCTGTTTGACACCGCAGGGGTCGGGACCGAAGCGGGATCAAAGCTGTTGGCGGGCCGCGTGCCGGATACGGACGCGGTTGCCTTGCGCAATGCCACGGCTATGGGATTGGTCTGTCTGGGCAAAACGCACATGAGCGAGCTGGCGTTTTCGGGGTTGGGCTATAACCCCTCAACTGCGACACCGCCTTGCGTGAATGATGACGCGGCGGTGCCTGGGGGGTCATCCTCCGGTGCGGCGGCTTCGGTCGCCTTCGGGCTGGCCCCGGCGGCGATTGGGTCTGACACGGGTGGGTCCGTACGCATTCCGGCGGCCTGGAATGACATGGTGGGGTTGAAGACGACGGCTGGTCGCATCTCGATAGAAGGCTGTGTGCCGCTGAGCCTCAAATTCGACACGGTAGGCCCGTTGACCCGTACTGTTGAGGATGCCGCCGCACTGCTTGCCATTCTGGAAGGGGGGCGTGCCGCTGATTTGCGCGGTGCCGATCTGCGTGGCAAGCGGTTTGCGGCGCTTCAGACGGTGGTTCTGGAGGATATCCGAGACGCGCCAATGGCAGCCTATCACTCCGCGCTTGAGCGGTTGCAGGCGGCGGGGGCGACCATCGAACCCCTTGAAGTGCCTGAAGTTATCGGCGCGATGGAGAACGCGGGCCCCTTGCTGCCCGGTGAAGTCTATGGGCTGTGGCGCGATGTGATCGAGGCCAATCCGGATGCGATGTATTCCGAAATTCTGGAACGCTTCCGCCTTGGAGGGGCTTTCAGCGCGCCGGATTATAATGCAGCTTGGGCGCAATTGGATGGTGCGCGCGCCGCTTGGGACGCCGCCGCCACAGGGTTTGACGCCATCCTTGCGCCGACGGCACCGATCCTGCCTCCGAACCTCGAGCGGTTGAACACCGATAGCGCGTATTACAAGACCGAGAACCTGCTGGCTCTGCGCAACACCCGAATTGGCAACCTGATGGGCATCTGCGCGCTGACTTTGCCGACGGGGACGCCCAGTTGCGGCATCATGCTGATGGGTGCGCCTGACTGCGAAGAGGCATTGCTGCGCGTCGGTGTCGCGGCAGAGGCTGCACTGGCGTAATCCCAAGGACGCGTGCCGCGACGCGATGTTTAAGGGGGCCAGCCCCCCGTCCTTGCGGACTCCCCCCCGGCATTTTTTTTGAACAATGAAAGCTGCGTGCTGGCGGATTTGCCACAAGCTGCGCATTTGGCGTGGTTTTTCTGGACGAGAGTCAGGGCCTTGGGGTAGGATTGGACAACCGGGGCGTAAATGATCCCGAACCTGAGGCAGTTTTATGAAGTTTCCCGAGCGGTTTTCGAACCTTCCGGCTTATGCGTTCCCGCGTTTGCGCGAATTGTTGGATGTGCACGCAGCCGGTGGTGATGTCGTTCATATGACCATTGGCGAGCCCAAGCATGCCTTTCCGGCCTGGGTGACGGATGTGATTGCCGAGCATGCGGCAGGGTTCAACAACTACCCCCCCAATGAAGGCATTTCGGAGTTGCGCCTGGCGTTTTGTGACTGGCTTGACCGACGCTACGGCATTGAGATGGACCCGGATGCAAACGTGATGCCGCTGAACGGGACCCGCGAGGGGCTTTATAATGCGGGCATGGCCTTGTGTCCTGAGGTCAAGAACGGCCAGCGCCCCGCGGTGCTGATGCCCAATCCGTTTTATCAGGTCTATATGCTGGCCGCGATTTCGGCAGGGGCGGAGCCTGTGCTGGTGCCCGCCACAGCCGCGACGGGGCATCTGCCGGATTACGCCTCTGTCGACCCCGAGATTTTGAACCGCACCGTTGCCTGTTACATGTGCTCGCCTGCCAATCCGCAAGGCGCTGTTGCGGGTGCTGAGTATTGGCGCGACCTGATTGCACTGGCCGAGCGTTATGATTTCCAGATTTTCGCCGATGAGTGCTATTCCGAGATTTACCGCGATGTCCCGCCTGTGGGCGTTCTGGAATGTATCGGCGATGCGGACCCCGAGCGGGTGGTGGCCTTTCATTCGCTGTCCAAACGGTCGAACCTGCCGGGCTTGCGGTCTGGTTTCATTGTTGGCGGGCCTGCCACCATTGCCGAGGCCAAGCAGTTGCGCACCTATGCGGGCACGCCCTTGCCCACCCCCTTGCAACATGCGGCCGCTGCGGTCTGGGCGGACGAGGATCATGTGATCGACAACCGCGCGCAGTACCACGAGAAATACGACATGGCCGATCGCATCCTTGGGCATGTGCCCGGATACAGCGCGCCCGAGGCCGGGTTCTTCCTTTGGCTGCCGGTCGAGGATGGCGAGGCGGCGGCGCTGAAGCTGTGGCAGGCCACGGGGGTTCGGGTTCTACCCGGCGCGTATCTGGCGCGCGCAATCGACGGGGTGAACCCCGGTGACACATATATCCGGGCGGCACTGGTCGCCCCAAAGGCACAGACGGAGCGGGGGCTGACGGCTATTCGCGATACGCTCTATGCCGCGCAATAACGAGGGACGAAGCATGGCATATCAGACACGGCGTGATCCGCTTTTTGACCACACGATGCAGGCGGCGATTGAAAAACGCAGCCGCGAGCTGATCGGGATCGGACTGTTTGTGGTGGGCCTTATGGCGGCGGCCATGATGCTGAGCTATACGCCGGATGATCCCAACTGGATGGCTTCGACGGACGCACCTGTGCAGAACTGGATGGGGCGTACGGGCGCGTCGCTGGCGGCCCCGATGTTCATGATTGCGGGTTGGGGCGTGTTCGGGATTGCGATTGTCCTGCTGGTCTGGGGCGCGCGGTTTGTCCTGCATCGCGGGACAGAACGCGCACTTGGCCGCCTGATCTTTGCCCCCATCGCCATTGCATTCGGCTCGATCTACGCCGCCACGCTGCAACCCGAGGCCGCATGGCAGGCCACCCACGGCTTTGGCCTGGGCGGGCTGTTTGGCGATACGGTCATGGCCTTTATCCTGACGGCGCTGCCGGTCGGGTCGACATTCACGGTCAAGCTGATGTCGCTGATCATGGCGGCAGGCATCGTGGTATTCGGGGCCTTTGTGCTGGGCTTTACCCGGCCCGAAATCGCGCGCTGCATTCGGTTCATGCTGGTCGGTCTGGTGATGGCCTATGCAGGTATCATGACGGTTCTGGGTCGCGGGGCGAGTGGGGCCGTGCAAGCCGCCCGCGCCATGCAGGACCGCCAGAACGCGCGCAAGGCTGAGCGTGCCGCCCTTGCGGCGGAGGCCGAGGCCTATGCGGTCAGCGTGCCCCCGATCCCGGAATATGAAGAAGCGAACTACGAAGAGCCTGTCAAAACCGGCTTGCTCGCGCGGATGCCCGCATTGATCAAGCGCCCTGAGCCGACCTCGCAAGAGCTGCCGGAAATGGAGCTTGTGCAGCCCTATCACGATGTCGATGGGGTCGAAGCGCCGGGCGCGGATCGCATCAAGAACAAGATCACCGATGTGATCAAATCGCGCGTGCGGTCGAACCCGGCGGTGCAAGCAGAATCGGTGGCACCCCTGACCAAAGGGCGGGGTCGCGGCCCGGATCCGCTGGTCTTGAACACGACGCCGCACACGACGTTGCCGCCCGAACCTCCGCTGACGGCTGCGGCGTCCTTGCGCCGGATTGAGCCCCCTCTGTCGTCGCCATCCGCGCCTGCATACGCGGACGTCGATCAAGTGGTTGAGTTTGACGATACGCCGAAGGAACCGGACGTGCCCTCACCCTTGGCCGCAGCGCCTGCAATTCCAGTAGCCGAACCGCGCAAAGTGGTGCAGCAGCCTGCGCGCAAACCCGTGCAACCGAGCAGCCGCGCCCAGGCCGAGGCGCAACCTGCGCTGAAATTCGAAGACACGCATCCCGGCTTTGAACTGCCGCCGCTAAACCTGCTTGAAAATCCGATCGAAGTGCAGCGCCATCATCTAAGTGACGAGGCCCTCGAAGAAAATGCGCGGATGCTGGAAAACGTGCTGGATGACTACGGCGTCAAGGGCGAGATCGTCGCCGTGCGTCCCGGGCCTGTGGTTACGATGTATGAACTGGAACCGGCACCGGGTCTGAAAGCCAGCCGCGTAATCGGTCTGGCGGATGATATCGCGCGGTCCATGGCGGCGCTGTCGGCGCGCGTGTCGACCGTGCCCGGCCGGTCTGTGATCGGAATCGAACTGCCAAATGAGAACCGCGAAAAGGTGGTGCTGCGCGAAATCCTGTCGACGCGTGATTTCGGCGACGGCAACCAGAAGCTACCCCTTGCCCTAGGGAAAGACATTGGCGGTGATCCTGTTGTCGCCAACCTTGCCAAGATGCCTCACCTGCTGATTGCGGGGACGACCGGGTCGGGTAAGTCGGTCGCAATCAATACGATGATCCTCAGCCTGCTTTACAAGCTGACGCCCGAGGAATGCCGGTTGATCATGATCGACCCCAAGATGCTGGAATTGAGCGTCTATGACGGCATCCCACATCTGCTGTCGCCCGTTGTGACAGACCCCAAGAAGGCGGTTGTGGCCCTCAAATGGGTCGTGGGTGAAATGGAAGAACGCTATCGCAAGATGTCCAAGATGGGCGTGCGCAACATCGACGGCTATAATGGCCGGGTCAAAGAGGCGCTGGCCAAGGACGAAATGTTCAGTCGCACCGTGCAGACCGGCTTTGACGATGACTCGGGCGAGCCAATCTTTGAGACCGAGGAATTCGCGCCCGAAGCGATGCCCTATATCGTCGTGATCGTGGACGAGATGGCCGACCTGATGATGGTTGCGGGCAAGGAAATCGAGGCGTGCATCCAGCGTCTTGCGCAGATGGCGCGGGCCTCGGGCATTCATTTGATCATGGCCACACAGCGCCCGTCAGTCGATGTGATCACCGGCACGATCAAGGCAAACTTCCCCACGCGGATCAGTTTCCAGGTGACCTCCAAAATCGACAGCCGGACGATTCTGGGCGAGATGGGGGCCGAACAACTCCTCGGCATGGGCGACATGCTCTATATGGCCGGTGGGGCCAAGATCACCCGTTGCCACGGGCCGTTCGTTTCGGACGAAGAGGTCGAGGAGATCGTGAACCACCTCAAGGCCTTTGGCGCGCCGGACTATGTTAGCGGCGTGGTGGAAGGGCCGGATGAGGACAAGGAAAACAACATCGACGCGGTGCTTGGTCTTGGCGGGAACACGGATGGCGAAGATGCGCTTTATGACACTGCCGTCGCCATCGTAATCAAGGATCGCAAGTGCTCGACCAGCTATATCCAGCGCAAGCTGGCCATTGGCTACAACAAGGCTGCGCGCCTTGTCGAGCAGATGGAGGACGAGGGCGTGGTGAGCCCGGCCAACCACGTGGGCAAGCGCGACATCCTGGTGCCTGAGCAAGGTTGAGCCCGCTGAAATAATCGGGCCCGGCAGGGAACTGCCGGGCCTTGATCACCGTTGCTATCGCATAACACCCGCCCGCGCCCTATATCCGGGACAACAGGCGACGACCAGGAAAGGTGCGCGATATGAAGATGATGACACGGATCGCAGCAATGGCCATTGCGGCCCTGACGGCACAAACGGCATGGGCAGACAAACTGCCTCTTAACAGCATTTCAAGCTATCTCAATGACCTGAAGACGGCCCAAGGCAGCTTTACCCAGATCAATGATGATGGGACGATTGATACCGGCACGGTCTATATCAAGCGCCCGGGCAAGATGCGGTTTGAGTACAACGCCCCCAACACATCGCTGGTCGTGGCCAGTGCCAACGCGGTGTATATTGCAGATTCCAAATCGAACCAGCCGCCCGAAACCTATCCGTTGCGGCGCACGCCGCTGTCGCTGATTTTGGCGCGCAATGTAAACCTGGGCCGAGCCAACATGGTCACGGGGCACAGCTTTGACGGGACGGCGACGATTGTGACGGCGCAGGATCCCGAAAACCCCGAATACGGCAACATCCAGATGAAGTTCACCGACAGCCCGGTGCAGCTGCGCCAATGGGTCGTGAATGACAGCGGTGGCGGGCAAACTACAGTCGTACTGGGTGAGTTGAGTACAGGCGGCTCACTGTCGAACCGCCTGTTTGATGCACCACGCGGGCGCAGCAACTGATCCCGCTCAGCAGGACCGCAGCTGCATCGCATACATGTCCGAGCGGGCGTCCACTTCGCCCGCGACACGCAACAGCCACGGCTTCGAATTATAGCTGCCTCGGGCAAAGCCCGTCCGCCCCTCGTGATAGGCAAGGTACTGGTTGCGCGTATCGGTCAACGGCACGCCCAGTCCTTCATAGGTTTTGGTCATGTACCAGCCCATGAAATCCGTCGCATCGCCGATCCGATCCCGGCGGGATGACCGTTTGCCGGTCTCGCGCTGATATTCCTCCCACGTGCCGTCAAGCGCCTGGCTATAGCCGAAGGCGCTGGACTGACGGCCAATCGGGATCACCCCGGCGGCATAGCGGTTTGGGGTGCGTGCGTCGGAAATGAACTTACTTTCCTGATAGATGGTCGCCATCTGCACGTGGACGGGTACGCCGTATTTGCGTTCGGTGGCCTTGAAGGCCCTCAGATATTCCGGGCGCTCGCGGACAATGGAACATGCGTTGTCCAGCTGATTGGGGGCCGTACCCGACCCGCCGCCGCAACTGGCCGCCAACAATACCAATGCCAAAGCGCGAAAGAGTTTGCTCATCTGCCTCACTCGCTTTTTTATGTTTTTTTGAAGTGTAGCGAAAAAATCGACGGGTGGGAATCACGTTTTCTAGAGAACGGCCGCCAAAAGCAGCGGCAGCGCGCCGACGGACATCAACGTCGAGGCGACCACCAGCCCCGCCACCGATTGCGCATCGGCCCCGTATTTCTCGGCCAGCAGATACGAGGTCACCGCCACCGGGGTCGCCACCTGGAGGACCAGCACGCCGAAGGCGATGGGATCGAGCGCAAAATGGCGTCCGACGACCCAGGCAATCGCGACACACAAGGCCAGCTTGATCGCCGACAAAAGAGCGGCGAACGCAAGACCCCGCCCCGACAGTCGTGCGACGGCAACGCCAAGGGTGATCAGCATCATCGGAATCGCCATTTGCCCCACAAGGGTCAGCGTGTTCGTCAGGAATGGCGGGATTTGCCAGCCTTGCCACAAGAACAGCGCGCCCAGCACCGTGCCCCAGACCAGCGGCTCACGCAGCACCTTGCTAAAGGATCCGGCACCCGCAACCAGCCAGATCCCGAAGGTGTAGGACCACAGCGCCATGATCGCGAAGACGATGATCGCATAGCTGAGCCCGATCTCTCCAAACGCGAAAAGGGCCAGGGGCAGGCCCAAATTGCCCGTGTTTCCAAAGATCAGCGGCGCGGTGTAGGTGCGCGTTTGCAGGCGCAGGGCCTTGACGAGGACGAGAAACACCACCGTTACAGCGACGTAGGATACCACCGACGCCAGCGAAAGCGCCCTCAGGGCGGCGGGGTCGATCTGGGTCCGCATCAGCGACACGAAGATCAGGCAGGGCAATGACAGGGTCATCGCCAGTTGCGTCACGAACTGGATGCGGTACTCAAGACCCGCCTTGACCCACGCAAAGCCGATCCCCGCCAAAAGGAAGACGGGCGCGACGATTTCCAGCACTGTTAAGATAAGGTTCACAGACTGTTTCCAGCAAAAATGTGCTCAATTATTGGACAACTGTCCCTTGCAACGTGTAGTCACGGTCGATAGGGGGCGCAACGCTATGCTGAGAACACGCGCAAAATATCATCTGGGCCAGATCGTGCGGCATAAGAAACACCCCTTTCGCGGGGTGGTCTTTGACGTGGACCCCGAGTTTTCGAACACGGACGAGTGGTACGAAGCGATCCCCGAAGACAGCCGCCCCAAGAAGGCGCAGCCGTTTTACCACCTGCTCGCCGAGAACGATCAAAGCTATTACGTGGCCTACGTGTCCGAGCAGAACCTTGTTGCGGACTATTCCGGCGAGCCTGTGGATCACCCGGACATTCCGGATCTGTTCGGCCCGTTCGAGGACGGCACCTATCCGTTGCACTTCCAGCTGAACTGACGGTGGCGGGCGACACGCCCGCCTTACGCCTCAGTACCCAAGCGCGCAGCCATCCTTGCGCGGATCACTTGCACCTTCCAGCACGCCATCATCCCGCATCAGGATCGCTTGCGCCCCGCCAATCGCGGTGTCAGGGATGCTGACCTTGTGGCCAAGATCGCTTAACTCGGCGCGTACAGCATCCGAATACCCTCGCTCGACCTTCATATCGCCCTGATCGGAAAACGCGCGCGGTGCATCGATCGCGCCCTGCGGATCAAGTCCAAAGTCCACCAGATTGGACACAAGACGCGCATGACCGTTGGGCTGGTAGGCCCCGCCCATCACGCCAAACGGCATGAACGGCTTGCCGTTTTTGGCCAGCATGCCCGGAATGATCGTGTGCATCGGCCGCTTATCGCCCTTGAGCTCGTTCGGGTGCCCTTCTTCCAGCGTGAACCCGGCCCCGCGATTTTGCAGGAGGATACCGAATTTTTCAGACGCAATGCCGGAGCCAAAACCGTGAAAGATCGAATAGATCAGGGACACGGCCATCCCGTCGCGGTCCACCACGGTGATATAAATCGTATCCTTGTGGACCTGTTCGCTGATCGGAGCGGCTGCGGTCATCGCTTTGCGCGGATCGATCAATGCGGCCAATTGAGACGCCGTTTCCGGCGCAAGCATGTGGTCGAGCCGGTTGGTGTAATCCGCATCCGCGAGGAATCGATTGCGCGCATCATAGGCGAGTTTGGCGGCCTCGGCCTCGATATGGGCGCGCTGGCTGCCCCAAGGGTTCATGCCTGCGATGTCAAATTGCGCAAGGATGTTCAGCATCAGATTGCCAGTGGCCCCTTGCCCGTTTGGCGGATGTTCGACCATATCGACGTCTTTGTATGCCGCGCTGATCGGGGTGGTTGGCGTGCTGGTGTGATCCGCAAAGTCCCGTGCGCTGTGCTTGCCCCCAAGGGCGCTGAGCGCGGCGAGCATATCGTCCGCGACTTCGCCAGCGTAGAATGCATCCCGCCCGTCTTTTGCGATACGGCGCAGTACCTCGGCCTGACCGGGGGCTGCAAATACCTGGCCCACCGCAGGGATTTTGCCATTGATCGAATAATGCAGGCGGGCGGCACCCTGCAGGACGGTTGCGTCCTTGGCCCAGTCGAAGGCAACGCGGGGGGCCACCGGCACTCCGGTTTCGGCATAGTGGATCGCTGGTGCCAGAATCGCATCAAGGCCAAGTGTGCCAACTGTATCTGCCAGAGTGCAAAAGGCGTCGATGGCACCGGGAATGGTCACGGCGTCCGCGCTGTAGGGGGGGACCACCGTGTCACCGCGACTGCGCAAATCTGCGGCATCCAGTGCCGCGGGCGCGCGCCCCGACCCGTTCATCGACTTGATCTGACCGTCCGGCCCGGACCACAAGACAAAGCAATCGCCACCAATGCCGGTCATTTGCGGCTCGCATATGCCAAGCAGAACGGCCCCCGCGATTGCGGCATCCATAGCGTTGCCGCCTGATTTCAGGATTTCGATTGCGGTTTGTGCGGCCAGCGGATGCGATGTTGCGCACATCCCTGACGTCGCAAGGACAGGCGAACGGCCCGGCAAGTGGAAATCGCGCATGAAAGACCTCTCCGGCGATGGTAGACGCGGGCACCCTACTCGAGGGGCGTCTGTTGTCTACTCGAATGTCGGAAAAGAAAGTTCCTCGGTGCCGCGCACTGGGTGGGGGCTATTACACGCGGCACCGAGGGAAGCTATATGCAGCTACACTGAGATGTATCGCCGTAAATCAGGGCAGAAATGTGATCAGGGCGGGGCCGTTTTGCGAAGTTTTTGCAAGTGGCGAGAATGTGCTGCTGCGGCTTGGCCCAATGGGCCAACTGTCGCCGTTTTGCTAGGTATCAGGCTTGGTATCCTGCTTACTTAGGCCATCGCCACCGCAAGCCGCAATGTCAGGCGGTTCTGCGGCGCGATCCGTTGATAGGTCACGTCCTTGGCCAGATCCTTGATCAGGAACCAGCCAAACCCGCCTTCGGGGATGTCACAAAAATCCACGTCCAGATTCGCAGCTTGCCCTAGCGGTGTGCGCCCATTTGGCATGCCGCGGCCTTCGTCAATGACGGTCAGGTGCAGGCCGTCGGTTGCGTGTTTGCATGCGATATTGATCGGACCTGCAGGATCGCCTTCGGGATAGGCATGCTCGACAATGTTGTTCAACGCTTCGGCCATGACCAGTTCGACTGTTCCGATTTCTTCCACATCCAGGTCGAGTGGCCCAAGCCCCGCCAAAAGCTCTTTGAGTGCTGCACGCACCGCCAACTCGCTACTTTGAACGCACACTCGGATATCGGGCATCTGTGAAACGAATGACATAACGCTTTCTTTCATCAGGATCGACACATCAGGCTCTCAATTCGGTCAGGGCACCGTCGAGAGTGGGAAATACGGGGAACACGCTGTCCATGCGGGTCAGGCGAAATACCTTGTCGACCGTCGGCGTCAGACCGGCCAGTGCGAGGGTGCGGGCCTGTCCCATATTCTTCATCGCGGCGACAATCGCGCCAAGCCCGCTTGAATCGATAAACTGCACCTCGCTCAGATCCAGAATGACGGTCTCACTGCCCCCATCCGTCGAGGCGCGCATGGCGTCCTTGAATTCAATCGCAACGGCTGCATCAATGCGCGCATCATGCACCGACACCACTTGCAGGTTATCCTCTGATCGGCTGCGAAGATCCATGTATGCCCTCTTGCAATTGTCTGGTTACATTGCGTGTGTAGGCTCCAATCGTTACCAATCAGTTTCTATTCGCCAAGATCGGAGGTCAGAGCATGAAACCAGTCGTGATAGCGGGTGCGGCCCGTACGCCCATGGGCGGTTTTCAGGGTGCTTTGTCCAACATGACAGCCTCCGACCTTGGCGGTATCGCGATCAAACACGCATTGGATGGCGCAGGAACCGACACGGCGGATGAGGTGCTGATGGGTTGCGTCTTGCCTGCGGGCCAAGGGCAGGCCCCTGCGCGGCAGGCCGGGTTCGCCGCAGGTCTGGGCGAAGAGGTGCCAGCCACCACCCTTAACAAGATGTGCGGATCGGGCATGAAGGCGGCGATGTTCGCCTATGATCAGATCGCCTTGGGCCAGGCGGATACGATGATCGCCGGCGGTATGGAGAGCATGACAAATGCGCCCTATGTCCTGCCCAAAATGCGGGGTGGGGCGCGGCTGGGTCATGGGCAGGTCATCGACCACATGTTCCTTGATGGGCTTGAGGATGCCTATGACAAGGGCCGTCTGATGGGCACTTTCGCCGAGGATTGCGCCGAAACCTACCAGTTCACCCGCGACATTCAGGACAATTATGCGCTGGCCTCGCTCGCGCGGGCGCAGGCTGCGATTGAAACTGGCGCGTTCGCGGCCGAAGTCGCACCCGTCGGCATCACGTCACGCAAAGGATCCGTAACCGTCGATCAGGATGAACAGCCAGGCACCGCACGCCCTGATAAAATCCCGCATCTCAAACCAGCTTTCCGCGAGGGCGGCACGGTTACGGCCGCCAACTCTTCGTCGATCTCGGACGGGGCGGCGGCCTTGCTGTTGGCCAGCGAAGATGCCGCAAAGGCGCAAAACCTGAACATCCGCGCGCATATTGTGGGCCATGCGAGCCACGCGCAGGCCCCCGGATTGTTCACAACGGCCCCCATCCCTGCGGCGCAAAAACTGCTGGACCGGATCGGGTGGCGCAAAGAGGACGTCGACCTGTGGGAGGTGAACGAAGCCTTTGCCGTCGTGCCCCTCGCATTCATGCATGAAATGGGGTTGAGCCATGAGATCGTGAACGTGAACGGTGGTGCCTGCGCTTTGGGCCATCCAATCGGCGCATCAGGCGCGCGGATCATGGTCACGTTGCTGCACGCCCTCGAGGCGCGAAACCTCAAACGAGGGGTGGCGGCGATTTGCATCGGTGGCGGCGAAGGCACGGCCATCGCGATTGAGCGGGTCTGATCCTTCCCCCAAAAGAACACCGGTCTGTTTGAAAATACCACCACCGCTGCAACATCGAGTGACGCATGCCCGCCTATTCCACCCTGTCCCAAACAGTCCAAAGCCTGACCGACGGCGAGGATGACGTGATCGCGCTGATGGCCACCGTTGCCTGCGAAGTGCACCACAGCGATGCCCGCTTCGACTGGACCGGATTCTACCGCGTCACCGGCCCTGAAATGCTCAAGATCGGACCCTATCAGGGTGGGCATGGATGCCTGCACATCCCGTTTTCGCGTGGGGTTTGCGGGGCGGCGGCCCGCACGGGGCAGACGCAATTGGTGGCTGACGTAGACGCCTTTCCGGGCCACATCGCCTGCGCGACATCCACACGATCCGAACTGGTGATACCGGTACGAAACGGGGCGGGGGAGCTGATCGCCGTCTTCGATATCGACAGCGATCAACCGAGCGCATTCACTGAGCACGATGCAGAACAATTGGACGCAATTCTGACGGGCGTTTTCGGGCGGCTCTGAAAATCGGGCTTGATTTTTCACGCGGCTTGGATTTACGTGAAATTCGAACGGGATTTTTCACGAACCATGCTACAGACCAGCCCAACCACCGCACACAGCCTTGGCGCAGACCTGCGTGCGCTGCGCAAAGCGCGGGGGCTGACCTTGCAGGATATGGCGGATGTGCTGGGGCGCTCGGTTGGGTGGCTTAGCCAGGTGGAGCGGGACCTTTCCGAACCTTCGATCACGGACTTGCGCCATATCGCGGCCACGCTGGATATCGCGGTGTCCACCCTGTTTCGCCGCGGGGCTGCGCCTGCCTCCGAAGAGGGTTACGTGGTGCGCCATGGTGCCCGCCGTCCCATCGGATCCCGCGCCGCCGGGCTGGTCGAAGAACTGCTATCCCCTGATCTCACCGATGATTTCGAAATGGTCCACTCGACCTTTGAGGCGCATAGCGAAATCAGTGATGCCGTCACGCGCCCCACGCAAGAGGTGGGCTATCTGATCTCGGGCAGGCTGGACCTTGAGATTTCGGGCCAGACCTTTTCGATTGGGCCCGGCGACAGCTTTCGGGTGCGGGGCGAGCCGTTCCGTTGGAAAAACCCCTATGATCAGCCTGCCGTGGCGATCTGGGTCATCGCGCCGCCGGTCTACTGATGCCGTTTGAAGGGTGGATCATATTCGCGCTGTTCTGGGTGGTGTTCGTGACCACACCGGGCCCGAATGCGGTGAATTGCATCTCAAACGGAATGACATTGGGGATGCGTCGCGCGATGCCGGGTGTGCTGGCGATCCTGACCCAAGCGACCCTGTTTCTGATCCTGTCAGCCTTGGGCGTTACGGCCCTGATCGCCGCTTCACCTACCGCCTTCTGGATCGCCAAACTGATCGGAGCCGGGGTCCTGATCTATCTCGGCGTACGCGGCTGGATGCGGGCTGGCATACCGCCTGAGGTCGCCGATCAGACAGGCCGATCCATCTATCTGCGCGCCTTTGCGATCGCGACGATCAATCCCAAAAGCGTGGCGGGCTACCTGGCCGCCTTTTCGCAGTTCATCCAGCCGGGCATGCCCGGCTGGGATCAGATGTGGGTGATCATGCCCACGGCACTGACGATCACCGCGCTCAGCTATACCGGGTTCACCGCCCTTGGGGCAGGGATCGGACGGGCGGCCTTGGGCGCGGTGTTCAACATCTGGGTGCGTCGCGTGATGGCCGTGTGCTTTGTTATCTACGGTGTGCTTTTGGGCGCGTCTACTGCACCGGCGAGGGCCTGATATGCTGACTGGATCGTGCAACTGCAAAGCCATCACCTTCGAAGTGGCCAATACCATCCGCGCCAGCGCGTGCCATTGCGGGCAGTGCCGCAAGCAGTCGGGGCACCACTGGGCGTCGGGCCTTGCCCATGACAGCGATGTGACCATCACGGGGCCAGTCACCTGGTTCGCCTCAAGCCGAACCGCCAAGCGCGGCTTTTGCCCGACCTGCGGCTGCTTCCTGTTCTGGAAAATGGAAGGCGAGGCCAAGATCAGCTTCTCGCTTGGGACCATCGATGGGGCAACGGGCCTGCGCCTCGACCGACATATCTTTACCGCCGACAAGGGCGACTACTACGACATCGCGGACAACGTGCCGCAACGAAAGGACTAAGGGATGAGCGATTTTCCAACGACGGCCCGCGTGGTCATCATCGGCGGCGGCGTGGTGGGCACCTCGACGCTGTATCATCTGGCCAAGGCCGGCTGGACCGACTGCGTGCTGCTGGAAAAGAACGAGTTGACGGCCGGGTCCACCTGGCACGCGGCGGGCAACTGCCCCAACTTCTCGGGGTCCTGGGCTGTGATGAACATGCAGCGCTACGGGCTGGAAATGTATCGCACCCTCGCGGACGATGTGAACTATCCGATGAACTACCACGTCACCGGATCGCTGCGTCTCGCCCATTCCAAGGAACGGATGCAGGAATTCGAGCGGGTGTCGGGCATGGGCCGCTATCAGGGGCTCGAGATGCCAATCATGACGCCTGCCGAGATGCAGGACTACCACCCGTTCATGGAAACCCACGACCTTGCGGGCGGCATGTGGGATCCGCTGGACGGTGACATCGACCCCGCCCAGTTGACGCAAGCCTTGGCCAAGGGCGCGCGGGACGCTGGCGCACATATCGAACGGTTCTGCCCTGCGACGGGGATCGAGCGGGACGGCGACGAATGGGTCGTGAAGACCGACAAGGGCGACATCCGCTGCCAGTATGTCGCCAACTGCGCAGGCTATTATGCGCAGCGTGTGGGCGAGATGTTCAAACCCTTCGGCGGACGCACCGTGCCGATGGTCGTCATGTCCCACCAGTATTTCCTGACCGACGAGATCGCCGAAGTCGCCGCATGGACCAAGGAGAAGGGGCACAAGCTTCCCATCATCCGCGACGTCGACATCAGCTATTATCTGCGCCAGGACAAGAACGGGCTGAACCTTGGTCCGTACGAGCGCAACTGCAAGGCGCATTGGGTGACACCCTCCGATCCGATGCCCGAGGACTTCTCGTTCCAGCTTTATCCCGACGATCTCGAACGGCTTGAATTCTATATTGAAGACGCGATGGAGCGGGTGCCCGCGCTTGGCACTGCCGGGGTCGGGCGCAACATCAACGGCCCCATCCCCTATGCGCCCGATGGCTTGCCGATGATCGGCCCAATGCCGGGCGTCAAAAACGCGTTCGAGGGCCATTCGTTCACCTTCGGCATCGCCCAAGGCGGCGGGGCGGGCAAGGTTCTGTCAGAATGGATTATGCACGGCGAAACCGAGTGGGACATGTGGGCGACTGACCCGCGCCGCTACACCGACTATGCCGATCACGACTATTCCCTGGCCAAGGCGCTTGAGACCTATGGGCACGAATACGCGATGCATTTCCCGCATCACGAATGGCCTGCGGGACGCGACAAGAAACTCTCGCCGATCGACGACCGCATCCGGGCCGCGGGGGGGCAGATGGGTGCCTATAACGGATGGGAACGGGCCAACTGGTTCGCCAAGGACGGCGACGACACGTCTGAGGACGCGACGCACACATGGGATCGCAGCGGCCCATGGGCTCCGCGCGTCAAGGCCGAGGTCGAGGCCGTGCGCGACGGGGTCGGCGTGCTGGACCTGCCGGGCTTCTCGCGCTTTGAGTTGAGCGGCGAGGGTGCTGCGGAATGGCTGCGGGGCCGCATCGCAGGTGCCTTACCCAAGGCGGGCCGCATGACGCTTGGTTATTTCCCCGACAGCCGGGGGCGCATCCTGACGGAAATGTCGCTGGTCCGGCACGCCGAGGATCACTTTACGCTCATCACCGCCGCGACCGCGCAATGGCACGATTGGGATGTGCTGAACGACGCGCTGCCCGAGGGGCTGAGCCTCTCGGATCACACGACCGAACTGTCGACGCTGATCGTGAGCGGGCCGAAATCGCGTGCATTGTTCGAAAGTCTCAGCACCGAAGCGGACCTGTCGCTTGGCTGGTTGACCCATCAGGACGCCGTTGTCGCCGGAGTGAAATGTCGGTTGCTGCGGGTGTCCTTTGCGGGCGAATTGGGCTGGGAGGTGCACGCGCCGATGGCCGACATTCCCGCCCTTTATGATGCGATCATCGGGGCAGGGGCGACGCCCTTTGGGATGTACGCGCTGAACTCCATGCGGATGGAAAAAGGGTATCGGGCGTGGAAAGGTGACCTCAGCACCGACTACACCTTGTTCGAGGGCGGGCTGGACCGGTTCATCAAGCTCGACAAACCGCAGGACTTCCCCGGCAAGGCCGCGCTGCAGAACGAAAAGCAGCAAGGGTCGAAGAAGCGGTTCGTGACGATGCTGGTGGACGCGGGCGATCAGGACGCGCCCTATATGTCGACCATCTGGAGCGGGGATGAGGTTGTGGGCGAAACCACGTCGGGTGACTGGGGATACCGGATTGATGCCTCGATCGCGTTGGGTGTCGTGCGCACCGACTTGGCCGAGCCGGGCACCGACGTTGAGGTCGAAATCTTTGGCCAACGCTACAAGGCGACCGTGCAACCCGATCAACCTTTGTGGGACCCTGCCAACGAACGCTTGCGGGCGTGATCGTTTTCCGACACGGGAAACGAAACGGGCACTGCGCCGGTGCCTGTGCGCGCAAGGAGAAACGCTATGGCTGACATCACCCTTCTGGACGGGGGCATGGGACAAGAACTGGTCCACCGGGCAGGCGACAAGCTGACCCCGCTGTGGTCGACCCAGATCATGCTGGATCACCCCGGCATGGTCACCAGCGTCCACGCGGATTTCTTTGCAGCCGGAGCGACGGTAGCGACAACCAATAGCTACGCGATTCATCACGACCGTCTGGCGGGCACACCGGTCGAGGGTGCGTTCACGGCCTTGCACCAAAGCGCATTGTTTGAGGCGCGGACCGCGCGGCGCGAGCATGGAACGGGACGAATTGCCGGTGCGATTGGGCCGCTTGTGGCCAGCTATCGGCCTGACCTGCATCCTGCCTCGGATGTAGCGGTGCCCTTGTTTGCCGAGGTCACGGCCCTGCTTGCTCCTGCGTGCGACTTGCTGATCTGCGAAACGGTGGCCTCCATCGACCATGCGCGTGACATTCTTGCGGGCTGTGCAGACGCGGCCATCCCCGTGTGGTTGGCGATGACAGTGGATGACCGCGACGGCACAAAACTGCGCTCGGGTGAGCCGATTGCGGATGTGGTCCCTATCGCCGAAGCGGGTGCAACTGCGCTGCTGGTGAACTGCTCGACGCCGGAAGTGATCCCGGCGGCGCTGGCCTCCGTCGCCCACACCTCGCTGCCATTCGGGGCCTATGCCAATGGATTTGAACAGATCGCTGACGGCTTTCTTGAGGACAAACCTACCGTGGATAGCCTGACGCTGCGCCGCGACTTCACCCCCGAGCTTTACGCCGATCAGGTCATGACTTGGGTCGCAGCGGGGGCCACCATCGTGGGGGGATGCTGCGAAGTCAGCCCAGCCCATATCGCTGAAATCGCCCGTCGTCTGCGCGACGCGGGCCACACCATCGTCTGAGGAACCACACCAATGCCCGACCTTCCCAACTCTGCACGCGTCGTCATTATCGGTGGGGGCGTTATTGGCTGTTCTGTGGCCTATCACCTGACCAAGCTGGGCTGGAAAGATGTGGTGCTGTTGGAGCGCAAGCAGTTGACCAGTGGTACGACATGGCATGCGGCAGGGCTGATCGCGCAACTGCGCGCCACGGCGAACATGACCAAACTGGCCCGCTATTCGCAGGAACTTTATGGCGATCTGGAAGCGGAAACCGGGGTTGCCACGGGCTTTAAACGGGTGGGGTCCATCACGGCGGCTCTGACGGATGAACGGCTTGAGGAGTTGCGCCGCCAGGCGGGCATGGCGCGCGCCTTTGGGGTCGAGGTCGAGGAAATCTCGCCCGCGGAAGTGAAGGCGAAATACGAACACCTCAACATTGATGATGTGACGGGCGGCGTTTACCTGCCCCTCGACGGGCAGGGCGATCCGGCCAATATCGCGCTGGCCTTGGCCAAGGGCGCACGGCAACGCGGTGCCAAGGTGCAGGAACGGGTGGCCGTGACGCGGATAGCCCACGAGGGGCGACGGGTCACGGGCGTCGATTGGACTGGCGAGGATGGGACTGAGGGTCACATCACCTGCGACCATGTGGTCAACTGTGCGGGCATGTGGGGCCACGAGGTCGGGCGTATGGCAGGCGTGAACGTCCCACTGCAAGCCTGCGAACACTTCTATATCGTGACCGAAGCGATCAAGGATTTGCAGCAACTCCCCGTGCTGCGCGTGCCGGACGAGTGCGCCTATTATAAGGAAGACGCGGGCAAAATGCTACTGGGCGCGTTTGAGCCGAATGCAAAACCCTGGGCGGTGAAGGGCATCCCGCGCGACTTTGAATTCGACCAGCTGCCCGAGGATTTCGACCACTTTGAACCGATCCTCGAGGCGGCGGTGAACCGGATGCCGATGCTGGCCGAGGCGGGCATTCACACTTTCTTCAACGGCCCCGAAAGTTTCACGCCCGATGACGCCTATCACCTCGGTCTTGCTCCTGAGATGGACAATGTGTGGGTGGCCTGCGGGTTCAACTCCATTGGTATCCAGTCGGCAGGCGGTGCAGGCATGGCGCTGGCGCAATGGATGGAGGATGGCGCAAAACCCTTTGATCTGGGCGACGTGGACATTTCCCGGATGCAGCCGTTCATGGGCAACAAGACCTACCTGGCGGAACGCTCGACCGAGACCTTGGGCCTGCTCTATGCCGACCACTTTCCGTTCCGCCAAAAGGCGACGGCGCGGGGGGTGCGGCGCACCCCGTTCCATCACCACCTGCTGCAAAACGGCGCGGTGATGGGCGAGCTTGCGGGCTGGGAACGCGCCAACTGGTTTGCGCGGGAGGATCAGGAGGCGGCCTATGCGTATTCATGGAAACGGCAGAACTTCTTTGAGAACGTGGCCGCCGAACACCAGGCGGTGCGCGAGAATGTGGGCATGTATGACATGTCATCCTTTGGCAAAATCCGGGTCGAGGGGCGCGACGCCGAGGCGTTCATGAACTTTGTGGGCGGGGGCAACTATTCGGTGCCCAATGGCAAAATCGTCTATACCCAATTCCTGAACGAGCGCGCCGGGATCGAGGCGGACGTGACCGTCACCCGGTTGAGCGAAACCGCCTATCTGGTGGTCACCCCTGCCGCGACACGGCTGGCGGATCAGACTTGGATGCAGCGCCATGTGGGCGAGTTCAACGTGGTGATCACGGACGTGACGGCAGGCGAGGGTGTGCTGGCGGTGATGGGCCCCAACGCGCGCAAGTTGCTGAACGCGGTCAGCCCGGCGGACCTGTCCAATGCCGTGAACCCTTTCGGCACCGCGCAGGAGATCGAGATCGGCATGGGCCTCGCCCGCATCCACCGCGTCACCTACGTGGGCGAACTGGGTTGGGAGGTCTATGTCAGCGCGGATCAGTGCGGGCACGTGTTCGAAACCCTGCACGCGGCTGGCGAGGGGATGGGCGCAAAGCTGTGCGGGATGCACATGATGGACACCTGCCGCATCGAAAAGGGCTTTCGCCATTTCGGCCACGATATCACCTGCGAGGATCACGTGCTCGAGGCGGGCCTTGGCTTTGCGGTCAAGACCGACAAGCGGTCGTTCATCGGACGGGACGCGGTGCTGCGCAAGAAGGATGAGGGACTGGCGAGCCGCCTTGTGCAGTTCAGGCTGACCGACCCCGAGCCGCTGCTCTATCACAACGAGCCGATTGTGCGGGACGGCGAGATTGTCGGCTATCTCAGTTCAGGGGCGTATGGGCACCACCTCGGTGGGGCCATGGGCCTTGGCTATGTGCCGTGCAAAGGCGAGACGGCAGCGGACGTTCTTGCGTCGTCCTACGAGATCGACGTGGCGGGCACGCGCGTCAAGGCGGAGGCATCGCTGAAGCCGATGTATGATCCCAAATCCGAACGGGTGAAAGCGTGACGACCCTGTGACGGGGTGCTAGTCAGGGGGCGAAAGGACCCTCCCATGACGCAGACATCTGGTGATACACCGCAGGGCCTTGGCTTTGCGCTTGGGGCTTATGTCCTCTGGGGGTTCCTTCCACTTTACATGAAGTTGCTCAGCCATGTCGGCCCGGCCGAGGTGGTTGCGCACCGCGTTATCTGGTCGGTGCCTTTGGCAGGGGCTCTGCTGATTGCATTGCGGCGGACGGGCGATCTGCGCGCTGCGTTTTCCAGCCCGCGCACGCTGGCGATGGGCTGCGTGACAGCGGCGCTGATCACTGTGAACTGGGGCATATACGTGTGGGCGATCACGTCGGACCGCACCCTTGATGCGGCGCTTGGCTATTACATCAATCCGCTGTTTTCGGTGGCGTTGGGGGCGCTCTTGCTGCGCGAGCGGCTGACCGGCGCACAACTGGTGGCCATCGCGCTTGCGGCCTGTGCGGTCGCGGTCCTTGCGATCTCTGCCGGGTCGGTACCATGGGCGGCCATCGGGCTGACGGTGTCATGGGGGTTCTATGCGCTCGCCAAGAAACAACTGCCGATCGGACCGAACCAGGGGTTTCTGCTTGAGGTCCTGATCCTCCTGATCCCGGCGCTGGCCTATGTCGCTTGGCTCGGGTGGAAGGAGCAGGGGGTGTTTCTGTCTGGAGATGCCGAAACGAACTGGCTCTTGCTGGGGTGCGGTGCGGTCACGGCCATTCCGCTGATCCTCTATGCGAACGGAGCCAAAGGGTTGCGTCTGACCACCATTGCGATCCTGCAATACATCGCGCCGACGATGATTTTCCTCTGTGCCGTGATCGTGTTCAAGGAACCCTTCGGGCAGGCGCGCATGATCGCATTCCCGATGATCTGGACGGCGCTTGTCATCTATTCAGTATCGATGGTCCGCCAGATGCGCGCGGCACGCGCCTAGCGGGTTTCGAACCAGTCGCGGGCCAGGGTCGTCCAACCGCGCGGCAGGCCATGACCGCCATCATGCTCGCAAAACCGGATCGCACCTGCGCCGCAACTGTCATCCCATGTGCGGCACCGGAACTGATCATCGATCGTGATGGCGTCAGGATGGCTGCGACACTCATTGGCGGCGCGGGCAAGGGACAGGCTGTCCCACAGGCTGCCCTGATGCCAGTCACGAATGGCGCGCCCCTCGAAGGGGACCTGATTGTCCGCAAAGCCATGGATTTGGAGGAAGTTGACAGGCGCAGAGGGGCAGTCGGTGGTGTCATTGGGTTGGCGCAACGCGCCTGAGACGGATGCAAACCCCGCAAACTGCCCTGCGGCCTTGCACGCCATCAGCCAGGCCATTGAGCCACCAGCCGAAAAACCCGCGACATAGACCCGGTCCAGATCAATCGAGGCGCGCGCCGCCGCATCGGCAATCACATCAAGGGTAAAGGCCACATCATCGCGACTGCTGCCCTCGCGGCCCGCCCACCGACGAGTACTGCGCCCCTCAATCGGGGTGCCATTCGGCGCAATCAGCACGTACCCCGCACCCGCAAACTCGGACCGCAAACCGCCGCGAAAGATCATCTGCCCGGTCGCATTGTGCCCGTGAAAGAACACAAGCGCGGGTGCATCCTCTGCCACATCGTCAGGCACAAGCATGTGATAGGACCCGCCCGCAATCTCGCACGGAGCATCTGGCCCACAGGCCGCATGGGACAGGGAGGGAAGGACGGATAACAGGGCAATAATGTAACGCATGGATGCACAGTGCACATGTGCGCAACCGTTGACAGGCACAGCGCGCAGATGTCGCTGAATTGTGAAGGCTCTTGCGCTAGGGGCGCACATTTGACAGGCGAACGGCATGGATGACGCCTATACCCCGCCGCAGGACCCATTGGTGGTGCTGCATGATGACGCCGAGATGCTCGTGGTCGACAAACCTTCGGGGCTGTTGTCGGTGCCGGGCAAGGGTGCGGATCTGGCCGATTGTCTGATCGCGCGGGTGCAGGCGGTGTGGCCGCAGGCGCTGCTGGTGCATCGGCTGGACCGGGACACCAGCGGGGTCATGGTGTTCGGGCTCACGCCCCACGCGCAGCGGTTCCTGTCCAAGCAATTTGAACTGCGGGCCGCCAAGAAAACCTATGTGGCGCGGGTGTGGGGGCGGCTGACGCCCAAGACGGGCCGTGTCGATTTACCCCTGATCGTGGACTGGGAAAACCGGCCAAGACAGCATGTGAACCACGAGACGGGCAAAGCAGCGATCACCGATTGGCGGGTGCTGCGCGACAGCGCGCGCGAAAGCCGCGTGCGGCTGATGCCCAAGACCGGACGGAGTCATCAGTTGCGGGTCCACATGCTCGCACTGGGGCACCCGATCCTGGGCGACCCGTTCTACGCCACAGGAGAGGCGTTGGCCTTCGAGCGGCTGATGCTGCATTCCGAAGAGTTGCGGATCAAACATCCCGACAGCGGCAAGATGATGCGGTTCCGACAATCCGCACCGTTCTGACCCGCCACCACTTGCGCAATCACCCCACCTTGGCAGGCCGGAGCAGACGAAAGCATCGTCCGCCCCTTCCTTTCGCCAAAAATACCTCGGGGGGCCCGCAGGGCGGGGGCAGCGCCCCCTTATCCCGTCAGTCTGTCGACCAACCCGATACGGACTTCACTTCGAGGAAATCTTCGATCCCCCAAATGCCGCCTTCGCGCCCGTTGCCCGATTGCTTCATCCCACCGAACGGCGATCCGGCCGCGCGGGAGGTGCCGTTCATTTCCACCATGCCGGACCGCAACCGCGTGGCCATCCGGTTCAGTCGTGCCCCATCTTGTGTCTGGACATAGTTGGTCAGGCCGTAGGGCGTGTCATTGGCGATTTCGACAGCCTCTTCTTCGGTATCAAAGGGGATGATGGACAGGACGGGCCCAAAAATCTCTTCGCGCGCGATGGTCATGTCGTTGTTGACGTCCGCGAACACTGTGGGGCGCACATAGAACCCCTTGTTGAAGCCCTCGGGGCGGCCCGTGCCACCGGCGACAAGCTTGGCCCCCTCATCAATGCCTTTCTGGATCAGATCCTGGATCTTGTTCCATTGCACTTCGTTCACGACAGGCCCAATGTGGCGGCCCGCCTCACTCGCGGGGCCGACAGTGACCTTGCCTGCCACCTCCGCGGCCTCCTGCACCGCCGCCTCATATTTGGCGCGTTGCACCAGCATCCGCGAGGGCGCGTTACAGGATTGCCCGGTATTGTTCATGATATGGAGCACACCGCGTTTGACGGCCTTTTCGTCCGCATCCTCGAAAATCAGGTTGGCCCCTTTGCCCCCCAATTCGAGGTGGACGCGTTTCAGTGTCTCAGCCGCGTTCTTGGAAATCAGGCGGCCCGCACGGGACGAACCGGTAAAGCTGACCATGTCGACATCCGGGTGACCCGACAGGGTGGTGCCCACACCGGGGCCATCACCGTTCACCATATTGAAGACACCCGGCGGAAAGCCCGCCTCGTGCATCATCTCGGCAAAGATGATGGCATTCAGCGGCGACTCTTCGCTTGGCTTCAGAACCATCGTGCATCCCGCAATGGCGGCTGCCCCGACCTTGAGGGTGATCTGGTTCATCGGCCAGTTCCAAGGCGTGATGAGGGCCGCAACCCCCACCGGTTCGTGGATGATCCGGTCGTTGGGGGCGTGATCGCCCAAAGCATGGTTGAAGTCGAACCCCTTGGCCGCATCAATAAAGTTCTTCAGGTGCCATGTGCCTGCGCCGACCTGCTGGCTGCGCGACATGTCTATCGGCGCGCCCATTTCGGCGGACATTGCGCCTGCCAGGTCCTCGGCGCGGGCTTCGTACACGCTGATCAGTTTTTCGACCAATGCGATTCGCTCGGCAACAGGGGTCGCCATCCATGCAGGAAACGCCGCCTTGGCCGCCGCAATCGCAGCCTCTGCATCTTCGGCACCCCCAAGCGAGATCACGGCCGCTGGTTCCTCGGTCGAGGGGTCAATCACGTGATGGTCCTTGCCGTTTTGCGGAGCGACCCATTGGCCGTTGATGTAAAAATCGCGTTTCTCGAGCATGGCTGTGCCTTTCGTTGACGTTTGGCGAAACTCTGACACCGCTGGGACGCGCCCACAAGTGGGCCCACACATCAGGGGATGAAAACGCCGACGCGATGTCTTAGGATACTTCGCAACATCAACCATTCCCGACGGAGGACACCATGGGTTTGCGCATTAACGACACGATCCCGGATTTGACGGTCGAAACAGACCACGGGACGATTTCGCTGCATGACTGGATCGGGGACAGCTGGGCGATCCTGTTTTCGCATCCCAAGGATTTCACTCCGGTCTGCACAACCGAATTCGGCGCGGTCGCGCAACTGGCTGATGAGTGGGACAAGCGCGGCACAAAGGTCATCGGCGTTTCGGTGGACGGTGTAGAGGATCACAAGAAATGGAAAGGTGACATTGAAAAGGTCGCTGGCACCACGGCGGGATTCCCGATCATCGCCGATTCCGGCCTTGAGGTGTCAAAGGCGTTCGACATGTTGCCCGCCGAAGCCTACCTGCCCGATGGCCGCACACCTGCTGATAGCGCGACTGTCCGGTCCGTATTCATCATTGGCCCTGACAAGCAATTGAAGCTGTCGATGACCTATCCGATGACGGTTGGCCGCAACTTTGCCGAGGTGCTGCGCGCGCTTGACGGTTTGCAAACGTCGACCGGCAAGGGCGTCGCAACGCCCGCCAACTGGAATGTGGGCGATGATGTGATTATCCCCGCGACTGTGTCGGATGAAGATGCCAAAGCGAAATTTGGCGAATTCACAACCGTGCTGCCTTATTTGCGGACGACCAAGGCACCGAGCTAATCACATCGACTGGGGCGGTCCGCGTCTTTGGACCGCCCATCCCATTTGATCATCCCTTCTGGTGGTCCGAAAACTGAAATTGCCGGTATGGACCAGCGACTGCCGAGGCCGTCCCGAAGTCTTTTCTGAAAAACAGCTATGTTAATGTTGTGGGCCGGGCGATGCTGGACCCTTGGCCCGACATTGACTATGGACCGGGTCATACTGTGACCCGAGGTAAGTGTATGGCGTCCAAGGCCAAGACCTTTTTCTATCAGCTTCTTCGCAACGTCCGATCAAAGCAGGGCGTAGAGCGCATTGGCTGGATTGCGGTGCTTGTCTTGCTCTTGCCGGTGGCCTTGCCAATCTTGATCGCAAAGATGCTGGTAAAGGCTGTGCTGAGCCGGTTGTTTCCGGACTACTATCGGGGCAATGCGCCTTATTTTGTCAAACGTGCAACAGCATCCGCACCCGATATCGATCCGGTTGCCGAGGACGCTGCGCGTGCGCTCCCTGACACCTATGCTTTGATCCGGATCGTCGGCAACGACCTGCCTCCGCGGCATGCTCTGGGACAGTCATTACAGAACGTTGAATTCATCCTGGAAAACGAACCGGAGTTTGAAAACTGTCAAAAGATGTGGGTGCTCAACCGTATCCGCGACGCGGATCAGGAACGTCGTCTTATCGCCGCGTTCGAGGCTGCGGGCCATGCCTACAAGCGACTACCCTTTGTTCTTGATGACTACGCAGAGGTGCCACTTGATCTGACAAAGCTTCCGTCAGCCGACTACATCTTCACGGATGCATTTGAGCAACTTGAAGAAGAGCAAAAGCACCGGGCTATCGCGTCCATCTATCGCCACAAGAATATCCACGTGATGCACAACAACGGGTCACGCAACATTGCGCTGGATTGGGGGCGTGAAAATGCGAAATGGGTTTTGCCTTGGGACGGAAACTGCTTTCTCACCGTCGAGGACTGGGCGAGCGTTGTAAAGGATATCCAAGAACAGCAAGCGTGTCGGTATTTCGTTGTTCCTATGGCCCGATTGGGATCGAACAAGAAAGCCTTTGACACATGGGACCCTAGAGACGCCTCGGAAGAGCCCCAAATCGCCTTCCGTTTCGATGCCAAAGAGCGGTTTGACGAGCGTTTCCCCTATGGCCGCCGTCCTAAAGTCGAGCTGTTGGTTCGGCTCGGCGTGAAGGGGCCTTGGAGCACCGGGCGGATGGACCCGTGGGACCTGGATAGCACGCCGCTCGTGCCTGGCTCTCATTTGGTGGGTAATGCTGGCATGGTCCGCCGCCTTGCATCTGGTCAGGCGCAATTGGAAGTGGGCGGCGCTCAGGGGCAAAGAGACCGAACCTATGCCCGCAATGATGCAATTGTTGCGCAACTGAAGTCGCTTGATCACCAGGTTATCGAGCGTCGCGGTTTCGATCCCCGAGTTCCAGTGTTTTACGACACGGAGACTTTGGCGCGCCTTGGGCAGGAGCCGACCTTAGATCATAGAAAGCGTTTGCGTGAGGCGGCCGATACCGCGCTTGGCCGTGGCCCGTTTTCGGTGTTTGACAAAACCGAGACTGCGCCGAGTGGCGACAAGGCTGACTATCTGGAGCTTGCGCCTTATTGGTGGCCCGACTCGCAGCGTAAGGATGGTACCCCCTATATCCGGCGCACCGAAGAGCGACTGCCAGACACGGTCCTTTATGCTCCGGAAAGTGACGCCTTTGATCGTACCCGCCTGCAGCATGTGTTTGATGATGCAACAGCGTGCAGTCTCGCATGGGCGGTATCTGGCGCACCGCAATACCGCGATCATGCCCGCCAATTGATCAAGGCGTGGTTCCTGAAACAGGAGACCGCGATGACGCCGCATCTGCGCTATGCTCAGGTGCGCCGCGGGCACAACGGGAACACGGGCGACAAAGCCGGGATCATCGCGTTCAAGGATATCGGGTATTTGCTGGACGGGGTGCGGATGTTGGATGATCCGGACCTGAGCGCGGACTTGGCGGACTGGCTGCGACCCTATCGCGACTGGCTTTTGAACAGCGCGCAGGGCAAGGGCGCGCGCAGCAGTGCGAACAGCCTTGGTGTCTTCTATGACCTTCAGCTTGGCTCAATCGCGGCCTTTCTTGACGATGCCGATACGCTGATGGACTGCTATCTGAACTCGACCGCCCGTCTGAAAACGCATTTTGATGATGAGGGGGGGCAGCCTCAGGAACTACAGCGCCCGGGGGGGCAACATCATTGTGCCTTTAACCTCGGTGGATGGCTAAGCCTCTACCGCTTGTACCAATCGTGTGGGTTTGCACTCGAACATCAGCCGGAGTTCGCAAGATTGCACAAAGGGGTGGCATGGTTTCTGTCGCATCGGGGGGCTGAGTGGCCCCATGCTCAAGGTTCGGATTTTGATGAGGACCGATGCACGGCACTCGCGATGCTCGCAGGCGGCGTTGGCATCGAAGTGGCGGTGCGGGCGGGCGACAGCGACATTGCGCGCCAAAAGCCCCGGTTTCACCCCCATGACGGGCTTCCCGGCTTTTGGCCGCTGATGTTGGGTGCAGACCGTGCCGGTTCAGTCATGGGTCGGACGCCCGCCACGCCTCAGCACGTGGACGCAGTCGAAGGTACAGCCAAGGCGTTACCTTAGCATCGTGTTCCGCGGTTATGACTTCCGTGAGGTCACGCGCATTGACGTCAGGGGGCAGGAAGCTGATATATAGCGCAAGCGGACAGCGGATGTCGTCGGATCAGATCAACGATACAAACCTCCAGCCATAGCCATCGCCCTGAGTTCGTGCGATGCGTAGCGCCCAAACTCCAGTCAGAATGCAGAGTGCAACATGATCGAACCTGAAAGCAGTTCCAAGGGTATCACGGGGCAGGAAACCACAGCGACAGGCATCCGCCTGATCCGCGAGGCGCTGCCACCACGCTGGAAGCTGTATGCACTGTCCGTCATCTGCATGCTTGGCGTTGCCGGGTTCACGGGCGCGCTCGCATATTCCACCCGCCTTATCGTGAACGACGTCTTTGTGGCGGGGGACGCAAAGGCGGCTTACTCGGTCGCCTTGCTTGTGGTGGCCGTGGCCTTTGGCAAGGCGTTCTCGGTCTATGCAAATGCGGTCGTCAAGACCGTGTTCAAGCGATCCGTCATATCGCACTATCAAAAGCTGACGTTCCGGCGACTGGTATTGCAGGAAACCCGGTTCTTTGCGGACACTCATGCAAGTATGCAGATGGCGCAGCTCAAGCTGTTCGGGAACGCGTGTGGATCGACCGTCGTTGGGGTAACCAATACGATGTTCACCGACATCATGACCGTGACCGTCCTGTTTGGTGTCATGTTCTTTCAGGACCCCCTGATGACGCTGTTATGCTCAATGATTCTGCCAGTGATCTTTTTGACGGTGACTTTGTTGTCCCGTCGGGTGCGTGAGCTGGCAAGCGCGGAGCGTGCGCTGGATGGTGCCTATTTCGCCGTGGGGGCCGAGACCTTTGAAGGGATCAAGACCGTCAAGGTCTATGGTCTGGAAAGCAAATCGGTCGGCCGTTTCGAAGGGGCCGTGACGGCGCTGGAAGACCGGATGCTGTCGATCGCCCGGATTACGTCGGCGACAAGCCCGCTGATGGAATTTCTGGGCGGGATCGTGATTGGTCTTTTCGTGATCTATGCCGCGTGGCAGACGATGACCTTTGGCAAGACACCGGGGGAATTCACCGCCTTTATCACAGCCTTCCTGATGGCCTACCAGCCAGCCTCTCGGCTGTCCAAAGTCTGGGTCGATATTCAGAAATCGCTGGTACACACCGGTCGCATGTACAAGATATTGGATCGGCCCATCCCCCTGCAATCCAACGGTGCCGAGGTTCTTGCACCGGGCGAAAACTCCATTTCGTTTGAAGATGTAAGCTTTGAATACGAGAAGGGCGCGCCTGCCCTGCGGAACGTGTCTGTTGATATCAAGGCGGGGGAAAAAGTTGCCATCATCGGACGCTCCGGCTCTGGCAAAAGCACGCTGATCGATCTTGTACTGCGGTTTTATGACCCAACAAGCGGTACCATCCGCATCGGGGGATACAACGCGACTGACATCTCCAACGAATCCATGCGCGCGTCCACGGCGCTGATCAGCCAGGACGTCTTTCTGTTTGACAGTACGATCCTTGAGAACATCCGCGACGGCAATGCCGGTGCCTCTGACGAGGATGTGGAGCGTGCCGCCCGTCGCGCGGCCTTGACCGAAACACTGGACAACATGCCCGCTGGTCTGCAAACCGTCGTTGGCCCGAATGGCTCGGCGCTGTCAGGTGGTCAGAAACAGCGGATCGGGATCGCGCGGGCCTTGGTCAAGAATGCGGACATTTGCGTCTTTGACGAGGCCACCAGCGCCCTCGACGTCGAAACCGAACAGCAAGTCTTGGAAAGTGTGACTAAGGAGCTTGAAAACAAGACCGTCCTGTTTGTCACGCATCGTCCGGCGACGCTTGACTATGTCGACCGTATTTTGCTGCTGGACGATGGGCGCCTGGTCTCTATCGGCACCAAGGAAGAGCTGGAAAGCGGAAGTGAGCAGTACCGCGCCTTGCTAAATATTGCGATGAAGGGAAGCTGATGGGTGCAGACCTGTTGACCTTTTGATTAGGTCATGCAGCAGCCTCTGCACAGGCCTCACCTTTCAAGCGGTATGTTGGTCTGATCGTGATGGGAGCGGGTTGATGTAGGTATTCGCCGATGCGCGTCAGTCAGCGCCTAGGGGTTCTGAAATGTGCTGATCTTGATGCTGGAACGAACAAGAATGGTGGAGCATAGCGGGATCGAACCGCTGTACTCAGCGTAGCGGCCTTGGCCGATGCGCGTCAGTCAGCGCCTACGGGTTCTGAAATGTGCTGATCTTGATGCTGGAACGAACAAGAATGGTGGAGCATAGCGGGATCGAACCGCTGTACTCAGCGTAGCGGCCTTGGCCGATGCGCGT